>CAVTMX010000007.1:0-712396 GCA_963735915.1 uncultured Acidobacteriaceae bacterium | reverse complement strand
GCGTGATCAGATTAAGCGCAGAGGCCGGACGGCCACTCAACGCAGCATAACGCTCGAGCATCCAGGCGTGGCCGGCGCCATGGAAACCGAAGCGGCGAATACCGTGGCGTGCGGCCATTTCGCGCGGAATCGCATAAGTGCTGGCATACGGTGGCATCGAGCGATGGAAGCTGGTGTCGGCGACAACGATCGTAGGCAGGCTGGGAAAGCGCTGCTGGACCGAGCGTAGAGTCTTGAGCGCAGGAGGATTATGCAGCGGCGCAAAGCGGCTCGCGTCGTCGAGGGCATCGATACGCCGGTGGTGACGATAGATGGTTCGGTAACGTGATCACCGCCGTGAACGATTCGGTGGGCGATGGCGTCGAGCGCGAGGTCCTTACTACTTAGGGCATCGAGGACTAAACCCGCAGCCCCGGCGTGGTCGGCGACGTCCTCTCTGGTATCGATTCGGGGATGGCCGTCATGCTCTATGGTGAGATGGGCATCGGGGCCGATGCGATCGACAACACCTCGGGCAGCAGTATGCCCATCGTCACCGGTGGCATCGAGTTCGATCAGTTCGAACTTGAGCGTCGAACTGCCGCAATTGAAAACGAGAATGCGCAAGAGTGACCCCGCTAATATCTTGTCGCCTACACGGTAGCTGAGCGGGACTTACCAAGCTAAGGGGCGGTTAATTGGGATTGAGTAACCGAGTGAATCGAAACGGAATTTAATCCGGCGTTCAAATGTTTCGGTAGGTTGCGAATGTACTCACCAGATTTCGCTAGACGCGCAGTCGAAACAATGGTAGACACTAGGAAACACTGTTTAGACAATTTCAACTAATTGCGAGAGGCGCTTCAGCGCTGTAGATTATTAAAGGTGATGTGTGCTGCTGAGGTAATCGAGTTTCTTCAAAACCCGATGCCGCTAAGTCCAGTTTCAGCGGCAGCCAATCCGGGCAGCTAATTCTTGGTGCGTCGCACGCACGGGAGTGAGCGGAATTAGCTGGCGAGGGCGGCGGCAACAGGTCCGCCGCCCTTGTATTTCGCGACAATTCTCAGACATTGAGTTGCCCGAGCGCCATGCCGCGCTAGCGGGAGCGAATCCGCAGCGGTGTCAGCGCTGGCCGGTCCAATCCGGAAGGGCAATAGCGCTCCAGCGTTGACGAATCGCGTCGTAGTCGGATGGAGCGAGGGACCGGCGGCGAGCAAGGCGGCGTTTTGTTCCCAGCGGGACGGCTTGGATAGTGCCGACGATTGCGGAATGGATGCCCGGTACGCTTAAAGCGAACGTAGCGCGGTGCCGAAGGCTGTTGCGGATCCATCGCGGAGAAAGCCGTATTTCAGCTTACGAATGGTCCCGATAGGGGCGTTCGTAAGAGCCGATGCCCGATCGCGAGTAAGTCCAGGCCGGCGTTAGCCAGTGGACGCTTCGCGATGACGCACCGATATCGCGCGCGACAGCCTGCGGCAAAATGGTATCCACGGCCTGCTGGTCCGCTACGCTGACCGAGATTTGCAAGGTGTCGAATATGCCGGTTGCAACTGCGTAAGCGGCGCTCTCGTCGTCGCCGCTAAAACCAATAAAGCGCGCGTAGCCACTATTCGAACCTTGAGCAGGGCGGCGATGAGATCGTCGTTGCGCATCGTAGCGGCGTCACAGGAATGAAATTGGACAATGTCCAGATAATCCGTACGGAGCCGGCGGAGACTTTGCTCGATGCTGCGGGTGACAAGTTCGGGCGTCCATTCCGTGAGCGGCAGACCGGTGAGCGCCCGCATTTAGTCATCAGATAATACTTGGCGCGGCGTCTGCCGATTGCGGCGCCGATTAGTTCCTCACTGTTGGCGTAACAGGCGGCCGTATCAACGAGGTTGAGACCGGCGTCGAGAGCGGAATTGAGCAGTCGCGAAACGGTAGTCAGCGCGACGCCCTGATAGCCGATCTCCGAGGCACCGAAGCCAAGGACGCTAACTTCGAGGCCAGTACTGCCGAGTCGCCGCTTTTCCATGCACAAAATCTAGCGCAAATTGGCCGCAAGCAGCCATCGGTGGGGAGATGGGGTATAAGAGGACGGTAGCCCGTATGGGCCATGGTAGAGATTTTTTTATCGAGAAGATGATTTACCATAAGAATCCTGGTGTCAAAGACCAACTAAAATTGCTATAAAGCATGACACTTGCTGCATCGGCAAGAAAGTTGGAGACACATATGTTGAGCATATTAAAACATATTAGGATAGCAATGATGGTTTCTAAATCTAAAAAAGCTAGCGAAGATGTCTGTGATCGCTCTACCTGCCGCTCGACGGCGCTGAAATCGGTTTTCGGCGCAGGTGCAGGCGCGCTGATGGCGATCGCGATGCTGGCAGCGTCGCCGCGGGTGCAAGCAGCCGCGGCGCAACCGGCGACGACCGATTACTTCTACACTCATTTTTTCGACACAAGCACCTCGGCGACGTACTCGATGAGAGTGCTGAACCCTGAGAGAGTGACCAATCCGATATGCGCAATGGTCTACGTGTTCGACAGCACGCAGACGTTGCAGGAGTGTTGCGGCTGCCCGCTGCGCAGCGATCAGCTTGAGACTTTCGGCTTGGCTAATCTAACGGGCAATTCGTTTAGCCCGCCGCCGGTCAGCACCGGGTCCATCTATGTGGTTTCGTCGGCGATCAATCATGGGAGCAGTGCAGCGGCGAACGGCGGATGCGATCCGACGGTTGCGATCAACCCGACACCGGCTTTACGCGCATGGTTCTCGAATGACAGCCAAGGCATGAGCGATCCGTTTCTGGTTACGACCCTGGACGCGCAAGAGCAGAACCGGCTGCCGACCGTGTGTGCCAGCAGCGTGCGAATTGGGACGCCAGCGGCAATCTGCGCGTGCGGACAGTAAGCGCTGGGCAGTTTACGTCAGCGCTGCCAACGCGTTTGAGGTGACCCGGATTGTCTCAAGGTGTGACGGCGCAGCCGCCGATGAAAATGTCGACGAGAATCGGCACCGCAGCCTCGGGCGTAGTGTAGTCACGGCAATAGCGGTTGATCCCGTGGAGCATTCCGAGGAGGGCTTCGGCCGCGATACGGGTGTCGAGATCAGAGCGCAGCAAACCACGCTCAACGCCCTCGCGCAAGACGCCGCCGATGAGTTCGGTGAATTCGTGCCGCTGCGCGTGGTAGAGCCGCTCCTGGCGGCGCGGTAAAGCCTTAGGGTCGTGGAGTAGCGCGAAGAACTGGCGGCGGCTCCAGAAATAGGCGAGCGAATGCTGGACGATTGTGGCGACTTGGTCGCGCACGGTGCTAGCGCCAATCAGGGCTGTACGGATTTCTCCTTGCAGTTGCGCGAAACCCTCGATGACCACGGCTGCGTAGAGTTCTTCCTTGGAACCGAACTGGCGATAAACGCTGCCTTTGCCGACTCCGGCGCGCGCGGCGATCTCGTCGATCAGGACGCGATCGAACTCCTTTTGCGCAAACAGAACGGCAGCGCTGCGTAGAATGCGCTCACGTAAGAAAGGCGTCGAGGGCCGGCCGCGATGGTCCTTGCGGAGGCCGTCCGATAGAGCTAGGTCAGTCCGAGCGATCACGCCTTATTCCTGGCAATCCGTTTGACGGTATCGATATGTGTGAAGGTCAAGGACATTTGCACCAGCCTTGGCGATGCTGCGATTCAGCATACATAGCTTCGGATTCCAGCGAAACCAAATACTCATTTTGGCGTGAGTGCTGGGCCGTGATCGCCGAGCGGACTCGACCATCGTTCGAGCGGAATTGGATGCTTAAAGACGTCCACTGACCGCGGCTGATCTGAATCTGCGTCAACCTGCGACAGATTATAACTATCGAATTTCTGTGAACGTTCTCATTGACGTGAAGCCGTAACCGCCGACTATCTATGTCGCTTCGACACGGGCGCCGGCCGTGGGGACGTTTATCCGTCTGACGCCTGCCGTGAAGAATCGGCTGAGCGACGCAGGCCGCGATAACGCGGCCTGCGCGGGCATGTAGTCAACGTCGGGGAGCGGAAGTCCATGTACATATTGGGTATCAACGCGTATCACGCGGGCGCGGCGGCTTGTCTGGTCAAGGACGGGCAACTAATTGCAGCGGCCGAGGAAGAGCGTTTCAACCGGGTCAAGTACTGCGCGGATTTCCCGGTTAAGGCGATTAGCTACTGCCTGAGCGAGGCCGGGATCACGCCCTATGATCTGGATCATATCGGCTTCTCAAAAGACCCGGCGGCGAACTTGCGGAAAAAATTGATTTTCGCGGTGCGGAGGCGGCCTAGTCTCAGGCTGATTCAGGAGAGGCTCGCGCATATGAGCGCGGTGCGAGACGGGCGCCGGACTTTCGCCACGCTGATGGGCGCCGAGGCAGGGGCGCTGCGGGCGCAATTCCATCACGTCGAGCACCATCGGGCGCATCTGGCGAGCGCGTTTTTCGTCTCGCCGTTCAAGGAAGCGGCGCTGCTTTCGATTGACGGCTTCGGTGATTTCGTCAGCACCATGACTGGGATCGGACGCGAGAATCGGATCGAGCCGCTGAGCGCCGTCAATTACCCTCATTCGCTCGGAATCTTTTTTACCGCCGTCACGCAATGGCTGGGGTTCACTAAGTTTGGGGATGAAGGGAAGATTCAGGGGCTGGCGGGCTACGGCAAGCCGATTTTCGCCGATCGGTTGCGGCGCCTCGTCAGGTTGCAGGCGGACGGTAGTTTCGAAGCTGGACCTCGACTACTTTATCCATTGGGCAGAAGGCGTGGAGATGGCTTGGTCGAGCGGGACGCCGTCGCTCGGAACGACCGCCGCACCGGCTTTCCGGCGGCGAGAAGAAGCGGGTGGCGCTGGCTTCGGTGATCGTGCTCGATCCCGACGTGCTGTTGCTGGATGAGCCCACCGCCACACTCGATCCCCGCAGCCAGAGCCAGATTATCGATCTGATCCAGGAGTGGAAGGGCACGGCGAAGACGGTGATCGCGGCGACGCACCAGTTGGAAATCGTGGAGGACATCGCCGATCGCGTCGTTGTGCTGGAAGAAGGAAAGGTGGCGGCGAACGGCACCGCGGCGGAGGTCCTCGCCAATCACGAGCTGTTGCTGCGCGCCAACCTGGTGCACGCACACCGGCACTCGCATGGCGGCGTCACGCACTCGCACCCGCATCTCCACTCGCACGGGAAGCACGAGCATTAGCCGGTTGCTGAAAAATCAAAAGCAGATCCTCGTCGGCCTGAAGGCCTCCTCGGGATGACAAAATAAAAGGCCTGGCAACGGCGCAGCTAAAGCTGCGCCCCTTCAAATCAGCCCGAATTCGAGTTTTTCAGCAGCCTGAGCGGCGCCTTGACAAGCAACCGGCGATGCCGGAAACTCATGCCAACATTTCAACTTGCCAACCGTAGCACCGGCCTTAGTTCTCTTCTGCGCGGCTTGACGCAGCAACTGACTGCTTGCCCATGAGCCTGCCGCGGCATACGCGATTTCCGTCAGCACCAACGGCGGTTTCCCGGGAGGACCACAGTGATCGACGAACGTGCATTTATCGCGGAAGTGGAGTCGGCGTCGGCAGAGCACTTCGCCGAAATTCTGCGCACCGCCGACATGGAGCAGCAGCGTGCCCTAAAGGTTTATCTCGGCGAAGCCAAGTTCGAGCGCCTGCGCGGGCTGGCCAATCAGCAGGTGACGCGCGGAGTGGTGCAGAAGAAAGGCAAGCTGGTGCTGCTGGCCGGCATCCTGGGCAGCGAGATCACGGTGGGAGCGACGAAGGTGTGGTTCAGTCCGTTTCGCATCTTCATGGGCGACTTCGACGAGCTGCAAGTGAACGACGCGGGCGTTCCGCTGAACCCCTCGGGCGCCACCGGCCTGCTGCGCCGCTACTACGGGGAGATGGAGCAAACGCTGCTCCTGGACTGGGACGTGCTCTCGTTTCCCTTCGATTGGCGTTTGGACATCCGCAGCTCCGCCGACGCGCTGAAGGACGCGATCCTGCGGCGCTTCGGCAGCGCCGACGGCGTACACCTGGTGGCGCACTCCATGGGCGGCCTAGTGTCGCGCTGCATGGCACAGCGGAATCCGGAAATGTGGGCCGCGATGGGCAAGCTGATCATGATGGGCACGCCTAACCACGGCTCGCTCGCAATTACCCAGCTCTACACCGGCATGTACCGGCTGATCCGCGTCATCGCGGCCATCGACGTGCGGCACAATCTGTCGCAACTGCTGCAATTCGCCAGGCTCTTTCCCGGCACGTATCAGATGCTGCCGCGCACCGAGCTGCTGAAGGAGACAACCGATCCGCAGCGCGTCTTCGATCCTGCGACGTATGGCGCGGTGAATCCACCGATGGCGCGGTTTGACGACGCCAAGAAGTTTCAAGAGGAGGTCTTTCCGGTCCTTAATAAGGAGCGGCTGGTGTACATCGCGGGCAGCAATCAGCCGACCGCCGATGGTGTCTCGGACTGGAGCAAGCTGGGCAGCGCCGCCGGCTATCACATGACGTCGCTGGGCGACGGCACCGTGCCGCACTCACTGGGACTGCTGGACAACGTGCAAACCTATTATGTTGTGGCCGAGCACAGCGCGTTGCCGGACAACGCGCAGGTGATTCCGGCGGTACAACAGATCTTGCAGGCGCAAGCGGTGTCATTGCCAACGGCCCCGTCGGTCACGCGCGGGGTGGACGACGTGGATGCACTGCGGCAGCAACGCCAGGCTGAGGACGACCAGGCCGTAGCCCAGGCGCAGGTGCTGGTCACGCGGCTGGGCGCCATGCGCGGCGCGGACCAGGTTGTGCTTCCGGAGGAAAAGCAGCTCGCCGATCTCGCCTTCATGGGGCATATGGAGCCGCAGGCCGCCGCCGCAGCAGCGGGCGCCGCGGGCCCGGGCGCCGGGACGGGCACTGCGAGTTCGGCGGGCGTGGGAGTCACCGCCGCGACCGCCGGCACTACGCCGAGCACGCCACCGCAGGCGCTTCCCAAGCTGCGTCTCAACATCTGTCGTTGCGCTATCGAAGATATAGGGACCGAAAGAAGCCCGGCAATGGGCGACCTCAAGGTCGATGCCATCTCCGTCGGCCACTACCTGGGTGTGATGCCGGTGTTCGCCGAGCTGGCGCTGGACCGTGCGATCTCTGCCGGTGTGGTTCCCGGAGTGAAGGCCGAGGCCCCGACCAGCGATGAAGATGAATCCGACGCGTTGGGGCTGATCGCGCAGTTCACGCAGCGCGGCCTGTTGCGCGGCGAATTGGGGAGGCCCTTCTTCTTTCCCGATCCGCGCGAGCCCGAACGGCTGATCGCGATCGCCGGCATGGGCCCGGTGGGACGCTTCGGCGAACCGGAGTTGACGGTGCTGGCGCGCGAAATGTTCTGGTCGCTGGCCATGATGGGCAAGAAGCACCTCGCCAGCGTGCTCATCGGCTCCGGCTCCGGCAACCTGGACACGGAAGCGGCGTTGCGGGCGTGGCTGCGCGGAGTGGCGTTCGCCATCACCAATCGTCCCGACGTGCCCAAGCTGGAGGAGTTGACGTTCGTCGAACGTCATCCCGACAAGGCGGAAGACGTGCGGGCCGCGGCCCTCAAGCTTCAGCCGGTCCTTCACGGACTTGGATTGGACATCGAGGTCACGCCGGCGGTCGAGATCCCGCAGGACGGCTCGGGAGTGCCGGGAGTCAAGCAGCATTCGCCACGTCCCAGGCACGTTGCGACCCGCGTTGCCGTCGAGCTCCAGGATGCCTTTTATCGCTTCAGCGCGATGAGCTACGACGCCTCGTGGCCGGAGCGCGCCCTGAAGCTCAACCTCGACCTGGTGCAGCAGGCCAACAATTCACTGTCCATACAGGGCGACCCGGATGGCGCGCGCGGCTGGGGTTCGTTTCTGTTCAAGTACATCTTCCCCGCAGAGCTGCAATCACGGCTTTCCTCGGGCGGCGCGCCGATTGTCCTGGCGTGTGACAGCAACCTGGCGCAGATCCACTGGGAGCTGCTGGTCGCGCCGGATTCGGCGGTCGCCGCGGTGGGCGATTGCTTCCTGGGTATAGCGCCTGGCATCACCCGGCAACTGCGCAACAACTTCGAAGGCATCCCAGAGCCGCCGCCGCCCTCGCGGCGCATCATCCGCGTGCTGGTGATCGGCGACACGTGCTACGAGAACCCGCTGCCGGGCGCTGCCGCCGAAGCGGCGGAGGTGGTCCGCGTTTTCCAGGAGCTACAGAAAGCGCTGCCCAAGATGACGATCCAGGTGGAGTCGCTGATCGGTCCCGGCCAGGCGAGCTGCATTGAAGTATTCAAGCGATTGATGACGCAGACGTACGACATCTTGCACTACTCGGGGCACTGCGAATACGACAAGCAGGATCCCACCAAGTCGGGATGGCTGTTTAGCGGCAAGCAGCGGCTCACGGCGAATGAGCTGACGCGAGTGGACCGCGTGCCTCCGTTCGTGTTCTCCAACGCGTGCGAGTCGGGGGTGACGCCGTCGCGGCCCGACCTGCGCACGCCGGAGCTGGCGCCTAGCTTCGCCGAGTCGTTCTTCGGGCGCGGCGTGAAGAATTTTGTCTGCACCGCGTGGCCGGTGCAGGACGAGGCGGCCAAGACATTTGCGAGCGAGTTCTATGCCAGCCTGCTGGGGAAGGATGGCGGCCATCCCGCGCACATGAATGAGGCCATGACAACGGCGCGCAAGGCGGTGAAGGACAAGTTCGGCACGGTGTTGGGCTGGGCCGCGTATCAGCACTACGGGAACCCGTACTTCAGGATTGTGTGAGCAGGGCCGGCCGGATTCGGATGCCGAGGTCTTCTTCTGATAGCGGTCCTTCGACTCCGCTCGGGATGACACCTCAATTCGATGTCACTTCAATTCATCGGCACGGCCTCGGGCGTAGGCGCTGACGCGGGATACTTGCTTCCGGATAGATTTTCGCTAGCAGCAATATTCCTGCAATGGTGACGACCAGATCGAAGACGCTGGCCTCCGGGCCGACGGTGCCGCCGCTCAGCCACTTCGAACCCATCAGCGTGGCGTTGAACATGTGGCCGATGGCATGGATGCCGCTGTTGGGCGTCGAATAGAAGAAGCTCTCGCCCCAATCGAAGGCCATGTGCCAGCCGATCGCAAACCACAGGTTGCCGGTACGCCGCAAGGCGACGCAAAGGAAGACCGCGATCAGGACGATCTCAACCACGCCCACCCAGTTCTCTCCCGGATTGCGGATGTGCCCGGCACAAACAGGGAAGAGGTGATGGCGGCAGCGGGCCAGAAGCCCAGGCCCATGGTCAGGGTGAACTGCAAATATCCGCGAACGACGAATTCCTCGAAGAGCCCGACCAGCAGGAACGCTAATGCCCATCCCAGCCCGTATTTCAGCACTCCCATGGGCGACAGCGCGATTGCCCCTAACGAGTAGGCGTGTGTCGCTATCATCAGGGCGATGATGATGGACAGCATCACAAAGCCCCACAGCGCGCCCGTCCAAAACTGCGTTTGCAACGCGAGCCGGAAGGGCAGGCCGTAGTCGGCGAGGCTGCGGCGTTCGAAACGAGTCATGATGAGGCTGGCGATCAGCACAATGCCGAACTGCAAGCTCTCGCTGATGACCACGGTGGTGACCGTGAACTCCGCTCCCAGCTTGCCGGCCAGGCCGCGAAGCGCGAACGACACTATCGCGATGAGCGCCGCGATCAAAGCAAAGAAGATGAGCAGACGCCAACCGGCGCGCGGGCCCTGTGGGCCGATGAAAATTGTTTTCCAAGCGTCCGGTCTTCTTACAATTGCGTGCTGTTCAGTTTCGTTTTCCGACATAGGGACCTCGCGATTCGCCGCCGCAATTTAGCTTGACCCGTTGAGGTCGCCTGATCGAAGGCGGCGAAAGATTTCAGCATAACTATTGAGTGTCGCTGGATTCTGTAAGATAATTCATCCCACCTCAGCCGAAACCCAATTTCTCTCTTCAAAGGGGTACACAGCGTTGAAAGCTCGCTTCGCTTTTCTCTTGCTTGCTGTCCTGGTGTTCCTGAGTACACTCGCCGCGGCGCAAGTGGCCGTCTCCACTTATCAGAACGATACGTATCGCTCGGGCGCGAACACGCGCGAGACGATCTTGACGCCGTCCAACGTCAACACCGTCACGTTTGGGCAGCGCGGAGCTACTACGTAACCGGGTTCATTTTTGCGCAACCGCTTTATGTGCCGAACGTGAACATTAACGGCGATGTTGCATAACGTAGTTATGTAGCGACGGAACACGATCAGGTCTACGCGTTCGACGTCAACAGCGGCCAGCAGCTATGGACGAAGAACCTGCTCGATCAGCACGGGCACGCTTATCCAGGTCAATCCGGTATCGAGCAGCGATTTGGGCTGCAGCGACCTGGTTCCCGAGATCGGCATCACGGGCACGCCGGTGATCGACGTCCCCAACAACGAGATGTTCCTGATCGCGAAGACGAAAGAACACAACTCCGTCAACACAGAACACGACCTTTTTCCAGACGCTATATGCCCTGGACATCCGAACCGGATCAACTAACGCAATCCGCCGCGCCCGGATGACGGGCCGCGTCCCGGGTACGGGTCAGGGCTCGCAAGGTGGCTTCCTGAACTTCGATCCTCTGGTGGAGGGCCAGCGCGCTGCACTTACGCTGTCCAACGGCCAAATCTTCGTCTCCTGGGCATCGCACTGCGACTTGGGCGCCTATCACGGCTGGGTTATTGCCTACGATGAAGATCGCGTTGTTGCCGACCGGCATGTACGTGGACACGCCGAATGGCCGCGAGGGTGGCATCTGGGGTGGCGGTTCGGGGCCGGCGGCGGACTCGGCCGGATCCATCTATGTCGGCACCGGGAACGGCATCTACGACGAACCGAGTCCGATTACGGCGACAGCATTCTACGGCTTACTTGGTCCAATTCGGCATCGCGCTCGCCGACTACTTCACGCCTTGGGACCAGTGATCCTTGGACTCCGGCGATGTCGATCTCGGCTCCGGCGGAGTGACGCTGCTCCCCGACCAGCCGGGCACGACTTATCCCCATCTGCTGGTCCAGGTCGGCAAAGAAGGCACCATCGACCTGGTGAATCGCGACAACATGGGCCACTTCCACGCCGGCAACGACGACCAGATTGTGCAGACGCTGCCTTTTATCATCGGTGGGATTTGGGGCGGACCGGCCTTCTGGAACAATAACGCCTATTTCGGCGGCGTCAATGATCACCTGAAGGTGTTTGCCTTCAATCCACAGACCCAGCTTCTTTCTGCCGGCCCGACCTCGGAAAGCCCGGAGGCGTTTGGCTACCCGGGGCCGACCCCGGCGGTGTCATCCAATGGGACCAGCAACGGGGTCGTCTGGATCATCGAGACCGACACGGGGGGGAGCGCTGTCCTGCGCGCCTACAACGCGAACAATCTTGCGACCGAGCTGTACAACTCGGCGCAGAATCCCTCGCGCGACAACCCCGGAATTGCGGTGAAGTTCACCGTGCCTACCATTGCCGACGGGCATGTCTTTGTGGGCGCTCAGAACCAGCTCTCGGTGTACGGGCTTCTGCACTAGCTGGTGACCCTGCGACCCGCCTAACAATGAACTGTCTCCAGCCTTCGAGGGAGCCACGACAACAGTGGTTCCCTCGTGGCTTTTGCAAAATATTAAGTGCAGGGTTCTGACAAAACGCGCGCTCAATCCCGCCCACCAGTATTGCAAGCAGAAGAATCAGCGTAGAGAATTAGCGCAATCTTTTTTCCCTTAACAACTTAGCGGTTTCTGGCCAGACAAAGGAGCTACGGCGGTATGAGCAAGCGGTCATACGCGTGTGCATTTTTCTGGGTTCTGACCTGCCTGATCCGGTTCGCAACCGCGCAGGTCGCAGTCCCCACCTATCAGAATGACAACTACCGCTCGGGCGCGAATACGCACGAGACGATATTAACCACCAGCGATGTCAACCCGGCGCAGTTCGGCCGGCAGCACGTACTCAGTGTCACCGGATTCGTCTACGCGCAGCCGCTATACGTGCCCAACGTGAACATCAATGGCGTGCTGCACGACGTGGTATACGTGGCGACAGAACACGATCAGGTCTACGCCTTCGACGTCAACAGCGGCCAACAGCTGTGGACGAAGAACCTGCTGATCAGTACTGGGCCGCTGCTCCAAGTCAGCCCTGTCTCCAGCAGCGATGTGAATTGCGACGACCTGGTGCCGGAGATCGGCATCACGGGGACGCCGGTGATCGATGTGGCCAACCACCAGATGTTCCTGGTCGCTAAGACCAAGGAACATAACCTGGTGAACGGGACGACGGCGTTCTTCCAGACGCTTTACGCGCTGGACATCCGGACCGGTCAACTACGCAATCCGCCGCGGCGCATCGCGGGACGCGTGCGGGGCACGGGGCAGGGGTCGCAGGACGGCTATCTGACCTTCGATCCACTGGTGGAGGGCCAGCGAGCTGCGTTGCTGCTGTCGAACGGCCACGTCTTCGTTGCCTGGGCGTCGCACTGCGACAATAATGACTATCACGGCTGGATGATCTCCTACGACGAGATCGCACTGCTACCGACCGGCATGTTCGTGGATACGCCGAATGGCCGTGAGGGCGGCTACTGGAGCAGCGGCTCCGGCCCTGCCGCCGATGCTGCCGGATCCATCTATGTCGCCACCGGCAATGGCAGCTATGACAATTTCTCCGATTACGGCGATAGCATTCTGCGCCTGACCTGGTCGAGTTTCGGCATCGAGCTCGCCGACTACTTCACGCCCTGGGACCAGTATGACCTGGACATGGGCGATACTGACGTGGCCGCCGGCGGCGTGACGCTGCTTCCGGACCAGCCGGGATCGAGGTATCCGCACCTGCTGGTGCAGGCCGGCAAGCAAGGCACCATCGACTTGGTGGATCGCGACAACATGGGTCACTTCCATCCCGGCAACGACGACCAGATCGTGCAGACGCTGCCGTATGCAATGGGCGGAATCTGGGGTGCACCGGCGTTCTGGAACAACAACGTCTATTTTGGTAGCACCTTCCATACCCTGGAGGCGTTCGCGTTTGACCCACAGGCGCAGCTTCTTTCCACGGCCCCGATATCGCAGACGCCGGAGGTGTTCAACTTCCCGGGGCCGACGCCGGCGGTCTCATCGAACGGGACCGGCAATGGGATCGTCTGGATCATCGAGAGCGACAACTATGGCGGCGGCTCAGCGGTCCTGCGGGCCTATGAGGCCAGCAACCTGGCGGTGGAGTTATACAACTCGGAGCAAAATCCATCGCGCGATGATCCCGGAAACGCGGTGAAGTTCGCCGTGCCCGCCATTGCCGACGGGCATGTGTTCGTGGGTGCGGAGAACCAGGTCGCGATGTACGGATTGCTGCCGTGAGCCGCCGTTACTGTGCCTTCGATTGCTCGCCGGGCTGAGCGGCTGAGTTGTCGATACTGATGTTGTTGGCCTTGTACTGCTTGCCGTCGAAGACCGCGCGTGCCGTTACCTCGGAGCCGACCTTCAGTTGCTGGAGGTCGGCGACGCCGGCGGGCGTGAAGTGCACCTCGTAACTCTGGTCGTCGCTCTTGTTGTCGATGAACATCGAGTCGGTGCGCATGTCCAGGTGGCTGACGACGCCGGAGAAGATGTAGTTGTCGCCGGGCTTGGCCACTACGGTGATCGCGCGCGCCATGTTCTGATCGCCGCGCCGGGGAGAAAACTCCACGTCAACGAGGGAGCCTGGCTGCACGTCGCCGGCGCTGGCGGCGCCCTTGGTGGAGGTGTAGCTGGTAACGCTACCCACGGCGAACGTCACCGGCTTGGACGATAACAGGTCGCGCACCGTCACCGTTCCCTTGCCAGGATTGGTGGCAATGACCTGTCCGCGAACCTCCGCCAGCCCCGTGTCCGTCACCACGCGAACGTTCTTGGCGAGAATCTTGTTATCGGCGGGATCGAGCAGCGTATCGACGTAAACGCGATCGCCTTTGCGAACTCCGAGTATCGTGGTGGGCGCGCCGTTGCGATAGATGTTCGAACGTTCGTCGACCACCAGCTTCACCTTCTGCCCGTGGCCGAACGGCTGAATCGTGATGCGGTTGCGTACGTGGTCAACATTGGTGGCGATGCCGCCGATGAGCGTGGCCTTGCCCTTGGGCAGCGGCGGCGGCTCGAGGATGGGATCGTAGGGGTTGTCCTCGGCCGCCGCTGAGTACGGTGATGTGCCTGCGGCGGAGCCTCGCGCCGGTCCCCGTTGACGTGGTATCGGGCGTGGTTTTGTCGCTCGCGGCCGGTGCGGCCGCGGGTACATCGGTCCCCACGTGCCCGCCCGGCCCGTTGGACGACGCGGCGGGCTGCGACGCCTGAGCGGCGTTCGGCACCGCGCCGGAGGTGTTCTGCTGTGCCGGCAAGGTGATGGTCAGGACGAGCGCCACGATCGCGCCGCCCAAGATGCTTCGAATCATAGCCAGTGTCATAGGACAGTCTTCGCCTTTCGGCAGTTGAGAGCTTCCTCTGAGCAGAGTTGGATGCAAACGGGGGGTGGGGCGTTGGAAGCGGCGAACTGGTAGAGCCGGCCTTCAGGCTGGCTTCAGGGGCGGCAAAGGTCGTGGGGCTGAGGTGGTCATCAAAGATGACCACCTCAGCCCCTGATCTTGGAAGGCGCGGGACGCGGCGCTGAAGCGCCGCTCTACCGAAGAACTCACGGCACTGGCACGATCACCTGCGCCGTCGTGCGCCCGTACTGGTTGGTCGCGTACAGCGTGTACGTCGTGTTAGTGACCGGGTAAACGACGGCGCTGGTGGCGCGCGTGGCCCCTACGGCGAGCGAAACACTGTAATACTCCGCATTGCTCACGTTCCAGTTCAGCGTGACCGGCTGTCCGGGGCCGCCCGACTGGGTCGCGGTGAAGCTGTTGATGGTGGGATTCGGCCCCGTGGGAACGTTCTGCGGGGTGTACAGCGGCGATATCAGCAGAACGTCGAAGTCGGACGCCGTCACCTGGCGCAGGTTGCCAAGGTCATCGTTGTTCCAGCGGCTGTCGGGCGTGCCGGTGATGAACATCGAGGAGCCGTTATCGGCCATGATGGCGCCATATTGCTTCAGCGCATTCAGGATTACCTGGTTTTGTGGCGAGAAGCCCGAGATATTGAAGCTGGCCTTCAGCCGCAGTCGCATGCCCATGGGCGCGGCGTACTGGTTGCTGGAGTTCGCCGCCCAGTGCGATGCCGGCGGCGTGAACGCTTCCAGGCTGTGTTGCAGCGTGACGCGGATGGCGTGGTGGATGGCGCCGGCGGCAACCTCGTCATAGCGCACCAGCCCCGGGAAGATGGGCAGGCCCGCCGCATCCGCCGAGGTCCACGTGTACGGCCGCTGCTCGTTCGCCTCCAGATCCCACACCGCGCCCGAGCCTCCCACCCACAACCCGGGGTTTAGCCGATAAGTCCCGTAGAGTTCGTACAGCCAGCAGTTGCCCTTGTCGAGAATCAGGACGTGGCGATCGCCGTTGCCGGGATTGGGATAGCCCTCGATCTGCGCGTCGAAGGGGATCGGCATGGGGCCGGGATCGCTCTCATCGCCGTAGAGGTTGTAGTTGACGAAGGCCAGCGGCTGGACGCCAGGTACCACATAGTAGGGGATGCCGATGGACTGGCCGTTGTACAGCCCCGAGCCGAAATCCGGATGCAGCGGCGTGTTCGAGCCGATGAAGTTGATGATCGCGTCCGAGTTGGGATCGACCGGCGCGCTGGCAATGTTCGTATTCCAGAGGCTGCTCGGCAGGAAGGGAACGAAGCCGTTCAGGCTACCCTCCGGCCCTAGGCTGATGTTGGCGCAGGGATTGTTTTGCGCGAACCCGAGCGTGCCGAGCAGAAGTACGGCGACGGGCAGCAGGATCAGTGACCTCTGTCGCATGGTGATGCTCCTGAATGTGATTGCCTACACAGGTGGGAGGCTAGTGGGGCAGAGCATAGTAGTGGATCGCAAGAAATGCAATTCGAATTTGCGAACGCGGGGCACCTCGGTAATCGTGCGCTCCGGCCCAATGGGACACAGTTGCGAAAACACCAAAAATTAAGCTAGATATAGGATCGCGAGGAGCAGAGCCATGATTGACGTTGGCGCCTTTGAGGCCAAGAACACGCTGGGGTCGCTTCTCGACCGGGTCGAGCGGGAGAAGAGGTGGTGATCACTCGGCACGGGAAGCCAGTAGCGCGTCTGGTGCCCAACGAGGGCCGGCTCAATCGTGAGCAGGCCCACGCGGCGGCCGCCCGCATTCGCGCCAGGGCCGGCCAACTGAGGAAGCGCGGCTTCGATTGGGAGAGTCTCAAACGCGAGCGTGACGCAGGCCGTCCATGAGCTTGGTCCTCGACAGCTCGGTCGAACGGCACCGTTTGACACTGTACGATGCGGCGTACCTCGAACTAGCGAAACGGCGGAGCCTGGCCCTTGCCACGCTCGATGTGGAACTGCGCCGCGCAGCGAAAGCAGAACAGGTTGCGCTGCTCGGTGCGTCGTGAGCAGCCGGCAATCATTGACGCCATAACCCAACCACCCTATCATCAGGCATTCCCTCACCTGACCCGATGATCGATACCACGATCTCGCACTATCGCATCGTTGCCAAGCTTGGCGGCGGTGGCATGGGCGTTGTCTATAAGGCCGAGGACACACGCCTGGGCCGCTTCGTGGCCCTCAAGTTCCTGCCCGACGAAGTTGCCCGCGATCCGCAAGCGCTGGAGCGCTTCCGGCGCGAGGCGCGCGCCGCTTCCGCTCTAAATCATCCCAATATCTGCACAATTTACGACATCGGGGAAGAGAATGGCCGCGCCTTCATCGCCATGGAGTTCCTCGATGGCATGACGTTGAAGCACCGCATTGCCGGGCGGCCGCTGGACACGGACCTGGTGCTGGAGCTGGGCACGGAGATTGCCGATGCGCTCGACGCCGCGCACGCTGAAGGCATCGTCCATCGCGACATCAAGCCGGCCAACATCTTCGTCACTCGACGGGGACACGCGAAAATCCTCGACTTCGGATTGGCCAAGGTCGGCAGCCCCCTCGCCGCCGGGCCGGAGTCGGCAACGCGCGTGACCGACTCCGATGCCGAGCACCTCACCAGTCCGGGGGCGATGCTGGGTACGGTGGCGTACATGTCTCCGGAGCAGGTGCGCGCCCGCGACGTGGACGCGCGCACCGACCTGTTTTCCTTCGGCGCCGTGCTCTACGAGATGGCCACGGGCGTTCTCGCCTTCCAAGGCGAGAGCTCGGCAATGATCTGCGAAGCCATCGTGAACCGCGCGCCCGTCAGCCCGGTGCGGCTGAATCAGGAGGTGCCCGACGGGCTGGAGTGGATCATCAGCAAGGCACTGGAGAAAGATCGCAATCTCCGCTACCAGCACGCTTCGGAGATGCGCAGCGACCTGCAACGGCTGAAGCGCGACACGGAGAGCGGGCGGATTGTCTTGCCGGTTGAAAGCGAAAGCGGCTCGCGCAGGGCCCCGACCTCGACGCAAAGTGTAAGCCGGCAGCGTCTCATGCAGTCTGGCAGCGGGATAGCCGCTCCTGCGCCCGCCCGTCCATACGGCAAGATTCTCGGAATCATCGCTGCCGTGTTGCTCGTAGCATTGGCCGGTTATATCTGGTACGGGAAGCGGCGAGCCGCTCCTTCCGTCTCTGCCAACTCCATCACCGTCGCGGTCCTTCCGTTTCAGAACATTGGCAGCGACAAGCAAGCCGACTTCCTGCAACTCGCGCTGCCCGACGAGATCGCCACCGCACTCAGCTATGTGCGCTCTTTATCTATTCGTCCCTTCGCCACGACCAGCAAGTACACCGCCGCCGGGCTCGACTTGCAGCAGGTCGGCCGCGAGATGCGCGTCGCCAACATCGTCACCGGACATTACCTGAAGGAGGGCAACCAGCTCGAGATCACGCTGGAAGCCGTCGATGTGGAAAACAATCGCACGCTGTGGCGCGACTCGCTCAGTGTCGCCGCGCCTGACATGATGGCCATGCGCACGCAAATCACCTCCAAGGTGCGCGAGGGTCTGGTGCCGGCGCTGGGCGCCGTGACCGACTCAGCGGAGACCAGCACTCGCCCGAATAATGAAGAAGCCTACGATCTCTACCTGCGCAGCCTGGCGCTGTCGCACGATCCCGGGCCGAACAAGGAAGCCATCCCCATGCTGGAGCGCGCGGTTGGGCTTGATCCGACGTATGCGCCGGCTTGGGGCAATCTGGGGCGGCGCTACTACCTTGATTCGCAATACGGCGGCGGTGGTGAGGCAGCTATGCAGAAGGCAATTACCGCGCTCGATCGCGCGATCGCCCTCGATCCCAACTTCAGCCTCGCGGTTTCGCAACGCATCGCAATCCGCACCGAACGAGGGGAACTGGTGAAGGCTTACCAGGACGCGAAGAGTTTTGTCGAGCGCCAGCCGAAGAACGCGCAGGCCCATTTTGTGCTGGGCTACGTTCTCCGCTATGCCGGTTTGCTCGACGAGTCGGCCCGCGCCTGCGAAGACGCCATCTCGCTGGATTCGGGGAACTATGTTTTCCGCGCCTGCGCCTTTACGTTCAGCCAGATGGGAAATCCCGAGCGTGCGATGGAGTTCAACCAGCTCGACGCGGGGTCGAACTGGGCCGATTACAACCGGGTCAGTATCTTGTTGCGAGAAGGGAAACTGGCCGAAGCGCGCGATGCCGCTCAGAAACTTCCGCCTGACGCGGAGCGGACCAAGTTCTACAAAGCCTGCCTCGACCGTCCTTCTCTCAACCAGCCCCCGTCCCCAGAGTTCGAGCGTCTAGTGCGCGAGCGGGAGGGGGCCTGGATGACGAATCCGGACCCGGAAAACCGATACCTTTTCGCCGACGAGCTGGCGTTTTGCGGGGACAAAGACTTCGCCTTGCGGCTACTCAAGTCATCCATCGCCGGGAATTACTGCGCTGTCGTCGCACTGCAAAAGGACCCCATGCTGGCGTCGCTGCGCAGCACGCCCGAGTTCCCACAGTTGCTCTCGGCCGCTAAGCAGTGCCAGGACAAATTTCTGGCGGAGAGGGAGCAGGCACGGCACTGACCACAAGAAAAGTGGGATTACACCGGCGGGGTCAGCGAAGAGAGACTTGTGCGGGGGCTGAAATCTCTACGTCCTTGCTAACACTCTTCACTTGAAGAGCGTGCATTGTTTGGTTTGAAGGATGCACGGAGACGAGTTTTATTTTCCACTGTGCTTCGACGGCGGACAACAACAAATCTATGCTGTTTACCTTTTCCGCCAACACCGACCTGCCGCCCGTGTCGCGACAGATCTCCTGGAGGTTCACAGCTCGCGATAGCGCCGGCCCTGTCTGTCTAATCGGCCTTGTGGGAACTAGAAGTGAGAATATGGCCACTCCTTGCCTCTCCGCGATCTTCGCCACCTGCGAATAGCTGAGACGGCTCGCATTGTCTTCCCCATCAGAGATTAATACGATAACCCGGCGTTGAATGCCAGAGTTGGGCGCATCAGTAAGTCTCTGTGTGATGGTCTGCTCGATCGCGTCATATAGCGCGGTCCGCCCAATGAATTTCGCCGCAGTAAGGTTCTCCTGCGCATGGGCATAGGTAACGGGCGCGGGACTCATAGCGACGAGATGGTTGAAGAGCACCAGGTAGCCTTGGTTCCCGTTGATCGACAATCCTTGGAAAAGCCGCAGAGCCGATTCCTTGATTGCTGTCGCGTTGTCTGCGTCGGAGCCGCTCACATCGATCAATAGCGCAAAAACCAGCGGCTCGTCCTTTGCAGGTTTGACGGCGCTTATCTGGACCAATTTCTTATCGAGAGTCACGCTTAGGTCCGAGGCGCTTAAACTCCCAGCGGATCCATCCCTGTCCGTTGCGGTAACGTAGAACTCAGTTGTCGTGGGTAGCTGTAATACAGATTGCTGCGCGGCGAAAGGCAGAGTAGTCGTGAGAAGCGAGATCCCGACTCCGCAAAGATGAAGTGAAAGCGAATCCCTCAGACGCTTCACGCGATCGACCTCCTCGCCTACTTCATCACTAGCTTGGCGATCGTCTGCAACTGCATGTTGCTCGTACCTTCGTAGATCTTGCCGATCTTCGAGTCGCGGAAGAATTTCTCCACCGGATAATCTTTGGTGAAGCCGTAGCCGCCGTAGATCTCGACGCACAGCGACGCGACGCGCTCGGCCACTTGCGAGGTGTAGAGCTTGGTCATCGCTGCTTCCTTCAGGAAGCTCATGCCGGCATCTTTCATGCGGGCGCAGTTATAGAGCAGCATGCGCGCGGCCTCGATCTCCGTTGCCATCTGCGCGATCTGAAACTGGATGCCCTGGAACTCCGAGATCGTCTTGCCAAACTGCTTGCGCTCTTGCGCGTACTTCACCGCGAATTCCCAAGCGCCGCGCGCCAGGCCGACCATCTGCGCGCCAATGCCGATGCGGCCTTCGTTCAGCGTCTCGATGGCGATCTTATAGCCCTTGCCGACCTCGCCCAGCACGTTCTCCTTGGGCACGCGGCAGTCTTCCAGAATTAGCTCGCACGTGCTGGAGGCGCGGATGCCGAGCTTGTCTTCTTTCTTGCCGACGGTGAAGCCGGGGAAGCTCTTTTCGACGATGAACGCGGTGATGCCCTTGTACCCCGCTGTGGGATCGACGGTCGCTAGCAGAATAAAGACGCCCGCTTCCTTGCCGTTGGTGATCCACAGCTTCTGGCCGTTCAGCACGTACTCGCTGCCCTTCAACTCGGCGCGGCATTGCAGCGCGAAAGCGTCGGAGCCCGAGCCAGCCTCGCTCAGCGCATAGGCGCCGACCGTGTCCTTGCACATGCGCGGCAGGTAGCGCTTCTTCTGCTCTTCCGTCGTCCAGCGCAGCAGGGCATTGTTGACCAGCGTGTTCTGCACATCGACAATGACGCCGGCGGAGGGATCGACACGCGACAGCTCCTCGACCGCGAGGATCGCCTCAAAGAACGTGCCTGCGCCGCCGCCGTATTGTTCGGGCACCTCGATGCCCATCAGGCCGAGCTCGAAGAACTGGTCGATGAGCGAGTGCTCGAAGACGCCCTTCTCGTCCATCTCGCGGACGTGCGGGCGAACGCTCTCATCGGCGAACTGGCGAACGGTGTCGCGAAAGAGCTGTTCGTCCTCGGTGAGGGCGGTAAGGGGAGCGGGCGGGGCAGCGTGTTGCAGGGTAGCTTCAGGCATGAGTGCAATCCTTCCTTATGAACTTCAAAACCCTTGATTGTAGCAATCCGAGCGGCAGAGTGGGGGCGATTTGGTAGCCCAAGGCGTAAGCCTGCTGTCGGTGCGACCGATTTGAACTGCAATCCCCTTTAGGGAGCTGCCGCCGCTGCTCGGTTTAGCTCGCTCATATTATTCGCTGCTGCATGGCCAGCCCGATTGCCCGCTACTCCAGTGTCCGCGAAGTTCCTTTGATTTTAGGTCCTTAACTCGTAATGCAAAATTAAGGTGCGCCTGCGGCCACGGTGCGCTACTCTTCCGCGAATACGGCGAAGGGGAGAACCGGCATGGCCATCCAGCAGCAAACCACAGCTTCGATTTTAGACAACGCGCTACAAGCGGGAACGGTGGTGCTGATCGCGGTTTTCACTTTGGCGACAGCCGGCGTAATTGTCCCGAGCGCGCACGCGCAAACCTACACCGTGCTGCACAACTTCACCGGGGAAGCCGACGGTTACGGCCCGTTGGCGGGGGTGAGCATCGATCGCGCCGGAAATCTCTACGGCACGGCTGCCTACGGCGGTCACACCTGCCCAATAACGGGTACCTGCGGCACCGTCTACAAGCTGCAGCCCAGAGCGTCCGGTTGGGTCTTCTCCACGCTGTATGAGTTCAACGGCCCCGACGGCGCCAGTCCGGAAGCCAGAGTGATCATCGGCCCGGACGGCAACCTGTATGGCACAACCGCGTACGGCGGCGATACCGGCAACGGCACGGTTTTCCGCCTGCAACCGCCTGCTACTTTCTGCCGGGCCATCTCCTGCCCGTGGACCGAGACCGTTCTGCATTCGTTCGCCGGAGGCGCGGATGGCGCCTATCCTGAGTACGGTGACCTCACCTTCGATCAGGCCGGCAACGTTTATGGCACGACTCCTTACGGCGGCAGCGGGGGTTGCGGCACCGTCTACGAACTATCGCCCTCGGGCAGTACATGGACCTATACGCTTATTTACTCGTTTGGCTGCGGCACTGACGGGTATGAGCCTTTTGCGGGTGTAATCTTCGACAGCGCCGGGAATCTTTATGGCAACGCCAGCGGCGGGACTGGGGGAAATGGCAACGCCTTTAAGTTGACGCATGGCGCCTCGGGCTGGACCGCAACGAATATCTACAATTATCCGTTTCCCGGCGGAGCTTACGGCGGATTCGCCATGGATTCCTCCGGCAACCTTTATGGCATAAGCACGTTTAATCCCACCGTTTACGAACTCTCGCCCTCCAATGGCGGCTGGAGCTACCAGCAGCTGTATAACGTCGGCGGCTATGATGCGAATGCGCAGCCGACTTTGGACTCGGAAGGCAACATCTACGGCACCGTGGTGCTGTCAAACATGGTGGTTTTTCGGCTGACGCTGTTTGATCAGCATTGGATGCTGTCCGGCTTCAACAACGCCCCGGGGGAGGAATCGTACAGCAACGTAGTATTCGACGCCGGCCGCAATGCGTACCTTACAACTTCGCAAGGCGGAACCAATGGCCTCGGGATCGTCTTCGAGATCACGCCTTGATCGCCGCGCGTAGCTTCGGCGAGGCCGAAACGGCCCCCTTGAGCTCAGGGTCGCCGTTAATCGTCTCCATCAGCTTGCGCGTTATCTGGTCGTCGATGTCGGCCGCGCGTTGGATCTCGACCGGGTAGCGGACGACGAACTCCGGGCCGGTATCGGAGAACTGGACTTTGCCGACCGGCACCGGCGCGGCTATTGACGTATCGAGAATACGCTCAACTAGCGCCTGCTGGCGGTCGATGTTGTGCCGGTACTGCTCGAAGACGGACTTCACCGTGTCCATTAACTTGGGCTCGAGCAGCGCGAGATTCGCGTCAGGCGCAAGCGTGACCGCCACCTCATGCCAGGCGTACGCTGTGCCCGGGAGCTGTTTGAAGAAGGGTGCCGACTGAAACATGACCGAGTTCGCGAACACTACGACGCGCCCGGTGGCGTACAGGTCGATTCCCGTGCCCGCCATCTCCATGACATAGAGCCGCACCAGCCCGACCTCGATCACATCGCCGGTCACGCCGGAGATAGTCACGCGGTCGCCGACTTTCACTCCGTACCGCCCGATCAAAAAGAAGTACGCGGCGACGGAAAGTATGACCGTCTGTAGAGCAACGGCGATGCCTGCGGTGATGAACCCGGCGAATGTGGCCAGCGAGCTGAACTCGCTGATGAAGCCGGCGACTATGACCAGCACCATCAGGAAGCCGACGACGAAGCGACGCACGAGCGTGAGCTGGCGCCGCCGCCGCACATCGCGGATATAACGATAGGTGGCGCGCCGCCACAAAAACGAGAGCAGATAGACGAATGCCAGCGCGATCAGAATGGCGATGACCCGTGTCAGCAGGTAACGCAGCACCAACGCGTATTCGGCGGCGATAGAATTGCGCCACTGGACCAGGTCGCCCTTGCAGTCGTCGAGCAGAATGATTTCCTGCCGCAGCGGGACCGCGGCATCGGAGGCCTGCCTGAATTGTGCCGTCAACGACTCGAACTGGCTGCGGATGGCGGCGACCTGCTGCGGGTCGGTGGTCGGCGGCTGGTTGACCAAGCCCTGCCCCTGTTGCAGCAGGCCCTTGATCCTCTCGCGCAGAGGGGCGTCGAGCCTGTCGGCGGTGCTGCGCAGACGCGAGGTCTCGGCGATGACCTGATCGATGTCGTGGATCTCGCGCATCTGGCCGAAGAGGATTGACGCCAGGCCAAAGAGGCCGCTGCTCTGGGCGCGGCTGGATTTCGAGCTCTGCCCCGTGGAGCCCGTAGCTTGCTTCTTCGTCGCGAACACCTCCGGCACGGACTGTTTGAGTTGATTGATCTGCGCAGCGAGCGCGCTGCCGGGCGGCTGCGTGCTGGCGCTGACGCTGGATACTTTCTCGAGCGCATCCTGGATCATCTTCTGTAGATCGAGTTCGCCCTGAAGCGCGTCGCGTTGTGACACCAGTTGCTGGCGCTCCTTTCCGCGGGACTTGGCGATTTGCGCATCGAGATCTTGTATTTGCGATTGCGTCTGCTGAATGCGGTCTCCGGTGCTGGCGAGCGCCTTGGCGATGTTTTGCTGCTGGTCGCCATTCTGTGCGTTAGCTCCGGTGCTCGCGTTGTCGTTCTGATTGTTTGCAGCCAGCAGCGCGGCCTCGGCGGTCGCCGCCTGAAAGGCGAGCTGCAACGCCTGCGCCGCGGAGCTGCGAGCGTTCTCCAGGTATAGCGTGTCGCTGGGCTGCCCGGCGGTCACGTCCAGGGCGGCGAGATGGCGATACCAGCCAATGGCCTGGTTGAGGTGCTCGAGAATAGCGTTGCTGTCAGGGGAGGGCGCCTGTGGAGGCGCAGCCGCGAGCGACAACAATCCGAATACGAAAGCGAGAAGGGCGATCTTGCCAGCCCTGAGTACCAATGTATGCAATCCTTCCTCACTGGAGTTTCAGCTCTGAGTTGTGGGATGCGCGGGTGTGCCGTAATGTCGGCTCACCGGCGGGGGGATAATGTCGCGGAGAAGGAGTTGCAAATGAGTGATGCTCCGACTGGAACGGTGCGCGTAAGCCGGCGCTTCGAGGCCTCGGCGGATCGGGTCTTCGATAGCTGGTTGAACCCGGAATCGGCGAAGCAGTGGTTGTTCGCCACGCCGACAGGTCAAATCACGCGCTGTGAAATTGACGCGCGCGTCGGAGGCAAGTTTGTCATCACTGACCGGCGCGACGGCGAAGACGTGGAGCACGTGGGCGAGTATCGCGTGATCGAGAAGCCAGCGCGGCTGGTCTTTACATTCGCCGTGCCCAAGTATTCAGCGCAGGTGACTCAGGTCAGCGTCGAAATTGTGCCGCGCGCCGATGGGTGCGAGCTGACGCTGGTGCACGAGAATGTGCTTCCGGAGTGGGCGAGTCAGACCGAAAAGGGCTGGAGAAAGATTCTGGACGCACTCGCCAGCACGCTGAAGTAGCGGGCTTATGTCTGCCGCTTGTACACCAGCTTCAGCGGATCGCTGGCGAGGATCCGTCCCACTTGGCTCTTGGCGTGGCGCGCCCACGCACCGGAGTTGTCCAGCTTGAGGTAGGCCTTCCAGTGAGGAAGCGCGCGCCGCGGCTGGTTGAGGCGTTCGTAGGCCAGCGCGAGGTTGTAATGCGCGTCGGCGTAGGTGGGAGCGAGTTGCAGCGCGGTGCGATAGGCCTCCGCCGCCTCTTCCACTCTGCCGGTTTCGTCGAGAACGTTGCCCAAATCGAAATACGCAAGGGCGTAGCGCGCGTCGGCCTCCACCGCCAGGCGATAGTGCTTCTCGGCGGCAACGAAATCGCGGCGATTGTAGTAAAGCGTCCCCAGGTTGATATGCGCGGCGGCGTGCGTGGGTTCAATCTCCAGCACCTGCTGGTAGCTGCGGATGGCCTCGTCGTGCGTGCTGGGGTGCTCTTCCATGGCAATGCCGCGCGAGAACAGCTCCGCCGCGCTGTCATAGGTGGCGATGGGCTTTACCTTTTCGCTGCTCGGCCTCGCCGGGATGAGTGTGCCTACAGGCTCGAACTCCATGACGAACTGGCCTGTCATGGGATCGAAGGAGCGACCCTGGTGACGATACGCAACATGCGAACCGACGGAGAACGTGCTGGCCTCGATTAAAGGGTTCTCCATGCCAGCCACCTGCTTCTGCATGGCGACCAGCGACTCGCGAATGACCGCGGGCCGCACCCGCTTGGCGCGCAGGTCGCGAATGGCCTGGAGCTGGATGAGGTCGAGGAAGCTGAAGGCGTCGGAATTGGGAGCAAGTCCGGCGCGCTGCCACCCGATGAGTTGCTTGGCGCTGATGCGCAGAATGCGCAGGACGTCCGCTCGGCCGTATTGATTCATGTAAGCCCGGAGTCGCCAACTGAGCTTACAGCGATTATCGGCCGGTGGCCGGTCGCAGGCAAGTGGAAAAGCCGGAAAGTGGTGGAAAACAAAGCCGAAGGTCACTTTACGGTAACCTCCAGCCGCAGTTAGAATCGAAAGCAAGCCGACGTAGCTCAGTTGGTAGAGCAGTCGATTCGTAATCGACAGGTCATCGGTTCAAGTCCGATCGTCGGCTCCAGATTTCGGAGAACTTAGGCGCTCTTCCGAAGTCCTCGCGATGATCTTTGAGCAAGAATTGGCCAACAGCTTCGTCGCGTTGCGGCGCACGTTTTGATCCGTGGACTGAAACCATCCCGACCCGCAGAATCAGTGTCGCTCTTGGGCGGCGGTATCCGATTTAGTCTTGTCTTTGTTCTCGGTAGTCTCCACCCCGACGGTGGGCGCGACCTTCTGTGCTTCCTTAAACTGGCTTTGTAGAGCAGGCAGATTCTGGTTCGCCCAATTGATTACGGCCTGATTGTTCCCGCTCTTGGCTTCACGTTTGAACTGAGCGAGGTCCGCCCGATGGTCATCCAGCATCATCTGCATATAGGCCTTATCGAAATTTTCACCCCGCAGTTGCGAAAGGGATTCCAGGGTCGCCTTATCTTTCGGAGCGGGCTCGGTTGGAAGGGCGATGAACTGTTGGTTGGCAATGTCTATCAAGGCACCTTGCGACTTGTAGTAGTCGAGCAGGACCTGCCGGGCCAATGACTTCACCTCTTCGCTGTGAGCGTTTTGCAGCGCCAGGTAGGCGAGCTGAAATCTCGCCATCCCTTCCTGCGCGGCCTTGCTCATGAATTCCCGGTCCGCGGTTTGCACGCCTCCGTTGCCATTGGCGTAGAACTCGGCTGAATAATCGCTTTGTGCAAACCCGATTGCGGAGAACAGCAGAGCTGCAGTCAATAGCAGAAGACCACGTCTCAAAGCTCTCATGTTAGGTAGTCCTTTCGTGCCACCTGCAGAGTATGACTTTAGCCCTACCCGGGTCAACAGGTTTGCGGATGTGCACGATGTTACTGTTGTACCCAAGGTTCCTCCAGCAAACAAGAGCGGCGAGCTGTGCCCGCCGCCTGTCGATTCTGCTTCGACCCGATTTACTTCACGACTTGGAGATCATTCTCTACCGAGAACAGGTTAGGGACCTCCTTTGCGGTAATGCCGGCCAGGTTCTTGTCGCCCTCGCTGCTGACGTAGCCCTTCAGCGTCGCGTGCAGGTTGTCGACGACGATGTGAATGCTAGGTGCGGCTTGCCAGAAGTATCGCGACAGTCCGCCGGCGTTCACCAGCCTGCGATAGACCTGTTCGCGCGCCTGCTCGTCCGCCGGGTTGGGTGGCAACACCTTTATGTTGTTGACCACCCGCTCGACGCCCTCGATGCGCTTCACCGCTTTCTCCGCGTCCTGCCTGGTTTGTGAGTGGATCGACGTCAAGCTGCCGCTGAGTGTTACGGTGCGGCCCTGCACGCAGTATTCGAGATCGTCGAAAAGCGAGTAGTAGGGCAGCATCAGCAGTTCATGACGGACTTCCTTGGCGATCTTCGCCTCGGTGGAATCGCCCATCGCCTGGATCTTGTTGCCCCAGTCGGCTACGACGGGCCCATTGCTGCATAATTGGGGCTCAGCTCCGCCCATCTGCGAGGCCTGACCCATTAGCGCCATTTGCGATGTTTGCGCCGGCGCGAGCGCACTCTGCGCTACTGCTGCCGTACTCAGTGCCAGCAGTAACGAGATGAGTAGTGCTTTCTGCATGGTCTTTTCTCCAATCCTCCTTGCGGTTGGATGTAGGTACAAACCCCGCGGGTGCGGCGTGGATGCGCCCGAAACAATACTTAACAGAGACTCACACCCGAGCTGCATCCAGCGATGAGGAGCGAATCACGCCTCAGGAATAAGCCCATAAAAACTACCGCCCCTGCTTCTGGACCACCCCGCGGCCAACATTGTCCTACGGTGGCGGCGAACCTGTACGAAGCCGTGCATTATGGATTGGCCTTCTCATGTCCGTGACAATGCGGATTTCGCGGGTTTATAGTCAAGGGTTTGCTCACCCGGCCTCATGCCGTCTGGAGTACCGGGGTCCCACGAACACGCGGACTTCTCCGCTTCGGAGTCATGCCATGAAACGAGCTGTCGCTCTGCTGTGCCTCGTCATATTTTGTCTCAGCAACTCCATTTATGCCGACGAGGGCATGTGGTTGTTCAACGCTTTCCCCAAAGACAAGGTGAAGGCCAAGTACGGCTTCGCGCCCGACCAGGCGTGGCTGGACCACGTGCGCCTCTCCTCGGCGCGCGCGCCCAACGGCTCGTCTTCGTTCGTCTCCGCCGACGGCCTCATCTTCACCAATCATCACATCGCGCAGGAGTGCGTTCACGACCTCTCCACCAGCGGCAAGGACTACATGAAGACCGGCTTCTACGCGGCCACGCGCGCCGACGAGGCCAGGTGCCCGGGCATGGAGTTCGTGGTGCTGAAAAATATCGAGGACGTCACGTCCAAGGTGAACGCCGCGGCCAAACCGGGCATGTCCACCAGCGAAGCCGGTCGCGCACAGCGCGAGCAGATGGCTGCGCTGGAGAAGCAGTGCTCCGGCGGCGACATCCGTTGCGACGTGGTCACGCTCTATTCCGGCGCGATGTATAACCTTTACAAGTACAAGAAGTATGACGACATCCGGCTGGTGTTTGCGCCGGAGTTCGCCATTGCCTTCTTCGGCGGCGATCCCGACAACTTCGAATATCCCCGTTATGACCTCGACATCTCGTTCTTTCGAGCCTACGAAAACGACCAGCCCGCGCACACGGCGGACTACCTGAAGTGGTCGGCCAATGGCGCCAGCGATAACGACCTGATCTTCGTCTCCGGACACCCCGGCAGCACCCGGCGGCTGCTTACGATCGCCCAGCTCAGCTTCCTGCGCGATTATCAGTACCCGCTTCAGCTCAACTCCTACACGCGTCGGATCGACGTGTTGCAGAAGTTCAGCGCGGAATCCGAGGAGAACGCGCGCGAGGCCCAGAGCGACATGTTCGGCCTTCAGAACTCATTTAAGGCCGTCACCGGTTACGAGGCGGCACTGAAAGACCAACAGCTGATGGCCAAGAAGTCCGCCGACGAGAAAGATTTGCAGCAGTACGTGAACTCCAGCCCGGAGCGGAAGCAGCAATTCGACGATCCCTGGACGGCGATCGCCACGGCCGCGTCAGTTCAGCAGCAGATCTACAAGCCGCTGGCCTATCTCGACAATCTGGGCGGCTTCCGCGGCGACCTGGCGCGTTATGCGCGGCAGATCGTGCGTGCGGCCTTCCAGAGGCAGAAGCCCAACAATCAGCGGATTCGCAATTATCAGGATGCGCAACTGCCCACGATGCAGACGCAGCTGTTTTCCACCGCGCCGGTTTACAAAGCACTGGAGCAGGTGCTACTAGCTGAGAGTCTGGGGGAAATGCGCGATGAGTTAGGCGCCGACAATCCCGATGTGCAGAAGGCGCTGGCCGGCAAAACTCCCGAAGAGCGCGCCAAAGAAGTCATCGAAGGGACGAAGCTGGACGAGGTCGCCGTCCGCAAGCAACTTTACGAGGGCGGCCTGGCCGCGGTGAACGCCAGCAACGATCCGCTGATCGTTCTCATGCGCGAAGTCGAGCCGGACGCGGAGGCGATCCACGCGCGCGATGAAGATGAAGTGCAATCGGTCTTTCGGCAGAAGGGCGGCGGTATCGGCAAGGCGCTTTTCGCGGAGAAGGGGCTGAACGTGCCTCCGGACGCGACCTTCACCTTGCGCCTGAGCTACGGCAGCGTCAAAGGCTACGAGCTGAACGGCAAGCAGGTGCCGTGGTTCACCACCATGGGTGGCGCCTACCAGCACGCCACGGAGCACGACAGCAAGTATCCGTACGAGCTGCCGGAGAGCTGGCTGAAGAACAAGGGAGCCATCCAACAGGACACGCCGTTCGATACCATCTCGACGGCGGACATCATCGGGGGAAACTCCGGAAGCCCCGTGATCAACAAGGCCGGCGAGGTGGTCGGGATCATCTTCGACGGCAACATCGAATCGCTGGCGTGGAACTTCGAGTTCACTGACCAGGTGGCGCGCGCGGTTGAGGTGGACTCGCGTGCGATTACGGAGGCGCTGCGCAACATCTATCACGCTGACACGCTGCTGAATGAGCTGATGCCGAAGGCAGCGCTGAAGCCCAATCCGCAGCACAAGATCCGAAGGCACGAGGGAGCGCAGTAGAGAACGCAGCGCGTAGCGGAATGATCTGACTGCCGACTGCTGACGGCTACTTCCGCCCCTCGCGTTTTTGGGCGACGACCAGTCCGCGCGGCGTAGGCAGCAGGACTACCGAGATCAGCCCCTCGCGTTCGAGTTTCAGTGCGGCCTCCCGTACCTGCCTCAGGTGCGAGCTGGCGTCGTGCATCAGGATGACGCCGAAGGGTGAAATCTGCGGCAGGTAGTGCCGCACCTCCTGCTCCCGCACGGGCATGTCGCTGTCGCTGAAGAAGAGGTCGATGGTGCCCTCGACTTTCATCTCCAGGCTGGACTCGTTGCGCAGGTCGATGAGGTCGACGTAGGCCGAGGCCTCGATCTTTTGCCGTGCCGCTTCGAACATCTTCGCGTCGTATTCGCAACTGACGATGCGGCCAAAGCCGTTGAGCCGCAGCGCTTCGGCGATCCACAGCGTGCTGACGCCCATGAACGTTCCAGTTTCGACGACGAGATTAGGCTTGATGGTGGTGACCAGGGTGCGCAGGAATTCCAGCACCTCGACTTCGGCAGTCATGGAGTCGTACATGCTCCAGCGCTCGGGGTGAGGACACTCCGGCGTCGGGCGGTGATACTCCGGCACGAGCTGCCCCGCGCGCTCTACGGCCTCACGCAGGATGCGGTGCTCTTGCTTCTCTTTGCGAAACAGCCGGCGGAGACCCATCTAGGCGCTCTTCTTCTTGCCGCGCAGCGGTTCGTTTTTCCCGCGCACCTGCTCGAGCATGGCATTGCGCAGCAGGGAGTTCAGCCGCGACTGGTATCCCTTGCCGCCGCGCCGTAGCCACGCGAGGACATCGGCGTCGATGCGCAACGTCACCTGCTGCTTGCGCGGGCGATACCAGGGATTGCGGATGGCGTTCTTCCAGAACTTTTCGGTGAGCGGCGGGATGTCGGAGTAGTCGATCGAGTCATCCGGCAGAGCCGCGAGCTTTGCCAGTTCTCGCCTGTCCTTATCCGTCAGCCGGTGTTCATTCAGCGTAGTTCTTACGATTCTCTTCATAGCGTTTTCTCTCGTGGCGATTTGCACGCCTAGCGGAGATTATGCGGACCATTTCGTCCTCTCCCCATTCCAATGTGGTGTGCGCGACCGGCAGGGTCGCGACGCCTTCGACGAGGCCTATTGTCCGCCAGCGGAGTTCTCCCGCCACGATGCGGTCTTGCTCCATTAGGGCGTACGGATCTTCAAAGACGAATTTCGCCCTGGAAAATGTGACGCCATGCTTGTGCCGATTCGCTTCGGCTTTGAACTCGTCCCCATTCGAATAGGATCATGAATTGTATCCGCTCATTGTAGCACCCGATTTGTAGTTACAGAAACGCATGGCTTTCCCCCGCCTGTAGACGAAGCTGGGTTACGATGGCTGTGTGCGCGAGATGTGGCGGCACCGCGGGATCCGGCTGATCTTCCTGGCCAACCTGGTCTCCATGATCGGGAGCGGCATGAACTCGGCCGCGGTGATCTGGTACATCCTGCAAGCCACGCATTCGGAAGTGTCGCTGGGCGCGCTGATCGCGCTGCAAACCATTCCATCTTTGTTGCTGCTGCCTTTCACCGGCGTGCTCATCGACCGCGAAGACCGGCGTCACCTGATGATGTGGCTCGACGCCGGCCGCGGGCTGATCATTGTTTCTGTTGCCATTCTCGTTCTTACTCATCGGGTCCACCTCTGGCAGGTGTATCTGATGAACGTGCTGGTGGCGATTGGCTTCTGGATGTTCTTTCCCACGGTCAATGCACTCATCCAGGAGTTGACGCCCGACGGCAAGATGCTCGATTCCAACTCGCTTCTGCTGGCCGCGCTCCAGGGCGGGTGGTTGATGGCGGGCGCGGTGGTCGGCTTCGTCTATAACCACATCGGTTTGGGCGGCGTGCTGCTGATTGATTCGGCCACGTACGCCGTCTCCATCGCGTGCGTGTTTTACGTGCGTAAGGGCCGCGTGATCGTCGCGCGACCGACAACCATTGCGCCCGTGAGTGCGGAGCAAGGTTCCTCAGCGGCTGAAGCCGTCCTTGTGGGTTCGGAGACGGACGGCCTGAAGGCTGTCCCCTTCAAAGCGAACCATAGCAAAGTCTTCGTATCGAATGCAGGACTCGCTGAGGCCGACGCATTCAAAGATGGAGCGGTTGCGCGCTACATTCACGAGCTGGTCGAAGGCTATCAACACATCCGCGAGAACCGCCGCGTGCTGCTGATCGGCATCGCGTGGGCGCTGTTTGTCGCGGCCATGATGACGCAGGGCGTGATCTCCGCGCCGCTCAGCGAACGCATCCTGCACGGCGGGTCGGTCGGCTACGGCTGGCTCAACGCAGGCTGGGCGGTGGGCGCGTTCCTCAGCGTTTTCTACGCCGCCGATTACATCCGCCGTCATGGTGCCCATCGTTCGGTCACGCTGACCATGAGCATCATCGCGGCTTCGTTGTTTCTGCTGCCGCTCTCGCGCTGGCTGGCGCTGGCAGTGCCCATTTATTTCGTGATGGGTTCCAGTCGCGGCGTGGGAGGAATTGCGCTGTCCAGCGAGATGATGGAGCTGGTCCCGCGGCACTTCATGGGGCGAGTGCAGAATGCCTTCTCGTTCCTGGCCAACTCGCTGCAAATCTGCACCGCGCTGCTGGTGGGCGAGGCCGCACACCGCGACGGTTTGCGCTACGGCTTCTGGATGGTGGCGGCGATGTACCTTGTTGCTGCACTTGCCGCATGGTTGCCGGTGCGGAGCACGAAACCGCTGGCATACGAGCGCGGCAATACCGCTGCGGATTAGAAGGTCTGCTTGTACCAGGGTTTGGCGGCGATGGCTGATGCGTCCCGTTTACAAATATTCACCAACGAACGCGGCATTAGCGGAAGCTCAATAGATTCAGGCGAAAAGCGGGAACCCGGCAGCTCGCATTGCGGACACACGCGGGCCGGCGCACGCATCTCATAGATGCTGCCCACATCAAACGAGTAAAGAGCGGGTTTGAAAGAGTATGAAATCGCAACTAGCGGTTTTGCTTATAACAGTTGGTTTGCTAGTCGCGCCGGCAGTTTGCGCGGCGCAGGATCAGCAGGCGCCACCGCCTCCCGAGCAGGCGCCCGCAGACCAGGCGCCGGTACAAGCGCCGCCCATGTCTGCCGACCAGCTCCAGCAGTTGGTCGCGCCTATCGCGCTGTATCCGGATTCGCTGGTGGCGCAGATTTTGGCGGCCTCGACCTATCCCACGCAGATCGTCGAGGCGGAGCGCTGGCTTCAGTCCAACCCCGGCCTGCAAGGCCAGGCGCTGGCCGACGCCGTGAACCAGCAGCCCTGGGACCCCAGCGTCAAGGCGCTGGTCCAGTTTCCTTCGGTGCTGTCCAACATGGACCAGAACCTGTCGTGGACGCAGTCGCTGGGCGACGCCTATTACAACCAGCCGCAGGACGTAATGAACTCCATCCAGGTGATGCGCGAGAAGGCGCGCGCCGCCGGCAATCTGAACAGCACGCCGCAGCAGGTGGTCACGAACAACGGGCCGCAGATCGTAATTGCGCCGGCCAATCCAAATATCGTGTACGTACCGACCTATGATCCGTGGCTGATTTATGGGCCGCCGATTCCAGTGTGGCCGGGCTTCGTCTTCGGCCCCGTCTGGGTTGGGCGCCCGTACTTCGGCTTCGGAATCGGTATCAACATCGGTTTCTTTGGCGGGTTCGGTTGGGGATGGCCGCACTGGGGGCTGAACTGGGGCGCTCGCCGCGTTTATTACGGTGGCGCGCCGTGGGTGTCGCGCGGCCCGGCGTTCTTCGATCACCGAGTGTATGCGGCGCCTGGTTATCGTGGAGGACGTCCGGCGGAGGCGTATCGGGGCGCTCGTCCGGCGGAGCCGTATCGCGGAGCAGCACCTCGGCCCTCCGAGGCCTATCACGGCGCCGAACCCAATCGTGGAGCAACGCCCAACTATCGCGCGGCTGCCCCGCACGCGGTTGAGCCTCCTGTGAACCGCGGCTTCGGCGAGCCGCACGGACAGAGCGGCGTTCACTCCGGCGCCTTCAGCGGCTATGCCCACGGGGGCACTACCAATGGGTACGCCGAGCGCGGTGCGCACAGCATGGGAGCGGCGCACGGCGGAGGCGGGCACGGTGGCGGTCATCGATAGTGATGTCGTCAATGCGAAGGGTCGAAAGCTCGGCCGCGAGTTATTAACAGGGCGCGGCCCTTCGGGTAAGCTCAGGGCGGGCCCTCGGTCGCGCGTTACCGATCCATTTTTTGTTTGTCGCCCGAGTGAGCACTTTTTTGTTTGTCATCCCGACCGAGCCGCTTCAGCGGCGAGTGGAGGGACCTGTTGTTGGCTCGAACATTGACCGTCTGCGAGCCAACAGCAGGTCCCTCGACTGCGACAGTTCGTTCGCCTCGCGAACGAACTGTCTCCGCTCGGGATGACAAAGTGCGAGAGAGCGCACAACCGGCACGAGTAGGCTCGTGCTCTGTTACGAAGCGTTGGCAGGAGAAGGTTCCAGAACTTCTCATCATCGAACGGAGTTCAAGAGGACGATGACACACGCACGACATTCCTACGGTAAGCTGACAATTTTCTTCTTATTCGCCCTGATCCTGTTTGCACTTCCTATCGCCGCGCAGACACAAGCGCAGGAGACTTTCGCCTCGCCGGGACAGGCCATGCATGCGCTGGTTGCGGCAGTGAAAGCTGACGATCAACCCGCGCTGCTGCATTTGTTTGGACCCGATAGCGAGACCTTGGTCTCCTCCGGCGATCCGCAGCAGGACGCCGACAATCGCCAGCAGTTCTTGCAGAATTATGCGCAGGCACATCGCCTGGTCAAGGAGCCGAACGGCGCGGTCACGCTGTATATGGGCGCGGAAAACTGGCCCTTTCCCATTCCGCTAGTGGAGACGGATGGCCGCTGGTCGTTCGACACCGCCGTCGGTAAGCAGGAGATCCTGATGCGCAGGATCGGCAAGAATGAGTTCTCGGCCATCGAACTCTGCCACGAACTGGTCGCAGCCGAGAAGGAGCATTATGCGGGAGCTCATCCGGGAGAGGCGGGCCAATATGCGCCTTACTTCGTCGCCGAGAAGGGCGAGCACAACGGCCTCTATCATCCGGTGGAGCATGGGCAGCCCGAGATTGGTCCACTGCTGGCGCAGGCCGGCATGCAAGGCTCGGGCGAACACACGCCTTTTCGTGGATACTTTTTTCGCGTGTTGAGCAAGCAAGGTCCTGACGCGCCGGGTGGCGCCAAGGACTACATGGTTGACGGGAAGATGACCGGCGGATTTGCCTTCGTGGCTTATCCGGCGGAGTATCAGTCCACCGGGGTGATGACTTTTATCGTGAACCAGGACGGCACGGTTTACGAGAAGGACCTCGGCGCAAACACCTCGGAGATCGCGCGTGACCTGAAGGAGTTCAACCCGGACGCAAGCTGGTCGAAGAGTACCGAGTGAGGCCGGCGGCAGTATCGTAATCCGACATTTCTCGGCGCGTGCCCGTTTTCGGCCAGTGAACCAACTTTTTGATCTCCTGGGACATCCCTCTGCCCGCGGACAGCGTTCTACTCTCGAATACTGCTAGAATTCTGCCCAAGTGGAGGGAGAATGGGGAGCTCTCCGATAGCGTCCAGCGAAACTCCGGTACCCATTTCATCGCTCCTTCCCAACATCAAATCGCACGATGTCTTTCGGCTACTGGTTGACAGCGTTACAGATTACGCAATTTTTGTTCTCGATCCCAAAGGTATCATCTCTTCCTGGAACGCCGGGGCAGAGCGCTTAAAGGGTTATAAAGCCGACGAGATTATCGGCAAGCATTTCAGCGTCTTCTACACCCAGCCTGACCTGGACACTCACAAGCCTGATCGCGAATTGCGCATTGCCGCCGAGACCGGCCGCTACGAGGAGGAGGGCTGGCGGGTGCGCCAGGACGGCTCGCGCTTCTGGGCCAACGTCGTCATCACGCGCATCCTGGACCGTGAGGGCAAGCTGATCGGCTTCGGCAAGATCACGCGCGACCTGACTGAGCGGCGCCGCTCCGAGCAGAAGTATCGGCTGCTGGTCGAGCAGGTAGTGGATTACGCCATCTTCTACATGGACCCGAACGGCCATATACAGTCGTGGAACCTCGGGGCCGAGCGCCTGAAGGGCTACAGCGCCGACGAAATTATCGGGCAGCACTTTTCCCGCTTCTATGGAAAGGAAGATCGGGAGGGTGGTTTGCCGCAACACGTGCTCGCCACCGCTGCCACGACGGGACACTTCGAAGGCGAGGGCTGGCGCTACCGCAAGGACGGCTCGAAGTTCTGGGCCAGCATCGTCGTGACTGCACTGCGCGATGAGGAGGGCGAGCTGTACGGCTTCTCCAAGCTGACGCGCGACATGACCGAGCGCAAGCAGCTGCTGGACCAGTTGCGCGAGCATTCGGAGGAGCTTGAACTGCGTGTCCGCGAGCGTGAGCAGAGCAATGCCGAGCTAGAGGCCTTCGCCTACTCCGTGTCGCATGACTTACGCGCCCCCTTGCGCGCGGTCGCCGGATTTGCTGGAGCACTCGCCGAAGACTACGGCGGGCAGCTCAACGATGAGGCCCGGGACTTCCTGAACGAGATCATCAATGCCGCCGCTCGCATGAACTCCCAGGTGCGGGACCTGCTCGACTACGGACGCCTGGCCCGCGTCAACATGGCTTTGGAGCCAGTGAGGGTTGCCAGCGCCGTGCACGAGGCCCTGCGCATGGCGGGAGACGAGCATAATCCGGCGGTGAAAATAGCGGTCCCGGTGGATGTCGAGGTCGCAGCGTATCGCCAGGTGCTCGCGCAGGTGCTCCTTAATCTGATCTCCAACGCGCTGAAGTTCGCCGCACCAAACTCCCAGCCTGAAGTGCGCATCTGGACAGAAGAGCGCGGCGATATGGTCCGTATCGGCATCAGCGACAACGGAATTGGCATAGCTCCGCAACACCAGGAGCGAATCTGGAACGTGTTCGAGCGCCTGCACGACCGCAGCACCTATCCGGGCAGCGGCATCGGGCTGGCCATCGTCAAACGCGCGGTGACCCGCATGCATGGTCATTACGGAGTCGATTCTGAAGTGGGCAAGGGAAGCACCTTCTGGATCGAGCTGCCACGCGCGCCGAGAAAAACCGAGGATACCCAGTAATGGCTGATCCCCTCGTATTGCTAGTCGAGGATGACCCGGCGGACGTGCGCCTGATTCAGCGCGCCTTCCGCAAACTGCAAAAGAGCATTACCATGACGCGCCTGACCAACGGAGATGATGCGGTCGCGTATCTCTCCGGCGACGGTCCGTATGAGAACCGCGCCGCTTATCCGGTACCGGCTGTGCTGCTGCTGGACATCAAACTGCCGCGCCGCTCCGGTTTCGAGGTGCTCGACTGGCTGCGAAGGCAGAAGACGCCGCTGCGACGGCTGCCGGTCGTGATGCTCACGTCGTCGAAGCATTCGGCCGACGTGAACCGCGCCTACGATCTGGGTGCGAATTCCTATCTCTCCAAACCGGAGACGCTGTCCGGCCTGGACGACTTGGCTGCGCAATTTCAGAATTACTGGCTCACTCTAAACGTAGGCCCGGAGTTGTACGGCTCCGGCGCGGCCGCTCGTTGAGGTTTCATGTCGGAACGGGAATTGGCAACGATCCTGCTCGTCGAAGATGAGATCACCGACGCCACACTGGTGCAGCGTGCCTTTGCGAAGGCCAGGGTGATGAATCCCATCGTGCACCTGAAGAACGGGGATGAGGCGCTGGGCTATCTGGCAGGAGTGGGCAAGTACAGCGACCGCATGCAGCATCCGATTCCGGCGCTCATCCTGCTGGACCTGAAGATGCCGGGGATGACCGGACTTCAGTTGCTGCAATGGATGCGCACTAACCGCGAGGTGCGACGCGTTCCGGTGGTAGTGCTCACCACGGATGAGGCCGCGAGCACGATTAACGCCGCCTATGATCTGGGCGCGAATTCCTATCTGGTGAAGCCGGGCGACCCGGAAGGCGTGATGCGCCTCGTCGAGACCGTCCAGCGCTACTGGATGGAGCTGAACCAGCAGCCTCCGCTGGTGATGGGCGCGGAAGGGTAGGGCAGTAGAGCGGCGCGTCAGAAGCCCAGTTTCCACTTTGCACGTGTCATCCTGAGCGCAGCGACCGCGCAAGTACCGTGGCAACCGCGTTTTTGGCGGTTGGCGTGGTACTTGCCCGGTCGCGGAGTCGAAGGACCCCTACGTCGGCTTCACAATAGCGGTCCTTCGACTTCGCGACCGCAGCAACTATCCCGCCAAGCGCGGAATGCGCGCGCTTGTCAGGATATTTGCACGGTCGCTGCGCTCAGGATGACACTTTCATCAGATGACACCTTCCAAAGATGACACCCTTCTAAATTCACGCAGCTATCTACAACGTGCTCGGCGGCGGAGGGGGGCAGTTGTTCTCCGCGAGCTGCCGCTCGGCGTCGCGTAGCGCCTCTTGCGGATCGCGGCCGGTGACCGCTTTGTACCACGCCGGATGGTGCGTCCAGCCCCAGGCCTCGCTCACGGTGCCGCGCGTCATCGCCTGAATCGTCCCAGGCTCGCCGAAGGTGCTCAGGTAGATATGGAAGAAGATTCCGAACAACATGATGAGTGCCGAGATGTCGTGGATCACATACGCGATGGAAACGAGTATGCGTCCGAAGACCGTCGGAAACCACATCATGAAGCCCGTGATGACGTAGGCGATGGAGCCGATGACGATCTCCCAGAACATCAGTTTCTGGCCGCCATTGAAGAAGCCGGTCTCGGGCGACTCCGTCGAATCGCTGCGAATAACGTACCGCCTAATGTGCTTCATCCAGCGGGAGTCGGCGGGCGTCCAGCTCATCACCCCCAGCCAGTTGATTGCCTGTAGCGCAAAGAAGAAGACGAAGCCCAGCCCGAACCAGGGATGCAGCAGCCGCGTCATCGCCCCGCCGCCGAACAGCGGGGTGAAGAAACGGAAGATCCAGGGCAGGTAGATACCGAATCCGGACAGCAGAGCGAGAAAGAAGAAGATGCCGACCATCCAATGCAGAAAACGGGTGTACACCGGATGACGCAGTAGCTCGCCGGCGTAAACCACCGTCTTGCCCAGGCGATCGATGGCGTTGGGACGATGAATGAAACGATCGGCGGAGGTCGCCATCCTAGTTCTCCCTTCCCGCGTCCGGCGGGACGATTTCTTTCACCGGCGGACTCGGCTGCGTTCGCAACGGGCCTGCGAAAACGTAGTGCATCACCACGCCGACGAATCCCAGCATCGCGCCGAACAAACCTATCGGCTTGAAGATGTCCTTCCAGATGGTGAACGCCGGCGAAATGCGCGGCTCCTTCGGCAGCCCGCCGTAGGCTTCGGGCTTGTTGATGTTGTGCAGCACGTAAATCACGCTGGTGCCGCCGATGGTGTCGGGATCATAGACACCCGCTTCCTTGAAGCCGTAGACATCGCGGAGCTGCGTGGAGCGCTTCTCGGCGAGGAACTTCATGTCGTCTTTGGTGCCGAAGTGCAGGCAGCCCGTCGGACATGCCTTGATGCAGGCGGGCTCCAGGCCTGCTCCTACTCTGTCAGAGCAGAGCGTGCACTTGTAGACCTTCTTCGTGCTGGGATTGAACTTGGGAATATTGAACGGGCAGCCAGAGACGCAGAACTGGCAGCCGATGCAGTTCTCCTGCTGGAAGTCGACGATGCCGTTCTCGTACTGCACTATGGCGCCGTCGGCGGGACACGCGCGCAGGCATCCGGGGTCGGCGCAGTGCATGCACTGGTGCTTGCGCATCAGCCAGGCGAAGCTGCCGTTGGAATGCTCATCTTCGTTGAACTTGATGAGGTTCCAGAAATTCCAGTCGGTGTCGGGCATCGTCTGGTAGGTGTTGTCGAAGTAGGTGGTCTGGAACGGCATATCGTTCCACTCCACGCACGCTACTTCGCAGGCCTTGCAGCCGATGCACGTGGTAGTGTCGATCAGCTTGCAGACCTTATCTTGCCGCTGGGTGCCCTCGCCCGCAATCGGTCCGGGATGGGCCGAGATTTGCTGGATTCGTAATGTGCCGCGATCGCTCATCGCATGCCTCTTGTGTAGTGCGGGCCTTCGGGCCCGCGTTCCGCGACGACTGACATCCTGGGCTTTAGCCCCAGAGCGGGTGGAGCACGCCTTCAGGCGTACATTCATCAGCCGCAGATCTGAGCCGCGCTTTAGCGCCTGAGGTAAAGCTTCCGGTTTACCTCAGCGGCTAAAGCCGGGGGTCCGCACTTCATTCTTGCTGCACCGCTGAAACGGTGCTCCACCCCAATATCCCCCGCTTGCGGCGCGGCTGAAGCCGCGCCCCTGCACTCCCTATACTTTCTCCAGCTTCACCAGGAAGCCCTTGAATTCCGGCGTGTAGGCGTTGGGGTCGATCACCGTCGGCGTCAGCCGGTTGGCCGGCATCTTCGACGTTCGGCCCTCATCCTCTGAAATCCCGCGATAGCCCCAGTGAATCGGGACGCCGATCTGATACGTCTTCTTGCCGTCGATCATCATCGGCTTGATGCGCTTGGTCACCATGGCTTTGGCGATGTAGTCCGTGCGTGCGCTGGTGACCTTCACCTTCTCGCCGCCGCGCAGGCCCATTTCGTCGGCCAATTCCGCGGGAATCTCCACGAACGGCTCGGGCACCAGCTGCACGTTCATGGGATTGTTCTTCGTCCAGTAGTGATAGTGCTCGGTCAGCCGGTACGTGGTGCAGACAATGTTGTAGCCATCCTTCGTCGTGCCGTACTTGTCCATCGGCGTCTTGAACTTCTTCACCACCGGATTGTTGGACTGGTTCGGATGCAGCGGATTCGCGATCGGGCCTTCGATGGGTTCGTAGTGCTCGGGGAACGGCCCATCGGCCATTGCGCCCAGCGGCACAAAGATTCGCCCGACGCCCTCGGGGTTCATGATGAACGGGCCCATGTGCTCGTCCGGCTTCGAATCGGGTTTGAAATCGGGGACGTCGTTGCCTACCCACTTCTGCGCCGTCTCGTTCCACCAGACCTGCTTGCGCGTGGGATCGTAGGGCTTGCCTGTCAGATCGCACGACGCGCGGTTGTAGAGCACGCGCCGGTTCGCCGGCCACGACCATCCCCAGTTGGGATATATCCCCAGCCCGGACGGATCTTCGGTGCCGCGGCGCTGCATCATCGCGCCCGCTTGTGTCCAGGAACCGCAGTACAGCCAGTTGCCTGACGAGGTTGTGCCATCGTCGCGCAACATTGCGAATCCGGGAAGCTGGTCTCCGGCTTTCAAAGAGACCTTCGTCTTCTCGTCCTCGATGTCGGCCAGCGCCTTGCCGTTAATCTCCTTCGCCACCTCGGCCAGCGACGGGCTGGTGGGAATCGTGTACGTCCACGAGGCATTAACGATAGGATCGGGGAACTTGCCATTCTCTTTCTTGTACAACTCGCGAATCTTCAGGAAGATTTGCGCCAGGATGTCCTGGTCGAGCCGGCAGTTACCCGGCGTCGGCAGTGCAGCGTACTTCCATTGCAGCCAGCGTGCCGAGTTGACGAACGTTCCGTCCTTCTCGGCGAAGCCCGCACCGGGCAGCCGGTACACCGTCGTGTTGATCTGCTTCATCTCCTCCGGCGTTGTTCCCGGCGCCTCCCAGAAGGCGCTGGTTTCGTCGGGATAGACTTCGCAGACCACCAGGAAGTCGGCTTTTTTCAGCGCGTCAATGTTCTTCTGCGAATCGGGACCGATCATCACGCCATTCATGCCGAACGCAAAGACGCCTTTGACCTGCCCGTTGTACATGTCGTTCCAGTTTTCCACCCAGGAGTACTTGCGATCGATCTTGGGCAGCCAGTTGAAGCCGAAATCGTTCTCCTTAGTCGCCGCGTTGCCGTACATCGCCTTCAGGAACGACACCATGAACTTGGGCGTGTTCGACCAGTAGTTGAACGACTCCCATTCGCCTGGCTTTGCCGGCTTTGGGGTCACGCGATCGAGAAAAGTCTTCAGGTCCTTGTCGGCCGGGGTGGGCATCTTGAGATAGCCGGGCAGGATGTCGAAGATGCCGGCCATGTCGGTTGCGCCCTGAATGTTGGAGTGTCCGCGCAGCGCGTTCACGCCGCCGCCGGCGCGCCCCACGTTGCCCATCAGCAGTTGCAGCATGGCGGCGGTGCGGATGATCTGCGTGCCGTAGCTGTGCTGCGTCCAGCCGACTGCGTAGATGACGGTGCCGACCTTCTTCGTGTCTCCATCCTTGCGGATGGAGGTGTACATGTCCCAGGCCTTCAGCAGCTGATCTTTCGGGATGCCGGTGATGCGCTCCACCATCTCCGGCGTGTAGCGCGAGTACTGCTGCTTCAGCAGCTGATAGACGCAGCGCGGATGCTGGAGCGAAGTGTCGTAGGCGATCTTCTCCGGCATCGACGGAGGCGGAATCGGGCCGCCGCCCATGCCTTTCGCGCCTGCGGGTCCCTGCGCCTGGTAGCCCTGGCCTTCAGGACCGTGATGCGTAACCGTGCCTTCTTTGGCGGCCGCGGTGTGGCCTTGGGTCTCATGGCCTTGGGGGGCACCCTGGGTTGCGGAAGCCGTGGTCATCGCCGCCGCGACGAGCTTGCCCGTCTCGTTGCCGCCTTCCTGGTAATTCCAGGTGGCCTTGTCGTAGGTCTTGGTATCGGCGTTGAAGCCGGAGAACAGCCCGTCTTCCGGCAGCTTGAATCCGTCTTTGATGATGAACGCCGCGTTGGTGTAGTTGACCAGGTACTCGTGCGCCACGCGGTTGTTCTGGATGGCGTAGCTGATGAGCCCGCCCAGGAACGCGATGTCGCTGCCGGCGCGAATTTGCAGGAAGAGATCGGCTTGCGATGCTGTGCGCGTGAACCGCGGATCGATGACGATCAATCGCGCATTACGATTGCGCTTGGCTTCGACCACCCACTTAAACCCGCAAGGATGGTTTTCGGCTGGATTGCCACCCATGATCAACATCATGTCGGCATTCTTGATGTCGATCCAGCCGTTGGTCATCGCCCCGCGTCCGAAAGTTGGTCCCAAACTTGAGACCGTGGGGCCGTGTCAAACCCGCGCCTGGTTTTCCAGGCGCACCACCCCCATAGCCCGCATCGTCTTCACGACCAGGTAATTGAACTCATTGGTATCGGTGCAGCCGCCGCAGAAGAAGAGCGGCTCGCAGCGATTCACAGTGTTGCCCTTGGCGTCGGTCTCGGTGAAGCTGGCATCTCGCACGGCCTTCGTCTTCTGCGCGATCTCGCTGATCGCCTGGTCCCACGAGATGTCTTCCCAATGGTCCGAGCCCGGACGTCGCACCTTCGGCGAAAGAATGCGCCGCTCATTCTGGATGTCCTGCTGCAGCGATGACCCCTTGGGACACAGGGTGCCGCGATTGATGGGGTGGTCGGGATCGCCCTCGACATGCACCACCTGCGGCGTGACGTTCTTTGCCTTGTCGCCGATGGTGTGGATGATGACGCCGCAGCTCACCGCACAGTATGGACAGGTGCTGCGCGTTTCCGTGGTGCGCGAGATCTTCAACGCCGCAGCCTGCGCGTGCAGCGGCGTCAGGTCGAAGCCCAGCACCGACAGTCCGACCGCGCCGGTGATTCCGGTCTTCAGGAATGTGCGTCTTGAGACAGCCATCAGGCAGTCCTCCGTGAATGCGGGACAGAGATGTAGTTGTACAGGGAGATTGACGTAAGCAAGAAGTGCCGGCTTGGGAAGGCAGATGAAGACATTGTCTGGCTCCTGGCCCTGGAACCGCTACAACGTTTGCCTAAGGCGAAAACCCCACTCGGAAAGCGAGATTACACCTTGGGGAATAAGAGGGTCAACTGGCTTTTTCGAGAGGCGCAACTGGCTTGCCTGAATTGGCGAAAGGCGTGCGCCGCTACGGCCTTCTGCGAGGTCTTTCACGTGATCCGGCGTGCTCGCGTTCGTTCCCAGACGAAATAGACCAAGCTGAGCACCACCAGCCATGGCACTCCCGCCTCGAGCGTCACGCGCATGCCGTCAACCCACCACGTCGAAAGCGTGATCCCGAGAACCGCCAACGCGCCGGCAATTGTGGTCACTGGAAAAAATGGCATTCGCACGGGCAGGTCGCGAACGCCGTGCTCGCGCCGGCGCTTGCGAAAGCCAATGTGCGTAATGAAGATCATCATCCAGACAAACAACGCACCAAAAAGCGCAATGCCGAGCATGTAAACGTAGGCGGAATTCGGAAAGGCAATCGCGATGGCGGTCGCGATCGCTAAGCCGACCGTTGACACCATCAACGCCGGAATCGGTGCGCCCTTGTGCGACACCCGACCCAGCGCGGCCGGGGCGTATCCCGCGCGGGCCAGTGAGAACATCATCCGCGTCGCCAGATACAAGCTGCAATTCATGCCCGACAAGGCCGCCGTGAGCACCACAAAGTTGACGAGGTGCGCCGCGGCGGGCACGTGCATCACGTCGAAGACACGCACGAACGGGCTCACCGTCACGCTCTCGCCGGGCTGAATCTGGGTCCAGGGAATCACGCCGACGAGGATCGCAATCGCGCCGACATAGAAGATGACCAGGCGCAGCAGCATCGAGCGCATGGCGCGCGGCACCGAGCGCGCTGGGTCTTTCGCCTCGCCCGCCGTGACCGCGACGATCTCCGTGCCGATGAAGCTGAAGATGACGAACGAGAGCGCGAGGACGACGCCCGTCCAGCCGTGCGGCAGGAAGCCGCCGTGCGCGCGAAAGTTTTCCAAGCCGACTGGCCGCTGCTGATGTATGCCGAGGAGCACCGCCGCGCCCAGCATGATGAACACGACAATCGCGCTCACCTTGATCATCGAAAACCAGTACTCGAAGCTGCCGAAGGCGCCGACGCTGCGCGCATTCACGAACACCAGCACCGCCGCGTAGACAATGACCCACATCCACGCCGGCGTTCGCGGAAACCACCATTGCGTGTAGATCCCCGCGGCCACGGCCTCACCGCCAATGGCGATGGCCTGCGCCGCCCAATAGGTGTAGCGCACCACGAAGCCTGCCCACGGCGACAGGTAAATATCGGCGTAGACGCCAAACGAGCCCGCGGTGGGATGCACGACCGCCATCTCGCACAGGCAGTACATGAGAAGCAACGCGATGAATGCGGCGAAGATGTAGCTGAGGATGACGCCTGGCCCGGCGGTGCGCACCGCCAGCGCGCTGCCCAGAAAGAGCCCGGTGCCAATCGCGCCACCGATGGCGATCATGCTCATCTGGCGCTCGCTGAGCTTGCGTACCAGGCCTTGTTCGGAAGCGATGACATGCAGCGAGCGATCAGGCAGGACTACCGGATCGGCTGCCATCAGCCGCGCGCCCCAGAGTTCGTAGGACATCCCCACATGGTGCGGACATTGTACTGCGCAGCAAGTCGACGGATGATTTGTAACAGGGCACGAGTTTACTCGTGCCGAAAACGATTCACCTTTATCGTTCATTAGCCGACTTCAGTCGGCGACACAACTCGTTACGGGCAAAGCGGGAGTGTCGCAGGCTGAGGCCCGCTGGGAACAGGAAAAAGAGGCGAGATCGGCACGACTGAAGTCGTGCCCTGTTACAAAGCGCTTCAGCTTTTCGGGCCGCAAGTAATGGTTCAGCCGGGGAATTTATTGATGGCCCTCGGCGCTTGCTTGACATGATCAACAAACAACAGTCTTACGCCGGCACAATCTCGTACGGCCGCATCATCTCGTTGTCTTCGTGCTCCAGGATGTGGCAGTGCCAGACGTAGCGTCCGGTATAGCTGTTGAACGGCACAATGATGCGCGTCACCATCTTGGAGTGCGCGCCGACGGTGTCCTTCCAGCCCGTTTCGTAGGGCTCGGGCGGCACGCGAGGACCGAGAAAGCGAAACTCCTTCTTCATCTGGTAGGCCGATGGTTCGTAGTGCTGGCGATCGAGGATCTGGAAGCGCACCGCGTGCAAGTGAATGGGGTGGGTGTCGTCGGTGGGGTTGATGAAGCTCCAGATTTCCGTCGAGTTCTGCACCGGCTTCTCGGTAATGGGATCGTGCCAATAGCTGGCGTTCAGCAGCAGCTCCACGACTTCGCCGGTGAAGCTGGTGTACTCGTCCAGCGTGAGCAGTCGCGTCTTCACGGCTTCGGACTCGGCAATCTTGGGGAGGGGACGCAACTGCGCCGGCAGCGAACTCTCGTCGCTCACCTTGTTAGCCGAGACGCGGAACTGCATCACGTGGAACGAGGTGTCCTTCAGCACGATCTGCTCTCCGCGGCTGTCGCTGAAATCGACCACTACGTCGGCGCGCTCCGCCGGCGCGAGAGAAATCTTCTTCAGGGCTACCGGCGCGGGCAGCAGGCCCTGGTCGGTACCGACCTGGTGAAATTCCAATCCGTTCGCAAACGACAGGTGATAAAAGCGCGCATTGGACGCATTCATCACCCGGAAGCGATACTTGCGCGGCTCGACTTCGAGATAAGGGAAAATTTTGCCGTTTACCAGGATGGCATCGCCGAAGAGTTCCGGCGTCCACGGCGCGCGCGGCATGTTCGACACCGGATAGTAAAGCTGGCCGTCCGGCGTGATCAGCCGGTCGAAGATCATCAGCGGAATTTCGTACTTTCCGCTGGGCAGGTTCAGTGCGTCCTCGGCTTTGTCGCGCACGAACGCCGCGCCGAACAATCCGGCATAAATATTCAGCCGATTGATGCCCATGGCGTGGTCGTGATACCAGAGCATGCACGCTTCCTGATGTATCGGATAACGATACGTAAGCGACTTGCCGGGCACGTACCAGTCTTCGGGATAGCCATCGCTCTCAGGCGGGACGAAGCCGCCGTGCAAATGTGTGACAATGCGCACCTGCGGATTGCCTTCCGCGCCGTGCAGACGGTAGTCGATTGGCAGGAAATGTTGCTGCGGAAGCTCATTGGCCCACTCGACCAGCATCTCCTCGCCGCTGCGCATCTCCAGCGTTGGGCCCGGCACGGAGCCGCCGTAACCCCAAAGCCGCGTCGGCTTCAGATCGCGGTGGATCTTCGTCTCGATCTGCTGCGCGGCCAGGCGGTAGTACGGGACGATGGTCTTGGGCGACGACGGCAGCGGCTTCATGCCGCTCGCCTTGGCCACGGCCGGAATCGGCAGCGGATCGACGAAAGCAGCCAGCGTGCTGGCGTTCAACGTGTTCGCCTGCGCCGGTATGGCGTGCATCATGGCCGACAGCCCGCCCGAGCGGCCCAGCAGTACTCCTCCGGCGGCAGCGGTTGAACAGTGTTTCAGGAAGCTACGACGTGAACTCACTAAAATCCTTCTATTCCAGACATGGAACGATCTTCCTCCAGGTGTATCTGCTTTGAAGGGGCGCGCCTTCAGGCGTGCCGAAAGTCGGCTTTAGATACTGAGGAAGTTGCACTTCAGGGCCTAAAGGCCGACTCGTTGGAGTGTGATCGGCGCAGCTAAAGCTGCGCCCCTTCGAAGCGAACACCTGGATCCAGCATAAAGCAGCAATGGATGCAGCAGGGCGCTGCATCCATTGCCGAACATGAAAAGTTGGTTACAACCGCTGATCGTCGACTAAAGCGAAGCGCAGCCGGTTGAGGTGACTTCGCCCGTCTGGTCGTTCAGCAGAATGTAGCGGAAGCAACTATTCGAGGGAACACCGATCATGTTGTTAATGGGATTGGCGATGGCGTCGAACGAGCCATTGCCGATCCGTTCACCGCCCAGCCAGTTGTCCTCGATAAAGCGAAGGACCGAGCTCTGGTCGGTAACGGTGTGGTCAACGTAATTCGGCTTGGCATAGGGTGAGATGACCATCAACGGCTGGCGCGGGCCGTAGCCGCAACGTCCCTGGGCGTGGGGACCATTGATGCCCGCAAGGAGCGGGGGCACGGTACCGCAAAGCCCATTGCCCGTCAGCCCGTCGGCCGTAGTCTGCGAGGTGTTGACGATCGGCGGCATCTGGTGATCGTAGAAACCGTCCGAATCGTCGTACAGAATCACCACCGCGGTGCTCGACCAGTATTGGGTCTGCGCCAGGAAGTTGATGGTGTCAACGATGAAGGTCTGCTCATCCAGCGGATCGGAGTAGCCAGGATGTCCTTCCTGGTAGCCGGGGGCCTTCAGGAAACTCACCGACGGGAAGTTGCCGGCGTTGATCGCGTCGAAGAAGTCGTGGATGTCGTACTGGTGATTGCCCGGATCGCCCTGGTGTCCCACGGTGGAAGGCGAAGTCGGACGCACGTGCGTCAGGTTCTGCGTGGAAACGTAGTACTGGAACGGCTGGTGATGCGGGATGTAATCCTTCTTGTTGACGTTGGTGATCAACGAGGTGTGCGAGCGATTGCAGCCCGTCGTGCCGTTCGGGTTCGTAACGGTCAGGTCGAAGCCGCCTTCGAACCAGCCCCAGGTGATGCCGGCCTGATTCAACAGGTCGCCGACGTTTCTGCCACCCATCTGGAGGACTTCGCCTGAAGTCGTGGAGCACGTGTCGCCGATCGGGTCGGCATCGCTGATCAGCGTCAGGCCGCCATTGCCATCCGGAATAACGGCGCCAGTGCCGTTCTCATTCTGGATCACGCCATTGAGCTGGCCGGACACCAGGTTCAGCGCACCGTCCGTCGACGGCCCAAAGTTCGTGCTGTAAGAGTTGTCGCTCATCGCAAAATACTGAGCGTAGTTCCACAGCGCGGTGACCGTGTTGCCGTCGTAGTAGCCCATGGTCAATCCCGTGGTATCGACGATTCCGCCGCCGCCCGGGGGCGGTCCGGCCACGCCGACGTACTTGGGAAACAGGTCCATCAGACCGCTGTCAAACGCCTGCTGTTCTGGCCCGTAATCGTGGTTCTGGTCGGCCGTTGCCGCTTCGGTGCGGTCGAGGCGGAAGGCGTTGGAGGCGCCGGCTCCATTGGCCGGATTGAGGTTCGGGTTGGCGACGCTGAGCAGGCCGGCGATGCCGTTGACCGCGGGCGTGTTGGGGAGCGGATTGAAGGCCGGCTCTCCCGTGGGGTTCGTGGCGTTGGGATACGTGCCGAAGTAGTGGTCGAACGAAACGTTTTCCTGGAATATGACCACCAGGTGCTGGATGGGAGTGGTTGTTGCGCTGCTCGACGGTGCGGGCGCAGCCTTCGGCGCCGCGGCGTTCGCGTTCACCAGCGGTGCGAAGGTCATCGCCGCCATCAGTATCGTTGCGAAAATCTGTCGCATAGTCTCCTCACCTCTCACTCAGGCATGGATTCTGAGGTTCCCCGTTTTTACTGGTCTAAGGTGAATCGCCGTTTAACCGCAGATGAAAACTGCATGACTACGCGATGGAAAAGCAGGTTTTCGCCAAGCCCGTTGCGGCCAGCTTTGAGCAGGAGCTGCCTTGAGCGAAGTTGAAGGGGCTGGGGTAGTTCAGGGCCGCTTGCTGGGCAATCCGCCGCCGAAGGGTGTTGACGCTCTGTCAACGCTAAGATAAGCGTCATGTGCGCCAACTCACGTGCTGCGAAGGCAACCTTCTGGGCGCTGTTGTTTGTGGCGCTGGCGGTGGTCGCACCCTTCACGGTGCGCGGGGTCGCCTGCGGTCACGACCTCGTCTTCCACATGAACAGTTGGCTGGAAGTCGCGCAACAGTGGCATCAGGGAGTGCTGTACCCGCGCTGGGCAGCGCAGGCCAACTATGGCGCCGGCGAGCCGCGCTTCCTCTTCTATCCGCCTCTCTCATGGATGTTGGGCGGAGCGCTGGGCAGCTTCATCCCCTGGCTGTTCGTTCCGGTTGCGTTTGATGTATGCGCCGTCATGCTGGCCGGGGGCGCAATGTTCGCCATGGCGCGCGAGTGGTTCGACCCGCCCGACGCCGGGCTGATCGCCGTCGCCTACGCCGTGAACCCATACATGCTGCTGAATATCTACACGCGTAGCGCCTTTGGCGAACTGCTGGCAGCGTCCTTGTTTCCGCTGTTGGTGTTGTGGATCGTCCGCGACCGCCCAGCGCGCAACATGGTGATCTCTCTGGCGCTGACCGTCGCCGGCGTTTGGTTGACGAACGTTCCCGCGGCGATCATCGCAACGTATCTGACAGTTGTGTTGCTCGCGCTTGTCACGGTCCTGCGGCGCAACTCGCGAGTATTTCTTTTCGGCGCCGGAGCGATTGCGTTGGGACTCGCCATAGCGGCGTTCTACGTGGTGCCCGTGCTCTACGAGAAGAGTTGGATTACCGTACCGCAGTTGTTGGCGGAAGGTGGGCGTCCCGACCAGAGCTTCCTGTTCGCGCGAACCGGCGACGAGGACCACGATCTGTTCCTGCGAACGGTCTCGTGGCTGGCGGTGGCGGAAGCCTCGCTTGCGGGTGTGGCGCTATTCGGGGCACGGCGCTGGCGCGGGCAATATCCCAGGCTGTGGTGGTCGCTGATCGTTTCAGGCTGCATCGCGTTCGTGCTGATGCTGCCCGTTGCCGGCCTGGCGTATCGGCTCATGCCCGACCTTCAGTTCGTCCAATTCCCCTGGCGCTGGCTGCTAATCCTAAGCCTTGCTTTCGCCGTCCTTATTGTCACGGCGCTGCCGCGTTTTCGCGGCAAAGCGTGGCTCTATGCGCTTGCGTTCCTCGCCTTGATCGTCATCTGCAATCGCCAGTTTCAGCCGCAGTGCGATCCCGCCGAAACGCCCTTCATGGTCTCCAACCTGTTCCACGCCGGATACGGCTACATGGGAACGGACGAATATACGCCGGCGGGCGCGGACAATTACGAAATCAAGCCTGACTTCCCGGAGTACCGCATGCTCGATGACAGCGGGGGCGTCGCCTCGGGCGCGCGCGTCACCGACTTTCATGGCGGCGTTTATCGCAAGCAGATGGTGGTCGAGTCGCCGCAGCCGGTGCAGCTTGTCCTGCGCCTGATGAACTATCCCGCATGGCGCGTCGAGGTGAACGGCCGGCAGGTGACGCCGCAGTCCGATGATCCGACAGGCAGGATGGTGATCGCACTGCCGCCTGGCCGTAGCGACGTGGATGTGCGCTTCGTGCGCACGCCAGATCGCTTAGCGGGCGACGTGATCAGCCTCGCAGCCGCCATACTACTTTGTGGAGTAATGTTTTCACCACGGAGGCACGGAGTGCACGGAGTTTGTTAGATCCGGGGATGTGAGCTGCAAAAAGCAGCCGCTATTCCGACACTAAGAAGCAATTAGCACGATGTAGAGAACCTGACTTCAAATTCTTCTCCGTGGCCTCCATGCCTCCGTGGTGAAATAGATTCTTCATGAAGCGCGGACTCGTTGCCACCTCCAACCCGGGCAAGATTCGCGACCTCGTTGGCGCTGCATCTGCCCACAATGTCCAGGTCGAAGTGCTCCCGGGCTTCGCCTCGCTGCCTGGCGTCGTGGAAGATGGCGCGACCTTCGAGGCCAATGCCCGCAAGAAAGCCGAACACTACAGCCAGTTCGCTGCCGGCGAGCTAGTGATCGCCGACGATTCCGGACTGGAAGTCGATGCGCTCGGCGGCGCGCCCGGGGTGCGGTCGGCGCGCTACGCTGCCGACGAACACGGTGCGTTCAACGATGCCGTGGATGCGAACTCTGACGACCTCGCCAACAACGCCCGTCTCCTCCGCGAGCTGCACGATGTTCTGGACGAGTTCCGCACCGGCCGTTTCGTCTGTGTGCTCGCGGCGGCGCGCAACGGCCACACGCTCGCCACCTTTCACGGCAGAGCCGAAGGCATGATCCTGCGCGAGCCGCGCGGCACCAACGGCTTCGGTTACGATCCGCTGTTTTATTTCCCGCAAATCGGGAAGAGCTTCGCCGAGCTTACGGCTGAAGAGAAGGCGCGCTACAGCCATCGCGGCGCAGCCTTCCGTGCATTTTTCGAATGGGGAGACGAGAGCGAGGAGCGCCACCCGCACGCATGACGTCACGTTGATCCTGCGAGCTCCGTCAACGTCGACGAGACCCGGCAACAAGGTGACGGTTGAGCAATGCAAAACACAGTTACTTTCGTTTCGCCGAGGGTACCTTTGCTCGAATTCTGCCCCACCCCGCGTTCTAGACTGAAGAAGCCGAAGAAAAACTCCGGCGTTGCGCCAGCGGTACGGCTGCGGCAAGGTTCTTTGGCAATTCGGAAGCCGGCAACGGTGTCATCGGCCTAGACGTTCGGTGGATAATTCGGATGAGGATTGCAAACCGCTGATTTGGAAAGGCTTGGAGCCAGAGTCTAACTCGTTCAGAATCTATATCCTATGAGTTGTCTCCCAAGCCTTTGAAAACGCGGCGCTTACCTAATTGGCTAACTTCCTTTAGCGGAATATCTTACGCGTAAGATATTCCGCCATAAAGGAATTAATTAATTGTGGCGAGGGATGTCTCAGAAGCTGATCTCGACTCGCAGCACCGTACCTCGTAAGGAGCCTCAAACCTCCGACTCGAACTCCGGCAAGCTGCCCGCAGGCTCGGCGACACTGCCCTCGTGAACCTTCGCCGTCGTCACCAGCGCGACCCCGGCGACGATGACCGCCGCTCCTGCCAGTATGAATCCGTCCAGCCGCTCATCGTGCAGCGCCCAGCCGAGAAACACCGCGACCAGCGGATTGATGTAGGCATAGGTCGCGACCTTGGGCGTGGGCACGTGCTTCAGTAGCCAGATGTATGCCGTGTAGCCCACCCAGGAACCGAAGATGACGAGGTAAAACACCGCGCTCAGGCCCCGGCGGGTAACAACAATGTGGTGATATTCGCCGGTGAGCAGCGCCAGAACGCAGTTTCCGGCGGCGGCAAACGTCATCTCCCACGCTGTGGCAGAGAAGGGATCCACCTGCATCTGCCATTTGCGCGAGAGCACCGAGCCCACCGACCAGCTGAATGACGAAAGCAACAGAGTACAGGCGCCTACCAGCGGCATGATTCCCGCACCGGCGCGATGCTCGAACTTGGGCCAGAAGAGCACGGCGATGCCGGCGATGCCGAGCGCGACCCCGACCACGCCGCGGGAAGAGAGCCGGTCGCCGCGGAAAACGAAGGTCTCGAGCAGCAGAAACCAGATGGGGGTGACGGCGACGAGCAGCGCGGCGTAACCGGTCGGGACCCACTGCTCGGCCCAGGCCAGTCCGAAGTTGCCGCCCACCAGCAGCAGGCAGCCGATGGCGGCCAGCCGGACGGCTTCCGGCAGCGTGATTCGGATTTTGCGGCCCAGGGCAGCGCAGCCCGCCAGCATCAGCGGCCCGGCGATGCCGAAGCGCAGGGCACACATCACCGCCGGAGGCAGATGCTCTTCATCGGCGATGCCGATCGCGAGGTAAGTGGAGCCCCAGAAGACGTACACCAGGGCGAAGGCAAGAATCACTTGCAGGCGGTGATTGCGGTCGGTAGTCACAGCGATGTATTAGGGACTAGGGGTCAGGGGCTAGGGGTTAGCAAGAATCGGCTTGAGTCCTGGCCCCTGATCTCTGGCCCTTTGTAATCCGTGATTCGAAGGATGCTGTTGTCGCAAGCAAAGTTTCGGCGGTTCGGAACGGTCTCATGTTGCCGGTTTCGGTTGCTCTTTGCGAAGACGATATCCGGTGACGAGAACGTAGTGCACGCCGGAAACGGTCGTAAAGGTGAAAGTGGCGTAGAGCAGGATCTTGATGACGATGGGCAACCATTGCGTCTGGAGCACCTGCGCCAGGACAACGAACCACACCGTCGCAATCTGACAGGCGGTATTGATCTTGCCGAAGATGCTGGGACGAAAATCGCGGAAGCCGACGGTGGCAAACAGCACGACCGCAGTGGCGACGATGCAGAGGTCGCGGCTGAACACCAGCACCGTGTATTTCCAGGGAATCTTCTTGACGAAGGAGAGCACCAGGAACAGCGAGCTGAGCAGCAGCTTGTCGGCGATGGGATCGAGGTAGAGCCCGAGCAGCGTCTGTTGATGCAACGTGCGCGCCAGCAGGCCGTCAAGGGCGTCGCTGAAGGCCGCGGCGATGAGCAGGGCGAGCGCCCAACGCCAGTGCGCGTCGAAGACGGAGATGATGACGAAAGGAATAAAGATCATCCGCAGCAGGGTGATCTGATTGGGCGCGGTCCAGAATTGAGCTTTGGCGCGTTGGTTCTCGAGAAAAGGCATGTCGTTCGAGCGAGACGCAGCTCAATTCCCCGGTGCTGCTTTCCGATTGTACGGGTTTGCCGCCGCCTGGCAATGGGCGGCATCCAGGATTCGCTGTAGCTTTTTCGGCTTCCGCGCATCCTTAGTTACGCGGCCCGGGATACAACCGGAGATCGAACGCATGGAGACGCTCCCCTCCAACTTCGACGGCGTGCGGTTCCATAATGTGGTGCCACGGCGCAACGGTGTGTGCGCGCTGCTGCGCTGGATGCTCATGCGTCGTCGCGGGCCCTGGCATCGCCTAGTGGACGCCCAACCCGCGCCTCCTCCGCCGCGTAGCTCCGAGCGCCTGCGCATCACGTTCGTCAATCACTCGACTTTTCTGCTGCAACTGAACGGCATCAACGTCCTCACCGACCCCATGTGGTCGGAGCGCGCAAGCCCGGTCAGTTGGGCCGGACCGCGGCGCTATCGTGCTCCCGGAATTCGCTTCGAGGATTTGCCGCCCATTGATTTCGTGTTGCTCAGCCACGATCACTACGATCACATGGACCTTCCGACGCTGCGCCGGCTGCGCGCGCACAATGGGCCGACCATCTATGCCGGCCTGAACAACGCGCCCCTGCTGCGGCGTCACGGTATCGGCAACGTGGTCGAGTTGGATTGGTGGCCGGAGATGACGGCGCGCCGCGACTTGTGGATCACCGCCGTGCCGGCGCAGCATTTCTCAGGGCGAACGCCCTTCGACCGGGACCAGCGGCTGTGGTGCGGGTTCGTGATGCAGAGCGAAGAGTACTGCCTCTACTTCGCCGGCGATACCGGCGGCGGACCGCACATCGGGCAGATCGCGCACAAGTTTCCCGCCATTGACCTGGCTGTTCTGCCTATCGGCGCGTATCGGCCGGATTGGTTCATGGGCGAAGTGCACATGTCGCCGGAAGAAGCGGTCGACGCGCATCTGCAATTGGCGGCGCGCGTCAGCGTGGCCAGCCACTTCGGCACCTTCGAGTTGGCCGATGACGGCCAAGACGAAGCCGTCGAAGTCTTGCAGCAGGTCCTGCGTGGCAAGAATTTGCGCGGTACAGAATTCCGGGTGTTGCAATTTGGCGAAGGTTGCGAGCTTGCTCCGCGGCCCAAGTTCGAGCACGAACGCGAGGAGATTGCGGGCTAGCGGCGTACTGACTCGGCAAGATTGCGCAGGGTTTTCCGGCTAGGTGGGTTTTACATGGCAGGCTGCGAAACCTACGTTGCGTTGCTGCGAGGCGTCAATGTCGGCGGCAAACACATCCTGCCGATGAAGGAACTGTCCGAGATTGTCGTCAATTGCAAGTGCCGCGATGTGAGAACGTACATTCAAAGCGGCAATGTGGTTTTCGGAGCGTCCCCCGCGGTCGCCGAAAAGCTGCCGAAGGCCCTAGCTAAACGGATCCAGGAGCGCTTCGGTTTCGGCTCTCCGGTCATTCTGCGTACGCGCGATGAACTGGCGAAGGTGGTTCGCAATAATCCTTTTCTGAAAGCAGGAAAGCCGGAGAAAGAGCTGCACGTGCATTTTCTGCTGGAGCTGCCAACGGCTGAGGCGGTCAAAGCGCTGGACCCGAATCGCTCCGCGCCAGACGCTTTTCGCGTTGTAGGCCGCGAGGTCTACCTGCACATGCCGAACGGAATGGGACGCACGAAGCTAACCGGCGCCTACCTGGATTCGAAGCTGGCGACCGTCGGCACCGCCCGCAACTGGACGACAGTGCAGAAGCTGCTGGAGATGATGAGAGATCTAAAGGCTGACAGCTAGCCGCGACGCTAATACTTCACGATCCTCGCGAACGATGCAGGGTCAAGACTGGCGCCGCCGACGAGCGCGCCATCGATTTCGCTCTCCGACATCAGTGCGCCGGCGTTGTCGGGCTTCACGCTTCCGCCGTAGAGAATGCGAAGCCTGTGGGCGAAGTCATCGCCGAAGGCTTTGCCTGCCTCATGTCGAATGACGGAATGCGCATCGGCTGCCATTTGCGGTGTTGCCGTCTTGCCGGTGCCGATCGCCCAAACGGGTTCGTAGGCGATCACCAGTTTCGCCGCTTTTCGCGCCGAGATGCCGTTGAACGCCCGCATACATTGCCGGCGCAAGACGTCTTCGGTCAGCCCGGCTTCGCGTTCCTCCAGCACCTCGCCGATGCAGACGATTGGAGTCAATCCGGATTCCAGGGCAATCTCCAGCTTGCGGTTCACGGTATCGTCAGTCTCGTTGAAGTAATGCCGCCGCTCCGAATGTCCGATGATGACGTGGGTCGCGCCGATAGCGATCAGCATGAGCGGGGAAATCTCGCCGGTGAAGGCGCCTTCGTTCTCCCAATGCATGTTCTGCGCACCGATGGCGACCTTCGATCCCGAGGCCGCCGCGATTGCGGTGTGCAAGTCGATGAACGGCGGACAAACCACGATCTCGTCGCGATCGTGATCGGCGATGAGCGGCAGGAAATGGGCAAAGAAGACGCCGGTTTCCTCCGGCGTCTTGTACATCTTCCAGTTGGCGGCGATCAGCTTCTTTCTCACGTGCGGCCTTCGCGAAGCGGGAGTCGGGTGAAGCGACCTACGATTATAGGCCTGACGCCGCTGCAAGCTCTCCGTCAGCAGTCGCGCGCGTTGGTGCCGGCTCATTCCACCGGCAACTCGAAGCGGAACTCCTCGCCCATCACCGGCACGGTCACGCACACGTGCCGTGCTTTCTTGCCATGCTCGCCGGCCGGCGCAGCCTCGCTCAGTTTGCCCAGCGGGAAGTAAAGCACACCGCCTACATTCGCGTGCGGAGGAATCGTGTTGGCCAGCAACGCGTCTTGTTCTACCGCGTCAGCCGACGACGGATGCTGAAGCTGGATGAGAGGGTCGGCGCCCTGCGCCTCGCGATTGCGCAGCCGGCAAAGCTGGTCGCACTCAATCGGGCCAAGCGCAGCATCGCCGGGGTCGAGAGCTCCAGGGGTGTAGGTGTAGAGCACGCTCTTGCCCGCCGGTACTCCATTCGTCCGTGCGGCCATGGCCTTCATCATCTCCAGGAATGCGGGATTCACCATGTCGCTGGTGATCGCTCCGTCCATGGGCGCGCCGCCGAGGCCGTTCACGGCAAAGCGCGCCATGTTCTGCGGCTTACGCATTCGCCGCGCCAGCTCGGCGCCGGAAGTTGCCGCCAGCTCGTGGCTGCTGATCGCGTCTGCCACCGCGATGTCCTCCGGCTTCACGCTGATCGAGCGCTGCCCGGCGTTGTACACGCGGACCTTCACCGCCAGAAACTTGTGGTTGATGACGGAATGCGCGGCGACCACAACCGTGTAATCGGCGCGCGCCGAGTACTGATACGTGATGCCATCGACAAAGAAGGTCCCGTTGGTTTCCGGAATGTCGCGAGTGATCTGTTGCGCAAGCAGCGGGCACGCGATTAGCAGCGCACATAGAAACGAGCGCATGAAGTCTCCAATCTCTGCACGGGGGATGCTGGTATTCCCATCGGCAAGGCGGCTGCTGAACGTGAGCGCCGCGGCTTCCTTGTTGTAATCTGACAATAGGTCCGATGTCGTACGCACGCACGGTTGAACAGCTTTACGCGCTCGGGCACGAGCTGGCCGCGACGCCGTCGCACAAGTTCGATCTGAGCTACGTTCGCGAGATGCTGCTGGCGCTGGGCAATCCGGAACGCCGCTTTGCCAGCGTGCTGATCGCCGGCACCAACGGCAAAGGATCCACCGCCGCGACACTCGCCTCGATCCTGCGCGCGGCCGGCTACAAGACCGGGCTTTACAGCTCGCCTCATCTGGTGCGGATCAACGAGCGTATTCGCGTAGACGGGGAAGAGATTTCGGATGCCGAGTTTGGCGCGATACACGACCGCGTCGAGCAAACCGCTCAGGACCTTCTGCGCCAAGGAAGGCTTCCCTGGCATCCCAGCTTCTTCGAGATGCTGACGGTGATGGCGTTTGAGTACTTCGCCAGCGTGGGCGTCGAGATTGCAGTGCTGGAAGTTGGGATGGGCGGCCGCCTGGACGCGACCAATGTCGTCGAGCCGCTCCTCTCGGTCATAGCTGACATCTCGCTCGACCATCAAAAGTATCTGGGCGACACGATCGCCGAGATTGCGGGCGAGAAGGTTGGCATCGTCCGCAAGCGCGGAGTGGTGGTCACCTTGCCGCAGCATCCGCAGGCCAACGATGTGATCGGACAGGCCATCCTGGACAACGATGCGCGCGGTATAAGTGCGGCGCGGTACGTTCCGCCGGTGTCGCCGGGAGCCGCGGTTTATCTGGCCGGGTACGCCCCGGCGGCGCCGGGCAGAAGCCGTTATCCGCTCACCGTGGCTGGTCGAGGAGATCGAGGTCGATTCGCCGCTCGCCGGACGCCATCAGTTGCGGAACATCGCGCTGGCGATTGCGGCAGCCGAAGAATTGGGGCAATTCGGTTTCAAGGTGACGCCGAAGCAGATCGAGCAGGGAATTCGCCGGACCCATTGGCCCGGACGATTTCAGGTGCTTGCGCCTCCGCCGGCCACCGATGGCCGCGAGATGGTGTTGGATGTCGCGCACAATCCCGCAGGCGCGTGGGCGTTGCGTTCGGCGCTGTCGGAGAGCTTTCCCGAGCGCGAGTTGACGCTGGTATTTGCGGCCATGCGCGACAAGGCCATCCAGGAGATTGCGGACGTTTTGTTTCCCATTGCCGCGCAGGTGATTGTCACTACGGTGAATAATCCGCGGGCCGAGACCACGTCCGAATTGTTGCAGGCAGGATCGAGGAGCGGTGCGCGGTTGTACGCGGAAGAAACCGCTACCGCGGCATTGGCGCGCGCTGGTGAAGTGTGCGGCGCGGAGGGAGTCATTGTCGTCACCGGCTCGATTTACCTGGTCGGCGAAGTAATGAAGATAGTCGGAGTTCGGGCATGAAGATTAACCACAGAGACACAGAGACACAGAGATTCGCAATGTTCCGTTAATTCGCAACGTTCCACTAAATCGCAATGTTCCACGTCAACCGCGAGCAACGATTGTTGCCATCATGAACATGTCCGAGACCAACATGGCGGAGACACGAACCGAGAGGCCACCAGCGCCGCGGGGCTCGCGTTGGACGCGGCTGCGCTCCTACTGCTTCTTCATCCCGGCGGTTTACCTGGTTACGGGGGTGCTGGGCGCAGTGGCTTTAGTGGGCTCGCTGTTCGACGGCAAAGGTCGCACGCAACACCGCATCGCGCGCCTGTGGGCGAGAAGCGCGCTGCGCATTGTCGGCATCCGGGTAAGAGTGCAAGGGCTCGAGCACCTGCAGAAGGTGGCGAGTGCGGTGTATGCGGCGAATCACCTCTCAGCCATCGACATTCCAGTGCTCTACGCCGAGATTCCCGGGCAGTTTCGCATCATGGCGAAAAGGGAGTTATTTCGCTATCCCTTCCTCGGCTGGTATCTGAAGCGCTCGGGCCAGATTCCGATTGTATTGGGCGACGCGCACGCATCTCTACGCAGTCTGAACCGGGCGGGCGAGGCGTTGCGCCACGGCATGCCGCTCGTGGTATTTCCGGAAGGCGGTCGCTCGGCGACGGGTGAGTTGCAGGAATTCATGGGCGGTGCATTCTATGTTGCCATTCGTGCGCAAGCGCCCGTAGTTCCGGTGGCGATAATTGGCAGCTACGAGTCGCTGCCCATCAACAGCTTTCACGCGATTCCCGGTACAGTAGGTGTGGTGTTCGGCGAGCCGATCCCGACCGCGGGATTGCGCTTGCGCGATGCGGCAACGCTCTCGCAGCGCGTGCGAGAAGAGATTGCCAGGTTGTACAGTCAGTTGTCGAGTCGCCGGCTGTCAGCTGTCGGTTACGACTTCTGCGGCGACAGTGATCGACGGAGTATCCGGCGACAAAAGCCAACAACCAGCCGCCAAACTGACGACCGACAACTGACGACCGATAACTGACTCATGAAACCACGCATCGCCATTCCAGTGCCGAACTCGCGCGCGCCACTGTACGTTGCGCGGTCGCTGCCGCAGTACGAACGCGCAGTGCGCGCCGCCGGAGGCGAGCCGGTGATCATCCCGCTGGACGCGCCACTGGCGGCCATTGCTCAGGCGGTGAAGACTTGCGATGGCGTCCTGCTCCCCGGCAGTCCCGCCGACGTCGATCCGGAGAAGTACAGCGCGGTCCGGCATCCGGACACTGCGCCCGCCGATCCCGCCCGCGACAATACCGACGAGCTATTGCTGCAAGACGCCTTCAACATGCGCAAGCCGGTCTTTGGGATCTGCTACGGCATGCAGTCGCTCAACGTGTGGCGCACGGGCACGCTGAGCCAGAAGCTGCCGCCGCTGGTGGACCACAAGGCTGGACGCCAAACGGCGCAGGCGCACCGCGTCGAAGTCGATCCTGAATCGAAGCTGGCGCAGATTCTGCGGCGTGGCGACGCGCAGCTCCACTCCGCCCAGAATGCGCTTCTGGTCAACTCCAACCACCACCAGGCGCTAGAGGAGGTGGGCGATGGCTTGCGACTGGTGGCATGGTGTCCCGAGGATGGAGTGAAAGAGGCGGTGGAAGGGACCTCGCCGGAGCAATTCGTGCTCGCCGTGCAGTGGCATCCTGAGCGCACTTACGACAGCGAACCGGCTTCGCGCGCGCTGTTCCGTGCCTTCGTGGAAGCCGCCGCTCGTTGGCACGAGCAACTGGCGAGCAAGCAGCAGGACTTCGAATCGGTCAAGTAACGTTGAGGGCCACGAGAAAAATGAGGCGCTGAGGTGAACTATCTCAGCGCCTTCATGTGGTGAGACGTGATTCCGATGCTCCTTACCGGGCCTGAACGAATTCCCACACAACACCGGATTGATTCGCGCCGCCGGTGGAAGTCGTTCCGTAAAGATTGAAGGACGAATCGAAGCTCACGTTGCTGTAAGGTAACTTGCCGTCGTTGCCGCCGGTGAAGTCATGCACCGACGCGTACGCATAGGTGCCCATTCCCATATTCGCCAGCTCCCAAATGTTGGGAAGTGATAGCTGACCAGGTTGCTGGGGCTGGTGCCGTAAAGTGTGCCGTTCGGACCGAAGACGACGCGGGCGAGCGGCTGGCCGTCGAAGATCTGAAGCGTGGAGTAGTGGCTCAATTTGAAATCAGGGCGGTGGAAGCGCCGGGCTTCAGCCCGGCGAAACAACGGGCCATTGTAGTCGGCTTCAGCCGCGGTCAGCCGGGGCTGAAGCCTGGTTTCCGCCGTAGGTTTTCGGCACGGCTGAAGCCGCGCCCTTCCACCGCCTCAATTTCAAACTGAGCCAGCACCAAGCGTGGTACTTGCTTGGTGATGCGCCGCGCCTTCAGTTACCCTGAATGCTTATGCTCGATCTTGCTTTCGTTCGCGATCATCTTCCTCTAGTCGAAGAAAAGCTGCGGCAGCGCGGCATGGATCCGCAAGCAGTCCTGGGGGATTTCCACGCTGTAGACGTTGAACGCCGCGCCGCCATTACCGAAGCCGAGACGCTGAAGGCGCGGCGCAACAAGGCCACCGAAGAAATCGCGAAGCTCAAGAAGGAGAAGCAGGACGCGAGCGCGCTGATCGAGGAGACGAAGCAACTGCGCGAGCAGATTGCTAATGCGGAGAAGAACGCCGAGGAGGCCGACGCGCGGCTGCGCAATATTCTGACCGGCATTCCCAACCTTCCCGACGACTGCGTGCCCGTCGGCAGCGGCGCCGAAGGACAATGTCGAGGTGCGGCGCTGGGGTTCGCCGCCGCAGTTCGACTTCACGCCCAAGCCGCATTGGGAGCTGGGAGAAGAGCTGGGCGTGCTCGACCTGGAGCGTGCGGCGAAGCTCACCGGTGCGCGCTTCGCCGTCTATTGGGACCTGGGCGCGCGGCTGGAGCGCGCGCTGATGAATTTCATGCTCGACCTGCACACCCGCGAGCATGGCTACACCGAAGTCCTACCGCCGTTCCTGGTGAATGCCGACTCGATGTACGGCACCGGGCAGTTGCCCAAATTCGAGGCCGACCTGTTCAAGGTGCCGCATGGCGACAAGAACCTGTACCTCGTTCCCACGGCGGAAGTGCCGGTGACGAATCTGTATCGCGATGAGACGCTCGACGGCGCGCGCCTGCCGATTTTGCTGACTGCCTACACCCCGTGCTTTCGCAGCGAGGCGGGATCGTATGGCAAAGATGTTCGCGGCATCATCCGCCAGCACCAGTTCCAAAAAGTCGAGCTGGTGAAGTTCACGCGACCAGATCAATCGTGGGAAGAGCACGAGAAGCTCACCCACGATGCGGAAGCGGTGCTGCAAAAGCTAGGCCTGCACTATCGGGTGATGAATCTTTGCACCGGCGATCTGGGCCCATCGTCGGCCAAGACGTACGACATCGAGGTCTGGCTGCCGGGCCAGCAGCTCTTCCGCGAAATCTCGTCATGCTCGAACTTTCTCGACTACCAGGCGCGACGGGCGAACATCCGCTACCGACCCGAGGGCGGCAAGAAGACGGAGCTGGTGCATACGCTGAACGGCAGCGGCCTGGCGATCGGGCGCACGTGGGTCGCGATTGTGGAGAACTATCAGCAGGCGGATGGAAGCGTGCTGGTGCCGGAGGTGCTCCGGCCGTACGTGGGCGCGGAGCGGATTACGCCGAAGAAGTTCTGAGCATATTCGCAATTGCTGTTTAGGCTGTTGACGCCGCTTTGTAACAGGGCACGAGTTTACTCGTGCTGATAAGCCAACTTGTGTTTGGGATTGAGCGGGTTTCAACCCGCGACACATCTGCGGCAAAGCCGCGGAACAAGGCCTGTCGCCGGCTGAAGCCGGCTCAAAGGAAATTACGGCGCGTCTTTCGGCACGACTGAAGTCGTGCCCTGTTACAAAGCAGTTGTTCGGCAACGCCCAAGTTACCGCACCGGAACAAAGCAGTTGTTCGGCAACGCCAAGTTACCGCACCGGAACGAAGCAGTTGGTCCGTAACCCGAAACTATCGCACCGGCGTAACCGCGCTCGCCCCCACGCGGCTGAGCTGCCAGGGCCGCGGCTTGGGCATGCCCGGCTTCATATTCATCCCCGACATCTTCAGTTCGGCAATGTTGGCGCTCATCAGCCGCAGCACGTAGTGCTCGGTCTGGTTGGTGCTGGGGTCCTTCACGGTCAGCAGTAAGCCATCGCCCTGGAGCACCGCGTTCTCGACTGTGCTGGTGGTCTGTTCCTCGCCCACGCTCTTCAATTCGCCCGAGTTCGCGAAGTCGAGCTCGTGAGGGCGCTGCAGCGTGCCGGTGAGATTATTGGCCTGATTATTGAGTTTCACCGTGATCCAGGTGTGGCCTTGAAACGTCCCAATCCACGAGCCGGCGTACTCCGCCAGCGGCGACTTACGGGCGGGCGCATTCTGCATGCCCGGCGTCATCGAGGTCTGGGCCGCGGCGACGATTGCGAATGAGAGCATCAATAGCGCGACAGAGAAGACTCGCTTCATCGTGGTTCTCCTTGTTACCTGCTTCCGCTCAGGATTCTACTCCGGTATGAAGCTGTGCGGGCGTGCTACGGCGCGAACAGTTGTGCTCCAGAGCCTGCCCTGAGCTTGCCGAAGGATTCGCGTCCTTTGGTTGGACGCTAACCTGGGCCACGTTAGTACACCGCAATCCCGGCGTAGCCGACCACCATGTCCTTGTCGCCCGAGACGTCACCTGAGGTCGCGTAGCGAATCAACTCGGCCTTGGTCGCACCCAGCTTGCGTGTCGCGGTCAGCATCGCCACCGCAGGGCCGTAGCCGCACATGCTGATGTTGCCGTCGCGCACCACGTCGTAAAGCCCGCGCGGATCGAGCGCCAGTAATTGGCCAATGGCGCGCTGGTCTTTGACACGGGTGACGGCGTCGCTCTCGTAATGGTTCATGTCGCTGGAGGCGATGACCAGCACGCGCTCACGCTGCTGTGCGAGCAGTTTGCCGATAGCAATGCCCAGCGCGCTGAGCACTTCGAAGTTGCCGGTGCCGACGGTGATGGGCACGAAGCGGAACCCGGGGTCGAGCAGTTGCAAAAACGGAAGCTGCACTTCCAAGGCGTGTTCCGTGCGGTGCGCCTCTTCGTCTTCAGAGAGCAACGGCATGCGCTGCTTCAGTTCTGCTGCGAGTTCCTCGTCGATGGCGGCGTCGCCCAGCGGCGTGTGCCATGCGCCTTCACTCATGATGGCCAGCGGCTCGCCCATGCCGGTATGGTTTGGGCAGAGGATGACGATACGCGGCGGCAGCTCCAGCCGGCGATAGACCGCGCCGGCAACGTGACCGGAATACATGTAGCCGGCGTGCGGAACGACGCAGCCGAGAGCGCGAATCTTCTCCTCCGTCGCGGACCCGGCGGTCGTATAGCTTTCTATCTCAGCGCGGAGGCGCTGGGGATTAGCCGGATAAAAACGGCCGGCGACGGCAGGTTGGCGAACAGCAGACATCAAAAAGCTATTTCACCATGGAAGCACGGAAGACACGGAATTTTTGTTAGTCCTGGTCGGGTTGCACACGGTTTCGGCAACGGCGCACCGTCTTGAAAACTCCGTGTCCTCCGTGCTTCCGTGGTGAACACAACACGAGAGTCAGAGCGCTCAATCGAGCGGGGTGTGCGGCGGTTGTAGACCGCGAAACACGGCGGCCGTTTTCTCCAGAGACATGGCTTCCGCACGAACATCAGCCCGCAGCCCCGCGGACTTCAGGGCCGCACGGATTGCCGCGTCGTCGAACCGTCCGCGCAAGTTGTTCACCAGCGTCTTGCGTTTTTGCGCAAACGCCAGCTTCAGGAACGCGATAAACGGCTCCTCATCGACTTGCAGTTCTTCCAGGCGCGGCGCCATGGTCAGCCGAAGGACCGTGGAATGGACCTGCGGCGGCGGAGAAAACGCGTCCGGCGGCAAAGTGAAGAGCTTCTCCACGCGCGCGAACAGCTGAACCGTCGCCGACAGCAATCCGTAATCGCGAGTGCCGGGGCTGGCGGAGATGCGGTCGGCGACCTCCTTCTGCACCATGATCACGGCGCGTTCGACGTTGCGATGCAGCTCCAGAATCCGCAGTACGATGTCAGAGGTGATGTAGTAAGGCAGGTTGCCGATGACGTCAGTCGTCTCAGGCTGCGTGGGACGAAGATCGTGCAGCGGGCCGGGACGGCGGCCGACGATGGAAGGGAATTCGGCGGTCAGGAAATCCGATTCCAGTACCTCCAGGTTCGGCTTGGTCGCGTTGTTCATGCGCAGTTGTGCCGCGAGCACGCGATCCAGTTCGATCCCGATGACTCGCCTGGCGCGACGAAGCAGAATGCTGGTCAGCACGCCCTCTCCCGGCCCGATCTCGATGACGGTCCGGTTCGACACATCGCCCAGGGCCTCGACGATGCGCTGCGCCGCGCCGACATCAACCAGGAAGTTCTGGCCGAGTTTGGGTTTGCGCCTCGCGGCCGTGCTCTTCTTGACGACGGTCCTAGGCACGTTGACCCTCTTTCCGTCGGACAGTTAGACTCAGGTTCGGCATTTCGCGTTCATCCTCAGCGTAGCTCTACCAGTTTGGCACCACGCGGGGAGAGTTGTCGCTGGGAGGTTCGATGCATATTGTCTTTGCGGCATCCGAGTGCGTGCCGTACTCCAAAACCGGCGGCCTCGCTGATGTTATCGGAGCGTTGCCGCCGGCCCTGGCCATCTCGGCCATCAGGTCACGGTGTACCTGCCGCGCTACCAGCAGACCAAGCTGGACAATCCCAAGACCGTCATCCGCAGCATCACCGTTCCGTTCGACGACCGGTATCGCTTCTGTTCCGTGCTCGACGCCGGCGAACGCGCCGGAGTGCAATTCTATTTCATCGACTACCCGCCGTTCTTCGATCGCGACGGATTGTACGGGACCGCGCTGGGGGATTACCACGATAACGCCGAGCGTTTCGCGATGTTCTCGCGCGCCGTGCTCGAGGCGGTGAAGGTCCTCGGCGCGGGCGACGTGCTGCATTGCCACGATTGGCAGACCGCTCTCGTCCCCATTCTGCTGAAGACGCTTTACGTCGGCGACCCCGCGTTCGCCAATGTGCCTTGCGTTTTCACGATTCACAACCTGGGCTACCAGGGACTGTTTCAGCCGGAGATTCTTCCGCTGCTGATGCTGCCGTGGGACCTGTTCACCATCGCGAAGATGGAGTTCTACGGCAAAGTGAATTTCCTGAAGGGCGCCATCGAGGCGGCGGACTTCATTACCACGGTGAGCCGCAAGATACGCGCAGGAAATCCAGACGGCGGAGTTTGGCTTCGGCCTGGAAGGCGTGCTGCGCGCGCGCAGCAGCACGATCGCGGGCATCCTGAATGCGGTGGACTACGCCTCGTGGAATCCGGAGAATGACCCGCACATCACGGCGCACTATTCTGCGGACGACCTCAGCGGCAAAGCCAAGTGCAGGGCAGATCTGCTGAACGAGTTCGGCCTGGCGCAGGACACGCAGTTGCCGGTGGTGGGTATCGTGTCGCGGTTCGTGCAACAAAAGGGCTTTGACCTGATTCAGCAGATCGGCGATCGGCTGGCGCTCGAAGATATGATCCTGGTCGTGCTGGGCAGCGGCCAGAAGGAGTATGAGGACCTGTTCCGGCGGCTCAACAAGCAATTTCCGCAGAAGATCGCGGTGAAGATTGCGTACGACAATGCGCTGGCGCATAAGATCGAAGCGGGCAGCGACATCTATCTCATGCCGTCGCACTACGAGCCCTGCGGACTCAACCAGATTTACAGCTTGAAGTACGGGGCGGTGCCGGTGGTGCGCGCCACGGGTGGGCTTGACGACACCGTCGAGCAGTTCGATCCGCGCACGGGGAAGGGAACGGGATTCAAGTTCCGCGAGTACACCGGCGAGGCAATGCTGGCCGCGCTGCGTAGCGCCGCCATGTTGTATCGTGAGGACCAGAAGGCCTGGCGGGTGCTGATGCGCAACGGCATGGCGCAGGATTATTCCTGGACGAACTCGGCGCGCGAGTACGTGAAGGTTTACGAGCGCGCCCGGCAGCTGAAGCAACAGGCCGCGGCGGGGTAATACGATCTTTGTAGTGATCTTTCATTTTGGCCTTGAAGCGGGATCGCCAAGGGAAGCAGTCCCGAAGGGACGCCATAACTTAGCCCAGCACGGAGGCAGGGCCGCAGGCCGCGGGAGTGCTGGGTTAGCTTCGTTGAAAATCAGAGTCCCGTAGGGACGGCACTCCCGCGCGGCTCACGGTCTGTTTTTCTGGAAGGTCATGCGTAGATTCCCTCTGTCACGGCACATTTCGTGGATTTGCCTCTTCCTCGCAACGTTTGCCCTGGCACAATCCAGCTCGAAAAAAGACATTCCGCTCCCTTCCAGCAAGTCGCTGCACGTTCCTGCCCCCGGCTCGCCACAGCGCACCAACAGCCTGCCGACTGCCGTCGCAGTCAGTCCTGACGGGAAGTACCTCGCTATCCTGAATAACGGTTATGGCACGGCTGAGGCGAAATTTCAGCAATCTATCGCCCTGCTGGACCTCGCGACGAATCAACTGCGCGATTTTCCGGATAGCCGCCTCGGACCAAACGCAAAGCAGACGTACTTCCTGGGTTTGGCTTGGAGCAGCGATGGTCGCGAGCTGTACGCCTCGATAGCGTCTCTGACAGATCCAGAAGGCAAGACGCCGGGCGACACCGGCAACGGCATCGCGGTCTATGCGTCGAGGACGGGGCGCTGAGCAGCGAAGCGGTTTCTCAAGCTGCCGCTTGTGCAGCTCGGCAACGGCCAGCATTTTGCCTACCAGCCGAAGTACGTTGAGAAGGGAATGGCGCCGTCGTATCCCGCAGGCATCGCAGTGGTGAAGGGCTCGGACGGCGATGAGCTGCTGGTCGCCGAGAATCTTGCGGACGATGTTGTGCTGCTGAACGCGGCGGACGGCAAGGTGCTGCGGCGCTTCGATCTGTCGCGAGGAAGTCTCGTGCCATCGCAGTTCCCGTACACGTGTGTCGCCAACCGCGCAGGCACGCGTGGCTGGTGCTCGCTGTGGAATGGCTCGGCGGTCGCGGAGCTGGATTTGCAATCCGGCAAAGTCGTGCGGCAGACCGAACTGCGCGGAGCCGCAGGCAGTATCGAGGCTTCGTCATCGCATCCGACGGCGTTGCTGTTAAGTTCGGATGAGAAGTGGTTATTTGCGGCGCTCTCGAATCGCGACGCCGTTGCAATGATTGCGACTGCTTCTGGTCGCGTTAATCACTATTTCGATACCCGCATGAGCCGGGAGATACGGCGGAAGTTATCCCAACGCGTTGGCCGAGTCGCCGGATCGAAACGTTCTGTATGTTGTGAATGCGTCAGCGGATGCCGTGGAGGTCTTTCGGATTCCGGATCCGAGTACAGCCACATTGGACGCATTGGACGAGGAAGCACATGATCTGATGCGGGGCGTAGAGACGGGCCCACACGGTCTTAGTGGCCGCTTCATTCCCACAGAGTGGTATCCGACGGCACTCGCTGTAACCGGAGATGAACTGCTTATTGCGACTGGTAAGGGGCAGGGCACCGGAGCCAATGCTGTGCCAGCAGACAAGGGTCGGCAGCCGGGCAAAGGGCCGCATCAGTACATCGCGACGATGCTGCATGGCTCGATTGCGCGCGTGAATCTCATGGAAGCCGAACGCGAGCGGGACAAGCTGACCGAGGAAGTCTTGCGCAGCAACCTTGTCGAGGCCCCCCCCGGCGAGATCGATTTTCAGCATGCCGCGACGGGAACCGCCAGGGGCACCACTTCTCCGAATCCGATAAAGCACGTCATCTACGTCATCAAGGAAAACCGCACCTACGACCAGATCTTCGGCGACATTCGCGAGGGCAATGGTGATCCGTCGCTGGTGATGTATGGCGAGGCGATCACGCCGAACGAGCACAAGCTGGCGCGGCAGTTCGGGGTGATCGACAACTTCTACGACAGCGGCGAGGTCTCGGGTGATGGCCACGTGTGGTCCACCTCGGCCATCACCAGCGACTACACCGAGAAGACGTGGCAGATCGACTACCGCGGCAAGGAGCGCACGTACGATTACGAGGGCTGGGTGGGCGACTACATCCCGCTGAATGAAGGCGTGCCCGACGTGAACGAGCCGGCGACGGGATATCTTTGGGGCAATCTGGCGCGGCACAATCTCACCTATCGCCACTATGGCGAGTTCGTCTCCACCGCGTGGTGCGGCGGTGAAGAGGATGAAGACGCGCCGGCTTCGTTGGGCGGGCTGGCGCAAAAGCCGTCAACGTGCCCGCGCAAGGAGGTGAAGCCGGGCGAGGAGCTTCCGCCGGAACTCGGCGGCGGCAAGAGCCCCTACCACTATGCGATTCCGCTGCTTGCCTACGACATCCCGACCAAGCCGGAGTTGAAGGGACACTACGATCCCAGGTACGCCGACTTCAAGATCGACTATCCCGACCAGTTTCGCGCGGACGAGTTTCTGCGCGAGTTCGCGGGATTTGTCAAAGCGCGCGCAAGCGGCCAAGGCGAGCAGTTGCCCAACTTCGTCATCCTGCGCTTGCCGGACGATCATACCGCCGGCACGCATCCCGGCATGCCCGCGCCGAACGCCTGCGTCGCCGACAATGACCTCGCAGTTGGCCGAGTAGTGGAGGCCGTCTCCAACAGTCCGTACTGGGACGACACCGCGATCTTCATCCTGGAAGACGACGCGCAGAACGGAGCCGACCACGTCGACGCGCATCGCAGCACCGCACTGGTCATCAGCAAGTACGCGCCGGGAAGCGCGCAGCGGCCCGCCGTTGATCATGACTTCTACACGACGGTGAACATGATTCACACCATGGAGACGCTGCTGGGCCTGCCTCCCATGAACGCGAACGACGCGTACGCGACGGTGATGGCGCCGCTGTTCACGGGAGCCGGGCGACCAGCCGGCATTCAAGGCCGATTACCGCAATCGCGACAACGGGATGATCTACCAGGCCAACGCGGCGAATGCGCCCGGAGCGAAGCAGTCGTCGAAGCTCGACTTCTCTCACGCCGATGCAGCGGACGCGAACGTTCTCAATGCGATTTTGTGGCATGCCGCCAAGGGCAACGTGCCAATGCCGGTGCCCAGGCACACCGTCTTCGCCGCAGAAAAGCCGCGTCGCGATCCGGATGATTAATCCGCAAGCGGAGCGGCGAGGGAGATCACCCGGTCCCTACGATCGAGAACCTGATGCGGCGAGGACTGCGCGAACCAGAAGGAACAGAGCCCGAAGGGCGTGCAGGACAGCCCAGCATGAAGCGGAGCGGAAGGCTGGGTTTCGGGCAATAATTTCAGAGTGCCCCGGGCACGACGTCCCAAACCGGTTCGTCAACCCGCCTCACAAATCCATATCGCACAATGGGCGTCCCCGGGGGACTGAAGAAATGAAACCGACTCGACACCCGGCATTCCGCCTGCGGCTCCATGCTGGGCTATCATGCACGCCCTTCGGGCTCTGTTCCTTGTAGGCCCGGGCACTGCTCGCACCTGCAAGGCTGTTCTTGCCAATCAGCCATGCATGACGATGTTGAGGATGACGAGAAGCACGGCACAGGCTGGCGCGAGCCCGGTGGAAATCTTGACGAGCCACCAGAACTCGGATCGATTGCTGACAAAGGCGAGAAGCAGCGAAATTGCAAGTACCGCCACAGAGAGGCGGTGGCGCAAATTACGACCTTTGTTTCGAGACTGAACAGTCGCACGTGCATCTCAAATCGCTGCCCAATGAGGTTTATTCCCTCGTCTTCCAAGAAGTTACTCCACGGGCAACTCCGATGTTCTCCCGGCGACCTTTGGCGGTAAAATGAACCCAGCTCTGCCATACGTCTTTTCGCAGCGCTAGCGGGCCCCCATTTGTCTATGTCATCCCCGGAATTTCTTTCACAGGCGCGGCCCGCTGAAGTGCTGCGTGAAGCCATCCTGCGCCACGTTCGTTACACCCTGGTCCGGCCCACATTAGGGCTTTCGCCCGCCGACTACCTGAAGCCGGTTTCGCTCGCCATCCGCGATCGCATCGTCGAGCGCATGCTGGAGACAGAATCGCGCTATCGCCACAAGGACCCCAAGCGCCTCTATTACCTCTCGATGGAATTTCTGATGGGGCGTTCGCTGGGCGACAACATCTCCAACCTGCGGCTGGAGGAGCTGTGCCGCGAGGTGTTGGCCGGCTTCGGCGTCAGCCTCGATGAAGTGCTCGAGAGCGAGAACGACGCGGGGCTCGGCAATGGCGGCCTGGGCCGTCTGGCGGCGTGCTTCCTCGAGTCGATGGCAACGCTTAGCATGCCGGGCTTCGGCTACGGCATCGACTACGAGTTCGGCCTGTTCAAGCAGGAGATCTTCAACGGCTTCCAGCGCGAGAAGCCCGACCGCTGGAAGGTGAACGGAACGCCGTTCGAAATCGAGCACCTGGAAGAGGCGGTGAACGTCCCGATTTACGGGCGCGTCGATGGCCCGAGCGAGGTCGAGCACAGCCTGGAGCAGGTGTGGGCGGGCCAGAAGATCGTGCTCGGCATCCCCGCCGACATGCCGATCGTGGGCTATCTCGGGCAGACCGTGAACTGGTTGCGGCTGTTCACCGCGCGCGCCTCGGAAGATTTCGACATCGAAATCTTCAACCGCGGCGACTACATTCGCGCCGTCGAGCAGAAGATCCAGACGGAAAACATCTCGCGCGTTTTGTATCCCTCCGACTCTGTGATGAGCGGCAAGGAACTGCGCCTGGTGCAGGAGTATTTCCTGGTCGCCTGCGCGCTTGGCGACATCATGCGCCGCTTTCGCCAGCAGCACCAGAACATCGAGATGCTGCCCTCGAAGGCAGCCATTCAGATGAACGATACGCATCCCAGCCTTGCGGTCGCCGAGCTGATGCGCGTCCTGCTGGATGAAGATAAGTTGCCCTGGGAGCAGGCGTGGGACATCACGCGGCAGACGCTGGCCTACACCAATCACACGCTGCTGCCCGAGGCGCTGGAGAAGTGGTCCGTACCGTTGCTGGAAAAAGTCCTGCCGCGGCACATGCTCATCATCTTCAACATCAATCACGAATTCCTGCGCGAGGTGCAGCCGTATTCTTTTCTTGACGACGAGAAGATACGCAAGATGTCGATCATCGAAGAAGGCTACGAGAAGCAAGTGCGAATGGCGCATCTGGCCATTGTGGGCAGTCACTCCGTGAACGGCGTCTCAAAGTTGCATACGGACCTGCTAATTCATTCGCTGGCACCAGAGTTCGCGCAAATCTGGCCGGAGCGTTTCAACAACAAGACCAATGGGGTGGCGCCGCGGCGCTGGCTGATGCAGGCCAACGAAGGACTCACCGATCTCATCAGCCGCACGCTCGACGAGAATAAGTGGATCACCGACCTGCGAAAGCTGCGCGACCTGGAGCCGTTCGCCTACGACCCGGAGTTTCTCCAGCAGTTCAAGGAAGTGAAGCGCCAGAACAAGCTGAAGCTGGCCGAGATCACCCACGACTTGACCGGCGTCTCCGTCGATGCCGATTCCATGTTCGATGTGCAGATCAAGCGCATTCACGAATACAAGCGGCAACTGCTGAACGTGATGGGGATCATTCACGACTACCTCGGAATCGTGGAGCACGGAATTACGCCGACGGTGCCGCGCACGTACATCTTCGCGGGCAAGGCCGCGCCGGGCTACTGGGCGGCCAAGCAGATCATCAAGCTCATCCACAGCGTCGCTGACGTGGTGAACAGCGACGAGAAGACGCGCGACTACATGAAGGTCGCCTTCCTGCCGGATTACCGCGTGTCGCTGGCGGCGCTGATCATCCCAGCGGCGGAGTTGAGCGAGCAAATCTCGATGGCAGGCATGGAGGCTTCCGGCACCGGTAACATGAAGCTGGCGATGAACGGCGCGCTCACCATCGGCACGTACGATGGCGCCAATATCGAGATCGCCGAAGAGGTTGGGGAAGAGAACATCTACATCTTCGGGTTGCGCGCGGAGGAGATTCGCGAGATGCAGCAGAAGGGGCTGTACAGCTCGCAGCAGCGCTACGACAGCGATGCCGCCATTCGCGAAGTGATGGATGCGCTGGCGTCAGATCGCTTCTGCCCGAACGAGCACGGATTGTTCCGCTGGATCTTTGACGAGCTTGTGCACAAGGGTGACCGTTATTTCCACGTGGCCGATTTCCCCGGCTACATCGCGACGCAACGGCAGATCGACGGTGAGTACCTGAATGACGAACTCTGGTGGCGCAAGGCGGTGCTGAACGTCGCGCGCATTGGGAAGTTCTCCAGCGACCGTTGCGTTAATGAGTACGCTCAGGACATCTGGCAAATCGGGCCATACGAGCGCTCGGCGCGCGGCTCGAAGTCGGCGGCGCGCAAGCCCGCAGGCCCAGCAAAGGCGAACGTTGATGCAGTTGCAGCCGAGCCTGTCGCCGAGGCGGCCGAAGAAAAGCAAGTGGCCGACTGAGCGTCAAATTCTTCGAATCCGCGGCGGACCGTGTCATTTCACTTCTTCAATAAAGCCCACGAAGACGAACTGGCGCAGCAGCGCGCCGGCATGGTGGAGGAGCAGCTCCGCGCGCGTGGCATTCGCGACCACCGCGTGCTGGCTGCCATGGCGAAAGTTCCGCGTGAGGCCTTCGTCGCGCCCGAGGACCGAGCCACGGCCTATGGCGATTTCCCGCTGCCCATCGGCGCCGGACAGACCATCTCGCAGCCGTTCATGGTTGCCGCGATGCTGGAGGTGCTCGAGCTGCGCAGCGAGGATCGCGTGCTGGAAGTCGGCACGGGAACGGGTTATGAAGCCGCCGTCCTAGGCGAGCTGGCAGCGGAAGTCTGGACCATCGAGCGCCATGTAGAGCTGGCGGACAAGGCGCGCGAGATCCTCGCACAGCTTGGATATGCGAATGTTCACGTAGTCCACGGCGACGGCAGCCGCGGCGTGCCCGAGCACGCGCCCTTCGACAAAATCCTGGTCGCCGCAGCCGCGCCGAAACTCCCCGACGCGCTGGTTGAGCAATTGGCCGACGGTGGGCGGCTAGTTGTCCCCGTGGGGAGCCGCGACGAACAGCAATTGCAACTGGTGCGCAAGGAGGGCGACCAGATCGCGGTCAGCGCCCATGAGCTTTGCCGCTTTGTGCCGCTGATCGGCGAAGCGGGATGGCAGCCGTAAGCCATAGCAGTTCGGTTCGGCGTGCCCTGGTAGAGCGGCGCTTCAGCGCCGCGTTAAGGCCGCCTTCCTGATTCAAGATATTGCATTCCGCTGCATTCGCAGCGGAATGCAATATCTATTTCGAGCGATGCTGCCAACACGAGCCTAAAGGCTCGCTCTACCGAGACACAGAATCGCAAAACAGCTTTAGATCCGGATCCAGCCGGCGCGGATCGCCAATAGACTGACGACGGCAACCACGATCCACAGCAGGATGCCTTGCAGCAATGGGCGCGGGCCGACCCGGCGCAACGTCCCCGGTGAGAGGCTTGCGCCGATCAGAAATAGCGTGATGACCAGCATCAGCTTGCCCGCACTGCTGAGAAATCGGTAGGCGGTCGCGCCCGGGTAGAAATATGTGTTTGCCACCGCCGCCAGGCAGAAGAAGAGAATGAACCACGGCCACTGAATCCGCGTCTTGCTGTGCTTGAACGCGGCGGTCGCGACGGACAGCGGGACGATCCACAAGGCGCGCGCCAGCTTCACGGTTGTTCCCACAGCGAGCGCCAGCGCGCCGTATTTGGCCGAGGCTCCCACCACTGAGCTGGTATCGTGAATGGCCAGCGCCGCCCACAACCCGAACTGCGTCTGCGAAAGCTTCAGCCAGGCGCCGATCGCTGGGAACGTGAGCAGGGCGACGGAATTCAGAACAAAGATCGTGCCGAGCGAGACCGACATTTCATCCGCAGTCGCTCCTGTGATGGGGCCGACGGCGGCAATGGCGCTGCCGCCGCAGATGGCAGTGCCGGTCGAGATGAGGAAGGCCGCACGCGGGCGCACGGCAATCCACCGGCCCAGCAAAGTGCCGACGCCCATGGCGAACGCGATACCCAGCGCGGTGTACACAAATCCGCTGGCGCCGGCATGCAATACCTGGTGCAGGTCCATGCCAAAGCCGAGCCCCACGACCGCAGACTGCAGCATGATCCTGGAGAGCGTTCTGGATTCTTCCTTGTACGGGTGAGTCGCGATGGCACCGAAGATGAGGCCGGCTAGCAGCGCTAACGGCGGCGTGGCCCAGGGTGTGAGACAGAAAAACAGGCCAAGGGCAAACAGGACTTTCGCGCTCATTCAAGTGCAATCACCGGAGCTGCCAATTGGGAGTCCGCCTCGCGAGCAATAAAATGGGCCCGATGCCAAGGAGCGGTGACGATTTCCTTGGCTCCGAGCCCATTCGATCCTGAAATGGATCGGAGGTGATGCTTTAATGTTAGCGCGTAGTGTGGAAAAGTCAAGCGGAAAGGGCTCCCCGACCGCATAATTCGTGAGTAGCTGTACAGGTTGAAGAGTTTGCTTTAAATGCCTGAAAGCAGGACGATTGCATTCGCCGCCAGCAGAAGGCTGGCACCTATGAGCCGTAGTCCTCGGAGGCGACAATTGCGCTTCAATTGGGGCGCTCGCGGAATAGTGCCGCGAGGCGGTCGGCGGCGTCTCGTGTGGGTGGCGCTTTTGCTGACTTCGCTGTTGCTCCTGGGGGTCGGGATCGACGCCCGCGCCGCCACGATTTCCCAATCCACGGCGGCCACTGAAAGCGCGCAAGCCGCGCAGCCCCTACTCCATTACACACTCCCGCCCGACAAGCTCTCCAAGGCCTACGCCCTGTATCTGCTCGACGGGTCGCTGTACTTCATTACCACCGCCTGGAGCCTCGCCGTCCTCTGGCTCATGCTGCGGATGCGTTTCGGTGCGCGTCTGCGCGACTGGGCGGAGCTCGTCTCTAGGTGGCGCTTCGTGCAGGCCCTCATTGTGATGGTGCTTTTCGCGTTCGTCCTGCAACTCACGCAGTTGCCGTTCGAAATGTATGGCCATCATGTGAGCTTGAGCTATGGGCTTTCGGTGCAGCATTGGGGCTCGTGGTTCAGCGACTGGGGCAAGGCGCTGCTGCTGACATTCGTCGTCGCGACCTTCCTTGGCTGGATTCTCTATGGCGTAATCCGCCGCAGCCCGCGGCACTGGTGGTTCTACTTCTGGCTGGCGCTGATCCCCATGATGATCTTCGTGCTGTTCATCGCGCCGGTGTGGATCGAGCCGCTGTTCGAGAAGTTCGAACCGCTGACGGACCGTCATCCGGAACTGGTGGCGCAGATCGAGCGGGTAGTGCATCGCGCGGGCATGGATATTCCGCCGGACAAGATGTTCGAGATGAAGGCCAGCGAGAAGCGCACGACGCTGAACGCCTACGTCAGCGGCTTTGGCGCTACCAAGCGAGTGGTGGTGTGGGACACGACGATGCAGAAGATGACCACTCCGGAAACGCTCTTCGTCTTCGGGCATGAGATGGGGCATTACGTACTGCACCACATCCCCAAGGAACTCACGATCGATCTGGGGATACTCCTGCTGCTGTTTTACCTCGGCTATCGGCTGGTGAACTGGATGGTGGCGCGGTACGGCCCGAGGTGGGGAATCCGCGACCTGTCCGATTGGGCCTCGCTGCCGCTGCTGATGCTCGTCCTGTCGCTGCTCACCTTTGTTGCGACGCCGGCATTCAATGCGGTGTCGCGCCACTACGAGCACCAAGCCGATCAGTACGGGCTGGAGGTCGTCCACGGGTTGGTGCCGGATTCATCGCGCCTGGCCGCAATGTCATTTCAAAAGCTCGGCGAGGTTTCGCTCGATTATCCCTACGTGAACAAGTTCTGGGAGTTCTGGGCGTGGAGCCATCCCACAATCGCCAGCCGCATGGTGTTCGCGCAGACGTATCGTCCGTGGGATGAAGGCAAGCAACCGGAATTCGTGAAGAGCGCGCCGTGAACGCGGGCTGCCGATGAATGACGGTTCAAAATGAGCGACCATTCATTGACACCGCCCGAAATGCTCTGTTAGCTTTGATTGTTCCGGTAATCTCTAGCGCCCCCAGTGCACCTTCAGCCGTAGGACTCAACCAAAAGGATGGATACCACTCTTCGACAAGCAGGCCAATTACTGCTCGACGCCATCCCGACGGTGGTGTTGCTCCTGCTGCTCTACGCTATCTATCAGAATTTAGTCCGCAAGCCGCTGGAGCGGGTGCTGGCACAACGCCGCGATCGCACCGAGGGAGCGGTCCAGAAGGCGCGGGCGAACGTCGCCGCTGCCGAATCCCGTACCCAGGAATACGAGCAGAAGCTGCGCGACGCGCGCGTCAGCATCTTCAAGATCCAAGAATCCCGGCGACAACAGGCCCAGCAGACGCGCACGCACGCGCTAGACCAAGCCCGGGCACGCGCCCAGGAACAGGTCCGGCAGGCGCGCGCCGTCGTGGAACAAGAAGTTGCCCAGGCCAAGACCGGTTTGCAAGGCGAGGCCCAGCGCCTGGCTGCGGAGATCATCCGCATCATTCTGAAACCGGCCGGAGCTGCCGGCAGAGTAGGCGGACCGGCATGAGAGCGCTGCGTCGCAAGTTTCTTGTCCCCTTCACCGTCCTGTTTTTTCTTCTTGTGGGCATAGTGTTCGCCCAGGAATCCAGCGAACATCCCGCTGCGGCGAGCCAGTCCACCGAAGCGGCGAGTACCGAAGGCGGTGGCGGGGCCAATGCCGGAGTCGCCGAAATTCTCACCGCTACCACGGAAAAGGCCGCGCACGCGGCAGAATCCTGGGGGCGCCGTTTGGGGCTGGGCAAGGACGCCTCGTTCGGCATCTCCGTCGCTGCCAACTTCGCCGGCATCGTTCTGTTCTGCTGGGTGCTGATGAAATCGAAGCTACCGCAGGCCTTTCGCGAGCGTACCGCGACCATCCAGAAAGGCATTCGCGAAGCGCAGGCCGCGAGCGCCGATGCCTCGCGACGCCTGACCGAAATTGAGGCGCGGCTAGGTAAGCTGGACGCCGAGGTCGAGGAGATTCGCCACTCAGCCGAGACGCAAGAGGCCGCGGAAGAGGAGCGCATTCTCCAGGCCTCGGAAGAGGACAGGAAGAAAATTGTCGAGAGCGCGGAGGCGGAGATCGAGGCCATCACGCGCAACGCGCAGCGTGAATTGAAAGGCTATGCTGCGGGGCTCGCAGTCGATCTGGCGGCGCGCGGCATTCGTGTGGACGAGTCGACCGATCATGCCTTAGTGCGCGAGTTTGTCGGCCAGCTCGGAAAGGACGGCCAGTAATATGGCGTCCGTTGCCAGCCGGTACGCGCGCGCGTTGGTAGATGTGATTCTGGAGCACCACATCGACGCCGAGGCTGCCCGTCAGCAACTCAGGTCGATGGTCGATGCGGTACACGAAAGCCTGCCACTGCGCCGGGTGTGGGAATCGCCCGCGGTGCCGCCCGAGCAGAAGCGTGCCGTGCTCGACTCCATCGCCGCGAAGATTGGGGCGGTGCAGGTGATACGTAATTTCATGGCGGTGATCATCGACCACCGCCGCATCGGCATGCTGGACGACATTGTAAGGATCTTCGAGACCGAGCTCGATGCGCAGTTAGGGTTCGCAGAAGTGCAGGTCGCAAGCGCGCGCCCGCTGTCGTCAGAGCAGCAGCGCGAGATAGAGTCCCGCGTCGAAGGCATGACGGGCAAGAAGATTCGCGCGCGCTACGTCTCGAAGCCCGAGTTGCTGGGCGGAATCGTGGTGCGCGTGGGCGATACGATTTACGACGGCTCGGTGCGCGGGCAGTTGGAGAAGATGCGACAGGACCTGAGCATGGCGTAGCGCGTCTCGAATCTGGTACGGCTTACGAATAGGTGCAATCGAGTGCCGAAGGCACGGCATAACTTAGCCCAGGACGGAGCGCAGCGGAGTCCTGGGTGGGCGTCAGTTTACAACCCGAGTCCCGTAGGGACGGCACCTCCGCGAGCAGCGCTTCAGCGCTGCGGACGAACCGCAGATCCCTCGGCTCCGCTTCGCTCCGCTCGGGATGACAATTAAATGAGGTGGCGACTGACGCTGGCCTGAAGGCCAGCTCTACCCGAGCAACATGGGGCTGGCCATAGGGCCGCGCTGGCGGGACAAATCATATGGCGCAGATCAAAGCAGACGAGATTACGCAACTGCTCCGGCAGCAGATCGATAACTACGAAACCAAGATCGCGGTGGACGAAGTCGGCACGGTCATGTCCATCGGCGACGGCATCGCGCGCGTCTACGGCCTGGAAAAGGTCATGGCCGGCGAGCTGCTCTCTTTCCCGCACGACGTCGCCGGCATCGCCATGAACCTGGAAGAAGACCAGGTCGGCGTGGTGCTGATGGGCGAATACACCGAGGTGGAAGAGGGCGATGAGGTCAAGCGCACCGGCCGCATCATGAGCGTGCCGGTAGGCGACACGCTTATCGGCCGCGTGGTCGACTCGCTCGGCAAGCCTATTGACGACAAGGGGCCGCTCAATACCGACAAGTACATCGAGCTGGAACGCCTGGCGCCTGGCGTGATTCAACGCCAGCCGGTGAAAGAGCCGATGGCGACGGGGCTGAAGGCCATCGACTCGATGATTCCCATTGGCCGCGGCCAGCGCGAGCTGATCATCGGCGACCGCCAGACCGGCAAGACCGCGGTCGCGCTCGACACCATCATCAACAGCAAGGGCCGCGACCTGATTTGCATTTATTGCGCGATTGGGCAGAAGCGGTCATCCGTCGCGCAGGTCGTCAAGACTTTGGAAGATTACGGCGCGATGGAGTACACCATCGTCGTCTCGGCGTCGGCATCGGATCCGGCTCCAATGCAGTACATCGCGCCCTACGCGGCATGCGCCATGGGCGAATTCTTCCGCGACAACAAGCGCCACGCGCTGTGCATCTACGACGATCTCTCCAAGCACGCTGTGGCCTATCGCGAGATTTCGCTGCTGCTGCGCCGTCCGCCGGGACGCGAGGCGTATCCCGGGTGACGTGTTCTATCTCCACTCGCGCCTGCTGGAGCGCGCTGCCAAGCTGAGCAACGATCTCGGCGCGCGGCTCGCTGACGGCGCTGCCCATCATCGAGACGCAGGCGGGCGACGTTTCGGCATACATTCCGACCAACGTCATCTCCATCACCGACGGCCAGATCTATCTCGAGACGGACCTGTTCAACTCCGGCGTGCGCCCGGCGGTAAACGTGGGTCTCTCTGTTAGCCGCGTCGGTGGTAACGCGCAGATCAAGGCCATGCGCCAGGTGGCGGGAACGTTGCGACTCGACCTCGCGCAGTTCCGCGAGCTGGCGGCGTTCTCGCAGTTCGGCAGCGATCTCGACAAAGCAACGCAGGCACAGCTGGCGCGCGGCCAGCGCCTGACGGAGATCCTGAAGCAGGGCCAGTACGCGCCGCTGCCGTTCTCCAAACAGATTCTGATCATCTTCGCCGGCACTCAAGGCTTGTTGGACGACATGGAAGTAGGCCAGCTTCACGACTTCGAAAAGGGCCTCTATGAGTACGTCGACTCCTCGAATCCCGGCGTGTTGAAGGCGATCGAAGAGAAGAAAGTGCTGGACGACGAGCTCAAGGCGTCGATGACCAAGGTCATCAAGGAATACAAGGAGCAGTTCAGCAGCCAGCGCCAGGCGGCCCAGCAACAGGCGCAGCAAGCCACACAGAAGACGGCGGAGCAGCCCATGCCCGTGAAGGCGGGCGCGTAAGGGCCAATGGCGAACGTACGCGACATCCGGCGGCGCATCCGTAGCGTGAAGAACACGCGGCAGATCACCAAGGCCATGAAGATGGTGGCCGCAGCCAAGCTGCGCCGCGCCCAGGAGCGGGCGCTGGCCGCACGGCCGTACGCGGTGATGATTACGAACATCCTGCGCTCGCTGATCAAGCGCGCCGATTTGGTAGATGAGAAGACCGGCGAGCCCAAACATCCTCTGCTGGCGCATCGTCCGGAGCAGAACATCCTGTTGGTATTAGTGACGGGCGACCGCGGGCTGGCAGGCGCTTTCAACGCCAATGTTCTGAAGGCTGCGGCCAAGTTCATCGCGTTTTTCAAGGACAAGAACATCAGCATTGCCGCCGTCGGCCGCAAGGGACGCGACTACATGCGCCGGCGCTACCCGGTGAGGCCGCAGGACAGCAAGGAGCGCGTTGGGAAGATTGAGGTCGTCGGCGAGCACCTGAACGTGCTTGGCAAGCTGGAGTATGAGGCCGTTTCGGAGATCGTGGAGCGAGTCGTCGAGGCGTACAAAGACGCCGAGTTCGATTCGGTGTACGTCATCTACAACGAATTCAAGTCGGTAATCGCGCAGCGCCTGATTGCGCAGCGCATCTTGCCGGTGCAGGAGATTGGCCGCAAAGAGGTCGCACTGGCGGAAGAGTTCACGCTGGAAGAGCGGGAGCGCATGGGCGAGGCGGCGAGGGCGGCCGGGATAAGCCTGAAGGAGTTGCCGGAAACCGAAGAGGAGCGCCAAGCCAAGGAGTTCCCGGCGGAAGTCGATTACCTCTACGAGCAGCCGCCGGAGGAAATCTTCGCCGGCATATTGCCCCGCTATGTTGTATTGCAGATTTACCAGGCGATGCTGGAATCGGTCGCCGCCGAAAACGCCGCGCGCATGACGGCGATGGATTCGGCCAGCAACAACGCCAACGAAGTGATCGACTCGCTGACCCTGACCATGAACCGCGTCCGCCAGGCGGCGATTACGAAGGAAATCATCGAGATCGTGAGTGGAGCGGCGGCCCTTTAGGGCGGCGTTGTCGGTTGTCAGTTTTTCGGTTGTCAGGTAGCGCCCAAGGATTGAGGCTGAGAATGCAAGTCAATCGCTATCAGGATCTTCGGGCGTGGCAGCGGGCGATTGAATTAGTCGAGCTGGTTTATACGACGATATCGAGGCTGCCGCACGAAAGAACAGTTTGGACTGAAGAGCCAGATGCGGCGCTGTTCGGTTTCCATTCCGAGCAATATCGCGGAGGGGCAGGGACGCGCTACACGAGGTGAGTTTCAGCAGTTCCTGGGACATGCTCGCGGGTCATTGTACGAGCTTGAAACTCAGATTGTGATTGCCGCCAGGCTGGGCTATATACGCGCGGGCGAAAGCGAAAGCTTGCTCATTCAGGCGAAAGACTTGGGACGCATTCTGAACGCGCTCATAGCGTCTCTTAAGTCAGTGTCGCCTCGCCGGCAACTGACAACCGACAACTGACAACGGACAACTGATTATGGCTGAGAACATTGGACACGTAATTCAGATCGCAGGTCCCGCGGTGGACGTGCAATTTTCGGAATCGGCGCTGCCGCCCATCTACACGGCGCTGCGCGTCACCAGCGAAGGGTACAACGTTCCCCACCCGCTCGACGTCATCCTCGAGGTCGAGCAGCAGCTCGGCGAGGGTCGCGTGCGCTGCGTCGCCATGGAGCCCACCGAAGGCATGGTGCGCGGCATGAAGGCCATCGACCTCGGCGGGCCAATCACCATTCCCGTCGGGCGCGCAACTCTGGGCCGCGTGCTCAACGTCATCGGCAATCCGGTGGACAAGCTTGGGCCGGTGAACGCAACCAAGCGCAATCCCATTCACCGGCAGGCGCCGGCCTTCGACGAGCAATCCACCCAGATGGAAATGTTCGAGACCGGCGTGAAGGTCATCGACCTGATCCAGCCATTCTTGAAAGGCGGCAAGATCGGTCTGTTTGGCGGCGCGGGCGTCGGCAAGACCGTCGTCATCATGGAGCTCATCAACAACGTCGCGCTGAAGCACGGCGGATTTTCCGTGTTCGCCGGCGTGGGCGAGCGCACGCGCGAAGGCAACGACCTCTGGCTGGAAATGCAGGAATCCGGCGTGGTCAACATCAAGGAGCCGTCGAAGTCGAAGGCCGCGCTGATCTACGGCCAGATGACCGAGCCGCCTGGAGCGCGCCTGCGCGTCGCATTGACTGCTCTCACGGTGGCCGAGTACTTCCGCGATGAGGAAGGCTCGGACACGCTGCTGTTCATCGACAACATCTTCCGCTTCACGCAGGCGGGTTCCGAAGTTTCGACGCTGCTGGGCCGCATGCCTTCGGCCGTGGGATATCAGCCGAACCTCGCCACCGAGATGGGCGAGTTGCAGGAGCGCATCACCTCGACCAAGAAGGGTTCGGTCACGTCGGTGCAGGCGATTTATGTGCCCGCCGACGATCTCACCGATCCGGCGCCGGCGACGACGTTCGCTCACCTCGACGCGACGACGGTGCTCTCGCGCCAGATCTCGGAACTGGGCATTTATCCCGCTGTTGATCCGCTGGCTTCGACCTCGCGCATTCTCGATCCACGCGTCGTCGGCGAGGCGCACTACAACACCGCGCAGGCGGTGAAGCGCGATGCTCCAGAGCTACAAGGACCTGCAGGACATCATCGCGATTCTCGGCATCGACGAGCTCAGCGAAGATCAGAAGCTCACGGTGCAGCGCGCCCGCAAGATCCAGAACTTCCTCTCCCAGCCCTTCCACGTCGCCGAACAGTTCACCGGCATCAAGGGCCGTTACGTGAAGATCGATGACACGGTACGCAGCTTCCAGGAGATCGTCGACGGCAAGCACGACGACATCCCCGAGCAGGCGTTCTACATGAAGGGCGACATCAACGAGGTGCTGGAAGAGGCCGAGAAGATGAAGGCGCAAAAGTAATCTGCCATGGCCGACACTCTGAAATTACAAGTCGTCACGCCGGACAAGCGGCTAGTGGACGAGGACGTCGACCAGGTGGAGATGCCGGGGCGCACCGGCTACCTTGGCATCCTACCGGGGCATGCTCCGCTGCTTACCGAACTCGGGCCGGGCGAACTCAGCTACATACAAGGCGGCAAGACCAGCTATCTGGCCGTGTCCTGGGGGTTCGCCGAGGTGCTGCCCGACAAAGTGACGGTCCTGGCAGATTCAGCTGAGCGCCCCGAGCAGATTGACGTGAACCGCGCGCAGCAAGCCAAGGCACGGGCCGAGGAAGCGCTTCGCAGGCAAGACCCGGAACTCGACTACGATGCGACGCTGCTTGCGCTGCGCCGTGCCGAGGTGCGGCTGGAAGTGGCAGCGCGGGCGGGACACACGGCCGCAGCGCATTAGACGCCTGTAGTAGCGCCGCAAATCGCGAGATTATCTCTAGCGTATCTCCAAGGTGCGGCGGAGTTCGGATCCTGACTTGCCATTTACATTCGATCGCCGTGCGCCAGTGCCGCCAGGCACGGAATATCTAAGCCCAGCACGGAGCGAAGCGTAGTGCTGGGTACGTCGTATATTCGTTCCGAGTCCCGTAGGGACGGCACGGTTCTGGCGAAGCTCGGTCCGGCACCTGCCGCAGAAGGCGAACGCTCCCGCCGGCTGAAGCCGGCTCCGATTCGATTCAATTCCTCTACCCAGGACTCCGCTGCGCTCCGTCCTGGGCTAAGTTATGCCGTGCCTCCGGCACTGTTCTGGTCGCGATTTCGAAGAGCCGATGTCGACAATTGGAGTACGTCACAGGGAGAGTCTTGTGCTAGCTCAGCAACACTTCCGGATTCCTCCTCGCCACATATAGCAGCTTCAGCGTCGCCTGGCGCGGCTGGCGGAGGCCTTGTTCCCAGCTCTCCACCGCGTTGGAGCTGACGTTCAACAGCCGCGCAAACAGCGCCTGGCTGGCGTTCAACTCTTCGCGCAGGGCGCGAATGTCGGCAGGTTTCATCGGCTTGGGGCGGGGTGGTATGTCGACGGCACGCAAGTTCAGCTTACCGCCGGTCTCGTGCGAAGAGGCCGTGTCCTCGTCGCGACGCTTTTTCTTCTTGTCCCGCTTGTCCTTCTTGCCCATCTCCGCCCTCCTGACCCTGTGCGAGTGTCCCACATTGTAGGAATCAAGTCACCCGCCGTAAATGGCCCTTTAGCGGCACGCGTTCAGTCCACCTTTTGACCCTCGTCGATAACGGGCCGCCCCTTTTCGCCTATCTTCAAACGCGCCCAGGGCAGCTCATGATCGTGGGTAAAGGCTACAAGCCATTGCTCAGGGACCGCATGTTCGTAAAACCGATGCTTGTTCGCGATGGTCTCCAGTGGATAGAGGTCGAAACCCAGCACCCAGACCGGATCCAGGTGCTTGGCATCGCATAGCAGGTCGCTGGGATATGAGGCGACCTTGCCGTTGCTGCGGACCATCACCGCCTGAAGATCGCGCGTATGACCGGGATAGACCTTGACGGAAATCCCCGGCACGATTTCCGCGTCTCCCTCCAGCAGCTTCATCTGGCCGCTCGCGAGCAGAGGATCGTAATTGTCAGTCATATAGCTGACGCGATCGCGTTCGTGCTGCTCGTGCGCGTGCTCCATCTCGCCCCGCTGCACGTAATACGTGGCGCGCGGGAACGTCGGCACGGGCTTGCCGTTCTTGTCGTAGTAGGTGTTCCAGCCGCAGTGGTCGAAGTGCAGGTGCGTGTTGATGACGATGTCGATCTCGTCGGGCGAGACGCCGGCCTGTTCGAAGCTCCGCATCAGCAACGCCTGATTGCGGTGAATGGCCCGCATCTTATCGTTGAGTTTGCTGCCGATGCCGGTGTCCACCAGCACGTTCTCCCGGCCGGTGCGGATGAGCAGCGAATTGGTTCCCATCGCGATGGTGTTGCGCTCGTCGGGCGTGATGCGCTTCTCCCACATCACTCTCGGGATGATGCCGAACATCGCGCCACCATCGGCCCAGTAGTTGCCATCGGACAGGACCGTGAGTTCGAAATCGCCCAGCGTCGTTCGGTGCAAGTCGGTTTCCTTTCAGAAAGAGTAACTGCGATCATACCCAATGGCCGCCGTGTTCGAGAACGGGGGTGAGGTGAGGAATGAGATTTCTGAAGTTTGGATGCAGCGTGGTGTTGATTTCATCGCTCGCGGCGTCAGCACAGGCGCCGACCGCGGGACGCCAGACTGGAGCAAATGCGGGGCAGGGAACTGCGGCCCAAGGCGACGAGCTGGCTCAAATGCGCGATGACCTGAACAAGCTCGAGAGCCTCAACTTGAACATGAGCGGCGAGATTGAGTTTCTGCACGACCAGAACCTGCAAATCCTATTGCGCACCAATTCGCAGATGTGGGGAGTACTGATTCGCGATTTGCGCCGGCAGATTGATCGCGAGGAGCAGCGCACCAGGAGCAGGCAACCGGAGGATAGCGGGCGCACAGGCGGACCCGGGAAGTAACGACGGCGTCGAAGCGGAGACGCTAGCGTTCCTTTCCCGTGAGCTGAAGATCTGCACTGGTTTCCGGCGCCCGAATCTCGCTGGCCATAGGCGGCTTTCGTCTGTGCCGTCGGATATACGCGAAAACTAGGGCGCCTGTGAGTACGAGGGGCCAGACAAACGACCAGGGAACCTCGGACCCGGGCTCCGACTGTGCGACTTCGAGCGGGAGCGTGATCTCCGTGGCCTCGGAACCATGTCGTACGATTACCGAGAGCAGCCACGCGCCTGCGCCCTTAAGCTCGAGGTCGGCGGACTTCAGTAGCTTGTTCTCCGAGTCCTCTGTGCTCGCGCGAACCGGCCCGGTCCGCTCGTTCTGTTGCTGTGCGCGCAACTCTACGATCACGTCCAACAGAGCATCGTGCGTGCCGGCGTCCTGGACCAGCACGGCAATGTTGTTCGAACCGTTCAGGAGTTTTCGTGCGGCGAAGACGGAAACCTCGAAGGCCCCCGAGGTCTTTCTCATTCGCAACGCCTGGTCGTCATCGTCGGAGGGCTTCGCCGCAAGCACTGCCAGCGATAAGCCAGCCGCAGCAAACAGAATGACAGTGGTGATGGCCTCAAGGTTGCGAATTCCTATTCGTAGTTTGAGCCATTGAGGAGTGCGCCATTGCAAGGCGCGGAGCGATTGTGACGAGCGTTCCGCCCTCGCGATGGGCCGCAGTGCGGGCATCGGCCTGCTATTCGAGAGCGATTGAACGGCGATCATCACTGCCGGCAGCACGAACACCAGCGATCCCATCACCCACATGATTGCGCCCGAGGCAGCCTGGTCCTGCATCGCCGAGAAACCGGACAGGCGCGGCATCTTCGCGTAGCTCGGATAGAGCACGCGGTCGGAGAACACCAGGATCGCGGAAACAATTGTGTTCTGGAGATCGCCGATAAGGAGGTACGGAACCACCGCCCATCGCGGCGCACGCGCGCGGCTGGGCCAGGGCTGCACCACCGGCCACCAGAAGATCAGGGAAGCGACGAAGAAGCAGGCGTGCTCGAACTCGTGCCACGAGCTTGAGCTCAGGGCCAGCTCGTAGAGCCCCGGCGTATGCCAGGAGAACATCGCCACGCCCATCACAATCAGGGCGATCCAGAGGTTCGTCAGCGCGGCGCCGACCCGTTGGGCGACCCGCCAATTCAGGAAGGGCCCGGCGAACTCGCGCCTGGCGAACACCGGCAGCCCGCGCACGAGCGGAATCAGCGGCGCCCCCAGCAGCAACAAAGGAGGCGCGACCATCATCAGCAGCATGTGCTGAAGCATGTGCGCGGTGATTATGAAGCTGGAGAAGGTGTCGAGCGGGGAAGCCAAAGCGAACCAGAGCGTCAGCAACCCAAGCAGAAAGCACGCCGCGCGCCAACCGGGAACAAAAGGCACGCGGGCACGGCGCAGGAGAAACCAGCCGCGCAGATAAACAAGAGCCGTGAGCGCCAACGCAAAGCTCGCGGCCGGGGGCAGGGACCACGAAAGCAGGACGGCTTGGCTGACAGAGGGCATAGTTGGCTGCCGTGGCGCTACAGCAATTCTACGTCCCCCGGCTGGCCCGTCAGAAGCTTGAGATAGTGGTTCGCGCCCTCATGGTGTGCTGTTCGCCGGGCTTGAGCTCGACTGCGAAGTCGCCTACGTTGCTCACTTCAATGCAGAGCATCGTCTTCCACTGGCCTTCGCCGAGGTCTTTGAGCTCGCGAGCCTTCTCCTGCCATGGGTTCCACACGACCGTGGTTCGGGAATTTTCCTTGGCGACGCTAATCCTACGCTGTAGGACAGGGTCGCTCAGCTCCAGCGTGTGCTCGGTGTTCAGGTACACGCGATCGGTTTGGGAGTCGAGGACCAGATCGGCGGCCCTTTGTAGCTTCTCCTTGAAGGAATCGGTCTTGTCGATGAACCAGTGGCCCTCGAGGCCGGTGATTCGGGCCTGGGTCGCATCTCCCACTTGGTAGTAGGTGTGCAGCGCCTCCTCCAGCCGCAAGAGAGAAGATCCGGTATTCACCGTGGTCAGCTCCAGCACCAGCTCTGACCCGAAAGTCACGCGGTAGGTCGCGCGAAAATCAGCAGGCCACCATTGCCGCGTACTGTCGTCGGTCGCCGTCAACATGGTTACCGACACGGCATCACCGTTGCGCTCGACCGACTCAAGCTGCCACGTCTTCGCGCGCACGAAACCGTGTGCGGGCGCATGCGGGTCGCCGGCCTTGTCGCCGAACCAGGGATAGCAAATGGGAATGCCGCCGCGGATGGCCTTACCTTCCTGCCAGATGGTGTTAGGGCTCATGAACAGCACTTCGTCACCCCCAGCAGGCTTCCATGACGTGACGTGTGCGCCGTGAAGATAGATTTCGCCCGAAGCCGCCGGAGCGGTGACCTGCACTTTGGGCCAGCCACCCTCACCAATGACGACCTGCGCGATTCCCGGTACTTGAAAGCGGCTTGCAAGCTGAGCGATGGAAGCGGCCACGGTAGCCCCCTTTTTGCTGCAGAAAAGTAGCACAAGTGCCCGGCGAATGAGGCCTTAGTACCGTAATTATTATTCTTGCGTGAATTGCGTGTTCAGCCCCATTGTCGGTGTATAGTATCAGGCGCTGTCTCCCACGCAATCTGCCGTTATCCCGAAGAATTGTGAATTTCGCACTTGCAGCCGGCCTTGCGGCTTGATAGTTTCGTGGGACTCATTTCTGAGGTGATCCGATGAGAGCAACGCAAAAATTGCACGAGCTGGGCCAGAGTCTCTGGCTGGACAACATCACGCGCGACCTGCTGGACTCAGGCACGCTGAAGCACTACATCGACGATTTCTCCGTGACCGGGCTGACGTCCAACCCGACCATCTTCGACCATGCGATCAAGAACAGCCCGACTTACGACCCAGCGATCCAGAAGAAAATGCGCGAGGGCAAGTCCGGAGAGGACCTGTTCTTCGAGCTTGCGCTCGAGGACCTGACGCGCGCTGCCGACATGTTCCGTGACATTCACAACAATTCGAACGGCGTCGATGGCTGGGTGTCGCTCGAGGTCTCGCCGCTACTGGCCTATGACGCGAACAGTACGCTGGCGGAGGCCGAAGACCTGTGCAAGCGTGCCGCGCGCCCCAACCTGTTCATCAAGATCCCCGGCACTAAGGAAGGCCTGCCGGCGGTGGAGGAATCGATCTTCGCGGGTGTCTCAGTCAACGTGACGCTGCTGTTTTCGCGCGAGCACTACCTGGCGCAGGCGGAAGCCTATTTGCGCGGAATCGAGCGGCGCATCAAAGCCGGCCTGCCGCCCTCGAACGTCAGCTCCGTGGCTTCGGTGTTCATCAGCCGCTGGGACGTCTCCACCATTGAGAAAGTGCCGGAGGCGTTGCGCGACAAGCTGGGCATTGCGATCGCCGCTCGTATCTACAAGGCTTATTGCGATATGCTGGACTCGCCCCGTTGGCAGGCGATCAAGAAGGCGGGCTACAATCCGCAGCGGCTTCTGTTTGCCAGCACCGGAACCAAAGACCCGAAAGCCTCCGACGTGCTGTACATCAAGAGCCTGGCGGCACCCAATACAGTGAACACGATGCCGGAGGGCACGCTGAAGGCGCTTGCCGATCACGGCGACATCGGAGCGGTGCTGCCGCGCGATGGCGGGGATTGTGAAAAGGTGCTGGCTGACTTCGGCAAGGCCGGTGTCGATATTGACGCCCTCGCTGCACAGTTGCAGGACGATGGCGCCAAGTCGTTCGTCGATTCGTGGAACGACCTGATGAAGGTCATCGAGTCGAAGAGCATGGCGCTGGCCAAGGGCGCGTAAAGATCAATTCACCACGGAAGCACGGAAGACACGGAAAAGACTTAGGGTTTCGGTTGCACGCAGTAACACTCATTTCGTAACCCCCGACCCGATCCTTAGTCCATCATCCCGGATTGTTCTTCTAAATTCCGTGATCTCCGTGCTTCCGTGGTGAAAACAAAATTCGCAAATTTCAAATCAACAGGAGCAAACGATGCAACTCGGAATGGTGGGTTTGGGACGTATGGGCGCGAACATGGTGCGCCGTTTGATGAGGGCGGGACACGAATGCGTGGTCTTCGACATGTTCTCCAAAGGCCGTGGAAGATCTGGTGAAGGACAAGGCAGTAGGATCCTCCTCTCTGCAGGACGCGATCAAGAAGCTGAACAAGCCGCGTGCGCTGTGGCTGATGGTTCCTGCGGGCGCGGTGGACCAGACCATCGCCGAGGTCGCTCCTCACCTGGAGAAGGGCGACATCCTCATCGACGGCGGCAACTCGTATTACATCGACGACATTCGCCGCGCCAAAGAGCTTGCGCCCAAGGGTATTAACTATGTGGACGTCGGCACCAGCGGCGGCGTGTGGGGCCTGGAGCGTGGCTACTGCATGATGATCGGCGGCCCGGATGCCGCGGTGAAGCACCTCGATCCCATTTTCAAGGCGCTGGCGCCCGGCCGCGGCAACATCGATCGCACGCCCGGCCGCGAGAAGATCGGCGGGACGTCGGAAGATGGCTACCTGCATTGCGGACCCAGCGGCGGCGGGCACTTCGTGAAGATGGTGCACAACGGCATCGAGTACGGCATCATGGCTGCTTATGCCGAGGGCCTGAACATCATCAAGACTGCCAACATCGGCAAGAAGAAGGGCGAGATCGATGCCGAAACCACGCCGCTGCGCGATCCCGAGCACTACCATGTACGACTTCAACCTGCCCGATATTGCCGAGGTGTGGCGCCGCGGCAGCGTGATCGCCTCCTGGCTGCTGGACCTGACCGCAATCGCGCTGGCCGAGGACCCGAAGCTGGCAGAAGTTTGCCGGACGCGTGTCGGATTCCGGCGAAGGCCGCTGGACCATCAAGGCCAGCATCGACGAAGGCGTGCCCAGCCCCGTGCTGACGACCTCGCTGTACGAGCGCTTCAGCTCGCGTGGGCAGGCTGACTTCGCCGACAAGCTGCTTTCGGCGATGCGGTACGAGTTCGGCGGACACCTGGAGAAGGCGGCAGGGAAGTAAGGTATTAGCACGGGGGGCGCACCTTCAGGTGCGCCGTTGACGTCGCCTTATCTTCCTGATGCCGCGGCGGCTTCAGCCGCCGAGGCGGCTGTGTCGTCGGCTGAAGCCGACTCAGTGCGATTCTGGGTACCTGCGGCGCAGCTAACAGCTGCGCCCCTTCGTTTGGAGCAATCATGAACATCGAGATTCTTCCCGACATTCCTTCTCTTGCCAAGCGTGCGGCAGCCGTCATTGCCGCCGATGCCCGCGCCGCCGTCGCTGCACGCGGCCGCTTCATCATGGCCGTCAGTGGCGGCAAGACGCCTTGGGTGATGCTGCGCGAACTGGCCAACGAGGAGGTTCCCTGGGCCAACGTGCACGTCTTCCAGATCGACGAGCGCATCGCGCCCGCCGGCGATCCCGACCGCAACTACGAACACCTGCGCGCCACCTTGCTGGAGCACGCGCCCATTCCGCCCGAACAAATTTATGCGATGCCGGTTGAGAAGCCCGATGTGGACGCTGCGGCAAAGGAATACGCACAAACGCTGGAAGGAATCGCCGGCAAGCCGCCGGTACTTGATCTCGCGCATCTGGGACTCGGTCCGGATGGCCACACGGCATCGCTCATTCCCAACGATCCCGTGCTCAACGTCATCGATCGCGACGTCGCGATCACCGGCGTCTATCAGAACCGGCGGCGTATGACGCTGACCTATCCCGTCCTGAACCGCTCGCGGCGCATCCTGTGGCTGGTGAGCGGCAAGGACAAGGTGCCCGCACTGGTGAAGCTGCGTAACGCCGACCCCTCGATTCCCGGCGGACGCATCAGCCAGGCGCAGGCATTGCTGCTGGCAGACCGCGATGCGGCGGGCGAATCGGCCACCGGCGCCCCGGCGTAACCTAGGAGGTACCATGGCAGTCAAACCGATTCCCGACGGCTACCACACCGTCACGCCCTACTTGACCATTGGCAATCCCGAAGCCGTGATGGATTTCCTGAAGAAGGCCTTTGATGCGCACGAGACCTACGCCATGCGCGACGACAAGGGCCAGGTGCAGCATGCCGAGATGAAGGTCGGCACTTCCATGCTCATGTTCGGCAGGGCGCATGGCGATTGGCACGCGCGCCCCGGCAATTTCTATGTCTACGTCGAGGACTGCGATGCCATGTACAAGAAAGCGCTTGCGGCGGGCGCGAAGCCACTGAGCGAGCCGTCCGACCAGTTCTATGGCGATCGTCACGGCGGGGTCACCGATGCCGAGGGCAACAACTGGTGGGTCGCAACGCATATTGAGGATGTTGGTCCCGAGGAGCTGACTCGCCGCGCCCGCGAGTTTGGCCAGAAGCAGGCGGCAGGCAAAGAACCGGCGAAGTAGACGATCACATCCGACTAACGGCGTCTCTCGCGACCGGAACGCCGACTACCCTCAACGTCGGCGGCCAACTGCCGGTGCTATAATTTTTCTTCGTCCGCTCTGGTCGTCGCGATTGGAGGGGCCGTTCTTGCGCGCCCGAACTGTGCCGCGCAGCCATCAGCACTTATTCTGATCGAACAATATCTGAGGTTTCTCCATGTCTGGCCACTCAAAATGGGCAACCATCAAGCATAAAAAAGGCGCGCTGGACGCCAAGCGCGGCAAGATCTTCACGCGGCTGATCAAGGAAATCACCATGGCCGCCAAGAGCGGTGGCGATCCCGAGAAGAACCCGCGCCTGCGCACCGCCATTGCGGCTGCCAAGGCGGAGAACATGCCCGCCGACAACATCAAGCGCGCCATTCAGCGCGGCACCGGCGAGCTGCCCGGCGTCACGTACGAAGAGATCACGTTCGAAGGCTACGGGCCGGGCGGAGTGGCGATTCTGGTCGAGGTCTCCACCGACAACCGCAATCGCACCGTCAGCGAGATTCGCCACGCCTTCGCCAAGAACGGCGGGAACATGGGCGAAGCCGGCTCGGTCGCGTGGATGTTCCACAAGAAGGGCGACATTGTCATCGCCAAGTCGGCGGCGAAGGAAGATGACTTGATGAACCTGGTGCTGGAAGCCGGCGCTGACGACCTGAAGGACGACGGCGAGAGCTGGGAAGTCCTGACCGACCCCTCTGCCTACGAGGCCGTGCTGGAGGCGGTGAAGAAGGCGGGGACCACTTCGGAAGTCGCGAGATCGGCATGCTGCCGCAGAACTACATCAAGCTGGAGGGCCAGCAGGCAAACACGATGATCCGCCTGCTGGAGGCGCTGGAAGACCACGACGATGTCGAGCACGTCTACTCCAACTTCGATGTCGACCAGAAACAATTGGAAGAAGTGGCGGGGTAGCGGAGCAAGCGCTTCCGTTTCGGCACGAGAAAGGCGGCCCGAAGGCCGCCTTTACTATTTGTTGTGCCGACGTCTACTTATGCGCAGCCGTGCCGGAGCTGCCCGTGCCATGACTTGCGGAGCTGCCCAGGCTGCCATGGGCGCTGGACGCAGGTGCCGCTATCCCGCCGCCACGAATCCCGCCCATCTCCGGAGCAGCCAACGAGACGGAGCGTGCCGGCACGGCGAAGACGTGTCCTGCCTGACCAGCGTTCATCGCTGCACTGCGGCTGGCAAACACGGTATGGCTTGCATTCGCGCTCGCAGCCGGTCGTCCGAGGGCACGCGTGGCTGTGCTTGCCGCGTGGCCGGGGACCAGGCTCGCGAAGTTAGGAGGAATGCGGCCGCCCGGAATTGTCAGCGCCGTTGAATTGGGCGTACCCACCTGCACCGTCCGCGGCGTGCTCGCCGCGCTCAGAACAGCAGGAGGCGTTGCGGCCGTCCAGCCTGCCGGCGCTTTCACCACTCTCGGGACGGCCAGGAAATTCCCCGCATACCACTGTCCGTTGTACCCATGGCCCGGCAGCCACGCCCATCCAGCGCCGTTGAGGAACGCCCATGAGCCGTAATGGAATGGCAACCAGCCCCAGGGATATCCCGACGCCCAGGAATATCCTAGCCCGGGGCTAAAGATCCACGCTCCATTACTGTACGGGCTCCAGTTCAGCATCGACCCCGCGAATCCATACGGCTGCCAGGCATAGCCGTATCCCGCGGCGTAGAAGAAATCGCCGTAATAGTTGAGGTCCTGCAAGCCGTAAGCGCGGTTGGGACCGCCGTAGCCCTCGTTCTCCGCGTAGGTGTTCCGGTAGTCCTCGCGCTCTTTGTTCCACGCGTCGAACCGCCCAGCCTCCACGGCCTTGGCGACCTCGTATTTCGAGGAATCCTTCAAGTCCAGGGTCAGCGTTTCCTTCTTATGGATGGAAACCGGCTGGGCTCCGCCTTCGAGTTGGACATCGCCCTTGAACACTGCAACCTTGAACTGGTCAGTCGTCGCGGTGAGGCGCACCAGGCTGTCACGATGCGCCAGCAGGCTCACATCGCCGATCTTCATGCGATACACGTCGTCGCCCTTCGATGCGGTATCGAGGTACACGATACCTTTCGTTACCTCAAACTGATTCACCTTCGCGCCCGTGTCGGTGAGCAGAAGCTGCGAGAATCTTACTTCGGAATTTTCCGTCAGCCGCAGCGCGCTCTCATTCTCGAACTCGACCTCCGCCAATCCATCGTTGCCGGTCACGAGCCGAGTGCCTTCCACGATGGGCGCATTCAGGATGGCGCGCTCCAGACCGCCGCCCACTCCGCGGTCCATTTGAACCTGGCCTTCCACCGAACTGAGGCGAACGATCCGGACATGCGAGTTGGCGAAGGCCGGCAGGGAAGCAATAGCTGCAACAAATGGCGCCAGGGCGAGCCATGAGAAACGGCTGCGACGCGACATGATGGAACTCCTTGACCTCGGTTGCTGATGCTGGGAGACGGTATCGAGGGAAGGCAGCCTGACGGCCCCCTCTGACCATCGTTATCTGCCCCTATTAAACACCAGTTTGGATGTGTGTTTGCGAAAATCGGCGCCGAGGCATTGTTAAATTATCGTCGACGCAGACGAAAGCTGCACTCCGCAGTTCGGTCCGAACGCGTTATTGCGAGACGGGACTCTGCGACGCCGATTGCCCGATGCTTCGCAACAGCTTGTGTGCGCTCTCGCGGCTGATGTTCATCAGGTTAGGGTCGGCGGCGATCTTGCGCAAAATCGGAGCGATGATTTCCAGTTCCTCTGCGCCGTGGCTCGCCTGAAGGTCTTCGAGCTCCTTCAGGAGCTGGTCCATGCCAAGCTTGTCGAAGCGGTACTGGAATTCCAGCCTGCGGCCGAAGTCGATGGTGGTGGCGATGCCGCCGAAAAAGCGCGCCAGCCAGTCGACGTCGGGATTCTGCGACCAGTTGAAGCTCGTGCTGCCGGTGATTTCAGGCGACTGGTACTGGAGCGTTTTCGTGCCCGTGCGCGCAATGTGCTTCAGGTGCGAGTCGAAGTCGCCGTGAAAGTAATTCAGCTTCTGCGCCAATTCGAACAGCTTCCGCCGATTGGCGTCGGAAATCGTGAAATCCTGCTGGACGGGATCGGTGTCGTTGGCCGCGTCGGGATGCGGCGTGCCGTCGAAGTGCGACTTGCCATCGGCAGCGACGTCAATGGTGTACTTTTCCCAGGGAATGCCCTGGCTCCAGTCGAAGCTGAAGCGCACCGAGCCCTGCGCCGGAGCGGGTGCCGGTGTGCCGGCGGCTTGCTGGGCAGCGGCCGAGACGGCCATCAGCAGGAAGAACCAGAGAGACAGCTTCATGCTGGGGAGAGATTCTATCAGCGTGCCGAGGCCCGTTGCCGCCGCAACGTTCCGGCGGTATGCAGGTGGCAGATGGCAATGGCGAGCGCGTCGGCGGCGTCGGCGGGCGTCGGTGGCTCGGCCAGCTTCAGCAGTCGCGCCACCATCACCTGCACCTGCGACTTCTCTGCCTTGCCGTATCCGACGACGGCCGACTTGATCGACAGCGGCGAGTAGGCTACGACCTCGAGGCCGGCCTGAGCGGCGGCCAGCATCGCCACTCCGCGCACGTGTCCCAGCTTGAGCGCCGATTTGGCGTTCACCGCGTAGAACACGTCTTCGATGGCGACCTGCTCCGGCAATTGGGCGGCGATGATTGCGGCCAGTTCCTCGCAGATCTTCTTCAGCCGGAGCTCCAGCGCGTCGCGCGGCGATAAGCGGATCGCGCCGCTGCACAGGTGATGCAGCGCGCCGCACTCGTCCTGCTCCACCACGCCATAGCCGGTGTATTCGCCGCCGCAATCGATGCCCAGGACCCGCATTGCCGAGAGTGTAGCAGGAGCAGCCCGCCAATCCGATTGCGACAATGGTTCCAACGGCAGAATCTAAAGCTGCGGAGGCACCATGGACGATTCCGAAACCCAGTACATCGTGGAACTACAGCCAAAGATCGCCGCGCGCCTGGAGGAGTTGGGCTTCGCGAGCGACCGCAACGGCGATGTCCTGGTGCACAGCCTGGCCGAGATCGCGTCCCGCAGCCGCACCTTCGAGCAGCAGGCCCTGCCGTTGTTCCTGTCGCTGGATGCGCGGCACCGTCGCGGCCTGGCCGAGGTCACCATCGCCCTGAAGAACCATCTCGACGCGATACAGGACGCGATCACGGATGTGCGACCGACCTTGACAGCGCTGGTTGATTTTCTCCTGCGGGAGGAAGGGCCGTAATGGTGTCGCGCCAAGCCTCCGGTGCCCCAGGTTCGCCCAAAAGACGGGCGAACCTGGGGCACCGGAGGCTGTATCACGCCAGAACTTCTTCCTCGACTGGAGTCTCGGACGCTGGTGGCTTGGTTGCCGTCCGCCCTTCGTACGCCTTCCAATACAGCTCGGCCAGTTCGCTGATCAGCGGCATGCGCGGATTCGAGCGCCACGACGGATCGTCGAAGGCGTTCTTCGTCAGATCGGGCATCGCGCGTTCGAACTCTTCTTTCGAGATGCCCAGCTCGGCGATCGAGCGCGGCACGCCCAGGCGGTCGAGCAGCTGTTCGGTCGCGGTGATCAGGCGCTGCACCTTCTCCTCGACCGTGTGCCCGCCCAGGCCGAGCAGGTCGGCCATCATGGCGTACTTCTTGTGCGCGACGTACGTCCGCTGATTCGGCGAAGGCATGAACTTGGTCGGCACCGACGCGTTGTAGGCGATCACGTGCGGCAGCATCAGCGCGTTGGCGCGGCCGTGGGCGACGCCGAAGCGCGCGCCGAAGGCATGCGCCAGCGCGTGATTCACGCCCACCGAAGCGTTGGAGAACGCAATCGCCGCGATGCAAGCGGCGTTGTGCATCATGGTGCGCGCCTCTTCGTCGCGCGGATTCTCGTAGGCACTCGGGCAGATACTTGAAGACCAGCCGAATCGCCTGCATGGCGTTGGAATCGGTGAAGGGCGACGCGTAAATCGAAACCCCAGCTTCCAGCGCGTGCGTCAGGCAATCGACGCCGGTATCGACCGTCAGCCCCTTCGGCATCGACATGACGAACTGCGGATCGACGATCGCCACGTCGGGCGTGAGCGAGTAGTCGGCGAGCGTAACTTTGATGCCGCGCTCCTTGTCGGTCATCACCGCGAACGGCGTGACCTCGCTGCCGGTTCCGCTGGTCGTCGAAATCGCGATCAGTCGCGAGTGATTGACCTTCTCCGGATCGGGTATTGCACCACGCGCTTGCGGATGTCGAGAAACGGCGCGGCCAGTTCCTCCAGGTCCGCCTCGCGGCGACTCGTACTTCAGCTTCATGATCTTCGCCGCGTCGATGACCGAGCCGCCGCCCAGCGCGATGATCTGGTCGGCCTTGTAGAAGTTCAGCGCCTCCACGCCTTGCGCGATGATCTTGATGTCGGGCTCGGCGTCGGGAATGATGGTCACTCGCACCTGAGTCTGCGGTGGAAGCGCGCGCCGGACGATGTCGACGTGGCCGATCTGCTCCAGCGCGCGGATTGGTGATGATCACGGTCGAGCGCGAGGGGAAGTTGCGCAGATTCTCGACCGCATTCATGTTGAAGTAGATCTGGTTGGGAACGCGGAACCACATATGCGCCTGTGTCCTTCGCGCCATGCGCTTGATGTTCAGATAGTGGTAGACGTTGACGTTGTCGGTGGTGCTGTTGCCGCCGCCGGTGCCGCATCCGAAAGAGAACGTCGGCACCATGTCGTTGTAAACGCCGCCCAGCGCGCCGATCGAGCCCGGCGAATTCACGATGATGCGGCCGGCATTCATCACGGTCGCCGAATTGCCGGATGACCTCTTCGTTGTTGGAGAAGACGACGGCGGTATGTCCCAGGCCGCCGAGGTGATTCACCTCCGACGCAGACCTTCAGCGCCTCATCCACTGACTGTGCGCGGTAGACCGCAAGCACCGGGAAGAGCTTCTCGACCGAGAGCGGATACTCGCGGCCCACGCCCTGTGATGGGCGCGATCAGCAGCTTGGTGTTCGGCTTGACTTTGATGCCGACGAATTTGCGCGATTGTCGTCGCCTTCTGCCCCACCGCCATCGGCTGCATGTAGCCGGTCGTGGGATCGATGACGCGTGCGCCCCAGCAGCTCGGTTTCTTTCTCGTTGCAGATGTGCGCGCCCAGCTCGGCGAACTTCTCCAGCACGCGATCGTAGATTTCGTCATCGATCACCACCGTCTGCTCGGAGGCGCAGATGGTGCCGTTGTCGAAGGTCTTCGAGGTGATGATGTCCACGACCGCCATGTCGAGATCGGCGGTCTTCTCCAGATACACCGGCGTGTTGCCCGCGCCCACGCCCAGCGCGGGCTTGCCGGAGCTGTAGGCGGCCTTCACCGCGCCCGGTCCGCCGGTGGCGTCGATCAGGCCGACATCCTTGTGGTGCATCAGGTAGGCGTTGTCCTGCAGGGTGTGCGACTCCAGGCAGGTGAAGACGCCTTCGGGCGCGCCGTGCTTCACCGCCGCCTCGTACATGATCCTCACGGCCTCGGAGCAGCAGCGCCACGCGCTGGGATGCGGGCTGAAGATCACCGCATTGCGCGTCTTGATCGCCATGATGCACTTGAACAGCACGGTCGAGGTGGGATTGGTGATGGGCGTGAGCGAGAAGATGACGCCGATGGGCTCGGCCAATTCCACCAGGCCGCGCTCGGGATACTTCGCGAATCACGCCGACGGTGCGCTTGTCCTTGACGTAGTTGTAGACGAACTCGGTGGCCACCATGTTCTTGATGGCCTTGTCTTCCAGCACGCCGATCTTGGTTTCTTCGACCGCCAGCCGCGCCAGATACTGGGCCTGCCTTCAGGCCGGCCAGCACCATCGGCTTGACGATGCGATCCACGTCTTCCTGCGTGAATTGCGAGAAGGCAGCCGCGGCGGTGCGGGCCTCGCGACCAGTCCTTCCAGATAGGCAATGCGTTCTTCGCGTCAATGGCTGTGCGGCGTTGTTGCTCATAAGACACCACTTTGAGTATGGCCATTGGCAAACATGGAAACAGTGAGGTTGGTCACCGGGGGGTGTGAGCGGATGCGGGATAACATGCCAGGCTGAACTACTATCCGTGGTAGTACTAACGCCTGGGGAGTAGGCTTTCGCTCCAAGCTGCTGTCACCGCCAAATCCTTCCACCGTCGCAGCTTGGAGGACGCTCCCATGAAGCCGGCCATCTTGCGCCCCAGACCTTTCAGCCTCTTGCTCGCAGTTGCCGCTGCTTTGTTTGCGGCAGGCGCAGTGCACGCGCAGAATTCAACCGGCACGCTGCTGGGCGAAGTGCAGGACTCCAAGGGCGCCCGGATTGCCGGCGCGTCGGTTGCGGTCAACACTCCGGACCAGAAGATCCAGCGGCAGGTCACAGCCAATGGCCGGGGCGAGTTCCGCTTTGAGAGCCTTCCGCCAGGCACCTACCACGTTGTGGTAAACGCCTCCGGCTTCGCCCAGGCCAGCGACGACGTCGCCGTTCGCATCACCAGCGCGCAAGACATCCTCGTGACCTTGCAGCCGGGAACAGTGACGCAGACGGTCAACGTCAAAGGTCAAGCCTCATCCATCACCACCGAGCCGCTGAATACCACCAGCGCCGTCCACGAAGGCGTGGTGACAGCGTTCGATCTGGAGAACATTCCACTGGCGGCGCGCAGCTTCGCCAACATCGCTTATCTCGTGCCGGGAACGGAGCCGGTCGAGCCCTCCGATCCTACTAAAGCCCGCATCACCGCAGTATCATTCGGCGGCAGCTCCGGCCTGAACGACACGCTCACGGTCGACGGCGGCGACAACTCCGACGACTACATCGGCGGCTTCCTCCAGAACTTCTCGCCCGACGCGCTCCAGGAGTTCGCAGTGCAGACCTCGCAGGAGAATGCTGAAGTGGGACGCACTACGACCGGCGCCGTCGTGCTCAGCACCAAGAGCGGCACCAATTTATGGCACGGCGACTTTGCCTTTTTCGAGCGCGCCGCCGCGCTGAACGCCCGCTTCCCCATCGAGAATCCTGCGCCCGAGCCGAAGCAGCCCTTCTCGCGCCAGAACTATGTCGCGACACTCGGCGGCCCCATCGTGAAAGACAAGGTCTGGACCTTCACATCATTCGAGGCAGTGAACGAGCACGCCAGCGTCAACTACAGTCCGGACAGCCTGACGGAGTTCAACGCCCTGTCGCAGTTGGCACAGATGGGGCTGATTCCGAACACCAGCTCGATCGCCGTACCGCCCTACGTGCGCGTCCCATTCCACGACTACCTTGTGCTTCAGCGCTTCGACTGGGCGCAGTCGGAGAAGTCGCACTGGTTCCTGCGCGGCGCAGTCGATAACTACACCACGCAACAACGGGCTGGTGCAGCAGGCCACGCTGCCTTCAACGGGCGCGACCGAGCACTCCAACTACTGGAATGGCGTGCTCAGCAACCAGTACAGCTTCAGTCCGACGTGGCTGGGCTCCTTCGTCTTCGACGCCAGCTATCTGCACGGCGCGGCCACCCGCAACCAGTACCTGGGCTTCGCGCTGGCATTTCCGTTCAGCTCGACCTCCAAGACCATCTCCGGCTTCGAGACCTACGGCGACAACCAGTTCGTCACCCCCATCACCGCATTTCCTGTCCTGCGCCAGCAGCAGAAGTATCAGTTCAAGTACGACGTCAGCCACTCTTCGGGCACGCACGCGCCCAGGTTCGGCATCGACTTCATCCACGAGCCGGTGCTGAGCGGCGCGCTGCCGGGCCAGGCCGAAACGCTCTACGTCTTGACCGAAGACCCGACGTTCTACCTTAGCAATCCGGCGCAGCTTACCGCCGAGCTCAATTGCCTGCCGCCCTTCGATGGCGCGAACTGCCAGACGACGTCCACGCCGGCCGGCAACGGCAGCTTCAACCAGAACGTGCAGCGGCTGGGCTTCTATGCCATGGACTCGTGGCGAATGACGCCGACCCTAACCGTGACCTACGGCTTGAGATGGGACACCTCCTTCGGCCTCTTCCAGGCCAATGGCGTCAACCAGAACTACAACGCGGCGGTGCAGACGATCCGCGGGCTCGACCTGCCGCTGTCTACGGGCATTCCGCACGATTACCGCAAAGCCTTTGCGCCGCGTCTCGGCATCGCCTGGTCGCCAGACTCGGTTGAAGACCTCGTCGTCCGCGGCGGCATCGGGCTCTATTACAACGACCTCGCGCAGAATGGCTGGGTGGAAGCCTTCACCGCGGTGAACACCCCCTCGGCGTTTCAGCCCTGCACGGTTTCCGGCGGCGTGCCCGGCCCGGGATGCCTGCCGGGGTCGGCATCCGGCGGAACCGGCTCGGTCATCGATCCCAACTACCACACGCCCTACGCCATGCACGTGAGCGGCGGCGTGCAGTACGCCTTTGGCGCCGGCAGAAAATGGGTGGTCAGCGACGACTTCATCCTGGAGCAGGGCCAGCACGGCTATCGCCGGTATGACTACACCTCCGGCTTTACGCTCTCCTCGCCGCTGTTTGCGCCCGACCAGGCAACGCAGATGGCCAACGTGCCCGACATCTCGGTCTTCAAGTCCGACAACCGCTCCAGCTACAAGGCGATGGTGCTGCAACTGCGCGGGAATGTCTCGAAGCGATTCAACCTCACGGCGAACTACGTGCTCTCCAGGGCGAAGACCTATGGCTGCGTGCTGGGCGAGCTGTGGGATTACGTGAACGGCGTCTGCGATCCGCTGCACCCGTTCGTGCCGAGCGACTACGGCCCGTCGGGTGAAGATGTGACCAGCCGCTTCACCTTGGGTGGCATCGTCTATGTTCCGGGCGGCTTCGAGGTGACCACGCTCATCCAGGCCGAGAGCGGACGGCCCATCACGCTGACTACGCCGGTGGACGTCAACGGCTTCGGCGATCCGACGAACGATCGCGCGGTCATCAACGGCGTGCAGACTACGCTGGACCAGTTCCGCGGCACGCCATACATTCAGGTCGATCTGCGCGTCACGCGTCCCATCAAGGTGAACGAACGCCTGACGGTGTCGCCGTTCATTGACCTCTTCAACCTGTTCAATCGCAACAATCCCGGAGCGAATTACGTGACCGATATCTCGGCGCTGCCGACGCCGGTCAACAGCCTGACCAACGCGACGGCGCTGTGTCCCACACCGGCGTGCAACGTGCCGATCACGAACCCCAACCAGTTGCTGGTGCCCGCAGGCGCGCTGGGCGATTTCTTCGGTCCGGGAACGACCGTGGGCATTCCCTTCGCCGCGCAGTTGGGCGTGCGGGTGACGTTCTAGCCACCGCTAGGGAGTTTTCACCACGGAAGCACGGAACGCACGGAAAAAAGCAAATAAAATTCCGTGGATTCCGTGCTTCCGTGGTGAAACTCCGTTCTGAAACGGAATTGACAAAGCCGGCCCCACTAAAGGCCGGCTTCGTCTTACTCCGAACTACTTCTTCAGGCTGGCGACATAGGTAGCAATCGCGGTGGCCTGATCGGCGCTGATACCCGCAACGCCCTTGGCGTGTGGCGCCTTCTTGCCGGGTGCGCCATTGGTGAGCACATCCGCAATCTGCTTCTCCGACAACGTGGTCTTCTGCAGCGAGGGACCGACTTTGCCTTCGCCCGCCGCGCCGTGACATCCGGCGCACTTCGTCTTGTAGAGAGTCGCTCCGTCCTCAGCCCAGCCGAGGCAGGAGAATACCGCCAACATCGCCAACGTCGTGATAAAACGCTTCATGCAAAACGCTCCTTGATTTGAATTGATCGTTGCTGAGCGAAAACACCCGTAGCCATCTGGAATGTCCTTTGCACTGCAACGTGCGTGGCACGGCGAGCCGCCTTCGGTGCGGTGGCATTCTGGCAAGAAGCGCCCGCCTTCCCATTTGATTGTCTCCGCTGCGGCCTGCTTCGCAGTGTGATTTGGGTCACACCCTAACGTGCCGTAGACTCGTTGCACCTGTGAGCCGGTGGCAGGCGCACAAAACAAGGCTGCCGCGGCCCTCATCGATGGCCACGGCAGTTGCTGAAGCGTTGTCTTGCAGGAATTAAACCGTCACAGGTTGCTTGACCGGGACTGGCGTCAGCCAGCCGAAGCGGTCTTCCACGATGCCATTGACGATGCTGTAGAACTCCTTGCGCACCGCCTTGGTGATCGGCCCGGCCACGCCCCGGCCCACGTTGATCTTGTCCACCGAGCGGATGGGCGTGATCTCGGCAGCGGTGCCGCTGAAGAACAGCTCGTCGCAGATGTACAGCATCTCCCGCGGGATAATCTGCTCCACCACCGGAATGCCCAGCTCGTGCGCGATGTGCAGCACCGAGTTGCGCGTGATCCCCGGCAGCACGCTGTTGCCCAGCGGCGGCGTGTAGATGCGGTCTTTGTGAACGATGAAGACGTTCTCGCCCGAGCCTTCGCTGACGTACCCGTTCACGTCCAGTGCGATGCCCTCGGCGTAGCCGTTCACGATGGCTTCCATCTTGATGAGCTGCGAGTTCATGTAATTCGCGCCGGCTTTGGCCATCGTCGGCATGGTGTTCGGCGCCAGCCGGTTCCATGACGAGACGCACACGTCCACGCCGTCATCGGAATCGGGGCTGCCCAGATACTTGCCCCATTCGTAGTTGGCGATGTAGACCTCAGTGGGCGAGTTGAACGGGTTGACGCCAACCTGTCCATAGCCGCGAAGCACGATTGGGCGGATGTAGCAGGGCGCGACCTTGTTGGCCGCGACCAGCTCCACGGCGGCATCGCAGAGCGCGTCGAGCTCGTAGTCCAGCTCGATGCGATACACCTTGCACGACTGGAGCAGCCGCAGCATGTGGTCGCGCAGCCGGAAGATGCCCGGGCCTCTGGTGGTCTGGTAGCAGCGAATGCCCTCGAACACAGAGGAGCCGTAGTTGATCACGTGCGACATGACGTGGATCTTGGCGTCACCCCAGGGCACGAGGTTGCCGTTGTGCCACACGAACTCGCTTTCTTTAATCGCCATTCCGAAGCTCCTTGCGCAGAGAGGAGTGATACAGAATCGTCGTGCTGTCGGGCCGGAGAAACCGCGAGCAGGTTGCGTCCTCGTTTGGTACACGCTGCGGCGATGAGAGGAAGAGGAGCATCCGCGGTGCAGCTTAACCGGAGATTATATCCGAGCCACGCGAGCGAAAAAATCTCCTTTTTGCACCCCTCCCGCCTGCCGTGACCAAGCCCATCAGAATGGATGCGCGCCGCACCGAATTGGGTACGAAAGTTGGAGCACAAATCGGGAGCCGAGAGGAGTTGCGGCAAAGTCGTGCCCTGACACAAATCGATACATGAGATCACTGCGTAATTTTGTCATCCCGAGCGGAGCCCGGAGCCGGGGTCCCCGGCGAGCGCGGTTTTGGCGCTTGTTGGGGTGGTGGAGGGCGGAGCCGAGGGATCTGTGGTCCGCGCGAGGGGGATGGCGGTCCGGGCAAACCGCAGATTCCTCGTCGGCCTGAAGAGACTGTGTCGCAACTGAAAACGATCTTGGGTGGTGGAACAAAAGCGTCGTAGCCGCAGCTAAAACAGCCGCGCAGCGGCGGTATGGGGTGAGCCCGGCGCGTAAGCGCCGGGTAAAAGTGGGAGATCCACCGAGCCGCGGCAGCGGCCATACCGGTTGCGACTCAGTCCCTGAAGGCCTCCTCGGACTGCCAAATCAAAATGGCGCTATTCGGCACGACTGAAAGCCTGCCCTGAGCTTGCCGAAGGGTCGTGCCCTGAAACAAATCGATTTATGCGGTCACTGCTAGTTGCTGGCTGCTAGCTGCGAATTGCTGCTGTATAATCCGCGCAATCTTTCAAGGAGAGAGCGGATTGCGCGGCGTGCCTCGCTGGGCGGCAGTGTTGGCGGTGCTGGCGGTTACGGCGACGGTGTGCGCGTTCACGCTGCATCGCGCTTTGGCCCCGGCTGAGCTGATCGCACGGCTCGCGCAAACCACACTGCCTGCCGACGGTTTCTCCTCCACCCAACTGACCATCCATGCCTCGAATGGACGTGAGCTGCGCGAGCTTCAGGTGCAGGTTGAGACTCCGCACCAACTCAACGTTAATTCGGTCATCGTGCGCGGGGATTCGGCGACCGTGGCCGTTCAGTCCGGCGTCATGCCGGGCGAGGCGAAGTTGCGGATCACCGCGGCAGGGTTCGCGCCGCGCGAAGTCGAACTGCAAACCGCTCCTGATTTCGGCGACGCCGTCGGCGACGGCACTCCCGACTTCCTGCGCCTGCACGATCCTGCCGACCGCCTCGCGTTTCGCGGCTGGTTCACGCTGCTGGCGGAATCGCAGTATTACCGCGGCAAGAATGCTGCGCCCGAAGTCGACGATTGCGCGGCATTGCTGCGCTTCGCCTATCGCGAGGCCTTGCGCGAGCACGATGCCGAATGGGCGCACGCCGTGGCGCTGCCCGCGTCGCCCTCGGCCGGCGACATTCGGCAGTATCGCTATCCTTATACGCCGCTCGGCGCGGCGCTGTTTCGGGTGCGCGACGGAAGCTTTGCCGCTGACGACCTGCATGATGGCGCGTTCGCCGAGTTTGCCGACGCAGCAACGCTGTGGCGGCGCAACACGTTTTCTGTCGGTCGCAGCCTGACGCGCGCGCGTCCCGGCGACCTGCTCTTCTTTCGCCAGGACACCGCCGCACGCATGCCGTTCCACGCGATGATCTTCCTGGGCCGCAGCCAGATCGAGCCGGGCACCGAGCAGTTCGTCGTCTACCACACCGGCCCGAACGGCAGTTCGCCCGGCGAGATCAAGCGCCTGTCGCTCGCGGAACTCCTGAACTATCCCGACGCGCGCTGGCGGCCCGTCGCCTCGAATCCCGCGTTCCTCGGCGTCTATCGCTGGAACATCCTGCGAGGCGGCGAATGAGGCGCGCGCGACGGCACTCGACTGGTAGAGCGAGCCTTCAGGCTCGCGTCCCCGCATCCCTTCCCAAAATTGTCATCCCGAGCGGAGCCGAGGGATCTGCGGTTCCGGCGAGTGGCATACTGCCCCGCCCCATCCAAAAGATGGCTAGAACGGGGCACCCACGGTTTGTTCGTTGTGCCGTCGCTCTGTTTTTGCTGGTCGCGTTCATCCTTCCGGCATCGGCCCAGGACGCCGGGCCGCCCTCCTGGTTCTCGCTCACCAGCCAGCGCACCTTCATGCCCGGCGAGAAGCCGGAAATCGCCGTCAACGCCCACAACGTGAAGCAGCTCGAGTTCCGCGTCTATCGCGTGAACAATCCCGTGAAGTTCTTCAGCCAGATGCAGGAGCTGCACAACTTCGGCGGGCAGGCGCCCGCGCTGCCCAAGCAAGCCGCACACCTGGCTGGAAAAGTTTCACGCCTGGAAGCATCGCATCTGGGCATGGATCCGCGACTTCGTGCGCGCGCAGTTCTCGCCCGACTCGCGCCACCAAATTCGCTTGTGGCGCATGGGCGAAACCGAGCAGCCAAAAGGGCCGAAGGTCGAGAGCTTCGCGCAGGTTCCGATCCTCAACCAGCAGCAGGTCGTCTCGGTGTGGAAGTGGACGTGCCTGCGCACGAGCAATGGGAGAGCCTGAACATCGCGGTTCCCGTGAGCGACAAGGGCGTCTACCTGGTCGAGGCGACCGACGGCACGCTGCGCGCGTACACCGTCGTCGTCGTCACCGACATCGCCATCATCACCAAGGCCGGCCCGGGCCGGCTGATGAGCTTCGTGGTCGATCGCCGCAGCGGCGATCCCATCGCCGGGCATTCCAGTGCAGGTCTGGATCGATCAGCAGGAGGTCGCGTCGAAGAACACCGACGCGCAAGGCCTGCTCGACACCGCGATCAGCCAAGCCAAGCCGGAGAACGTCGCGGTGCTGGCCGCCAGCGCCGACCAGTTCGCCATCAACACGCCCGGCGCGTGGAACCTGGGCGACGATCCGAATCGCAATCTGAAGGGCTACACCTACACCGACCGCCCGGTTTATCGGCCCGGCGACACGGTGCACTTCAAGACCATCGTGCGCGCGCAGACGCCGAGCGGCTACACGATTCCGCAGGGTCGACGAACTGCGGCTGGAGCTGCGCGATCCGCAGACCTACGACGTCATCTGGACGCAGTCCACCGCGATGCTCGCCGACATGGGCACGGCGCACTGGGACTACGCTGTCCCGCGCGACGCCCACCTCGGCATGTACTACCTCTCGATGCAGATGGGCGAGCGCTACGTCGAGGGCACGCAGCTTCTCGGTCGAGGAGTACAAGAAGCCCGAGTATGCGGTGAAGGTCACGGCGCAGACGCCGCGCGTGCTGCAAGGCCAGCCCATCAAGGCGACCATCGACGCGCGCTACTACTTCGGCGAGCCGGTGGCGAACGCCAAGGTGAAGTGGGTGGTGCACACCTCGCAGTATTGGCCCTTGGGCCGCGACGAAGACGAGGACGCAGGCGCGACGCCGGCGGTGAAGGTGCCGGCGGCGATGAAGACGACTCCGGCGGCGAGCAGGAAGAGGAGAAGAGCGGCACGCTCGACGCCGACGGCAAGCTGCAGATCACGGTTCCGACGACGGTCGACACGAAGCACCAGGACCTGGTCTATCGCATCGAGGCGCGCGTCACCGACGCGGGCAATCGCGAGATCTCCGGACACGGCTATGCGCTGGCGACCTACGGCAGCTTCTTCCTGACGGCCGAGCCGAACTCGTACGTCTACAGCAAGGGGAGCACGGCCACCATCACCGTCACCGCGCAGGACTACGACAAGAAGCCGGTGCAGACTTCGTTCCGCGTCGAGATGAAGTCGCTGGAACTGGCGAAGTACCGGCGAAGGTCCGACCACTGCAACATCGCAAGGACAAACCGACGCCAGCGGCAAGGCGCAGGTGAAGCTCACAATTCCCGATGCCGGCGAATTCCGCGTGCTGGTCACCGCGACCACGCCTGAGAATCGCGAGGTGCAGACGACACCTATCTATGGGCGCCGGGCGCAAGCTCGCTCTGGTACGGCACCGAGCAGGAGCGCATCCAGATCGTCGCCGACAAGAAGAGCTATCAGCCCGGCGACACCGCGCACGTGCTGATCGTCACCGGCAAAGAGCCGGCATCGGTGCTGGTGACCGCCGAAGGCAACGGGCTCTACTCGGGACAAGTAGTCAAGAGCAGCGGCGGCAGCATTGCCGTCGATGTGCCGGTCAAGCCGGAGTACGCGCCGAACTTCTACGTCGGCGCGGTCTTCATTCGCGACAACAAGCTTTATGAAGGCTCGAAGAGCCTGAAGGTCCCGCCGACGCAACATGAGCTGAACGTGCAGCTCACGCCGTCGAAGCCGCAGTATCAGCCGGGCGAAGCCGCGAGCTACACCATCAAGGCGAGCGATTCGACCGGCAAGCCCGTGGTCGCGGAGTTCAGCCTCGGCGTGGTCGACGAAGCCATCTACGCCATCAAGCCCGAGACCGTCCGGCACGATCCTGAACGCCTTCTACGGCAAGGTCTATTCGCAGGTCTCGACCGAGAGCTCGCTGAGCTACTACTTCAGCGGCCAGGCGGGCAAGCGCGCGATGCAGCTTGCGAGCGTGCGCCCGTCGAAGGCGCTGGCGCAGCTCAAGCCTGAGCGCCTGGTGCAGCCGAAGATTCGCAAGGCCTTTCCCGATACCGCCTTCTGGGTCGCCGACGTGCGCACTGCCGCGAACGGCCAGGCGACGGTGAAGTTCGATTATCCCGACGCGATCACCTCGTGGCGCGCCACCACGCGCGGCGTCACGCAGGACACCAAGGTCGGCAGCGCGGTGACAACACCATCGTGCGCAAGAACATCATGGTGCGGCTGGTGGTGCCGCGCTTCTTCCGCCGCGGCGACGAGATCACGCTCTCGACCATCGTGCAGAACTATCTGCCGACCGACAAGACCGCGCAGGTGTCGATGCAGTTCACCGGGCTGCAAGTGCTCGATGGCGCGCAGCAAAACGTGAATGTCCCGACGCGCGGGCTGGTCAAGGTCGACTACCGCGTGAAGGTGCTCGATGTGGATTCGGCGAAGGTGCTGGGCAAAGCGCTCACCGATGTCGAGAGCGATGCGATGGAGCTGACGCTGCCCGTCGTGCCGTTCGGCGTGAAGCTGGCGATGTCGAAGTCGGGCTCGTTCGCCAGCGGCGGAACGAGCGATACCACGCAGCAGATCGCATTCCCCAGCGGCATCGAAAGCAACACGCGCAAGCTGACCATCAGCGTCACGCCGTCGATCGCCGGCTCGGTCTTCGCCGCGCTCGACTACCTCACTTCGTATCCCTACGGCTGCACCGAGCAGACGATGTCGAGCTTCCTGCCCGACGTGCTGGTCGCCGACGCGCTGAAGAAGCTGGGCATCAAGTCGAACATCGATCCTGCGACGCTGAACAAGCAGGTGCAAGCGGGACTCGACCGGCTCTACACCTACCAGCACGACGACGGCGGCTGGGGTTGGTGGCAGACCGACGACAGCGCGCCGTTCATGACTGCCTACGTGCTCGCCGGGCTCAGCCAGGCCAAAGCTGCGGGCTTCGACGTGAAGCAGGACTCGATCGATAAAGCGCGGCAATGGCTGTTGCCGGAGTTCAAGCAATCAACGAAGGCGCGGACCGACCTGCGCGCCTACATGGCATACGCGCTGGTGCTGAGCGGCAGCGACGGCAATGCGCAGATCATCGATTCCGTCTGGCAGCAGCGCTCGACGCTCACCGCCTATGGCCAGGCGGTGCTTGGGCTCGCGATGCTCGAAGTGAAGGACGCCCGCGCCAAAGAGCTCACGACGCAGCTTGAGGGCGAAGCCAAACAGGACGACTCGCAAGCGTGGTGGCCGAGCGACCAGAACTACCTGATGGAGTTCTACGGCGATACCACGCCGCAATCGACGGCCTACGCGCTGAAGCTCATCAACCACACCGACGCGAGCAGTCCGCTGCTGGCGAAGGCCGCGGTCTATCTCGTCAGCCATCGCAGCGAGGGCTATTACTGGGATTCGACCGAGCAGACCGCGATGGTGATTTACGGCCTCACCGATTATCTGGAGCGCACGCAGGAACTGAAGCCGAACTACAGCGTCGAAGTGCAGGTGAACGGCAAGACCGTCGCGACCAAGAAGTTCACGCCCGACGACGCGCTCGCGCCCGCGACCACGGTGACGCTGAATGAAGCGCAGCTCGCACCGGTTGCCAACGACATTCGCATCGTGAAGACCGGCGATGGCCGCGTCTACTGGTCGGCGCGCGGCGAGTACTACTCCAGCCAGAAGAACGTCATCAACACCGGCAGCTTCCAGCTCAGCACTGCGCGCCAGTACTACAAGCTCAGCTCGCAGCAGAAGAACGGTCGCATCGTCTACCAGCTCGACAGCATGTCCGGCCCGCTGCAAGTCGGCGACACGCTGGCCGTGCGCATCACCGTCGGCGGCAGCGCCTGGAAGTACCTGATGATCGAGGACCCGATTCCATCGGGCACCGAGTCCATCGCGCGCGACGACCTCTACGAGCTCGACGAGCAGCCGACGTGGTGGGCGCGCTGGTACAGCGACCGCGAGCTGCGCGACGATCGCACCACCTTCTTCAACTTCTACTTCCCGCAAGGGCAGCACGAATACGTCTACCTGCTGAAGGTGGTCAATCCCGGCATCTTCCGCGTGAGCCCGACCAGCGTGCAGCCGATGTATCAGCCGGAATACCTCTCGACCAGCGATGCGCTGACGGTGACCGTGAAATGACCGCGAGACGCAAAGGCGTGGCGAAGCTGTGGCTGCTGAACCTGATAGGTGGTGCAGCGCTCATCGCCGCGGTTTATTTCTGGCTGCTGTTGCCCGATGCCCGCCGCTCGCAAGTTGCAGGGTCGGCGCTGCTGGCGGTCGCCATCATCTTTTGCAGCGTATGGTTGCGCGCCGGATCGTTCGCGTACTTCCGAGTCGCCGAATTTCGCGACCCCGGATGCGTCTGGCGCGCGTTCCGCCACGCCCTGTGGAACATCATCCCGCTGCTGATCTGGATGGTGCCGCTGGTCGTGCTCGAATGGCTGCTCTATTCCTGCCTGCAATACGCGCCGCAGTTCGGCGTGTGGCTGTGGCAGCAAGTTCCGGCGCTACGCTTCGGCAGCCCGCGCGCGATCTTCCACGTCACAGAGTGGCTGATCGGGATCGCGATGGCGCTGCTGATTGCGATCTGGCTCCCGGTCGCGAGCACCGTCGCCGCCGCGGGACTGAAGCCGCAGCCGATGGTTCGCTCGTGGCGCCTGCTGAAGCGCACGTCGTACTGGCTCTGGTTTTGCGTGCTCGCGTTCGCAGGAGCGTATCTGCCCTACAAACTTGCATGGTGGATTCCCGAGCTGAACACGCTGAAGCAACAGGCGTGGAGCGCGGGCATGCGATTCGCGCTGGCATACGTCCTGCTGGTTTCCGCCTGGGTCGCGCTGCTGCTGGTCATCGGCGACCGGCTGAGCGAAATCGATCCGGTCACGGAATCCAATCCGAGTTCACCGGAATAATGTCGCCGCTGCCGCGGCTCGCGTCTATTGTTTATCGTGACCCGGCGCTTACGCGCCGGGCTCACAGCATCCCGCCGCTGCGCGGCTGGCTTCGTGAAGGGCGAAGCAGGTTTCTTTCAATCGATTCTGTCCTTGCGCCCCACTCCTGCCGCCAGTGCAGCGGACAGGAGTGGGCGCAAGCTGTCAATCAGTGTTGGTTGCTGATGGTCGCCGTCGTTCCATCGAACTTCCTGATCTTGATGGTGAATGGTTCAGTGTATCCGTTGGCACGGTCCTGCAGAATGCCCAGTCCGACCTGCTCTCCCAGCAGCAAGCGAATACAGGCTGGAGCTGCGGAAGTGAATGCCGGCGTGGATCCCGTGGCCGGTGGTAACGTTCCAGCCCAGCTTAGCCAGTTCTCCATTGATCGTCAGGCTGTCGCGATCGGCGCCGGTATACGGAACCAGCGAGAGTCCGTCGGAGCTGGGCACCACTACATCAGAGCCCGCGGCCAGCAGCAGCGGCCGGATCTGTGATTCCCGTCATAGAAGAACTTCAGCGCGGTGATGCAGGCTCCTCCTGCCGTTCCGTGGCCGGTGGGATAGCACGGATGCGTAGGCGAGCCCTCCGGGAACGCCTGCGGCAACAGGTAGCTTCCGTATTGGGAGTGGATGATGGGCAGCACTGCGAGTTCAGCATGTCGGGGTGGATGGCTCCCGCCGCCTGGGGGAACGGATGGGCGTGGGTGAGATTAGCGTGCACCAGCGCGCCGTATTCCTCCGGCCGCATGCGCAGGTTCACTATCCACTTGTGGAACCACGCGGCCTTCAGCGCTCGAGTTGACATCTCCGCCATGGTTGTTGCCGCGTCCAGGTTACAGAATTCGCTGCCGAAGGTGACAAACCCGTGTTGGGTCCGCGAAACGCCATTGGGATACCCGTACGGATTTCCCGGATTCACCGCCGACTTGATTCCCATCAAGGACGAGAAGCGACCATAGGTGTTCCTGGAAGGGAAAATCGACGTGCGTGGTCGGCGGTCGAGTCCCGGCCCTGCCGCAGTAAACCTCAGGGTGGGATCAAACACCAGTTGCCGGGTCGGCGGAACGCCGTTCTGCATGGCCTGATACTCGTCGACCGACGTCATGTAATCGGCCCCGCCTTCACTCACCGACAAGAATCGCTTCAGTTGCTGCGACATCGGCTGGACGCCAAAAGTAGGCCGGCTGGAGAAGAAACTGCGACAGATATGGTCCCTTCGGATTGCCGTCGCCCGGATAAAACTGGCCGCCGAAACAGGTTCTGCGGCGTAACCGGACAGGGAAATATGCTGCTCTGGCTTTGCACGTACGACATGTGGTTCATGTCGGCACAGCCGCCTGCACCGCCAGCGAGCTGTTGGGTAATCGGTGAATTGCACATCGCGCATGAGCGCCGCCCAATAGTGTTCGACCGCTTCCGCCGCTGTCTGCGCGCTGGCGACGCTGGGCGCGGGCGGGATGTTGGTGGCGTGCGAGTCGGGTCCTTCCAGATCAAACGTACAACGCCCCCATCCGGCCCGTTCAAGGTTGAAGTGAATCCCGGTCCCCCCGGGTTACCCACAATGATGTTTTCGAAATCGTCGAAGTGCGCCGGTTTGCAGAGCATGAAGCAGGCTGCGGTACGCGGCATGATTTGGAATCACCGAGCGCGTCGTGCTTCAGGCACTTACTCCAGTTGCCGCTGTAATCGGTAAAACGGTGCAAGTCGCCATTGTCCGGCAGCTCACCAACGTCGATTTTCTCGTTCTGGGCGGTGCTTTTGCGGTAGTTCCAACTATCGTTCGCCCGATTGTTGGAACGGTAGTCGACCACCGACGCCTCGGCGTCGCCGTGCTTGTCCTCGATGAGTGGTTCCAGGGGCACGGCGGCCAACGCCACGGCGGCGGCGCTGCCCATGCCCACCTTGCCCATGAACGAGCGGCGGCTGCTGTCGGCGGGAGATCCGGGGCCGCTCTTGCGATGGTTTTCGGGACCGTGATGAGTGTCTTCGCGCTCAAGCGGCGCGATATTCTCGCATTCTTTTTGCGGACTCTTCATGAACTCTCCTCTCGATTCAGACTGGGCGAAGCAGGGCTGTGCAGAGCTGGGCAAAGCCGAGGGGAAGCGAGAGGCAGCGTACGCTCACGCAGCTTTGCGAAAAAACTGCGAAAGACCCGCGAATTTTTGGCTGACAACAAACGCAGCGATACTGCGAAGAGGGGAGAAGAGTGGCTTATAGATAAAGAGCCACTAAGCTATATCAAATCAGAAGCCCCACCCCTGTTTCAGCAATACTGATTTCAAGCGGCAGAGTTGTCAAGAAAGCAATATCCAGTTATTACACAAAGCAAAACAATTTAATGAGTATCGAATTCCGAGGTTCTGGTTTGATAAGACACATGAATGGATACTTGACAGGACTCGGGTTTGCCATTGAGTCTCGCCCAGCGAGACGGAAGAGTTTAGCCCAGCGTTTCAACGCTGGGTGACGATTGTAGATCGGCCCGAGTCCGGTAGGGACGGCAGGCCTGTCGTGCCTAAGGCACTCGCTCGCGTTGTCGCCACATACCCGGCCTTTAAAGGCTGGGCTAACCTCTTTCGTCTCGCTGCGCGAGACTCGGGCGAGCGTAATAGCCTTCCTCAAACCAGAAAATTAAGCCTGTAATGGTGGGAGATTCCCGTTGAAGTGTTACGGAATAATGGGGATTGCAATTCAAATATTGCATTAAAACTAAAGAACGGGCGGCCCGAAATCTGGCCGCCCGTGGCTAGAGCTAAGAACCTGCAGCTTAGTGTTGGTTGCTGATGGTCGCCGTCGTTCCATCGAACTTCGTGATGTGGATGGTGAACGGCTCGGCATAGGACTTTGCACGGTCCTGCAGGATGCTGATTCCCACCTGCTCGCCCAGCACCACCGAGTAATAGGCTGGAGCTGCGGAAGTGGATGCCGGCGTGGATGCCATGACCGAAGGTGATGTTCCAGACCAGCTTGGAGAGTTCGCCGTTGACGGTGAGGCTGCCGCGCATCGGAGCCCGTGTAAGGCACGAGCGAAAGTCCGTCTTCGCTAGGCACCATGACGTCGGAGCCCGCGGCCTGCAGCAGCGGCTGGATCCGCTGGCTGCCGTCGAAGAAGAACTTGATCGCCGAAATACACGCGCCCCCCACGGTCCCGTGCCCGGTGGGATAGCAGGGGTGGGTCGGCGCTCCTTCGGGGAAGACCTGCGGCAAGAGATAGCTGCGGTACTGCGAGTGAATGATGGGGAGAGCCGCAGAATTCAGCAGGTCGGGATGCAGCTGCCTGCCGCCTGTGGCATCGGGTGCTGGTGGGTGATGCGTGGCCTGCAACAACGCGGCAACCTCTTCCGGGCGCTGCCGCAGGTTCACGATCCACTTATGGAACCACGCAGCCTTTAACGCGCGCGTGGCCATCTCGGGGATGGTTCCGACGGCATCCACCGGTCCCGCCTGCGGGCTGCCGAAGGTTTCGAAGCCATGTTGGGTGCGCGAGCCGATGTAGGGGTTACCAGGGTTGACTGGGCAGCCGATGCCCGCCAGCACCAGCACGGCTACGAAGTACGCCTGATGGAGCGCGTCCACGTGAGTGTATGACGCCAGGTCGCGTCCCATGCGCACGAAGCGGTAGGTGGGGTCGTAGCCCAGACTGAAGGAGGGCGGGAAGCCGCTCTCCACGCTGTCGGTACTCGTGGGGATCGGTCAGGTAGTCGGCCCCGCCCTGGCTCACCGAAAGGAATCCGCTGATACATCTGCGACAGCGGCTGCACGCCCAGCATGGTGGGCTGGAGCATGAACTGCGAGACGTAGGGACCTTGCAGCGCTCCATCACCGGAGTAGATCTTTCCGCGGAACAGGTTCTGCGGGGTAACCGGGTAGGGGAACTGGCTGTTGGCACTGCGAACATAGGAAAGATTGTTGAGATCGGCGGATGCCTGTGACGCGATGGAGTTGGTCGCATAATCGGTGAAGTTCACATCGCGCATGAGCGTAGCCCAGTAGTGCTCGACCAGCTCGGCGGCGGTCTGCGCGCTGCTGACGCTGGGCGCCGGCGGGATGACGGTGGCGTGCGAGTCGAGGCCTTCGAGATCGAAGGCCAGAGCGGCCATGGGGCCGTTCAGCGTGCCGGTAAAACCCGGTCCGCCCGGATTGCCTACGATGATGTTCTGGAAGTCCTGGAAGCGCCCGGTCGACAATGCGTAGATGAAGCTCTGGTAAGCGGTGGGGCTTACGATGCCAAGAGCCGTGTGCGGCAGGCACTTGCTCCAACTGCCGCTGTAGTCGGAGAAGCGGGCGTAGTCGCCGTTATCGGGCAGCACGCCGGGATTGATGTCGTCGACTTGCGCAGTGTTGACGCGGTAGTTGTAACTGGCGCCGGCGCGGCCTCTTTCGTTGTAGGAGACGACGGACGCTTCCGCCTCACCGTGCTTGCCTTCGATCAGCGGTTCGAGTGGTACCGCGGCGAGTGCGACAGCGGCGGCGCTGCCGATACCCATTTTTCCCATGAAAGAGCGGCGGGTGGTGTTGGCCGGGCGGTTGGTGAGATTGTCTTGAACGGTCCCCTCGCCCTGGTCAGGCGTGGTTCCCTCGCAATGTTCTTGTGGATCCTTCATCTACTCTCCTCTCCTGGACTAGTTGGGAAAAGCAGGCCACAGCGAGAACCGGGTGCAGCGACGCGAAGCAGGGCCCGTCTTGCAAACCCGGCTTGAGCCCCCTCGGAGCCTGCAAAGTGTTTGGTTCACCAATAATTTGGTCTGGCTATAGACAAGACAAGCAAAAGGCCGGCAAGCTCACCCAGATACCGCGATGCTCTTATTGTCGAAAACTTGCTTCGCCTTTGTTGCTCGATATAGTGAGTTCGAAATCCAGAGAAGTCAATACCATCTTCGTGGGGATAGGGCTTTTATTTCTGTGGGTTTCCGAGTGTGGCAGAGCTGGTTACTATAGTCACCTTAGAGGGATGTCCAGAAGAAGATAAGGTTGGCGACAATCATGCCGCCGACTGCGCCGCCCAGCCAGAGGTTCTCCGATGGCGTGTTCTTTCGGCCGGCGAGGCGAGCGTTGTTGCCCAGCAGCAGGATGAATCCCAGCACCGGTACCACCAGGACGCCCGCGATGACTTGCGACCAGTAGAGGACGGTCACGGTGTTAATGCTGCCAAAGTCGATGATGGTGGCGACAATGATGCAAGCGGAGATGAGGATGTAAAACGGGGCGCGCCTCCCAGGCGGGAATGGTCTGGCCGGACTCCCAGTTGGCGGCCTCGGCGATGCTGAAGCACATCGACGCGACCAGAATGGGCAGCGCGATCAGTCCCGAGCCGATAATGCCGATGGGGAAGATCACCGGCGCGAGCTCCCCCAACGAACGAAGGGCGCTACGCGACCGCTGTGAGTCGAGCTAGCGCCCTGCAAGATTTTACTGCCCGTTGTCTCGAATGTTTACGGGGTGATCTCCCACACCACGCCCGAACTGTCGGCCCCGCCGACCGAGGTCGTGCCATACATGTTCCCGGCGGAGTCAAACGACACGTTGCTGTAGGGGCGCTTGCCATCGTTGCCGGTGAAGTCGTGCAGCGAGCTGTAGCTGAAACTGCCGCCCGAGTTCGTCAGCTTGAACACATTGCCCTGGCTGCTCGCGCCATCGCACAGCGTCGCGCCATAAAGATTGCCGGTGGCGTCCAAGCTGAGCTCCGCCCAGGGGCCGCAGCTGGCGCTGCCGGCGAAGCTGTACAGCAGGCTGTAGTTGTAACTGTTGCCGTTCGGCGACAGCTCAAACACGGTGCCGCCACCACCCGTGCCGCCGCTAGCAGTGCTGCCGTAGAGATTGCCCGCATTATCGATTGCAAGGCCGCCGATGGCATTGCTTCCGTCGTTGCCGCCGCTGAAGCTGTAGATGACCTGCTCGGTGTATCCCCCGCCGTTAGGCGAGAGCTTGTACACCGCGCCATTGCCCGAGGTGCCTCCGGCTGTCGTTGTGCCATAGAGATTCCCGAGGGAGTCGAAGATAACACCGCTGTACGGTGTGGCCCCGTCAGGATTGCCGCCGAAGGTGTAGATCGGGGTCTGCACGCCCGCGGGCGTCAGCTGATACACGACGCCGTTGCCCGAGCCACCCGCTGACGTTGTGCCATACATGTTGCCCGCCTGATCGAACACCAGGACGGCTCCCTTGGGTGTGGCTCCATCGCCTCCGCCGGAGAAGCCGTACAGCACCGTTGCGTTCCAGTTGCACATCACGGTAGTGCACACGTTGAGAGGCGGGCGAAGATTGAAGATGTAACCGTTGTGATAGCTCACCAGGTTGCTGGGGCTGGTGCCATACAGCGTGCCATTCGGGCCGAAAACCACCCGGTCGAGCGGTTGCCCATCAAAAATCTGCAGCGTGCTCAAAACCCAGGCGCCGTTGCGCTGCCGCATCTGATAGACGCCACCCCATCCTGAGCCTTCGTGGCCGGCGAACGTGGTGCCGTACAGCTTGCCTCCGCGATCGACGGTCACCCCAGCCCGGGGAATGGCCCCGTCCGGTCCCGTGAATGTGTGAATCACCTGGAAGGTTTGTGCCTGTGCCGCAACCGTGCCGAGGATCAGCACAAAAGCCAATACCAAGCTCCGAGATGGTCTTACGCGTCCCATGAACATCCCCCTGTGTTGGTTTAAGTCCGACGAGTGGAAGTACTGTAAATCCAGAGTTCAAGAAATATACACCGACTTTCCTGCTCGCGCCACGTTAATTTCGTTCATTGCCGGGCCAACACGATTCGCAAGAAAATTCGGGTCCAGAGTCATCGAAATATACACCGAATCGCCACCGATTGATGCCAGCCTTGATTGACTGTCGATGAATTGATAACCGGGAAGGCTCTGGGGTACGACGCCCCACAACGTCGTCAAAAGGCTTGTGACCGCTATAAGGCGGTCCAGAAGAAGATGGCGTTGGCAACGATCATGCCGCCGACTGCGCCGCCCAGCCAGAGGTTCTCCGATGGCGTGTTCTTTCGGCCGGCGAGGCGAGCGTTGTTGCCCAGCAGCAGGATGAATCCCAGCACCGGTACGACCAGGAAGCCCGCGATGACTTGCGACCAGTAGAGGACGGTCACAGTGTTAATGCTGCCAAAGTCGATGATGGTGGCGACGATGATGCAAGCGGAGATGAGGATGTAGAACGGGCGCGCCTCCCAGGCGGGAATGGTCAGGCCGGACTCCCAGTTGGCGGCCTCGGCGATGCTGAAGCACATCGATGCGACCAGGATGGGGAGCGCGATTAATCCCGAGCCGATAATGCCGATGGAGAAGATGACGGGCGCGAGCGCCCCCAGCGGACGCAGCGCCTGAGCGGCCGTCAGGGTCGACATGTGCTCGGGATCGGCGACGTGCAGCGCCGACGCCGCGATGATCACCGAGAGCGAGATGCCGACGGCCACCAGCGTTCCGGCTTTCGACTCGCTGGAGTGAAAGCCGCCCCCCACCGCTTTGCGATCGCGGCGCGAGCTGGTCTGCCAGACCAGGACGTCGGGCGTGAGCAGCGAACCGAATACCGCGATGACGCCGATGATGTATGCCGAGTTCAGCGTGAGATGGGGCAGGAGAAGGCCGCGCAACAGCCCCGTCCACGACTTCACTGCCATCACCGCGGCCACCAGGTATGCACCCTGGAAAAGCGCAAGCCATACCAGCGTGCGGTTCGACTTGCGATAGTCCCCCAGGACCAGCAGGTACCAGACGGCGAAGGCCGCCACCGGCAGGAAGTAGACGCGCGCCTGTCGCAGGATGAGGGAGAAGCCGTCGCTGACGGCGATCAGGTCGGCGATGATCATCGTCATGTTGACGGAGATCATGGCCAAGGCCATGCCCCAGGCCGCAGCTCGCCCATAGGTCCGGCGAATCAGTTCGACCATCCCACGATTGCTCTGGTGCCCGATTCTCGCCGAGACACTGAAGACGGCCCACACCACCGGTAGCGCCACCAACACCACCCAGCCGATGGAGTATCCGAAGGCGGCGCCGGCGACGGTGGCCGTCAGGACGGCGGCGGGATCAAGATCAGCCGCTCCTGAAATGATGCCCGGCGTGAGCTTGCGAATTCGGCCAAGCAGGCCTGAAGCCTGTGGCTGATTTTCTATCAGAAAGGGCGGGTGATCTTCGCTGAGCAGGCGAAGCGAATTCAAATGAGTCCCCAAAATTTGAAATCATGTTTCTTGCCGGCAAGCGGCGGTATCCTCTTGATGAGAGATGAGAGCTGCTGCTGAGGTTGCCAGAGTACCTCGCCAACTTGCCTGACCAGTGTGATGCCCGGAACGGCCAGACAAGCCGCTTGGGCAACTCGCCTTGATTTGGCCGAACTACCTTAGTAGACAAAATGTTCTACGTAGAACATTTTTCGCGCTCGTAAGTGGCTGCTGCTCAGGTATTTAGAATGGGCCACAAAGGTGCGGTAACTAAGGCCTCCGGCGCGGTAACCAAAACTTGCGCTCGTCGTTGCGTTTTGCAACAGTTGCGGGATCGAACTTCGCGCCCATCTAATACCCGGCATGTTTGATGTGGAGAGGTCGTCGGTTTCGAGTCGAGGTGCGCGCGCACGGGTTCAACTAGAATATGAAGGTGCGGTACCGTTTTCTTCTTCTCGCTCTAGCCTGCCTTTGCCTGTTTGGCGTTTGCGTCGCGCAGGACACGCCGCCCATCGAGCAAGTTCCCACCGACAAATCGGCTCCTCCGCCGAAGGACAATCGGAAGCAGCCTCCGCGCTCCGACAACGTTCCGGCGAACGAGAGCTCAAGCAAGCAAACCTCGATCGACGTGGCGCCGCCGGCGAACGATGCCACGTCGCATCCCGAGGCCGACCTTGCCGGCGATACCGACGAGTTCACTCCCTACAACCCGATGAAGGCCATGAAGGACGTCGAGGTCGGCGACTTCTACATGAAGCGCTGGAACTACGGGGCCGCCATCAGCCGTTACCGCGAGGCGCTGGAGTACAAGCCGCGCGACGCGGAGGCGACCTTCAAGCTGGCCGAAGCGCTGGAGAAAACCGGAGATGCCGCAGGCGCCAAAGAGAATTACGAAGCCTACCTGAAGATATTGCCGCAGGGCCCGTACGCCAGGAAGTCCAAAGAGGCGCTCAGCAAGCTGAAAGATGTGCCGGCGGCGAAAGATCCGGCGTCCGCCCGCAAAGGCCATGCGCCATTGAACCCGCCGCAGAGCGGCGCGGTGACTGTAGACGGCGGTGTCAGCCCGCGGTAGAAGGATTAGCGAAACCTCGGCAGGTTCCGAGTGTCCCGCCGGAAGCGGCGCTCGAAATAATCGCGATACTGGCGTATCGGCTTACGGCCGGCGCTCCAGGAAAAAGCGCCTCTGCTCAATGTCACTTGCGGTGTCTGGCCCGCGCCTGCGGGCACAATGCTCACCACATCGAAGCGGCAGGACGGCTGCTCGCCGGGCGAGCGCCGCAAATAGGCCTTCGCGACGGCACGAATGCGGGCCCGCTTTTCCTTGGTGACCGCCGTGGAGGGCGGCGCAAAGCTGTCATCGGTGCGCGTCTTCACTTCGATGAAGCACAGCACGTCTCCGTCCCAGCCGATGAGATCGATCTCACCGCGATCGTGCGGCGCGCGGAAGTTCGTCGCCACCATTCGGTAGCCCAGGCGGTGGAGATAGAAGTAGGCTTCCATCTCTCCCTGCTGCCCGAGCGCAAGATGGCCGGCCTTTCGTTTGCGAGGCGCGAGTTTCTGCAATCTGTGTATCAGCCATTCAGTCAGCCGGAGCACGTCAGCGAGCTTATCGTGGGGCCGTGCGCAACGCTTGTGACCTCGGTCACGGGCTCACGTGCACACACATCGACTGCCGCGATTTCATACAATCAATCCGTGGGGCATTCCGGCAAGAAAGAAAAAGACATCCTGAAGCTATTGCCTGCGCCGAAGACGCCGCCCAGCCTCACGGCGCGGCGTATCGGAATCCACACCTCGACTGCGGGCGGCGTGGAGCATGCGGCCGAGCGTGCCTATCGCCTGGGCTGCAATACATTGCAGATTTTCTCTTCCAGCCCGCGGCAGTGGGCGCCGTATGAGCTTGGTCGTGCGCGATGCGAAGCGATGGGCCGCCTACGCGAGCGCTACAACCTGGAGCCGCTCGTCATCCACGCGAATTACTTGGTCAATCTTGCGGGCGGCAACTCCGAGTTCCACGCGAAATCGATTGCCGCGTTTCGCGGCGAAGTCGAGCGGGCGCTCGCACTCTGCGCCGAATTCCTGGTGGTGCATCCCGGCTCGTTTCGCGGCAGCAGTCGCGAGGAGGGACTGCGCCGCGCGGCCTTGGCCATCGAGCAGGCCGTCGATGGGCTGAACATCTGGAGCAGCGGCCTGCGCATTCTCATCGAGAACACCGCCGGCTCGGAGTTCTCCCTCGGCGGCAACTTCGAGCAGGTCGCCGAGCTGCTCTACCTGCTGCGCGAATTTGTTCCCGTGGGCGCGTGCATCGATACCTGCCATACGCATGTGTCGGGATACGACATAGTCAGCGAGGCAGGATTCGCCGAGACCCTCGATCAGCTCGACCGCAGCGTCGGCTTGGGAAATGTTTACGTGTGGCACTGCAATGACGCGAAGGCCGCGCGCGGATCGAAGCTCGACCGGCATCAGCATATCGGGAAGGGAAGCATCGGGTTGGAGCCGTTTCGGCGGCTGCTGAATGATCCGCGGCTGGAATCGTCGGCGTTCATCGCGGAGACGCCCATCGACGAGCCGCTGGACGACCTGACGAATGTGAATGCGCTGAAGGCGCTCGCGCCCGCGGCGGCAACGAGCGACCGGGTAAAAGAGAGCGCGCCGGTGAAGAAAAGCCCCAGGCGTTCACCAAAGAAAGCCCGAACCGGAAAATTGTCATCCCGAGCGTAGCGAGGGATCACAATTTTCTTGTTCGGGCCAGCGAAGGTGAACTTGTTCGGGCGGCGAGGCGAACTTGTGTCGGCGGTAGTGGACTCACAGCAAGCTGGAGCACCCGAGCCACCGCCGACGCAGTCTGAGTACGTGTTACAGCCGCACGCCGCCGCCCACCGGAAGCACCTCGCCCGTCATCCAGGCCGAATCGTCCGATGCCAGGAAGACCGCGACCTTTGCAATGTCGTCCGGCTGGCCGACGCGTCCCAGCGGAGTGCGGGATACTGCGATTTGCTTGAACTCCCCTTCGCTGGTGCCTGCGGCTTGCGTGCCTTCGGTTTCGACCAGCCCTGGCGACAGCGAGTTGACCCTGATCTTCTGCGGACCAAGCTCCAGCGCCAGCGTGCGCGTGATGACATCGACTGCGCCCTTGGTCGCGCTGTACACCGCGGCCGCCGGCGGAGGCGTCAGCGCCACTACCGAACTCAGGTTGATGATCGAGCCGCCGTTCGGCATCGACTTGATCGCCGCCTGTGTGCTCAGCAAGGTGCCCAGCACGTTGAGGTCGAACATCCGGCGATAGCTCTCCTCGGTGATTTCCTGGATCGGAGCGAACTCGTACACGCCGGCGTTGTTCACCAGGATGTCGACCTTGCCAAACGCCTTGGTCGCCGCGGCGAACAGCTTGTCCACATCGGCCTTCTTGGAAACGTCGGCCTGGACGGTGATCGCCTTGCTGCCGTTCTGGTTGATTGCAACAGCGACTTTTTCCGCGTCGTCCTTGGCGCGCGCATAATTGACCACTACATTCGCGCCTTCCTCGGCCAGGGCCAGCGCGATGCCCGCGCCGATGCCCTTGGAGGCGCCCGTCACTACCGCCGTCTTACCCTTTAGCTTGTCCATCGGTTTTCTCCTTATTGCAACATTTCGATGAACATCGAAACGATGACCGTCTAATGGATGTGCGGTAGAGAAGAAAGATTCACAGTTGTGAGAGTTGCTCGAGATAAGTTTTCCACACCTGGCGGTGGAAGCAGGGCAGGGCGAACTTGCCGCGCCGGGTGATGGTGATCAGCCCGGCGCCCTCCAGTTCTTTCAAATGATGCGAGAGCGTGGCCGCGCCGATGGGGGAACCTTCGCGCAGGTCGGCGCACGTGCAATCGTCTACCCGTGCGATGTGTTGCAGGATTTCATAACGCGTGGGGTCGGAGATGGCGCGCGTGATCGCGCGGAATTGTGCAGCTTTCATGCCGTCGGATGGCGTGATGGATTTGCGACCTCTTCCGTTCACGTTGGTCTTGCTCGCTGGCTTTAGCTTTCGAGACCCTGTGCGTCTTGCCAGGCATGCTCCCATCTTTGCGCGAGCAGCATTGTAAAATCAAGGTTTATCCCTATTTCATTGATTGGCATTCATGGCTGAACCCAAACCAGTGTCATCTGATTCGCAGTCGAAAGTTGAGGTCGCAGTGCACCCCGACCGCTACGATCCGCAGGCCATTGAGCAGAAGTGGTCCGAGCGCTGGGCGCAGAATCCCGACCTCTATCGCGCCGAGCCTCCGACGACCGCCCGCAAGAAGTATTACGTGCTGGAGATGCTGCCGTATCCTTCCGGCGCGCTGCACATGGGGCACGTGCGCAACTACGCCATTGGCGACGCGCTGGCGCGCTACATGTGGATGCAGGGCTACAACGTGCTGCACCCGATGGGCTGGGACTCGTTCGGCCTGCCGGCGGAGAACGCCGCCATCGCCAACCAGACGCCGCCGCGCGAGTGGACGCTGGGCAACATCGAGAAGATGAAGCAGCAGATGAAGCGCCTGGGCTTCGCCTACGACTGGTCGAAGGAAGTCACCACCTGCCTGCCCGAGTACTACCGCTGGAACCAGTGGTTCTTCCTGAAGTTCTACGAGCGCGGCCTGGCCTATCGCAAGAAGAGCAAAGTGAACTGGTGTCCGAAATGCGCCACCGTGCTGGCGAACGAGCAGGTGCTGCCGAACGGCTGCTGCTGGCGTCACGAAGACACGCTGGTGGAGCAGCGCGAGCTGGAGCAGTGGTTCCTGCGCATCACCAACTACGCCGACGAGCTGCTGCGAGGTCTGGACAAGCTGCCGGGCTGGCCGGAAAAAGTGCGCACCATGCAGCGCAACTGGATCGGGCGCAGCGAAGGCGCGCTGGTGGATTTCAAGCTTGACGGCGCTGGCCGGACCGGCGGGCGACATCATCACCGTCTTCACCACGCGTGTGGACACCATCTTTGGCGCGACCTCGCTGCAGCTTGCGCCGGAGCATCCGATCGTCACGGACCTGATCGCGAATGATCCCCGCCTGCTGCGCCAAGGTCGAAGACCTGATCGCCGAGCAGCGCAACGCGAAAGAAGCCGGCGACATTGGCGCGATCGAGAAGCACGGCGTCTTCACCGATCGCTACGCGCTGAATCCATTTAACGGCGAGAAGGTGCCGATCTGGGTGGCGAATTATGTCCTGATGGACTACGGCACCGGCGCGATCATGTCGGTGCCGGCGCACGATGAGCGCGATTACGAGTTCGCCAAGAAATACGAGCTCGACATTCGGGTGGTGATTTTGCCGCGGCGCGAACGGCGACGCGCCCGACGGCGCACCCGAACGAGCCGGTCCTGCCGTTTGTCGAGACCAACAGCCTGCTGATGAACTCGGGCGAATGGAGCGGCTCTGCCTTCGGAAGAAGCCATCGACAAGATGTCGAAGTATGCCGAGGAGCAAGGCTTCGGCAAGGCCACGGTGACCTTTCGCCTGAAAGATTGGGGCATCAGCCGGCAGCGCTATTGGGGCACGCCGATCCCGATGATTTATTGCGCAAGCCTGCGGCATCGTGCCGGTGCCGGAGAAAGACCTGCCGGTGCTGCTGCCGGAGAACGTCGAGATCACGCTGGCCGGCGGATCGCCGCTGGGCAAAGTGCCGGAGTTCGCAACGTAAGTGCCCCAAGTGTGGCGGCGCGGGACGGCGCGAGACCGACACCATGGACACCTTCGTCGATTCGTCCTGGTACTTCTATCGCTACACCGATCCGACATTGTCAGACAAGCCGCTGGACTCTGACGCTGTGGGATATTGGTTCCCCATCGACCAATATATCGGCGGCGTCGAACATGCCATCCTGCACCTCATCTATTCGCGCTTCTGGACGAAGGTGATGCGCGACATGGGGTTGGTGCGCAACTCACGAGCCGGTGGAGCGGCTGTTCACGCAGGGCATGGTGATCAAGGGCGGCGCCAAGATGTCGAAGAGCCTGGGCAATGTGGTTTCGCCCGACGACATGGTGGCGCGCTACGGCGCCGATGCCACGCGCATGTACACGCTGTTCGGCGGTCCGCCGGACCAGGACTTGGACTGGCAGGATGCCGGCGTCAAAGGAATCAGCGGATTCCTGTCGCGCGTGTATCGGTTCGTCACGCGCAACGCCAAGCCGGATCGATCCGCAGCGGGCCAAGTTGCATGCGGTCGGCGTCGAATTGTCTCCTGCCGCACGCAAGATGCAGCGCAAGCTGCACCAGACCATCCAGCGCATAACCGAAGATTTCGCCGGACGCTGGCACTTCAACACGTCGATCTCCGCGCTGATGGAGTTGGTGAACGAGCTTTACGCGTATGAAGACAGCGTGCAGCGTGGCGGGAGGCAGCCGCGCCCGCAGTCGCTGATGGCCGACGTGCAGCGCAAGCTGGTGCTGATGCTGGCGCCGTTTGCGCCCTATCTCGCGCATGAGTTGTGGGAGATGCTGGGCGAGACCTCCGACCTGCTGCGCGCGCCGTGGCCGCAGTACGATCCGGCGCTGGCGAAGGAAGAAGAAGTCGAATACGCCATTCAGGTGAACGGCAAGATTCGCAGCCGCATCGTCGTACCCGCCGACGCGAGCGAGGACCAGGTGCGCGAACTTGCGTTGGCCGATGAGAAGGTCAAGGCCGCCATCGAGGGCAAGGAAATGGTGAAGGTGATGGTGGTCAAAGGCCGGCTGGTGAATATCGTTGTGAAGTAGCGCTAGGCGTCGGCGGGCGGCAGCTCCGGGCCGGGATCGCGCGGCGGCGCAGGCTCGGATTCCGTTGCGGCCGGCTTGGGAGGCGGCGGAGACGGAGGGGTTGACTCGCCCGCTAGTACGGGCGGCATGGTTGAACTGGTGAAGGACTCCGGCGCGGGTGAGGCGAACTCCACCACCGCAGGCGCGGGGACCAGCTCCGGATGCTGCTGGTACCACATTGTGGCACCTGCCAATTGCCACAGGCGTGCGGCGACCTGGGCCAGCATCATCAGCTCAAACAGGATGAACATCACGCCGGTCGCGGTCGCCGGGAGCTTCGCCCAAATCACCAGGCCGATGGCGAAGGTGATCCAGGCGAACAGCGCGATTGCGAGGTACATCCAGTAGAGGCGTCCGAAGCCCTGCCAGGTGATCCGCCAGGCGCGCCAGGTGTTGCGCCACATGCGACGCTCGTTCAGCGCCACCGCGCGCACCCTGGCGATGTCGAACCATAACCGCACGAACAGTGCGAGCAGCAGGAAGACAATGAATGCCGCCAGGCCCAGAAAAATCCCAACCTGGTCGGCGATAGAGCGGTCGCCGATCGCGTCGGCAGCTTTGCGCAGTGCCCCGTAGACCATCTCGACGATCACGAACGGAATAATCGAGAGCAGCAGCAGCCGAACGAATGGCCAAAAGTACGCGCCCGAGGCGGCGAAGAACTCGCCGGTGGTGAGGCGCCGGTCGTCGCGAAAGGTCTCCAGCACGCCGCCGGTGACGAAGAGCATGAAGACGAAGAAGACGAATGCGAAGAGGTACGATGCTGTGGTGAACCGCATCAGTTCGACATCGGGCAGGCGGATCAGTTCAACAAACATGGCGATGTCGAAGCGGTTGGTCAGCGGCTGGCCGGCGAGGCTGTGGCCCAGGGCATGATGCAGGCGCAGCAATCCCGGCACGGTGCCCAGTGCGCCGCAGACGAGATTCACGGCGAAGATCCACCAGAGAACGCCCTGGCGCCGCCAGAGCAGGCCGAAGCCGGCGGAAAAGCCGCCCTTATGATTCGTGATCGCGTGTTCGTTACCTAGCATCTCGAGTAAAGCCTGAAGGCGTTGTGTCCTAAGCCAGCCAGCTCAATATCTGCGCCAAAAACTGCGTGAGGAACAGCCAGTACGTTGCGAGCTTGTGGATTGCGCCGTGCTGCCCCTCCGTGGTCTTGCTGTTGTTCAGATAATCGCGGTCCAGCGTCAGTTGATAGTCGGGATCGATCTGCACCGATCGCACCTGCGCCTTCTTGCGATAGACGTAGCGCACCCAGCGGTCCTTGCCGTCCCAGTGTTCGCTGGTGGTCTCGCCGTTGTCGAACTTCACCACCGCGTCCACCGGGAAGATGAACTCGCCCTTGCGATGCAGGATCACCTGCGTTTCGTACTCGGTCTCGCCCTTCTTCTCTTTCAGGTTCTCGTCCCACCAGTCCATCGGATTGGAGTCCGCACGCTGCACCTCGTAGTCGAAGACCTGCGTTCCATAGACCGCCTGGTTCCAATACCAGCTCAAGTCCTGGCCCGCCACCTCGTTCACTGTGCGCATGAAATCTTCCTGCGTGGGGTGAGTAAATCGATAGCGCAGGAAGTACGTGTGCAGCGCGTTTTTCAGCGTCTGCTCGCCCACGACCTTTTCCAGCGTGATTAGCAGCGACGCCGTCTTGCCGTAGGTGATGCCGCCGTAGGTGCCGATGCTCATGTCCTGGAAGCTCATCTTCGAGAGCGGGTCGCGATCGTCGACATCTACAAAGCCCAGGCGCTGAAGTTCGCGCTCGCCCAACTGCCCACCAAGCATGTTAATGATGCTGACGTTCTCGCCATAGAAGTTGTCGAGAACTTTGACCTCGGTATAGCTGTTGATGCCCTCGTCCAGCCAGCCGTTCTCGAATTCATTGGTCGCCACCATGCCGTACCAGTACTGGTGGCCAAACTCGTGTTCGGTGACGAGGTCGATGAGGTGGACGCCTTGGGGGATCCACCAGCCGCTATCGCCGGTGATGAAGGTGGGATACTCCATGCCCCCGGCCTCAGCCGCGCCGTGCGGCGGATCGACCACCGTGAGCTGCGCGTAGGGATACGGCCCGTACCAGTCGTCGAAGCGCTTCATGCTGTCGAGCACGCACGTGATGTACGGCTGCCATTCGCGCTCGTGGCTGTCGTAGGTGAGCAGACGGATGTGGACCGGACCGACGCTGCCGTTGAAGGTGTTCTCGACGACCTTGAAGTGCGGGTCGGCGGTCCAGGCGAAGTCGTGGATATCTTCCCCGTGGAAGGCGACGGTCTTGGTGCCGTTGCCGTTGTCCTGGTCGCCGACCTGCACCCCGCTTGCGCCAATGATGTAGTCCTTGGGCAGCGTGATCTTCACATCGTAGGTGCCGAAGTCGGCAAAAAACTCCGTCATGGCGTGGAACTGGTGGCAGTTCCACTGCCCGTGCCACCAGACTCCGACTTTCGGGAACCATTGTCCGGCCAGCAGGAAGGTGCGCTTGTAGCCGGTGCGCGCGATGACTTCAGGGAACGTCGCCTTGAACTTGATCTGGAAGGTGACGTCCTGGCCGGGCGCGACGGGCCGCGGCAGCTTCACCTGGAAGACGGTCTTGTCGTCGGGATTGCCGTCATCCGGCGAGATGAATTTCATCTGGCTGGTGAGGTCGCCCATACCGACAACTTGGAACGACGTGACAACATTGGAACCATAGTCCTCGGGCTTCCAGTGCTCCAGACTGCTGGAGCGGAAGCTGCCGTCGCGATGGGCCTCGTGCATCCAGGTGGACTTCGGCTGGAAGGCGTTTAGATAAAGATGGAACGGGAATGTGTCGAGCGGCTGGCCGGTGAGGTTGTGATAGGTGAGCGTCTCGCTGGCCTCGACCGTGTGCTTGGGGGGATCGTACTTGGCGTCGATGTGGTAGGCGACGACGCGTTGCGAGAGCGGGCCGGTCACCTTGGGCGCGAAGGGGCTCTGGGCCGATACGAAAGCAGAACCCAGCAGCGTGGTAATGCACAGCCAAAGGACGAGTCGTCGCATCGATCAGCTCCGCCCTGCGTTGCAAAGGAGTTTTGGGCTGCCCGCAAGTGTACACTTTCCAGCCAAGGAGTTGTTACGATGGCCGAGCCGCCGAAGTTTCGATCCTACGAGGAATTTTTCGACTTCTATCTGCGGCAGCACAGCGACCCCGGCAATCGGCGCATGCACGCTGTTGGCATGATTCTGGGGCTGGCGGTCGCAGTCGGCGCGCTGGTCACGGGTCATTACTGGTACGCGCTGCTGTGGATTCCGCTGGGCTACGGCTTCGCCTGGACGGGACACTTTCTGCTGGAGAAGAACACGCCCGCGACGTTCGGGCATCCCTTCTGGTCGTTCATCAGCGACTTTCGAATGCTGGGGCTGATGCTGACCGGCCGGCTGGACGGCCGCCTACCCAGCGAGATCAATCGGCCAGGCCGGCAATAGGGTTACGAGGCGCTCACACCAACCACAATTTCGGCAGGTTCTTGCTCCAACCCGCTCGGCTGGGTCGAGGTGGCCACGCTGACCGTCACGGTGGTCGCGAGATTGATGCAGAGGGCGAAGAAGCCGGCATTTCAAGCCCATGAACGGGTCATGGTGGGTGAACATCAGAACGCTGGCAATTCCGACGCCGGCGATAAGTCCCGCGAAGACGCCCGGCGTAGTTACGCGCTTCCAATAAAGTCCGAGCACCACGCCGGGAAAGAACTGCGACACACCGGCATAAGCCAGGAGCAGTAAGCCCACCAGCGTGGTCGAGCTGTAAACAGCGAAATACACGGCAATGCCGGTGATCACGACGACCATGAGCTTCGCCAGGCGGGTGACCGCCCCCTCTTCCATCGAGGGCCGGAACAATGGCCGGAAGAAATTCTTTGCGAACAAAGTTGCGGCGGTCAGAATCATGACGGCCGCCGGCACCATCGCCGTCAGCGCGCCGGCCCCACCCACCAGGCCGAGAAACCATGCCGGGAAGGTCTGGCGCACCAGGGTCAGCAAGGCGAGGTCGCCGCTCTTCAGCCCAGGTAGGACGAGGATGGCCGTGAAGCCGACAAAAAACAATAGCGGCAGCGTGGTCACGTACAGAGGCATGATCATCGCATTGCGGCGCAACGTGTCGCCGCTTTTCGCGGTGAAGACGGAGCCGAAGCTATGCGGCCACATGTAGAAGCCGAGGGCCGTAAGCAGCACGGTTGAGATGTACCAGGCGTGTCCCATGTTGCCGGTGCCGCCGGGCATGGTCAGGTGGGCCGCTTTAGCCTGGGTGAGTACGGCGAACATCGGGCGGATTCCGCCGAAGTAGCGATACGGAATGATGATGCCGATGCTGAATGCGGCGAGCAGCATGAGCACGTCTTTGATGACGCTGACCCAGGCCACGGCGCGAATCCCGCTGGAGAAAACAAATCCGGCGACGATGACGAACGCAATCACCATGGCCACTGGCCGGCTGATGGCGTGAAAGCTCGCAACCTCAACGATGATGCCCAGGCCGGTGAGCTGCAACTGCAAGTAGGGCACGATGAAGACGACGCCCACGATGGCGACCAGTGCAGCCAGGTACTTGTTTCCGTAGCGCTGCTGAAAGAAATCGGATTCGGTGTGCAGGATGAACCTGCGGCCCACCTCCCAGATGTCCGGGAGGATAAAGAAGCCGACAGCGTAGGCCAGCATTCCGTACGCGATGATGTAGAGCGTGGGACCGCCGCGCGAGTACGCCCAGCCGCTGGCGCCGAGGAAGGAGAAGGTGGTGTAGATTTCGCCCGCCGCCAGCAGCCACGTGAAGATGAGGCCGAAGCCGCGGCCGGCAACCGTCCACTGCTCCAGGTTCATCTCGCGGCGAAGCCCGGCGTAGATGCCGGTCACTGCGCCGACCAGGACGATGCCGAAGATGATGGCCAGGGAAACGAGGCTGGGACTCATGGCCTATTCCTTTGCCCGGTTCTGTACGCGGTACGCGCCCCAAAGGCAAAGACTGGTGAGCGGGATCCAGGCGATCAGCCAAAAGAGGTTGAACGGCAGGCCAAGGACAAGCGGGAATACACGGTCCCAGAGGGGCACGGTGAAACAGACCCCAAGGAAGGGAATGAGCCCGAGCAGCAGCGCGCCAATGCGAGGAGGCTTCATAGTTTGATAAGGCGGGCAAGTGTACGTGGCGAGGATAGCGCTGTCAACGTGCGAAACCCCATTGAATTCTCCTCACCTATTGCTTAGCCTTAGCTGCGCTACCGCATCGAAATCTTTAGGTGAGGGAGGCCATCATGAGCCAGACCAGCGCAACCATCCGCAGCTTTGGTTTTTTTTCGAACGGCAGTTGGAGCACGCATGGCAGCGAAGGCGTGGTGAAGTCGCCGTATGACAACAATGTCATCGCGGTGATCAGCGAGGCCGGGCCGGACGATGTGGAGAGCGCCATCGAAGGCGCGGTGATGGCGTTTGCCGTGACGCGCCGGATGAGCTCGCGCGAGCGCTCCAAAATTCTGCACGAGATTGCCAAGGCGATCACCGATCGCCGCGAGGAGTTCGCCCGTACCATCTGCCAGGAGGCGGCCAAGCCTATCAAGACCGCGCGCAGCGAAGTTGACCGCGCCATCAACACCTTCCAAATCGCGGCCGAGGAGGCGACGCGCATCTACGGCGAGTACCTTCCGCTCGATACGACGGAGGCGACTAGCGGGCGTTGGGGGCTGGTGAAGCGCTTTCCGCTGGGGCCGGTCTTCGCTATCACCCCGTTCAACTTTCCGCTGAACCTGGTGGCGCACAAGATTGCTCCCGCCATCGCCGCGGGTTGCCCCATTGTCCTGAAGCCCGCGCCGCAGACGCCGATCTGCTCGCTGATGCTGGCAGAGATCGTCGATCAAACTTCATGGCCCGATGGCGCGCTTGCCGTCATGCCCATGTCGAACGACAACGCCGCGCTGCTGGTGAAGGATGATCGCATCAAGCTGCTGACGTTCACGGGCAGCGCGGCCGTGGGCTGGCAGCTCAAGAGCCAGGCGGGGAAGAAGCGCGTCACTCTGGAACTGGGCGGCAACGCGGGAGTGATCGTCCACAGTGACGCCGACCTGCAATACGCGGTGCATCGCTGCATAGCGGGCGGCTTCTCCTATGGCGGGCAGACCTGCATCTCGGTGCAGCGTATTGTCGTGCACAAGCCGGTGTTCGAGCGCTTCACCGAGCAGCTTCTCCAGGGCGTGCGCAAGCTGAAGTGCGGCGATCCCGGGGACGAGAGCACGGACGTTCCCCCGTTGATTCGCGAGAGGGATGCGGTGCGCGTGACGCAGTGGATCGACGAAGCGGTGCAGGCCGGGGCGAAGGTGCTGGTCGGCGGCAAACGCCAAGGCGCGCTGGTTGAGCCGACGGTGCTGACCGCCACCTCGCCGCACATGCGTGTGAACTGCGCGGAGATCTTCGGGCCGGTAGTCACGGTGGAACGCTACGAAACGTTCGATGAAGCGTTGACCAGCATCAACCACTCGGATTACGGGCTACAGGCAGGACTGATGACGCGTGACGCCGTGCTCATCCAGAGCGCGTTCGACACCCTGGACGTGGGCGCCCTGATCGTCGGCGACGTGCCCACGTTCCGCGTCGACCAGATGCCTTACGGCGGCGTGAAGGACTCCGGGCTGGGCCGAGAAGGCCTGCGCTATTCCATCGAGGACATGACCGAACGGAAGCTGCTGGTGATGGCGGTGAAGTAGCGCTGTGGATCTAAAGTACCCAGCCGCTAGGGTGTGATCCTCCACAAGGTTCCACAGCCGAAGTCGGGGTAGCAATCCTGCGTATCTCCGCCCGTCTCGGACGTACCATAAATATTGCCGGCGGAATCAACCAGCTGAACGCTGGGATAGAAACCGTCGGGATCGCCGTCGAAGCTGTGCAGTACGCTTTCGACCCAATTGCCGTTGGAAAAGCTGAGTTTGAACGCGACACCGTAGTCGTTTGTGCCGCCATCCTGAGTCGCGCCGTAGAGATTCCCGGCGCTGTCGCGAGCCAGGCCGCCCTCCGGATATTGTCCCGTCGACCCACTGGGGAAGCTATAGAGCAGTTGGAAATTCCAGGTTCCGGGTTGTGTCAGCTCGAATACCGTGCCAAAGTTACTGGCGCCGCCCGAACCCGTGATGCCATAGAGATTTCCGGACGGGTCGGCAATAAGCGCACCGGGATAATTGCCATCGCTGCCCTGAAAGCTGTGGATAATGGTTTGCGTCCAGGCGCCATTGGAGGGACTCAACTCATAAATAACACCGTCGCCGCCGCTGCCTCCTTGGGCGGTGCCGTAGAGGTTTCCGGCGGCATCAACGATCAGATTGCCAGCCGGAGAATGCCCGTCATTCGCCCCCTGAAAGTTATAAATAACCGTCTCTGTCCATCCGTTACCGGAGGGCGAGAGCTTGTAAACTATCCCGCAACCATAATTGGGAAGAGGAGGTTGGGCACAAACTCCATTGCCGCCGTAGGAGGTCGTGCCGTACAGGTTGCCGGCGGTATCGAACGTCACCCCGCCGGAGGGAATGTCGCCGTCGGTGGGATGCCCGGTGAAAGCGTAAAGCGCCGTCTCATTCCAGGGGCAGACAAACGAGCCGCAAGCTATGGCGGACGGTTGCAGCTTGAAGACGACGCCGCATCCTTGGCCATCAGAGACGCAATTTCCGCCTAAATCTCCTCCTCCACCGGTCACACCGTATATGTTTCCGTCCCGCCCGAACGCGGGTGCGCCGGGTCCTGAGCCGTTGGTGAGAGGAGGAACGAACTGGTGCAGTGGGGTCACGATCCAGCCGCCGAGCTCAACGGCCCGGAATACTAAACCGCGGTTGCTGGAGCCGCCAGCGCCGACCGTTCCGTAAAGTCTTCCGCCACGATCCATAAGCAGGCCATCAGGTTCGTCCCCATCCGGGCCGGTGAAGGTGTGAAGGATCCGAAAGGTCTGTGCCTGCGCCGCCATGGCCGAAACAATACCCGCCAGCACGATCGCACGAATCAATCCTGTGACCATATTGTCAAAAAGCGGAGCCGCATTTTGGCGTAGATTTTTCATCGTGATCTTTCTCCGGCGCGCCATTCTTATGCTGGTTTCAATGCCGCGTCAACTTAATTTCAGATTACGATCTAAGTCATCGAAAACACAGCAACACTGAGCCCTGTTTTTGGACAGGATCTTGATTCTGCTGGAACTTTGGAGCAAGTCGGTTGTAAATTGCCAAAGGCCGCACGGCGGCTCTCAGGTGGCCGATTTTCGAAGACAAAGAAATACCATGATTAACCCCAGCCAGACGCCCGCATCTCCCTCACGCGTCACCCTGCCGCAGCGCTTAGGCTTTGCTGTTGCGCTGCTGTTCGCCCTGACTATGTCCACCGGACAGACGGCGCAGGCACAGACCTTCACTGTGCTGCACACCTTCACAGGATCGCCTGACGGAGCTAACCCCACCGACGGCGTCGTCATCGATCGCGCCGGCAATCTTTACGGAACCACTTTTGGCGGTGGCATAAACGGAAACGGCTGCACCGCTGAGGGAAGTGGAACCGGATGCGGCACAATATTCAAGCTAAGCAAGCACGGCTCCAACTGGGTCTACACGACGCTATACAAATTTCAGGGTCCCCCCGACGGCAACTATCCGGCGGGAGTAGTTGTCGGCCCCGACGGTACGCTGTATGGGACGACCAAGGGTGGGGGGACTCTCAATGTAGCTTGCCCACAATACGAGAACGGCTGCGGCACGGTCTTTCGGCTGCGGCCTCGGGCGAGTTTCTGCGCCACCCCGCTTTGCCCCTGGAACGAAAACCTGCTGTATACATTTACCGGCAATGCCGACGGAGGAAATCCGCAGAACGGTGATCTCGTCTTCGACGCAGCCGGAGACATATACGGCACCACCTTACTTGGCGGAGCCTACGCCTACGGCGCTGCCTATGAACTCACGCCTTCCCAAGGCGGTTATTCGCAGAGCGTTATCCATAACTTCAATCCCGACCCGGACGGTCTCGCCAGCCCGTATAGCGGCCTCATCATGGACCAGTCCGGAAATCTCTATGGCACTAGCAGCTTCGCCAACGACAGCATTGCCGGTACCGTTTACCAGTTGACGCCATCGCAATCGGGCTGGACGGCGAACATTTTGCAATCGTTCCAGTGCCGTGAATTCATCAATGCCGGCTGCTATCCGCAGGCCTTGATCTTCGATTCGGCCGGCGACCTTCTGGGAGCGACCGTGGAAGGCTCGCTCCACGACACCGGCGGGGTGTATGACCTGCTCGCCTCCAATAATTGGCTCCTCAACGTGCTCCATGTATTCGGTCTCCAGCAGGGCGTAACCCAGAACCACCTGACCATCGACGCTGCGGGAAATATTTATGGGACGGGCTCCATTTGCTCAAACCTCTATGGCTGCGTTTACAAACTGACGCCCTCCTCCAACGGCTATACCTATACCGAGTTGCACGATTTCACCGACGGCTTGGACGGAGCACATCCCTATGGCCCGGTCGCGATTGATGCCGAGGGCAATCTCTACGGCACCGCGGAAAATGGCGGTTTTCTGGATACCTGTCTTGGCCAGGGCGACGACGGCTGCGGCGTGGTTTGGGAAATCACGCCGTAGGAACCCGGCAGCGGTGTTCGATTACTCGCGATAAACCGCCTTATCATAGCTAATCCACGAACTCGGCGACGTCGCCGTTTTTTCATCGCCGTTTCTAGACAATGCCCCTTCGTTCCCGCTGGCAGTAGGCTCCAATCCGGTGTAAATTGCGGAGGTTCCCGCGGCTGCTACTCAGCCGGCAATCTCACAAAAAGGCGCTCCACCATGACGAATCGCGGCCGTATACCCACGTCAGATTTCCGCAGCCAACTGTCCCGGTTCTCAGCATTCAGTTTTGCTCTCCTGCTTGCGCTGGCAATGTTCGCCGGGCAAGCCGCGCAGGCCCAGACCTTCACCGTGCTTCACAGCTTCACCCGCGGACCGGACGGGGCGAATCCCTGGGGCGGTTTGACCATCGATCGCGCCGGCAACCTCTATGGCACGACCACCCAGGGCGGCTCGACAAATTGCCAGGGCGGCTGCGGCACGGTGTTCAAGCTGGCGCAGAGGAACTCCAGTTGGACGTTCTCTCCGCTCTACGTCTTCAACGGCATGCCGGACGGAGCCTATCCCGAGGGCCGCTTGATCTTCGGCAGTGACGGGAAACTCTACGGCACCACGGGTGAGGGCGGACTTGAGAACTCAAACGGTCAATGCGAGATGGCCAATCAGATGGTCGGATGCGGGACAATCTTCGCGCTGCACCCACCCGCGAGCTTCTGTCACTCGGTCACCTGCTACTGGACGGAGCAGCAGCTCTATCAGTTCACCGGCAATGATGACGGCGCCCGGCCCACCGGCGACACCGTCTTCGACACCGCGGGAAATTTCTTCGGCAGCACCTACGACGGAGGCCCGGGCGGCGTGGGCACGGTGTATGAGCTCAGCCCGTCAGCGGGTGGCTGGACGCAGACCTTGATTCACGGCTTCGAGGGCGGCGATGGCGCGAATCCGTTCGGCGGTCTCACGCTGGACGGGTCCGGGAATCTTTACGGCACCACGGAGTTGGGCGGACAGTTCGCGCACGCCGGCACCGCCTTTCAGTTGACCAACACCGGTTCTGGGTGGAACCACACCGTGCTGCACAACTTCAACGGTACCGACGGCGATGAGCCGCTGGGCGGGCTGGTCCTCGATACCAGCGGAGACGTCTATGGCACGACCAATCACGGAGGGCAGGGTGGCGGCGGCGGCGGAAAGTTGTTTGAGCTGACTCCCTCCGGCGGGGGCTGGACGCTGGATCTGCTCTACGGCTTCAGCGGAATTGCCGGCCCTTGGGGCGACCTCATTATGGACAGCTCAGGCGCCATCTACGGCACGACGATACAGGACGGCATCTTCGGCTGGGGTTCGGTTTTCAAGTTGACCTACTCCAACGGCAACTGGGTCTACACCTCACTGCACGACTTCAACGGGCAGGATGGGGGCAATCCGCACGGCAGCATCGTGCTCGACGTGAACGGCAATCTGTACGGCACGACGGCCGGCGGAGGGTCGGGCAATGGCGTGGTGTGGGAGCTCACGCCGTAGCGCAATGTGAAGTTGACGCGGCGGAGCTGTTTCAATTTTGACGAGCAATCATTGCAGGTAGTCGATCTTCAGCGGAGTCCCCATCCGCGTGCGTGCGTGCATGTCACTGCGCTGAACATCGCGCAACGCCTGGTCATCCGGCTCGACCAGCGCGGCATCAGCCGCATGGCGCCGCAGATCGTCCAGCGTCCAGACTTGCAGCGGGTAGTAAGGCGAAAGGTTCAGTTCCAGCCGCTGATGCAGGTAGGGATCGGGGCCCGGCTTCGGCCGGAGCGAGAAGTCGGAGGGCAGCAGAAGGACGATTTGCTCGGGGTGACTGGAATACTGCTGGGCTTCCAGAAATAGCAGCGGCTCGGAGAAAACCAGGTATTGCTTTCCCTCGATGCGCAGCAAGCTTTCGACCTGAAGGAAAGCGCGTATGCCGGTCGCTTCCACCTTCTCGGGATGAAACATGGTCCTGAGTTGCAGGCCGACGCCCCAACCGCCAAGCAGCAGCAGCACGCCAACGGAGGCTGGCAGCTTGCGGCGAAAATGCCGCCACAGCAGACACGCGAAGGCAACGGACACGCCTGGAATCACGCCGATGAAGTAGCGGCTGAAGTACGCGTTGGTCTTCAACACTGCGACCACGTAGGCGGCGAGCGGAACGGCCAGGAAGAGCCAGCCGATAGCCTCGACCGGCAGCATCGCCGGGACGGCCATGTCCTCGGGTGCGGATTTGTCGGCGCGAACCAGCGCGAACCAGACCATCATCAGAGCCAAAAGAAGCAGGGCGTCAGGGAAAATCTGGTTGTAGATGATCTGTAGCTCGCGCAACGTCGGGCGGTTCCAATATCCCCCGGCAAACTTGCCGGAAAAGGACAGGATCAGAGGCGAAAACAGGAGTGCGGGAAGCAGACAGCCGGCCATGCCGCCCACGAGCTTCGCTGAAGGACGCACTCCCGGCTTCCACCGCAGCAACTCCCAGGCGAAGTACGGCGCCAGGCACATCACGAAGTAGTAGTGGAAACATTCTCCAAGGAAGAAGCATGCGCCGAAGAGTACAGCTTGCCTGCGGGGGCTGAAACCTTGATAGCTCCACACCCACAGCGCGAGTGCGGCGAACATGAAGTAGAGCGCATAGGAACGCGCTTCATAGCCGTAGTAGGGCAGGAAGGAACAGGGCGCGGCGCAGAGTGCGATGAGCCCGTGCACGCGGTCGGTGAGGCGGCGTGCACAATCGAAGATGACCCACAGGCCCACCGCCAGGGCGATCGCCGAAGGCACGCGGGCAGCGATATCGTTCGGCCCGAAGGCTGAATCGAAGGCCCTCACCAGCATGTAGTACGTCGGCGGCAGGGCATCGACGCCGTTGCCCAGAGCAGTCCAGATCGTCGTGAGTTTCGGCAGTTGGGCGATGTGTAGGGTGAAGAGTTCGTCGAACCAAAAGACGCGGTGTGCCGCGATGTATAGGCTGCTGGCGAAATAGAAGACGGCCAGCAGCGCGGCCGCAATCGTCGCCCATGCAGCGGGTGCAGCGGAGGGACGTATGGTTGAACCGACGGCTTTCCGCGAAACGACTTTGACCGAAGTGGACATCTCTGCCTTTGGCAGGGGCGGCAGCTATTGGATAAGTGCCGCACGCCAACGAAGCCCTTATCATGACTTCAGCGGGAGTAGTATAAGGGGTAACAGTCGCAGCAAACCGTCCGCTATGAGCATTTCCATTCAACCCGACCTCGAAGCCAGGCTCCGCGAGAAGGCTGAAGCCGAGGGTCTGAGCGTCGAAGCGTATCTTGAAAGTCTGCTGCAGTCACAGGAACAGTCGGAAAAAGATCTTGAGGCGCTCGCTTTGGAGGGCCTGAATTCAGGCGACCCAATCCCGGGCGACACGGCCTATTGGCAAGAAAAACACCGCCGGCTGGAGGAACGCCTGAACAAGACCGGGTTACGGTGAGTCCCCGCTATCTCGTTCGTCCGAAGGCGGACGAGGACCTCGAACATAAGCCATCTACTACGCCGTGCAAGAAAACCCTGAACCAGGGCACCGTTTCCTCGTCGCTGCCCACGAAACGTTCGCGTTGCTGGCAGCTCGACCGCAGATGGGATGGCCGGCTCGACTCAGGGATGCGAGACTTGAGTGTTTGCGCCTTTTCCGCGTAAACGGATTCAAGCGCATTCTCAATTTTTATCGACCGCTGCCCTTAGGCATCGACATAGTACGGGTCGTCCACGGATCTCGGAACATCGAAGCGTTGCTCCGACGCAAGGGTTTCATTCCAGAGTAGAGTCGGCGGTGAGCCATCCCAGTAAGCGCGATAGAATGAACTCTCTATGGTGAAGCTCGAGGTCGCGCCGCGCTCCCGCTTCGCGCGGCGGCAGGCAGCCGCACCCCAGACGACGTCGCTGATGCAGCGATATTGGGATGTGCTCGCAGTTGTCCTGCTCGTCCTGGCTTCATTTCCAACTGTCTGGTTGGTGCACCAGACCGTCACGCGGGTTCCGGACTACGGGCTAATCGACGACAATTGGGAACTCGACAGCACCTTCAAAGCGTTGCGCGGCATTTGGATCGGCCGTGACGTGGCGTTCACCCACGGGCCCATCTTTCAGGCGCTGTCGTCGATTCCGGCGCGCTCGATGCAACCCAGCTTTGGGGGCCTTTACGCGACTTGGAATACCGTCTCCATCTGGTGCGGATTCGTGTTTGCGTATCTCGCGCTGCGATTGTTATTGCCCGAGCAGCCGCCGTGGAAGCGCTTCGTACTGCTTCTGCTGCTGGCAGCTTTTTGGGAAACCTCGCTGCGGTCGACTTTTCCCGTCCTGCTGTTCGCGTTGTTTTTGCGGGGATGGTATGAGGTGCAAGCTGGACGGCTGCGAAGCGCATACCTCGGCGCCGCCGGCGCAGTATTGGTTGGGGTAGCCTTCCTGATTGCGACTGATGTGGGCATCTACGCGACTGCCGCGTGGTTCATCTGCTGGGTTGCGGTCGCGGTAGAGATGAGGCGCGAAGTCGTCGCGGGCAAGCTGAGCGGCGCGCTGCTGGCGTTCGGGCTCACGGGCTTCGTCGTGGCCATCGCGATCAACACTTGCATGGCCCGGCCCTTTGATTTCAGGTTCTGGCGCGACTCGCTGGCGCAAGTGGCGGCGTATCGCTGGGCCACGCCCGCCGCGATGACCTATGAAGGCACGAAACACCTGGTTGGAGGTCTGCTCATCTGCGGCGCGGTGTTCCTGGCCGCGGCTTTTCAGAAGCGCCGAAGCGCAGTCCAGTTCACGCGACGCACAGCGTTTCTGCTCGGCGGGTTCCTCCTGGGCTTGGTGGTATTACAGAGCGCGATGGTTCGTTCCGACATCGGGCACGTGATGATTGGCGAGTTTCCTCTGATTTTTTTCGCCTGCCTTATCCTCTTCTCCTTCGAGGGACGGCCGTCGATTGTTTTTGTGCTGGTGGCAATCGCGGCCTCCATGCTGTTCTCGCGCCCTGTTTTCCGGCCATCCAGCGTGCTCCGCCTTTACAAAGAACTGCGAGATCCAAGGACGAAGTGTCCGCCCGCCTACAGCGAGTTCGACCGCGCCTGTTTTCTGGAGCCGTTCACGCCGCACATGCTGACTTCCGGCCGCAGCTTCCTGCAGCGAAACAGCCGAGACAACGATTTCGTTTTTGTCTTCCCGTATCAGACGATGTTCGGGCTTGCCGCGGACCGCAATGTCGCCGGCGGCCTGATGCAGGCCTATACCGCCAGCGGGCCCGATCTCGCGCGCCTGGAAATCTCCGGCCTGGAAGGGAAGCCGGTACCGGCGTCGCTCTACCTCACCGATCCCGACTACCGTCACATGACCGAGGCCGACGTGGCCGGCTGGTCGCGCAACTATCTGAGCGTTCCGGTCGACGGCATTCCCAACTTCACCCGCACCCCGGAGGTCTGGTTCTGGATGCTGCGGCATTACCGCATGGCCGAACAAGTATCGACTGGCGTCGTAGGCCTGGTGCGCGACGACTCTCGCGCGTCCCGAATTGCGTTTCAGGCGCGGCCGCTCGGATTGCCGAGCCAGACCTATCCCATCACCGAGCGCAGCTCCGCAACCAACCTCGGGGCGCCGAACTGGCCTTCCGGGATCGATTTCATTCGCCTGCGCATGACCGTGCAGTATCCCATCTGGTGGAAGCTGCGCAAGCCGGAACGCCTGCAATTGGAAATCACTCGGGCCGACGGCAGTCGCGATCTGCAATGGTTCATTGTGCAGCCCAACGTTTCCAGCGAGGTCTGGTTCTACCCGTGGGACGGGCCCGACCTGGCTGCGTACTTTAAAGCGGATGACGGGCAGTGGCGCACCTCGTCGCGCTCCCCGGTCACATTGCTACGGATACTGGCCACGCCGTTGGACTGGGTTTCTCAGCAGCCCGAGTCGATCAGCATCGAATCGGCGGAGGCTGTCCGGCTGGTCTTGACGCCGCCACATTAATACTATGCAGTGCCGGTAACCGGGACGGATTACGGCAGTAACGTCGAGCAGGTTCCCGCCGTCGAAATTGGATGGTACCCTTGAACGAGGCACCTCTAACTCCGAGTCATATGTAGTCCCATGCTGATCATTCCGACGTATAACGAGCACGACAACATCGCCACTCTGGTGGCCCGCATCCGCAAGGCAGCCGGAAATGAGCCCATGCTGTTCGTCGACGACAACTCGCCCGACGGCACGGCGGAGGAAATTCGCCGTATCCAGGCGACGGACAGCGCGATTCATCTCCTGGCGCGGCCGGGCAAGGGCGGATACGGTTCGGCCTGCCGCGATGCGATGAAGAAGGTGCTGCGCGAAAACCTGGCCGAGTACGTCATCCAATCCGACGCCGATCTTTCGCATCCGCCCGAGTTGCTGCCCACCATGATTGAGTTGCTGAAGACCACCCCGGTCGTCATCGGTTCTCGCTACGTGCAGGGCGGCGGCGCGCAAGGCTGGGACGTCCGGCGGCGCGCTCTAAGCTTCGGCGCCAATTTCTACGCCAGACTTTTTACCGGAGTGCCCGTACGCGACATGACAGCGGGGTTCGTCGGTTATCGGACGGAAATGTTGCGCAGGATCGATCTCGACGCCATCCGTTCGGAAGGCTACGCCTTCCTGATGGAGATGAAATTCAATTTACACCGCAGTGGCACCAGCTTCCGCGAGTTTCCCATTGTCTTTTGCGAGCGCGAGGCCGGCGCATCGAAATTCAATCGCAAGATCCTGATCGAAGGAATCAAGTTTCCGCTGAAGGCGTTCGGGAATCGGCTTAGCGGAGCGCATCCGGAGCGGCCGCGCCTAGCTCGTGGTGTGGAACCGGCCCAGCCGGAACATGGAAAGATCGACTAAGGGCGCCTCACCTACAACCTGCCTTACAAGCGCCTCTCCGATTGCGGCTGAGTGCTTGAAGCCGTGGCCGGAGCAAGCCGACGCGAACCAGACGTTTCCCGAATCGTCCAGCTTATCGATGATGAACTTTGCGTCGGGTGTAACCGTGTACAGGCAGGTTGTGCTACGCAGGCAGCGCCCGGAGACCTCAGGAAATCGCGGCGCGATGTATTCGGCGTAGAACCTGGCAATCTCTGAATCGTCGACTTGACGGCGCACCGCATCCGGATCGACTGTTGCCTCGTACTGCTCAGTCGCAATCTTCACCCCGCCATCGGGCCCGTCCACAGCGGGAAAGCCATACATCATGTCGCGCGGTTGGTTGCCGGTGATCCAGATGAAGACCGGAAAGCGCCCGGGCGCGTAGTGGTCGGTACTTGCAGCGAGCGCGAACCAGCTTAGTGTCTGCCTGTAGATGCTCGAGATCTGCGAGTGAGCATCGCCAAGCAGCTTCGGAATCCAAGCTCCCGCAGTGACGATGACGTGAGCAGCAGAATACGTTGCGCGATCCGTTTGTACCTCGACCGTACCGTCGCTCGATGGCGTGATTCGAAGGACAGTTTGATTGCAGAAGAGTTGCGCACCGGCTTGCCGGGCCAACTTCAATTCCGCTTCTATGCAGGCTTCGGGACGAAGGAAGCCCGCACCGGGTTCGAAGTAGCCGGCCTCCTCCCCATGCAACCGAAACTGCGGGAAGCGATCGCGAATCTCGGCAGTGCTTAGCGTTTCGTGGGCTATGCCGAACTCGCGAGCCGCATTAATCGTGTCCTGCAGAAACGAAGTTGAGCCATGATGCTGGCCGGGCATGCTGGGCGACGCCAGCACAAGGCAGCCGCAACGAGTAACGAGACTTCGGCCACTCGCCTGTTCGACCTCTGCCCAGATCTGATCGGAGCGCAGCACCAGCGGAACAAACTCGCGGCCTTCGCCTATTGCCTGCCGCGTAATGCGCGTGTCGCCGTGCGAAGAGCCTTGATCGTGTGGGGGAGAGAAGCGGTCGATGCCGATGACGCGGGCCTTGAGCTTGGCCGCCTGATACAGCGCAGCACTGCCGACCGCGCCCAGGCCGATGACGAGGATGTCAGTAGTTAGCATTGGCATCGAGCCAAATCATTTTGTTGTGCGTGGTGGGTCATACAGGCGGTCAAACGTGCAGCCAATAGCCGAGGACTGCGCCCGCTGTTGCAAAAGCCCAGTATTTATCTCTCGGGCTGTATCGATTCCCAACAGCTATGACCATGCTGCTTATCAAGATCACGCAGCTGCCGATCGTCTTAATGACAATTTGGACGGTTCTCGCCGGCCCCGTCACATCGGAGGTTATAACGCCGAACGTCAGGAGCATGAGCACGCAGAATACAAAGACATACTTCGGAAAATATTTCATGGTTCGGCGTCGTCCTTACGCCTTCGCGGCCAAGTGCCAACTGCTGCTACTGCTGGACCGCCTGTATGGCGCGGGGATGCACCTGTTCGTTCTGGATCTGCGAGGCATCCCAGCCGCCGCCAAGGGCTTTGACCAGTGCGACCTCGGTCACCATCTGCTGCCCGAGCAGTTGTGTCGACAGCCGCTCGTTCGTTAAGAGCTGGCTTTGCGCGGTGATGACGTCGAGATACGTGGTCACGCCTCCCACGTAGCGGTTGTTGGCGATCTCCAAGGCGCGCCGCGCGTCAGCGACGGCGGCATTCTGGGTCGCCGCTGCCTGCGAGAGCTCGTCGAGTCCGGACAGTCCGTCCTCAACTTGCTGAAAGGCGACCAGTACGGTCTCGCGATAGTTTGCCACAGTCTCATCGTAGGTGTACTTGGTGTACGCGAGGTTGGCGCGATTGCGTCCGCCATTGAAGACCGGCTGAAGCAAGTCGCCGCCCAGCGACCAGATCGCGCTGGGCGTGCTGATCAGGCTGGCGATGTCGGTGCTCTGGAAGCCGCCCAGCCCGGACAGCGTCAATTGCGGATAGAACGCCGCCGTAGCAACTCCCACCATTGCATTCTCGTAAGCCATCTGCCGTTCCGCAGCGGCGACATCCGGACGGCGCTCCAGCAAATCCGAAGGAACACCGAGCGGCACCGGCACCGGCGTTAGTGTCAGCGGGCGGACCGGAACGCTGAACGTCGCTGCCGGACTGCCCGTCAGCACGGCAATGGCATGTTCGAACTGCTCGCGCTGTTGCTGTACGAGATAAAGTTGTGTGCGGGTCGAGTCAAGCAATGTCTGTTGCTGTGCGAGATCCAATCCCGAGGCAACGCCGCCGGCGTGGCGGTTCTCGACCAGTTGCAGACCCTTCTCCTGGATGGTGACCGACTCTTTCACGACCGCCGTTTCGGCGTCGAGTTCGCGCAGGCTGAAGTAGTCGGCGGCGAGCTCCGCGGTCAGCACCAGGTTGACGTTGTACAACTGCGCGGCCGTCCCCTGGAGGTTGGCGTTGGAAGCTTCCAGGTTGCGGCGGTAGCGGCCGAACAGGTCGGGCTCATAGTTCAGAGTGAACGGAATCTCGAACGTACTCTGAGTGAGGGGCCCGCTGACGATCAGCACTTGCGGACGATTGCCCGAGTATCGGTTGCGCGAGGCATTGGGATCGACGTTCCCCTGCGGGAAGAACGAAGCGGTGGCCACGCGCGCCAGCGAACGCGCCTCTTCGAGGCGGTCTTTCGCCGCCAGGAGCGACTGGTTCGCCACCAGCAACTGCTGCTCGTACGCGTTCAGCTCGACATCGTTGAACACCTCCCACCACGCACCCTTGGGAAGGCTGTCTTTGGGCGCGGCCGCTCGCCAGGGCGCCGGGGTTTTGTACGCTTCAGGAGCGGGGGCGGGCGGCCGCTGATAGTTCGGCCCGACTTTGCAGCCGGCCAGCAGCGCGCAAAACATCACCGCCGCACCAAGAGTGCCCCACACATTCGCGGTTTTCGAATGAGCGGGCTTAACAAATCTCTTCACGACTTCTGGCCTTCCTGACCCTGGCGCTCGGGAGCCACGTTGACCTTCTGTCCGTTCTCGATCGAGTCCGAAGGATTCACGATGATGCGGTCGTTCTCGTCCACGCCGCCGACGATCTCCAGCGTGTTCCCGTAATCGCGTCCGATGCTGATGTGCCGCAACTCCACTTTGTTGCCGGGGCCGACGATCGCAACCTGTGGGCCTTCGCGGCGGAAGAGCATCGCGTTTTGCGGGACGGTGACCTTATGCGCGTCGATCCGGGGGCGGAAGTGCACCTCACCGAAGGAGCCGGGAAGCAGCTTGCCGTCTTTGTTGGCTACATCGACCTCGGTCTGCAGCGTACGGCTGGCCACGTCGATCGAATCCGCCGTGCGCGCGACCGTTCCGGTAAATTTTCGCCCGGGAAATTCCTGCAACGTGATGGTCGCGTCCACGCCCGGATGCATTGCCGGCGCATAAGCCTGCGGCACGGAAACGTAGACACGCAGAGGATCCGTGGTCGCGATGTCGAAGAGTTCCTTCCCGGCTGCGCCCGAAATACCGGCATTGATCAGCGCACCGGGATCGACCAGGCGCCGCGTAATCACCCCGCTGAACGGAGCGTAAACGCGCTTGAAAGCCTCAAGCTCCTCCAGACGCCTGACGTTGGCGTCGGCTGCGGCAAGATTGGCGGTCGCCTGCTGGTAGCCGCTGCTCTGTGTGTCGGCCTCCTCTTGCGACACCGAGTCGGTCTTGCGCAGCGCCTGGTAGCGGTCGGCATTGATCTTGGCCAGGTCCATCGCTGCCACGACCTGCTGCCGCGCGGCGCGCGCCTGCATCAACTCCTGATCGACCTCGGGGGTATCGATGTCGGCCAGCAGGTCGCCCTTTTTCACATGGCTCCCGATGTCTTTGTACCAGCGCAGCAAATAGCCATTGGTGCGCGCATAGATGGGCGATTCCACAAAAGCCTGGAGCGTGCCCGGCAACACGAGTTCCTCGTCTGGCTTTTCCGCCGTGGGATGGACCACCGCAACCGTTGGAATCACGTTTTGCTGCGTCTCGTCGGCCAGCACATGGTCGTCGTGAACTCGCAACAGCATAGTGACAAGGCCGGCGAGCACAAGCAGCAGCACCGCCGCGCCCACAATCATCAGCGCCTTGCCAGGTTTGGCAGGCGGCAGCTTGGGAGGAGGGGTGATCTCCGGTGCGGCGTGTCCTTCGGGCTGCGCGGCGCGGGGCTTAGGCTCGCGCTGGTCGGGATCACGCCACGGATCGCCCCCGTTGGCGCCGGTTGCCCTGCGCTGCGCTTGCTCGTCCGCGACTGGTTTTTCCGGCCTGTCCATTTTCGTAACAGTGTCCACTATTCTATGACCTCTGCTCAGCTTTCTTCTCGCGGTGCCCGTGAATCATGGCAAAAACCGCAGGCACGAAAAACAGCGTCGCCACCGTGGCGAATAGCAATCCGCCGATGACGGCGCGGCCCAGCGGGGCATTCTGCTCGCCGCCTTCGCCCAGGCCCAGCGACATGGGCAACATGCCGATGATCATGGCCAAGGCCGTCATCAGCACCGGGCGAATGCGGGTGTAACCTGCCTCGAGCGCGGCTTGTGCCGAGGGAATACCCGCAGCCATGCGGTCGCGCGCAAACGAGATCATCAGGATCGAGTTCGCGGTGGCCACGCCCATGCACATCACCGCGCCGGTCAATGACGGCACGTTGAGCGTCGTGTGCGTGAGCAACAGCATCCAGCAGATGCCCGCCAGCGCGCCCGGCAAAGCAGTAATGATGATGAAGGGATCCAGCCACGACTGGAAATTCACCACGATCAGGAAATACACGAGGACAATGGCGCAAACCAGTCCAACGCCCAGTCCGATGAACGACGTCACCATCGTCTGCACCTGTCCGCGCACAATCATCTGCGTGCCGCGGGGCAGATGTTGCCGGAACGGTTGCAGCACCCGATTGACATCACGGATTACGCCCCCGAGATCGCGCCCCTGCGTGCTGGCGTAAATGTCAATGACCGGCTGCACGTTGTAATGCGAGACCACGGCCGCGCGGTCCACGGGGCTCAATTGCACCAGGTTCGCCAGGACCTGCTGATTCGGATTGCCGGGATTGTTTACCGGCGTGTACATCAGGTCTTGCAATGAGGTGACGCGATATTGCGGTGACTGCACCGCGACTTGATAGCTGACGCCATTCGCCGGATTGAGCCAGAAGTTCGGAGTCGTCTGGAAGCTGCCGCTGAGTGAGACGAGTACACTCTGCGCAACGTCGCGTGCGTTTAGCCCGACCTGCGCGATGCGCGTACGCTGGATGTCCAGATGCAGCGTAGGCAAGTCGAGCAGTTGCTGCACGTGTACGTCGGCTGTGCCAGGAACGAACCGCACCCGGTTGGAAATCTGCTCCGCGATTTCGTAGTTGGTTTCCATATCGGGGCCAATCAACTGAATGTCGATGGGCGCGGGCAGGCCGAAGTTCAGGATTTGAGTCACGATGTCGGCCGGCTGGAAGAAAAACTCCACTCCGGGGAATTGCTGCGGCAGCGATTGACGCAGCTTCCGAATGTAGCCGGCTGTCGGGTGGTGGTGCTCCTGATTCAAACCCAGCAGAATCTCGGCGTCACTAGTACCGATCACGCCCGAGTTGCTGTAGGAAAGGTTGATGGAGGAATTCGGCAGCCCGATGTTGTCGAGGATCGTGACCAGTTCGTCTTTCGGAATCTGCGTGCGCAGATAGCTTTCGATCTGATCGCAGAGCCGCGCGGTTTCTTCCACGCGCAGTCCGACGGGTCCACGAACGTGCAGGCGCATCTGTCCGGCGTCAACGCTGGGGAAGAAGTCTTCGCCGAGAAAAAACACCAGCAGCAGGGACGCGGCGCAGAAGGCAAGGAAGCATGCGGCAAAGACTTTGCGGTGCTCCAGCGTGGTTTCCAGAAGCTGGTAGTAGCCGCCGCGAAACTTGTCGAAGCCTCTCTCGAAGCGGCGTTGATAGCGGCCAAAAAACGTTTTTGCGCCGGCCTCGCGATGCTCATGCCCGCGCATGATGTACATCACCAGCGTCGGAATAAGGGTTCGCGAAAGGAAGTAGGACGCGAGCATCGCGAACACCACGGCCTCTGCCAGCGGCACGAAGAGGAATCGGGCGACGCCGGTGAGAAAGAACATCGGCACGAACACGATGCAGATCGACAGTGTCGAGACAAACGCAGGAACCGCGATCTGCGAAGCGCCATCCAGAATCGCCTGCTTCATCTCCTTGCCCTGGGCAAGGTTGCGCTCGATGTTTTCGATTTCCACGGTCGCGTCGTCGACCAGAATGCCGACCGCCAGCGCCAAGCCGCCGAGCGTCATGATATTGATGGTCTCGCCCAGCGCGCTGAGTAACAGCACCGAGACGAAAATCGACAGCGGAATGGAAATCGAGATGACGATGGTCGGTCGCCAGTCACCGAGAAAGAGCAGGATCATGCATGCGGTCAGCGCCGCGGCGATCAACCCTTCGCGCAACACCCCGTTAATCGACGCGCGCACAAACAGCGACTGGTCGAACAGCGGCTTGACCGTGATCCCCTTGGGCAAGGCCTGGAGGGCAATGGGAACGATGCCCTTAATCGCGTTAACGATGGTGATCGTCGATCCGCCGCCGACCTTGTACATCGACATGAGCACGCCGTGCACGCCGTCCTGGCGCACGATGTTGGTCTGGGGCGCAAAGCCGTCACGCACGTGGGCCACATCGCGCAGGTAGATCGTCGCCCCATTCACCTGCTTGACCGGCAGATCGTTCAGATCGGCGATGGTCTTGGGGGCGCTGTTCATCTCGATCTGGTACTCGACGGAGCCGATCTTAGCTGTGCCCGACGGAGTGATGACGTTCTGCGAGTTGACGGCGTTGACGATGTCGGTCGGAGAAAGTCCGTACGACTGCAAACGCGGCATGTCGAGATCGACCTGCACCTGGCGAATCTTGCCGCCATACGGATACGGGGTGGCCGCACCCTGTACGGTTGCCAGTTGCGTGCGCAGGAAATTTTGGCCAAGGTCGAACAGCGTCTGGTCGGGCAGCGTCTTGCTGCTAAGCCCGAGTTGGACGATGGGCGTGGTGGAGGCGGTGTACTGGATGATCAGAGGGGGCGTTGTCCCCGGCGGCAGGCTGCGCAGGATGGTTTGCATTGCCGCCGTCGTCTGCGCCAGCGCTGTCTGGATGTTCACGCCCGGCTGAAAGTAAATCTTGACGACACCGAACCCATATACCGACTGCGACTCAATGTGCTCGATGTTATTGACCGTGACGGTGGTAATCCGTTCGGAGTTGCTGACGATGCGGTCGGCCATCTCCTGCGGCGCGAAGCCGGTAAAGTTCCACAGCACGCTGACCACAGGGATGTTGATGTCGGGGAAGATATCGACGGGGGTGCGCACGACGACCAGCGGCATCAGCAGAATGATGACTATGGCCATCACCACGAACGTATAAGGGCGCCGGAGCGCTAGGGCAACAATCCACATCGACTTGCTGTAACTCCCTCATTGCCGCGCAGGGCGCCTGCGGCTGAGAACTAATGAACGTTATGATACGATACGGTTCGTATCGGATTCAAACGACAACTAACAAAACTTGTCAATAATGTCCTCTTCTCGACAAAACCGGCTGGAGCAGCGGAACGGCAAGCGCCCTCCAGGCCGCCCGCGCTCGGAAAATTCGCGGCAGTCGATTCTGCGCAGCACCCTCAAGCTGCTGCGCAAGAGCAGCTTTGCCGATCTGTCCATCGAAGCCATAGCCGCGGACGCGAAGGTCGGCAAGACCACGGTCTACCGTTGGTGGCCGAACAAGGGCGCGCTCGTAGTCGACGCCTTCGCCGCCAGCACCGAGGACGAGCTCCACTTTCCGGACTCCGGCTCAGTGTACAAAGATATGAGTCGGCAGATGTGCCAGTGGTTGGGTGTGTTGCGCTCGCCGCGCGGCTGCATCGTGCGGGCCATCGTCGCCGCCGGGCAATCGGATCGAGAGCTGCTCGAGGAATTCCGCAAGCGCCTGCTCAGGCCGCGTCGGCAAGAGGCTTACCGGACGCTGCGCCGCGGCATCGATCGCGGCGAGCTGCCGCGCGGGCTCGACCTCGACCTGGTGCTGGATATTCTGTATGGCGCGATCTATATGCGGTTCTTGATCCGTCACGACGAGCTGAGCGAGCGCTACATCGAAGAGCTTTGCCGGCTGGTACTGGACGGAGCCGCGGGCGAAACAAAACTCAACACGCGGCCCCGCGGCCGTTCAAGCCGCGCGAACGGTCGCACGTCCTAGCATCGACCGCGCCTCCTCCTATACAATCACTGGTTTCCTGACTGTTACGCCATCCTTGTAAGGAGCAGACAATCCGGCCAAAGCGGCCGGAGCTGCGGATGATCTGGGTGCCCCATCCTTGTCATCGCGAGCGGAGCAAAGCGGAGTCGAGGGACCTGCTTTTCTCCACTTGGTTGGCTAGGGCGGGTTCAGGTTCCGCTGTCGTCATACCAACATGAAAATTCACGAGTACCAGGGAAAGGCCATTCTGGCGAAGTACGGCGTGGCGGTGCCGCGCGGTCGCATGGTCGAGACCCGCGAGCAGGCGTTGGATGCGGCGCGGGCGCTTGATGAGCGACGGCGCAACCGGCGTTGTGGTCAAGGCGCAGATTCACGCTGGAGGCCGCGGCAAAGGCGGCGGCGTGAAGATCGCCAAGTCGCCCGAAGAAGCCGCTGAGCTTGCGACCAAGATGCTCGGCATGAAGCTGGTCACTCACCAGACCGGCCCCGAAGGCAAGACCGTTCAGCGGCTGCTGATCGAAGAGACGCTGCCGATCGCGCGCGAGCTGTATCTCGGCATCGTGCTCGACCGCACGATCGGGCGCAACGTCTTTATGGCTTCGGCCGCGGGCGGCATGGAGATCGAGGAGGTCGCGGCGAAGGACCCGACGGCGATCATCAAGGAGCATCTTGTCCCCGGCTTTGGATTGCGCGCGTTTCAGGCGCGGCAAATCGCATTCAAGCTTGGCCTTGACGCGAAGTACATTACCGGCGCGATGAAGTTCATGATGGCACTGGCGCGCGCCGCCGAAGCGACCGACGCGTCGCTGGTCGAAATCAATCCGTTCATCACGACCACCGACGGGCGGCTGTTCGCGCTCGACGCCAAGATGAACTTCGACGACAATGCGCTCTATCGCCATCCCGACATTCTGGAGCTGCGCGACATCAGCGAGGAAGACCCGCTGGAGGTCGAGGCCAGCAAATACAACCTGAACTACATCAAGCTCGACGGCAGCGTGGGCTGCATGGTGAACGGCGCGGGCCTCGCGATGGCCACGATGGACATCATTCAGTACGCGGGTGGGATGCCGGCAAACTTCCTCGACGTCGGTGGCGGCGCCAACGCCGAGCAGGTGACGCACGCCTTCGAAATCCTGCTAAGCGACAAGAACGTGAAGGCGGTGCTCATTAACATTTTCGGCGGCATCCTGCGCGTGGACACACTGGCCAACGGCATCGTCACCGCCGCGCGCACCACGAACATTCAGTTGCCGATTGTGCTGCGGCTGGAGGGAACCAACGTCGAGCAGGGCCGGCAAATCCTGAAAGACAGCGGGCTGAAATTCATCGTGGCCGAGACCATGAAGGACGCGGCGGAGAAAGTTGTCGCCGCCGCCAAGGGGGTCGCATGAGCATCCTGGTTGATAAATCAACGCGCCTGCTGGTGCAGGGACTGACCGGCCGCGAGGGAACATTTCACGCGAAGAATGCTGTCGCGTACGGGACGACGGTTGTCGGTGGCGTAACCCCCGGCAAGGGCGGCACGACGCACGAGGGCTGGCCCATCTTCAATACGGTGACTGAGGCTGTGCAGAAGACCGGCGCCAACGCGACGGTCATCTTCGTCCCGCCTCCGGGTGCAGCCGACGCGATTATGGAAGCCGCCGATGCCGGCGTTCCCCTGATCGTCTGCATCACCGAAGGCATTCCGGCGATTGACATGGTGAACGCCTGGGAGTTCCTGAAGACGAAGAACTCGCGGCTGATCGGGCCGAACTGCCCCGGCATTATCTCGCCGGGCAAATGCAAGATCGGCATCATGCCCGGACATATACATAAGGAAGGGAACGTCGGCATCGTATCGCGCTCGGGCACGCTGACTTACGAAGCGGTGTATCAGTTGACAACGCGCGGCATCGGGCAATCGACTGCGATTGGCATCGGGGGCGATCCCATCATCGGCACGAACTTCCTGGATGCGATTCGCCTGTTCAACGACGATCCGGAGACCGAAGCGATCGTGATGATTGGCGAGATCGGCGGCAGCGCCGAGGAGACCGCGGCGGAGTTCATCAAACAGAATGTGCGCAAGCCGGTGGTGGGATTTATCGCCGGGCAGACCGCGCCGCCGGGACGACGCATGGGTCACGCGGGCGCAATCATCTCCGGCGGGAAGGGAACCGCGGCGGAGAAGATCAAGGCGATGCAGGCGGCGGGGATTCACGTCGCTAAGTCGCCGGCGGAAATCGGCGAGACGCTGGTGAAGGCCCAAGCGGCGGTAATGAAGTAGCGGGATACCTTGGATAAGCTTCCCCTTGTCATCCCGAGCGGAGCCGAGGGATCTCCGGTTTCCGCGTGCAGCATGCTACGGCCGGCGAACCGCAGATCCCTTCGGCAGGCTCGAGGATGACAATTCAATAAAATGTGAGGACGTAATTAGACGCATGAAGACACTGCAACGCACTCTTTCCATCATCAAGCCCGACGCGGTCGCAGGCGGCGCGGCCGGCGACATCATCCATACCCTTTTGCAAAACAACTTCCGCATCATCGGCATGAAGATGCTGCACATCAACAAGCACCAGGCGGAAGGCTTCTATGCGGTACACGTGAGTCGCCCGTTCTTCGAGTCGCTTACAAACTTCATGTCGAGCGGTCCGATCGTGGTGATGGCGCTGGAGAAAGAGGACGCCATCGCCGACTACCGCAAGCTGATGGGCGCCACCGACCCGGCCAAGGCCGACGAGGGCACGATTCGCAAGAAATGGGCATCGAGTATCGAGAAGAACGCCGTGCATGGCTCCGACGCCGAAGACACCGCGCGCTTCGAGATCAGCTACTTCTTCGCGGGCTACGAGCTGGCGAAATAGTCGTAGCTTCAGCAGAAATGTCACTACGGAAGCACGGAATACACGGAATGTGTTCTTGCTTTTCATTTTCTTTTCTTCCGTGCCTTCCGTGCTTCCGTGGCGAATACTGTTGTTTTGAACCCACATGCCCCACGTGCAAATCACGATGCTGACTGGCCGCACGGTAGAGCAGAAGCGCCGCGTTGTGCAGCGCGTCACTGAGCTGCTGTGCGAGGAACTTCAGGCGAAGCCGGACGCCGTGGTTGTTACCCTCGTCGAGGTTCCCCGCGAGAACTATGCCCGGGGTGGCGTCCTGCTCTCCGATCGCGACGCGCCGCAGTAGCCGCCTCTCCCAACTCAAAATGCCGCGTGGTGGTCACTCCCACCTTTTCGCAACTACAATGGATAGGGCGCGCAACTGCGCCGAGAACTGCGGAGGATAAATGGCGCAAGTGAAGATCACGGTCCGCAACAATGGGCCGTTCCGTGTCGAGGCCCCCGAGGGCAGCATCGAGCTGGTGGATGCCGACGGCAACCCCTACGATCTGACCGGCAAAACAGCCTTCTCCCTTTGCCGGTGCGGGGGATCGACGAACAAGCCCTTTTGCGACGGTACTCACTCCCGCATCGGCTTCCAGGGGGCCGAACGCGCCGTCGCCGAAGCGCAAAAGCAGGAGCAGCCGAAGACTGACGCCTCGAGCTGAGAGAGCTGCGCAACCTTGCGCGCCCTTCGTGGTTCTACTGATTGGGAGTGCTTTATCGCGATGAAATACTCAAGCTGGCTCGCGATTCGGCTACTGATGGCAGCCGCGCTAGCCACTGCCGCTTCGGCCTACGCTGACAACAACTCGAAGAGCGCCAATGTTACGGTAAGCAGCAGTCCGCAGTGGGTCGATACCGGCATGGATGTGCAGCCCGGCGACAAACTGCATATCACCGCCAAAGGCACCGTCACGATGGGGAACAACACTGGCGTGACCGCCGATGGCGTGGCGCGGGGTTGGACGGACACGCTGCGCGCGCTGCTAGTGCCCAGCGCCGGACGGGGCGCGCTCGTAGGCCGCATCGGCACCAGCGACGCCGCCACGCCGTTCCTCGTTGGCGCGGATGGGACCGTGGAGGCGCCGATTGCTGGACGACTGTACCTCGCCATCAATGCCGACTCGACACAGACGCCGGACGGCAGCTACAAGGTACACATTGATCGCACCGCGAGTGCCGCCGCGACTGCAGGTGGAGCGGCGGCCAGCCAGGGAAAATACGATTTCCAGCCACTGTTTCCCGAACTCGATGCCAAGCTGCCGTATCGCGTGACCGACAAACCCAGCGGAGGCAACGAGGGCGATCTGGTCAACTTCGTGCTCATAGGAACACAAGAGCAGGTGACCAGCGCGTTTAAGGCTGCGGGCTGGGTCGCTGCCGATAAGACCGACAAAGAAGCTGTTGTCAGCGCGCTATTGGCCACGTTGCAGAAGAACGTCTATGTCGCCGTTCCCATGAGCATCCTCTACCTGTTCGGCCGGCCGCAGGACTTCGGCTACGAGCGGGCTGAGGCGGTCATGGTGGCCAACCAGCGTAACCACTTCCGCGTGTGGCAGGCGCCGTTTGCCACGCCTCAAAACCAGCCGCTCTGGGTGGGCGCCGGCACGCATGACATTGGCATTGAAAAGGACCAGCGCTCCGCCAATGCCATCACCCACAAGATCGATCAGGACGTGGACAACGAGCGCGACTTCATCGGCGCAACGCTTCAGCAGGCCGGCCAAGTCGAGGCCATGTCCTACATGACGCGCTCCAAGCCCATCAAGTCGGCGAAGACGGCAACCGGCGGGAGCATCCAGTCCGACGGCCGCGTATTAGTCATCGTACTGAAGCCCGCGCAGACGGCCAACGCTAAATAAGGAGCGCGCTATGTGCACCGTTCAGGAACCTGGCAAGAACGTCACCTACTTTGAAGGCGCCAGTCCGATTCTGCCGGTGGCGGACTTAAAGGAGAGCATCAGGTATTACGTGCGCGTGCTTGGGTTCAAGCTGAATTGGGAGGGCCCCATCCTCGCCTCCGTCAGCCGCGGGCGCTCCAGCCTCATGTTGTCAGAGGGCGATCAAGGCCATCCCGGTACCTGGGTCTGGATCGGCGTGGGCGACGCGGACATGCTCTTCCAGGAGTACTGCGCGAAGAAGGCCAGGATCCGCCATCCGCCCACGAATTATCCCTGGGCCTACGAGATGCAGGTTCTAGACCCAGATGGCAACGTGCTGCGTATGGGCTCTGAGCCGAAGGCGAAGGAGTCGTTCGGTCCCTGGCTCGATATGGACGGGGTCTCCTGGACGTACTCGACCGACGGCAAATGGAGCCGGGCCGAGCTGGCCAAGTCCGTCTGACCCCTGCGTGGCACGGGCCCCAGGTTCGCGTCCATCTTTTGGACGCTAACCTGGGCCTCGGCCTAACTCGGGCAGAGGAACACGCGGGGCTGGCCGCCCGCCACTTTGAGCTCGCGATCTCTTCCCGTCCACTCCGACTCAATCTCCACCACACCCATCTCGCGGAAGGCGTAGTGCCGAAAACTGCCGGGTGCCCCAGGTCTCGCGGGGTTCGAGACCTGGGAGGTATTCGGGGCTGCGCCGATTCATGGAATGTACAGATACTGAAGTGAAGCTTCTGGATCTGACGGCTCTCCCAAACCGAAGGGTCCTTCCTCACCCGGGTCTCGAACGTCGCGAGACCCGGGGCACCTGCTGTACCTAGAACGCTAACGTCCCCGACAACAAAAAACGGGGCGCTCGTCGCGCCCCGCTGGGGCTGAAGCCCCTTGTTCTTTTTGTCCCGTGACGCGGGCCTGAAGGCCCGCTCTACCATCGGTTGCCGTAACTGACAGCTGACAACCGGCAACTGACAACTGCTGTTAGTCGTGCACGCCGTCCATGAACGCGCGCAGCTTGCGCGAGCGCGACGGGATGACGCAGCTTGCGCAGCGCCTTGGCTTCGATTTGGCGGATGCGTTCGCGCGTTACGGCGAACGACTGGCCGACTTCTTCGAGCGTGTGCTCGCTGCCGTCCTCCAGCCCGAAGCGCATCTTGATGACCTTCTCTTCGCGCGGAGTCAGCGTGCGCAGCACCTGCGCCGTCTGCTCCTTGAGGTTGACGTTGATCACCGCCTCGGCCGGCGAAACCACCGCGCGGTCCTCGATGAAGTCGCCCAGATGCGAATCTTCCTCTTCGCCGATCGGCGTCTCCAGCGAGATCGGCTCCTGCGCGATCTTCAGCACCTTGCGCACCTTGGCCACCGGGAATGTCCATGCGCTTGGCAATCTCTTCCGACGTAGGCTCGCGACCGAGTTCCTGCACCAGCTGCCGCGAGGTGCGGATCAGCTTGTTGATGGTCTCGATCATGTGCACCGGAATGCGGATGGTGCGCGCCTGGTCGGCGATGGCGCGGGTGATGGCCTGACGAATCCACCACGTCGCGTAGGTCGAGAATTTGTAGCCGCGGCGATACTCGAACTTGTCCACCGCCTTCATCAGGCCGATGTTGCCCTCCTGAATCAGGTCGAGGAACTGCAAGCCGCGGTTGGTGTACTTCTTCGCAATCGACACCACCAGTCGCAGGTTGGCCTCGATGAGTTCGCGCTTGGCGTACTCGGCGTCAACGTCGCCCTGCACGATCTCGCGCTGCGTGCGCTTGAGCTCGGCGAAGGTCGCGCCGGCGTCCTGCTCCATGCGCTCCAGGTCGGAGCGAATGCCGCGCGCCTGCTTGCGGTACTCCTTCTTCTGGTCTTCGGAGCGGGTGGCCTCGGCACGCTTGTCGAAGTTGACCGCCTGCTTCTCCAGGCCGCGCATGCTGTCGACCGTCTTGTTGACGCGATCGATCAGGCGCTTGCGCTCGACGTTGGTGAAGCCCAGGCCACGCACCCCGCGCGAAGTCAGGATGAGCTCGCGCGCCAGCGCGATGCGGCAGCGGCGATAGTCCTTCGGTCGCTTCTTCTGAACGATCCCGGCGAGCTTCTCGGCAAGCTGGATGGACTTTCTTGTAGTGCTTGGCCACCTCGTCGATGCGGCCGGTTATGTCATTCAGCCGGTTGGTTACGACCTCTTCGGTGATCTCCTCTTCGTCGAAGAGAACGATTTCCTTGATGGAGCGCACGCCGCGCTTCAGGTCGTCGCCGATGGAGATGATCTCGCGGATGACGATGGGCGAGCGCGAAAGCGCCTTCAGAACGCGCAGCTGGCCGCGCTCGATGCGCTTGGCGATTTCGACTTCGCCTTCGCGGGTGAGCAGCGGCACCGTGCCCATCTCCCTGAGATACATTCGGACGGGGTCGTTGGTTTTCTCGAGCGTGCCGGGCGAGAGGTCCAGCTCCATGTCCTCGCCGGCTTCGAGCTCGTCAAATTTCTTGTCGCCCCCCATCTTGGGGCCTTCGAGGACATCAATGCCCTGCGTGCCGATGGTGGTCAGCAGGTCCTCGAGGTCGTCGGGGGAGTGCATGTCGTGCGGGATCAAGTCGTTCACCTCGTTGTACGTGAGGTAACCCTTTTCCTTCCCCACATCGATCAGTTTTTTGATATCGTCGTACTTGTCGTCTAGAGCCAAAGCGGAATGTCCCTCTGCTATGCGCCTCTCGACAGGCGCTCGTCTTCAGTGCACACTGGGGCGGGAGCGGTACTAACGTACCGAAATATGCGGAAACCTACAAATGTTACCACAGGCTTCGCCGCCTTCCTAGGATTTTCCTCAATTTACAGAGCGTCCACGGGGAAACAGTCTCGCTGCCGCCCGCGGAGTTTCAGTTCTGAATCGCCTCTATGTTTAGATGTCCCAAGGCCAAAATCGCTTCAGGCTTTTGTGCTCAAGCACTTAGACGGGTATTGACGAACCTGATAAGGCCCCCCACGCCCGGCATCATGACGTGTCGCGCGCTTGGCATTATTCCGCCGCGACCTCGTGCGACGACCGCATGGCGCGCTTCAGCCGCAGCTTCTCCTGCGCCAGTTGCGCGCGCGACATCACGTCGTCCTGCGACTCCAGTTCTTTCACCTTGTGCTGTAACTGCTCCAGTTCGCGCGCGTTTTGCTTCTTGCGCAGCGAGCGCATGGCGCTGTCCAGCAACTCGGGCGTGAGTTCCTCGTGCTCGTTCATCAGCACGGACGCGAGCAGCCTGCGGTCCACGTCTTCCAGCGGCAGCGACATCGGGTCGAGTCCCTGCTCGCAGGCCAGCAGCAAGGCATCGATGAGCGCCCCCGCCGCGGAGCCTTCGTGCAGACGCTCGCGGGTGAGCGCGAAGTGGGTCTGGCGCGCGGGGTCGAACTCGGTATCCAGGCCCTCGCGGCTGCTGACCGGGCTGCCCGAGGGCGAGTCGCTGCACAGCGCGCGAATGAGCACCCGCTCCGCGTCGCTGACCCCGGCGCTGCCCATCGCGCTCACGCGTGAGCTCGCACGTGAGCCGGCGGCATGGCGCAGCTCCTGGCGCAGCACGGCCGACTCAATGCCCAGGCGGTGCGAAATTTCATTGGCCCACTCGTCGCGCACGATGCGGCTGGGCACGCGCTGAATGTGCGGCAGCAGATAATTCAGCGCCTTCACCTTGCCCTCGGGAGTGCGGGTTGAGAACTGCGCGCGCGCCCGCTCGACCAGGTAATCGAAATACTTTTGCGAGTGCCGCAACGCCTCCTCGTAGGCGTCCCTGCCCTTTGCGCCGGATGTAAAGATCGGGATCGAAGCCGCTCTCCAGCGTGAGAACCTTGACCTGGAAATCTTCGCTGATCAGCAGCGCCAGCGAGCGTTCGGCGGCGGCAGCGCCCGCCGTATCAGGATCGAAGTTCACGACGATGTTCTTGCTGAAGCGCGCCAGCAGACGCACTTGCGGCTCGGTGAACGCGGTGCCGGAACTGGCGATCACGTTGTGAAAGCCGGCGGGTAGACGCGCGATGCAGTCCATCTGGCCTTCGACCAGGATTGCGTACTCGAGCTTGCGAATGTGCTCCTTCGCCTTGTCGAGGTTGAACAGGACGCGCGACTTCGAGTAAATCGGTGTCTCGGGCGAGTTCAGGTACTTGGGCCCGGCCTTCTCGTCGGTCGAAAGCGTGCGTCCGGTGAACGCGATGACCTTGCCCTGTTCGTTGCAGATGGGGAACATCACGCGATTGCGAAATCTCGCGTACGCGTTAGCCAGCGGCGGGTCTTGAACGGCAGTCGTCAGCTTTGAGCCATCAGCCGTCGGAGGTCCCGATTCCTCTGGGGGCCGAGAGCTGACGACCGACGACTGCTTCCACGAGAACAGGCCCGACTCGCGCAGCAGCTCTTCGTCGTCGAACTGGCGGCGCAGCGTGTCGCGCAGGAGGAAGCCGTGATCGGGCGCGTAGCCGATGCGGAACTCGGCAATCTGCGCCGGCGTGAGTCCGCGTGACGCAAGATACTCGCGCGCGTGCGCGGCCTCGGGGCGGCGAAGCTGCTCCTGGAAAAATGCGCAGGCGCGCTCGTGGATGTCGATGAGCCCGCCGCGCAGCCGGCCCGCGCGCGCCTCTTCCGGGGAGGCGTAGCTCATCTTGGGCAGAGGGATCTTCAGCCTCTCCGCGACCAGCCGCACGGCTTCGGGGAAGGTGATGTTTTCGAGCTTCTGCACGAAGGCGAAGACGTCGCCCGAGGCGCCGCAGCCGAAGCAGTGGAAGAACTGCCGCGTCGCGTGCACGGAGAACGACGGCGTCTTCTCGTTGTGAAATGGGCACAGGCCCTGGAAATTCTGTGCGCCGCTCTTGCGCAAGGTGACGTACTCGCCCACGATGCGGACGATGTCGGCCTGCTCCTTGACCGTGTACGCGAAGTCGCCAGGGTTGGCCATGATAGGAACCGGGAGGTCGGAACCATGTCATCGTAGCGGATGGAGGGGGCGCGGAAGAATGTAATCCGTGGTACCGGAGAGCAAAGTTGTGAAAAAGAAAGGCGAATTTGTTGAAGGCGGTGGAAAATCGGACTTAGCCGGGACGGGTCGATGGCCGCAGTCAGATCCGGCCGGCAATGACATGAAACCATAGCTTCGACTCGGTGACGCGGCTCCTGCCGTAATACACGAACAGTGCAATCCAGAAAGTCTGCATGGCCAGGAGCATAGGCGCCGAGCTTAGCTGCGCGAACGCGCCGGCGAGGTCAGGCGCGGCCGTGGAACTCGGCCAAGGGAACACGAGAAACGCGCTGAGATAGACGAGCGAGAACACTGCCATCACCTGATAGGCCGAGATTCGCGATGTGCCGCGGTAATCGGCACGCAGCCACTCGGAACAAGCGCGCCAGCCCCAGCTCGCACAGAGCGGAACGATCGCAGCCAGGCGAAACTCACCCGCCAGGAACAGCGCAATGCCTGCCAATCCCGCTATCGCGAAGATCGCCGACGTTATGGCCTGCACCGGAATCAGCGGTTCGCCCGCTAGCCCCGAAGCGTAGGCGGCCTTTTTCGTTGGGCCGTGTATCACCAGATTGTGTTTTTGGAAGAGCCGGGCAAGCGTCGGGTTCGCGTCGCGCAGGGGCATACCGTAGCAGCATCCGAAACTTAGGCAGGCCAGCCGTCCAATCGATTCGCCCAGCACATAGCCTATCGCCACGGCAGCAAAGATCGGCATTGGCAAAACCACGCTGTGGGTAATGCCCGCGATCAAGGGCCGAGCTCGCAATTACGCAGCCACGGCAAAATGATGGTCGCCACAAACGCCGCTCCAGCGACGCTGAAGGTGTTGCGCTTGCGTTCCACGAGGCCGGCGATCAGACGCGAATGCACGCACACAAATAACAAGGACCATCAGCATCAGCACGACACCGACAAGCGGGGAAGCCTGGACGGACGCCAATAACAGCAACATCACGACGATGCCGAATACCGAGCCGCTGGCGCTAAAGAAGCCATAGTAGGTCAGGTTCAGCCCGCGCCACGAGCCATCCGCTGTTTTCGCGATCGGCACGGCGGCCAGCATCTGCCAACGCTCGGCCGGTAACGTGCGCACTCCCCAATCAATAAGTGCGAACAATCCAAGCGCGACGCCGGCGACGAACATTACATTCAGCATGCTTCCTCCTCTGCCGGAAGCGCCAACAGCGAGCGCACAGCGACATCCGTTTCCGTGACGCGCGCGCCAGGAGTCAGCGAATACCGGTTGCGGACGCTGGTGCGATATTGGTTTTCCATCAGGTCGTGGCAAACGCACGCGCTTGCCCGGGAAGAGCAAAACCACCGTGCTGCTGCCGGGGCGGAACAGCGCTTTGGGGGCGCCGTCGCTCCAGCACCATTCCAATTTCGATGGGCCGTGGGTTTTCGTAGTACTGCTCGCTGTACCGCTGCTCGATTCTCCCCACCATCAGCGCCACCACTTCAATCATCGCGACCCGTCCCACAGCCGAGCCTCCCGGGCAATCGGTATCCAGGATGGTGACGACGCGACGGTTTTTCGAAACCGGCGTCATCAACTGCACCGTCGCATTGGGATTGCAGGGATAATAGCGGCCCCCGACGCTATAGATATCGAGCACTCGCCCGGAAACCGGAGTGTGCGTGTAGTGATACTTTTCCGGCGTCAAGCGAAATACCGCGTAGTCGCCGCCGGCAAATCGCGCTGCCAGGGCGAGTCTTCGCCCAGCAGTTCCGGGAAGGAGAAGAATTTCTGTTTCAAGTGCAGGCCCGAGGATTCCTTCATCGAGCCCACTAATGCACGAGCGTCGGCGGGACAAACTACCGCGTTCGGGCTACTGGGCAGCGGGCGGCAGTTCCAATAACGAATTCGCCGCTCGAAGATTTTGCGCGCGGTGTCGTACTCCGACAAATTGCCGGCAAACTCCGAAAGCTGGATTCCGGATTCGCGCAGGAACTTCAGCATGCCGGTAGCGCGCGCCGACAGTACGTTGTCGTAGTTCAGGTATCCGAGCGCGCCGGTAACGTAGCGGCTGGACGCCAGGCGCGTCAGCAGGGGAGCTTTCTCCAGCACCGGCGAATATAAGGCGCTGACGACCGCGTTTCCCAGCAATGCTCGCGCACAACCTTGCCGGTGGCGCGCTCGATGTACTCATGTGCGATCTGATTCATGCCAGCTTCCGCGTCGTTGGACCGTGGTCCCGCGCGATCAACAGCATCTTGCAGGTCCAGTAAGACAGTGATCTCATGCAGCGAAAGTTGTCGTTCACATGCGTTCTTCTACGCTCTGCGAGGAAGCGCTCCGGGTCCTGAATCACGAACGCCCTGACGCATGCAGCCCCGCGGACTTCGCTTGAGGCGAGTTCGCTCAAGTTCAGCGAATGTCCTCGCGCATGATGAGCCATCGCCTCGCGCAGATGTTGTCGCGCAATCCTCGCGGTAGAACTCTTCCGCCATGCGATTGAATTCGCGGACTTCAATCGCATTGCGTCTTTTGCCCGATCGCCCGCTAGATCGCCTTCCATCAGTCGATGGCTTGCCTGCTGCTGTTCGTCGTCGCAACGGGCCGCAAGATCGGCCAACGTGGATCTGCATGTTCATCGCTTCAACCAGGTCGCCCGCAGATCTCCTCGATGTAGGTCAGCAATGCTCGGCGATAATCGCGGATCGAGACGCGAAGATACACCGGGATGCCGTCGGCTGGGGCGCGTCTTCTTGCAATTGACGCAGCATTCCGGCGAGGAACTGATTGCACATCTCGCGACGGACATAAAACGCAGGCACTCCGGCGGCGGAGAAGAAAAACGGCTGCCGGCGCTCGCTTTCGAAGTGGGATCGTCGGGATCTGCTCGTGGTAACGTCACCCTGCATGCGCCAGCCGGTACGACAACGCCAGCAGAAACTGCTGCAGGTTCCCAGCCGGCGCCATGTCGCGATCATAGCTGGGAAACAGACTGTAGTAGCGCGCTTCGAAGCCGGCATAGCCATCGCGCTCTTGTTCGCGAAGGCGCAGCGGCATGTAGAACGACATCCGTTCCGATCGACAATGCCCAGCTCGTCCAGCTCCGATGACAACCGCCGGATGTTTCCTGCTGTTCCATCCAGCGCCGAAGAGTCCTCGGTGGCCAGCCACGCTACGGGATAAGTCAGCAGCCGCGCATCGGGTACGCAGTCGCCGCGCAAACGGAAGAGCTTCGCGCCACGCGGTCGAGCCAACGCGGCCCATAAGGCGTCAGCGGATGGCCGCACAGGCCGATGTCTGCCTTTCTCCTTCCACTCGCGCCACAGCAATCGCAGGTGAGTGAAGTCGAGTTCGTGCGGCAGGAAGGACAGAAGCCGCTCGGGATGAAACTGGTTGAAGGCGATGCGATACGGCGCCGCAGTATAGGTTCCGACGAAGAGAGCGAGGAAATGTTCGTAGATTTTGATGGCGAGGTCGCCGAGCCGTTTGTCGTCCTCAGGCAGAAAACCTGCTCAAACAAGCTTCGTCATCGAGCAAGCGGCTGCCGATGCTGATGTGAACACCATTGTTCGCCAGGCTGATGTTCGAGAGATTGGGCAGCACGATCAGGTCGTTGGTGATGATGCCGGCCTCGCGCAGCTTGGCTACGGCATTTAGTTGACTGCGGCTGAGCACCTGATGGCAAAGGTGCATGTACTGATACTTCTCCTCGCCATCGCTCCAGCCGGACAGGCAAGGGCTCATGAAGAGCTCGCGGTAAAACGAGTCGGAGACGCAGGACGAAAGCTCTTCCTGATGCACCGAAGGCAACGGCGCGTGATAGACGAGCGCTCGTTGTCCGCTCTCCAGCAGACCAAAAGCGCGATTCGCCCACGAGACCAGCAGTGAGGTGAACAGGAAGCGTCGCGCCGCCTCGCGCGCAACTTGCTCGCCCAGCGAGCGTCGGCCATCGCCCGCGACGATGTGAAACGAAGTCGTCTCGGGCGAGGTGTTGTCGTTCAGGAAGTGACGCATCAGGCGAGGTCGCCGTGCGCGCATCGGCTCCGGCATATGCGGCTGCTTGCCGACTAGATCGGCCAAGGCCAGCTTCAGCGCGTAGCTGATGGGAATGCCGCAACCACGCGCTCGCCGCTTGTGTGAGACGAAAGCGCGCGCGTCGGAACGCTCGCCGATGCGCGTCGTTGCGTGCTACCTGTAGATCTTCGTGAAATACTTGCAGGGCGTATTGGCTCAGCCGCGACTCGGGAAGACGGACCCAACTGTTCTCCCAAACGCCTTGGGTATCGCTCAGGAAAGCTTCGAGTTCCCGCAATGCGCTGCGGGGAGCTTCCCCGCTAGGCACTGCGACGAGCGATGTTGTGGAAGAAGCGTGACTCGCGGACTGCTCAGCGGGCAGATCGCAATGATCGCCGGAGCCGAGACGACTGCCTGCAATTCGTCTTCGCTGCCGGCGGTGGCGTCGTGAAGGCCGAAAGGAAGCCGATCCAAAGGAAGCCGGGTGCTGGTTTGCAGGCCCGACGATTCAAGCAATGCCGCCGCGCGAATCATAGCCGTCTTTGCCGGCTCGCTCCCTGGATGGGCACTCCATCCGACTTACTCCATTGTGGGTCCGCGGTGTTGACAAACAAGTAAATGCCACATGAATAGTGCATAAATCCGATCCGGCGGTATCTCGCTTGCAACTAGTGGGGGAGCAGCGTCGATGACGGTCCAGGGCCGAGGGGAACTCTCCTCTGAAGAGGATTTGTCAGCCGTGTAATGAAGCTGACATTTGTCATTTCTTTACGATGACAATCCGCACTACTGGCTGACGCCGGAGTCAGCGAACATTGATACCGTGCCCGATCGAACATTGGGTACAGGAGGCATCGATGTCAGCTGCACCTTCACCGCGAGCAATTCAAACCGGCAGTTTCTCTGAGCTCCAGGTCAGCCGATCGCCGCTCGGCGCCTCGCCGCAGCCGGGGGCTATCGCCAGAACGCGAGATCTGAAGAAGAGCTACGGAAGTGTCCGCGCCCTTGATGGTGTGAACCTGGAAGTTCGCCCCGGCGAGCTGCTGGCGTTGCTCGGCCCGAACGGCGCCGGCAAGACCACACTGGTTCGCGTGCTGCTGGGTATGGCGCGGCCTGATGGCGGCTCGGTTTCGGTCTTCGGCGCCGATCCCTATACCGGCGCGATGCAGGTGCGCACCGGCGCCATGCTTCAGGTTGGGCGCGTACCGGAGACGCTGAAGGTCCGCGAGCATGTCGACTTGTTCTCGTCGTACTATCCCAAACCGCTGCCCATTGAAGAGACGCTCGATATTGCCGGCTTGGCCGACCTTCGCAATCGCCCGTACGGCGAGTTGTCCGGCGGCCAAAAACAGCGCGTGCTTTTTGCGCTTGCCATCTGCGGTGACCCCGACCTGTTGTTTCTGGACGAGCCCACGGTCGGCCTGGATGTCGAGGCGCGCCGCCTGATGTGGTCGCAGATTCGTTCGCTCATCGCGCGCGGCAAGACCGTGCTGCTGACCACGCACTACCTGAACGAGGCCGACGCGCTGGCCGACCGCATCCTGGTGCTCAATCGCGGCTCGATCATTGCGGAGGGTACGCCGGCGGAAATCAAGGCCCGCGCCATGGGCAAACAGATTCGCTGCACCAGCCGCCTCGCGCTCGAAGACGTGCGCCGGATTCCCGGCGTGCTGAGCGTCAAGGCCGACCGCAACGCCTTCGAGCTGCAGGTGAGCGTTGCTGAGCCGGTTGTTCGCGAATTGTTGCAGCGCGATAGCTGGCTGGCTGACCTGGAAGTCACCAACGCGGGCCTGGAAGAGGCGTTCCTGGCGCTGACGCAGAACCACAACGCCGAGTCGAAGGAGAACTAAGATGGCCGCAACGACTTTCCCTGCCGCCTTGGCTGTCCCGCGGCGCTTGCTGGGACGCACGCTAGCGATTTATGCGAAAGAAGCCAAATACGAGCTCATCAACAAGACCCGCATACCCGTGTATGCGATCTCAACGGTGGCTTTTCCGCTGATGTTCTATGTGCTGTTCGGCATCGTGCTGCCTAGCGCCAAAGATAGGCCGGAAAATGCAACCTACCTGCTGGCCACTATGGGCTGCTTCGGCATCATCGCGGTGGCACTGTTCGGCTTCGGCGTCAGCCTGGCGATGGAGCGCGGGCAGGGCTGGCTGCAAGTGAAGCGCGCCTCACCCATGCCGGTGAGCGCGTACTTTCTGGCCAAGCTATTTGCCGCGATGGTGTTCAGCACGGTGATCATCCTGTTGCTGCTCGGCGTCGGCATCGCATTTGGGGGAGTTCGCCTGCCCTTCGCGCCGACCGCGAAGCTGGTCGCCATCCTGGTTGCCGGCTCTATTCCGTTCAGCGCGATGGGACTGGCGATCGGCTACTTCGCCAAACCGAACTCCGCGCCTGCGGTGGTCAACCTCATCTATTTGCCGATGTCGTTCTGTTCGGGGCTGTGGATCCCGCTGTTCATGCTGCCGCACGGTTTGCGTGTGCTGGCGCAATTCCTGCCGCCGTTTCACCTCAGCCAGTTGGCCCTGAACGCTGTAGGCATGGGCATAAATCCCACTTCGTCCTGGGGACACGTGGAGGCGCTGGTCGCGTTCACGCTGATCTGCCTGGGGCTCGCGGCGTGGGGCTATCGCCGCGACGAAGGCAAGACGTACGGGTGAGAAGATTTTCAGTTTCGGTTGCCGGTAGCGATTCGGCCTCAGTTGCCAAAGCTAGGGCCCGACGTCAAGAGCGACGAAGCGGGCCATGAATCGTTGGAAGGAGTTGGTTATGATCTGCAAGACGACACAATGGATCCTCTGGGCAATAGCGATGGTACTGTTTGCGAGCCTGGCGCTTAGCGGCCGCACGCGCGACCTGGGATTGGCGATCGCCGCCGTAGCCGTGCTCTGGTATGTCGTTGTGCCGGCCCTCAGCTCGGGGCGACAATAGTGAAGGATGAGCTGCGAACCATGAACAGCCTGCGCAAACTCTGGTGGAAGATTTATCCCAGCGAAGACGAGCATCGTTGGATGCCGATCTTGTGGCTTCCGTTCATGATCTGGTTCTTCGTGGACCCGATCTGGTGGAAGCATGCTACGCCGCTCCTGGTGGTTGGCAATACCGTCTACGGTCTCGTTTTCATTTGGCTATATCTGTATTCGTTCTCCCACCCCGAGCCGCGCCGGCTTTGCGCCGTCATTGCGATGTTCGTAATGGCGGCTTCTTTGGTCCCCACTTACAATGGGGCGGTCTGCGGGCTGTTTGTTTACGCGATTGCCGCCGGCGCCTTCACCACCAATCGTGCGCGCGTAATCGCTTTTATTGGCCTCGATGTGGGTCTGCTGGGGATCTACTCGTATCACTTGAATCTCCCGATGGTTTTTTGGGGATCGATGCTCTTGCTGATCCTTGCGGTGGGCGTGGGAAACCATCTCGGCGCGATCGCGCACTGCGCCGGCGAGAAGCTGCGCAAGGCCGACGTAGAGATCGAGCACCTGGCCAAGGTCGCCGAGCGCGAGCGTATCGCCCGCGATCTGCATGACCTGCTGGGGCACACGCTGTCGCTGATCACCCTGAAGGCCGAGCTTGCTCGCAAACTGGTGGATCGCGATCCCCAACGCGCCAAGGAAGAAATGCTGGACGTGGAGCACACCTCGCGCGCCGCCCTGGCCGACGTGCGCGAAGCCATCAGCGGATATCGCGCCGAGGGCCTGGCGGTGGAGCTCGCGCGTGCGCGCAAGACGCTGGAAACCGCCGGCGTCGCCGTGGAGTCCGACGTTGCCGCACTGCCGCTCAGTGGCGCGCAGGAGACGGTGCTGGCGCTGGCGCTCCGTGAAGCGGTGACCAACGTGGTTCGTCATGCCCAGGCGCAGCAGTGTCGTGTGCGCCTTCAGCGGGACGACAATCTCTGCACCCTGGAGATCGCCGACAATGGCCGGGGCGCGGATGCCCCGGAAGGCAACGGTCTGCGCGGCATGAGAGAGCGTCTCGAGGCCCTCGGCGGCTCCTTGCAATGCCAGACCGCGGCCGGGACCCGCCTCGTCATTCAATTGCCACTCGCCCACCCCATCGCGCCAACAGCCGGCGCGCCGGAAACCCCGGTAGCGCCCGCCGCCTCCGCTCTGCGACACTGAGGGGATGAGCGGCAGCAAGCGCGACAAGATTCGCGTGATCATTGCCGAGGACCAGACCATGGTGCTCGGGGCGCTCGCCGCGCTGCTGGAGATGGAAGCCGACATCGAAGTCATCGCCCGCGCTCGCAATGGCGAAGAGGCGTTGCGCGTCGTGGAGGAGTGCCGGCCCGACGTCTTTATCACCGACATCGAAATGCCGAAGCTGACGGGGCTGGAAGTTGCCGCGGAGCTAAAGCGCCGTGGCGTTCCGGTCCGCGTCATCATCCTTACGACGTTCGCGCGCGCCGGGTATTTGCGCCGGGCGCTGGAGGCCGGGGCCTCCGGTTATCTGCTGAAGGACATGCCCGCCGAACAGCTTGCCGATGCCGTGCGCCGCGTCTGCCGCGGACTGCGGGTGATCGATCCGCAACTGGCGGCTGAGGCCTGGAGCGACGAGCCCGATCCGCTGACCGAACGCGAGCGGCAGGTGCTGCGCCTGGCCGGCGAAGGCATGACCACGCTCGACATCTCCGGCGAGCTAAGCTTGTCGGAAGGCACGGTGCGGAATTATCTGTCCGAAGCAATTAGCAAACTGGGGGCGGCCAATCGCGTGGAGGCCGCGAGGATTGCGCGTGCCAAGGGGTGGCTGTAGCGCCGGCGGCCTATCCCATTCGCGGACGAGGGCCCTAACTCAAAGCATCTCTGAAATCCCTGGGATTTGTCTGTTACTCCGGCAGAACGCGCTAAGATGAACTTCGCAGGAGCCGAATTATGGGCCGTACCGTTATCTCATCTTTTTCTCGTAGGTCGTTCTTGCAAGCCTCGGCAGTCGCGTCGGCGGCGCTGGCGGTGCGCGTGGTCAGCGAGCCCATGCTCGCCTTTGCGGCGTCGCCGGCGCACCCACCCGGTGCGGTGTACATCAATGCCAATGAAAATCCGCTGGGCCCATGCCCGGCAGCACGCGAGGCCGTGCGAGCGATTACGGACCAGGGCGGACGCTATCTCTTCCCGTCCACCGCTGCGCTCGAGAAGCAGTTTGCGGACAGCGTCGGCGTCAGCTCCGAGCATGTCGCCATCTACGCCGGATCGAGCGAGCCGCTGAACTATGCGGTTGAAGCCTTCTGTTCGCCGCGCGCGAGCTACGTGACCGCCGATCCTGGCTATGAAGCCGGCATGCATGCCGCGGGCGATGTCGGCGCGCGCGTGGTGAAGGTGCCGCTCACCAAGACTTACGCTCACGATGTGAAAGCCATGCTGGCCGCGGCCCCCGATGCCGGCGTCTTCTACGTGTGCACGCCCAACAATCCTACGGGCACGCTGACCAGCCACTCCGACATTGAGTATCTTGTCGCCAACAAGCCGAAGAACTCTATTGTGCTGGTGGATGAAGCGTACATCCACTTCAGCGACGCGCAGTCGGCGATCGATCTCGTGCAGGCAGGCAAAGACGTCATCGTGCTGCGCACGTTTTCCAAGCTCTATGGGATGGCTGGCCTGCGCTGCGGCTTCGCCATTGCCCGGCCCGAACTTATTCAGAAGCTGCATCAATACGGCGGGTTTAATCCGTCGCCGGTTACGGCGGTGGCTGCGGCTGCAGCCAGCCTCAGCGACGCGAACCTGGTCGCCGAACGCAAACGCACCAACGAACAGGTTCGCGCCACGACTTTCGAGTGGCTCGACCGCAACAGCTATTCGTACATTCCTTCCGTCTCGAACTGCTTCTTGCTCGATACCAAACGCCCCGCGAAGGAAGTGATCGCGGCCATGGCGCAGCGCGAAGTCATCATCGGACGCGTCTGGCCCGCGATGCCAACTTACGCGCGCATCACCGTGGGCACGAGCGACGAGATGGAGCGCTTTCAGCAGGCATTCCAGGCGGTGATGAAGGGATGATCGGCGAGTGCAAGCGATAGCCGTCATTCCCGCTCGCCTGGCCTCCACCCGGCTGCCCCGCAAAGTCCTGCGCGAGATTGCCGGGCGCCCCATGCTCGCGCATGTGTACGAGGCGGCGCGCGCGTGTCCCACGTTGCGGGACGTGATTGTCGCGACGGATTCGAAGGAGGTCGCCGACGTGTGCCGCACGAATGGCTGGAGCTATCGCATGACAGCGCCCGCGCACCGTAGCGGCACCGATCGCGTCCATGAAGTGGCGCAGGCGGTCGCAGCCGATGTCTACGTCAATGTGCAGGGCGACGAGCCGCTGGCACGCCGCGAGCATCTCGATGCGCTGCTTGCGCTCATGCGTCGAGACGAGGTTGAGGTCGGCACGCTGAGAACGCCGTGCCCAGCCGAGGACGTCTACAATCCCAATGCGGTGAAGGTCGTGACCACGCTGGACGGCCGCGCGCTGTACTTCTCACGCGCGACCATCCCGTTCGACCGCGACGGGAGCGGGACCGTTCGCTACTACAAACACCTTGGCTTCTATGCCTACCGCAAGGCCGCATTGAACGCGTTCTGCAACTGGCCGGAATCGGAGCTGGAGCGCAGCGAGCGCCTCGAGCAGCTACGCTTTCTCGATCACGGCGTGGCAATTCACGTTGTCGAGACGCCGTACGACACTGTGGGAGTGGATACCGAAGACGACCTGCGAAGGGTAGAGACAATTCTGACCGGGAACTCGCGCTAGCGGTCCAGCGCTACCCTTATGTCCGACGGCTGGGTGCCTTGGTGGAACCTGTTATCGACCAGCAGCGAGAACCCTTCCGCGTCCAGAGGCACGTCGAAGCGCATGATCCAGTCCGCCGGAATGGGCGAATAAGCGTCCTCTTCCGTCCGGCCGCGCTCCCAAGCCCGATGTCCGCCATCCGCAAAGCTGCGGTAATACGAATCGGTGGGCAGGAAGCGGCGGCAGTTGTACTTCTTGCCATTGCGGTCCGCGACCCGGAACAACTGGTTCCAGCTCTGGCCGGCCACGCGTGCGTGCGATTCGCCTTCGAAGTTGTCCATCCGGACATGCACCAGCAGCGCCTTGCGGCTCATATCGGAGGAGGCTTCCGTGCTCTCCACTGTCATCTGGACCTGGCCGAGGGGGAGGACCGCGCGCATGGGGTAGCTCACCGGCGCGGTGTGCGTGCAGGCGGTCAGAAGTGCGGCAAGCATCACCGCCGTGGTCAATCCAAGTTGGAACCTCTGCTTCACGTTTGATGGGCATAGTACCCCCACAGCGCCCACTGCGTGTGAAGACTAACAGGCGAGAAAGGTGACGAAGGTAATCATCAGGGGCTGACCAGTTCGGAGAGCAATTTCCAGCCGGGAGCGAGCGGAAATCTCGGCAAACTTTCGCGGATGCCCAAGCCGCGCAGCGGCGGGATGATGTTAGCCCGGCGCGTAAGCGCCGGGTAGCCATATCCAGTATAAGAGAGCCGCATGAGCGGCGGCACTGCCGGTTCCAAGCCAGGAATGTCGCCGCTCCGCGGCTCAGGATGGCCTTTGCACTTGACCCGGCGCTTACGCGCCGGGCTCACATCATCCCGCCACCGCGCGGCTCAGTGTCGAACCGCTCCCACAATGAATGCCAAATGAAGGCTGAGGATAGCGGCAGTCACGAGACTCAGCCAGAACGCATACTGAAGCCGGTTGGATGCGCCAGGCAATCTTCGCCATGCTTTGTAGACGTGCAAGCATATTGCGGCATCGAGCGCCACGAAGCCTGAAGTTCCGAACAGCAGCATGACGGTATGTACCGGCTGTCTGCTGTCCAAAGGAGGAAGCAACGGTATCGCGAGAAACATTAGCCACGAGGCCGAAGAGCCACAAATAACATTCAACGCCGATCCGTCGGATGCGATACATAGCACTAGCTCAAACCGGCTGTTCCACCTGATGTTTGCTGGCCCACGCCTGCGCGGCCGCGACCCGCTTGCCAATCGACGGGTGCGAGTGGAAGAGGAATTCGATCCACTTGGCGGGCTCGCGCTCGGCGAGATTCTGGTCGGCCAGCTTCTGCATCGCGGTGATGAACGGCTCGATAGCGGGCGTGTTTTCCCACGCATAGCGATCGGCCTGACGCTCGTGATGGCGCGAAATCGCGTTCAGCGCCGGCATCAGCAGGAAACCGAGGATCGTCGCCACCAGCACAATCAGAGGAAGGTTGGCGAAGTCGTAAAGCCGGGGATCGAGAGCCGGGAACCACTCCTTCGCCAGCACAAACCGCAGCACGACGTTGATTAGCCAGAAGCCGACCAACGTGATCCCCACCTGCGTGAGGATGCCTTTCAGGATGTGCTTGTGGACGTGGTGTCCGAGCTCGTGCGCCAGCACGGCCTCAATCTCGTCATCGCTGTAGTTCTGTAGCAGCGTGTCGGCGAGGATGATGCGCCGCGTCGAGCCCAGCCCGGTGAGCGCGGCGTTCGCCTTGTTCGACTTCTCTGACAGCTTCCACTCGTAGACGCCGCGCACGCGCGTGCCGGCGCGCTCGCCCAACCGGGTCAGGCGCTCCCGCAGGCTGTCGTTGGCTAGCGGCTCGAACTTGTAAAAGATGGGCATCAGCACTACGGGCGCGAGCTGCGCCATCAGCAGAAACAGACCGATAAAGACGGCCCAGGCGATGATCCACCAGCGCTGCGGCGCGACGCGAATGATGGAGTAGACAATCTCGACCATGATGCCCGTCAGCCCCAGCGAGAGCAGCCAGCCCTTGCACTCGTCCCAGAGCCAACTGCGTAGTTTCTGGTTGGAGAGGTGGTACCGGTGCTCCAGGCGGAAGCCGGTGAAGTCGAAGGGCGAGCTGAGGAGCTTCGCGATGATGGAAAACATCAGCACGTAGAGGAATACGGCGAAGAAGTAGTGCTGGCGTGCGCCCAGGTACGACCAGTCGCGCAGCTTGCCGGTCCAGCCGGTGACGAGCAGCGCGACCAGCAGCGCGAAACCGATAACGGTGTCGCTGAGACTGAGCCAGCGCTGGATGCGGTTATAGCGCTTTACTTCGGGCGAATCCGCCGATTGCGGAGGTGTGGTTGTAGTTGCCATCCCAAGCGAGCCGTGGCCTGCAATGTGGCCGTTTAAAGCCTGTTGTCAGTATAAAGGAGCACGGCACAGCAGTTCATTGCTCGCGCGCAAGTTCGAGTAGGGTGTTCAGTCGAGTGACAGCATTCTGAGTTGAAGGTCGCGGATGAGAGGCCGGAATTCTACATCACAATGTCCTTCGCGCAACGGGTGATCGGATGCTGCATCTCCTCGAGGTCGCCCTTCACCAGGTTGAGGCCATAGACACACGCTTCGAACTCCTTCGCCAGTTTGGCAAAGAGTGGCGCCAGGTTGGCGTATTCGAACTGATCGAACTTGGAGACGATGTAGTAGCTCTCCTTGCCGGCTTTCATGAAATCGACAAAGTTTTCCAGCCGCTGCCGCCGCAGGCGATAGTGGTTGATGCTCTCGGGGAACATGCCGGAGAGGAAGAGAATGTAATCGCCGACATGTTTGCGTACCTGGCGCTCGCGGTCGAACGACGGGGCCGGGCCGTAGATGGGATCGGCCTCCAGCAGCATCTCGCCCACATCGTCCAGCGCGCGCCCGTTGGCGTTGCGCAGCTTGAAAAGCTGCTCCACCTCGCAGAACTCGCTTAGGATATTCGAGATGTAGTCCTGCACCTCGGCATCGCGCAGTCCGATGTCGCGGTCGAAGTGGTGATGGACTAGCTCAGTGAACAGATCCTGCAGCGGGTGCGATTCCGGAATCATGGCCTAGTTTCGTTCTCCTCTACCCTCTGACAATGTGTGATGCGATTAAATACCGCACTTTTGTTACGCGCGCAATGGTTACTTGCGCGCAGCGTTACTCAAAGAGGTTCACTTCTATAAACCCCGATGCGCGCGAAATGCTGCGCTCACGTTCGGCGGCCAGGAGGTACATTGATTTTGAGCGCGATTGGCGCGGCTTTGGTTTGCTGGCCGGCAAGCCGCGATGCGCCATTGCAGGTCTGTAGCAGCACACCAACGACTTGATTGCCAAAGTTGCAGCCAACCCGGTGCTGCAAGCCTCCTGGAGTGAAACAACTTTACAGAAGTTCACACGACTTAACGCACAGGCCGCGTCAGCTCTGATTACAATTGGGGCGCTCCGAAAAGGAGGCGATCCGTGATTTCGCGGCCTGTCGTCGCAGGTCTCAGCATTTGCGGGTTGGTCCTAACACTGGCGCTCGTCGCTGCGCCGCAGAGTTCTTCTCCAGAAAGCACATTCACCAGCAACAGCGAACTGGTGCTGGTTCCCGTACAAGTCATGGATCATGGCGGCCAGCCGCTGCGCGGGTTGAAGAAAGAAGACTTTGTGCTGGAGTCCGAAGGGCAGCCGCAGCAGATCGCCGTCTTCGATGAATTGCGCCGCTCAACGCAGGTGATGATTCCGTCGCACAAGGTCGAAAGCACGGTCACCACTCCGACCAGCTTCTCCAATCTTCCACCCGATGGTATCCCCCATGAGTTGGTGATCTTGGCCATCGATCGCCTCAATACCATCGGCTATCTGCAAAAGTGGACACGTGACCAGCTCATCGCGTACATCCGCGCGCATCCGCCGCAGGAGCCGATAGCGCTCGTCATGATTGCCCCGGATGGGCTGCTGGAATTTCAGGGTCCCACGTGGGACGGCGAGGCGCTGATCCAGGCGTTGCGGCGCATGCGTTTTCAGGGAGACATGTTTCGTCCGGAGCTGACGCCGGACCTGCGCACGTCGTTTCACGGCCGCTCGGGCGAGTACGCCATGATGATGGCAAACCTCACGCAGGACCGGCAGGCGCTGCTGGTGCAGTCGCAGATCGCAATTCAGAACACGCTGCACAGCTTCGAGGAGATCGCGAAGGCCTATTCGGCGATTCCGGGGCGCAAAACCGTGCTGTGGTTTACGAGCGGGATTCCCGCACTGGATTTGGTGCTGGATGAGCCGCCGCTGTTCCCGGCGCCGGCTCATGAGAACCGATTCACGAGATTTCTGTTTGGGGATCCGGGGGTGCCTCAGGAGGAGCCAGTCACGAGTCTCCGGCACATGGGCAAGCAATTAGCTCCGGAGTTTCAGCGGGCGTTTGCCGCGTTGAATCACGCGAACGTTACGCTCTATCCAGTCGATGTAACGGCGTTTCCTGAGGATCGACTGTGGACGGTTTGGGGCGGCGGCCTATGCTATCGAAGCTGGCTACCCGCCGCTGGATCCGTATTCGGTACAGCGTGCGCGGGCGATCCCAGCGGCAGCTGGCTTCATCGCATCGGCGAGAAAGTGGTGGCGAGAAGCACGGGAGGCGAGCCCTGCGATGCGGGAAATCATGTCGAGCATTGCATCGAGAAGGCTGAGGCCGAGAGCAACGGTTACTACCTGCTGGGCTTCTATGTGCCGCAGCAGTCGCGCCAGCAAGGATGGCACGAATTGCGAGTGCGGGTCAGCGGCGAACACGGTCCGGTGCGCACGCGGTCGGGCTATTATCTCGAAGCCAAGGGGCCTGCCCCAAACGAAAGGGACACGCACACCATCGATGACGCGATTGTCGCTGCGCTGGAGTACACCGGCGTTATCTTCAGCATCGACCCGGGCAAGTGGGACAATGCAGGAGCGACGGTTCCGTTCAAGCTGTCGATTGCGGGCAGCAACATCATGACGGTGCCGGGAGAGGACAAGCTCAGCTTCGACGTTGTCTCGGTACCAATCTCCGCGCACGGCATACCGATCCCAGGAACAGGGCGAATCAGCAAAGTCGCTATGGACCAGAAAGCTATGGAAAAGGCGCTGGCGCATGGCTGGAAGCTCATCGACCAGGCCAACGCTCCGAAGGATGCTATTGCAATCAAGATCGTGGTGCGCGACAACGTGACCGGGCGCGTCGGCTCGGTGGTGTTTCCGCTGGGGGATGAGGCAACCAAGGCCAATTGGAAGCTGCCCAAGAGTGGCGCGGTTGTGCTGCTGGACGACAGCGCCGGCCGAGGCCCGGGCCCCCTGGCGAAGTGAGTCCCCCATTTGTGCGAATTTTCTGTCACCCGGAATCAGAACACTTCCCGTGCGTCGGCTCCATGGCTGTGGAGCTCTAATGCTGATGGGAGGCATTCATGCAACGCCGGAACATTGCAGGCAATTCTTCTTATGAGCCGATCGTCGGTTTTTCGCGCGCGGTGAAGGTTGGTCCGTTTGTGTCTGTCGCGGGCACTGTGGCAACCGGCGCGGACGGCAAGATCGTGGGCGAAGGCGATGTATACGCGCAGGCGGTGCAGGCGCTGAAGAACATCGGGCGCGCGCTGGAGCAGGCGGGGGCGAGCTTTCGCGACGTGGTGCGCACACGCATGTTCGTCACCGACATCAGCCAGTGGGAGAAGGTCGGCAAGGCGCACGGCGAAGTCTTTCGCGACATCCGGCCAGCGGCAACAATGGTCGAAGTGACCGGGTTCGTCTCGCCCGAGATGCTGGTGGAGATCGAGGCGGACGCCATCATCACGGCGGAGTTGCGGGAATAGACCGCTTCCCCTGTTGCCAGCAATGTCGTTTTCTGCGTGCTTGTCATTGCTGACGAGCACTTAACGGCTATTGACCCTCTGCACAGGACGGTGCTAGATTCTGCGCTAATTCCAACAAGGTTAGCGGCTCGCTCCCAAGATATGCGCAGCACCTGCGCCAGGGCCCCAGGATACCTGCTCCTAATAGGTCAAAGGACGTCGAGGTAAGCGACAGGCTTATGGTCCTCAGTCCTTTGGGGATTGGAGGCGACTGTGGACCATACCAGTTTTTTCACCCGTCGCGACTTCTTGAGGGGCGCAGGGACCTTCGGCGCCGTAAGCCTCGCCTTGTGGGCGGGCGGTTGCGATTCCTGCGCACACCAAATCGCGAATCGTCCCAAGCGCCGGAACATTGCTACCATGGCGATGAACGATCCCGATCTCATGACCTATAAGGACGCCGTGACTAAGATGATGGCGCTTCCCTCATCGGACCATCGCAATTGGGCGAATCAGGCACAGATCCACTATGACCATTGTCCACACGGCAACTGGTGGTTCCTTCCCTGGCATCGCGCGTACCTGCTGTACTTTGAAAAAATCTGCCGCAAATTAACCGGCAATGACAGCTTTGCGCTTCCGTATTGGAACTGGACGGCCAATCCCACCATTCCCGACGCCTTCTGGGGAACTGGCAATCCCCTGTTGGACACCCAGCGTTTGCGGCACCAGGGCGACACCGCCGACGGCTCGTTCGTCGGCCCGGGGCAGATCAACACCATTCTCGGGCAGACCAACTTCTTTATGTTCGCCAGCAATTCGGCTGTAAATCAGCGCGACTTCAGTGGCTACGGTATGCTCGAGGGCACGCCGCACAACTACATCCATGGCTGGATCGGCGGCGACATGGGCGCATTCCATTCGCCGCTTGATCCAATTTTTTGGACGCATCACAACATGCTCGACTGCCTGTGGGTCGACTGGAACATCAATCGCAACAACGCGAACACGAATGATACTCACTGGAGCAACTTCCAGTTCACCGACTTCTTCGACGAAAACGGCAACTCAGTAACGGTGGATGTCCTCGCCACCGTTCTGTATCCCATATTCCTGTACCAATTCGAACCTTGCGCCCCCGGCGAGACGGGCACCTCGATGAATGCGAAGCAACTGGAGCAATTCTTGAGAGCGGGAGCGCCCGTCAATCTGAACTTCCAGCAGCGTTTTGAACTGCGGCAGGAAATGACCGCTGAGGTCGGCAAACCTGTAGTCGGAACGGTCAAGGTGGAAGAGGGAGCGTTGCGCAAAGTATTTGAGGGTACGGGAAAGGAACATGCTGTGCTCACGGTGGGCGATGTCAACTTCCCTGACAAAAACGATTTCTTCGTCCGGATATTTCTTGACAAGGCCGATGCGACTGCGCAGAGCTCTCTGGACGATCCCCATTATGCCGGCAGCTTCGCATTCTTCTTTGATTCGTCGGCAATGCACGACATGAGCGGACATGGCAAGCCCGGATATTTAGTGGATGTGACACCGGCGCTCCGTAAACTTAGCCAGGCGGGTTCGTTACCTGCGGGAGGAGTGAATGTGTCTCTGCTGCCGGTGCCCTTTCCCGGACGCGAAGCGGCAGGGCAGCGCCTCACTCTAGGACATCTGGAATTGGGTGTCGTGCAGTATTGATCCCCGAAAAATGTCCTACAATTGCTCTGTAGTCGGGTAGAAGAGTGTTAGCCGTAAACGCATTGGTTTCGCTGGTACTTTTTGGCTGGACGTTTGCAGGAAGTGGCGACCCGCTCATCCAGAATGCCGGGCCTGCACCGCCATCCTTGGTCCTAAGCAATGAGCAACCCTCAGGCTCGTTTCGAGTTCCGCGAGAGATCTTTAACAGTAGTCCCAGTACCCTAGTCATCCAACTGACGCGTGTAGTCAATCCGGCAGAGATGCCGGTGGATTTTTTTGTATATCTCAACGATCCCAATACTGGCGACCGTAAGAAATTGATCGGCAATTTTGCTCTCTATCCACCAGATCGGGGTGGCAAGTTTTTACTGAATCCACAGGAAGCTGTGCGTTCATACCGGACGGGGACGCGCTCTGAGGACGCGCGCCTGGTCTTGGAGATGAAACGGGTCGACGAATCGCGGCCATGGACGCCAATTGAGGTGACGGTGGGACCGCCGATTTGGAATCGCAACACTCGATGACAGCCCAGGTTACCCCGCCATCTGAAAGAAATTGGAAGCACTCCGACTAGTTTCTCGGATTCCAGTTGCACATCGCGGCTTTTACCGCGTTACCTCCAACCCAATCCCCTGTCCCTGAAACACTCTCTGACCGGCGGCAGGCGTCGTCTTTGTCACTAGGCGCGTGCCGGAGGGCACGGCCTGGGCATTCTGGTTGGGCGCCGGAGCTGCTTGCGTGGTGATGCCGCCGACGCGCAGTCCGGCGTTGACGATCGCATCGATTGCCGTGTCTTCACTTTGGCCGACGAGATCGGGCATCACGAACGACGGCCGCTCCTCGGGCGCAGCGGTCAGGATGCTGATCTTCGGCTCCAGCACATTTACTGCGTTGGCCGGCGGACTTTGCGCGACGATCTGATCGATGGGCGCACCCGGAATGCTCGCGCTGGCCATGCTGCCCAGTTCCAGGCCACGGCGGCGTATGTTGATCTCCGCCGCGCGCTCGCTGTTGCCAACGAGGTCGGGTATGACGACGCGCTGCGGGCCCATGCTCTCCGCCACGCGTACATGCCAGCCACGGCGCACCTGCGCACCGGGCGCGGGCACTTGCGACATCACGTGGCCCGGCGACACTTCGGAGCTGAAGTATTTATCGCCTACGTCGAGCACGAGCCCGTGATCGGCGAGCAAACGCTCAGCCTGCGTCAGCGTCAGCCCCACGATCTTGGGGATGGTTGTCTGCCGGCCGTGAATGGCGAAACGCATGGCCGTGAGCGCCGAGGCGATGAAGACGACCACCAGCACCAGCGCGCGCAGCAGCCAGCGAAAGAAGCGCCGCATCAGTGCGCCTCGCTGTCGCCGGTGACGCCGTCAGGAGTATCCAGCTTGGTTGCGACCGCGGCGCGTGTCATTGGCGGCGGCGCGGCGAAATCCTCAGACTCGCGCCCGGCGAGCGCCACGCGCATGAAGTCGATCCAGATGGGCAGCGCCGCCTGCGCGCCGGTTTCCTTGTTGCCCAGCGTCTTCTTCTCGTCGTAGCCCACCCACACGCCGCAGGTCAGCGACGGCGAAAAGCCCACGAACCACGCGTCGGTGAAATCGTTGGTCGTGCCGGTCTTGCCGCCAAGCGGATGGTTGAGCTTGCTGGCCGAATAGCCGGTACCGTGCAGCACCACCTCGCGCAACATGCTCACCATAATCCGCGCCGTGCGCGCGCTGACCACGTCGTGGACTTCGGGGTAGTTCTCCTCCAGTACGCGCCCATCGTAGTCGGTGACTTTGCGGATGTAGCGCGGCGTCACGCGCACGCCATCGTTCGGGAACGTAGTGAACGCCGCGGTTTGCTCGGCCAGCGTAATGTCGGCTGCGCCCAGCGCCACCGGCAAGTAAGGCAGCAGGGGCGAAGTGATGCCGAAGCGGCGCGCGTACTCGATGACGGTCTTGATGCCGCCCACGCGCTCCGTCACCTTCAGCGCGGGAATGTTGCGCGACTCGGCCAGTGCGTGGCGGAAGGTGATGACACCTTCGAACTTGCCATCGTAATTGTGCGGCGTGTACAGCCCCGACGGCGTACTGAAGCTCACCGGCGCGTCGAGCACGGTATCGTCGGGCGTGAGCCCCTCGTCAATGGCCGCGGTGTAAATGTAGGGCTTGAACGATGAGCCTACCTGGCGCAGCGCCTGCGTCGAGCGATTGAACTTCGACTGCTCGAAGTCGCGCCCGCCGACCATGGCCTTGATGTCGCCGCTGGAGTTATCCAGTGCAAGCAGCGCGCCCTGCACGCCCGACTCTTGCGCCAACGAGACGCGGCTGGCGGCGCCATTCAGTTCGTCAACCTTCACGTAAACGATGTCCCCGGTTTTCAAGAATTCCGGCGGCGACTTGAAGCGCGTCCACTTGATCTCCTCCGGACCCAGCCGCGCCTGATAGCTGGCGAACTTGACCGTCGCGGCCATCGGCTCGACGTCGGTCACCAGCGCGTGCACGTAGCTGCCGGGGGCGATGGCGCCGTCCCAATCGACGTGATGATAGGTTGCGATTGATTCGCCATTGGCGACGACGTTCAGCAGGTTGCCCTTCCAGCCGTGGCGGCGCTCGTAGGCGGCCAGGCCGTCGCGCACTGCCTGCTGCGCCGTGCGCTGCAGCTCCAGGTCGAGCCCGGTGTAGACGCGCAGACCGCCCTCGTGTACTTGCTCTGAGCCATATTTCTTTTCGAGGTACTGCCGGATCTCTTCGACGAAATACGGCGCAATGTCGTTGGCCTCGGCCTGGAGCTTCAGCCCAAGCGGCGCGCTCTTGGCACGTTGGGCCTCGGCTGCGGTGATTTTGCCGTCCTCCAACATGTTGTTGATGACGAGGTTACGACGGCGCAGCGCGCGCTCGGGATTGTTGATGGGCGAGTAATAATTGGGGGCTTTGGGCAAGCCGGCGAGCACCGCAGCCTCTTCCAGCGTGAGGTCTTTCGCCTTCTTGCTGAAGTAGTAGTTCGCGCCCGCCTCGAACCCGTAGACCCCGTGCCCGAGATAAATCTGGTTCGCATATAGCGTGAAGATTTGCGGCTTGGTGAAGCGGCGCTCGATCTGGATCGAGAGCATCACCTCCTGCATCTTGCGGCGGAAGTTGCGGTCGGGCGAGAGGAAGAGGTTGCGCGCAAGCTGCATGGTGAGCGTGGATGCGCCCTGGGCGCGGCTGTCAAGTAGGATGTCGCGCCAGGCCGCGCCGAACACGCGCCACACGTCCACGCCCCAGTGCTGCTCGAATTCCTTGTCTTCGGTGGAGATGAGCGCGTCGCGCAGCACTTTGGGATAGTCGTTGTAGCTGTCGATGACGCGGCGCTGGAGCGCGAACTGGCCGATGACGCGGTCCTGGTCGTCGTAAAGTTGGGTGATGGTCGAGGGGCGATAGTGCTCCAGTTCAGTTACCTGTGGCAGGTCGGTGGAATAGACCAGCAGCAGCCCGGAGAGTGCGCCCGCAATGCCCGCGAGGACAATCAGCAGCACGAACAGTGCGTTGCCCACAAACTTCACACCGACGCGGCGCGGTTGGACCAGCGTCTCGACGGTGACTGAGGGCTCTTCGACAACGCGCTTCATGGAAGGACTACGCCCAGAATAGCACCGTGAACGACGGCGCAGTTTCTCGGGCGGCAGGGGAGAGGGTCGCCTTTATAATCCCCTCAATGGCTCTTTGCCGAGCCAGTTCCGCAACCTGAACTCCGGAGCCCGCCTCTCCCCTCATGGCCAGCACAGCCGCTCTCGACATACCACTCTCCAAACCTGCGCCGCCGGCGCGCAGTGCGCTGGCCGCCTGTTTCCTGGCCGGCCTGTGCACCTACCTCAACATGTACTGCACGCAACCGCTGCTGCCGTTCTTGCAGCGCATCTTCCATGCCACGGAAATCGAAGTGAGCATGACGGTGAGCGCCACGATCCTGGCAGTCGCGCTGGTCGCGCCGGTCGTTGGGTTGATGGCCGAGTCCATTGGGCGGAAGCGAGTCATCGTGCCCTGCCTGTATGCGCTGACGCCAGTGACGATGCTGGTCGCCACCTCACACTCGCTGAGGGAACTCATCTTCTGGCGCTTCATGCAGGGCGTCTTCGTGCCGGGCGTGGTGGCGGTGATGATGGCGTACATCTGCGAGGAGGTCGCCGGAGCGCATGTCGGCCGGGCGATGTCGGCCTACGTCTCGGGCACGGTGCTGGGCGGGTTTGGGGGGCGATTCATCTCCGGCATCGTTGCGCACCATCTGCAATGGGAGCACGCATTCCTCATCATCGGGCTGATCAACCTGGTGGGCGCGGTGGTGGTGCAGCATTATCTGCCCAAGCCGAAGCACTTCGTGCGCGCAACGGATTGGCATAATTCCGTGCGCGAAGCCATTCAGCATCTCCACAATGTCAGACTGCTGGCGGTCTACGCCATGGCTTTTTCGGTGCTGTTCTGTCTGGTGGGAGCGTTTACCTACGCCAACTTTTATCTGGCGATGCCGCCGTGGCGGCTGGACTCCGAAGACCTGGGTAGCATCTTCCTGGTTTATCTGCTGGGCGTAGTGATCACGCCTCTCTCGGGAAGGTTCCTGGATCGCTATGGGATGAGGCCGACGGCGGTCGCGGCGTTCGCCATGGCTGCGGTCGGGCTGCTGCTCACGCTATGCCGACCGCTGCCGCTGATTGTCGCCGGGCTGGCGCTGTTTTCGTCCGGCATCTTCATCTTTCAGGCGGTGGGCACGGTGCAGACGGGGATTGTTGCCGGCAAAGCGCGCTCGTCTGCCGCGGGGCTGTACGTGACCTTCTATTACGTCGGTGGAAGCCTGGGGGCGATCGTGACGGGCTGGACGTGGGTGGCCGACGGTTGGCGCTCGTGCGTGTGTCTGCTGATCGGAATGGCGGCGATCGGTTTAGTGATGGGATTTGTGAGCAGTCGGAAGCCAAGCTCACGCGGAACGCCTACGCAGGCCGCCATCACCTAGGAGCGGAAAATGCGTTTATTTCTTATCGCTATTCCGAGTATCGTGGGCCTACTCGCCGACGCGGGCCTGCCGATGATCTTCGTGACATTTCCGTTATCGTCGGTGTCCGGCTTGCATGGGCCGTAGTCTTAGGCCTTGAGCTTCTCGAAAGCAAACTGCTCGACCGCTCTGCTGTTTGTCGGCGGCTGCGGTTGGCTCCTCTTCGATCTGACTCGTTAGTCGCGTGTCGCCGCTGACGCGGCTAGCGATGACGCAAATGCGAACCCGGGGCTTGCGCCCCGGGCTAAATTCGCAGCCGCCGTCTGCGCGGCTCGTTCTCACAAGTTGCACAGCCGGATTCGGATGACTGACAACTGACAACTGGCCACTGACAACTGCTTTTACGTTCCTTCGTTCCAGCTTGCCAGATACTCTTCCTGCTCGGGCGTGAGGCGGTCGATCTTGACGCCCATCGACTCCAGCTTCAGGCGCGCGACCTTCTTGTCGAGATCTTCCGGCACCACGTAGACCTTTTTCTCCAGCGAAGCATGGTTCTTGACGAGGTACTCGACCGAGAGCGCCTGGTCGGCGAAGCTCATGTCCATCACCGACGCCGGATGGCCTTCAGCCGCCGCGAGATTAATAAGGCGGCCTTCGCCCAGCAGGTTAATCTTGCGGCCGTCGCGCAGCGAGAACTCCTCGACCATGGGCCGCGTGGTGCGCTTGGATGACGACATCTTCTCCAGTGCGGGAATGTCGATCTCGACATTGAAGTGGCCGGAGTTGGAGATGATCGCTCCGTCCTTCATCGCTTCGAAGTGTTCCTTGCGCAGCACGCTCTTGTTGCCGGTAACGGTGCAGAAGACGTCGCCGATCTTTGCGGCCTCGTCCATGCCCATCACGCGGAATCCGTCCATCACGGCTTCGATGGCCTTCGTCGGGTCGATCTCGGTGACGATGACTTCAGCACCAAGTCCGCGCGCGCGGCTGGCCAGTCCGCGGCCGCACCAGCCGTAGCCGGCAACGACGAACTTCGAGCCTGCGAGCAGGAAATTCGTGGCGCGCACGATGCCGTCGATGGTGGATTGTCCGGTGCCGTAGCGGTTGTCGAACAGGTGCTTGGTGTCGGCGTCGTTGACCGCGATGATGGGATAGCGCAGCACGCCCTGCTTGGCCATGGCGCGCAGGCGGATGATGCCGGTCGTCGTCTCTTCGGTTCCGGCGATCACGCCGTCGAGCACGTCGGTGCGCTTGGTGAGCGCGGTGGTCACCAGGTCGGCGCCGTCATCCATGGTGATGTGCGGCTTGTGGTCGAGCGCGGACATGATGTGCTGGTAGTAGGTATCGTTGTCCTCGCCCTTGATGGCGTACACCGGGATGCTGTAGTCGCGCACCAGGCAGGCGGCGACGTCATCCTGGGTCGAGAGCGGGTTCGAGGCGCAGAGCACGACTTCCGCGCCGCCATCGCGCAACGTGATGCCAAGGTTCGCGGTCTCGGCCGTGACGTGCAGACAGGCCGAAATGCGGATGCCCTTCAGCGGCTGGTTCTTGATGAACTCCTTGCGGATGGTTTGCAGCACTTTCATCGACTGGTTGGCCCAGTCGATACGCTTCTTGCCAAGATCGGCAAGGGCCAGATCGGCGACATCGCCGGCAACGCGAGTGGTTGTGGTAGACATAGGCTCCTGTTTGAAAGGGCACGGCTTCAGCCGTGCCGCTGTGGCGGCGGTCAGGCCGCTCCGAATATCAACATTGTCATCCTGAGCGGAGCCCGCCTTGGCGGGCGGAGTCGAAGGGTCTGCGGTTCGCGGGAACCCGAAGGATCCTTCCAATAGGCGAACCGCAGATCCCTCGCTGCGCGCGGGATGACAAAGAAAAAACGTGACATTGAGGCACGGCTGAAAGCCGTGCCCTTCAAAGTCGCTTACTTCGCAACCTGTGCGCTCTTCTGCTGCACGCCGGCCAGCCCGGCCTGCTCGCGCAGCGCCGCGGCCTTGTCGGTCTTCTCCCAGGTGAAGTCGGGATCGTTGCGGCCGAAATGCCCGTACGCCGCGGTCTTGCGATAGATCGGACGGCGCAGATTCAGCGACTCCATGATGCCCTTGGGCGTCAGCTTAAAGTTCGCGCGCACTAGCTCGGCAATCTTGCCCTCGTCCACGTTCGCGGTTCCGAACGTATCGATGCGCACGCTGACCGGCTCCGCCACGCCGATGGCATAGGCAAGCTGCACTTCGCAGCGGTCCGCCAATCCCGCGGCCACAATGTTCTTTGCGATGTAGCGCGCCATGTAACACGCCGAGCGATCAACCTTGGTTGGGTCCTTGCCGCTGAAGGCGCCGCCCCCGTGACGTCCCATGCCGCCGTAAGTGTCGACGATGATCTTGCGCCCGGTCAGGCCGGTGTCGCCCATCGGGCCGCCAATCACGAACCGCCCGGTCGGATTGATGTGATACTTGGTGTCTTCGTCCAGCATCTCCGGTGGCAGCGCGGCCTGGATGACGTGCTTCAGAATATCGGCGCGAAGCTCTTCGGTCGAAACCGTCTCGGAATGCTGGCTGGAGATGACCACAGCGTCGATGCGCTTGGGCTTGTGGTTCTCGTCGTATTCGACTGTGACCTGGGATTTGCCGTCGGGCCGGAGGTAGGGAAGCGTGCCGTTCTTGCGGACTGCGGTGAGCTGCTGGCAGAGCTTGTGCGCCAGAAAAATCGGCGTCGGCATGAAGTTCTCGTTTTCGTTCGTCGCATAGCCGAACATCATGCCCTGATCGCCCGCACCGCCCGTGTCGACGCCCATGGCGATATCGCCCGACTGCTTGTTGATGCTGGAAATCACCGCGCAGGTGTTGGAATCGAAGCCGTAGAGCGCGTTGTCATAGCCAATGGAGGCGACCACGCCGCGCACCAGCGTCTGGAAATCGACATAAGCTTTGGTGGTGATCTCGCCGGCGATGACCACCAGGCCGGTCGCGGTCAGCGTCTCGCAAGCGACGCGGCTGTAGGGGTCTTCCTTGATGCAGGCGTCGAGGATGGCATCGGAAATCTGGTCGGCAATTTTGTCAGGGTGACCTTCGGTCACCGACTCGGAGGTAAACAGATAACGCTTCTTGGACAACGGCGAGCTCCTTTTATTGTCCGCTGCTTTGATTTCGCCCGGAGGGCGCATAAGAGCACAAGCTGGACACAATGGTACCGCGCAATTAGAAGTCTATTCAGAGGATAACGGCCAACTGAAAAGCTCCCAACATTTTACGGCTGAAAGGCGGCTTTGAACAGCTAAACCGCTAGAATCCGCGACTCAAGTGTTTCATCCGAGGGCCCCGGTCTGATGCGAACGCGTTGACCGCACAACTACTTCTTCTTCACCGCGATGACGTTGTCGTCCGGATTGCGGTCGATCAGTTTGTCCACCGGATCGATGCCCGCCTGCGCCGGCAGCTTGTCGACCGTGAGCGTGAAGTCGGTTCTCTCGCTGATCGATCTTCTGCCGTCTGCAGATAGAGGTACTTGCCGTCGTTGTCCAGCACGCCGATGTCGATCAAGTCGTTCGACCGGGATTGCGTGCTCCTGGCCGCGGCCGTCGGCGCGGAACTTCTTCGCGTCGACTACGAGATGCACGTCGTACTTGCCGTCGGCCCGCTTCACGTAGTCGCGGAGACCGCGCGGTTGTCGTAGAGCGTGATGTTCTGGAACAGATCGTCGAACAGGTACTGATACTCGCGGCGGCGTCACCTTGCGCAAGTCGGCCTCCAGATCGAGCGAGGTCGGGATACGGCGGGCCTTTGAAGGCGTACTGCCTTGAGGAACTCGCGATCGCGGCGTTGACCTTGTCCTCGCCGATGTAGTCCTGCAGCGCATACATCACCATGCGCCCTTGGCGTAGTGGATGTAGCCCTGGTTCGTCGACGCGGTACAGCGGCATCTCTTCGTTGCGCTCCGTGCCGCGGCCGCGCAGATACCGGTCCAGCTCGTAGCGCAGGAAGCTCTTCATCGCCTCCGGGCCGAACTGGTGCTTCATCACCATCAGCGCCGTGTACTGCGCCATGGTCTCGTCGATGGAGCGTCGCGCCCTGCACGTACGCCGACGATCACCTGGTGGGCCCACCACTGATGCGCCAGTCTCGTGCGCCGTGACGTAGAACGGAAGTGTTCACCGCGTCGGGCTTCGTCGCTGACCCTGGCGATGAAGCCGATCGACTCCGAGAACGGGATTGTGTTGGGGAACGACTCGGCGAACGTGCCGTAGCGCGGGAAACTCGATGATGCGCAGCTGATGGAACTGGTAGGGGCCGAAGTTCGCCGTGCAGTAGGCGAGCGACTCCTTCATGCTCTCCATCATGGTGTCGAGGTCGAACTCGTGGCCGGGCTGGTAGTAGATCTCCAGGTTCACGTCGTGCCAGCTTGTCGCGGCTGCACCAGCGTAGCGCGCCGACTGGAACGAGTAGAAGTTCAGGATGGGCGCGTCCATCTTGTAGTGGAAGTAGCGGCGGCCGTTCTCCGACCCACTCCTTCTGCAGGTAGCCGGGCGCGATGGCGATCTGGTCGGCGCTGGTGCTCACCGTGGCGTCGAAGTCGATCCAGTCCGCGTCGAAGCTGCCGCTGTTGTAGCTGGCGCGCGGCCGGGTCGTCCGATGCGCGGCAGATCGCCGCGGCTTGCCAGCCGTGCTTGTGGCGGTGCTGTCGTCGGTCAACTCGATGCTGGCGAGTAGCCGATGTAGGGCAGATAGCTGTCGTTGATGAAGTGCCGTTGTGCACGATGTCGGTGTTGGGCTCCGAATTCGCGAAGCCGGGATTGTCGTACCGCAGCGCGAAATCGAGCTGGATGCGGCCGTGCGGCGGCAAGTGGCGCAGGGAGCTTGTAGAGGTAGAAGCCGATGCGATGGATCTTCGAGCAGCGGTGGTCTGTCCGCCGGCGAAGCTGAGGCTGATCGACCTTGATGTGCGGGCGTGGCAGGGGCGCAGGTTCGCCGGGCCAGATGGTCATGCGCGACGCGATCGATGCGGGGCGTCGGTCTTGTTCTCCAGCCACATGCGTTCCGCTGATCGACGACCGAGCGCTCTCTCGGGATAGATGTCGACCTCGGTGGTTGACGTCGGTGATGCGCGGCTGCGGCAGCGCCCAGTACTGCCGTACTTCTTCTCGTACTGCGCGCGGCCTCGTCGATCTGTGAACGTCGTGCGGTAGGGGTTGAGGATGTGGGTGTTGTAGAAGATGAAGCCGCCGACGCCGAGCATCAGCACGACGCAGGCCGCTGGCGCCCGCACCGATGCGCGCGAGAGCGCGTCGCGCGGCGAGGTTCATGCGCACCCGCCAGCTGCTCTCCGTCCCGCGCACCCAGAGCAGGTTCGTGACGATCGCCAGCAGCGACCGCCGCAATGCCCCAGTAGAGCCGGAACCAGACGAGCGGCTGGAGGAACGGGCCGTAGCCGTTCATGTCGGAGTAGGTGACCGGCGGCGATTCGGCCGAAGCGGTAGAGATAGTCCTGGAAGCCCGCGGGCGGCAGCGCGATGGTCGCGACGATGTACAGCACCATCACGAAGTGGCCGAGGTACTTGTTGTTGACGACGGTCTGGACGAACATCGCCAGCACGCACAGGATCCAGAGCTGGGTCAGCCGATTCAGAAGAGCTCGCGGAAGTAGAGGCCGAGCTCGAAGTGGTAGTAGCCCTGCGCGGCCTGCACCGCCAGCCCGGCCGCCATGATGGCCAGCACGACCAGCACCTGCACCAGCATCAGCGCGAACAGCTTCGAGCTGAACAGGACCCAGCGCTGGAGGGGCAAGCGCGTCGATCACCTGATTGAGCTGGGCAGTCGCGCTCGCGCCACACCAGCTCGCCCGAGTAGAAAATGATGATGGCGAGGACGAAGAGGCCGAAGCGCCGCCGGCCATCGAGCACCATCAGTAGGTCACGGGCCAGGTCCGCGTGGCCGTAGGCTCGGCGAGTGCCGAGCGCGGCGACGATGACGAACAGAAAGCCGGCCAGCATGAGGACGAGGAAGAAGACGTTCTTCATCGTCTCCGTGAGCTGGAGGCGGGTGAGCGAGACGCAGACTGGCGAAGCGAGGCGCGCCGCGGAGAATGTCGGATGCGCGATGGGCAGCGACTGCCGCAGGCCGGCATCGCGCCGCTCTCGACCAGTCCGCGGCGCTTCGCTCGCGCTCGGCCGGGTAGGCGAAGGCGAACTTCGACGTAGGTGACGCCAGGAAGAGCGCGCCGACGCCCAGCCACAAGCGCGCGATTCGCCAGCAGGATTCCGCCGAGCGGGATGAGCTGCGTGTTGCGCTGGAACGATCGTCCAGTAGCGCGGTGATGCGGTCGATGGCCGCGCCGCCCAGCGGATCGAGCAGCGCAGCGCGCAGGCTGGTTGTCGAGATCGGCGCGGAGGTCTGCGCCGACGATGAAGTAGCCGATCAGCACCAGCACGCTGGCCGACGTAGACCGGCAGCATCTTGCGCGACAGCGTCGCCAGGGCGAAGAAGATCGCGGTCAGGAAGAGCAGGTTCGGCAGAACGTTGATGAGGTACGGCTGAACGTAGGCGGCGGCCATCTGCGGGCCGACGCGCGTCGTGTCGATGCCATGGCGATGAGCATGCCGGCCCACGCGCCCAGGCCGACGCTGGCGAAGATGACAACCTGCAGCGCGAAGGCGCCGAGAAAGCGCCCGCCGAGGTAGTCGAGCTTCGTGATGGGCGCGGTGTAGAAGAACGACGTCGGGTTGCTGTCGATGTCCTGGTACGTCGCCTGGCCGGCGATGGCGGCGGTGATGACGTGCCGAAGAAGCAGATGTAGGTGATGACCAGTTCAGCGCGTAGGGCGAGTTGATGAGGACCTTGCCGCCGGTGCCGAAGTCGACGCTGGCGCTGGAGAATGCGCCGCCCGACATCAGCGTGAACAGCAGGCCGAGCGCGAAGAAGACGACGAAGTAGACGTAGGTCGAGATGCAGTCGCGCAGCGCGCTGGCGCAGCTCGAACGACGGCAGATGCTCGCGAGCAGCATCATGGCTTGCTGCCGTTCCGCACGCCTGCGAAGCCCTTGATGGTGGCGAAGTAGACGTCCTCGAGGTCGGGCGCGACCGGCTCGAAGCCGGGCTCGGGCTCGCCGTCGCTGCAGCACGTGCAGCACGTTGCGCCCGCCGAACAGGCGCGTGGAGATCACCTGGAAGCGCTGCTGATAGTCGGCGACCTCGGCGCGGGCGATCGGCTTCTCCCAGATGCGGCCGTTGAGCGCCGCGACCAGCGCCGGCGGGATCGCCCGCGGCGTGCACGCGGCCCTGGTGGATGATCGCCATGTCGCGGCAGAGGTCGCTGACGTCGGAGACGATGTGGGTCGAGAGGATGACGATGACGTTCTCGCCGATGGCGCCGAGCAGGTTGTGGAAGCGCACGCGCTCCTCGGGATCGAGGCCGGCGGTGGGCTCGTCGACGATGATCAGCCGCGGATTGCCGAGCAGCGCCTGCGCGATGCCGAAGCGCTGCTTCATGCCGCCGGAGAAGCTGCCCAGCGGCTTGTTGCGGACGTCCAACAGGTTGGTCTGCTGCAGCAGCGCGTGCACGACGTCGCGCCGCTCGCCCGCGTTCGTCGATGCCCTTCAGCGCGGCGAGGTGGTCGAGCAGCTCCTCCGCCGCGACCTTCGGATAGACGCCGAACTCCTGCGGCAGATAGCCGAGCAGCCGGCGCACGTCGTCCTTCTGCCGCAGAGCACGTCGATGTCGTCGAGCGTGGCGCTGCCGCTGTCGGCTTCCTGCAGCGTCGCGAGGGTGCGCATCAGCGTCGACTTGCCGGCGCCGTTGGGGCCGAGCAGGCCGAACATCCCTGGGCGGATGGAGAGCGAGACGTCCTGCAGCGCCTGTATGCCGCTGGGGTAGCGCTTGGAGAGGCTATTGATTTGTAGTTGCATCGGTCCGCCTGTGAAATTTGTTATACGCGAACGCTGGATTGATTGTTTCACGCAGTTGTGCCGGGTCGGAATCCAAGGTTTCCCCGATCGCGATCACTGCGCAAAGCGCGTCCGCAGGTGTATAGGGTTGCTAGAGACATGCCGGAGGTTGATATGGCTGAAGTCGCCAGGCCTTCGAGAGGAATATTGCTGATCGTCTTGAAGTTCTTTGTCGTCTGTCCCGTCCTGTTGTTCCTTCCCGCCGGTACCCTGAAGTTTTGGCAGGCGTGGACGCTTTGGGGCCTCTTCGCGGTACTTATGGCAATTGTCTGCACTTATTTTATGAAGCGTGATCCGGCTTTGATGCAAAGGAGGCTGCGCAGAGGTCCGGTTGCGGAGAAGGAAACCAGCCAGAAAATAATCGCAGCCTTGCTAAGCGTATTCCTTGTCGCTGACTTCCTCATCCCGGGCCTCGATCACCGCTTCGGATGGTCTCACGTTCCGCCGATGATGGTTATAGCTGGGGATCTCCTGATCGCAGCCGGGTTCTTCGTGATCTTTCTAACCTTCAAGGTGAACAGCTTTGCTGCGGCGACGATTGACGTGGAGCCGACTCAGACGGTAGCGACCACGGGGCCGTACCGAATCGTCCGCCATCCCATGTATGTCGGGGTGCTGCTCATACTGACCTGCTTTCCACTCGCGCTTGGATCCTATTGGGGGTTGCTGATTGCACCGTTCATGTTCGCCCTAATCGTCTGGCGGCTGCTTGATGAAGAAAGATTTCTCGCAAGGAATCTGCCGGGATATGAAGAATACTGCCGGACGACCCGCAATCGTTTGATACCTTACGTGTGGTAAGCGGCCCTCGGCGAACTTACGTAAACTGCAGACAAATTCGCTGTTAACAAAACTTATGTTTTCTTAACAGATGGCATCTCATACCACATTTACCTTAGTAGTTGGATATGCCGAGCTGGATTCGACTACCGCCACGTGTTGCGTTCACATTTCTGGTCCTGATGCTGAGCGCTAGAGGCTACTCCATTCAGGCGCAGCAAACGGCGGCGCCGCAGGACTCGTCCACCACGAAGCGGGCGCGGGTTGTTGGCGTGATCAAGTCCATCGACGGCAACACCGCCACCCTGACCACCGATGCGGGCACGGAGGTGAAGGTCACACTCCAGCCGACGACTCGCCTGCTGCGCATGGAGCCGGGCCAGACCGACATGAAGAGCGCGACCCCGATCCAGTCGACGGACTTGCAGGTTGGCGACCGCCTGCTCGCGGGAGGTACGACATCCGGCGACGAAAGCTCGGTCACGGTGACTACCGCCGTGGTTATGAAGAAATCCGATGTTGCCGCGAAACAGCAAAGCGAGCGCGAGGAGTGGCAGAAGCACGGTGTCGGCGGAGTGGTGAAGTCGGTCGATCCCGCAACAGGGGACATCACGCTGTCGACCGGCACGCTGGGAGCACCGAATAGCTTGTTCGTGCATGTCTCGAAGGACACCATCATCCTGCGTTATTCACCCGATTCCATCAAGTTCGACGACGCGAAACCCGGCACGCTGGACCAGATCAAGCCGGGCGACCAGCTTCGCGCGCGCGGCACGAAGAGCGAAGACGGGAAGGAATTGACGGCCGCCGAGATCGTCTCAGGAACATTCCGCAGTATCCCCGGCCTCGTGGTCACGACCGATGCGAGCAACAACACCATCACGGTTACGGATCTCGCGAACAAGCGTCCGGTGACGTTGAAGATCGGGCCGGACTCGCAGATGCATCAGTTGCCGGCGATGTTCGCGCAGCGCATTGCCATGCGATTGAAGGGCGGCACGCCAGGAGCTCCGGGGCAAGCGGCGCAAGGTGGCGCAGCTGCCACGCGCGCCGATGCCGGCGGCGCTGCGAATCCCGCCGCAGGCGGGGAAGGCCGACCGGGCGGTTCTGGTGGCGGTGCGCGTGCCGGTGGCACGCCGGATTTTCAGCAGATGCTGAATCGGATGCCAACCGTCGGCCTCTCTGAATTGACCAAGGGTAGCGCGGTCATGATTGTTTCGACCGAAGGGACTGCGCAATCGCCTTCTACCGTAATTATCCTGCTTAGCGGGGTTGAGCCCATCCTGACCGCGGCCTCCCCCACCGAAGCCAGCACCATCCTGTCTCCCTGGAACCTGTCCACCGGCGCAATTGGTGGAACGGGCGACGCGCCGTGAGGGAATACGTACAGCTATCATTTTTTCCTCATAAAGGTCTAAGTACGGTAATGCGTTTGTGGGTCAGCGTCCTCTTTGTCTACTTCTTGTTTGCGCTCGCCGCGGACGCGCAAACTTCCGGCACGGGAACGCTGCGCGGTCGCGTGACCGATCCTTCCGGCGCAGTGGTGCCGAAGGCGTCGGTCACTGTCACCGGCACGAATGGCAAGTCCGTTCAGGCTGTGAGTAATCAGGACGGAGCCTTCCAGGTCAAGGGACTTGCTCCCGGCGCTTACAACGTGACCATCAACGCGAAGGGCTTTGCCGAGGACAACGAAGCCGAGGTGCAAGTCACAGCCAGCCAGACTCAGGACCTCGACATCAAGCTGCAGATTGCTGTGGAGAAACAGAACGTCGAGGTGCAGGAAGAGGCGCCCACGGTTGGCGTCAGCCCGGAGAGCAGTGCGGGAACGATTGTGCTCAAGGGCAAAGACCTGGATGCGCTCTCCGACGATCCGGATGAGTTGCAATCCGAACTGGAGGCGCTGGCCGGGCCGTCGGCGGGGCCGAACGGCGGTCAGATTTATGTTGACGGATTTACTGCGGGCCAACTCCCGCCCAAGTCGGCGATCCGCGAAATCCGTATCAACCAGAACCCTTTCTCCGCCGAGTACGACAAGCTGGGTTACGGCCGCATTGAGATCTTCACCAAGCCGGGCACCGACCAGTTCCACGGCCAATTCCTGGTGAACGGCAATTCGTCGGCATTCAACTCGCTCAACCCGTTCATCACGGAAACTCCGGGCTACTACTCCGAGATCTTCAACGGCAGCGTCAGCGGGCCCATGGGCAAGAAGGCGTCGTTCTTCTTCACCGTGCAGCAGCGCGACATCGATAACGTGAGCGTAGTGGTGGCGCAGGTGCTCGGACCGGGCGGCGTTATCACGCCGTACAACACGACCGTGCCCAGCCCCTCCACGCGACTGAATATCAGCCCGCGCGTGGACTTCCAACTCACGCCGAACAATACGCTGACCATTCGCTACCAGTACTCGCGCAACACCGCACGACAACGGTGGCATCGGAGAGTTCTCGCTACCCACGACGGGCTTCAATTCGCACAGCACCGAGAACACCCTGCAGATTACCGACACGCAAATCATCAGCCCCACGATGGTCAATGAAACGCGTTTCCAGTACATCCGCGACAGCGACACCCAGACGCCGCTCAGTCTTGACCCGACGCTCATCGTGCAGGGCGCGTTTACCGGCGGCGGCAGCTCGTCGGGCACGAGCGTCAGCAACCAGGACCATTACGAGCTACAGAACTTCACCTCCATCGCGCATGGCAAGCACTTCATCAAGTTCGGCGGGCGGCTGCGCGGCACGCTGTACTCCAGCAACGAAAACGCCGGCTTCAACGGTTCCTATAATTTTTCGTCGATTAATGCCTACCAGACCACGCTGGCCGGACTTCAGGCGGGCCTGACGCCGGCGCAAATCCGCGCCATGGGTGGCGGCGCCAGCCAGTTTATTCTTGTCTCTGGACTTCCGCTCTCCGACGTTTCGCTGGTCGACATCGGCCTGTACGCGCAGGACGAGTGGAAGATCAAGCCGAACCTGACGTTCAGCTACGGCCTGCGTTACGAGACCCAGACGGGCATTCCATATGAGGGCAACTGGGCGCCGCGGCTGAGCCTGGCGTACGGACTTGGCCACAGCAAGCAGCCCAAGACGGTGCTGCGCGGCGGCTACGGTATCTTCTACGACCGCTTCTCCTACAACTATCTGTTACAGGCCGAGCGCTTCAACGGCGTCACGCAGCAGCAGTACGTGGTTTCGAACCCGGATTTCTTTCCGCTGATTCCGTCGCCGTCGCAGCTTCAGCAGTTGGCCACCAACTCTCCGACGAGCTACCAGGTCGCGAACAATCTGCACGTGCCCTATACCTCGGAAGCGGCGTTCAGCGTGGAGCAGCAGGTGACGAAAAACGCGACCGTGTCGGTCACATATCTGAACTCGCGCGGGATCCATCAGCTTATTTTGCGCAACGCCAACGCGCCCTTGCCGGGTACATACAATCCCGATGATCCGACCAGCGGAGTGCGGCCGCTCGGTAACAATGACAACGTCTATCAGTACAATTCCGGCGGCATCTTCAAAGAGAACCAGATCATCACCAACGTCCGCTTTGCGCTCGGCAGCAAGGTCTCATTGTTCGGCTACTATGCTTTGAGCTTCGCCAACAGCGATCTCGGCTCCGGCGGTGCAGTTTCGTTCGTGTCGGGGGGGGGCGGCGGCGGCGGTTTCGGGGCAGCATTCGGCGGCGGGGGCGGTGGCTCAGCGCAATTCGTCTCCAACTCCTACGATCCCTCGCAGGACTACGGACGTGCTGCCTTCGACGTGCGCAACCGCGTCTTCTTTGGCGGGACGATCTCGCTGCCACACGCGTTTCGTCTGAGTCCGTTCATCATCGCAAACTCGGGTACGCCCTTCGACATCATCGTTGGGCAGGACCTGAACGGGGATTCCATCTTCAATGACCGTCCCGCGCTGGCCTCGACCGCAGGCCCGGGCGGTAAAGTCATCGTGACTCCGTACGGCACCTTCAACACCGTGCCGGTCGCGGGCCAGCCACTCGCTCCGATTAACTATGGCGGCGGGCCGTCGCTATTCACCCTCAACTTGCGCCTCAGCAAGACCATTGGCCTGGGGCCGAAGCTTGAGGGTAAAACCGCTTCAGCCGCCGGTGGCCCGGGAGGTTCTGGCGGCGGACGCCATGGCGGCGGCGGTGGCGGCGGCGGACTTGGTGCACGCGGTCTGGCCGGCGGTGGCGGCAGTCCCTTTACCTTCGGCAACGAGACCAGCCACAAGTACAACCTGACGTTCAGCGTCAGCGCGCGCAATCTGCTGAACAATGTCAACTACGCGCCGCCGATCGGCAACCTTGACTCGCCGCTCTTCGGGACATCGAATGCGCTGGCCGGCGCGCCGTTCTCGTCGGGCTCGGCCAATCGCCGGATTGATCTGCAAATGCTGTTCTCGTTCTGACATTCAGCCGGTTCGATACGGATAAATTCACCACCCTTCGACTTCGCTCAGGGCAGGCTCCGGCACGGAATACACGGAAGTTTTTCAAGTTCACTATTCCGTGTGTTCCGTGCTTCCGTGGTGAAACGCTTTTGCTCGAGCGCATGCGGCTCGCAGCTTAGCGCATATGCTGAAAGATGCGGGCATGTTCGGCGAGAATGCGCTGCTTGGCTTCGAGATTCGGTTCGAGCGACCAGACGCCGCGCTCATGGGTGCCCCCGAGCAGAATGCCGTCCGTGCGCGGGAACATGTACACTTCCGCGGCGAGAGTGCAGTAGTCAATCTCGGCTTGCGGCAGCAGGACGGTAAGCTGGCCTTTGATCGGCGTCAATTCTTCGTCACCGAACAGCGCCTTGGCGCCCAGCCCGATACAGTTCACGATGACGCGCTCCGGGACGCCCTGCAACTCGGCAGCACTGCGGAACTCCTGTACCGCGATGCGTCCTCCAGCCAAATGGAAGTCGTCCATCACTGCCGGCAGATAACGGTTCGGCTCGATCAGCATGCTGTCGAACTGCTGCACGAACGGGAACGGGAACGGGTTCTCTGACTTATCGAGATCGTGCGTCTCCGCAAACAGGTCATGTAAGGGGCCATCGGGACTGCGCACGCCGCCCGTGATTGGCTCGTCGCTCATCATGAAATTCGGAAGCCAGCGAATGCCGTAGCGCGGACCGACCATCACTTGATATCGGCGATTCGCGATGTGGGACGCCTCGACGAACCGCGGCATAAACCCCGGTGCAATGCGATCGTGATCGAAGACGTAGACCGGGGACCACTGCGCTCCGGCGATGTTCGACGTGGTGTTCGGGGGCAGATCTTTGGCGTAGATGGTGACCTTGCGACCGCGCTCCTGAAGCAGCCGCGCAGTCGCAAGGCCCACTGCGCCGCATCCCAGCACGGCGACGTTGTTCTCGTCCGTCGCGTCGACCTCGCGGCAGGCGAGCTCGCCCGTCCCCCACGAGAGCGTCACGCCTCCGCCACCGTGGCCGTAGTTATGGACAACGAGCTTGTCGTCCAGCTTCTGTGCGGCAACGACAAACCCGGAGGGACGAAACGGACGCAAGCCGACGACGGTGCGGATTTCGCGATCCGGCGCGACGTTGACTTTCGCCAGCTTCAGCAGAGGACGCCGCGTTGGGGTCGGAGCAGTGGCGGCCCGGGCGTTGCGCTTGCTCGCGCAGCCTTCCAGTGCAGCCGAAGCCGCAAGAACTCCCAGCGCCCGAAGTGCAGAGCGACGATCCATGCGGGCAAAGTATAGCCCGCGCGAAACCGCGACATTGTATATTCCCAACAGGAATGCAGTGGCTGGAACCGACAATGCCAACAATCGGGCCGCAGGTCTCTCGACCCAGGACACTGCGGCCGTTCTGCCCGGTGTTGGCGGCGGTGGAAACGCGCGGACGTCCGTTCGGCACAGCCCGAATGTTGCGCAGGCGATTTTGCTGGGCGGGGCGGCGGCGCAGCTTGGGCTGTCGCTGCTGATCACCATCTATCTGGCGCGAGCGCTCTCGCCTGCAGCCTTTGGCTTCTTCTCTCTCATCGCGACGACCTTTATTCTTGCGCGCAAAATTCTCGATCCCGGTTTCGGCGACGTTGCCGCGCGCGACATCGCAAGCCAGCCCCAGCGCGAGCGGCCGATCCTGGAGGGCCTCATGGCATACCGCCGGGCCGCCGGAATCGTGCTGGCGGCGGGCGTGTGCCTCTTCGCGTTCTCGCAAAGAGGTGCGGTGGAGCGAAATGTGCTGCTCGCCGTCGCCGCCGTGTTGCTGTTCACGGAGCCTGCCGCACTGGGGCCCGTCTTCCAGGTGCGGCAGGCGCAAGGCGGTCCTGCGCTGCTCACCATCGCGGGCGGACTGCTGGTGCTGGGCGGCAGCGTGCTCCTCCGGCACGCGGACATTGCCGGAGCGGCGTTCGGGTGCCTGCTGGTCGCGCGCGAGGCCGTCACTCTGGTTGGGACCAAGTTGCTGGGCGAGCGCCTGCTGGGCTACCGCCCCGCTCCGGGTTTCCGCAGCCGCGCGCTGAAAGCATTTCTCGCGCCTGCGCTCATCTTCTCGCTGGCCAGCCTGGTCTATGCCATCTACTTCAACTGCGATGTCTTCTTCGTCTACGCGCTGCGGGGCAAGGACGAGTTGGGTGCGTATGCCGCAGCGTTCCGTCCCATCAATCCGCTGCTGGCGCTGCCGTGGCTGCTGATGTCGCCGCTGATTCCCGTGCTCAGCGCGACAGCGGCGCAGGACATCAATGTGTTCGTCCGCCAGGTGCGCGGAGCATGCGCTGTCGCTCTCGGTATCGGCGCCGTTACACTGGTCGCCGGTGTGATGCTTGCGCCTGACCTCGTGCACCTGCTCTATAAAGGCGAGTATGTTGCGGGGCCGCTGTCGTGCGTCACAGCCTTTCGCTGGCTCGCGATTGCCTTCGGCATGGTCGCGGTGACGACTGTGGTGACGGCGTCGCTGCTGGCGGCGCGCCGGGAGAAGCAACTGCTGGCCATCGGGTCAGCGGCGCTGCTGGTGAATGCGGTGTTAAACCTCGTCCTGCTGCGGAAGCACGATTTTACGGCTGCGGCGTTCGTGACAGCGACGACGGAGTTGCTGTTCCTGATGGGAGCGCTGATCGCCTTCCGTCTCACGACCCGGCACGTGCCGCTGACGCGGAGTTCGGTGCTTTACCTCGCGCCGGCCGCGTTCCTGGTCGGGGTGCTTCGCATCGCGAGCGGCGGCCCGGCACTGCGGGTCACGTGCGGTGTCCTGTTGGGGCTGGCATCGGTAATTGGCATTCTTCTCACGCCGCCGGCGCGTCGGTTGCGCAGGGAATTGGCAAGCTTGGCACCAGCAATCGAAACTGCAGGTCTGCACTAGCGTTGAGTGGCAGTGCCGGAAATCTGTATGGAGTGGCGGCGCAACGCGGAACCAACCCCCATTTTGGAGAGCCGGGCGGAGTGCGTTTGAGATTACGCCCTCAGGTCCTCGCTCTTAAGGCGCTGTTCTTTCAAGCTGACGAACCAGAGGTAGATTTCGTCGACTCGAGCGATATCTTCGTTCAGTACCGGCTGGTCGGCGTACTTGTGGATGTCCGAGCCGCTGTGGCGACGCTTCAGATTGGCGACGATTTGGTAGAGTTCGTCGACTTTGGCGTGCATGATTCGCAAGTCGCTGACCAGCCTGACCTCGTCGATATCCAGCCAGCGATCGCGTGTCGGCCGTTCAGCGTGCTCGGATTTCTTCATAATCTTCATAATCCCCAGGAACCACGATGGCGTTCTATTAAGATGATAGCCGCTGTAGTATACGACAAAAGTTGTAGCTGATCGGTCACCTCCGAACCAACCTCGAGTGCGGCCGGCTCCCGTCGCTGCGCTCTGAACGGCGTGTAGAATCGCACTCTGATGCCGTCCCCGGCTGCACCCGGTCCTAGTCCACCTGCGTCCTTCGGCGCTCGTTTGCTGCGCATTCTGCGGCCTTCGCATCAGCACACCGAGTTTTCCGCGACCTTGCTGGTGATGGCCGCGGTCATGCTCTCGCGCGTCATCGGCTATCTGCGTGAGGCCTACATCGCGTGGGCGTTCGGCGCCGGCCCCAATACCGATGCCTACGTCGCGGCCTTTACCGTCCCCGATTGGCTGAACTACATCCTTGCCGGGGGAACGGCGTCGATAACGTTCATTTCGATCTACACTCGGTACACCTCGAAGGCGCAGCACGATCGCGCGCAGGAAGCGTTTACCTCCACCATCACAATCATGACGGCGCTGGTCTGCTTCGGCACCCTGCTGCTGGAGATCTTCACACCGCAGATGGTGCGGGTGGTGGCGCCGCATTTTTCGCCGGAGCAGATGGAGCGCTGCGTATATCTCACGCGCATTCTGCTGCCCGGGCAAGTCTTCTTTTATGCGGGCGGGATTGTCTCGGCGGTTTTGCTGTCGCGGCGCATGTTTCTGTATCCCGCGCTCAGCCCGATTTTCTATAACGTATTCATCATCCTGGGCGGGCTGGTGGGGGCGCGGCGGTTTGGCATCGCATCGCTCGCGTACGGAGCGCTGATCGGCGCTATCGTCGGACCGTTCCTCATCAATGCCATCGGTGCGGCGCAGGACGGCCTGCGCTATCGCGTCAACTTCGATTGGCGTAATCGCGAGTTCTGCGAATGGATCAAGCTCTCTATCCCGCTGATGCTGGGCGTGTCGCTGGTTTCGGTAGACGACTGGATCCTGCGCCATTTCGCCTCCGGCGGCGCCGGCGACATCACGCGGCTGAATTATGCGAAGCGGCTCTTCGCGGTGCCGATCGCGGTCCTCGGCCAGGCGACCGGCCAGGCTTCGATGCCGTTTTTCGCACGGCTGTTTGGGGAAGGGAAGCGCGCGGGGTTTGCCGCGACCGTCAACGGGTCCGTGTATCGCATCTCGGCGGCGTCGTTCCTGGCATCGGCTTGGATGATGCCGGCGGCCCTGCCGCTTATCGACCTGGTCTATCGGCGCGGGCACTTCAATTTCTTGGACTCACGTGAGACCGCTGTGTATTTCTTCTGGTTTACTCTGTCGCTGGCGCTGTGGTCGGCGCAAGCACTGTACGCGCGCGCGTTCTATGCCGCGGGGAATACGTTGACGCCCATGATCGCCAGCACCGTCGTCGTGATTGCATCACTGCCCGTGTACTCGACGTTGTTTCATCGCGACGGAGTAGCGGGGCTGGCTATCGCCTCCGACATCGGAATTCTTCTGCATACCCTCGCACTGGCTTGGCTGCTGAATCGCAGCGGCTTGGTTTTGCTGCGTGATCTGGAGTGGCTGGAGCTGATGAAAGCGCTCGCAACCGCGGTGATGGCGGGCATTGCGGCATATGCGGCCGCGCGGCTGGTGGTGGTGGATGGCAGCCGCCGGGCCGACCTGATCGCACTGTTGGCGATCAGCGCTGCGTGGCTGGTCGCGGTCGTGCTGGGCTTGTGGCTGACGCACTCCAACTTGCCGCGTGAGCTCAGGCGCAAGAAGGCGCCCGCCGCTCCCAACCTCACCGCGCCCGAACCGATGGTGGAGCGAACCACCGGCGGCGTCGAGCCGTAAGGGCGTTCCGAGTTTCAAGTTTCGAAAATGCTCGTTTTGAGGTGTCATCCTGAGCGGAGGCGCGCTTCTTTTGCGCGCGGGAGTCGAAGAGCCTGCCCCGAGCGAAGCCGGGGGGACCGCTATAGTGAAACCGACGTAGGGTCCTTCGACTACGCGCCCGAGCAACTACCCCGCGAACCGCAAAAAGCTCGGTTGTCAGGGTAGTTGCGCGGGCGCTCCACTCAGGATGACACCGGTATAGGAGTTGCGTTCGAAGCTGGAAACTCGAAACTGCTTTTCTGCTAGACTGCACGCCATAATGCGCCCCACCAACTTCGTGTCTCGCGTGGCTGCGTTCCGGCCCGCGCTCATCGCCATCATCGGCCTCACTTTGGTTGCTCTCTCGATCTGGGCGGCGCCTGCTCCCACGCCGACAGCGGGCTCCGTCAAGGCGCTGCTGCCGGACGTATCGCGCAACGCGCATCCGCTGGCGGTGAATGACACCTTGCAATGGAACGACCTGCTGCAAACCGATGCCAAGGGCCGACTGCGCGCGGCGCTGAACGACGGCTCACTCCTCAGCCTCGGCTCCAATAGCCAGCTCAAGGTCGTGCAGCACGATGCCGCCGCGCAACAGACGGCGCTTGATCTGAATTACGGCAAGCTGCGGAACCAGGTCACGAAGATCACGCAGCCGCAGGGCAAGTACCAGGTAAAAACTTCGAACGCGGTCATCGGCGTCATCGGCACGGACTTTTACGTCGACTCTATAAAAGGTCGGACGATGGTCATCTGCTACGAGGGCAGGGTGTCCGTTACTCCTATCGGTGACGACAGCAACGTCCTCGGCAGCACGAATGTCCCTCAGGCGCCCGACGGCAGCGTTGTGCTTAAGCCCGGCCAAATCGTAATCATTGGGCCTAAGATAGCTCGCGCAGAGACCCTGCTCTATCCCGTGCTGATGCAGCAGAGCAAGGACGACACGGATATCTCCGGCACACGCACCGACGCCAGCGTCCGCCCCGAGGACGAGGCGCAGATGGTGGACATGATTAACCAAACGCGCGGCGCGAAGGGGGTGCCGCCACTGACGGTCGACCCGCGATTGACCGATGCCGCCCGCAAGCACACCTGGATCATGATCGACGCCGGAGCCATCTCGCACCAATTTCCCGGAGAGCCAGACTTATCCGGACGCCTGGACGAAACTAAGGTGCCTTTCGATTCCGCCGGTGAAAACCTGGGATGGGACGTGGACGTGGTAGCGACACACCAGTCGCTGCTGGAAGACCCGCCCCATTTGCGGAACATCATGGATCCCAAGTTCGACGCAGTGGGGGTCGCGGTGATTCGCAGCGGCGATCACGTTTACGTGACGGAAGATTTTGCTCACCTGGCAAAGACCAAATGACAGAGCTGGGTGTCATCCTGAGCTCAGGATGACACTTTGCCTGATGGACATTGTCGGAAAATTCTGAGAGCGCGCGAAATGTTCTCCCAACTGGGTAGTGTCCTAAATTTGTCAAATTAGGACACCACCCCCAACTGAAGCTCCTTGACTTATGCGGCAAATGGGAGACAATGCTGCAATCGCCTCAACTAAACTCTGTTCCGCTGGGAGTGCTCGATGCTGCGGTCCCCGCTAGCTGTTTTGCTTTGTGTCCTGATGGCGCTTTCTCCGCTGTGGGCCGAACCTGCGGGCGAGCAGACAGCCGGGTCCGTGAAAAACTTGATTCCCGACGCGTCGCGCAACGCGCAACCGCTCGTCGTCAACGCGACGCTGGACTGGAATGATCTCTTGCAGACGAATGCCAAGGGCCGCGTGCGCGCGCAGCTTACGGATGGCTCACTTCTTAGCCTGGGATCGAACAGCCAGTTGCGGGTGGTGCAGCATGACGCTACCGCGCAGCAGACTTCGCTCGAACTGAACTACGGCAAGCTGCGCAACCAGGTGGTGAAGATCACGCAGCCAGGTGGCAAGTATGAAGTGAAGACCCCGAACGCGGTCATCGGCGTCATCGGGACATATTTTTATGTTGCCTATGCCAAAGGCAAGACTACGATCATCTGCTACGAAGGCACTCTTTCCGTGACCCTCGCGCAGGGCGCGAAGGTGGTCGGCAGCAACAACTCGAGCACCGGATCGGAGAACACGGTGAGCGTGGCGGCCGGCCAGGTCGTCGTGGTCGGACCGAAGGCGGAGGCCGGGAGCACTGAGTCCTACTCAGCCTTGAGTGCGGCCAGCCTGAAGGACACCGAGGTCGGCGGACCCGGTCACGCGCACATGGGCAGGACGTGGACCCTGATCGGCATCGGCGCCATTGCGGGCCTGACGGTTGGCCTCACGCAGATCAACTCCAGCCCCAAGCCCTGTGGCTGTAAGTAGCCGTCGCGGAATTCATGCGCTTCTGGAAAATCCTGGGTCAATGGTTCTCGCGCCGCGCACATGTAGCGATCGCGGTGGCCGCCACCCTCATCGGTCTTTTGTTGTTCATCGACGCAGGCATCAGTGAGAACCACGAGGCGGCGCTGGCCTTTCTCCAGGACATCGAGCAGCGCTCGCTTGATCTGCGCTTCGGCCTGCGCGGCACGCGCCCGCCCGACCCCCGCATCGTCATCGTTGGAATCGACGAGAAGACCCTGAGCGAGGTCGGGTCGTTCCCGCTGCCTCGCAATTCCTACGGGCTGCTGGTGCGCAACCTGAAAAGTGACGGCGCGCGCGTCGTCGGCTTCGATGAGACGTTTCCTCTGCCCGCGGGCAGCGAAGCGCTCACCATGCTGACCGAGCTGAAGAGCGACTTCGCCAATCACAGCAGCGCGAAAGAGAAGCGGCAGATCGACCAGTTCTGGCAGCAAGCCGACGTGGACTCGCAGTTTGCGGGGGAGCTGAAGAATGCCGGTAACGTAGTCCTCGGCCTGGTCTTCCTCGATCCCGACCGCGCTCGGTTCGCTGACCCCAAGAGGGAAGAGGACTATTACAACAGCATCTGGGGCAAGCCGCTTGCGCAGGTGGCGAAGACTGGACCGGGGAACTTCACTATCGACAGTGGATGGCTCCAGGGAAAAGGCGAAATTGCTCGAGGCCTGGAGGCCAACGTCCCACAATACTCCGACGCTGCTGCGTCGTACGGCTTCTTCAACGTCATTCCCGATCCCGATGGCACGGTGCGCCGCGCCCTGCTCGTCGAGCGCTATCGCGACCTCGATTTCTTCCCGTCCCTCGATCTCGCCATCCTGAAGCAATACGAGAACATCTCCGACCAGGACGTCACGCTCTACATTGCCTCCGACGGTGTGGACAGCATTAAGTTCGGCCGGCATCTGCTGCGTCCCTGGCGCAATGCCACGGCGCTGATCAACTATGCCGGCCCATTCCACTCGTATCCGCATTACTCGATGGTGGACGTGATGAAGGGGCGAGTTCCTGCGGGAACCTTCCACGACAGGATCGTGCTTGTAGGCGCCACCGCGTTGGGCATCGCCGATATCCGGAACACGCCCTTCAAGGGCGAGGCGTACATGGGAGTGGAAGTTCACGCCAACATCATCGACAACCTGCTGCACAGCGCCGAGCCCCATCGCACCTTCCTGGTGCGCGGCGCCCGCGAAGAGCTGGCCGACATCGGCTTCATCCTCCTGTTCGGCGGAGTGCTCGGCGTGTGGCTGGGCCGCTCGCGTCCGCTCACCGCAACGGCCGTGACGCTGATTGCGCTCGCCCTCTTTGCTTGGTTCGTGTACTTCGCCTTTTCGCAGTGGGGACGCTGGCTGAGCCTGGTCATTCCGGGTATCACGCTCATCCTCGCCTATGTTGCTTCCATCAGCTATCGCGTGTTCTTCGAAGAACGCGAGAAGCGGAAGATCCGCAAGCAGTTCGGCATGTTCCTGGCGCCGGGCGTGATTTCGCTGATCGAGAAAGATCCGGAGAAATACTTCCGGCCGGGTGGCGAGACCAAGGACCTTTCCATCCTGTTCAGCGACATCCGTGACTTCACGACGATGTCCGAAGGCATGAATCCCGATGAGCTGGTACGCATGCTGAACGAGTACTTCAACGCCATGATCGACGTGCTGTACAAGAACCTGGGCACGCTCGACAAGTTCATCGGCGACGCCATCATGGCGTTCTGGGGCTCGCCTTATCCGCAGGAGGACCACGCTTTTCACGCCTGCAATTGCGCGCTCCAGATGCGCGACCGGCTCATCGAGTTGAACGCCGACTGGGGGCGCCGCGGGATGCGGCAGATCGCCATCGGCATCGGCGTGAACAGTGGGCCGGTCAACGTCGGCAACATCGGCTCCGAAAAGCGCCTCTCGTGGACCGTGATGGGCGACAACGTCAACCTGGCCTCGCGCCTGGAAGGCATGACCAAGCAATATCGCGTCGCCGTGCTGGTAAACGAGAGCACCCACGCGAACACCAATGGCCAATTTGTTGCCCGAGAGGTCGACAAGATCCGCGTCAAAGGCAAGAAGCATCCGGTGACCATCTATGAACTGCTGGCACCGGTCTCGGAACTGAAGAATTACGAAGTGCTGCTGGCCGACTACAACGCCGCCTTGGAGAGTTATCGCGCTCAGGATTGGCTTGAAGCGGCCGGCAGGCTCGGAAATATCATGTCGACGCGGCCGTACGACGGACCCACACAGGTACTGTTGCAACGCTGCATTGAGTTCCTCGACGACCCTCCGCCGCCGGATTGGGACGGAGTCTACGTTGCGAAGTCGAAGTGAGTGCAACTGTAGGTTCCTCCAGTTCCCTCTGAAGCTCAGGCAGAGATTCTGATTGACTCTCCCACCTCCCAATGCTAGTTTGGCTCACCCATAATAGCCTCCAGCCTGATACACCTTTCGGGTCGTTTGTCTCGCCACCTTGCGTGGGAGGTCGAATGTCGGTTCGGTGCTGTCGCCCGTTTGCCAAGCCATTGCGTGTCATCGCGCACGCAGCTCTTGCGTTGCTCCTGCCGGCAATAATCGCTCCAGTTGCGGCGCAGAGTACTTCTTCATCAGGGCAGCTCGCGCCGAGATGCGGGATTGCGCCGACTGGCATTCAGGAGGTTGAGCCGGTAAGTGCCGGCCGCCAGGTTCACCGGGCCCATGGCGCCGGACTCAATGCCGATGTTGTAACCGTTTACTGGGACGAGAACAGCGGCACAGGATGCGAATCTCCAGGCTGCCCGTCCTCGGCTTCGGAAAACATGATGGGCACCATTCCTTCGGAGTCGTTTACGCTTTCTGTGCCCATCCCGCCTACCCAAACCACACTCACAGTAATGCCGAATCCCGTTCCCGCCGGCATGCCAGTGAATCTGACCGCGACCGTCACCAGCGGCGGGAGCCCGGCCCCGGTGGGCACGGTGACATTCCTGAACGGCACACAGACGCTAGGCACCGTGCAGGTTGTCACCCAGAGCGGCACGGCGACTCTGCTGACACGCTTCGCTCCCGGGCAGTACCAACTCACGGCGCGGTACAACGGCAACACCAGCTTCATGTCGAGCGTGTCCTCGCCGCAGTCGCTGTTGGTCACAGGAACTGAGCCGACGACCTGTACGTTGTCGGCTGAACCCGACTTCAACAACTTCGACTTCAACCTCGCTCTATTCGGCTTCGGCTTCCCGCCGCTCGCCGGCACCGCGCCACTGAACGATCTTACTCAGGGTCCCCCGCCGATTGGAACGATTCCGGTCCCGGGTCCGGGTATGCCCACCTTCCTGCCGCAGAGCACCTATATGACCGGCACGCCGCCAGTAGGGGTTGCGGCCGCAGACCTCAACGGTGATGGCATCCTTGACCTGATCATTGCTACCTACAGTTTTGCCCCCAACAACAACTTCAGTGTGTTGCTCGGCAACCCGGACGGCACCTTCCAGCCGGCTTCAAACTATGCGACGGGTCCGGGATCGGTTGGAGTCGCGGTGGGTGACTTCAACGGAGACGGCAACCTGGACGTAGTTATAGCGAATTCCGGAACCAGTGTAGTGAGCGTTCTTTTGGGCGACGGACATGGCGGCTTTATCTCGTCAACCGATTTCCAAGCCGGTCCCAATCCGGTCCGCGTGGTCGTGGCCGACTTCGATGGCGATGGCCGTGCCGACCTGGCCGTCACCAACTTCAACGCTGGAGCCGGTACCACCGTGAGCGTGCTCCTGGGCAATGGTGACGGTACCTTCCAGGCGCCGGTGCCATACACTGTCGGCAACGGGCCGTACGGAATTGTCGCTGCCGATTTCAACGGCGATGGTTTGCCTGATTTAGCTGTGGTCAAACGAGGCGATAATGAGGTCAGCATTTTGCTCAACCTGGGCAACGGGACCTTCCAGTTGAGCAATAGCTATGCAGTGGGCAGCGGACCAATTGGGATTGTGGCCGCAGACTTCAATGGGGACGGCATTCAAGACCTGGCCGTCACCAATTACGATGGCGGAAACGGCGCCACAGTCAGTGTTTTGATCGGCGTCGGAGATGGTACCTTCCGGCCGCACGTCGATTATCCGACTGGGACAGGCCCCTTCGACATCGTGGTGGCGGATTTTGACGGAGACCATGTTGCGGACTTGGCCACAGCCAATGAAATGGACAACACCGTCAGCGTACTGCCTGGGAATGGGCAAGGAGGCTTCGGCGCGCCGCGATCCTATCTGGTGGGCGCCACGCCAGTATTTCTCGCTGCCGCCGACTTCAATGGCGACGGCGTTCCCGACCTGGTCGCAACTAATTTTGGCAGTGGTAATACCGCAAGTGTCCTTTTGGGTGGCACCGCCAGCACCGGACAGCTCTTGAACACCCATGTGCCCGGTACCGGCCCGCAGATGCTGCAAGCCGATTTCATGCCGACGGGGAGCATCTACGCCGCGTGCATGCCCACCGTGACCGTCACGCCCAGCCCCCAGACGCCGACGACTACCACACTAGCATCTTCGCAAAATCCCTCGGACCTGAGCCAATCGGTCACCCTTACCGCGACCGTTAGGACCACCGGAGGCTTCGGCTCCGGCGTTGTTCAGTTCTTGAGCAATGGTGGAAGCATCCCCGAGTGCCCCAATCCCGTGATGACGGTGAATGGCATGGCAGCCTGCACCACCACATCTCTGCCTTGTGGTTCGGACAACATCGTCGCGTCCTTCCACGACCCGCAAGGCTTCTACGCCGACAGTTCCTCGACCTTGATACAAAGGGTGCAAGGCTGCAGCACCGGCGGCGACTTTGTAATTCTGCCAATCACCCCCAGCAGCATAACGGTGACGCAAGGCTACTCCAACCTTACCGACCCATTTTTCGCAACCGGCGTGCAGGTCACGGTTCAAGCCATGAATGGCTATAGCGGGATCGTGACGCTGTCATGCAATATCAGTCCGCCGGTTACCGGTGCAAGCTGTGTTGTCAATCCCCCGATATCCGGCCTGGTGGATGCCAATCTCGTCACCACTCTTACGATCACTGCCGTTAGCGGGACACCGATAGGTTGTTACACGACAACAGTTACGGGCCAGGACGGGAACGGGTTGATGCATCAGGCCAGTCAGAACCTGACCGTAATTCAGAACGGTCCCGGCATCAGTATGCCCCCCGGCGGCGGTGGCGGACCTATACTGGTGAACTTCGCCTGTTCTGCGCGAAATCCGATTACTCCTTCGTGTCCGCTGGTGAATGGCACCGGTCTTAACGGCAACCAGCCGCTCAGCATGATCGGCGGCGTTTGCACCTTCACTCCGCCTAACGGAACCAGTCCCTTTATGCTTGTGATCTCCGGCTGCGAGGTTGCCCGACTGCACATCCACATGCCCATCTACGCCTCCTTCTTCTTAGGGCTTCCCGGTCTTGTGCTGCTGGGTTCGCTCGCGGGCGGAAGATCGCGACTGAGGAAGTTGCTGCAGGTTATCGGCCTGCTGATGCTCGTCAGCGCGATGCTGTGGGCTGTAGGCTGCGGAGGATATGGGCAATTAACGCCCACAGGTAATTATCAGGTTTTGGTGCAGGGAACCGGGCCGGATGGCACGGTGTACTCAGCGGTGGTTCCGGTTACTGTCACCTCACTGCACTAAACTCAGGGAGGATTCCACCAAATCAATGACTACGAGACCACAGGAGTGCTCGATGATCCTTAACCGATATGTCCACATCCTCTGGTTTGTGCTTATCACTGGAATAGCACTGTCGGCGCAGTCATTCCCGCAGGTTGAGGTGTCTGCCGGATATTCTTATATGGATTTTCACGCCAATGTACCGCAACTCACCAGCCAGAGCTTCAACGGTGGGGGCGCATCCGTGGTTTATAACGCCGTCAGTTGGCTGGGGATAAAAGCTGAATTCACAGCATATGACTTCGGTTCCGCTTGGACGCAGAAGCTGCGGGAGTTAGGCTATACCGGCTCGGCCGGCACCAGCATGTTCCTGTATCAGTTTGGCCCGCAAATTAAGAAGCACTCTGGCAAGTTCCAGCCTTACTTCCATAGCCTCTATGGCATCGCTCACTCCAGCGGCTATGCCGCAGTGTTACGCGCCAAAGGGAGTGGGACCTTTGTGCTCACCGATAGCGGGGGCAATGATAATGCTTTCGCGATGGAACTAGGCGCCGGTCTAGACATCCCCATCGCAAAGAATATGCAGCTTCGCCCGGTTGAGCTGGATTACCAATTGACGCGCTTCGGCTACAAGAACTTCAGCGCGAACCAGAGCAACTTTAGGTATTTCGGCGGCATCAACTTTACCTTTGGCAGCAAATAGATAGACCGGGGAGGGAGACGCCGGCTTATCAGTTTAGGTTGATGTCTACCGCTCCCAATTTTCTCCGGCAAGCCATCCAGCGCAGTACTCATGCTCTGCAATTAAGATCATCCGCCGCTTGTATCCGCGCTGGGATTTGCCTCCGCACGTGCCTGAGCGACGTTGTCCGCGTCCCCCATAACGATGATGATCGCACCCTCGGCGAGCCGCGTGTCGGCGGGCGGATTGAAGATCGTTTGCGGGGCGGCATCGCTGGCGCCTTTAATGGCAAGCGGAAGAAGGTTGTAGCGGCCGCTGAGGTTCAAGTCGCCAATCGCGCTGTGCAGCCAAGTCGATCGTTCGCCTATGGGAATCTCGTCGATTCGCAAGGTACGCGACTTCTCTTGTAGCATCAGGTCCAGGAAGCTGACTACATGCGGCCGCAAGACCTCACTGGCCATACGCAAGCCCCCGATATGGTTTGGCGATACCGTGGAGTTCGCGCCCGCTTTCAGCATGCGTTCCGCGTAGGTAAGATGTGTGCAGCGGCTCACGATGCGGATAGTGTGATTTCTCTGCCGCACGACTACCGTTATTACCAGATTGTCCTTGTCGCTGGGCAGCACCGAAATCAGCCCCACAGCATTGTCCAGACCTGCCTGTTCCAGTGTCTTCTCATCGGTGGCATCGCCGATGACGTACAACATGTCCTTATACAGGTCATGGTGCATCTCCTGGCCGCGTGTGATGGCCTCGTGCGAGGTGTCGACGACTACGTAAGGAGTGTGCGTCTTCTGCAACTCGTCAACTACATGGCGGCCGGTCTCCCCGAATCCACAAATGATGTAGTGCTGCTTCAACTCTGAAACCTGCTTCTTCATCCGGCTCCTCCGGAACAAATGGCGTAGTTCGCCCTCAACTAGAAATGCTGTCAAGACCGAAAATACGTAGACAGCGACGCCCGCTCCCAGCAGCACCACGAAAATATTGAAGATTCGCAGGGCATGATTATTCGCGGTGCTTACGATTTCGTCATAGCCAACTCCAGACAGCGTGATGACCACCATGTAGACGGCGTCGAGCACGGTGACCGATGGGCCGCCGATGACCCTGTAGCCGATCACAGCCACGGTGCCGACGGTCATCAGCAGACAGCAAGCGAGGAATAAGCGTTTGCGTGGGGTCACAGTAGCTTATGGGAATAGCCGGTTATGAAAGCTAAAGGAGGTGTCGCGTAAAGGAAGAGAAAAAGCTCCGGAGCTCAGCGAGCTTGCGGTAGTCACTATACGATTATTTCCATTCCTTCCTGCGCTGCCTGCGTCTTCTCGAAGTACTTTCTTGCCTGGGTTACGATGTCCACCATCATCGCGTCTTCATGACCGGGATCATGATGGAACAAGACCAGGCGCTTCACGTTGCACTCCTGCGCGACACGAGTGGCCTCCAGCCACGTGCTATGGCCCCATCCCTTCCTCGATGGATATTCGTCGGGCGTGAACTGCGCGTCATAGATGAGAACGTCGCTGTCCCGCGCGTACTCGCGAAGTATTTTGTCGAACTCGGGATTGCCATGCTCAAGATCGCTGGCATGAGTAATCACGCGGCTGCCTACCTCCACGCGAAATCCAGTCGCTCCCTGAGGGTGGTTCATGGGAAAAGGATGCACACAGCAATTCGGGATATTGACGCACTGCTTATTTATGTCGATGAAACCACGCTTGGCGGGAAGCAGCTCGAAACTCACGGGAAAATAGGGATGCGACATCTCGCCTTCCAGCAGTTCCCGCAACTCGCTGGCGGGCCGCGTGGAATAGAAGCGCACCTCCGAATCCGGCGAGTAGAGCGGAGTAAAAAACGGCAGTCCCTGGATGTGGTCCCAGTGAAAGTGGGTCAAAAGCAGGTCCACGCTCAGCTTCGCCCCAGCTAGCTCGCGCTGTAGTTCCATCCCTAGCTTGCGTATGCCGGTCCCGGCATCGATGATCAAAACGGAGCTGCCAATGCGCAGCTCCACGCAGGTAGTGTTGCCGCCGCAGCCCAGAAAATCATAGGCAGCAACCGGGATCGATCCGCGGACTCCCCAAAACTTCACCCGAACTTGCGGTTCAGTACTCATGTACAGGATCCGTTCAGCAGTGCGCGACGGCTTGCCACAAAAACTGAACTATCGTCTCCACTCGTCGATTAAGTTCGCTACCAGCCCCGTCCAGCCGGTTTGATGGCTCGCGCCCAGTCCCTGGCCCGTTTCGCCGTGATAGTACTCGTTGAAAAGCAGGTAATCGCGCCAGTGTGGGTCAGTCTGAAACTTATCATAAACCCCGAAGCAGGGACGCCGGCCAGTGCCGTCCCGTTTGAAAATTGAGATCATACGGTCGGCTACATTGCCTGCCAAGTCCCGCGGAACAATGTTCTCGCCGTTGTTCGACGAGGAGCTGGAGGTCATGGCCAGCGAACGATGGAACTTCATCAGCGAACGAATCAGTAGATAGGAGGTTGGAAACCAGAGCGGCCCGCGCCAATTGGAATTGCCTCCCTTGATCTTCTCGTCCGATTCGCCCGGCTCGTATCCGACGCACTTACCTTCGAAACAGAATGGGTGCTCTGCGTGAAACTTGGACAGGCTGCGAATTCCGTAGGGAGAGAGGAACTCTTCCGGGTCCGCCAGTCGATGAAGTACCCGGTTCAACTGGTTGGCATCGGCAATCGACAGCACCCAGCGCGAGCCATCCAGCGAATAGCAAGCGTGACCTACTAGGTCTGGACGGTTGCGTATGAACCACTCAACATTGGCCAGGAACTCCGGATGCGGCTCCAGGTCTTCATGGCTAAGTACCTCGACCGCAAACAGCGGGATCAGACCGACCATGGAGCGCAGGCGGAATTTCTTAAATGTTCCGTTCGGAAGACGGAGCACATCATAAAAGAACCCGTCCTGCTCATCCCACAATTGATAATCCCGGCCGCCCATTTTCTTCATGGCGGCGCCGATATAGACAAAATGTTCGAAAAACTTTGTAGCCAGCGTCTCATAAACGGGATTCTTGTCCGCCAGCTCTAAGGCGGCACGCATAAGATAAAGGCAGAAGAACCCCATCCAGCCGGTAGCGTCCGACTGCTCCAGGGCCGCGCCGCCCGGCATTTTCTCGCTGCGATCAATAACCGTGATGTTATCGAGGCCGAGGAACCCTCCTTCGAATACATTATTTCCCTCCCGATCGACGCGGTTTACCCACCAAGCAAAGTTCATCAGCAACTTATGCATGCACTTTTCGAGAAAGGCGGTGTCGCCCTTGCCCGATCGCATCTTCTCGTTTTGATAGACACGCCAGACCGCCCAGGCATGGACAGGTGGATTCAGGTCGGAGAATTCCCACTCGTAGGCGGGAATCTGACCGTTAGGATGTTGGAACTGCTCAAACAACAACAGCCATAGGTTCTCTTTGGCAAACTCCGGATCTACTAGAGATATCGTCGTGCACTGGAAAGCCAGGTCCCAGGCCGCAAACCATGGGAACTCCCACTTATCCGGAACCGCGAGAATACGCATGGAATTCAAGTGTCGCCAGTGGATATTGCGTATTCTCTTATGGCTCTCGGGCGGAGATACGCTGTCTCCCTCCAACCATTTCTCCACATCGAAGAGATAAATCTGCTTGGTCCACAGCATGCCGGCGAAAGCCTGCCGCTGAACCATCTTCTCTTCCGGCGTGGCGCGCGGCGGATGGACAGCTTCATAGAATTCGTCAGCCTCCTCGCCGCGACGGATGATGATTTTGTCCACATCGGGCAAAGGCTTCCGCATGTCCGTGTCCACCAGCCGAAGCTGAAGGACCACGGAGCCATGCGCGGGAACCTGGTAGGAGTAGTCAATACAAGCTTTTGTGCCGACCTGCCGCGGATTTACACAATTCTCGCCATGTATGATGTGGCGATGAAAGGCGTCTTTCGCGTAGGAACCATCGGGCGCGGTCCCGAAGAGGCGTGCGGCATTCGTTTCATTATTGGTAAACAGCAGCTTGCCGCCCTCGGGGGCATATAAATATCGCTGCCCGAGGTTGTAGCGGAAGGGCAGATTGTCCAGACGCGGGCCGTTGGTTTCATCGGCTAACAGCGAGACAAAGCTGTCGCCCGTGGGCCCAAGGCCAATTACGGGCTCACGCTTGCGAGGATTCGTCCACGCCCAGGTATTACGAAACCATAAGTGAGGAAGTATGTGCAGGGGCGCGTCGTCCGGTCCGCGATTGAATGCCTCCAGCCGAATGCAGATGTCTTCAGGAGAATTCTTGGCATATTCGACGAAAATGTCGAAGTAACGGTCTTCGTCGAATACGCCGGTATCCAGAAGCTTGAACTCGCGTTGTCCCTGCCGGCGCCGATTCTCCTCAACTAACTGGCTGTACGGGTACTCGCTCTGCGGATACTTGTATAACATCCGCATATAACTATGGGTAGGTAGATTATCGAGATAGAACCAGTACTCCTTGCAATCCTCGCCACGATTGCCTTCATTGCAGGTCAGGCCGAACATCCGCTCTTTAAGGATGGGATCGCGGCCATTCCAAAAGGCAAACGCGAAGACAAGCAATTGATAACGGTCGCAAATGCCGGCGATGCCATCTTCGCCCCAGCGATAGGCCCGGCTGCGCGCCATATCGTGAGTGAAGTAGTCCCAGGCATTGCCGTCCGCGCTGTAATCTTCGCGCACCGAGCCCCACGCGCGCTCCGAGACGTATGGACCCCATTTGCGCCAGGGCGCGACGCCGCCGGTGTGCGGCTCGGCAAGGCGAAGATGTTCGGCGGTCCGCGGCGCCTGTGGTCCAGCCTGGGTCAGCTCGATGGTCCGGTTTGTGCGCGCCGACGATTGGTCTTTCATGCTGGCCCCAAGCTGCTAACGTCGCTGAATGCCGATGCCTTCAACCTTCTAATTGCTGCCCGAGGCTGAGGCTGCGCGCCCGCCCCCGAGCGCCTTGCTGACGCTCTGCATCCGGTCGGAGAATTGTGTCGCAGAATATGCCGAGGGATTCTGGTCTTTGAACATTTTGTTCAGCGACTCGATCGAGGCGCCGAGGCCCGAGCCCATCTCCTGGCCGCCGTTCTGCTGGTAGGCGCGGGACAGATCATCCAGCGTCATCGCCGCTTGCGCCGCGGAACCATAACCGGCCCTCGCAATCTCTGGATAGTTCCCCGCGATGCGCCGCATCAGGCGGAGCGTCAGCGCCGGATCGTAGCTTTGCGCGCTCAGCTTGTCGGCCAACTGGTTGGCCAGCTCCGCTCCCCGCGTCGCGGTCGCGGCGATCTCCTGCCGATTGCCATTCAGCTTATTCATCTGGTCCGCTACCTGCCACAGGTCCTGATTGAGCTGCTTCGCCATCTCGGGATGAAGCTCCTCGACCAAATCGCGGAACACGATGACGCGCGACTCGTTGTACGGCGGATTTCCCGGCCGACGCTTTCCGTAATAATCCAGCGAGGTCAGGCGCCAGCTATCCGCCGCCGCCGTCAAGCTGTGATGACAAGCATAGCAATCGAGCTCGGCATATTCGGGCCAGGGCTTGTCCTGATTGCCCGCGCGCCGCGCCAGGCGATACAGCGAATCCCGCAACTGCACGGCCTGACCCACACCCCACGCCTGCACACTGCGCCACGGATTGTCCTGCTCGGGAGTGTGCCAATGCTGCGGCATACGATAGCTAAAGTAGGTGACCTCGAACATCAAGTCGGGATGGCCGGCGGCGATCATCTCGTGGTCCACCCACTTGTCCGCCGTGCCCACATGGCAGGTAAGACACTGCGTGCTGCGCATCTTCAGGTCGCGCAGATCGACCATGTCCTTGTACTTCACGGAATCCAGATGAGAGTCCTTATGAGTGTGCGTCTCCAGCCATCCTGACGACGGCCCGTGGCACGACTCGCAGCTCACGCCGTCTTCAAGTCCGAAGGGTTGCGCGTGTTTATCGGGTACGTAGAGGGCATGGCAGGCCAGGCACTTGGGCGCTTCGGACGGCGGCGCAGGCTGACCTTGTGCGTTCGTGGTCTTGAGAATCGCGCCCATGCGCTTCGAGACGGGATTGCTGAGCACGGCGTAGGCGTTGGCGTGTTTGTCCTGTCCGATCCAGGTGCTGAATTCGTTCTGGAGAACGCGCGTCTGCGTTTGCGGCTGCACGTTGCCGTGGCAACTGCTGGCAGCGCAGCTTCCCGGGCCGTGATACAGGCCGGGCTTCGCATTCGCCGGCATGTCCGCGGGGCTCGTCGACGAACTCGAGACGTTAAACAGAATCAAGAACGACAGGAAGACCAGCCAGCAAACCTTAGAACGCATTCGCCACCATCCGCTCCGGCCGCCACCGTTTGTGAAGGCCTCCGTACGTAATTTCGGGGTGCACGGTTTATACGACGAAACGGCAAAGAAATCAATCACGACCGCGCGCTTTTGGCGAACGGCATGGCCGCCCGGATTAAGGCTATTTGAGACCTAGACATGAGATTGATTTTGCTATACGATTTGCGCTCTTAATTCTGCAAGCATCCGCTGACCGTTATCCGGAGTTGTCGAAGGGGAGCCCTGCCAACGTGTACGAAGAGCTGAGAGCGATACAACGTCAATACGGCTATCTGCCTGCCGATCAGTTGCGCCTGCTGTCCGGCAAGATCAAGAAGCCGCTCAGTCAGATCCATGCGGTCGCCAGCTTTTATCCACACTTCCATCTCACCCCTCCGCCGAAAGTGGACATGCGAGTGTGCAGCGACATGAGCTGCCACCTGCTCGGCGCCGACGAGGTGAAGGCGTCGCTGGAGAGGAAGTTCCGCGGCGCCAGCGATAAGGACATCAGCATCCGCGAGGTCTCGTGTCTCGGCCGCTGCGATCAGGGCCCGGCGGTGATGCTCAACGACTCCATCTACGCCGAGATCGACAGCCCGAACGCGATCGCGATGGCGCTCGACGCCTTGTCGGGCAAGCCGCTTCCTCATCCCAAGCACAAGCACGGGCGCACTCCAGCGACCTGCGATCCCTACGGCGGCACAGGCCAATACGCCGTGGTGCGGCGCTTCGTTGAGAAACGCGACTGGCAGGAGATCATCGCTACGCTGAAGCAGGCGAAGTTGCGCGGCATGGGCGGCGCGGGCTTTCCCACCGGCTTGAAGTGGGAGCTGGTGCACAACGCTCCCGCCCCCAAGTACGTCGTCTGCAATGCCGACGAGAGCGAGCCGGGCACTATCAAGGACCGCCACATTATGGAGAATGTGCCCTATCTCGTGCTTGAGGGCATGATTGTTGCCGGCCTGGTCACGGGTTCGCACAAGGGCATCCTTTATATCCGTCACGAATACGAGAACGCCAAGGAGATCCTCCAGGAAGAATTGGATCGGGCCTACAAGATGGGCGTGCTCGGACAGCGCGTAATGGGTAGCGACCTGACGTTCGATCTGGAGATTTTCGTCAGTCCGGGCGGCTACATCTGCGGAGAAGAGAGCGCGCTAATCGAAGCGATTGAAGGCCATCGTGCCGAGCCGCGTAACAAGCCTCCGTTCCCCGGCCAGGTGGGCGGCGGTCTGTGGGGCAGGCCGACGGTGGTCAACAACGTCGAAAGCTTTTCGCTGGCCACGGTCATCCTGGCTCGCGGGCTGGAGTGGTATCAAACGCAAGGCAAGAACGGCTCTGTCGGCGTGAAGTTCGTCGGCCTAAGCGGCGATGTGGTTAAGCCGGGCATCTTCGAAGTGCCCATGGGCGTAACTTACACCGAACTGATCTACGACTACGCGGGCGGCATCCCGAATGGAAAGAAGTTGCTGGGCTTTGCGCCGTCGGGTCCTTCATCGGGGTATCTTCCGGCGAAGATGTCCGAGCTTCCGCTCGACTGGGACAAGGTTGCCGCGGCAGGATCGATGGTCGGATCAGGTGCCATCGTAATTTGCGCCGAAGGCCGCTGCATGCTCGATATGGCGCTGAATTCGACGCGCTTCTATCGCAACGAATCCTGCGGCAAATGCGTGCCTTGTCGCATGGGTTCGCAAAAAATGGTTGACATGCTGAAGGGCTGGACGGAAGGACACAGCTCGAAAGACGACATGCAAGTCCTGAAAGAGCTTTCGACCGCCATGAGCCTGGCGTCTATCTGCGGCTTGGGCCAGATTGTGCCGGCGCCGATCCAATCCATTCTTAAGCATTTCCCCGAGGTCGTGGATGACCATCTCGTTCGGCGCCACTGCCCCGGCGGAGTTTGCTTCACACAAGCGGGGATGCAATGAGTCCTGACGGTAGCGCCGCCAAGCCAACGCCGCAAGCCCAAATCACCCTCACGATCGACGGCCATCCGGTAACGGTGCCGCAGGGGACGACCATCTTTGATGCCGCGCGCATGAGCGGCATTCCGATTCCCACGCTGTGCCATCAGCAGAACGAGAATCCCGTCGGCGTCTGTCGCGTGTGCGTCGTCGATGTCGGAGCAAGAGTCTACGCGGCTTCCTGCATCCGCCAGGCGGAAGCGGGCATGACGGTGAAGACCAACACCGAGCCGCTGGAAGGCGTGCGCAAGACGCTGCTCGAGTTGCTGATGGCCGACCATCCGAGTCCGTGCACTCGCCAGCAGCACTCGGGCGATTGCGAACTGGAGACACTGGCGGCGGCCGCGCACATCGAGCATGTGCCATTTGCCAAACGCACAACTCCCCGCGGGCATGACGATTCCTCGCTCTCCATTGCGGTGGATCACGAGTCCTGCATCTTGTGCGATCGCTGCATCCGCGGTTGCGACTACATCCGCAACAACTGGGTGCTAGCGCGACGCGGGAAGGGTTATCAGGCGGGCATCGCCTTTGACCTCAACGATCCCATGGGCGATTCCAGTTGTGTCTCCTGCGGCGAGTGTATGGTGTCGTGCCCAACCGGCGCCCTGACCAACAAGAAAATCGCAGGCCAGAAGCTGGAAGGCGACGAGGTCAACACCGATTTCCTGCTCGAACTGCCGGTGTTCAAGAATGTTTCGGGCAACTTCCTCAGCCTGAATCGCCACGCCATCGTCGAGCGCCATTTCAAAGCCGGCGACATCATCTGCCGCGAAGGCGAGTTCGGGGCCACGGCCTTCTACATTCTCGACGGCACTGTCGATGTCTATCTCTCGACGCCGATGGCCCACGTCAACACCACCGATAACACCCAGGGCTGGCTCACGAAGCTGAGGAGCTTCTTGGTTCCACGCGAACATCAGCATCAAGGTGCTGACCGCCACGGACGCACGACAATCTCGATTGATGCCAATGTCGATCTGCCGATGGACAAACCGATCGCTCAGCTCGGCAAGGGCGAGCTCTTCGGCGAGATGACCTGCATGAGCTATTACCCGCGGTCGGCTACCGTGCGCGCCAAGACCGACTGCACGATGCTCGAGATGTTGCGCAACGTGCTCGACATCATGCAGCGCAACAAGAGCTTCCGCGAGCAACTGGAGCGTACCTACAAGCAGCGCGCGCTGGATTCGCACCTGAAGAGCGTTCCCGTGCTGGCGTCGCTCACGCCGGACTTTATCGCTCATCTCAAGGAGCGCGTGGAACTCATCCGCTACTTGCCGGGACAGGTCATCTGCCAGCAGGGCGATGCCGCTGACGGTTTCTATCTGGTGCGGCTCGGCTTCGTGAAGGTGTCGCAGCAGCACCCCGGCGGCGAGGTTGTGCTGGCTTATCTCTCCAAGGGCGGGTACTTCGGCGAGATGGCGTTCCTGCTGAACAGCCCGCGCATGGCGACCTGCACCGCGCTGGACCACGTCGAGGTGGTCCGCATCCCCGGCGACGATTTTCGGATGATGCTCGAGCAGTTCCCCGACATCCGCCAGAAGATGGAAGCGGTTGCGCACGAACACCTCGAGTCCAATCGGCAGAGAATGATTCAGGTCGAGAACGTGCCGGTGGAGCAGTTCCTGAATCAGGGCCTGATGGAGGCGCAGAGCCTGCTGGTGCTCGATCTCGACCGCTGCACGCGTTGCGACCAGTGCGTGCGCGCCTGCGCCGATGCGCATGACGGCGTTAGCCGCCTCATCCGCGACGGACTTCGCTTCGATAGGTTCCTGGTCGCGACCTCGTGCCGTAGCTGTCGCGATCCGCTGTGCATGGTCGGCTGCCCTGTCGGCTCCATCCGCCGCCGCAATTCGATGGAGATCGTCATCGAGGATTGGTGCATCGGCTGCGGCCAGTGCGCCAGCAATTGTCCGTACGGCAACATCAACATGCATCCGTTCGCGGTGCAGACCGACGATCCCGCGCAGCCGGGTCGCATGATAGCGAGCACCAGGTTGAAAGCCACGGGCTGCGATCTTTGTACCGAGCACGCGGAGCCCAGTTGCGTTTATGCCTGTCCGCACGATGCCGCGCACCGCGTCAATCCTCCGGTGTTCTTCGCCGAGCTGCTGAAGCAAGGCCCGCCGGCCGAGCAGGGCGCGCCGGTGAAAGGGAGGATGTGAGCTTTGCGGATTGACCAGACCCATCGGAAATGGTTCCTCGTCAGCGTCGTGATTCTCGCGGTGGCCGTGCTCGCGTACGTTCCTTATCGGCACTGGGCGCCGCAAGGCCCACGCGGCGGCAGCGCGATGGGACTGACTTACGGCGTCGTCGGCTTCGCTTTCATGATCTTTGCCGGGCTGCTGGGCGCGCGCAAGAAGGTGCCGATCTGGCGGTTGGGGCGCGCGCAGACCTGGATGCGCGGACATCTTTGGCTGGGCACGTTGAGCTTCCCGATCATCCTGCTGCACGGCGGCTTTCGCTGGGGCTTCGGGCTGACGAACTGGCTGATGTGGATCTTCCTCGGCGTCTTCATCAGCGGAATCTTCGGCGCTGTTCTTCAGCACTACATGCCGCAAATGATCAAAGAGCGGCTGCCGATGGAGACCATCTACGAGCAGATCGGGCGCGTGCGCACGCAGCTCGTGGATGAGGCGCACAACCTGGTGGAACAGGCCTGCGCAACCCTAACCGGAAATCTCTCCGACGCCAGCGGGGAGCAGCGTGCTTACGCAGCCGGCGCGGGAACGATGGGCGGCATGACCGTCGCCACCAGCCTCAACATCGACGAAGACTCCTGCGCCGAGCTGCGTGGCTTCTACGATAACAAGCTGCGGCCGTTTCTCGATGGCTACGGCTCGCGGGGGTTTCCGATGGCCAATCGCGACACGGCAAGGGCAATGTTCGAGCAACTCAAGCGGCAGCTTCCTGCGAACCTGCACCCGACCGTGGAAGACCTCGACAACATCTGCGAGGAGAAGCGCGAGCTTGATCAGCAGACGCGCTATCACCGCATTCTGCACGGCTGGCTGCTGGTGCACATTCCGCTGTCCTACGCGGTGTTGCTACTGGGCGCAATCCACGCCGTGAAGGCGCTGGCTTACTGAGGCGAAGACGATGACGCGACGCGTACGCAACACGAAGTCGTTAGCCAAGCGGATGGACCTGCAGTACTTCACGCGTCCGCATTCGCTGCGGAATTGGAAGAGGTGGCTGGCCATCGCCGTGCCGATCGTCGCCATTGGATGGTTCGTCACCGCGCGCGCCACGGGAGAAGGCAAGAAGGTCTACAGCAGCGGCCCGCTTTCCGCGCACCACGCGTTCTTCGGCAAGAAGTGCGAACTCTGCCACGTCACGAAAGGCTTCTTCCACAAGGAAGTCGCCGACACTGCTTGCTTGAGCTGCCATGACGCTCCTGCGCATCATCCGCATGACATGCGCGCTGATTTCAAGCAGCCGACCTGCGGCTCGTGTCACGTGGAGCACCGCGCGTCGCAGCAGTTGGCGAAGACCATGGACTCCGGCTGTGTGCAGTGCCACTCCAATCTCAAGTCGGTTGCCAATACCAAGGTCGCCGACGAACTCGCCCAGCACGACCAGAAGGATACCGGCGAGAACGAAGCCTTCCGCATGACCAGCGTCGAAGGCTTCGACCAACATCATCCGCAGTTCGCGGCCTTTCAGACCGGCGATCCCGGGACCGTCAAGCTGAACCATTACGTTCATCTGCACGACAAGATCGCAGGACCGAAGGGTCAAAGCGACTTGGTGAAGATGACCTGCAACGATTGCCATCGTCCCGCGAACTCGACGCGCGCATGGCCGTATGCGCATGAGGTCCAGGCCTGCCCGACCAGCGGCAATCCCGCGACGCCCGCAGTGCAGACGGTTGCGGCAACGATGGAAGACAATCCCCGGCAGGCGAGTCAGCGCGCCTACATGCAGCCCATCAAGTTCGCCACGCAATGCGCCGGCTGCCACATGAAGGACTTGCAGTTCGACAAGCGCTTTAGCGATACCGTGCCCCACTGCCAGACCGACGTGGTGCAGAAGTTCCTGGTCGAGAAGTACACGCAATACATCGCCGCGCATCCGAACGCGATGTCGGAGCCGCTGACCATCAATCGCGTCGACCTGAGCTCGCTGGTGGTGTTGCCATCGCCGCCCAAGACGCACGAGGAGTGGGTCAAGTGGCAGGTCGCGAACGCCGATCGCCTGCTGTACGGCAAGGGCTGCAAGCTCTGCCACACGATGGTGCAGGGCGAGGGGCCGATTCCCACGGTGGCGAAGTCGCAGATTCCGGTGCGCTGGATGAAGCACGCCGACTTCGACCATGACGCGCATCGTATGGTGAAATGCGAGGGCTGCCACGCGCAGGTGCCGAACAGCAAGAAGACCTCCGACGTGCTGCTGCCCGGAATCGCATCGTGCCGCGCCTGCCATCAGCAGGGAGGCGCCATGCACGACGCCGCCGACGGCCGCTGCTCCGAGTGCCACGAGTACCACGACTGGCAGAAGGAGCAAGGCCCGAAGAAGGATTTCAGCATCCCGCAGTTAAGAAGTTCCGCGGCCGGGATGGAGTGAGGAAGTTTTCGCGTTTAGAGTTTCCAGGTGAGGTGTGCGGGCTCTCCTGAGTCCGTCAACAGTTGAAATAGTCTTAGCGAAGACTCGAAACCGTACTGCCTACCTCCTCCCCCCTTCCATTCGCAAAAGTTTGAGCCCCTTCGAGTTAAGCAAGAAATATGGCGCATCGGTCTGAGCCCCGGAGACTTAGTCGTCAAATTCCTGAATCCCCATGCACTTACTACTTCTTTAGAGCAGCTCGGGGAGGCCTCTGCTAATTCGCGATAAGAAGAAGTGGACCGCCGGAACGGCCATCGTTCGACTGCATTCGCATGGAATGTCAAAGATCTCGGGCCGCGGCACACTAGCGCCGGTGGCCATCGGGCACACTAAGCCCAACCTATCAGCGTAGCGCCTACGGCGTTCTGGTCAAGATTACGAAAGTAGGGGGCCGGGTAACTAGACCTCGAAGGCGGCTCTGTCTGCCCGACTTGACATGTCTCTATATTTCTGCAAACATCGAAATATGCCGACCGCCCAAGCGAAGAAGAGCACAGAGCAGGTGACGAAGTACGCCGACATGTTCTCGGCCATGGGAACGGAGGCGCGGCTGCGCATCATGCAATTGCTCTTGTCGGCGCATCCCGACGGTCTCGTGGTCGGCGAAATTCAGGAAGAGCTCGACATCCCCAACTCGACCCTGTCCCATCATCTCGACAAGCTAAAAAATGAAGATCTCGTTAGAGTGCAGCGCGAGAGCACCTTCCTGCGCTACACCGCCAACACCGAGGCGCTCCAGGAATTATTGCAATTCCTGTACGCCGAATGCTGCACGCGCAACAAGGCTGTGAAACCGCAGGCTGTCGTTCAGATTTGCGGATAGGAGATTCCGATGAGTACGACCGACATTAGGGAGGTTGTGAAGGAGAAGTACGGAGAGGCGGCGCGGCGCGTGACCGCGGGCGGAAGCAGTTGCTGTGGCGCGACGCCGGCCGCATCGAACTGCTGCGACCCCATCACCTCGAACCTCTATGACGTAACCCAGGTCAAGCAGATACCCGAGGAGGCGCTGCTGGCGTCGCTCGGATGCGGCAATCCCACCGCGCTGGCCAAGCTGAATCCGGGCGAAGTCGTGCTCGACCTGGGATCGGGTGGCGGAATCGATGTTCTGTTGTCGGCCCGTCGCGTGGCACCGAGCGGTAGAGCCTACGGTCTCGACATGACTGACGAGATGCTGGCGCTGGCCAATGAGAACAAGCGCAAATCCGGCATGGAGAATGTCGAGTTCCTGAAGGGCGAGATCGAGAGCATCCCTCTGCCCGATAACTCGGTGGACGTCATCATTTCGAACTGCGTGATCAATCTTTCTGCCGACAAGGACAAGGTGTTGCGCGAGGCCTTTCGCGTACTCAAGCCGGGTGGACGGCTGGCCGTTTCCGATGTGGTTACTCGCGGCGCAATCGATCCCCAGATTCGCCGGAGCGTGCTTCTCTGGGTGGGCTGCATAGCCGGAGCGCTGGATGAGCAGGAATACCGTCAGAAGCTCGTGGCCGCAGGCTTTACGCAGATCGAGATGGAGCCTACCCGTATTTACAAGACGGAGGAGGCGCGAAACATTCTCGCGGCGGAGAGGCTCGACGTGGACGCGATTGCCGCTGAGGTCGACGGCAAGGTAATGAGCGCGTTCATCCGCGCAGCCAAACCGGCTGCGGCGAGCGCCTCTAGCCCTGACGAATGAGGGGGACGGACATGACAGGCCGTTACAACGTAGTGTTTCTGTGCACTGGCAATTCGGCGCGGTCGATCATGGCGGAAGCCATCTTGAATTTCCGCGGGAGGCCGAACTTCACTGCCTATAGCGCGGGCAGCCATCCGACAGGGGGCGTGCGCCCAGAAGCGGTGCATCAGCTTGAGCTGGCACGCATTCCGAGGACCGGGCTGCGCAGCAAGAGCTGGGACGAATTCGCCGCGTCGGACGCGCCGAAGTTGGATTTTGTCTTCACCGTCTGCGACACCGCGGCCAAGGAAGTGTGCCCGTTGTGGCCGGGGCAACCGATGACCGCACATTGGGGCATTCCCGATCCGGCCGCGGTGCGGGGCACACCCGACGAGGTGGAGAAGGCATTCCGGGACGCATTCATGATGCTGGACCGCAGGATCGGCTTATTCATTGCCCTGCCGCTGGCGAGCATCGATAGGCTGGCGCTGAAGCAAGCACTCGACAACATTGGGCAGCCGTCGGGCGCGTCCGTCGCCGCGGCGCGGTACGAGCGGCGGTTATGAATCAGGACCGGCGGCTTAGTTTCCTCGATCGGTATCTCACGGTCTGGATTTTTGCGGCCATGGGCTTGGGCGTCATTCTGGGCTGGCTTGTGCCCGCCGTCGTGCCATTCCTGAATCGCTTCAGCGTCGGTACGACTTCGATTCCCATCGCCGCCGGGCTGATCGTGATGATGTATCCGCCGTTCACCAAAGTGCGCTACGAGGAGCTGCCGGAGGTCTTCCGCAACAAAAAGGTGCTGGGTCTCTCGCTGCTACAGAACTGGGTCGTCGGACCGATCCTGATGTTCGTGCTGGCGATCGTGTTCTTGCGCGGCTATCCGGAGTACATGGCGGGCCTGATTATGATCGGCTTGGCCCGCTGCATTGCGATGGTGATCGTCTGGAATGAGCTTGCGAAGGGCGACACTGACTATGCCGCCGGCTTGGTGGCGTTCAATTCGCTTTTCCAGGTCTTCTTTTACTCGCTCTATGCGTGGATCTTCATTACCGTGCTGCCCGCACGACTCGGGCTGCGCGGTGCGGTGGTCCATGTCTCCATCGGAGAGATTGCGAAGAGCGTCTTTATTTATCTAGGCCTTCCGTTCCTCGCCGGCATTGCGACGCGGGCCGTGCTGTTGCGCGCGAAAGGCCGCGACTGGTACGACCGAGATTTTGTGCCGCGAGTCAGCCCGCTGACCCTGATCGCGCTGCTGTTCACGATTGTCATCATGTTTTCGCTCAAGGGGCAGTACATCGTACGCCTGCCACTGGATGTGCTGCGCATCGCTGTCCCGCTGATGATCTATTTCGTCGTCATGTTCCTGGTGTCGTTTTATATGGGACGCATGCTAGGCGCCGACTACTCGAAGACCACTACGCTCGCGTTCACCGCCGCCTCCAACAACTTTGAGCTGGCCATCGCGGTCGCGGTGTCGGTCTTCGGCATCAACTCAGGCGCGGCATTCGCGGCGGTGATAGGACCGTTAGTGGAAGTGCCGGTGATGATTGCGCTGGTGAATGTCGCGTTTTATTTCCAGCGGAGGTATTTTCTGATGCCGCAACCAGAACGGGCGCTCGTGTCAGCGGGGCAGTAAAGCGAGCCTTCAGGCCCGCGCCCCAGTGCCTGTTTCAGTACGAGTCGGATTCCGCCAGGTGCCGCCGGGCTTAAAGCCCGGGTCCGAATTTCAATTCCAGGCCTGACGCGGCGCTAAAGCGCCGCTCTACCCTACTGCCCTGGTCCCTGCTGCACGGTCGACGCCCGTTGCGGCTCGACCGATTGCACGGCAGGGCCGGGCGGCTTGTTGGTTACGGTGTAGAGCTTGCCGTCGCGCAAATAGAGCCGCTGCATCTCCTCGAGGTTGAAGGGACGCGCGCCGCGGCGGCCGAAGACGGCGAGCTGATTGCCGCTTTCATCCACGGCGCGGTCGCGATCGATGCCCTTGGAAATGGCGAGCGCCGGGCCTTCGGTGTGGTAGGTGGCGATCAGCTTGGGCATGGGCCTGGGGCTGAAGCCGGAGAACTCGGGATCGTTCATCGGGCGAGAAGAGCTGCACCACGCGCAGGCCGTTCTTGCCGTCGGCGACGAAGGCGAACAGGCTGGCGTCGACCATGCCGATCTTGACGTCGTGTACGTCGTTCAGCTTGCCGCCCGCGTTGAAGACCTGGTCGAGCACGGGATGCTCGGGCTGTTCGACATTGACGATCGCCATGCCCTGCTTGCCGGCGGCGACGTAGGCGTAGGTGCGCGCGACGTAGATATTGCGCGCGTCGGCGAGCGGCACCGAGGCGCCCGCGACGGGCACCGGCTTTTCGAGGTGCGTGACGTCGAGCACCTTAAGCCCTCGCTGTCGACCACGAAGGCGTAGCGGAACTGGACGCGCGATGCCCTGCGGCTCGTTCAAGAACGGGAGCGCCGATCTCAGCCGTGACGGCGGGCTTGGTGGGATTGTCGAGGTCGACCACTACCAGGCCGCGGTCGCACAGGATGTAGGCGTAGTGTGCCGGCGATGGCGATGCGGCGCGCGCCGTTAGCACGCCGTCGGGATTGAAGGCGAGCGCGCGCTTCAGGAAGTTGTTGCTGGGGATCGCCGTCGAGCAGCGTGCCGACGCCGGGCAGCTTTTGTTCGTTGGCGAGTTGGGATCGCCCACCACGACCAGGCCCTCCTAGGTCGGCGACGTAGAGGAAGCCGTACATCAGGAGGGATGGGCTGTAGCGCTTCTGCTCTTCGTTCTCGGGGAACTGGTGTGCGCAGGCGGATCGACCGCCAGCGTGGTGGGCGAGGCGACCGCCATCGCGTATTTCGTCTTCACGTAGAACCGCTGGCCGAGCGGCGAAACCGGCGCGGTGATCATGCGCTCGGAGAAGTCCTTGTTATCGATGTTGGCGATGTCGTAGACGCGGAAGCCGCCCTTGCCCATCGCGGCGTAGAGATACTCGCCGCGCGCTTGCAGGTCGAGGATATCTCGCCTGCAGCAGGTCGGAGCTGGGTGGTCGTAAGCCTCCTTCAGTTCGCTGCCGTTCCTGACGAACTTCGCGTAGTTCGTCGGGATAGGCGAGCTTCTGGAGGTCGCTGCCGATCACCGCCGTGCGGCTCGTCGTGCTCGGTGACCGCCACCGCTTCGATAGCCCTTGTCGCCGGTCGGCGACGTAAATGTAGCGGCCCATGAAGTTCATCGAAGTTGGTGCCCTGCATCAGCACTTGCGCCATCCAGGCGTTGTTGTCGCTCTGCTGCGGAGACGTGGCAATCGGTGCAGGTCTTGGTTTCGCTGGCGCGGACGGTGTGCGGGACGAAGGTGCTGAAGGCCTGGCCGCTGTAGCCTTCGGCGGAGATGGTCTGCTGCTGGTAGTAGATCCACTCGCGGTTCGGCGTTCTGCGAGCTGACCAGCACGGCGCAGGCGGAGCGCACGGGCGCGACGCGATGGCCTGGTGACGGTGCCGTCGATGCCCAGCATGTAGACGTCGTCGCGCAGCACCTGGAAGTTGTAGGAGGTCCAGTTGCGCGTCATGCAGGCCTTCGTTGTGCAGCATGGGCATGCGCTGGTTGGCCGTCATGGCCAGATGGCAGCCGAAGCAAGTGGGCATCCACGAGGTGTGGCAGGTGTAGCAGGTCATGCTGCTGTTGGAGTGCGCCAGCTGTTCGCCGGTCGGCGCGGGCATCGCCCCAGGTGCTGCCGTCGCGCTGGATGGTCTTGGCCAGGCGCGACTTTTCGTTGTAGTGTGGGATTGCCGGGCGTGATGGTGTCGAGCACCTGCACCACTTCCCACTCCTTGTCCTGGTCCAGCATGGAGCGCTGGATAGAGCCGGCCGTCCTTCCAGTAGAAGCGCCGGTCGCCCAAGGGAGTGTCGCAGTCGATCTGCAGGTTGCGTGCCGCCGGTCGGGCGCAGCGGGGCCGGAGGTCTTCAGCGTGGCCTGTCTGCTCGATGGTGCCGTGGCAATCGATGCAGTCGATCTCGACGGCGTTGCGCGTCTCGCCGTAGAGGTTGCCGTTGCCGTGGCTGTCCTGCTGGAAGTGGCAATCGACGCATTGCATGCCCTTTTCCAGGTGGATGTCCTTCAGGTGCACGGCCTTGCCGAACTTGTCGGGATCGTTGAGCGGAATGATGTTGCCGTCGTCGTCGAGCATGTTGCCGTGGCGGTCGTGCTTGTAGACGGCGCGGAAGATCCAGCCGTGGCTGTGGAAGTCGGCGAACTGCGTGTTCTTCAGCGTGCTGTTGAATCGTGCCGGGGCCGCGCTCGCCGGTTTCTCCAGGAAGTCGACAGTCCACCAGTTGCCGCGAATGGCGGTGCGCTCCGGATTGCGCGTCTGGATCTGCTGCTGCTCCTTGGCGTTGGGATTGCGCTGCTGCGCCGGATACATCCTTTGTCGCCATCCATTTCGTTGTCCCACCAGGTGAAGCCGAAGTAGGTGGTGACCATGTTCGTGCCGGGATGCATGTGGCAGACCATGCACTGGCTGGAAGGAATGGCGCGGGTGAACTGGTGCCGGATGGGGTGGCCGGGCTGGTTGTGCGGGATCGTCGGATCGACGGTCTGGCTGTAGCCCATGTTGCCGTCTTTGGCGTACCCGGCCGAGTGCTCCGGCCAGCGGTCGTTGGCATAGATGACGTGGCAGGCGGTGCAGCCGCTGGCGCGATAGTCGCCGGGCTGGTCGTTGGTGCCGGGGAAGTAGAGCAGCGGATCGAGCAGGCGCGTCTTCTGCAAGCCGAGAACGGGGATCAGTGCGCAGCATGGTGCCGAAGCCGCGGTCGCTCAGCTTGACGTCGGGATTGCCACCCTCTTCCTCAAGGTTGGGATTGCCGATTTCGCCCTTTTTCTCGCCGCCGCGCTCGAAGACGCGCAACACGTTGCCTGGCTGCGAATACTCCCAGCGCTGCAGCGGCTCGAGGTAGGGCAGCACGCCTTTGGTGCGGGTTTCTTCCGCTGTCGGCGGCGGCTTCATCTGCCAGCCGCTGCGGCTCGCCATTGCGGGTGTAGCTCTCGCCGAAATGCGGGTCCTTCAGCGGGAAGGCGCCGTTGTTGTAGAGCGCCGCGCCCCACAGCATGGCGCCGTGCGCCATCATGCTGGTCTTTACGCGGTGCACTTCTTCAACGTGGCAGCCGGACTTGCCGCAGGTTTCGTCGGCGATGCGCAGGTCGCCAGGATTGATGAACTTGATGTAGTCCGGGTCTTCCTTCAGCCACTCCGTATAGGCACGCACCGGAGTGGCGGACGTCCAGGCATTGTGCGGAATGCGCGGCTTGGGATGGGCCTCAGCGGTGAGACGAACGTACTCGGGAGAGCCGGGTGCGGTACCGGCGGGCAGAAAGACCTTCGCATCGCCGCCGTGGCAATCGGTGCAGCCCAGCGGAAAGCTGCCCGACTTGTGCATGGTGCGGGCGTCGGTCTGGGTGTGGCAGCTCATGCAGCCTTCGGTCTTCTGCCTGGCGTCTTCAAAGGGTTGCTGGAGGAAGATGCCGGGCGGCATTTTCTCCTGCTGCTGCTGCTCGCCGCCGGACTGAGCACTCGCCGGGGTCTCGGACTGCGTGAGACCCGGGGCACCCTGCGACCCGGCGCTGCGAGCGCGCGGGGCAAACGCAGCTATGACGCAAAGGATGGCAACGGCGAACACGAGACGCGACACACGGGATTCAGCTACAAATCGCATGGGAAACTCAGAACGTCAAAGCCAGCGAGGCAAAGCCCGACAGCAACACTTTGCTGTTGTAGAGATTGTTCAAACCAGCGCCGGGGAACAGCGTAGCTTCTCCGGCCGTCACCACCCAGTTCTCATTGAGTTTGGGGCGATATCGTACACCGAATCCCAAGTCCTCACCGATGCTGTGCTTGATGTTTTGCTGGAAAAGCAGGATCTCCAGCGGTTCGGTGCGATCGAAGCGCAAATAATTAAAGTTGGAGAAGGCGCGCAGGTTGGTTGTGAGGTTGAAGTCGGCGCCGGCGGTGAAGATGTAGATGCCGGGATTGACGAAGTTCGCCTGGCCTTCCTCCTTATTAGAGCGCAGCGCGGGCAGCAAGCTGGCGGGCGTGGTGAGCGTGACACCGGTGCTCAGCAGGCCAATGCCTTGCTGGTCCCAGAAGCTGAAGGCGCCACCGGCAAAGTTGGTGTCGTCTACGATGGTGTCGAAGCCGTGGGCGGTGCTGCTGCGACTGGGGCCGTAGCGGTAGCTGGAGTCGCCGGAGGCGTAGAAGACCGAGGTGTAATACCTTGCCCAGTCTTTGTCGATCGACAGCTCCAACGCCCCCATCTGCGCGTTGATGTTCACCGGGCGGCCGGCGATGGGATTGAAGGTGTCATGTCCCAGCGCCTGGTAAAACGCGTTGCTCACGTTGATGCGGCCGATGTGCCCGTTGCCCGTCCAGCCGAGGTAGTAGGCCTCGATCTGGTGGGTGATGATCTTGCCGTTGACCACGTCGCCGATGGGCGCGGGCCGCACCAGGAAGCCGTTGTCGTCGAAGTGCAGGGTGGGATCGTCGCGGTTGTAGTGGAAGCTGAACTCGGTGGTATAGCCCTTGGCGAAGAAATCCTGAATAAAGGTGTTAGCGATGTAGACCTGCTGATGCCGCTGGGTCAGCGTGTTCAGGCCGCTGTTGGTGTTCTTCTCCAGGAAGTAGAAGTAGGCCAGGTTGTAGCTGATGCGGTTCGACTTCAGATTGCCGAAGACGCGGATTCCCGGCTCCTCATCGGCGAAGATGAAGCCGCGAAAGTCGCTGACAAACTGCTGAATGCCGGCGCGCACGGACACGAAGTCGTAATTCGGGCTGAGGTCGTGCAGCTTGGCTTCGACGAACGCCTCCTGAATTCCCGTATGGGTGTCGAAGCGCAGGGTGCCTTCGCGAGGATCGACATTGACTATGCCGCGCTCGCGGGTTTGCAGGAAGTTCAGGTTGATGACCGGTGTGAAACGAAACTGCCAGTCGATCGGCCGAAAGCTGGTATCGCCTTCAAAGAGATCGAACGACAAAATGAAACTCTGCGAGGCGAAACCCTGCTCACCCTTGCCGAAGAACCCTTCGCTGCCGGGATTCTCGGCCGTGATTCCGCTGGGGACGGGCAGGCGGCGGACATTGATGGTGGAGAGGCTGGTGCCGGTGAAGTTGAAGAACCAGTTCTGGCCGATGACGGGCCGGTCGCCCTTCAAGATGTTTCGATTGAAGGGGTCGTACCAGTGCCCCACCACGTAGGGATAATCGCCCGAGCTGCCGTAGCGCTGCCACAGCGGCATATCGCTCAGGTTCCAGCGGTTCGGCGAAGGAGCGCTTGCAACCACAATGGGCGGTGACGCGACGCCCTCCGGCGCCGGAGTATTTAGGTTCTGTATTGCGGTGGGGTAGGCCGAAATTGACGGCGTTGCCGACCCGGTCCCGCTGGCGCCCGGCAGCCCGGTTGTGACCTTGTCGGGAGCGGGAGCGCTGGTCGGCTCCAGCCGCACCTGAAGCGTGACCAGGTCACCGCTCCGCAGCTGCGCGCCCGGAAGCGTCTGCGGCGAGTAGCCCTCTTTTTCCGCGCGGATGTCGTAGGTGCCACTGGGCACGCGCGGCACGCGGAAGATGCCTTCCCCGTTGCTATAACACTCGCCCTTTCGGCCTTCGTTGCCGCTGCTGTGGCATTCGGCGTTGACTGGCGCTCCCGCACGCAGCAGTTCGATTTTCACGCCCGGCAAGATGCGGCCCTGCGTATCGCAGGTAACGCCCTGGAGGGAAGCCGTCGCGATGGCGTGGCTCAGCACCTGCTGTCCCAGCGCAGTGGAGTTGCCGCTCTTGCACAATGCGTCTTTGTCTTGTTGCTGTGCCGGCTGCTGCTGTTGCGCGGGAGTCCGGGCGGAGGCGTCGGACTGCTGCGCGGCGCTGTCCAGCGCCGTGAGGCCGCACGCCAAAACCGTCATCGCACACCAAGTCTTGCCGATAAGCAGGAATCTTCCAGCTTTCACAAGCACCACCGAAATCCGTATCGCCGATGGACAAAATTGATGGGGCTTACTTGGTATCACAACCCGCGTCCGGTAGCAAGGGCGGCTTGACTTTGGGCGAAATATCGTCATAATTGCGGCTCTAACGAATACCACGCCGGCGTATGTCCTGACCGGGAAAGCCCGGCAACGGAAGTGCTCGCCGCCTCAAGGTTTTGCATGATGTCACAGATGAAAAGTCCAGTCCAGTTCTTTTGTCGGTTGACGATGTTGGCGGCGACCTTGCCGCTGTTGACCTCCTGTGGCGGAAGCGGAAGCGGGTCGAGCATGAGCGCGGGGAGCGACCCACCGCCGGTGCAGCAGACCGAACCGCTGCTTCAGGCCTCGGAGGTTCAGGCCATCATCCAAGCAGCCGTGAACTCGGTGAATATTCCTGTCGAGGTTGCGGTCACGAATCGGGTAGGCACCATTCTCGGCGTCTATGGTTCGGCCAACGCGCCTACAATGGGTCACGGCAACTTCAGCAATGACGAGCCGTCCGGCAACCTGGTGAAGGCCGACGAACTCGCCGTAGCTCTGGCGCGGACCGGCGCGTTCTTCAGCAACGACCAGGCGCCGCTGTCCTCTCGCACGGTGCGCTACATTAGCGGAATCCACTTTCCGCCGGGAGTTGCGGGAACGTCAAACGCCGCGCTCTACGGCATCGAGAACACCAATCGCGGCTGCTCGTTCGACGTGACCTACAATCCTGGGAAGACAATTCCACCCGCAACCCTGATCGACGGTACGAGTCCGGGTCTGGGGATCATCACTGGCAAAGCCAACGTTTATGACAGCGACCCCTTCGCGGTGAATCCGGGAGGCGTGCCGATTTTTGAGAACGGCATTCTGGTCGGGGGCATTGGCGTTGTCGCCTACGACGCCAGCGCCAACCCTCCAACTGACAATTACGATGCCGCCGAATATGCCGCATTCGTCGGGTCAACGGTAAACATTTCAGGGGACTCAAATGTCTTCGGCCCAATGCCCGCCCCGCCGGGTGTGGTCATCATCAATGGCATCGCTTTGCCTTTCGTCAACAATGCAAGCCTGCCCGCCGGCTATAGCCCAGGCCCGGCGCCGGGCACGCCGGTCGGCTTCACCGTAGGTCCGATGTCAAGTCCGGGACCTACGCCGGAGGGCTACCTTGTCGGCCCCATGGCCAGTGCTTATCCAGGTGGTCTTAGTCTGACCGATGTCCAGAACGTTGTTTCCAGTGCGATCAGCACCGCGATGAACACTCGCGCTGCCATTCGCCTTCCCATCAATCAACCGGCAGCGATGATGATCTCCGTCGCCGATCTCGATGGCAATTTCCTTGCCATCTATCGCATCCATGACGCAACCATCTTCAGCATCGATGTATCGGCGGCGAAGGCGCGCAACGTGGTCTACTTCAGCAGCACGGCGGGGCAATTGCCAGGGGTCTACGCCGACAATAATCCAGGGTCGATCGACTTGCCCGGCGTTCCGCCGGGAACGTCCGTGACCAACCGCACCATCAGTTTCGGCGGGCAGCCGCTTTATCCGCCGGGAATCGATGGCAGCGGCAACGGGCCATTCTTCAACCTGTACACCTTCGATACCGCGAACCCGTGTACGCAGGGCTCGCAGCCGGCAAACCCTCACCAGAATGGCATCGTGTTCTTCCCCGGCGCGCTGGCGCTCTATCGCAACGGCGTGATGGTGGGGGGCCTGGGAGTGAGCGGCGACGGCGTTGACCAGGACGATTTCGTGACCGCCGGCGGCGCCGCGGAGATGACGGGCACGAATTCCAGCGACCCGTCACAGTCGGGCGTGGGCTTCGAAGCGCCGACCGCGATTCGCGCCGATCAGATTGTGATTGAAAATGTGCGCCTCCCGTACATAAAGTTTCCGCGCAACCCAGCGTTCCACTGAGAGGCCGGGTGTTACAGGCGGCGTATCCTTATCTTCAGGGCTGCCGAGACCGCTGCGTCTGTCTCGCGATGGTGTTGATTATCAGCCACGTCCGAAATAGGTTCTGCCACGTACTTCAAAAAGGAGCCGCGTGGCGGCGCCAGCAGTGGAGGAACTGCCAGCTCTGGCAAGCGAGCGCGCGATGGGGACGCTCGTTCACCGCCACACGGTTTCCCGTTGTTAACCGCAAAACGGGCGGGTGGGAGTGCGGGCGCCCCACTCATTCGCAGCTTTCGAATGAGTGGGTCGGACTTTGAGCTGACAAGATGCTTGCGAATAGGCCAGCTTTGCGCTGCGTGCTGGTGAGCGCCATGCTCGCCGCGGTCGCATGTGGACTGGGGTTCTTCCTCGCCCGCTCGGTGGTCGCGAGCGACGTCGAGCTCTGGGCCTACGATTTCCTGGTTAATCACGGCCGCTACACCCCTCCCGCGGACAATATTGTCGTCGTCAATTTCGGCAACAAATCCGTTCAGCAAATTGGGCGCTTCCCGATTCCTCGCGGGGTTCTGGCCACCGTCATCAACCGCGTGGCCAGCGGCAAGCCAAGCGTCATCGGGCTCGACTTCTTCCTCACCGAAGAGCGGGATCCGCCGGAAGACGACGCGTTGCAGCACGCGCTGACCAGCGCAGGAAACGTCATCGTCGCGTCGCAGTTGGGCGCGGGTGGTTTGCCCGGCCTGGAGCCGCTGCCGAAGTTCTGCCAGCCCGAAGCCAATCCGCCGCGCGGATTCTGCCGCGAAGGAACGCCGGGGGCGCTTGGGTTCGCCTTCGTCAACATGCCGTTGGACAACGACGGCTACGTGCGCAGCATGATGCTGTTGCCGTTCGATCCCAACGATCCATTTTCCTTTCCTGTCGTGATCGCGCAGCAGTACACAGGAAAGGCCATTGAGCCTGCAGGCCACGACGCCGCGCTTTTTCTCGGGAGACGCATTCCGTATCTCGATTCCGAGCAGCACACCGCGCTCATCACCTGGAGCCGCAAGCCCGCCCAGCATGTATCGGCATTCGACATTCTTCAGAGCAAGGTTGATGTTCAGCAGGCGTTCGCCGGCAAGATCGTACTGATCGGGCAATCCAGCGATGCCGCTCGGGACCGCTTCTTCACCCCGCTGTTTCGGCCGCGCGCCCAGGACGGCTCGCGGTTGATGTTGCCGGGGATCGATGTTCATGCGGCCGCAATTCAAACTCTGCTCGATGCGCCCGTGATTTCCCTGCTCACGCCGGGCGCGACCTGGACAATTGCATTCGTCATTGTGTTTCTGACCGCCTGGACGACGTTGCGCGTGCCGGTGCGCTACGCATTTGTCGCGGTGGTCGCGGTCATGGTCGGCTTGTATGGCGGCGCTCAGTTACTGTTCGTGGCCCGGCACGTCTGGATGAAGTTCGTCGGCGGCGAGGTTGCGCTCGTGCTCGTGCTGCCTCTCAGCTTCACCTATCAGTTTGTGCAGGAGCGCTTCGGGCGGTCGCAGGCCGAGGCCGAGCGCAAGCAGATCATGGGCATGTTCTCGCGCTACGTCTCGCCGGAAGTCGCGCAGCAAATCTGGGAGCGCCGTGAAGAGATCGTGCTGGCCGGCGAAGAGCGCATCGCGACCGTGCTGTTCTCCGACATACGCAGCTTCACCGCGCTGAGCGCGGGCAAGCCTTCGAAGCAGGTGCTCGGCTGGCTCAATCGCTATTTCAGCGCGATGGACGAGGTCATCACCAAAGAAGGCGGCTTCCTCAACAAGTTCATCGGCGATGGATTGATGGTGCTGTTCGGGGTGCCGCTCAGCCAGGGCGTGCAGAAGGACGCCTATGCCGCCGTGCGTTGCGCGCTCGAGATGCAGCAACGCCTGGACGATCTGAACGTTGCGCTACAGGCGGATGGGCTTCCGGCCATTCGCATCGGCATCGGCATCCACACCGGCCCGCTGACCTGCGGCAACGTGGGCTCGGAGCATCGGCTGGAGTATTCCGTCATTGGCGAAACTGTGAATCTTGCGTCCCGCCTGGAGAGTATGACAAAAGAGGTGCACGCGCCGATTGTGATCAGCGCCGACACGGAGAAAGTCATCCGCGGATGCCCGGAGTGCGTACGTGAGTTAGGTGCGCACGAGGTGCGTGGGCTGCAAGGCGCGATTTCGCTGTACACGGTCGAGCCGGGAGCGTTTGACGGGCCCGCTACTATCGAGTCCGCTACTGGAGCACATTCATGAACAAGTTACTTTGTGTTGCAATTCTGCTCGTCGGCTGGAGTGTCGCGGCCGCGGGCGCAAGCTCGGCTTCGGCCGCGAACGGCAATGCCCAAGCATCCTCGCAGCAGTCATCAGGCTCAGGCGCTAAGCGGGTCCGCGCCAACGCGAAGGGCTTTGACCTCGATCCCAAGAGCGCGGGCCAGAGTGGCGCGCAACTGGGCGCGGGCAGCCGCGGCGGCGAGGCGTCGAAGACGGTGCTCTATGCGCCGAATCTCGGCCTGGCGTATTCGCTGCATCCCACGTTTCAGTGGCAGGCACAGGACGGCAAGCTGACGTTCCGGCTTTACGATCGCGAGGACAACGAGGTCTACGAGACCGACGTCACCGGGCAGAGCAGCTTCACGTACTCGCAGGACGCGCCGCCGCTGAAGCCGGGCGATACCTACCGCTGGACAGTGGAAGGGAAGTCGCTGGGCATGACCGAGCCGGTCTCGGCGCACTTCAAAGTCGTAGCGGGAGCGGAGCGCCAGCAACTCGACGCGGCACTGAAGAAGATCGCGGGCGACGGCGCCCAGCAGAAGATGCAGCGAGCGCAGGTGTTCGCCGACAATCGCATCTGGTACGACGCGGTTGCCGAGTATTCGCGACTGATCGCGGAGAGTCCGAATGCCAAGCTGTACGAGGCCCGCGCTGAGATTTACGAGAGCCTGCCGCAGACGAAGCCGCTGGCCGCGGAGGACATGGCGAAAGCAGGGAAGCCGTAGCGTAGAGTCAGCAACATTTATTAAGCGGCTGGACGCGGGCCTGAAGGCCCGCTCTACCGTGACTGGCCGCCGGACGCGGCGCTGAAGCGCCGCTCTACCGCGGCCGCCCTCAGCCCGGCGCCGCTGATCGAGAGGTCCTTCGCCAACCCCGGCTGCGCCTGGGGATGTTGCTGGCCCTTGGTCGCCTTCGGGACCTCCTGCGCCAGGTACGCGAACAGTTGGCCCGCGGTCACCGTACTCGAACCGGCTTTGCCTTCGAGTCCCTCAAGCAGATAGTACGTAAACACTCCGTGCCCGCCTCCCCACTCCGTGCCCTCCAGCGATAGCTCGCTCACATCGCTGGCAGTGATGACGGCGCGGTCGGCCGCCGAGGCAAAGCGCTCCAGATACTGGTTGACCAGGTTGTTCTGCTTCGAGCTCGCGCGCTCACCGCTGATGCCGTAGCTGTGGCAGGCATCGATGAACGTCACCACATGCCGCGCCTTCACGACGCGGTCGAAGACCTCCTGAAACTCCACCATGGGAAACGCGGTGCCCCCCATGTCATCGGGATCGGAGTCGTAGGCCAGCAGATAAAGATTGCGGTTGTCGTTCGGATCCGCCGCGCCATGTCCGGCGAAGTAAATGACCACCAGGTCCTGCGGCCGCGGCTTGGTGAGGAACGTAAGCAGCGCGCTGCGGATACTCTGCGAGGTCGCTTCCTCGTCGTAGAGGGTCTTGATGTTCTCGCGCGGGAAGCTGCCGCCGGCCGGCGACTCCAGGAAATGTTCGAATGCAGCCGCATCCTTGTCGGCATATTTCAAGTTGGGGATGCCCGCCAGGCTGTTCTTGAATTTCGAGATGCCGATCACCACCGCGTACTTTTCGCCGGTGATGCGCTGCGGTACGGCCGGGCGTGTGGTCTGCGGCAGCGATCGAGTTCCCCGGTTCGTCTGTTGCTGCCCGAATTGCAGCAGGAACGAGGCGTAATGCACCCGGCGCCGGCGGTCCACGTAATTCGCCTCGATCGAGTTGCGCCCCGGGTGGATCTGGAACGCCTGTCCCCAGTGGGTCAGGTCCAGGTCGCAGACGATGCCCTCGTCCGTACTGTTCTTGTTGGTGATGGGATCGGCGGCTTCCGTGTTGATGACCGTATGAATGTCGCCGTAGCGGGCGTCCTGCGGCTGCGCGGCAATGTGCACCACCAGGTGCGAGATGCCCGTCGGCGACGCGTCCAGCACGATCGAGCCGTTGCCCTCGACACGGCTATGCAGTTCGGGGATCTCCAGCCAGATGTCTCCCGGCCTCTGGGTAATATCGAGCCTGGCGGTTACGCCGGGAACCACGGCGACAAACAACAAAGCGACGACGGCGGAGCGGGTGGGCAGCATTACGGCTAGCAATTATGAAGCATTCTTCGCTACTGTCAACAGGCGAGGGAGTTGCTTCCGGACAAACACCGCGGCTTGATGCCAGTGATTGTCGTGCGAAGTATCGCTTGACAGCCGCACGGAAGTGACATACGCTACCGGCCATCAATTCAGCCTCGCTCCCGATTTGTTTTGACTCCACGAGCCACTAAGCCTTAAGGGGAGGTTTCTGTGATGTTCCGTGATTTCCTGCGCAGGTGTGTCGTTGCCCTGCTCCTAGTGCTGGGGTGTTCATTGGCCGGCTTCGCCCAGCTCGGCTTGCCGCACAAAAAGTCCGATCAGCCCAAGGTCTCCGATCAGCCGGGCGAGCTTACCGATGCCGATAAGGCCAAAATGGCGGAGATCGCTGACCGGCCTGAAGTCAAACAAGCCATTGAGGACGCATGGCAGGCGAAGCGGCGGGCCGACCTGGATTACGCCTACAACGTGAATAGTTCGGCGCACTTCGGGGACATCTCAGGCCCTTTGTACGCGGAATTCCGCGATAAGTACGGCCAGCTCTACAACAATCCCATTCTTCAGGAGTATCTGAACAACATCGGCCAGCGCCTGGTTCCCAAGGACTCGCCCAACGTCTATTCCTTCAAGCTGTTGCTGGATCCCATACCGCGCGCCGAAGCCTTCTCGACCGGCTCGGTCTATATTTCCACCGGCCTGGTAGCCATGCTGGACAACGAAGCTCAGCTCGCCTACGTGCTCGGGCACGAGATCGCCCACGTCGAGAAGAACCACTTCTATAACGAAATCCGCAACTCGATTCTCGAGGACGAGCTGTACAACGAGAAGGAAAAGGATGCGGCGAAGAAGCGCGCTATCTTTTCGGCCGTGGCCTCGGCAGCCGGTGCAGGCATTGGCGCCGGCATCGGCGGAGGGAGAGGCGCCTTGATCGGCGGACTGATCGGGGCGGGTGGCGGCTTTGTCGCCAGCAATTTCCTGTTCCGCAACAAGATGACGGTCACGGAATGGAGCGTCGTCTATGAGAACGAGGCCGACGATGCGGGCTTCGACTACATGCTGGAGCAGAACTACGATGTGCGCGAGGTGCCCCGTCTCTACGCGACGTTGCGTAATAGTGTCACCAAGGACTCGCGCGTCGGCCTCGGCTTCATTGGCCGGCTGAATCGGGTGCAGGAGCGCTCGGCGCATGCGCAATCGCTCATCGCCGGCGCCAAGAAGGCCACCCTCGATGCCAAGCTGAAGAGTCCCGGGCTGAAGGGCTCCAGCGCCGAGTTCTCGCTCATCATGGCGGCGCTGAAACGCGACAACGGCATCATCGCGCTCGACTACGACCTCTACGACGAGGCCAAGGACAATCTGACGGAGGCGGTGAACATCCGCTCCAATGACGCACGGGCACAGTTGTATCTGGGCAAAGTCACGCTGATGACGGCACGCACCCCGGAGGACCATCAGGCGGCAGAGGCGTCCTTCCGCAAGGCGCTCCAGTATGACGAAGGGCGCGGCGCATATCCCGATCCGCACCTGGAACACGCGCTCAGCCTGATCGCCGAAAACAACTCGGCGAACACGGACGAGATCAAGCGCGAGCTGCAAATCTACGTCGCGCTGTACCAGCGCGAACATGCGGGCCAACTGCCCAACAACATGCCCATCCTGTATGACTACTTCACCCTGGCGGGAGACAGCACGTGGTACGTTCCGCCGGCGGCCGTGGTCTCGACCCAGTACGTCAATGCGCTGAAGGTGAATACCACTGGGGACACCAGCGCGTTCACGCCCAAGCAGGTGGCCGATTCGGCGACCCACGGCGGCAGCGCAGGGGCAACCTACAATACGTCGTCGCCTGCGCCCGCGGCGAACAAGCCAAAGACTAAGCCGGTGTCGGCGACGCACTGAGGCTCAACCGCAATTAGCCGCAGCCTGCTCCTGCACCGAGCGGCTGCGGCTGAAGACTTTCTTCAGACTCCTGCGCGAACCACATCTGTTTGCGGGGTCGTGCTCCCTTTTCAGTGACGAAAGGTACGCATGGAAATGGCTAACTACATAATTGCAGGCCGCCGACTGGCCTGCCTTGTTCTGCTGTTCCTGTTGTCGCTTCCGGTGTGCGCCGTAGCCGCGCCTGGCGACAAGAGCATAGGAATTTTTCCCGTCTTCGAGCAGGGCGACTCCAAACTGGGTTCATCGTTTGCACAGCACCTGACAACCCTGATCTACGGTCAGCTGCAGGCTGCGTCCATGTCGCCGCTATTGCTCAATCCCGGCGGCCTGTATTCCGGCAGTGCCGATGCGGAGACGCTTGACTACGCGCGCAGCAGCAATGTCACCGCGGTTTTGGTGACGACGCTGTTAAGCACAGAGATACCGGAGAAGGGCGACTTCTTCGTGCGCGTCGACGGCAAGCTCGTCGATGTGGCCAGCGGGAGCGAACTGGCATCGTGGGAAAGCACTGCCCCGATCAGCCGGCACGAGTTCCTCACGGAAAACGCCCACACCTATGGACGGGAGGCCGTCTCACGTATGCCGGGCGGCGCCTATGGAACGTCGGCAATCGACATCGTTGAATTAAGTGGCTCGGGCAGCCATCCGTTCGATAAGACTGCGGTGGGCAAGGCCGCTCTCAAGATCGCGCAAGACATGGGCAGTCAGGTCGCCCAGAAAGCACCCGCAGGCGCCGCAGCCGCGCCTGCCGCAGTCGCGCCTTCCTGCAACGTCGATTTCAAGGTGAGCTACATCGCCAAGCATGCCAGTTCGAAATCGTACGACGTCGTCGTGAACGGCAAGAACGAAACCCTCAGCATCGTCGATGGCAAAGTTCCCTTGACGCTCAACTCCGGGCCAGTCCTGGTTCAAATCGCCGTGCACGACGCACCCTATAAGATGCCGAAGCAGGACATCTACCAGGCGAACACCCAACTCGCCTGCGCGCCCGAGCAGCACACCCTGGTGTTTCAGATCGATCAGGTGGGCGAGGGCACGCTCAAGTGGCAGGAGTAGGCGAACTGGCGTGTTAAACTGATTGCGCCCGTCGCGGAGAGGTGGCCGAGTGGCTGAAGGCGGCGGTTTGCTAAACCGTTATACGGTCAAAAGCTGTATCGGGGGTTCGAATCCCCCCCTCTCCGCCAGTACTTGTATTTTCTTTCACTTGACGGGCTATGACGCCTTTGGTGATACCTAAACCGAAGGTGTTTTGGTAAAGTGAACAGAGAAGTTAACCTCACCAAGCGCGTCAAAACAGCTTAAGGCCCTTGTTTCTGTCCCGTTGTCATATCGGCCAATGGCCGGGTGAAGCCAGACTACGTCTTCATCGGCGGAAGGGAAGAACGTCCGAAATTAGACTTCCTCGACGTCTGCAAGGCAGTCCGAAGCGCGCGAAGTTGAACCCGGCGATTTCTGGCTACACAAGTTTCGGGCAACGTTCGCAACGTGGGCGCTGTGGGCTGGAGTAGATTTGCAAACGGTTCAGCAGTGGATGGGCATTCCGATATGGAGAGCAGGATGCGCTATCTAAAACCAAATCGGTCAAGCTGTGCGAGAAAAAGTCAATGTGATGTTTGGATAGACCTTGTGCTCAACTGCCATTTGCAGCAGAAAACAGTGCCTTCGGTGAGCAGTTCCATGCCGGCGCCGATGCAGGCCCAATTTCAGTAGCCGATTCGCCTGGACCCGGAGAGAGTGTAAGTAAGTCGGGACGGCTTCGTCTACGAGGCTTTCGATAGCCCCCACTGTCATAGCCTGCAACCGAAAGGCCTGCCAGCCCGTCAAACGCAACATGTTCCCCTCATATGGCCGAAGGATCGCGTTGCTGTTACCGTGTGTGACGCTGATCTTCGCCGCGCGATCCGATGCGAAGTTGCCGGCAGACTCGCATGCCAGGATCGAGTTGATCGCGGAACCAGAACACAGCGCCTCCGGGCGGCCCTCTGTGGATTGGGCTGCTGTTTCGGCTCGACGCGGGTTGGCACATCTATTGGCAGAACCCTGGGGATTCGGGTGAGCCGCCCAGGATCCAATGGCAACTTCCGGCGGGATTCGTGGCGGGCTCGATTCGTTGGCCGCAGCCTATACGACTGGGAAACGGAACGGTTGTAGATTACGGCTATGAAGGGCAGGTACTTCTGATGACTCCTATCGAAGTAGCATCGAAGGGACGTGCCACATCGCTTCCGGCCTCTCCGCAGATGTGAAATACATTGTGTGCCGTGAGATGTGCATACCCGGCAAGGCTCATCTAACCTTGGCGCTTCCCCCGAGCGGCGATTGGGGCCGATGGGGCGCTTTTTCGAACAAACAAGACAGCAACTTCCCAAGCCCGCACCGGCTGACTGGAGGATGATCCGCGGAATCGGATAAGTCACCACTTCATAGTGTCAGTGCGCGGCGGCCCGCAAGCCCAGAGCGTAAGCTTCTTCCCGCTTGAGCCGAGTCAGATCGAGAATTCGAGTCCGCAGGATTTTGTATCCGATGGAAGTGGATTTCGCCTGACCCTGAAGAAGTCCGAACTAGTTAGTTAAGCCGATTTCCACTTTGAGGGGGCTGATCGTTTTTGGGCCGGGGCGAGCGTTCGAAATAGCAGCGCCTGTGATTTCGAGATAAACGAGAGCTATCAGGCGTCATGGTTAAGAGACGCTCGATTTAGCTATTCCTCGGTGCAGCAACGCAGCTGCAGAGACATGGGATGAAAATGACGAAAACGGGTCCTGAGATCAACCATCGCAGTATTGGCTATTTTGATTGCGTTCTCGGCCGGGTGGGCGGCGCGGGTGGGCGAACCAGCGCCCGAGTTCACCGCAACTGACACTAATGGCCAGATCCACAAGCTTTCCGATTACCGCGGCAAGTTTGTGGTCCTGGAATGGTCAAACCGTGGCTGTCCTTACACGCAGAAGCACTACAAGAGCGGAAACATGCAGCGTTTGCAGCGGGAATGGACAGGCCGAGGCGTCATCTGGCTAACGGTAATCTCGTCCGCGCCGGGCAAGCAAGGCTACGTTACCGCATCCGAAGAAAATGCTTATCTTAAGCAGGTCAACGCTGCGCCTACTGCCGTCCTGCTCGACCCCACGGGCTCCGTTGGTCACCTCTACGACGCCAAGACGACGCCTCACATCTTCATCACCAGTCCTCAAGGAACTCTGATTTACAACGGGGCGATTGATGACCGGCCGACCACTGATTTGGCCGACGTGGGCGGCGCGAAGAACTACGTCTCGGCCGCGCTCGACCAAGCCACAGCGGGTAAGCCTGTCAGCGTCCCGACATCGCGTCCTTACGGCTGCTCGGTCAAATACCCCGACTAGACTTCGATCCAAATGACTAGAGTGGGGCGCAGCTTCAGGTCCGCGGATTTTGAGTTCCTCCGTTGCCAGAAACAAACGACTTATGGCGTTACGATGTGGGCACAGTCTTTTGCGATAAGTTGCTGGCGACTTTCCCGTACCAATCCGACCAACCTCCTCGAAGCCCGTTTCTCGAACGCTCCCCTCTGCATCTTTCTTTTCCTGTTTCGGTAATTGGTCGGAGTTTCCCGGCTGAATTCGCCGTCGCACCGCCCTATACTGAAATATGGGATCTAGTTTGACCGGCCCACCGTACCCAACCCTCGTAAATTCCTGCTTCGACCATGAATCGTGCGGAGTGGGATTTGTTGCCGCCCTGCGCGGGGCGTCGAACCACGACATTCTGCGGCTTGCTCTGATCGCGCTGAGCCGACTGGCACATCGCGGAGCTGTAGCTGCCGATCACAAGAGCAGCGACGGCGTCGGCATTCTGACCGCACTTCCTCGAGCATTCCTGCTCAAGCAGGCCGGAATCGATCTGCCTCCAGAGCGGCCACTCGCCGTGGGAATGCTGTTTCTCCCGCAGGACGAAACCTGCGAAATCCGCGCCCGGATTTGTTTGCAGGATTGCATTTCGGGCGAGCGCCTGCAATGGCTGGGTTGGCGGAATGTTCCGATTCGTCGCGAAGTTCTGGGTGAAATAGCGTCTGCATCACTGCCGGTCATTCGTCAGGCGCTGATCGCCGGTCCCGAGGAGGGAAAGTGGACTGAAGACGAAATCGAGTATCGCCTGTATGTAGCGCGCAAATCTTTTGAGCGGGAAGTGGCCGACAGCTACGTGTGCTCGCTTTCTACCCGGACAATCGTGTACAAAGCGTTGTGTGCCGGCCGGCTGCTGCACGAGTTCTACCCTGACCTGCAATGCGAGGAGTTCGTCACCCCATTCGCAATCTTTCACCAGCGATACGCGACCAACGTGCTGCCGTCATGGCATCGGGCCCAGCCGCTGCGAATGCTGGCGCACAACGGAGAGATCAATACCATCTGGGGCAATCGGGCGCACATGGAAAGTCGGCGCGCCACTCTGCCGCGGCTATGCGAACCCCTCCTGAGCGCCCAAGCTTCCGACTCGATGAGCCTGGACGAGGTTGCCGAGTTGCTGGCGAACCATGGCCGCAATGTAGCTGAGGCCGTCCGCATGCTTCTGCCGGCCGCTGCTGCTGGGAACGAGACCGCCTTCCACCGCTATCACGCCGATTGCATGGAACCGTGGGATGGGCCGTCGGCCCTGGTGTTCTGTGATGGCAGGCTGCTAGGCGCAGCGCTGGATCGTAATGGCTTGCGCCCGTGCCGTTACGTAATCACGGACGCGGGTTTGGTCGTCGCCGGCTCCGAAGTCGGCCTGGCTGATGTCAGCGCGAAATCCATCGTCCGCAGTGGCCGGCTCGGACCGGGCCAGATGATTCTGCTTGATTTGGAGAAACGCAAGCTGCTCGAGGGCGAGGCACTCGACCTTTACTTCGACGGGTTGACCACCTACGGGCCGCTCATCGACCACATTCCGCTGGAGCCCGTGCCGAGGGCAGTCCCGATGCTGTCGGAGGAAGATGTCAGATGCCTGCAACACGGTTTCGGCTATACGCGCGAGGACCTCAAGCTGGTGCTCGCGCCCATGGCACTAGAGGGCAAAGAAGCAACCTGGTCGATGGGTGACGATACGCCGATCGCGCCTCTGGCCCGCACTCCGCGCCCGTTGTACGGCTTTTTCCGCCAAAGATTCGCGCAGGTGACAAATCCCGCAATCGATCCTATACGTGAGTCGGTGGTGGTTTCGTTGCGTACCCGTCTCGGGCCGTGGCCGCACCTGCTCGACAAACATGCTCCCCTGCCAGGCCTGGTATTGCCTTCGCCATTCTTGTCGTTGGGGCAGATGGCGGCCCTGCATCAACGCTCGTACCCGTTATCTGAGGATCTGCCGCTGGCGTCGATCGATTGCATCTTCGCCCCGGACGCTTCACTAAAGGGTGCGGTTGACAACTTGTGCAGGAGAGCGGTTGAGCTTGTTCGTGCAGGGGTTCGTATCCTGCTGCTGACGGACAGCTCAGCTTCGCCGCAGAGTTTGCCCATTCCTATGGCGATGGCGACGGGCGCCGCCCATCGATCCCTGGTGAAAGCCGGCCTGCGCACCGAAGTGGGTCTCGCGGTAGAGGCCGGAGATTGTCGCGATGTTCACCACGCCGCCGTACTCATTGGATATGGTGCGGGCGCGGTGTGTCCATGGCTGGCGTTACAGACGGCGCGGGTATTGGCAGGTAAGGCAGGCGAAGCGGCGTTGCTGAAGGCGATGCAATCCGGCATGGCGAAAGTGATGTCGAAGATGGGGATTTCTGTTCTGGACAGTTATCGAGCGGCGCAACTCTTCGATATTCTCGGCCTCGATTCTTCGGTGATCGACCGCTGCTTCGCGGGCAGCATGTCGCCATTAGGCGGTTGGGGTTTCGCCGAGATCGAGGCGGCGGTGCGATCATCCTGGGCGGCTGAACCTAGCAGCTCTGAGCTACCTGACTATGGTTGGGTGCGCTTTCGCCGCGACAATCGTGCGGAACCTCATCTTTGGGAGCCGCAACGGACGCGTAATCTTCAGTTCGCGGTGGGCGCTGCCAGGGGAAGTACGCAGGGCGTCGCAACTGCGCCGGCACCCGCGGAAGCGTGGTCTGCCTACCAAGCAGCACGAGACGAAGCCGAGCCGCTGGTTTTGCGAGATCTGCTGGAGATTCTTCCCGGCGGCCAGAAATTGTCGCTTGATCAGGTGGAGAGACCTTCCAGTCTCGTACGTCGCTTTGTGTCCAGCGCGATGTCGCTGGGCTCGCTGAGTCCGGAAGCGCACGAGACGATCACTGTCGCAATGAACCAGCTAGGTGGGCGCTCGAATACCGGCGAAGGGGGCGAGGACCCCATTGCCTATCGCCGCGAGCCGAATGCGCCCTCGGACTATCTGCCCCGCAACAACAAGATCAAGCAGGTGGCTTCAGGACGCTTCGGCGTGACCGCTGAATATCTGGCGCACGCCGAGGAGTTGGAGATCAAGATTGCTCAGGGCTCGAAGCCGGGCGAGGGCGGTCAACTCCCCGGCCATAAGGTTACGGAACTCATCGCCCGACTGCGCCATGCGCAACCAGGAATCCCTCTCATTAGTCCGCCGCCGCATCACGATATCTACAGCATCGAGGACCTGGCGCAACTGATTTACGACCTGAAGCGGATCAATCCCCGCGCGGCAATCGGCGTCAAACTGGTGGCGCAACTCGGCGTCGGCACCGTCGCGGCAGGAGTCGCCAAGGCTTACGCCGATTACATCCATATCGCCGGACACAGCGGCGGCACGGGCGCATCTCCTCTCAGCAGCATCAAGTATGCGGGAAATCCTTGGGAGATTGGACTCGCCGAGGCGCAGCAGGTGCTTCGGCACAATGGCCTGCGCGGGCGGGTACGGCTGCGGGTGGATGGCGGGCTGGCCAATGCCCGCGACGTGCTCGTGGCTGCGCTGCTGGGCGCGGACGAATTCTCATTCGGCACGGCAGTGCTCGTCTCACTGGGCTGCGACATGGCAAGGCAATGTCATCTCAACACGTGTCCCACGGGAATCGCGACGCAGCGCCCGGAGTTGCGGGCAAAGTTTCGCGGCAAACCCGAATACGTCGTCCGGTTCTTCTCCAGCATCGCTGACGACCTGCAACGCCTGCTGGCTGATTTAGGACTGCCCTCTTTGGAGTCGGCCATAGGACGAACGGACTTGCTGCAACAGATCCGCTCGGATGGCAATCTCGATTTTGAGTCAGTGCTTGCGTTAGTGGGAGATGGCCCGCTCCATTGGGAAGGTCAGCGCAACCTACGTCCGGAAGATCATGATCCGGTCGATGAGGCATGGGTACATCCCGCGATTGCCGCCACGTTGGCGGGCGAGTCCTTCGCACGCAGTCTGGACGTAACAAACGAAGACCGAAGCCTCGGAGCGCGTTTGGCCGGCGAGTTGGCATTGCTGCGGGGTCAAGCCGCGTCGAAGCCAGATATCCGCATTAAAATGCGAGGTGCGGCAGGACAGTCGTTTGGTGCGTTCGCTACCGAGGGCATGTCGCTCATCCTGGAGGGCCAGGCAAACGATTATGTCGGCAAAGGTCTTTCAGGGGGCGAAGTTATCCTGCGTCCGAGCGGAAAGCTGGCAGACGCCGCCAAGACGCACGTCATTATGGGCAATGTGTGCCTCTACGGAGCGACTTCGGGCTTCTTGTTTGCCGCCGGTAGCGCGGGGGAACGTTTCGCCATTCGTAACTCAGGCGCAACCGCGGTTGTCGAGGGCGTGAGCGAACACGGGTGTGAATATATGACCGGAGGCGTTGTCCTCATTCTTGGAGTAACGGGCAGAAATTTCGGTGCGGGCATGACTGGCGGCACCGCGTACGTCTGGGACCCGTACGCAAGCTTCGTGGCTGACCAGAGGTTTCATCCCGACTTTGTGGAAGCCACCCCATTAGCTGACTGGGACTGCGAAGCGCAAACTGCGGTGTACGAACTGCTTCACCAGCACGTCCTCAAGACCGGTAGCCGACTGGGCCAACGGCTCGCCGAAAGCTGGCCGAAGACTCTGCAACAGGTCCTCCGCGTCGCGCCGAGGGGCGCGATCGTGTAAGAGCGCACCCGACAAAACTCCGCAATCGAGAAACAACCCGAGAAGTCGGCGCGCCTGCGCCCGGTGGGGCAGTCTCGACCTGTCCCTTGGGTGGAGGACTTCAGTTGGCATCATCTGTACGCGTTTTGATGTAGACGATTCCGAGCCGTGGCGGTGGTTTTTGGTCCCTTCCTGCAGGACAATCCGGCATGGCAGATCATCTGCGAAGCGTCGAATGGATTCGAAATCAAGAAGAGCCAGGAGTTGCCGCTTGCTAAGTACTAGCTAACATTTTTCTTCGTCTGGATCGCGAGGTCCTCGGCGACATGCTCGTCCTTATCTTCTAGTTCGGCCAACAGTCCCTCGTCCGTAAGGTCCATCGGTCGTGAGTTTTCCCAGTCCTGGTGCACGACACTGCGCAGACGGTCTACGATTTCCGCATCGTGCACCTCAATGGCGAGCTCGCGTCGGCTGTCGAAGCTGCCCGGGGCTAGATTGATGGAGCCAATGATGGCGCGAACTCCGTCGGCGAAGAGCAGTTTGGCATGCAGCTTGAGTCCTTTCAGACGGTGCACTTTGACGCCTACATCGTCCAGAATCCGCAGGCCTCCAACACCCTCCACGAGTTTTTCCTCCTTCAACTTATGTGGTGGGCGCGCCAGGACGTGAACCTTCACGCCACGATGATTCGCCCGGACGAGGCGCTCGATGATCACCGGGTCCTGGTAGCGCTCGTTCTGCACCCACAGCGAATGCTTGGCCTCGTCGATGAACTGGCCGATCCGCTGACGGCCATTCCCAATGCACCAGATCAAATGCGAGTGCTCGCCCGGGGAAAAGTCCTTCCGGTCCCAATCGGCGTCAAAACACTCGATCACCTCGGCGACTTCATGGCTTTGCTTCGTTACCACGGCGTAGTCACGCGTTTCGGTGAAGTTCTTAGCCGTCCAGTTGAGGGACATCACGAACGCCGTCTCGTCATCAACCACCAAGGATTTTTCGTGCGTGAGGTCGAACGCAGGATTGCTGTCGATTACCTCGACCCCCGCCTCGGTAAGTGTCTTCCTGGATGCTTCATTCTCCACTTCTCCGCTGCGGCGAGCGGGATTGAGCATGATCCGGACCTTCACACTACGCCGGTGGGCCGCAATCACCGCATGCAAAAGTTGGGGATCGGAGAAGGTAAACATCTTGATCCGCAGCGATTTCGATGCGTGATTCACGACCTCAAGAATGGGCTGGGAAGAATCATCGGGCATGACGACGAGATAACGAGACATGGTGGCCTCTCCTCCGGCGCGAACTTTCCTGCTCCACTGCATTCGGAGATCGTACAGGCGACATGGAACGACGCCGAGATCGCCAGACGCCTGGGCGATGATTACCGTTTATGTTCCAGCGATGCCCTTGTTCTGCAGTACTCTGACAACTACGCGACGGTTTTCGGCTTGGCCTTCCGCCGTGGTGTCGGGAGCGACCTGTTTGCTCGTGCCCATCGCTCCGGGCGCGAGAATGTTGGTCAGAGAAATGCCGCCCTTCTGTCCAAGGAGATCGGTGACATTGGCGGCCCGTTCCTGGCTCAACTTCAGGTTCAGCGCAGCGGAGCCCACAGCCGATGCATAGCCCTTTACCTGAATAACATAACCTGTGACCGTCTTGGCCTTCAGGCACAACGCCAGCAATTTAGAGTCGTATTGCGGACCAACCGTGACCTGGCCGTTACCGAAGTAAACCGTGACCTCATCCCAAATGTTGTAGTCGGCCAACTCGCCGAAGCGCTTGTTGACCGCCGCGATGGCTGCCTTGTTAGCGGCAATCTTGGCCTGCTGCGCCGCCAGTTCTGCTTGCTGTTGCTTCTGAGCCTGCTATTCCTGCTGGATCTGTGCCTGTTGCTGAGCTATTTTCTCCTGCTGCGCCTGCTCCTGCTGTTCCACAGGAGTAACCCCAGCTTGAATATCGGTAGCGTCTTGCAGATCCTTGCTATTGAACTTGATGGTGTCCGCGACCCACTGGTTCTGGAGGTTGTAATTCCTTTGCACCTGGACCTGAAGGCCGGGCTCCAGGACGGTCAGGCCCATCTGCTTCTTGCGGGCATGGAATAGGCCCGATACGTCTTCCACCTGCGTATAGTCGTTAAGGACGACGACCACGTTACCCGAGTCCTGCGTCTGGACGGTCATGGTAGCACCGCTCCTTCCATTGATGACTCCCTGGACCTTGACGCTCTGCGCGGTAGCGGTGCCGCACAGAGAAACAAGACTCGACAGCGAGAAGGTTACGACAAATATGATTCTCGGAAATCTGCTTCTGTTCATGACATTATTGCTCCTTGTTTGGTTAAGGCACCTGCCGCCGGCACCTGCCCACGCTTGATTTCCCTTCAGAGCGCGCGAACCTGTAACTGCCTGACACCAGATCATCCACACAATTTGTGCACCGCTCTAACGTTTTTCAGAGCCTAACCTTCGGTTTGTGCGTCGGCCTTGGCCGATGCATCTTCAAATTGAGTTCTATGGAGTTCGGCGTAAATCTTGCCGAGCGCTATCAGCTCATCGTGGGTTCCCGACTCGGCCACGACGCCCCCGGCGATAACGATGATCTGGTCAGCATCGCGAATCGTGCTCAGCCGATGGGCAATCGTGATCACCGTGCGGCCTTTCATCAGTTTTTCCAGAGCGTCGATCACCAGTTTCTCCGACTCGCTGTCGAGCGCCGCGGTCGGTTCATCGAGCAGAAGAATCGGACTGTTGCGGACCATCACACGGGCAATGCCAATTCTTTGCCGCTGGCCGCCGGAAAGCGTGAGGCCACGCTCGCCCACCATGGTGTCGTAGCCCTTCGGCATACGTGAGATGAACTCATCGGCATTCGCCGTCCGGGCAGCCTCAACAATCTCGTCACGAGTGGCGCCCGGCCGGCCGAAGGCAATGTTTTCCAGGATGGTTCCGCGGAAGAGCACCGTGTCTTGCAAGACGTAGCCGACTTGATCGCGCAGCCCATGAAGCTTGTAATCGCGCACATCGCGGCCGTCGATCATCACGGAGCCAGCGGTCGGATCGTAGAATCGCGGAATCAGGCTGACGACCGTGGACTTTCCGCTGCCGGTCGGCCCGACCACTCCAACGAATTGTCCCGGCTTGATGTGGAAGCTGACGTCTCCCAGCACTTTGGCATCGACAGAGTAGCCGAATGCCACATGGTCGAAAACGATGTCACCCTTGATGGAGCGCGGTTCAAATGCGTCGGCGCGCTCCGCAATGATCGAGTCGGTGTCGAGGATGGCACGAATACGGTCAACACCCACAGCGGCCTGCGCGATCGCGTTGGTCGTGGTGGCGAGATCCTTCACCGGCTTGAAGAACTTACTTAGATACGACAGATAGACCGTGAGCGCGCCGACCGTCATCGCTCCAGCCAGGATGAGCGCGGCCCCGCGCCACAGCACAACGGCGGTGCATAACGCGACGGTGACGGTGACCGTCGGCGAGAGCAATGACTTTATCCGGCGGGCGGCCAGAGCAGCACTCACCGTAGCTTGACTTACTTTCTTGAGTTCGGCCTGCTCCATGTCCTGCCGTCCAAAGGCCTTGACGACCCGCATGGATTCCAGTCCCTGCTGCACCACACCGACGATCTCTGACTGCTCCTTGCGTACTTGGTGCGTCGCTTTCTTCACCGCCTTCTTGAACCGCGAGACGAAGAACAGCAGGAAGGGCGTCACTCCAACCGCGATCATGGTGAAGTCCCAATTGAGCCAGAACATGAGGCCCAGCATCGCGACGATGGTGAGCAGGTCAACCAGAATGCTCAGCGTCGACGAAGATGCGAAGCCTTGGATGGTCTGAATGTCGGTAGTCATTGTGCTCAGCAGATTGCCGGTCTGATGAGTGTCGTAATAACCGAGCGACAGGCGCTGCAGATGGTGATAGGTCCGTAGCCGGAGATCGTTGGCCACCCACTGTCCGACACTCTCGGTGTAATAGTTGTCGATATAGGTCGCTATCGCGCCGAGCACCGCAATCACCACGAACGCCAGCGCAGCTAGTCCAGCCACCTGCAACTTGTTACCGGCGTCCAGCATGGGTCGGACCAGGCGGTCCAGCCAGGACGACAGCTTGTGATTGCCCACAACATTGTCGATGATGATCTTCAGCGGCCACGGTCCTGCCAGGCTCATAGCCGTTTCGACCAGCATAGCGAGCAGAATGATGGCCAATTGGCCACGATATGGACGAATCAGGTCACGTATGAGCCGAATCATGCCGCATTCCGTTTCTGTGCGATGGCAGCACTGGGCATCCGTGGGTCGAACTGTGACTGCGCTGCTGCCAGTTGACTACGATTGCCTGCGTTTGGGAACTGTCAATTGTGACAGTGGGCTCGATGGTTTTTCACTAGGGGCGGTTAGATCATCTCTCTAGGCCTGATTCAGCGGCGCACCGCGCCCATCAATCGACTTATCGTCACACGACGAAAACACCTCTTATTGAGGATTACACTAACATTAGCAGCAGAGGGGAGATCGTCTTGCGGCGTATCTGCATTTACAACAGTGCAAAAGAATTGCATCCCCTCACGCATGGGGACGCTGTGGTTGTGCGTGGTCGGGCGAGGCTCAGGACTCTGGTTATTGGTGCCGTCACCGTTTTTCTTCGTTGCCTGTCCCCGGCACAAACACAGTGCAGCGCTGAGGCAAAGGTGCTGATTTCGACGGAACAGACGAAAGCTGCCGTCGCATCGTTGAATGCCGCCGCAATGGAAACCGCCGGTCATGTCTATCTTTTCGACACCGCTGCACTCGACCTGTTGTCACAAGGGGTGATTGTCCGGCTGCGTCAGGGTTCCAGTGCCGACCTAACGGTGAAGGTGCGTTCGCGTGTTAGTAACGAATTATCTGGCACTTCGAGTGGTCGCGAAAAGTTCAAATGTGAAGTCGACATAGTTGGAAGCGAAGAGCAAAGATCCTACTCGATACAAAGGAAGCTGGCGGGACGACAAATAGCGGTACCGTCAACAGGATCCGAGATATTCAGGATGCTCAGCGCCAGTCAGAAAGACCTTCTAAGACAAGCCCATATCTCGACTGACTGGAAACTGGTGAAGAGAATCGTCGGCATCGAGGCAAGAAGTTGGCGAATCAAACCCCAGCCGACCTTGAATTCTGTGGCGTTGGAACTCTGGCAATGGTCTACCGGCCAGGTTCTTGAACTTTCGGCGAGAGCCGACACTGCTACAGGACGGTCTGTGTATTCACAGTTGCAACAACTCGCGACGTCGAAAGGGCTATCGTTGGTCCGACAACAACAGTTTAAGACGACCTTGGTCTTGCAGGAGGTCGCTGGGGCCGGCGCCAGGTGATGTGCCTCTCGAAGGAACCATTCATGCAACCTCAGCGACCCGCGGCAGCAAGGTCAAAGCGATCCTGGTAGATCGTGCGCTGCTTCAATGGACGGAAGCCGGACCGCCGACTTGCGATGCCCTCTCCGCCATGGCCTCCCGCTCCAACATACGGCGTTTCAGGGTCTGAGTAGATGGGCTTGCTATTGAGCAGCATCGCAACCACCATGCCCACCAGCGAAGCCCCCAGCAAGGCCAGGGTCAGTCACAGCGGCCAGTCATTTCAACCGCGAGCACGATTCCGGTTAGCGGCGCGCGCACCCAGGCCGAGAACAGCGCCGCCATCCCGACTACCGCAAAGGCAACGGGCGAGAGCCCCAGCCTTGGCATCGAATGATTTAGCACCCCGGCGAAAAGCGCGCCGGAGCAAGCGCCCGGCACCAACAGCGGGGCGAAGAAGCCTCCGGGAGCGCCCGCGGCATATGACCAGGGACCGAAGAGAAAGCGCGCAAGGAAGATGGTAACCAGCGACCCGACGCATGATGATCGGGCGAACTCAGACATCCGCTTGCGATAGGATGCCGTTGCCGCCCGCACCGCCTCGTCCGCGATAGTCTTGGAAAGACTCCGGTCCTTCGCCGCCAATACGAGGCTGGTTCCTAGCCGCTTTATGTCCCATTCCCATGGGCCAGGAAATGTCTCGTCGAAGTCGTTGATGTCGAAAACCAACATTCGTTCGGGAGAGGCGAACCCGCCAAAGTGCATCAGGTGGCAATCGCCGCATGCTTGAACGGTAATCCCCGACACCCGCGCATTCGCAAGGCCCCGCGCTTGGATGATAGCTGCGCCGCGAAAGAATTTGAAAGGCGATTCAGCCATCCTCTGATACTTAACCGGGATTAGGCCGGGAATGCGATCGGCGTCCGATTCCTCGAGCAGTTCTGATCGGACCCTGCGACTTCGATCGTGGCTTCCATTCAGCCTGCGCGGCACGCAGGAACACTTCTTCTTGGGCGCCGCGCCGCTCTGCAGTGTTGCCTGAGCTCGTGAATCTTACCCCGCCAGCACCTTGGCGATGTGCTCCACGGCCCACTCGATTTCTTCGCGGGTGATGATGAGTGGCGGGGAAATGCGTATCACTGTGTCGTGCGTCTCCTTGCACAGCAGGCCCGCGTCCTTCAGCTTTTCGCAGAACGGGCGTGCCGCCTGGTTCAATTCAATGGCAATCCACAGTCCGCGGCCGCGGATTTGGTGCACGTGGGGACTGGGAATCGCTTGCAGTTTGCGCAGGAAATAAGTGCCCAATCCCGCGGAGCGCTCAATCAGCTTGTCTTCGACGAGCACGCGTAGCGCAGTGCGCGCAACCGCACAGCCCAGCGGATTGCCGCCGAAGGTGCTGCCATGCTCCCCCGGCCGGAAGACGCCAAGTATCTCCTTCGAGCCCAGCACTGCCGAGACCGGATAGAAGCCGCCGGAGAGCGCCTTGCCGATGATGACCAGGTCGGGCTGCACGTCCTCGTGTTGGTATGCGAACAGCTTGCCGGTGCGTCCCAGACCAGACTGAATCTCGTCCGCAACGAACAGCACATTGTTCTCGCGGCAAATTTCTTCCACCTGCTTCAGATAGCCGTCGCGCGGGATGATGATGCCGGCCTCGCCCTGGATTGGTTCCACAAGAAACGCGCAGGTGTTCGGCGTGATTGCCTTGCGCAAGGCGTAGGCATCGTCGAAGGGGATGATGGTGAAGCCGGGCGCGAACGGGCCGAATCCATCGCGATACTGCTCGTCGGTGGAGAAGCCCACGATGGTTGTGGTGCGCCCGTGAAAGTTGTTGGCGCAAACGATGAGTTCTGCGTTCCCTTCCGGTATGCCTTTAATCTTGTAGCCCCACTTACGCCCCGCCTTGATGGCAGTCTCCACCCCCTCCGCGCCCGAGTTCATGGGCAGCGCCATATCGTAGCCGGTGAGCTGGTGCAACTCTTCGCAGAGCAGCGGAAGCTGGTCATTGCGGAAAGCGCGCGAGGTGAGTGTCACCTTGCTGGCCTGTTCGATAAGCGTGGCGAGAATGCGCGGATGGCAGTGTCCCTGGTTCAGCGCCGAGTAGGAGGCGAGACAGTCGAGATAGGAGTTGCCGTCAACGTCGTAGACCCAGACGCCTTCGGCGCGTTCGATGACGACATCAAGAGGGTGGTAGTTGTGGGCTCCGTATTGTTCCTCGAGTTCGATGTAGTGCTGTGTCTTTTCTTGAATGAGTGGCATTGTGTCCTCGATTGTTGCTTCGACCTTTTCCTTAAGTCGCGTAGAGCGGGCCTTCAGGCCCGCGTCTCCGGGACTACCAATTTTCCTGTTCGGGGCCGAGGCCTTTGACCTCAGGCCCGAACCTGCTCTTTTACTCCCTGTGTGCGCAGGCCTAAAGGCCTGCTCTACCCATCCAACAGCATCGTTAACAGCGCCATGCGCACATACAGTCCGTTCGTGGCCTGGCGGAAATACATGGCGCGCGGGTCTTCATCCACGGTTTTGTCCAGCTCGACGGTGCGCGGTAGCGGATGCAGGATCATGGCGTCGGTGCGCATCTGCAGCAGCACGGAGGAGTCGATCGCGTAGCTCAAAGTTCCCGAGTCTGCGGCGCGTTGCGGGCGAATGCACGTCTGGTACACCACGTCCACTTCGCCCAGCACGCGGCCGATGTCGCCGGCCAGTTCGTAGCGCACTCCGTGCCGCTCCAGGTATTGCAAAATGTCGGGCTTCATCTGGAGGTCGGGCGGGGCGACAAAGAAGATCTTCACGCGCTCGAACTTGGCCAGCAGGTAAGCCAGCGAGCGCGCGGTGCGTCCGCGATCGAGCTCGCCGATGAACGCAATGCTCAGGCCATCGAGCGGGCGCTCACGATAGATGGTGTACAGATCGAGCAGCGCCTGGGTGGGGTGCTGCCCGCCGTCGCCATCGCCGGCATTGATGATAGGCACCGGCGAGACGCGGGCCGCGCGCGCAGCTCCGCCCGTCTCCGGATGGCGGACGACAATGAGGTCGCAATAGCTGCCGATGATGCGGATGGTGTCTTCTACCTGCTCGCCTTCGATCTCCGAAGAGAACGCGCGCGCATGTTCGGTAGAGAGCACGCGGCCGCCGAGGCGGAGCATCGCTGCCTCGAAGCACAGACGGGTGCGGGTGGAAGGCTCATAAAAGAGGCTGGCCAGAATGCGGCCCTGGTAGTCGAGGGTGCCGCCGCGCGCGACGACGCGCTCCATCTGCCGCGTGCGCTCGAACAGTTCCATCAGCAGAGGAACGGTGAACTGCTGCGACTCCACGACGTGGCGCAGATGGTTCGGTGGTTTGCTGTTGTTTGTCGCGGCGCGGGTTTCCAGCACTTCTAGCGGCATGTGTACACCTCAACTTCTTCGTGATCTTCGACCGGGAGCGGATCGGGAACGATGTGGGTCCCGGCATCGCCGTTGGCGGCATCGGGCAACAGCTCGAAGGACGTGATGACGGCCTCCTTGCCGCCGTCGCGCAGAAAGCTGAGCACCGATTCGACCTTCGGCCCCATGTTGCCGGCAGGGAAGTGTCCCGCGCGATGATGCGCCATCAGCTCCGAGGCCGTGACCTGACGCAGCGCCGCCTGCGCCGAAGTTTTGTAGTTCAGGTAGACGTAATCGGTGTCGGTGCAGATGGCGAACAGGTCAACGTCGAGCTGGGAGGCGAGCACCGCCGAGGCGCGGTCCTTATCGATGACAGCTTCTACGCCATGCAGGCGATCACGCTCGCGCACCACCGGAATGCCGCCGCCTCCCGTGCAAACCACCAGTGCGCCGCGGTTGACCATCTCGCGAATGAGCCGGAACTCCACGATTTCCAACGGATGCGGCGAGGGAACGATGCGGCGGTAGCCGCGGGCCGCGTCCTCCACGATGTGCCAGCCGAGCGTACGCCGCTTCTCTTCCGCATCGGCACGGGAGTAGAACGGACCGATGGGTTTTGAGGGATGCAGCATGGCCGGATCGTCAGCGGCGACCACGGTCTGCGTGATGAGGCAGACCACGGGAATGTCGAGTGCGGCGGCCGCGAGTTCGTTATGCAGCGCCTGCGCCAGGAGGTAGCCAATCTCGCCCTGGCTGGCCGCACCGCACACGTCGAGGGTCTGGCTGTAGGTGACGTCGGAGGCACGTTCGGAGCGGAGCAGTTGCGCGCCGACTTGCGGCCCGTTGCCGTGAGTGATCACCAGACCGTAGCCAAGGTCAATCAGCCGACGAATGGCGGCGGCGGTGCTGCGCGTGTTCGCCAGCTGCTCGGCAATGGTGCCCTTCTCGCCCGCGCGGATGAGCGCGTTGCCGCCGATCGCAACCAAGGCCGTCTTGTACATGTTTGCGTGCACCGGGGTGGAGCACTCCTTTAGGAGTGCATGAGGAGCGAACATTCGGCTTCAGCCGCTGAGGTAATCTCAATTGCCTGTACCTCAGCGGCTAAAGCCGAACTCTCTGAATCACCCCTCGCGTGCACGCCTGAAGGCGTGCTCCGCCCAATCCCACTCTTACAGCGCCGACGCGACCGCAGGAACGAGCACCGCTTGTTCCTCTTCCTCGCTGCGGGCCGCCAGCAGCTCCACCAGGATTGCCTTCTGCGCGTGCAACCGGTTTTCCGCCTGCTGGAAAACAAACGAGCGCGGCGAATCGATGACCTCGTTGGTCACCTCGTCGCCGCGATGCGCCGGCAGGCAATGCAGGAAGATGGCGTCCGGTTTCGCGCAACTGAAAAGCGGCGCGTTCACCTGATAGGGGCGGAGTATCGCGGCGCGCGCCTTGGCGTCCGCTTCCTGGCCCATGCTGGCCCACACGTCGGTGTAGACGACATCGGCGTCGCTGACGGCCAGTTCGGGATCGTGCGTCACGGTGATGCTGGCGCCTGTCTCGCTACAGCAGAGCCGCGCCCACGAAGTCGCGTCCAGGCCCGGCTCGAAGCCCGGAGGCGTGGCAATCCAGACATGCGCACCTAACTGCGCGCCCGCGAACATCAGTGAATGCGCAACGTTGTTGCCGTCGCCCACGTAGGCAACTTTCAGCCCCGAGATTCGGCCTTTCATCTCCAACATGGTGAGATAGTCGGCCAGGGCCTGGCACGGATGGCTGAAGTCGGTGAGCCCGTTGATTACCGGCACGCGCGCGTGCTCCGCCATCTCCTCGACGATCTCGTGCGCGAAGGTGCGAATCATGATGCCATGCACCATGCGCTCGAGGTTCTTGGCGATGTCGTGTACCGACTCGCGCTTGCCGAGACTGATTTCGGCCGGCGAAAGGTAAATGGCGTGGCCGCCCAACTGCTCCATGCCGACGTCGAAGGTCACGCGCGTGCGCAGCGACGGCTTCTCGAAGATCATGGCAAGGGTGCGGCGATCCAGCGCATTCGAATAGTGCGACGGGTTCGCCTTCAGCCGGCAGGCCAGATCGAGGAAGTGCCGTATCTCTGCGGGCGAAAAATCGCGAAGAGAGACGAAATCCTTCGTGGGCATGGCTACCTCCCTGCGAGCGCGGGAATGCGCTCGCGCTGCGTGCTGAAGCGCTCGATGAGTTCGGCGATGGCCGGGCCCCCCACTTCCTCCACTTCATAGCGGACGCGCACCGTGGGCTTGTCGATGTGAATGGTGCGGGCGAGGTCGATAGGCGTGGCCACGAGCACTACGTCACACGGCACGCGCCGGATAGTTTCCTCAAGCTCGTGCCGCTGCTTCTCGCTGTAGCCCATGGCGGGTAGAACGTTGCCGAGATGCGGGAACTTCTCAAAGGTTCTCTTGATGGAGCCCACCGCGTAGGGCCGAGGGTCGACGATCTTGCTGGCCTTGTACTGAAGGGCCGCAAACACTCCGGCACCGTATTGCATCTCGCCGTGGGTGAGCGTCGGGCCGTCTTCCACCACCAGCGCGTGCTTGCCGGTGATGCTTTCGGGATCGTCCACGATGACGCGGGAAGCGGTCTCGATGACTTGCGCCGTGGGATTGTGCAGGGCGATGTTGTGGCGCACCGTCGCGATGTCCTCGGGCCTGGCGGTATCGACCTTGTTGATGATGAGCACGTGCGCGGTGCGGAAGTTCACCTCGCCGGGATAGTAGGCGAGCTCGTGTCCCGCGCGATGCGGGTCGAGCACCACGATGTCGAGATCGGGCCGGTAGAACGAAGTGTCGTTGTTGCCGCCGTCCCAGAGGATGACATCGCCATCCTCCTCTGCGGCCTTCATGATGTCGTAGTAGTCGACGCCGGCGTAGACTGTGGTGCCTTCCTCGATGTGCGGCTCGTACTCTTCGCGTTCTTCGATGGTGCACTCGTAGCGGTCGAGGTCGGCGATGGTGGCGAAGCGCTGGCAACGCTGAGCAGCCAAGTCTCCGTAGGGCATGGGATGGCGAATGACGACCGGACGCCAGCCCTGGTCCCGCAGTTCGGCAGCGATGCGCCGCGACACCGGACTCTTGCCACAACCGGTGCGGACCGCACAGACGGAGATAACGGGAACTGCGGCCTGCAATTGCGTGTGCGTAGCACCGAGAAGCCAGAAGTCCGCGCCCGCAGCCACGACGCGCGAGGCCAGGTGCATGACGGTCTCGTGCTTCACGTCGCTATAGGAAAAGACGGCGATATCGACGTGCTCGTCCCGAATGAGGTCTTCCAGACGGCTCTCCTCCTCGATGGGGATGCCTTGGGGATAGAGAGTGCCCGCAAGCTCAGAGGGATAATGACGGCCTGCAATGTCGGGTATCTGGTTGGCGGTAAAGGCGACTACTTCGAATTCTGGTTTATTGCGAAAGGTGAGGTTGAAGTTGTGAAAGTCTCTGCCTGCAGCACCAAGAATGAGAACTCGTCTCATAGTGCGTCAAAGCGTCATTAGACCCATGATGTGGGGACACTTTTCTCCTCTGGCGACATAATGAGCGCGCGCGGGCGCAAGCGCAGTGAGGGCGGTCACGCGAGTGGCAGCCGACCATCACAGGTAGACGTGAAGCGATTGCCCTGAACCCGAGCTCCGGCGGCACTTAAAAGAGATGCAAGATGCAAGACCGTTCACGTTCTAAACGTGTAATCAGCACCGATTAGGATGTCGGGAGGTCTTGATGAAGATTCCGCGCCGGTTCGCCTTGGTTGTGGCCATATGCGTCGTTTGGTCGCTCGCTGCCTATTCCGGAGAAGCACCGAATCCCGAACTGAAGACAGCAGCAGTCGCCGCATTCAAGAATGGTTTGGCTTTCGTGGTGAAGCAGGGAGACGTGCGCCTGGAAGCAGGAGTGGGGGACCTCGAGCCGGTCCCAAATGCGACGCTTGGCTCTTTGTGGATTGCTCCAAACGATGCCGGCGCGTCGCTCGATCAAGTCGTAGCTCGTCGCAACAGACTATCCGTGCAACGCAACCTGACCACGCTTGCCGACGTGTTGTTAGCAAATGCCGGCAAGGTCGTGACTGTAATTGATAACAGCCAAAAAGAGTACAACGGCGAGATTGTCGGGTTTCGGCAGACGGAGCAAGCAGAAAAAGCGGGTTCTAGTGGATCTGCCGCCGCAGCCCCATGTGACGCCGGAATTCCTGCTGTTGAAATCCGATGGCAAACTCCTGGCGCTGCACTTCAATAACATCGCGCGAGTGGTTCTGCCTCCAGAGGCCATTTTGCAGCAATCTCAAGAAGAAGAACACAAGGCCCTGCAATTCAAAATCAAAGGTGTAACCGACCATGCCAGTCTGACGATGGGTTATCTAGAGCACGGAATGGGCTGGACGCCCTCTTACCTGGTCTCGCTGCAGGATGACAGCAAAGCCCGCATTACGATGCAAGCCGTGCTGGTCAATGACGCCGAGGACTTGAGGAACACCGACCTCTTCTTCGTGGTTGGCGTTCCCAATTTCGCCTATTCGAATGTTCCGTCCCCTATGGCCCTGCAGCAAGGCTTGCTGGACTTCATGCAGGCAGCCGCAAAAAAGGATGATATGTCGTCCCGCTATTCGAACGCGATCATGGGGCAGGCGGTTTCGGGAATGATTGATTTTAAAGCGCAGACAGCCCCGGAGTTTACCTCCACCACCGAAGAACTGGAGGGAGCGCAGGAAGAAGATCTTTTTCTGTATAGCCGTAAGGATGTGACCCTGGCGCGAGGCGAACGCGCGACTTACAACGTGTTCTCCGATACCGTGAGCTACGAACACATTTACGAGTGGAACCTGGAAGACCAGCCTCGCGTGGATGGATTCGGCAACCCGCAAAACATCCCAACTACAGCATCGGACCGTTCCCTGAAGGAGAATGTCTGGCATGCATTGCGGCTCAAGAATACGACGAAGTTTCCTTGGACGAGCGCCCCGGCTCTGGTGATCTCCGGCACCAAACCCATTGCCCAGGATACCTTGCCCTACACTCCGAAGTGCGCAAGCTCGGACCTCAAACTGACCATCGCGACCGACATCCGTGCCAGCTACGAAGAAAATGAGGTCGAGCGGCAGAAGGATGTCCAGCGGCGGCGCAACTACAACTATGACTTAGTGACTGTTGAAGGAAAGCTCACCATCAAGAACTACAAAAGCAAAGAAGTGCGGTTGAGCATCGCGGATCGAGTGCGGGGAACCGTGGAATCTCAGAGCGACAACGGGAAGTCCGAGAAATTAGCGGAAGCAATTGCCGTGGACAACCCCCTCTCTCGACTGACATGGGAAGTCACGCTGCAAGCGGGAGAGGAAAAGGTCATCAAATATCGATATACGGTCTGGCTGCGAGTTTAGTCCTACGGCGAGAGAGGAAGCTTTCACAGGCCCGTCATCGCAACTCCCCTGCGGTTACTTCCCGCAGGGGAGCGGCGAGACGGCCAAGCTAGCTCAGTGACAGAGGTGGGCTGGGTTGCAGACCGTCAGCGTCAACTGTTTGGTGGCCGTGTTCTGGTTGGAGTCGGTCACCTGCGCGGTGAAGGTGAAATTACCGGACAACACCGTCACCCCCGTGAGCAGTCCGGTCGAGGCGTTCAGCGAGTAGCCTGGCGGCAGCACACCGGAGATCACCGCCCAGGTGTAGGGCCGCTGACCGCCGCTGGCGTTAAGCGTGGCCGAATAGGGAAGCCGCGGTTGCGCCACGGGCAGCGTCGCCGTCGTAATGTTCAGCGGCGGCGGCGCATTAGTAGGCGTGATGAGCAGCGAGCTCCACGACATGCCGTAGACGGAAGGAAGGCGCATGCGCCCGATCGTGTCCAAGACGTTGTCGGTGACCGTCGTCTGCGCGGCCATGGTATAGCCGACATAGTTCTGATTACCGGCCAGCACATATCCATCCAGCCACGACCCTACGGTCTGCCCCTGTACCACCCAGTCGTAAACGTTCTGGCCGGCGGTAGTGGGGCAGGTGTTGTTCGGGCCCAACCCGGCGAAGCCCGGTTCGCCATAGAGCGTCACGGTATAGGCGCCGTTGGGCAGCGCCATCTCCACTTTGGTATCGCCGAAGAACGAAGTGGAGCGGCTATAGAGCTGGCTGTCGGGGCCCGTCCAAGTATCGTTCTCGCAGGGATCGAAGCCCTGCCACGTGCCCGTCTGGCCGCCCCAGCCGCGACCCGGCGATTCGTACAAGTTGTCAAAGTAGGAGGCGGCCCAGGCACCCCACCAGGTCTTGTTCGTCGAGTCGACGTAATCGCCCGACCAGTTGCCCAGCGCCAGCCGGTAGCTGCCGTCGGACGACACCGGCAGGCAGCCCACCTGGATGTACAACGGCAATGCCCCCGAGTCTGCAGTTGACCTTACCGTGACGACGCCCTGTTCCTTGGTGGTGCAGTTGGGCATGGTCAGCACGCCTGTCGAAGACACCCCAGCCCCTGGGATGCCCTGATCAATCGCGTAGCTGACCGTGGTGTTCATGTTGCCGTGTACCCAGACATTCAAGGGATAGGAAGTGTTCGCCGCCACCAGCAGGCGCTCGCGGTCGGTGCCCACCGTGGTGCCTTGCAGCAGAATGTCAGCCGAGGCGGAGCCCAGCGAGCCAGTGACCGTCACCGTGGTGCGGTTCGCGCTCGATGCCTGCCAGCCCCCCGAGTCGGTGTAGACCTGCTGCGATGAGCGGTCGACCACTTCCAGGTAGTTCTCGAGGGGTTGCAGGCCAGTCCAGACCCGAATGTTCATCGCCGCATCGTCCAGCACGGGGGGATGGAATTCGCTGGCGATGACGCTGCTGTCCCAGTTGTCCGAAGGGTAGGTGCCGTCGGCGATGACCAGCCCATACTTCTTCACCGTGTTCAGGTAGACCTTGGCGTAAGGACACCAGTTTGTAAGATCGGTCGAAGTGCAAAGTTGATTCAGGTCCACCGAAGCCATCAGGCGCATAGTTGCGCCGTAGGGGAAGAAGTCGAAGACCAACGAGGCCCCGGGGAAAGTCCCCAATCCGCTGGTGTCCACGGGAACGCTGAAATGGAAGTTGTCGATGGCAGTTGCCACCTGGTCGCCATCCAAGAGGTGCCACGGATTACTCTGGGTGATGCCTGTGATGTTGATGTGGAACTGGCACCCCGACCCGTAGGTGTAGTTATCGCAGGGCAACCCCTGCGACAGGTCCGAACCGGCGGTGAGGATGGTAGGATTGCCGTTGCTGGCCGCCGTGATCTGGATGGAAGTACCCGCCACCTCTAACGCGTACAGCAGCGCCGGCCAGGTGCTGCGCGACGACAAGTAGTTGTTCGACATGGTGGTGCGGATGGCATGACCCAGGTCGCTGCGGCCCGCCTGGGTCGCGGCGTACCACTCCTCCATCTTTACCGAAAGGGCGCCGATGGGCATGCCTGCCGCGTCCGCGCCGCCCCGTTGCGCATAAGAGGCAGGGGAGAACTTCTGCCCGCCCCCGCTGTTGCAGTTCTGGCAACCATTGGGCACTGACGTCAGCATGGTGCCGCTGGGCGGCGGCCCCCATTGCGAGGAATCGAACGGCAGCGTGCCCGTGTTAGGGCCGGTAACGCTCATTCGCCAGGTGCCGTTGGCTGCCGACCATGCCCCTGTCGCGCCCGAGATCACCACCTGATAAAGCTGTGGCATGCTCCACACCGTGTTCGTCGTCCACGTCACTTGCGTGGGACTGCCGGGCGTGAAGCTCCACGTAACAAAGTCCACGTACAGGTTGTAAATCTCCGTAGCGGTGCAATCCACGCTGCTGGTGGTGAATAGGTGACGGTCATAACCGCCGCCGGGATCCATGTTGGTCCCGGTTTCCATCACCGCCGTGCGTTGCGAGGGCATAGGGAAGTTCGTGTCCTGGTACCCGTTCGAAGCGACCGCATTATAGAAGTGCATCAGTTGCTGTTGCGTGGTGCTGTTCACCGGGTTCGAATAGAAAGTGATGATATCGGGAAAGAACTTCAGGTTGTGATACGGGCGCAGCTCCTGGGGATTGTCTTCCAGCGCACGCGTGAGCCAGCGGCTGCTGTGCGTGTCCACCGGCAGCGTGTCCACCGGGGCATTGTAGACGCTGTTGTTGGGCGAAACCTGGCAGCCGTGGTCCTGGTTCTGTGCCCGCACCGAGTTGGGCGCACGGTAGTTTCCACTCTGATCGATAGTACCCAGCCCGGCGACCGACCAGACGATGTTGTTGCCGCAACTTATCTCGCTGAAGCCGTAGCCGCCACCCGCGGGCACAGCTACGGGATTGTTTGGATTAATCAAGCACCTTTGCGCTACCGCCGCCTGGCAGCACAGGAAAGTAACCAGTAGGAGAAGGAAAGTTCCTATTAGCGCTTGGTTTCGCTTGCGGATTTTCGTGTGGCAGGTTGGAGAATCGTTGTCCGGTATGCGAATTTGCGATTGACTGCGCCAGCATGTTGCTGTTGGGACGTGCCCATTCGGCCACAACGGCGCAACGCTGGGCTGGGCTGGGGAACAGTGTGTCATTGATCAGGCCCTCCGGGGAATGCATCTCCCAGCAGCCAAACGGAATCGCGCGGAGCGAACCAGCGAACCAAATCCTGCCGAAGTACTGCCTGGAGGGCCTGACCGCGAAACTCGTTTAACTGAGGGATTGTGGGTTCAGTATCAAGGCTGGGTTAAGGCTAGGGTTAAGAGAAGTGTCGATTGCAAGCACCAAAGTAACTCTAGAACCATTACGAAAGAGCTAGGTGGCGCGCGAAAATCGATGCGATTTGCTACCTTCGTGCTAGCTCGACACTGTTCCATTCTCTGCTGCGCCCACACGAATGCTAAGTAGCTTGTGTGGATCGCGCCCTCGAAGGCCAGGTTGATGTCGGAGATGACGACCCAACAGAGAGCGACCAGAGAGAAGAACGCGAACACCTGCAATGCATGCAGCGGGTGCTGTCTGCGTCAAACTTGCTGTGGAGGCCCAGGCGGCCCAGGCTACGGGCTGACGCTCACATCTCTTCTTCATGAGCTCCACGGACCATGAAGTCGGCAGGATCCAAAATCGTCGAGTACTTATCAAGATAGGGAAATGGCGTGTCGCAGCAGATGAAGGCCGCGACGACTTCGCAGTCGGAATTACGAAAGCGGTCCAGGTCGTGATGCTCACCCATGAAACGCAGCAGTCCCGCCAACGCGAATCCCGAACTTGGGCCGGCCAGCAAACCTGCCCGGCAAAGCTCCAGACTCTTCTTGTAGGACTCCTTGGTTGCCGCTCCAACGCGATAAGGAACCTCGGATTCCCAATCGAACGAAATTTCCTGCAATCGCTCCACCGAGCGCACACCAGGAATGGCGCTCCCGGGCATCACGTAAACACCCATAACGGTGACCTTGTGGCCGTGCTCACGGAAGTATTGCACCGCACCTAGCGCCGTCCCGGTGGTGCCCAACCCCGCAGCGTAGAGCGTGAGCTTGCCGGCAGTCTGTTGCCAGACCTGGGCCGCCGTCCACTGGCCGTGGGCCTTGAGGTTGGCAGGATTGCTGTATTGATCGAGGTTAAAGAACCCTGGCTGGCTACCCGCCCGTCGGGCCATCGCCACGCCGCCTTCTTCCGAGGATGCGAAGCGAACGTCGGCGCCCGCCAGACGCAGCAACTCGAGCTTGCCCGGAGCGATATCGATGGGCACGATTGCGCGCACCGCAGGAACACCAAACATGCGCGCCATGATGGCCAGGGAGAATCCGGTATTACCGGAAGAGTTCTCGACTAGCGTGTGCGCGCCTTCCAGCTTGTTGCCGGCAGCACGCAGCATTTCGAGCACGGGAAGCGACTTCAGGTTCAGCAGCGGCAAGAGGTAGAGGAGCTTGGCGAATATCCTCACTTTCTGTTCGGCGAAGGGGTTCAGGGCCGCCGGCAACTCGACCAGCGGCAGAGGCGGATTGTGGTCCGGATCGAGAAAGCGCTTGAGGGCATCGGGGCCGGAGAAGAAGTTGTTCGCGTTGTCGCCTGGATAGGGCATGGGTCGTCAGGTAGATCTCAGGCTGTGGCGGAATCTCCCGATAGCACTGCCTGGTTTGCGGGGGTCTGGTCATTCATCTGCACAACCCGGACGTGGTCAGTAACGGAAGTTGGGTTCGCAACCAGACGCTGCCACTGTCCCATCGAGCTGACTGCGCAAATCGAATCGACCAGGTCGATGTTCTTCCCGATGCGATATGCATCCATGGCGGCTTGCAGCTTGGCGCGATCGAACAAAGGATTGCCCTCCAGCCCGCCGACACCTTCCTCCAAAGCGGCGAGCGTCCCGGCCTCGCGCATGCGATTGCCCCAATCCATACCCCAGTGCTGGAATGGCAGGGGCTTCCAGAAAAGCTTGAGATAGGTCGCGCGCAGAGGCGGATACCAGAACTGGCTCCGGAGCCCGTCTCGCCAATTGCGTTTCTGATGCGAAATGGGCTGGCCGGTATTCGAGTCGGGAAGCTTGGCGATGGGGTTGTCGAGCGAGCGGTAAACCTCCACAATGGCCCAATCGCGGGCGCGATGCCGCGGACTGCTTAGCGCGTACCACGTCCAAAGCGCGTTGTGGAACACAGGCGAGGCGACGTCGAGCGCCTCGTACCACGCCAGCATGCACGAGAAGTACACTTGCCGCGGAACAAAGTCCATAATCCGCCGCTCGAAGGTCAGATCGTATCCGTCCACGACGACCGGTACGAGCGAGTCGGAGAGCTCGCGCAGTTGGCCGGCCAGTATGGCCTTGCCTTCACCGTTCAGCAGGTTGTAGAGATCGCGTTGAAAGGGCGCCTGCTTGCAACTGTATCGCTCGATGTAATAGGCGTTGCTTCCCATGATCGGGTACAGCACGGAGCTGCAAAACGGCCGACGCTCGTAGGGCGCTGCCGTCCAGCCGCGATACAGGGTGTTATGAAAATAACCATGGATAATGCCGGTAATGCCCCGCGCCCGCCAGTCCTGCACCAGGCCGAGATGGGTTGTAAATAGGGAGTCGTGCATGGCCCCGGTCGCGAGGTAGGCCCACCGCGATAAGTACCCGTAGTCAGGTGCAGGGACCACCGCCAACTCGCTATTGGCGGCGGCGGCGACCTTGCGCGCAACTTCCGTTTCCTGCGGATAGAGCTCCAGCGTCAGCGTCTTGCGATTTCCCGAAGCCAGGGCCAGCAGGATGCGAGAATCCAAACCGCCGCTCAGCAGCAGCCGCATCTCGGGATCGGTCCATGTCTCCGCAATGGCTTTCTCCAGCGCGTAACGCAGCGTCTCCGCGGGATGAGCGGCGACCTGACCCTGGCTCAAAGATTGGTCCTGCGGCAGGGGGTTTTTCCAGCGGCGCGCGATTTCGCTCCCGCGAAATTCAATGCACTCGCCGGGCGCGAGCCACACCGCGTCCTTCACCGTGGTTTTGTACGAGTAAAGAGAACCGAGAATTGCGCTCTCGAGCAGGCTGCCCCAATCGGCTTCAACCGGCCCCGCGGCGTTCAGAACTACGGTGGACAGCTTGTCGGAGATAGATATGCCGGAATGAGACGCCAGATAGTACAGCGGCCGCGTACATAAAGGATCGACAAAAGCCAGGACCGTACTTTCCCGGGTGTTAGGACCGCAGGTGATTTCAAATCCGCGGAAACTACCTGCACGGCCTTGCAGCCAGTGCTCGATCGCCTCATCCGCGTAGGGGAGCCGATCGGGTTGTCCCTCGATCAGGCGGACACGATTTGCTCCGGTGATTACGTGCCATTGGCTGCTGTTGCGCCAGTACGTCCACGCCGCTCGTGCGCTGCCCAGTTCACAACTGCCTTCGATCTCGCACCCGCCAAGATCCACCAGCTTGATGGCCGCCGCGTACGCCGCCGACGGCGCGAAGCTCTGTACCAAAAATCCCGCCAAAACTAGAGGTCCCCCATTGCAGAGTGCTTTCGCCGCGCCAGTGTAGCACAGCGATTGTTGTTTGGCTGTTTGCGCAAAGCTACACTACCGGCATGACCGATCACGCTGATGATGACGCATTGGGGCTCGACGAATCGCTGGATCCGGAGGACTGGGAAGCTTTCCGCCGACTTGCGCACACTGCGCTGGACGATGCCATTGATTATGTGCGCGATGTTCGCGAGCGTGCCGTCTGGCAAACCGTGCCTGAAGCGGTAAAGCGCCGCTTGACGGAAGCGATGCCGGCTTCCGGGCAGGGTATCGAACAGGCTTACGCGGAGTTCCGCGAACTTGTTCTCCCGTATCCGACCGGGAATATCCATCCAAGATTTTGGGGATGGGTGCATGGGACGGGGCTGGCGAGCGGCATCGTCTCGGAGATGCTGGGCGCGGCCATGAACTCCAATTGCGGCGGCCGCGACCATGGAGCGCTCTATGTCGAGCGGCAAGTAGTCGACTGGTGCCGCGGGTTGGTGGGCTATCCGCCGCCATCCAGCGGAATCGTGGTGAGCGGCACATCCATGGGGACCATCATCGGACTCGCGGTGGCCCGCAATGCACGCGCGGGATGCGACGTGCGCGCCGAAGGCCTTGGCTGCGGGCCCAAGCGCTTGATGGCGTACGCCTCGGTCGAAGCCCATAGCTCGGTTGCGCGTGCCCTGGAATTGCTCGGGCTTGGCCGCAACTCGTTGCGGCTGATTGCGGTCGACGAGAAGTTTGCGATGGATGGGAACGCCTTGCGGCGGGCCATCGAGGAAGACCGCCAGGCGGGGCTGCAACCGTTCTGCGTCATTGGCTCGGCCGGCACGGTCAACACCGGCGGCATCGACGACCTTACAGCGCTGGCTGAAATCTGCGCTTCGGAGGGGCTGTGGTTTCATGTTGACGCCGCTTTCGCCGCGCTCTGCGGACTTAGCGAGAAGCTTCGCCCGTTGATCAAAGGCATCGAACTTTCCGATTCGGTGGCCTTCGATTTTCACAAATGGATGTACGTGCAATACGACGCCGGCTGTGTGCTGGTGCGCGACGGAAACCTGCACAAGGCGGCCTTCGCTACGCGCCCCGATTATCTGCAACACTTGGACCGGGGACTGGCGGGGGCGGCGAGTGGTTCACCGACCTCGGACCGGAACTCTCGCGCGGTTTTCGCGCTTTGAAGATTTGGTTTGCCCTGAAGTCGTATGGTGCCGCCGCCTTCGGGCGCATGATCGAGAAGAATTGCCGTCAGGCGCAGTACCTTGCGAAGTTAGTGAAGGCCAATATGTCTCTGGAGTTGCTGGTCCCACCTACGCTGAATGTCGTATGTTTTCGTGCTCATCCGCGTGAGGTTCCAGAGCAAGACTTGGACCGGCTGAACCGCGACATCGTCGCCGGGTTGCAGGAACGCGGCATCGCGGCGCCGTCCACCACGCGCATTGCGGGCAAGCAGGCGATACGCGTTGCCATCACCAATCATCGAAGCCGGCGCGAGGATTTTGAAATGCTTGTCGACTCCGTTACCGCGCTCGCCGGTCAGCATGTCGTTCTCTAGTTCTCGCCTTCCCGATCCGGGCGGGGACCATGAACTTGTAACCTGTTGTCTGCCTAAATTGCCTGAGGATGTGCTATAAGAATGCACCCGATGTGTATTGCCCGGGAGCCGCTCGGCGGTGACGTAAGCAAGGAGAGATCAGGTGGCAAACACAACTGACACTCGCGGCACAGCCTCGTCGAAAAGGCTTTCGCTCGATACCTGGGCCGTCGCCGTCGCGCTCGCTTTCGCCCTACTCGTACGCCTGGGAGTGATCTCAAGAATTCCCTGGTAACCAGCACCGAACCCCAAGAATCTGGACATGACATGGCACAAGGATCGATAGCTTTACCCAGGGCCGAGCCCTTTCGTCCATTCAAGCTGTTCGAATTTGTTCCCGGAGTGCTGCTGCTCGCGGCCATCGGATATCTCGGAAAGGTGATCGAGAAGTCGATTGCGACTTACGCCAAGGCGCACCACCTTCACGTCCCGAACATAGAGTACGTGCTATGGGCCATCCTGATCGGACTGGTGATCGGGAATACCTTCGATATTCCTCAATTGTTCCAGGCGGGAATCGGTAGCTACGAATTTTTCCTGAAGGCGGGAATTGTCCTGCTGGGCGCTCGCTTCCTGCTGGGCGATGTTGCCAAACTGGGCGGCATCAGCCTGGTGCTGGTGGCAATCGAACTGGTTTTGTCGATCGCCTTCATGTCAATACTGGGGCGCCTGTTCCGTCTGAATCCCAAACTCACCAGTTTACTCGCGGTAGGCTCGTCTATCTGCGGCGTCTCAGCCATTATCGCCGCGCAGGGTGCAATCGAAGCGGACGATGAGGACGCTTCGTATGCTATCGCGGCGATCCTCCTGTTGGGAGCGATTTCGCTGTTTGTCTTTCCGGTGATCGGACACGCGTTGCATCTTAGCGATCACGCTTATGGACTGTGGGCTGGGCTGGCGGTCGATAACACCGCGGAAGCAACCGCGGCGGGCGCGTTGTACTCCGATGCCGCGGGCAAAATCGCAGTACTGGCCAAAACCACGCGCAATGCCACCATCGGCTTCGTGGTGTTGGGATTCGCCATCTATTTTGCGACACGCGGCGGGGCCGGCCGGGTTGAGAACAAGGCCGCGTTTCTATGGCGCAAGTTCCCGAAATTTGTCCTGGGGTTCTTGCTGATCTCGTTGCTGGCGACAGTCGGCTTCTTCACCAAGCCGCAGTTGGCGAACCTGGGCAACCTGTCGCGATGGGCGTTTCTGCTGACCTTCGCCGGCGTCGGCCTGCGGACCAATTTCCGGCAGTTGCGCGCGCAGGGCATTCGCCCCTTGCTGGTCGGGGCAATCGGTGAAATCGCGATCGCGGTCATTACCTTGGGAATGATCTTCGGCGCTGCGAGGATCTTCAGGTTCTAGCCGCGGCGGAAAATTAATTACAGCGCGCTTTCGCCTTCGCTTCTAGCGGGCCTTCCCGGGGGTAATCAACAGCGAGCTCAAGGAAATTCCGTAAGTTGAAGGCACGCGTACTCGTGCCCCCACCTCAAGTACCCCGTTGTTGACCGTCGCGCTGTACTGCTTGGTCCATCCATGAAATGGGCCGCCTGCCAAAGTATAGCCATCCTGATAGGAGGCCACGACCTTCCCACCGATCTCCAGATCGAATACGTCTAGTCCTGGTTTCTCGGTGCCATAGCCGGGCTCGCCATATAGAGTGAGGCTATAGCTGCCATTGGGGACCGCAATATTCAACAAAATATCGTTACCCACGGAAATACTCTGGGCATAGAGTTGCGCGTCCTGTGTATCGCCCCAGGCCCTGGAAGTCAATTGCCAAGTCCCCCGCAAGGAAGCAAAGTTTATGCCGTCAGCGATCTCGTAGTTAGAGTGGAGACTACGGTTCACGACCTGTCCCCACCAGCGATTGTGAGCGCGATCGGTATAGGAAGTCTCATGCCCACCAAACCAGAGGCGCACCTTGCCATCCGGCGAAACGGGAATGAAGTTGACCTCGACATAGGCACATTGGTCCGTCGCCCCCGCAGCCGCGCTGCATACACTCACGATGGTCCTTGCCATCGCCGTCAACGAAGCCGGCGGCTTCACCACGCCCGACTGCGAAACCGATGCGCCCGCCACCGGCGGCGACATCGTGTAGGTCAGAGCGGAATTGGCGTTGCCATGTACCCATGCTTCGATCTGATAGTTGTTGCCGGTCAGGGCAGCGATAGCGATCCGGCTGCGGCCCACTCCTACGGTCGTGCCCAGCAAATTCACATCCAGGCTATCGGTTTGCCCATTGCTGGTGAGGGTCACGGTCACTCGGCCATTGTTGGTGACGCCCAGAGATCTTGGCTCATGGGAAACCTGGAGACCCGACGCATCCACTACCTCGAGGTGCTGCTCGAATCCGCCGCCCGCCGGCCACTTCTGGTTGAAGCCCAGTGCCGGGCTGCGAACCAGGTCGTCGATGGCGTCCACGAGTTGATCGGGAAAGAACTCGTCGGAGACGATGTTCGAGTCCCAATTGTCCGACGGGTAAGTGCCGTCCAGCAGAATCAACCCGTAGACTTGCATCGTGTTGAGCAGCGCCTTCTCATAAGGACATTTGTCGGCCAGGGAATCGTTCGTGCAGAAGTGCTCCACGTCGAACGAACTCTTCAGACGGAAGCGGCTGCCGTAGGGTGCCCAGTCGAAGTAAAAGTAGAGGCCCTCGGGCATGACTTGGCCCGAAGTGTTCAGCGGAATGATGAAGCTGGCATTGCCGGTCACCTCCGCGATGTAGTGTTTGCCGTTCACCTGCGACCAGGCTCCAGTGCCGCCGCCCAGTACTACCGCGAAGCGGCAGCCGATCGAAAACGTCCAGTTATCGCAAGGCTTCGTGCACTGGATGTAGGACTGCCCGTCGCACTCGGTCGGCGACAACACGAACTCCGCCGGGTTGTTCTTGTCGACCTTCAATGGGTGGATCTGCGGATGTCCCCAGGTAACGAAATGGCCGTTGATCGAGGGCCACAAGTCTGCGGGCGCGATAACGGAATTCGTCAGCGTGGTGCGAATCGCGTGCCCCAGTGTCACGCAATTGCATGCCGGATCGAGGATGTGCTTCTGCACCGCATTCCACCACTCCTGGATGTGAATAGAAGTGCGCGACATCGGCGAGCCTGCCGCATCCACACCGTACAAAAGCGCGTTGCTGGGCGCGGGCCAGTGGGCTCCGCCTCCTGAACTGCATGCGGCGCAATTCACCATCGTGCCGGAGATAGAGGCGTCCCGCAGGTCACAGTGGGAAGAGTCGAACGGAATGGTAAGTTCGTTCGGTCCTACGACCGTCGCCAGATGAGGGCCGTCCATGGCGCATCCGCTCGCACCCGCCACAAAAACCCGCAAAGGCTCCGGGAGGGGACGAATGGTATTGGTAGTGAACCGCACAGTAGTGGGGCTGCCCTTCTTTATCGACACGCTCTTGAAATCGACGTAATCGTTATAGATTTCCTGGTCGTCGCAAGTCTGGCGGTTGATAGCGAATAAGTGGCGGTCCAGGCCGGCATTCATGTCCTGCGACCACCCGCTTTCCATTTCAACGTCGGGGGGAAGTGGCTGCGCGAACGCAGTGTCCTGCCACGGGCCGCCGTAGAAGAAATGACGCTGCTGGGTGGGTGTTGCATTATCCACGACGTTGTCATACAGACTCAGCATGCCCGGCGTGGGCACGTGAAAGCGATGGAAGACCCAGGAAACGTCGCCGCCATCATTTTCGCCGGCTATGCGGGAGAGCCAGCGCGAGCTGAAAGGATGCACCGGCAGCTTGTTGATGGGCGTGTTGTAGATGTTGTTATTCGGCCCGAGTTGGCAGCCTCGGCTTTGGTTCTTCGCCACCACGACGGCGGGGGCGCAATAACGCCCGTTCGAGTCGATGGTGCCGGCGGCGCAATGCTCTCCCCGACAGGCCACCGACCACGTGCCGTGCTGGCTTCCGGTGAACTGGAAACATCCGCCTGCCGGGCACTCCGGGCGGTGTCGAGGGCGTGATCTTCACTTGAGCGATGGCCGGCAGTGCAAACAGGACAGCCAGGAGGAGCGTCGGACTAGATCGCATTGGTCTTCTGCACCTATTCACTTGTTTTCAGGATTGCGCTGTTTTTCCCCTTCAACTCGCGCGCCACGCCGTCGAGCACGCCATTGATGAAGTGTACCGACTCGGGAGTGGAGTAGCGGCGCGCGATCTCCAGCGCCTCGTTGATCACCACGGGCTTGGGCGTCTTGGGGAAGCCGAGAAATTCGGCGACGCTGGTGCGGAGCAGGTTGCGATCGACGGCCGCCATGCGGTCCATCCGCCAGTGCTCGGCGTTGCGCTCGATGAGCTGGTCAATTTCTTCGCGCCGCTCGCAGGCGATGCGGAACAAATCGTCAGAAAAGCCACGGATCTTCTCTTCCAGGTCCTTACGCTCGCCCCAGAAGGTGCGCCGCACGTCTTCGCGCTCCTGGCGACCCAGGTCGAGCTGGAACAGCATCTGCAAAGCCAGTTCGCGCGACTTGCGACGCGTGCCGATCTTGCTCATGCGTGCCCGTCCGTCGCGGTGAATGCGGCGATCGCGTCCCGGAGCGACGCCATCTCCACCGCCGCCAGTCCAGCCTCGAATCCCTTGTTGCCCGCCTTCAGCCCGGCACGGTCGATGGCCTGCTCCAGCGTGTCGCAGGTGAGCACACCGAAGGCGTGCGGCACCCCGGTCTCCTGCGCCGATTGCCCCACTCCGCGCGTGACCTCGTTGGCGATAACTTCGTAATGTAAGGTGTCGCCGCGCAGCAGGCATCCGATGCAGACGATCGCGTCGTACCGCTTCGTTTCGGCGAGTTGACGCGCCGCGGCGGAAATCTCAAACGCTCCTGGCACGCGCGCGATGGTGAGGTCGCCTGGGTTAGTCCCGCACTGGCGCAAGGCCTGCAAAGCGCCATCCAACAGGCGTTCGGTGATGAATGAGTTGAACCGGCTTACCACCACCGCAAACTTCTTCCCCGTGCCGTCGAGCTTTCCTTCCACACCGCGGCTGTCTTCCGGCTTCTTCGCATAGGTCAGGAACCCGAGGCGCAGCCCGCCGACCTGGAGTTCGAACAAACGCGCACCGTAGGAAGTGTCACCGATCTCCCTGGTGATCCGGATGCCGCGTACGGGTGCCCCACCCTCCTCCGCTTCTCTCGCGGAAAGGGTGGGCCCGGAGGGGTTGGTTCCCATCTTCTTCACGACCTCGTACGCCGAATCCGCGTCCGAGATCTCAACCATCGCGTCGATGCCCGGAACGTCAGGAGCCGCAATGAACTCGACTCCTCCGCTGGGCGCCAGCATCTCGAGGCCGTGGTTGCCGCCCTCATGCCACTCATTGCCGCGAGCGAATCCAAGCGCGCGAAACAGCTCCAGTGCGGGCTGCAGGTCCTCCAGCGATCTCCCCAGCACCCGCGGAAACACGATCGAGCGAATCATCTCTCCATTGTAGCCGGAGCGGCATGCTGATCTCCGGGGCGCGGCCCGCAGGGCATTTCCCTCGTAGGATATTAGTAAGAAGTACTACGTAGAATGTCGAAAGCGAGAAGAAGTCTCTCAACGCGTCCGTAAGCTGCTCTTATCAAGTCACATGGTTTGACTCTGGTTCAGGTGGCGGCAATCGTTGCGATCCAAAATTAATTTGATTTTTAAGTAGTATCACTAATGGTTGCAGAGTAGATGCTTCCTTACAGTGCTTTTCAGGGCAAGGCAGCACGCCCGAAATCTTTCTGCAGGAGCAAACTTTGCAACGATTTATTCTTATTCTTGGCGCCGCATTACTTCTGTCATCGTTCAGCTTCGCCTCCAACCAGCAAGTCGCGACGGATGTACAGAACATGTCGGGATGGACAAGCTGCGACACCTGCGCCGGCCCCGGAGGCCACGGCCATCCGAACCAGCACTGGATGCACCAGCACGAATCGAATCCCTCGATGGATCGCAAGACAGCAGAGTTCTACCTGGGGCATACGACTGACGGGCAGCATAACTATTCGAATGTCTTGTTCTTCAAACGTCTTACTCCCAACACCCACGCCAACAATTTCACCCTGGATTTCTACGTCTGGGTAACCGACCCGACGATCATTCAAGGCTTGGAGATGGACGTGTTCTACTCGCGCGGCGGCCACAAGAATTACTTCCTGACGGAATGCGACGGGCGCGGGCAATATAGGAACACCTGGCAGGTTTCCGATGCCGTCCACGATCAGTGGCAGCACACCGGAAGACCCTGCGTTCTCCACGGCTATGCGTGGAACCACGTGGTGCTTCAGTTCGTGCGCAACAGCAACGGCTCGACGAAGTTCGTCTCCGTCTCGATGAACGGCAATACCCAGTACGTAAATCGCACCTATGCCGCCGAAGGCGTGAACTCCTCCGAGATGAACGTCGCCATCCAGCTCGACGGCGACGAGCATCAGGATCCCTATCACGTCTGGGTGGACAAGATGAAGCTGACGTCCTGGTAAGAACGCCCCCGCGATTCGCGTTGCGAATCGGTGCGCGAACAAACAGACGAAAGCGGGCGCCCCACCCAAGCCGGTTGCTTGGGTGGGGATTTTCGTCCCAACTCACCGCTGAATTCTGCCTACTTCCCCTTGAACTGCGCCGGCCGTTTCTCCAAGAACGCCTTTGTCCCCTCGTTCTTGTCCTCCGTGGCACAGCAGACCCCGAACAGCGTCGCCTCCAGGAACAGTCCGTCGGCCAGCGGCAGGTCGAGGCCGCGATTCACCGCTTCCATGGCATACTGAATCGCCAGCGGCGCATTGGCGACGATCTTGGCCGCGATGGCTTCGGCGCGGGTGATCAGCTCGCTTGCAGGCACCACTTCATTCACCAGTCCGATGCGATGCGCCTCTTGCGCGCTGATCATTTCGCCCGTCAGCACCAGTTGCATGGCGATGCCTTTGCCGACCAGCCGAGGCAGCCGCTGCGTGCCGCCGTAGCCGGGGATGAGGCCGAGCTTCACCTCGGGCTGGCCGAGCTTCGCGTTGTCGCTGGCGAGGCGCATGGTACAGGCCAACGCCAGCTCGCAACCTCCACCGAGCGCGAAGCCGTTCACGCAAGCGATCACCGGCTTGCCCAGGTCCTCGATCGCGTCGATGATCGCCTGGCCCTTGTGCGTGTACTCCTTCGCCGACACCGGCGAGTGCTGCGAGAGCTCGGCGATATCTGCGCCGGCAACGAACGCTTTTTCGCCGGCGCCGGTGAGGATCACGACGCGCACCTCGCCATCGTCCTTGATGGAGGTGAACGCTTGCTTCAGCTCCTGCATCGTCGCCATGTTCAGAGCGTTGAGCACCTTGGGCCGGTCAATGGTCACGTAGGCAATCTGGTTCTTCTTCTCGAAGCGGATGTTCTGGAAGTCGGGCATCAGTCTGTCTCTCGCAATATCTGGATTGGGTGCAGCGAACGCAAGCAAACATGTTAAAGCATTGCCTTGCAGGCCGCAGGCGGAACGGGTGGGAACGGGCACGCGATGGCGCAGGGAGAGCGCGACTACTTCTTTCGCACGCGGGCAAACACCTTCTCGTACTTCTGGGCGATCGCTTCCCAGCGATATAACTCATGCGCACGTTGCCTGGCGCGCTGCGCAATCGTGCGTCGCGCCTCGGCATCATCCAGCAGCGATTGCAACTTCTCTGCAAGGTCCGTCTCGGACTTCGCATAGGGGAGCGCCGCATCACCCGCCGTCTCGGCGTTCTCCGGCGTGTCCAGATACAGGATGGCATTGCTCCGCCGCCATGGCTTCGATGAGGGCGGGATGCACGCCGCCGATCTCGCAGGCGAAGACGAAGACTCCCGCGTGCTTTTGCAGCGCCCAGTAGCCGTCGCCATAGATGGCGCCGGTGAAGCGCACTCGGTCATCGCCCAGCGCGCGTCAGCCGCTCGATGTAGCCGCTGTCGTAAGGATTGTCGCCAACCACCACCAGCGGCCAATCGGTCCGCACCTTGCGCCAGCCGCGCAGCACGAGGTCGGGATTGTTCTCCGGCTCCAGCCGGCTGACGTACAGGACGTATCGCCCGGATTCGAGATTGAATCCATTCAGGCTGTAATCGCTCGCGGGCATCTCCGAGCCGTAGCCGATCACCGTGGACTCGCTGCCGTACTTCGCGAGGTAGTAATCGTGAATCGCTCGCGCATCGGTGACGAGCTGGTTGGAGCTGAACGACGACATCCACTCGCAGAAGTGCAGCACCTGCGCGCCCAGGCCGCGCCACTTCTCGCGCTTGCGGTCGAGGCCGTCGACGTTCAGCACCACCGGCTTGCCGAACAGGCGCGGAATGTACGCGAACGGCGCTGTTGGCGACGTTGCACAGGAGCACGATATCGTTGTCGCTGAAGGCGACATGCACGGCGGCGAAGAAGGTGCTGACCCAGGTGTCGAGATGCTTCTGGTGCAGGCTGGGCACGATGACGCGGCGCACGCGGCGGTCGTAGACGTCGTCAGGGCGGGTGAACGCGCGGCGGCAGTAGACGGTGACGCGATGGCCATGGTCGGCGAAGCGCGAGCTGATCTGCTCGGCAAAGCGCTCGAAGCCGCCATAGCGATTAGGAATGCCGCGGGTTCCGACGATGGCGATGTTCATGAACAGCAGCAATTCGCAATCGCGGCTGGCAATTAGCTATGAGCCGCGAGCTTTCAGCCGACAGCTTCATCCTGGCAGCTTTGGCCAGCGCCGCCCTTTTGCAACCGTGTCATCCTGAGCGGAGCGACCACGCAACTACCTGACAAGCGACGCTTTTCGCTTGGCGGGGTAGTTGCACGAGTCGCGGAGTCGAAGGACCCCTATAACTACGAACAGCACGTGTGGCGACCGGCTGACTGACGACCGGCACCGACGCTCCAGCGCCCGTGGCGTCTTGCTGAACCACCATAGCAAATCGCGATCGGAGACGCGGCGGCGCGACTGGATGATCGCCGCTTGCGGCGGATGCTATCGCACGCTCGCCACCAGTACGTCACTGCCGACCACAGCCGCCGGTCGCGCACTATCGCGTAGCCGAACGTCATGATGTCGCGCCATAGAACCGGAAAGAACAGCCGCCAGCACAGCCATCCCGAAGCATTCTTGCCGCGCATGAGGAAGCGGTTCTTCGCCGAATGCCAGTTGATGACCAGCGGCAGGTCTCGGCGGCGCTCGGGCGTCACGCGCCGCACATGCCACGCCACGGCGGTCGGAACGTACAGGCACTTCCAGCCCATCAGCTGCGCGCGCCACGCCAGGTCGCCGTCTTCGCGGAAGGCGAAGAACTCCTCGTCGAAGAACTCGCCCTCGACGGACACGTCCTCGATGAAGTCGCGGCGAAAGAATGCCGCCGCGCCGCTTGCCCCAAAGACATATTGCATTCGATCGTACTGCCCGCGATCGATCTCCTCGGCCCCGCGATCGAGGTGGCGCATATTACGCGTGAAATAGATGCCCGTGGAATCGATGATTTCGCTGCGGTGCGGTTCGGAATCGGGGTTGTAGCGCAACAGCTTGCCGCAAAGCGATCCGGTCCCTTGATACGCTTCGCCCGCCGCCAAGAGCTGCATAATGAAGTCGGGACTGAGGGCGACATCGGGATTCAGGCACAGCACCCAGTTGCCACCAGCTTCGCGAATCGCCTGATTTTGCCCAGCGGCAAAGCCGACGTTTTCCTCGTTGTAGATCACCCGCCAGCGAGGATCGACTCGCTTTAGCGCCTCACGCGTGCCATCCTCAGAGGCATTATCGACGATGATCACCTCGAGGTCGCGGCAGTCCTGTGCCGACAATGAACCGAAGCATTCCCCGAGATATTTCGCCGAATTCCAGGTGACGATGGTGACGGAGACCATTGAGCCGGTGCGCTCAGTGTACAAGACCAAAGCCGAGGAAATCTGGGAGTCTGGACGACGGAACCGGGACGCGCTGCGGACGATCAAGCCGCTGGCGAATTCGTTCCATACGACCACTCTTCGTCCCAGCGACCGAGCACGAAGACCCCGCAGCCGTGTTCGTCGCGGCCATAGCGCAAGCAGGCGAGTCCCTGCGAGAACGCCTGCAGAAACTGGGCGCGATTCAGTGACTGAACTTCAGCGGCTTTCTGTCGCGTTTCGGGGCCAGACTTCCAGGCGTAAATCTCCGCGGGAACTTCAATCCTCATCTCTTCTACGCAGGCAGGCTGCGCTTGCTGCGAGAGCAACTGTTCGACGCGCTTCGATGTGAGCCACCACTCTGCAACCAGACGATCGGTCGGCAAGAATCCCTGTAACGGCGAAGAGGTGATCCCGTACTGATTGATGTTGTAACGTCGGGCAATCGCGCCCAGCCGCTCGATATTGAAGTAAGCGTTCTTGATCTCCAGCGGATCGAAGGTCCACTCGATGAGTTCGTAGCCGTGCGCAATTGCGTCTACGCGCTGGAACAGCTTGAGTCGCCGTCCGAGTCCGCTGTTGCGATACTCCGCCTTCACGGCAAGCATGTGCGAGTGCAGATACGAATGCCCGTTTCGTATTCCGGGAACTGAGAAGGCGAAACCGACCAGCGTCTCTCCCTCCCACGCGCCGATCACTTGCCCCCCGATCTTGGGTGCGAGCGAGAAGATACGCAGCGGCACCAGCTCGTTGTCGGCAAAGCCCCAGACTTCCTTTTGCAGCGCGACGAACGCGCGCAGTTCCTCGACTTCCGTGCAGTTGCGCAGTTCGATGCTAGAGGTCATGGGAAATAGCTCGTCTCGCGGCGACAGAAGCCGCCTTGGGCATAAAGAAGATGACTTGTGACGGCACGGCTAAATCTGTGCCCCTTCAAAGCTGCTCCTGCTGCTTGGCTTGCTGCCACAGCGACTCCATCTCCTCCAACGACGCTTCAGCCGGCTTGCGTCCCTGCTCGCGCAGCTTCGCTTCGAGATACTGAAACCGGCGGCGAAACTTGCGATTGGTGCGGCGCAGCGCGGACTCGGGATCCAGCGAGAGATAGCGCGCGATGTTGACCAGCACGAAGAAGAGGTCGCCGACTTCATCTTCCAGCCGCGCGCGCAACTCGGGCGAGATCTTCACGCCGCGCGCGCCTGCGACGCCCGCCCGCGATTCCGGCTGCGGTCCAGGCGCTGGATATTCGGTGAGGTTGTGCCGAAGCTCTGCCGTCTCTTCGGTCAGCTTCTCGAACAGTGCTTCGATGTTCGGCCAGTCGAAGCCGACATGCGCCACGCGCGAGCTGATCTTGTACGCCTCCATCAGCGACGGCATGGCTGAAGAGACACCGGCAAGCACGGACTCAGGATGGTCGTGTTTGCGCGCCTCTTCACCCGAGTCCTGCTGACGCTTCTTCTTTTCCTCTGCCTTAAGCGCCTGCCAATTGCGCAGAACTTCGCCCGGCGTATCGGCCTTCACCTCGCCGAAGACATGCGGATGACGGTCGACCAGCTTGTTGCAGAGGCGGTCCAGCACGTCGTCGATGGAGAAGCGCTTTTCTTCCTGCGCCATCTCGGCATAGAAGAGCACTTGCAACAGCAGGTCGCCCAACTCGCCCGTAAGCTCGTCCCAGTCGCGAGCGTCGATGGCTTCGACGACCTCATAGGCTTCTTCCAAGGTGTAAGGCTTAATGGTGTCGAAGGTCTGTTCGCGGTCCCAGGGACATCCACCCTCGCCGCGCAGTCGCGCCATGATGGAGGCAGCGCGCTCGAATCGTTCGCCAGTAGTCGGCATCAGGACGATTCTAATCGCTTCCGGGGGTCGCCCTTCTCTGTTTGCTCAGTCGCGAGCGCTGGCCGCGAGCGCAGCAGGGAACAGCTCGGAGAGCAGCTTGGGATCGTCGGAAATCAGACCGTCAACGCCCCATTCAGCGAGGCGCACCAGATCGCGTTTGCGATTGACCGTCCAGGTGAGAAGCTGCAGCTCACGAGCATGCACCTCATCGACCAGGCGTCGCGACACCAGAGAGTGATGCGGCACAAAACTGCGGATGGGAAGCTCGGCCCAGCGCTGCGCCGCCTCAACATCTTTGCAGATGTAACCCAGTGGTAAATACGGATCGATCTCGTGCAGTTTCAGCAGGACCTCGGGAAGGAACGAAGAGACGATGTAGCCGCGCCGGGGAGGAGTGGCTTGCAACGCGCTGACCACGGCTTCTTCGTTGCCGAATACCTTTAACTCGATATCAAGATATGCGCTCGACCCAAAGCGAGCCAGCACCGCTTCGAGACAGGGCAGATTATAGCCTCGCCTGCGTTCCAGTCCTGCGTAATCGTGCTCAGCAATCTTCTTGCCCTCGTGCTCCGGATCGTGACAAAGCACGTGACGGCGGTCGCGCGTGTAGCGCAAGTCAAATTCGAAGCCATCGCAGCCGCTGGCCATCGCGTAATCGAATGCAGCCAGTGTGTTCTCGGCTGGAATGCGCTGTCCGAGACCAGGCACGCTAATGCGTCGTACCGGGCGTGCGCCGCGATGTCCGAGAAGGAGTGGACGCGATCGGCTGGATGGACTGAAACTCATGATGCGCGGCTGCCTATGCAAAGGCGACTCTTATGGTTTGATGATTTGCGAAGGAAGTGTTCGCTAAGCCGGCGAATGAAAATTCGATGAATACGCTCTGGCCGGTTGGCCTTCAGTCCAGATCAAAGTCCCGCAGCGGTTTACCGGTGTCCGGAGTTTCCTTCGCGCGTTTGAGCGCTTCCTGAAATTTCTTCTCCAGCAGATCGCCCTGGTGCTTCTGCGCCTCAACCGACTGCCGGAAGATCGATTCTTTGCGGCTGTCCTGGTCCTTCATGGCCCGCGCCGCCGCTTCCAGGTCTTCAAAGGTCTTCGGAACGGCCTTGGGCGTGTGCGCGATCACCGCCTTCACTTCAGCGTCGATCTTCAGGGTCGCGCCGCAGCAGGGACAGGCGACTTCGAACGGAGACGAATGCTTGGACATGACGGAATCTTACCGCATGCGTGACACCCATGCCAGCCACCAACCAAGCGCCGACGATCAATCAGGAGCCCGACGGCGTAGACTTCCGACAATTTGTGTAGTTGCGTATTATCTTGGACAAGAGGCGAAGTTCTGGAGTTGGGAAGGGCTCATGTACCGATCCCAAAGAGCGATTTTCGTTGTTGCATGGGCGTTGTGTGTTTCCTCGACATCCTACCGAGCCGCCACAGCCTTATTCGGCCAAACTGCTGCGACTTCCAGACAGTCCACGCCCACTTTCCATATTCAGGGAAGGGTTGAGAGTCCATGGGATGGCATGTTCGTAAATGACTTAATCTCACGAAGCAGTATTAAGTTCGATAGTGAGCAGATGGACAGTTCCAAGGAGAATGGTAAGAGCCCTTACATAAGAGTTCCTCGCAGTGAGGTTAAGTTTCATAGCGATCAGTTGGACAAGACCGTGATCGTGGATGAGAAGGGCTTCTACCAGGCTGATCTCCCGGTAGGGTTTTACAAAATGACGGTGAATGGCCCAGCAATAGGACAGCAAAGCCTGATGCCGTATGCTCGCGCCTTTCGAGTAACAGCGCCGACAACGATCATCATCAATACCACTTTGCAATTCGCGCGGCTCACATGCGACGCAGTGTTTTGGGGCGACACTCCTGAAGAGCAGGCCGAATCTTTCAAAGACACATGCGGAGGAGACGACGTGGTCGCAATGCCTTCGCAAAATGGGATCCCACTCGAGCTTTTTATCCGCTATCCGCAGCGTCATATCGAACGGTATGGGATGCGATATGTAGGCAGCGAGAATGCGCCTGTCTTTGTGGCTTATGGCCTCCATACGCTGCAGGCAAATGAGGTCAGCTATTTCGCCAAGCATCATGAACTATCCGCGTCTGGCAATGTGGTCGTAGAGGACGGATCGGGAAAAGCCGAACGCCTGACGGGGTTGCATTGGATCTTGCAGGACGGGGTCGCAGCACGATTTCGAGATGAGTTACCCCGGCCTCTACAGTACGACCAGGCGGTCAGCGGTACAGCTTCGCCAAGATAGGATCTGTCGAATATTTCTTGCGCAGCCGGTGAGCGAACGTGTCGCGAGCTTTGACAGCAGCGAACCTTACTTCGCCCCGACCGTCTCGGCCTGGAGCTGCGGCGTCTGCTTCATGCGCGCCTTCTCCACGACGAAATTCCCTAGGAATAGCATGTCCATTTCGCTGCGGGAAAAAGTGTTGAAGGCGTTGGCAGGCGTGGTCACGATGGGCTCGCCTTTCAAGTTAAACGAGGTGTTCAGGACAGCGGGTATGCCCGTCGCCTGGGCGAAGCGGTCGATGAGGCGATGGTAACGCGGGTTCACGTCCTCGAAAACAGTCTGCAATCGTCCCGTGCCGTCCACGTGCGTAATCGCCGGCAGGACGCTGTGCTTCGAAGGCCGCACCGGTACCACGTACAGCATGTAGCGCGCGGGATAGTGCTCGGCTGCGTTGGGCAGCTCGAAAAATTCTTCTGCGCGATTGGCCAGCACTGAGGGCGCGAACGGCCGGTAGGGCTCGCGGAACTTGATTTTGGTGTTGACGATGTCCTTCATGCGCGGATTGCGCGCGTCGGCGATGATGCTGCGGTTGCCCAGCGCACGCGGACCCCACTCGAAGCGCCCCTGATACCAGCCGATCACGTTCCCCTGCTGCAAGCCTTCCACCGCCAGGTCCAGCAGGCGGTCGTCGTTGTCGACGTGCTCGTAAGGGATGCCATTCTCGTTCAGAAACTGGTGCACCTCTGAATCGGAATACGCTTTACCCCAATAGGCGTGGTCCATCCGGAAGCGGCGCGGATTGCCCAGCAGCATGTTGTCGGCCCAGAGCGCCGCGCCGAGCGCTCCGCCGCCGTCGCCGGCCGCGGGCTGGATGAAGATCTCGTCGAACGGCGTCTCGCGCAGGATGCGATGATTGGCCACGCTGTTCAGGCCCACGCCGCCGGCGATGCAGAGCTTGCTCATCCCGGTTTCTTTGTGCAGCTGCCGCGCCATGCAGATGAGCACCTCTTCTGTGACCTGCTGGATGCTGGCGGCAATGTCGGCGTAGTGCTGGTTCAGCTTGCAGAGCTCGTGGAAATTCGACGGCGCCTCGCCGAAGTATTCCGGAAAGCCCGAGTCTTCGGTAAAGAACAGCATCTTGGGCGGACGCGGCTGGCCGAACAACTGCACAAACTTGTTGTTGAAGGTCCGCGTGGTCGAATGCTGGAAGCAGAAATAATCCATGTCCAGCGAGAACGAACCGTCGGCCTCCTGGCGGACCAGCTTCCACACTTTGTCCACATAGCGCGGCTGGCCGTAGGGCGCCATACCCATTACCTTGTACTCGCCCTCGTTCACCTCGAAGCCCAGGAACGCGGTGAAGGCGCTGTACAGCAGGCCGATGGAGTGCGGGAACATCATCTGCTTCTTGATGTCGATCTGGTTGCCTTTGCCGACTCCCCACGTGCCCGTGACCCACTCGCCGACGCCGTCGACGGTGAGCATCGCGGCCTCTTCGAACGGCGAGCATAGGAAGGCGCTGGCAGCGTGCGACATGTGATGTTCGCTGAAGAGAATTTTGTCGGTGGGAATGCCCAGCTCGCCGAGATCTTCGACCCGACCCACAGCTTGTCGATCATCCAGGTGATCATCGACTCGCGAAAAACTTTGTACGACTGCGGATAGGTCTGGAGCACGCTCATCAGGATGCGATCGAACTTGCGGAAGGGCTTCTCGAAGAAGACCGCATAGTCCAGGTCGCCGCCCTGGATGCCTCCGCTCTCCAGGCAGAACTTGATGGCCTGATGCGGGAAGCCGAAATCGTGCTTGATGCGGCTGAAGCGCTCTTCCTCGGCAGCGGCGATGAGCTTGCCGTCCTGCAAGAGCGCGGCTGCGGCATCGTGGTAGTAACAGGAGATTCCCAGGATATTCATGTCAGCCTTGGCGCCGGGCCTCTTCCAGGGTGTTGGGCAGTGGGGGGTGATCAAACCAGGCTTCAGGGCGCTTCTTGATGTGGAAAGAGTCGGAGAAGAACCGAACCGCGAGGCCGAACGGCATGATCACGACAGCGTAGAGCAAGGTGAGCAGGACACGCGCGTTGAAGTTGCCGATCGCGCGGCCGAACTTCTTCCAGTTCTCTGATAGTGTGGTCCGCAATCGTGCAGGCAGGCAGAACCACAGAAGAACGGCGACAGCGACGACCGCCAGGACACCCCGCCAATGCAGCTTGATCAAATGGACCGGCGCCAACATCGTTGGTTTCCCTTAGAAGAAGGTGTAGATGAACGGCGCGATCGCCGAGCTCTGGGCCAGGATCAGCACCACGGCAAACAGCGCCAGCGTGATCAGAATAGGCGTGAGCCACCAGCGCTTGTTGCTCCAGAAAAACGAAAAAAGTTGACCGGCAGTGCCTACGCGCTGACCCGTTGTCCTGAAGAAGCCCATACGCAAGTCCCCCGAAACCCGGTCCCGGCGCGACAAAGTCCGTCGCAGGGAGCGCAGCCAAATCGTCCGCTGATTCTACCCCAAATTGTACCGAAATCAGAGCACCTGAATGACCTCAGGTTACCGAAGATTGTTCCCATTGGCTTAGAACAGCACACACCTTAGACGAATTCCCGTTTAGAAAGAGCGATAGAGGAATACGTTGGCGGCGCGGCTTTGGTGAGGCAGGAGCGCCAGTAGAAGAACGCAGGTGGCGGCCCAAATCGGCGCAAGCCAAACCCAGCGATTGCGCAGCGCGATGGCGGCGGCTTGCGACCTGGGCGGCGTGGTTAGCGTCTGGTTGGCCGTGTGGTCGAGAGCTCGGGTGGCGATCAAGGTAGCAGCATAGGACAGCGCGACGACTGCGACGAGCAGGTACAAGCTCGGGTGCAGGAAATGGCGAGAATAGCTTCCCGGCGAGAACAGCGACGTGAACATCCGGCTGGCCTGGCTCAATGAGCCGGCGCGGAACCAGATCCATCCCAAGTTCACCAGCGCCATCGTGGCGATCCATGAGACGGCCGTCCAGGAGCGCGACGCAGGTTGCCATTGCAGCCTGCGTTCAAGCTCCTGCGTCTGCCGATGGAGGACGAGCAACACGCCGTGATAGCAGCCGAAAAGCACGAACAGGATCGTGCCTTTGTGCCAGATTCCGAACAACACCATAGCGATCAGCAGGCAGAACTTCCGCCACCACTCCGCGCGGCGCAGCATGGCTAGTGGCAGAAAGACGTAATCGCGGATCCAGAACGACAGCGACATGTGCCAGCGCGTCCAGAAGACTGATGGGGTGGTGGACGCGAACGGGCGCGCGAAGTTTTCCGGCAGAGTGAATCCGATCGTGCGCGCGGCGCCGATGGCAATATGCGAGTAGCCGGCAAAATCGAAGAATATTTGCAGGCCGTAGCCCAATGCGAGGCACCAGACGTCCGGCCCGCTCCAGTAGCTCGTCTGATCAAAGCCTGCCGAGATACCCTGCCCGGCGACTAAGCCTTTGCCGAGCAACTGCGCCACCTGCATCATCAGCACGCCGGTGGCGATGCGAGCGAGTCCGCGCGCCTTGTCATCGCGCGATGGGGGCGTCTCCGAGCGGAACTGCGGGAGCATCTCGGGCAGGCGGCAGATGGGTCCGGAGATGGTGACCGGGAAGAACGACATGTATAGCGCGAATTCGACGAACGACGGATTGAGCTCTTCGCCGCGGTAAAGATCCAGGAGATAACTCATCGCCTGGAAGGTCCAGAAGGAGATTCCCAGCGGCAGGGCAAGGTGAGCGAACCTTTGTAGCGACGGCAGTGGAGCGGCAACGGCCGCACCAGGCAGATATTTGAAGACGCTCAACAGCAGCAGATTGAAGATCAGTCCCACCCACAAAACTGCCGCTGAAGCATCGCGCTGCATCCGCCGCCCAAGCAGAAAGTTGATGGTGGTAGAGGCGAGCAGCACGAGCAGAAACCATGCTCCCCAGGTGAGATAGAGCGCGTAGCTGACGGCGAGCAGAACGCACTGCCGCACGCGTTGTGAGCGCGCGCGCGAGAAGACGATCACGCTGAAAAGAAGTGCCAGCGCGTACAGCGATGCTCGCAAAAGGATTCCGGAGTCCAAGTTATCTTTTCTACCCTGTCAGGAAGTAGCTTTGCGCGCTGTCAGAGGGATGGCCCTCAAGGCCCACCTTCAGCGATTGCTTGTGGTCGTCCATGCACATAATGCCACACGATACCCGTTGCCAAGTTAGGTACACTGAAACGATCTTCCATGTCCACTTCGATGACAGCGGGTAGGTGTTTAGGGCTCGTGGGCGGGCTCGGAGTCGGAGCCGCGGTCCATTACTACGTGAACCTGGCCAAGGCGCATCATGAGCAGGGCCGCGCGCTGGAGATGGTGATGGTCCATGCCGAACCGCCGCGCGTGATGGAGTTTCTGCGCGCTAGCGATCGTGACGGCATGGCGCGCTATCTCGCCCGCTTCATGGCGCGCATGAAAGACGCGGGTGCGGAGTTTGGCGTCGTACCCGCTGTCACTCCGCATTACTGCATACGCGAACTATCAGCGAGCTCGCCCCTGCCCATCCTGAATATCTTTGACCCGCTCAACGTTGAACTTGCGCGGCTAGGCTTTAAGCGAGTAGCTGTCTTCGGCACACGGTTTGTCATTGAGTCGGACCTGTATGGCGAGGTGCGCGGCGTTGAGTTCATGAGGCCGCGAGCGGAGGAGATCGAGCGCATTCATGAGATCGTACACGAAGCTTCGCGCTGAGCGGGGAGGCATCGCCGGGGCAGCACGCGGAGCTTTCCGCGATCGCGCACGAGTTGATTAGGCGGGACAAGGTTGACGCGGTCCTGCTCGGCGGGACCGATCTCGCGTTGCTGTTCAATGACTCGAACACGGATTTCCCGCACGTGGACGTCGCTGGGGTGCACATTCGGGCGATCGCGCGGAAGATGCTGGGGGAGTAATTCAGGCGGGGTATTTTGGCATGGATCATCGCCGGCTGGTATCCGAAAAGACGGGGCAACCACTCAACACAGGTATCATCTTCGAAATCAGCATGCCATATTGCGGGGGCGGCACGCAGGCGCTCTTGGGGGCCTTGTGTTCCGTTATACTGTTGAACAGTTGAACGGAGCTGCCTTTAGTGAAAGTTGTCGCTGTCAAGAACAAGTTTCAAATCGTTATCCCGCAACACATCCGCGAGCAGGTGGATGTGGAGGTCGGCGATCTGCTCGAAGCCAAGGTTGAGAACGGGAAGATTGTTTTTACGCCGAAGAGCATCATCGACCGGCACCTCGCGGAAGGGCTTGACGATCTGAAACATGGCAGGACCCACGGCCCTTATTCCACCGCGCATGCAGCGATTAAGGCGCTGGAGAGTCGTGCGCGGCGCGCCTCGGAAAACCGCCGGGCGAAGACGCGCGCCAGATGAAGCTGCGTTTCACAGCGCGAGCTGATAAGGATTATGCAAAGTTACCCCTCGGGTCCGAAAGGCGTTCGGCAAGCAACTTGGCTTCTTGCTTGCCGATCTACGCCACTCGTCACTGCACGCGAAAAAGTACAGCGAGACCCTGGATCTCTGGCAAGCAAGGGTGACACAAAGCTGGCGCTCTTATTTCACGTTTGAAGCAGACGAATATGTCATTGTCTCCATCGTGCCGCACCCAAAGTAGTAAGGCGGAGGTGAACAGGATAAATCACTGCTGCGCCTGTGTGCTAAGCTAGCGCTACTTGTTTTTTTCCGTGGGGAAACTTGCGTAGATGGCGCAAAAACAGCAGTTCCCGGTAGTTCTCATCAAGCCTTCGCATTACGACGACGACGGCTACGTCATCCAGTGGTTCCGCTCGGCTATTCCGTCCAATACGCTTGCGGTAATGAACGGTCTGGCGCTCGATTGCAACGAGCGGCGCGTGCTGGGCGACGACGTCGAGATCGATATTTCGTCGCATGGACGAGACCAACACGCGCGTTCGCCCCGACCGCATCGCGCGACAGCTCGCGGCGGGCGCGGGATGGTGGCGCTGGTGGGCGTGCAGTCGAACCAGTTCCCGCGCGCCATGGATATCGCGCGCACGCTGCGCGCCGCGGGCATTCAGGTCTGCATGGGCGGCTTTCACGTGTCGGGGTGCCTGTCGATGCTGCCGGAGATCACGCCCGAACTGAAGGAAGCGCATGGACCTCGGCATTTCGCTTTTTGCCGGCGAAGCGGAAGGCCGGCTGGACCAGGTTCTGCCGCGACGCCTGGAATGGCAAGCTGAAGCCGCTCTACAACTACATGGACGATCTGCCCTCGCTCGAAGGCGCGCCGATGCCGATTCTTCCGGCGACGCGCATTAAGCGCACCGGCGGCAGCATGACCAGCTTCGATGCGGGCCGCGGCTGCCCGTTCCTGTGCTCGTTCTGCACCATCATCAACGTGCAGGGGCGCAAGTCGCGGCGGCGCATCGGTCGACGATATGGAGCAGATCGTCCGCCGCAATCTGGCGCAGGGCATCAACCGCTTTTTCATCACCGACGATAACTTCGCGCGCAATACGCGATTGGGAGAACGTTTTCGACCGGCTGATCCAGATGCGCGAGAACGAGAAGCTGAACATCAAGTTCGTGATTCAGGTGGACACGATGTGCCACCGGCTGCCGCACTTCATCGAGAAGGCGGGCCGGGCGGGCGTGGCGCGCGTGTTCATCGGCCTCGAAAGCATCAATCCCGAAGCCTGATCGGCGCGCGCAAGAAGCAGAACAAGATCGCCGAATACCGCAAAATGCTGCTGACGTGGAAGCAAGCGGGCGTGACGGTGTTCGCGGGCTACATCATGGGCTTCCCGAGCGACACGCCGGAGTCGGTCATTCGCGACATCAAGATCATCCAGCGCGAGCTGCCATCGATCTGCTGGAGCCGCACTGCCTGACGCCGCTGCCCGGCTCGGAAGACCACCAGAAGCTGTACAAGGCGGGCGCTTATCTCGATCCCGACTCTGAACAAGTACGACCTGGAGCACGTGACCACCCAGCACCCGCGCATGACCGCTGAGCAGTGGGCGAAGCTCTATCGCGACTCGTGGCAAGGTTCTACACGCTGGAGCACATGGAGACCCGCTGCGGCGCGCGGCGGCCACCGGAATCAACCCGGGACAACATGCTGCCCTCCTGCTCTGGTTCCACTTCTGCATCGTGCTACGAGAAGATCGATCCGCTTCAGGGCGGTTTCCTGCGCTGCAAGTACCGCCGCGACCGGCGGCCCACGATGCCCCTCGAGAGCCCGTTTGTCTTTTATCCGCGGTTCGTCGCCGACCTTGTATACAAGCACACCAAGATGGCGCAACTGGCATGGCGCTTCCACTGGTTCAAGGAGCGGCTGGTGCGCGATCCCGACGCGATCCACTACACCGACATCGCGCTGACGCCCGACTCGGAGACGGCGGCGGAAGAGTTGGAGCTGCTCGCGCCCCACGAAACGAAGAAGCAAGAGCTGGTGGCGATCAGCCACTAACGTCCCGCACATGCCTTGCCAGCGATTTCAGCAAGCCGGCTGGCCAAGTCACGGTACAATCTTCGCGCATGGCATCGGCGACCATGATGCGAGAAACTGCTCTGTCCGTACCTCGCTCGAAGTTCGTCTTTCGCTACATCTTCCTGGCGCTTTTGTTCGCGGTCGTCGTCTTCTTCCAGATTGGCTTCATAAGGGGCATTCTGGGCGCACCTCCCGGTGAATCGGCGCTGTTTTTCGTGCATCCGGGCAGCGCCTCTGTCGCACCCGGCCACAAAGCTGAGCGCGCCGGGCTACGGAAAGGCGACCTTCTGCTGGCGATCGATGGCCGTCCTTACACCGGCAGTCTCGTGGAGCTTGAAGAGTTGTACAAGGCCCGCGAGGGAGACACGGTCCTTCTGACGGTCCGGTCACCGGGCGATCCCAAAGACCGCACCATCGCGCTTCCGGTCACCCCGAGCCATGACTGGACGAGCACGAGGACAGGGATAGTTCTTCTGCTCGTTGTGTTGCCGATATTTTGCATTGCCCTGGGTTTCTGGGTGGCGATGGTGCGTCCGGCGGACTTATCCGCGTGGCTTCTGTTCGGAGTTTTGCTGGGATTTTCGCAGATCGTGGCCCTTCCAGGGGAGCTTCTCGGCTGGGGCCCGAGAGTCGTGCCGACCGCCGTCGCATACGTCGGGACGCTCCAAAGCGCGTGGGCCGCGTTCATGTTCCTGTTCGGCTTCTACTTTCCGGAGCCGATGCCCGTATTCCAGCGCCCAGGCACACGGTGGAGATGGCTGCCGGCCGTAGTCATTGCTCCCTACGCAGGTCTGATGCTGGGCGCAGTAATTATGTCGGTACTGAATGTACGCGACTATCGATCCGCGGCTCCCCTCGCAGCGCTACTTAAACCCACGCAGCTCGTCGTAGGCGCCTATTCGTACTTGTTGATCTCCGGGTTCTTCGGCTTCATCTTCACCAAGTCAATGCGGGACATTTCCCCCGACTCTCGCCGTCGGCTTCGGCTGATGTATTGGGGTGCCACGATCGCTATGACTCCCCTGTTGCTGCTTGGTTTGGCGTTCTGGCTGTTCCCGAAATATGAAATCCCCGACTGGGTGATTTCTACCGCCTTCGTGATGTTTGCGCTGTTTCCGCTCACGATGGCTTACGTAATTGTCGTGCAGCGGGCTATGGATGTGCGGGTGGTGCTGCGGCAAGGAGTGCAATACGCACTGGCGAAGAACGGCGTGCGGGTGCTGCAAGTTCTGGCGGTCGGGTTCGTAGTCGTGACGTTTTTCGCACTGAGCAACCATCACGAAACCAAGCGAAAGATAGCGGCGATTGTGATCGGCCTTGTCGGCATCTTCGTCATTCGTCGAATGGGTGACCGCGCGCGCGAGTGGGTGGACCGTCGCTTCTTCCGCGAGGCCTACGATGCCGAGCAGGTTTTGAGCGAGTTGAGCGACAGCGTCCGCAGCATGGTGGAGGTGCCGTCGCTCATCGCGACGGTCGCCGAACGCATCTCGCAGACGCTGCACATTTCAAGAGTGGCGGTATTGCTGGGCAACGGGCCGTACCGACCGGCTTATGCCGTCGGCTATCCCGCTCCGCCCGACATCGTTTTCCCGCCGGGCGCGGGCATGGTGAAGGCGCTGCGGCGGCAGAATGGGCCGGCACGCGTCTACTTCGACGATCCGCACTCGTGGGTGCACCGTGAAGCCGAGGTCACCGAGGAGGATCGCTCCAAGCTGATCCAGCTAGAAGCCGAGTTGCTGCTTCCGCTGAACGGGCGCGAGCGGTTGCTGGGCTTCATCAGCCTCGGCCCCAAGCGCTCGGACGAACCTTACTCCGGCACCGACCTGCGCCTGCTTAAATCAGTGGCGACACAAACGGGGCTGGCGCTGGAGAACGCCCACCTCATCTCCGCCATGGCGGACGAGGTGGCGCAGCGCGAGCGCTTGAACAGCGAATTGCAAATCGCGCGCGAGGTGCAGGAGCGGCTCTTCCCGCAGAAGCTGCCGCCGATTGACGGCATCCTGTATGCGGGCGCCTGCCGTCCCGCCTCCGGCGTGGGCGGCGATTACTACGACTTTCTCGCCTTGCCCGGCGGCAGACTGGGCATCGCCATCGGCGACGTTTCCGGCAAAGGCATCGCCGCCGCGCTCACCATGGCCAGCCTGCAAGCGTCGTTGCGCGCCGAGGTCACGCGCGCCTCCGACAATCTTGCCGGACTGATGAGCAATGTGAATCGGCTGCTGCATGAGGCGCTGGCGTCCAATCGTTATGCCACGTTTTTCTATGCACAATACGATCCGGCGTCACGCATGCTCACCTATGTCAACGCGGGACACAATGCGCCCATGCTGTTTCGCCGTCAGGATGGGAGCGACTGTGCGCGGCTGGAGGCTTGCGGGACAGTCGTCGGCTTGTTGGAAGAGGCCCTGTACGAGCAACGCAGTTTGACGATCGCGCCCGGAGATGTGCTCGTGGCGTTCACCGATGGCGTCAGCGAGGCCATGAACGAAGCTCAGGATGAATTCGGCGAGGAGCGGCTGAGCGAGACGGTGCGCTCGTGCGCCGGTTTGCCCCCGGCGGAGATCATTTCCCGCATAATGCAAAACGCTGATGCCTTCGCAGCCGGCGCCAAGCAGAACGACGACATGACCCTAGTGGTGCTCTGTGCCCAGCCGACGAACGCCAATTGAACAGTCGCCACGCGGGCGAGACTCCCGCACGCCGAATCCGTTACTATATTGCTGGTTTCCCTGCTGGTCCTGCCGGCCCATCCGGCGCAAAAGGAAATTCCGTAATGAAGCGTTTATCTCTGATGCAATTGGCTGCGGCGGCGATTTTGTTGCTGTTCAGCAGCCTGGGCTGGGGCGTCGATGTCTCCATGCTGAAGCCGCCCAAGGGTTCCAAGGTGGCGATTATCGTCTTCGAGGACCTGGAGTGTCCGCAGTGCGCCAAGGCCGCGCCCATGCTGCACGAGGCGGCGAAGAAGTACAACATCCCGCTGGTGCAACACGATTTCCCGCTGCGTCAGCACCCGTGGTCGTACCAGGCGGCGGTGAATGCCCGCTACTTCGATAGCAAGTCGGAGCGGCTGGGCGACGATTATCGGCTCTACATCTTCGCCAATCAGAACTCGATCACCAAGCAGAACTTGCAAGGCATCACCGCGAAGTGGGCGCAGGACCACAAAGTTGAGTTTCCGTTCATGGTGGATCCCTCCGGCCAGTTCAGCGGCAAGGTGGACGCCGACCGCCAGCTGGGCGAGCGCATTCCGCTGGACCACACACCGACGGTATACATCGTGAATGACAGTGGGCACGGGGCCGCGGTGAGCGAGGTGACGGACCTGAGCAACCTTTATCAAATGCTCGACGACGCGGTGAAGCAAGCCGGTTCTACTACCGAGGCGCACAAGCCGGCCGCTCACAAAGCCGCGAATCGGTAATTGTCGACTTGCCGCCGGGCCTGTGGCCTACTGCCCGGCGTAATATCCTTCCTGCGCCTGTACGGTCAAGTCTTTGTTGTTCGTGGTAAGCGTGATCTTGTGATAGCCCGGCGTGGCCGCCGTCTTGTCGGGCGTGAATCCCAGGTTGTATTGACTGCGCAGCTCCTGCTCAATCTCGCCGTAGATCTGGCTGATCGGCTCTTTCTTGGAAACCTCGAAGAAACGTCCACCCGTTTCCTTCGACAAGCGTTGTAAAACCTTCTTCCCATCCGGATGCGAGGTTTGCTGCGGATATCCGCCGCCGCCTCCGGGATAACGGCCCATTCCGCCTCCGCCCCAACCGCCATGATGGCCGCCGGGATAAGCCTGCGGCCCGTACGCCTCAGGGTCGGCGTACAGGATTGAGTAAACCAGCGTGTTCGAGCGCTGCGCCGTTTCGATAGCGCGGTCGAGGCTGACCTTCGATCCCTGATCGACACCGTCGGTGAGAAGGACAATCGCCTTGCGGCCCTCCTGTTTGCGCATCAGCTCGTCGGAGGCGAGAAACACGGAGTCATACAATGTGGTACCTCCGCCAGAGTGCCGATGTCCGCCGCCCTGGCCGCCTCCGCCACCCGGATAACCACCACCGCCGGACGATCCGCCACTGGAATTGTTGAACTGGGGCGCACCCAGTTTGTCCAGCGCGGCCTCCAGCTTCTCGTGCGATGAGGTCAGGTCCTGAAGTAACTCGATCTCATAATCGAAGTGAATGACGAATGCCTTGTCCTTGTCGACCCGCATCAGCTCGTTCAGGAATCCATAACTGGCGATGCGCTCCTGATCAATCAGGCGGCGCTGGCTGCCGCTGGTGTCGACCAGCAACCCGAGCTTGAGCGGAAGGTCGGTGTCGCGTGCGAAGTAGCGAATGGCTTGCGCCTGGCCCTCCTGCTCGAGCTTGAAGTCGTCCTTGGTGAGGCTGTTCACGATCTGCCCATGCTTGTCGCGCACCGTGGCGAGCACGTTCACGACCTTCACGTCGGCGGAGAACGTAGGCGTCTGCTGGCTGGGCAATACCAGCGCAGTCAGCAGTACCGCCATCAGCACGGCGAACGCGCGCTGACAAGTTGGGGAGAACAAAGATGCGGCCACGAATCTCCTTTTATCAGACGAGGGAATGCAATGTGGCGCAGGGTGCCATCTAGGATAACCCGCTGGACCCGTGAAAGTTGCCGTACTGCGCCGATTCAACAAATTGCGCCGGCAATCCCGCCGTCGATCCTGAGTAGTTGCGCAACTTCCGACACGTCGCCGGGTTCAGTTTGGGGTATGTCAATATCTGATGTCGCCACCGATTCCGCTGCAGATAAGGCCGTCAGCACCTCGTCGCGCGAGCGAATTCTTGTGGCCGCCAAGCATCTGTTTGCCCGCAACGGCTACGAGAACACCAGCACGGTTGCCATCGCCCGCGACGCCGGTACCAGCGAGTCGCAACTGATGAAGCATTTCGGCAGCAAGCAGGGATTGCTGTCGGCAATTCTGGACCGCGGATGGGCCGGCATCCTCCGGCGAGTGCAGGCACTGAGCCCCCGGGGTAACCCGGAGCGGCTGTTCGGGATGCTGGAGGCGGTTGTGGTGGAAATGGGCAGCGATGACGAGCTGAAGGATTTGATGACGCTGGAGGGGCGTCGTGTGCGCAAAGACGGCCGCGATGTGCTGATGAGCCGCGGGTATCGCCAGTTCGTGGAGCTCTTCGACGAAGTGTTGAGCGACATGCGCCGGGAAGGGGAAATCCGCGCCGAGCTGAACCTGGAGGCAGCGCGCGCTGCCCTTATTGGCATGACCGAAAGCCTGCTGCGCGATCAGGTTGTGGCTATGCGTTCCGATCTACGGGCCGGCTTCAGCTTCGACGATGTTTTAGGGACCTTGCGGACGCTCCTGCCCGCGTTGGCCGCAAAGTCGGCCCCGCCCGTCAAATCCGCCAACGGGTGATTTCCACGTCGTCGGCGTCTGGCGGCGAGGAGCGAAGGACGCCGTCTTCCACCTTGCCGCCTATCGGGGTGGAATGTGTTATCGCGCGCGCCGCAGGACGCGTTGTGACCGGCACGTGCGAGTTCATAAGGACCGTGGTTCCGTAGAACACCAATACCGCAAAACTCACGCTGATTGTCCAAAGCCCAAGGGCCCTTACCCACTCCCGGATGTCTAAGCGTTCTTGCATACATCATACGAACGGAATTTGCCGCCGGAAGTTGTCCCACTTGACTGCGCTTCATCGCGTTTTGATGTGCTCTCGTGATGGGCAGAGGCATATTCGTCTTCCTGCTGGCCCGCATTTCTGGGCAGCACCATTCACGTGCCAGTCCAAGTTTTACGCAACTGCCATACGAGCTGAAAACACTATTCCAGCGCGGCCGCGACTACGGCCGATGGCGCCTCCGTTGCGAACTCGCCCTCCCACTTCGCCATCACGACCGCAGCCAGGCAGTTTCCAAGCACATTCACGGCCGTGCGGCCCATGTCGAGCAGTTGATCGACGCCGAGCAGCAGAAACACCGGTTCGCTCGGCAGGCCGGTCGATGTCGCCGTCGCCAGCAGGATCACCAGCGCCGCGCGCGAGACTCCGGCCACGCCTTTGCTCGTCAGCATCAGCGTCAACATGATCAGCAACTGCTGGCCGAGGGACAGATGCATGCCCGCGACCTGCGCAACGAAGATCGCCGCGACTGAGAGATACAGCGAGCTGCCGGTCAGGTTGAAGCTGTAGCCGGTGGGAATAACGAAGGCGACGATCTGCCGCGGCACGCCGATGGCTTCCATGGCTTCCATGGCGCGCGGCAGCGCGGCCTCGGAGCTGGCGGTTCCGAAGGCGATGGTCACCGGCTCCGCCACCGCTCTCATGAACGCGCGCAGCGGAACCCGGAACAGCAGCGCGATGGGCAGCAGAACGCCGACGATGAAGACAATCAGCGCGGCGTACAACGTCAGCAGAAGCTTCAGTAGGCTTCCGAGCACGCCAAGTCCGGTATGTCCCACAGTGTAGGCCACCGCCGCTCCCACTCCCAGCGGCGCCAGGTACATCACAATGTTCGTAAACTTGAACATCACCTCGCTGAGGCTCTCGCAGAACGTGAGCATGGGACGCCGTTTCTCTTCGCTGACCAGCGCCAGCGCGACCGCGAAGATCAGGCTAAAGACCACGACCTGGAGCACTTGGTTATCAGCTACGGACTTGGCGATGTTCTCCGGGAAGACGTGCAGGATGGTATCTTCCGCGCTGAGCTTGGCGACCGAACCGGTGTCTGCGGCGGACGTAACCGGCAACTTCACGCCCACTCCCGCCTTGCTCAGATTGATTGCGCCAAGTCCGAGGAAGATCGCGATGGTGGTGACGATCTCAAAAAAGATGATGGAGCGCAGTCCCAGCCGGCCCACCTGCCGCAGGTTGGAATGCCCGGCGATGCCTACCACCAGCGTGCCAAACAGCAGCGGCGCGATGATGGTCTTGATGAGCCGCAGGAAGATCAGCGCCAGCACGCGCAGGTGGGTGGCAACACTCGGCCAATCATGGCCGATCTCGGCCCCGAGCAGCATGGCGATGAAAATCCACGCAGTAAGCGTGCGCCGAAGGCAGCCGTAGATCACCAGCGTGGCGAGCGCGATCCAGCGGAGCGCGGGAGCGACCATCCCCGCGCCGGGAAACAGGGAAGAGCAAAATAAGGCGCCGAGCGCAAAAATAGCAGCGATAAGGAGCGTGAACTTCTGATACGGCCTGAGATGTTTACGCAAGAAATGTATCCGCTTCAGCCGTAGTGTAAGCGATTGGCCCGCGGATTTTCGACAGGGTCCGCCGGAGGCAGGCCCCATCGCCGGTTTGGGGGAGGGCTTACCAGGCGGTAACGGTTATCTTGTCGACCCACATCGAGTAGTTCTGCTGGTTGTAGTCGCCGTCGAGCTGCACCGCGGCGTTCAACTCCGAGGCGTTGACGCCATAGGTGTTGAAGGTGCGGTTGATGTAGCTGGTGTGACCGTTCAGCGTGACCGAAACGAACTTGGCTTGGCTGCCGACGCGTTGGAACTGTAGCACCAGATGGTTCCAATGATAAGCGGGCGGCGTCGAGCATCCAATGCCGGTGTGGATCCAGCGGCCATGGGCCGTGTCCCAAACATCCCATTGATGGGCGCCGCGAATGTTGCACTCGGTGCCGAAGATGAATTTATGTCCACTCACCGACTGGTTCATGTCGAACTCAAGCGCCTGCGCCGCGCCAGGGGTGGTCAGATAGAAGTACAGGTCGTAGGTAAAATTGCTGGCGCTGGGATTGGCCCCAAGCTGCTTCCACCAGATTGCGTTGTGGTACGGCGAGTGGCCGCCGAGCGAATACTCGGTGGAGTTGCCAGTCATCGACGGATTACTGATGTGCTGGCTCATGGAATGCTGCACGGGTCCGCTCCCGGCGCAGCTATCGCAGGTCTGCCATCCCGACATGGCCTGAATCTGGTTGTACGTTCTGGTACCGGCCAAAGAGAGTGTGCTGAGTCCGCACAGCAGCGTTGCGATGCCAAGAAACTTATTCAAAACAATTCTCCTCATATCTGAGCTTGTGCTCTTGCAGTGAACTCAGACTAGGGACGCATCAACTCTGGAGATACCCGTAATTGGGCCTAGTTGGTGATAGGTTTTGACCTTAGGAACTCTGCTTCAGGGACGTATCCGGGATTACGCGCATGTGCGTAGTACCAGGACTAGTTCGCAAGAGTGGAAGTGATAGAAAACCGGCTTTGTAGAAGCATGCTTTTTTAAATAAGTAAGTTAGCGGAATATTGGCGCAAATGTGGGGCATAGATTCCAGAGACCACTTAGAATTGGCGGTTATAGCTTCTAAGTAGCTGCTTCTTTGCGTCTAGGTACCGTTAAGGTTGGCTGGCGGGGGATTGTTGGGCGCGCTAGCCACCCGCGATGGCGCCGATAATCAGAAATGGTTCGCTTCCGTTCGCCACGGCATCGGGCAGTGGAGTATCCGGCGATTCGTGCGACAAATCTTCGGAGCAGGCGAAGAAGCGCAGGAACGGGCGGCGCTCCTGCGTGACGTGATCGCGGATGGTGCCGCACAGCATGGGATAGCGGGCTTCGAGCGCGTCGAGGACCGAGCGTGTGGTCACCCGGCCCTCCACTTCAAGCTGCACTTCGCCATTGATGTTCGCCAGCGTGCGCAGATGCTGCGGGATCACTACGCGGATCATGGCAGCGTCTGCACCTCGACCGACAGCACCGGGGGAAGGTCGCGCACGATGGGCGCCCAGGTATCGCCGCCATCCGGCGAGCAGTAGACCTGTCCGCCGGTGGTGCCGAAGTACACGCCGCAGGAATCCAGCGAGTCGATGGACATGGCGTCCCGCAGCACGTTGACGTAGCAATTGCTCTGCGGCAACCCGTTGGTCAGCGCCTCCCATTCATTCCCGCCGCTGCGGCTGCGATAGACGCGCAGCTTGCCATCGGGCGGATAGTGCTCGCCGTCGCTCTTGATGGGCACGACGTAGATGGTCTCCGGCTCATGCGCGTGCACGTCGATGACGAAGCCGAAGTCGCTCGGCAGGTTGCCGCTGACGTCGTGCCATTGGTCGCCCGCATTGTCGCTGCGCAGCACGTCCCAATGCTTTTGCATGAAGAGCACATCCGGGCGCGATGGATGCATGGCCACGTGGTGCACGCAATGGCCGATCTCGGAGTCCTGGTCGGGCAGGAACTGCGAGCGCAGACCGCGGTTGATCGGCTTCCACGTCTTGCCGCCATCGTCGGTGCGGAAGGCGCCCGCGGCGGAGATGGCAATGTACATCCGGTTAGGATCGCCGTGGTCCAGAATGATGGTGTGCAAGCACATCCCGCCCGCGCCCGGCTGCCACTGTGGGCCGGTGCCGTGACCGCGCAGGCCGGACATCTCCTGCCAGCTTCTTGCGCCGTCGGACGAGCGGAAGATCGCCGCGTCTTCCACGCCCGCGTAGACGGTGTCGGGGTCGGCGAGCGACGGCTCCAGATGCCACACGCGCTTGAACACCCACGGCTTCTGCGTCCCGTCGTACCACTGGTGCGTGGTGAGCGGCGCGCCGGTTTCCTTCGAGTCGTCATAGACGAACTTGTTGCTCTCGCCCATGGGCCAGCCCTGCGGCGATTTTTCCGGCCCGCCGCCGGGGGTCTCCCACGTCTTGCCGCCGTCGCTGGAACGCTGAACGATCTGCCCGAACCAGCCGCTGGTCTGCGAAGCGAAGATGCGGTCCGGGTCGGCGAGAGACCCCTTCATGTGATAGACCTCCCAGCCGGCGAACAGCGGCCCGCTGACCTTCCAGTCTTTGCGCTTGCCGTCCGCCTCCAGAATGAAGGCGCCTTTCTTGGTGCCAACCAGCACGCGTACTTTGCTCATCGTCGTTGCTCCTTGTTTAGCGATTAGCAGCTAGCAACTTGCAATTAGCCCTTGGGAAAGCGCCGATTCGAGTTCAGTATCGAAGCGCAATGCCAAGTGCTGATTGCGAAATGTCAAGTGCTGGCTGGTTGCTAATCGCTAGTTGCTAGTTGCGCTACATTACCGGCGCCGGTGTCCCGTCGGACCACTTGCCCACCCCAATCACCCAGACGTCAATCGGCTCGGCGCCTTTAAACTGCGGATTCAGCATAACGGGAGAGTTGGGCATATCGGCACCCCAGGTCGCCGGATCCACGTGCGGCGTGTAAACCATCACATGGGCGAGGTTGCCGCCGTCCGCGGTTAGATACCCCCGCTTGGACATCATGTAGCTCATCGAGCCCGGCTCCAGCGGGGGCAGCTCTTTCTTATCGTAGGCTTCCTTGTTGGCGGCGATGATTTCGGACTTCGATTTGCCGGCAATTGCCAGTTTGGTTCTTTCCAGAGTTACCGGCAGGATGGAGCGTGCTGCGGGCGGATTGAAGCAAAGCGGTCCACGCATCTTGGGATTCCAGAAATCCGGAGAATCTTCGGGGGACATCCACGCCCGCTCCACCACGCAAACAAAGCCGTTCTTGCCCTGAACTGCGGTCTCGTACCCATGCCGCCCCAGCACCAGCACGGTTGCGTCGCGGGAGATGGAATCGGGCGCCGCGCTTCGCGCCATGGCGATCTCGGCATCACGGTCCGGCATGAGGTACTGGTCGAGCGGAGCCATGCTGGTGTACTGCGCCTTGGTATCCGGCGTCGCAGCTCCGTAAGCCGGCGCCAGCGCGGCAACCAGCACCAGGATTGCTGATGCGCTTGCCATTGCGATTTTTCTCTTCACTGACATCTCCTTCCTAACCACCTTCAGATAGGATTCAACTGTCTTCCCGGCTCTCCGGGTCACCTGAATTTCAGCCGGCTTTCCGGTACACGAGCATGACTATGCCCGACTGAAATGTTTTCTGGGCCACCAGTTTGAGGTTGACTCTTTCGCTGATTTGCTGGAACAGCGGATGGCCGCCGCCCAGAACGATTGGGGTGATGTAGAGGCGATATTCATCAACCAAGCCGCGCTCCAGCAGCAATGAGGCCAGCGCGCCGCTGCCGAGCACGACCATGTCGCCGCCGGGCTGCTGCTTCAGCCGCAAAGCTTCTTCGGCAATGTCGCCATTCACGACGCGCGTGTTGTTCCAGTCGGCGCCCTGGAGCGTCGACGAGAAAACGATTTTGGGCAGGCTGTTCATCTTGCCGCAAACCGGATCGGGCGGCGCAACCGCCCAGTAGGCCTTCATCATCTCGTAGGTCGTGCGGCCGAACAGCAGGGTATCGACGGAGTTCAGCAGAGCGACCGAATCGTCGAACTGCTCCTGGTCGAAGCCGAACCAGTCAATCTCCTTGTTTGGCCCTTCGAAGAAGCCGTCGAGGCTCATGTGGTTCTTGACGAGGATGCGTCTCATGCCAGCCCTTCTCGGCTAATGAACTACGGCCATAGCCACTGTCCTGAGCTCGCTTGCAGCGGTCGCGAATCGTGTTGCTGCCAGCGCAGCCGCACTTCGGCGAGAAGTTCTTCCCGATGTTTTGCCAACTGCTTGATCGCCGCGCAGGGAACTCCAGTGTTCTCGTGACGCCCACCCCAGATCAGCAACTCCAGCAGAGCAGGAGCGAGATCGATGCCCTTCGCGGTGAGCCGGTAATCGATTCGCCTCGCGTCCGCGGCATGCCGTTCCGCGCTGATAATTCCTGCGGCCTCCAGCCTGCGCAGGCGGCTGGCTAGCACGTTCGACGCAATGCCCTCGCCCGCGCTCTGGAAATCCTTGAAGCTGCGGAAACCGCGGATCATCATGTCGCGCACGATCAGTAGCGACCAGCGATCGCCGAAGATCTCCAACCCGATGCTGACCGGACATCCGGAGCGGTACTTCGACTTCGCCTTCGCAGGCATTTTCGAAGACGCTACCAAAGTCACTTGCATCATGCAAGTGACGTGGGATGAGTCGCGGGCGGGCTGATTATGAGCCGCATTCTTATGCCGCCGGCAGCTAACTTTGCACTCTGCTTGTTTCGAGACGCGCCAAATCGAACGTGAGGGCAGACGTGGAACTCCCGATCCGCGAATCCTGCGCGCTCTCCGCCGAATCCTTATACGCATGGCGACCAAAGTCGACCGACGTACCGTGGACCTTTCCGGGTATCCCGATCTGGTGGTTGTCTATTTGGGGATGCGGGTGAATCGCCTCACGGGATTGAAGACGCTGCTGGGTTTCGGCCCCAAGATCTCTGCCTCCGTGGAAGCGCAGCCTGAGGGGCTTCTACTGCACGAAACGATCGTGTACTCGCTGTTTCCTGCGCATGTCGGAATGCGGCAATACTGGCGGGACATGGAGTCGTTGCTGGCCTGGACCCGCTCCGCCCCGCACCGCGATTGGTGGAAGGCGTTCCTGAAGGGTTCCGAAGGCACCGGCTTCTGGCACGAAACCTACCTGATGAAGGGCGGCATGGAGGCCGTGTACGACGACGTGCCCGAAGCCATCGGATTCCAGAAATTCGCTCCGGTGGTGCAGGCCCGCGGCCCGATGTTCGGGGCGGTGAACCGTGCGCACCAGACGGGCGGCGGCGAGCCGGTGCTGTCGGAAACCGAGTTGTACGGGAGTTAACCCCGATGCGGGAGACGCATGATTCAAGGTGTACAATTTAAGCGTCTCCCACGGAGTCACAATGTCGTGTGATGAGACACAGGCGGTATCCGCCACGCGGAACTGCACTGGAGGACATCGTGAGCATCACCACCGGCGACTTTCGCGCCAAAATCACCGCTTCCACTCTTCTCGAAAAGAAACAGCGCAGCGAGATCATCACCTGCCTGACCGCGTACGACTATGCCGGCGCCCGCCTGGTCGACGAGGCCGGCATCGACATGGTCCTGGTGGGCGATTCGCTGGGCATGGTGATGCTCGGCTACGAGAACACCCTGCCGGTGACCATGCAGGAGATGCTGCACCACACGCGCGCCGTGCGGCGGGGCGTGAAACGGGCTTTCCTTGTCGCCGACATGCCGTTCGCGTCGTACCACGTCAGCCAGCGCGAAGCCATTGCGCAACGCAGCGCGCTTCATCAAAGACGCGGGCGCCGAGGCGGTGAAGATCGAAGGCGGCGAGAAGCGCGCGCGGCTGGTCGCCCGCCTGGTCGAGGCGGAGATTCCCGTGGTCGGCCACATCGGCCTGACGCCGCAATCGGTGCACGCCATGGGCGGCTACAAGGTGCAGGGCAAGACGCTCGACGCCATCGAGCAGCTCATGCACGATGCGCTGGCGCTGGAGCGCGCGGGCGCTTGCTGCGTGGTGCTGGAAGGCATTCCGCGCGAAGTGGCGGCGATGATCACTCACGAGCTGGAGATTCCCACCATCGGCATCGGCGCCGGTCCGGAGTGCGACGGGCAGGTGCTCGTCTTCCACGATCTGCTTGGCCTGACGTTTGCGCCGCCGGCAAAGTTCGTGCGCCGCTATGCCGATGTGGGCGCTGTCATCAGCAACGCGCTGACGGCCTTCAAAGATGATGTGAAGTCGGGCGCGTATCCCTCCGACGCCGAGTCGTACCACCTGCCGAAGGAAACGCTGGCCGCGTTGCAGACGATTGCGGAACGCAAGCACGCTGTGCAACTGTAGATACATGCAGTTTGCGTGGCGTGCGGCGATCTTCCGGGACAATGTGTCTCCGTTCCAGAGTGCTATCCCGACCAAGGGCTTCAGCCCGGGTCGAGGGACCTGCGGTTTGCTCGTGTTGCTAGTGCTGTGGGGAGTTGCGGCAACGCTGTCGGCCCAGACCTCAACTCCACACCGAGCACTTCCGCCCAAGAACTACTGCCATCCCAATGCCGGGTTCTGCTTCAGCTATCCGAATTCCTGGACGATGCTGGGCGATGTCTTCGACGGGAACGGCGTCGTCGTCGCGCCCGAGCAGAAAGAAGACCGCGCGCTGTGGGACGAGATCACGGTGGCGCTGATGGCGACCCCGCGCGGAGACGGCGCCGGTCCCAGCCTGAACGGCATCATCGAGCAGGCAGCCGCTGCCATGCGCGAGGCGGGACAGAACTTTGAAACGCTGCAACGACGCGAACTCACCGTCGACCACAGTCCCGCGCAGATGTTGAAGGCGCATTATCGCGAGAACTCTACCAGCCGCGAGTGGATTGAAGAGCTGGTGTTCATCCAGGGCCCGGAGGACGAGATCTACTCCGTCGCGCTGAAGTGCGCGCCGGAACATCTCTCGCGACTGGAGCCGGCGTTGAAAGAGGTGCTGGCAAGCTGGAGCGTGCCGGAACCGGAGCCGCCCGCCGCCGACGCTCCAGCCGACGAAGCCCCGCCTGCCTCACCGCCGAAGCCGGAGGAGCGGTGAAGCGGATCTCCTCGATCGCGGCCATGAAGGCTGCGGGCCGGCAGATCACGCGCTCCGGCAAGACGCTGGGGTTGGTGCCGACCATGGGCGCGCTGCATGAGGGGCATTTGTCGCTGGTGCGCGCCAGCAAGGCGCGCTGCGATGTGACGGTGGTGTCCATTTTCGTGAACCCGCTGCAGTTCGGGCCGGCGGAAGACCTCGACAAATATCCGCGCGACCTGGAACGTGATGCCGCCATGCTGGAGCAGCTCGGGGTGGAGCTGTTGTTTGCGCCCACGGTGGAGGAGATGTATGGGGCCCAGGTTAGCGTCCCACCGAAGGACGCGAACCTGGGCCACCAACACCATTCCGAATCCGCAAAGACTTATGTCGTCGTCGAGGGTCTAAGCGATAAGCTCGACGGCGCATCGCGTCCCGGACATTTTCGCGGCGTCGCAACCGTGGTGGCGAAGCTGTTCGAAATTGTGCGGCCTGACTGCGCCTTCTTTGGGCAGAAGGACGCGGTGCAGGTTGCGGTGCTGCGCAAGATGGTGCGCGACCTAGACATGGATGTCGAGATGGTGGTGTGCCCGATCGTGCGCGAACCCGACGGCTTGGCGATGAGCTCACGCAACGTTTATCTGACGCCCGAGCAGCGGCGGCAGGCGCTGGTGCTGCATCGCGCCCTGATGCGTGTCCAGATGGAAGCGGACCGCGGCGAGCGGGATGGCGAGAAACTGCGCGCCATTGGTATGAGCGTGGTCGCCGAAGAACCTGGCGCGCGCCCGGACTATTTCGCGGTGGTCGATCCGGAGACGCTGGAGCCGGTGCGGGACGTTTCGCGCTGGGCGCTGGTCGCAGTGGCGGCATACTTCGGCAGCACGCGACTGATCGACAATGTTGTGCTGGCCCCGCGATGAGGCCCTCAATTCCTATGCCGGGTGGAGCACGCCTTCAGGCGTGCAGGACCGCCGATCATTACAAGCCGGCTGAAGCCGCTGAGGTAAACCGCCGCGGACATTACCTCAGCGGCTGAAGCCGACCCTCTCATCGCGCATCTTTAATCTGGACGCCTGAAGGTGTGCTCCACCCGACGGCGAACACTCAAAAGCCTTCAGGCCTCGATTTACAATCGAACACAGCGCTTTAATTACAAGCCGAGACTGTCACTCACTTGAAACTCGAAACTGGAAACTCGAAATTTCTTGTATTCATCCTCGCTATGATGACGACCCTGACCGCATTCTCCCAGCAGCCGCTGGCCTCCTCTTCAACCAGCGTTAGAGTAGAAACCGGCCCCATGCCGCCGGCGATCACCGATCCCGCCAAGCTCGAGAGCAAGACCGTTGCCGACATGCAGGCCTTCTCCATCGAGAAGCTGTACATGACGCGCGCGATCGGCGGCTCGACGTGGTCGCCCGATGGCAAGCAGGTGGCGTTCATCTCCAACATCAGCGGCCGCAACAACCTTTGGCTGGTGCCGGCGAGCGGCGGCTGGCCGACGCAGTTGACCATCAGCGACCAGCGGCAGTCGCAGCCCACCTGGTCGCCCGACGGCAACTGGATCGCCTACACCTCCGATCACGACGGCGACGAGCAATGGGACATCTTTCTCGTGTCGCCGAAGTCCGGCGAAGTCACGAACCTGACGGTTTCGCCCGAGTCGGCGGAGGTCGATCCGGCATGGTCACCGGATAGCAAGCAGCTCGCCTACGCGACCAAGCCGAAGACGGGTTCGAGCTACGAGATTGAGCTGATCGACATCACCACGCACCACGTACGGCACGTGACAAAGGACACGCCCAGGGAACTGAGCAATTACAACCCGCTGTTTTCGCGCAACGGCAAATTCATCGTCTACACACAGTCGCACGCGACGGGCAAAGATTCGAACATTTTCCTGTTTGATCTCGCGAGCGGGCAGAGCACAAGCCTCACGCCTCACGAAGGCCAGCATAATTATCATGCGGCCGACATCTCGCCCGACGGCAAGACCGCGCTCATCACCTCCGATGCGCGCAACGGGTACGAGAATGTCGGACTGCTTGATATCGCTTCGAAGAACATTTCCTGGTTTACGGTTGACAAATGGGAGTTCAGGGCAGGCTCCTTCTCGCCGGATGGTAAATCGCTGGTGTATACCGCCAACATCGACGGCTCGAGCGAGGTTTACTTAGCCTCCGCAGCAGGTGCGGGCTGGCATGCCCATCCGCTGACCACTGCGCGCGGTATGGATTTCGCCGCTGGACGTCCTACAGCGTTCAACAGTGACAGCTCGCGCCTGCTCTACTACCACAACGGCTCGAATGCGCCCACCGACCTCTGGGCGTACGACCTCGCCACGCAGCAATCGCAGCAGATCACACATTCGCTGGTTGGTGGGTTGCGCAGCGCCGACATGGTCGAGCCTCATCTCGTTCACTATCCCAGCCGCGACGGCAAGTGGACGATTTCGGCGTTCGCCTACGTGCCCAACAACATTCAGCGCAACGGAAAATTTCCGGCGATTGTCTACATCCACGGCGGCCCGGCGGCGCAGTCGGTCGATTCGTTCAATCGCTTCATTCAGTACATCGTGAACCAGGGCTACGTGGTGATCGCGCCCAACTATCGCGGCTCGACCGGCTACGGCAAGGCGTTCACCGACGCCAATCTCGGCGACGCCGGCGGGCAAGAACTGAACGACGTGCTCGACGCGGCCGAGTGGATCAAGCAGAGCGGCTTCGTCGATCCCAAAAAGCTGATCGTGATGGGCGGTAGCTACGGCGGCTATCTCAGCATGATGGCGGTGACCAAAGCACCGGAGATGTGGGCCGCGGGCGTGCCCATTGTGCCGTTCGTGAATTGGTTTACCGAGATCGCCAACGAGGACCCCAGCTTGCGCGAGTACGATCTGGCAACCATGGGCGATCCGGTGAAGAACAAGGCGCTGTACGAAGATCGCTCGCCCATAAATTTCGTTGACCAGATCAAGGCGCCGCTGCTGCTGCTGGCCGGGGGCAACGATCCGCGCTGTCCGGCGGAGGAGTCGCTGCAGGTGGCCGCGGCCGTCAAGAAACGCGGGGGAACGGTCCAGGTGAAGGTCTATCAGGATGAGGGACACGGCTTCGCGCGGGTGCCGAATCAGATTGACGCCTATCAGCGCGTCTCCGACTTCCTGAAGGTGCACGTGCCTTCGCCGGGATGCGGTTGCTCGGTATACGAGTAGAAGGGTTGAGGTATGCCCGATCCGATTGCACAGTTCGCGAATGCCAAGTACCTGAGCCTGGAAACGTTTCGCAAGACCGGCGTGGGCGTGCGGACGCCGGTGTGGTTTGCGCAGGAGCCGGGCCGTCCGCTCTTCTACGTGTATTCGGAAGCGGATGCAGGCAAAATAAAGCGCATTCGCAATAATCCCAAAGTCCGCGTGGCCCCGTGCACCATGCGCGGCAATGTGCGAGGGGCCTGGGTCGAGGGCCGTGCCCGCATTTGCGATGCCAACGAGGCCGCGCACGGCCAGCAAATGCTACGGCGCAAATACGGATGGCAGAAGATGATTGGCGACCTGTTTAGCCGTTGGCTGCGGCATCAGACCGTCATGCTGGCGATCGAGTTAATCTGAGCCCGAGGGGCGCGGAGATTTTAGCGTGGGTGCCCCAGGTCTGGCGGTGTTCCAGACCTGGGTACTGGAAATCCCATGGCGTCACCTAGGTCTCGAACACCGCAAGACCCTTCGGCAAGCTCAGGGCAGGCTCTGGGACACCCTCTTTGCGAGTGACGGCCGAAGCCTCGTCGGAACGAGGAAGGGAGCGCAAGATTTCTTTCCCTGTAATCCACAGACATCGCCGGATTTTCACCGTGGTTCAACACTTCTCCCAGCGCATGAACGCCGCAGATATTGCACCACCATTCGCAATCCAAGTAGATTGTCTCCAGACCCGAATGGCGACTTCCAACGAAACCTGCGAGCTCTGCGGCGGCACAGGCTGGCGAACGATTGAGCGTGGCAGCGAGCGCGAAGCCGTGCGCTGCGACTGCCGCCTGCAAACCCGCGGCGAACGCCTGCTCGCGTCGGCGCACATCCCGCCTCGCTATCAGCATTGCGAACTGACGACCTTCCAGTACGATCCCGAGGACAAGCGCCAGGCCAGCATGGTGCGGGCCCGCAACCTCGCGGGCCGTTTCGTCGAGGAATACCCCATCGAGAAGACCGGCCTCTTGTTCGTCGGCTCCGTCGGCGTTGGCAAGACGCATCTGGCCGTAGGCATCCTCAAGGCGCTGATTCGCGACAAGGGCATCCATTGCCTGTTTTGCGATTACCGCGAACTGCTGAAGCAAATCCAGAACTCCTACAACCCATCGGTGCAGGCCACCGAGATGGAAGTGCTCCGTCCCGTCTTCGATGCCGAGGTGTTGGTGCTCGACGAACTCGGCGCCGTGCGCAGCACCGAATGGGTCTTCGATACCGTCAACTACATCCTCAACAGCCGCTATAACGACAACCAGACCACCATCATCACCACCAACTTCCCCGACGGGCCGGAAGACACCGATCGCGAAACCGACAATCTGCGCAGTCCGACCGAGGTGGAGCGGGCGGCGCGCCGCGAGACGCTGGGCGACCGCATCGGTGAGCGCATGCGCTCCCGGTTGCACGAGATGTGCAAGAAGGTGGAGATCGAAGGGCCGGATTACCGCCAGCACTCCAAGCAGGCCCAGTTCCAGCGCATCACCGCGCCCAGCCGGCTGTCGCTGCGCAACAGCAAGGCCGGAGCCCGGGACTAATCAACCCCCTTTTATTGCAAGGGTGTCATCCTGAGCGCAGCGACCGGGCAACTATCCTGACAAGCGCTTCTTTTGCGCTTGGCAGGATAGTCGCCCGTCGCGGAGTCGAAGGACCCCTACATCGGCTTTACAATAGCGGTCCTTCGACTCCGTGAGTGCGCTCGCTGCGCGACCGCACTCACTCCGCTCAGGGTGACACCTGAAAAGTGAGTGTGCTCACAGGCGCTGCCGCCGTTTTGTTGTGTCATCCATATGTCGCAATACGATATAATCGTACGCGGCCCTGCTTATGAATGCGCACCGTCTTACCCTCTCCGATTACCAGTCGCTGGCGGAGTTCCGCTACCAGATCCGCCGCTTTCTCCGCTTCAGCGAGGACGCCGCCCGCCACGCCGGCATTGAGCCGCGGCACCATCAACTCATGCTCGCCATCAAGGGTATGCCGCCGGGCGAGGAGTCGCGCATTGTCTATCTCGCCGAGCGCTTACAGATCCAGCATCACAGTGCGGTCGAGCTGGTCGACCGCCTGGCGCAAAAGGGACTGATCGCCCGCACCCGCAGTTCGCGCGACCGCCGCGAGGTGCTGGTGAAGCTCACGCCGCGCGGCGAGCGCGTTCTCGCCGAGCTGACGATACACACCAGCGCCGAACTGCGCTCGGCAGCGCCGGAGCTCGTGGCCATCCTTCGCAAGCTCGCCGTGCAGAATCGGAACGGCGCCAGAATTCCCAAGCGCCCGCAGCTTACCGCCCCGAACGGAGAACAGTGAATGCCTGTACGAACGGAAACCCTGGGCGTCGACGGCGTGAATCCGCTCAGTGAGGAGCAGGCTTCCCGTGATCGGCTTCGCGGTTACGAAGCCGGCTTCCGCACCGGACTGGTTTCGCTGCTGGCCGCCGGAGTCGGAGTGCTGGCGGGCATCATCGCGTGGCTGCTCTACAACCTGATCGGGCTTTTCACCAACATCGCTTTCTATCATCGCCTCTCGTTTCTCTTCCACAGCCCGCGCGAGAACCATCTGGGCCTGCTGGTGATCGTCATTCCCGTCATCGGCGGCATCATCGTGGGCATTATGGCGCGCTACGGCTCCGACAAGATCCGCGGCCACGGCATACCCGAAGCCATGGAGGCGGTGCTCATCAACCGCAGCCGCATCGAACCGAAGGTCGCCATTCTCAAGCCGCTCTCTGCCGCGATCGCCATCGGCACCGGCGGCCCCTTCGGTGCCGAAGGCCCCATCATCCAGACCGGCGGCGCCGTCGGATCGCTGGTCGGACAACTGCTGCACATGACCGCGGCCGAGCGCAAGGTGCTGCTGGCCTGCGGCGCCGCGGCGGGCATGGCCGCGACGTTCAGCACGCCCATCGCCGGCGTCATCCTGGCCATCGAGCTGTTGCTGTTCGAGTTCAAGTCGCGCTCGTTTATTCCGCTGGTGATTGCCAGCACGCTGGCCACGACGGTGCACTTCCGGCTGCTGGGGCCCGGCCCCATGTTCAAGGTCGGTACGCTCGATTTCGGCGTGCCGCATGCGCTTCCCTTTTATCTCTTGCTCGGAGTGCTCTGTGGCGGGGCCGCGCTCGGCTTCAGCAAGGCGCTGTACTGGACGGAGGACCAGTTCGAGAAGCTGCCCATTCACGATATGTGGTGGCCGGCCCTCGGCGCGGTCGGACTCGGCATCATCGGCTACTTCGTGCCGCGCGTGCTAGGCGTGGGCTATGACACCATCTCCGACATCCTGAACACCAAGATGCTGCTGGGCGCGATGCTCGCGGTGCTGGTCTTCAAGTCGGCGGCGCTGGTCATCTCGCTGGGTTCGGGCACATCCGGCGGACTGCTGGCGCCGATGTTCATGGCGAGCGCGGCGATGGGTTCGGCGTTCGCGATGATCGTCGACAAGATTTGGCCGGCGGCGAATCTTTCGCCGGGCGCATTTGCACTGGTCGCGATGGGCGCGGTCTTCGGCGCGGCCTCGCGCGCCGCCTTCACCTTCATCATCTTCGCCTTCGAGATCACCCGCGACTACAACTCGGTGCTGCCACTGATGCTGGTCACCGTCATCGCGGACGCCATTGCGGTGCGCTACGCCAAGAACTCCATCATGACCGAGAAGCTGGCGCGCCGCGGCCTGCGCATTCACCAGGACTACGAGCCCGACGTCTTCCAGCAGGTCACCGTCGGCGAGATCATGGCGAAGGAGTTCGACGTGGTACCGGTCGACATGCCGGTCGCCGAACTGGCCGAACGGATTGCCAAGCACGATCCGGCGGTGACGCATCATCAGGGCGTCTTCGTCGTCGATGCCGACGGACGATTGGCCGGCATAATCACCCGCAGCGACATCATGCACGCGCTGGAGACGGACCCCGCAGGCGCCATGACGGTGCTGGAGGCGGGCTCGCCCAATCCGGTGGTCACCTACCCGAATGAGGTGCTCTACGACGCCGCGGCGCGAATGCTGCGCGCTAACTTGGGACGCCTGCCGGTATGCAGCTGGGAGGAGCCGGGACGTCCCGTCGGATACCTGGGACGTTCGCAAGTCATGGCGGCGCGCCTGCGGCGGCTGGAAGAAGAGTACGTGCGCGAGCCGGGATGGATGCGGCGGCCACGGCGGGCCTGACAGGGTTGAATGCTTGGAGCTTTGAAGGGGCGCGGCTTCAGCCGCGCCATTGCTTATCGTTTGCTTTGTCGTCACGAGCGGGCTTCGGCCCGCGAGGGATCTGCTTTTCTGCCGCCGGCTAAAGCCGGCTCTGCCTTCTCAGAATTCGAACGGCGCGCCTGAAGGCGCGCCCCTCCAAAGCCCACCTATCCTTCGTCCACCAGCCCCAGCAGTTGGGACATCTCCTCGTACAGAAACCCTTCACCGGGCCGATAAGGCTGGACCCATTTTCCGTCGATCACGAACTGCGGGATGGCGCGCTTGCCGATATGCCGGATGACCTCTTCGGCTGCACCCGGCGTGGTCTCAATGTCGATGTCGGTGTAGGGGATGTTGTTCTTCTCGAGGAAGCGCTTGGCGGTGCGGCAATCGGGGCACCAGTAGGCCGAATAGACCACCAACTCCATGACGACTAGATTAGCAAAGCCGGTCGCGCGGTTTGATGCGGGCGCGGACAAAGGTTAGGATGGGCTGGCCTTTGTCGCTGCCATCGGGCGCGCGTCTGCTGAGGGCTGCGAAAGGAATGTCGCGGTCCGAGGGAGGAAGCGCCGGACTTCAGTCCGTCGAAATGCGCGTCTTGTTGAGCGGCTTCAGCCGCGGAAAACCAGGGCTAAAGCCCCTTTCCGAGGATCGATTGGTCGCCGGGCTGAAGCCCGGCGCTTCCACCATTGAACGGGGGATCCCCCGGTTCTTGGGCCCGACCCATGGCAAGCCTGTACAACACGATCCTCGTTACGCTCGACGGCACGCCCAGCGATCGCGCCATTCTCGAGCACGTGAAGCAGCTTGCCCGGCTGGCAGGCAGCCGTCTGGTGCTGTTGCACGTGGCCGATGGTTGGGCGGCGCGCACCTATGGGCGCGACGCCATCAGCCCGGAGATCGCGGAGGACACCGCATACCTGGAGCGGGTCCGGTCAGAACTCCAGGCGGCGGGCGTTCCTACCGAAGCCGAGCTGGCTTACGGCGATCCGGCGAGCGAAATTGTGAAATGGGTAAAGCAGAAAGGATGCGACCTGGTGGCCATGAGTACGCATGGCCATCGCTTCCTCGCCGACCTGTTTCTGGGAACCACCGCCAGCCGCGTGCAGCACAGCATCAGCGTTCCGGTGCTGCTGCTGAGGGCAAAGTGAAATGGGCGCCCGACGGTTGTGGCTGCTGCTGTTTGTGATACTCGCAGGTGCGCTGCTTGCAGCCGCGCAAGCAACCCAGCAGAAGACCGACGACGCCCCATCGCCGGATGCGCCTGTTGCCAACCCGGGCCGGCCGACCGTCTCCACTCCGGCCACGCTGACGCCCGTCGGCTATCTCCAGTTCGAAACCGGCGCGCTGGGCGCGTGGGACTCGCCCGGGCTGAGTTCGCAGGCCAGTCTCAACGAAGTGATGAAGTATACGGTGTCGCGCTGGTTCGAATTGCTGGTCAGCTCAGAACCGTGGGCACATTCCGACGGCGAGGGCCAGCCGTCAAATGCGCCGGGCGACGTCGACCTCGGCATCCAGGGCGTCGTCCATCAAGGAGAAGGCGCCATTCCGACCATCGCCCTGGGCTACTTCGGGCGAGTCTACGCGGGCCAGGCGCCGGACCTCGACATCGCCAGCTTCAATCAGCGGGCGCTGCTGCTGGTGAGCGCCGATGTGAAGGGCTTCCATTACGACACCAACTATCTGTTCGACGAATTGGTCCAGGCGGGAGTCCGCCGCGCTGCCTTCGGGCAAACCCTCTCGGTCTCGCACCCGCTGCCGGCCCGCTTCGGGCTGACGGGCGAGATATGGCACTTTACGCAACCGTTCCAGCGCGGCAATGCCGTAGGAAATTTGTGGGCCGTGAACTACAACCCGAGCAATTTCGTGGTACTCGACTGCGGCTTTGAACACGGGCTGACGAGCACCTCGACGCGCTGGGAGGTCTTCGCAGGATTCACGTATCTGCTGCCGCACCGATTCGGGTTGCACTGGTGAGCAGCGGCGGATTGCCGATGGCCGACTGCGGCCCTAGATCATCTGCTCGATTTTCTCGATCAGCACTTCGGGCGGATCGCCTTTGGTGATGAAGGCGTTGGCCAGCTCGAGCGCGGCGGGAGGCAGCGAAAAATATGCCGAGAGAAAAATGATGGGAAGCTCGGGCCGTCGGCGGCGCACCTCGGCGGCCACCTCGCCCCCGTTCATCCCGGGCATGTAGTAGTCCAGGACCAGCAAATCCACGTCGTGTTGTTCGAGGAGAGCCAGACCTTGCTCGCCGCTGGTGGCCGTAAGCACGTTGAAGCCGTGGCCCTCCAGCATGATTTTGCGCACGCGCAGGCCAATCCTCTCGTCGTCCACGCAAAGCACCGTTTTCGGCGTGACGCCTTTCATCCAACCCACCGTAGGTTCCAACTGCGGATCAGTCTTATGATGCCCACTCGTCCCCGCTATGAATTGATCGAACATTTGGCAGTACGGATAGCTGTGCTCAGAAGTGCTGCTGCGACTTTTTTATCCAAAACGGCGCAAACACGGTATCCCGATAAAGTGGTAGAAGGGACGCAAATCGGCGACGGGGGACGGCGCTAACCTCGGCCGCTGGTCCGCGTCGAAGCGCGCTGTTGGAGCGCACGGCTGCGCACCCACACTTCGTAATCGGGGGCTGCGCCGCATGCCAAGTCTCGGGGTATCTTTCGCTTACCCGCCCCGACGTGCTACTTTCGGAATTCTCTTGCTGTGCGGACTCGGCTCGTACGCAAGTCGCGGCACAACGTCGCGGCTTGTCCGGGAGAAGAGTCGTTGCGAGGACTCGATGATCCGTTCGTACAAAGGTGTTGCTCCCACCATCCCCGTTTCCTGCTATGTCGACGAGTCGGCGCAATTGATCGGCGATGTCGTGCTGGGCGAGAACGCCAGCGTGTGGATGAACGCCGTGGTGCGCGGCGACGTGCACCTGATTCGCATCGGCGCCAACAGCAACATCCAGGATTGCAGCGTGCTGCACGGTATGCTCGGGAAGTGGCCCGTCATCGTCGGCGATTGGGTCACCGTCGGCCACTCGGTCACGCTGCACGGCTGCGTCGTCGAGGACCAGTGCCTCATCGGAATGGGAGTGATTGTGCTCAACGGAGCGCGCATCGGCGCGGGATCGATCCTCGCGGCGGGCACGCTGATTCCGGAAGGAACGATCGTCGAGCCGCGATCGCTGTGGATGGGCGTGCCCGGAAAATTTCGCCGCCACCTCACCGACGAAGATCAGGAGACCATCCTTCGCTACGGGCGAAATTATCTTGGGTACCGGGAAAATTACCTCGCGGAAAAGGGGAAATAGTGCAGAAACGGCAGGCAATTCTTACCTTGTGGGGGCGTGTAGTTCTTACATTGGCGGTTGGAGTTAAATCGGCCAAGAAATATCGCATCTCGTCCTTGACAACATTGTAGGAGTGCCGACCGGATGGTCGGTGCGGCACCTCATTCTTATGATCAAAGCCGTCCGCGGAACCCGCGATCTTCTGCCGCCCGACACCGATCTTTGGAACCGGGTGGAGGCGAAGGTGCGCGATGTCTTCGCGCGCTACAACTATCACGAGATTCGCACGCCCGTGTTCGAAGACACGAGCCTGTTCTCGCGCAGCGTCGGCGAAGAGACCGACATCGTCACCAAAGAGATGTTCACCTGCGACGATCGGGCGCGCGCGCAAAGCGAGAAGACGCAGTCGCTGACGCTTCGCCCCGAGAACACCGCCGGCGTCGTTCGCGCCTACATCGAGCACGGCTTGGACAAGACGGGCACGCTGCAAAAGCTGTATTACATCGGGCCGCAGTTTCGCCGCGAGCGTCCGCAGAAGGGACGCTACCGCCAGTTCTATCAGATCGGCGCGGAGATCATCGGGCCGCCGAGCGCGGGCAGCGAGTCGCCGGCGCGCGACGCCGAGGTGCTGGAGATGCTGGCCACGCTGCTGGACGAGGTCGGGCTGCGCGGCTGGCAGCTGCAGTTGAACTCGGTGGGTTGCGCTGAGGACCGCGCGCGCTACAACCAGGCGCTGCGCGACGCGCTGAAGCCCGTCATTCACCTGATGTGCGTCGATTGCCAGCGGAGGGCCGAAACCAATCCGCTGCGCGTGCTCGACTGCAAAGTTCCTGAAGACCAGCCCATCATCGAGAAGCTGCCGAAGATTGGCGAGTATCTCGACGATCCCTGCCGCGAGCACTTTCGCCGCAGTGCGCGCGATGCTCGACGCCGTCGGCGTACCCTACACGATCAACGAGCGCATGGTGCGCGGCCTTGACTACTACACCCGCACGACCTTCGAGTTCACGCACGGCGGGCTGGGCGCGCAAAGCGCGGTGCTGGGCGGCGGACGCTACGATGGATTGTCAGAGTCGCTCGAGGGGCCGAAGGCGCCGGGCATCGGCTTCGCCATCGGCGAAGACCGCCTGATACTCGCGTTGCAATCGGAAGGCGAGCAGCCCACGGAGAGCGTGCAAGCCTACATCGCGCCGCTGGGCGCGGGAATGAATGTGCAGGCTCTGAAGCTGGCGCGCGAGCTGCGAAGGGTGGGCGTCAGCGCCGATCTCGGGGACGAAAGTTTTCGGCTGAAGAGGTCGTTCGAGCTCGCCGAAAAAGCCCGACGCGAAGTACATCGTCATTGTCGGAGAAAACGAAGTTGCCGCTGATCAATTCGCCGTCAAAGACCTGGCCAGCGGAGAGCAAGTGCTGGTGCCGCGAGCGGAGCTGGCTTCGTATCTGAATGGCAGTCGCAGCGATGCGTGAGCGCGCTCTTGCTCGCAGCAAGCCCCAGAGCGCGGTGGAAGCGGCGGCTCTCGTCGTCGCTCGACGCAGACTTTCAGCCCGGCGAAACCGCGCGTTTACTTTCTGGTGTCATCCTGAGCGGAGCGCTGGCGCAAGTACCGTGCCAACCGCTTTTTGGTTGGCAGGATACTTGACCCAGCGCGAAGTCGAAGGCCCCCTGCGCTCGAAGAATGCTTCCCGCATAGCGGTCCTTCGACTCCGCGACCGAGCAACTACCCCGCCAAGCGCAAAAGAAGTGCTTGTCAGGCTAGTTGCGCGGTCGCTGCGCTCAGGATGACACCGGGAAAAAGAGAAACATCGCTCGGTCGCTCCGCTCAGGATGAGGCCCGAAAAGAAGCATGGTCCACCCGGCCGACCGATTCCGACCCTGCCCTAACCGCCAAACCGTATTGCCGCCCGCTCCTTCGCGCGCCGCGCCTCTTCTTCGCGGTTCTTCGGCGGAGCGCCGGTCTCCAGGGAACGCAACAACCGGCTGGAAGCTGCCGCCACTTCCTCTACCGCCGCGACAAAAGCCGCTTCGTTTGCTTTCGAAGGCTTGTTGAAGCCGGAGATTTTTCGCACATACTGGAGCGACGCGGCCCTCACCTCTTCGTCGCTGACCGGCGGCTCGAAATTAAACAGCGTTCTGATATTCCTGCACATGGTGAAATGCCTTCGTAGGTCTCAATGCGTTGTGTGTTTCGGGTGCTTTGCGGGTGGTTTTTCCTTGTGCCCGCTCTCGATGTCGCTCAGGTGGATGACCGCGGCGGCGGCGGCGTACTGCACCTCGTCCTGCGCGTCCTGCAAACCGAGGACTGCGGTCTTCATCAACGACGGATCGCCGCGCTTGGCAATGGCGCTGAATGACGCCGCCCGCACCAGCCACTTCTTCTGCTCCAGCGCAGCGTTGGCGAGTGCATCGCCGCTTCGGGGATCGGGGTCCTTGGCCAGCGTGAGCGCTGCCGCCGCCAGCACCGGCGAGGTGTCATCCTTGGTGAAAAACTTGTAGGCGGAAACGCCGACTCCGCCGAAGGGAACAAACCCGAGCCCGGTCTGGAAGCCGAGGGCGGCCAGCTTTTTGGGATCGTCCAGCATCTTCTTCGTCCCGCCCATCAGGCCGCTGCCGGGTTTCTCCTGGCCCGTCAACACGGCATAGAACACGTCGTACCCGGCGTCATCGCCCAGCGTGACCAAGGCGCGCCCCGCCGCCAGGATCACCGACGGGTCGTTGTCCTTCAAGGCTTCCGTCAGTTGCGGTATGGCGCTCTTGGCCGACATCTCACCCACCGCCTGCGCCGCCGCGGTGCGCACCTCCGGCTTCGGGTCCTTCAGCGCGGTCAGGGCGGCGTCGAGCGCCTCGGGATCGTCGGGCAAAAGCCCGAGGTTGCCCACTGCCCTGGCGCGCTTCTCGATGTTCGATTCGTTCAGGCCCTGCTTCAGAACGGTCCACGCCTGCGCGCGCGCGTCCTCCGCAGCGGCAAATGACGGCGCCAGCGTGGTCAGCAGTGCAAACACAATGGCGCAACGATGCCGCAAGTTCATCCCTACACCTCAGGTTGATGTCGTACTGCGATACGCCACCGAGTCTACGGGCAAGCGGAATCGATTGCCAATCGAAATGACCGAAGGCTGGGTGCTGGGTGCCCCAGGTTTCGCGGGGTTCGAAACCTAGGACTCGTTCGCCATCACTAGCAGTCCCGGTCTCGAAACCCGCGAGACCTGGGGCACTCGGTTGACTGGCGTTGACCGTCATGTACTCGAGTGCTAGCGTCGAAGCAGAAACCCCGGATGATGGAGAGACTGCAATACTGGGCGCTCCTGCTGCTGGTGCGCGCGCTGGGTGCTCTGCCGCGGCCGCTGGCGCACGGTACCGGTATCTTCCTTGGTGGACTCGTCTATCACCTGCACCCGCGTCTGCGCCGCGTGGGACGCCGCAACCTGGAGCTGGCGTTTCCCGATAAAACGCCGGCCGAGCGCCGCGAGATTTTGCGTGGAGTTTATGTCTCGCTGGGACGGCTGCTCGGCGAGGCGTGCCTGTTTCCGCGGTACACGCGCCAGAACGCCTCGCAAATCGCGGTCTATCAGGGCTTCGAGAACTTCGAGGCGGCGGAGAAGCGCGGCAAAGGCGTGCTGCTGCTCACCGCGCACTTCGGAGGCTGGGAGGTCGGCTCCTTCTTCCATTCGCTGTGCGGACATCCGATGCAGATTGTTGTGCGGCCGCTGGACAATCCTTACGTCGATGCGCTGGTCACGCGCTACCGCGGGCTGCATGGTAATACGCTGATCGGGAAAAACGAGTTTGCGCGCGGACTGATTTCCGCCATGCGCGACAACGCTACTGTTGGCATTCTGATGGACACCAACATGACGCCGCCGCAGGGCATCTTCGTCGACTACTTCGGCATTCCGGCTTGCACCGCCAGCGGCGTGGCGCGCGTGGCGCTGCACACCGGCGCGGCCGTCGTGCCCGCGTTCACCATCTGGGACCCAATGCTGCGGAAGTATCGCGTGGAGTTCGATCGTCCGGTGGAGCTGGTGAGGACGGGCGACGATGATGCCGACGCGATCGCCAACACCGCGCGGTTCACGAAGATCATCGAGGAGTACGTGCGCCGGTATCCCGACCAGTGGCTGTGGGTGCATCGGCGATGGAAGACGCGACCGGCGGGGGAAGGGGCGCTGTATTGAGTTCCGAGTATTGCCTTGGTTGTCCTCCCGAGCGGAGCCGAGGGCCCTGCGGTTCGCTCGCGGTGGCATGGCTGCTCGAGACGGACCGCAGATCCCTCGACTTCACCCGCTTCGCGGGTTCCGCTCGGGATGACAAAGTAAAAGGGGCTTAAGGGTCCACGTGGATGACAACTATTAAGGGCTTACAATCAAAATCGAAATCTGAGACTTGAAACTTGAAACTCGAAACCCCGAAACTAGAAACTTGAAGCTAGAAACCCGAAGCTAGAAACTTGAAACTGGCTCCATGCCCCATACGCTGCAACAACTGGCGGAGTTCACTGCCGCGCGCCTTATTGGCGATGGCAAGGTCGAGGTCGCCAAGGTGGCGAGCATCGCGCAGGCGCAACCTGGCGATCTGGTGTTTGTGCAGGACGAGAAGGACCTGGCCTCCGCCCTGGCTTCGCGCGCCAGCGCCGTCATTGCCGGCGAGTTCGCCGCCAACCACGCGACCAACAAGCCGCTGCTCATCGCTGACAACCCGCGGCTCGCGTTCTGCCGTGCCGGTGCGCTGCTGCATCCGCCGAAAACCTATGCACCCGGCGTGCATCCTACCGCCGTGGTGCATGCTTCGGCTGCCATCGCGGCAAGCGCGGCGATCGATGCGCATGCGGTGATCGATGCGCATGCGGTCGTTGGAGAGTGCGCGCACATCGGCGCGAGCTGTAGCGTCGGCGAGGGCGTAGTCATTGGCGACGGTTGCGACCTGTTTCCCTGCGTGGTCATCTATTCGGGCACGACCTTGGGGCGGCGGGTGATCGTTCACGCGGGCGCGGTACTTGGCTCCGATGGCTTCGGCTACGTGCGCGACGAGAAGTACGGCCGCTACCACAAGTTTCCGCAGATTGGGGAACTGGTGATCGGCGACTATGTCGAGATCGGCGCCAACTGCACCATCGATCGCGGCGCGCTGGACAAGACGGTGATCGGCGCGGGCACAAAGCTGGACAATCTGGTGCACATCGGGCATAACGACATCATCGGCGCCAACGTTGTTATCGCGGCGCAGACCGGGATCTCCGGGAGCTCCGAGATTGGCGACGACTGCGTGCTGGGCGGGCAGGTGGGTATCGGCGATCATGCCAAGGTTGAGAACGGCACGCTGCTCGGCGGGCAGGCCGGGATTCTGCCGCACAAAGTGCTGCGCGGAAGAGGTAAGTTGTACTGGGGGACGCCGGCGCGTCCGGTGCGGCAGTATCTTAAGGAATTGTGTAGTCTGGGGCGGTTGGCGCGTGTCGACAAGTCCGAAGAGGAAGACTGACGCAAGCGCGTTTCTGGTTACCGGGAGCGAACCTGCGGGTTATAGGGGTCCTTCGACTCCGGCGCGAAGCGCGTCTCCGCTCAGGATGACACCCTGATTGCTGGTTGCTGATCGCTGGTTGTTGGTTGCTGATTGTTAGTTGCTAATTGTTGTCGCTAATTGGGCTTGCTGGTTGCTAGTTGCTGATTTTCTTCCATGCTCATCGTCATCGGCGGACATTCCCGTAGCGTAGGCAAGACCAGCGTCGTGGCCGGCCTGATCGCCGCATTGCCGGAGTTCAACTGGACGGCGATGAAGATCACGCAGTACGGGCACGGCATCTGCTCCGCCGATGGCAAGGCCTGCGAGTGCGCCTGCGACGATTCCTCTTGGGCGATCACGGAAGAACGCGACCGCAGCGGCGAAAGCGACTCCTCGCGCTTCCTGGTTTCCGGGGCGCGGCGTTCGCTGTGGGTGCGCACCCGCCAGGGCATGCTGGCCGAGGCCATGCCCCGCATCCGTCAGGAGATTGCGGCCGGCGAAAACGCCATCCTCGAATCCAACAGCATCTTGCGCTTTCTGCGCCCGGACCTGTACATCACGGTGCTGGACACGGCGAAGGAGGACTTCAAGCTCTCCGCCCAGCAGTTCCTCGATCGTGCCGACGCCGTCGTTCTCCACGACAGCGACGCCAATGTAAGGTGGAAAAGAGTCTTGATGCCGCCCGTGGCAGGCAAGCCGACATTCCGCATCCAGCCGCCACCCTACGTCACGCCCGAGCTGGCGGCCTTCGTGCGAGAGAAATTGCAAGGAGCTGGGATAGCGGCGAGAACGGTGCAGCCGGCGAACGAATAATCTGCCCTCAGCTTAAGCGGCGCGAATCGGCGAACCCGTACTGCGGGTCTGCGATTCGCCAACCGGCCCTTTGTGCGGTCTCGGCTCAGCGGGACTGCCGCCTTCGCACCCGATGCGCGCGAAGGTGATGTCCAGCGCCAGTCCGGTGAGCGCCCCCATGAAAGCTTCGTTGATCCGCATTAGCGATGTGACCTGCTCATCCGCCAGTCCGGCATCCAGCAATTGCGAAACCTCGGTTTCCACTCGCGCCGGCAGCTCGTTGGCCATCTCCAGTGCGCTGTCGGCCAGGCGGTACTGGCAATCGGCATAGACGGGCGACTGCATCAACGGCTTCAGCGCGGCCCAGTACTGGATGTAGAAATCGGGAAAGCATGCCAGCGCGCGGTGCTCGTTGGGGACGAAGGCGAGCTCGAACAGCCGCTTGCGGTCATTCCAGCTACGCTGAACCTCGGGGCTGGCCTGAGCGTCGTAGACCAGAGCAGGCGCGACCTTAAATTCCGGATGCCGGGCAGCCTCGGCATTGCTCAACGGCTGGCCGACCGGGCCCTCGAACGCCTGCATCTGGGAGGCGGCGATCAGCAGCAACAAAGGATCGAGATACTGGTAGTAGTCGAGCACTTGCGAGACGGGGAGCAGGGCGGGGTCCTGCGCGCCAGCCGCTGGGTGGGGAAGTCCGCGAATTTCAAAATAGTTATGGGCGCGGGTGTAGGACTCCGCTGCCAGCCGGGAGCCGAGCAGGAAGAATTGCCGCGACGCGACCGCGGGACGAAACGCCTCCCAGTGCAGCTCAAGAAACGCCGGAAAGGCGGCGTAGGCCTGGTAAAGCATGGGAACGACAGGCACTCCCAGGCTCTCGCGCACCTCGCGCAAGATTGCGCAGGCAGGGCTGGGAGCGTCGCTTTCGCTGACCAGCTTCAGGCGTTGACCCCGCTTCCAGCGCATATTTCTTTCGATGAGAAAAGAAGACGGTTCGATGTACAGGGTAATCACTGGATGTGCGGCGGCCTCTGTTACCTGGTAGTTTTTATAGTTGACGGGACGCGACGCCGTCAGGTTAGCCGTGCGGAGCACTTTGCCGAGGGACATCGCTGGGTTGGATAGAATCTAGAGTAGGAGACCGAGCTGACCCACACCGACCAGCCTCGCCGCTTCCAGGCACTTTTCGACAACGGCGAACCCAGCCCCATCGAGCACGAAGGCTACGCACCCTACGGCAACTTAGGATTTCCGGCGCCGCCGAAGGACCGACCCTGGATTTACTCCAACTTCGTCCAATCGCTGGATGGCATAACTAGCTTGCTGGGCGCGCACGCCTCTGGTGGCGAAATTTCCCAGTCAGCCGATGACCGCTGGCTCATGGACCTGCTGCGCGCGCATGCCGACGGCCTGCTGATGGGCATGAACACCTTGCGCGAGGAGCAACGCTCGCGCCGGCCGGAGAGTCGCGGAATCGTTTTTCGCGTGGTTGATCCCACATTGCAGGACTTGCGCGCGAAGCTGGACAAGCGGCGCGAGCGCAACATCTTCATCACTCGGGCGGCCGATCTCGACCTCTCCCGGCACAAGGTCTTCGACGGGGACGTAGTTGACGCGGCGATCCTCACGTCGCCCGCGGGCGCGGAGCGTCTGCTGGCGCAGGGGACGCACCCGCATGTCGCGATCATCGCCGCGGGCGAGAAGGAAGCTCTGGATCTGCCGCGCGCCATCGCCAGACTGCGCGAGGATCTGGGCATCGAGTATTTGCTGTGCGAGGGCGGGCCGACCCTTTACGGCAATCTCGCCCGCGCCGATCTCATCGACGAAAAGTTCATGACCGTCGCGCCAGTCGAAACCGGGCAGGTCGTTCCGTCGGAACAGGAGCGCATCGCCGAGGAACAGACCATCCCCCTGCTGCTGCGGCCGACGGTCTTCGGCGGCCCCGGCTTCACGCGCGAGCACATCACGCGCTGGCGCTGGATAAGCTGTCGCAAAGCCGGCGATCATCAGTTCAATCGCTATCGGCGGCAGCGAAACGGGCCGTAAGCTGAATCAGCTACAATGACGACAATCGAGGGCTCTTATGCCGACCGAACAGCGTGGGTCTACCCATCGATTCACCGTGATATTCGAAAAGGAAGACGAAGGCGGGTATCACGTCTTCTGTCCCACCCTGCCCGGCTGCCACACGCAAAGTGAAACCCTGGAAGAAGGAATCGCGAACATACGCGAAGCCATTCAGCTATATGTGGACAGCTTAATCGAAGACGGACTTCCAATCCCGCAAGAAGATATCTTCATTAAACCGATTGAGATCAGTGCGTGAGTCCCAAGCTGCCGGCAGTTACTGCCAAGGAGTTGGTCCGTCTCGCCCAACGGCTCGGGTTCGACTTTCGGCGGCAGACGGGCAGCCACGCGATCTACGTGCGCCCTAGTGATCGACGTCGAGTCGTGATTCCTATGCACTCCGGCCGCGACATCAAGCCGAAGACGTTGCGGGCATCATTGACGATTTCGGGGTGCCGATTGAGGAGTTTCTAGAACTTCTCTAGTTCGGCAGCGGGTGCTGTGTGCGCCAAATTGCGAATCCGGCGTCTGAGAGACTACACTGCCTAACGTGCTCCGACAGCTTGCAATTGCTTTGTTCCTCTTCTCCTCTCTTTCTGCCAATGCTCAATACACCGACCGCGCTGCCATGCGGGACCTCGGAGGTCCGCAGGAGTTTGCTGCGCGGCGCACCGAACTTGCCGGGAAGCTGAAGACCGGCTACGTTCTGCTCTTCGCGAAGACGCAGGAGCCCCCGGCCGATCACTATCGCGAAGACAACGACTTCTACTACTACACCGGGCTCTCCGATCCCGGCGCGATCATGCTGCTGGACGTTGGCACGCAGCGGGTGACCATCATCGAGCCGCAGCAGAGCCCTAGGGAAGTCCAGGTGTACGGCGCGAACCTGCTGTCGATGTCGAAGGATGAGCAGAAGGAGCTCGGATATCCGGTGGTTGCGCCTTTGTCCAGCCTTGACTCCGTGCTGAGTTTCCTCTTCGGCAGCGGCGGTGAGCATGACCTGTGGGTGCGACTGGGCTTCGCGGACAAGCCTGATGGCGCACGTTTCGAGACGGGGCGCGATTATGCCGCTGAATACAACAACCCTTACGGCCAGGAGCTTCCCGGCGACCGCGATGCGCTGGTGAAGCTGCGGCAGCGCTATCCTGGCGCCAACCTCCGCGACGTGACCGCGACGATCGATTCCATGCGCAACATCAAGCGTCCGGGCGAGATCGAAGTGCTGCGGCGCAATGGCCGCATCAGCGCCACCGGCGATAAGCAGGCCATCGCCCACGCGCACCCGAACATGTACGAGTATCAGATTGAGGCCGAAGCGGCGTTCGTGTTTCGCAACTCCGGCGCGCAGGGGCTCGCGTATCCGGCCATCGTCGGCGCCGGGCCGCACGCCAACACCTGGCACTACTTCTTCAATCGCGGCCAGATTGCGCCGGGCAGCATCGTCGTCTTCGATTTCGCCGCCGACCTCGACCACATGACCATGGACATCACGCGCACCTTCAACATCGACGGCAAGTTCACGCCCGAGCAGGCCAAGTGGTACAACGTCGACCTGGAATGCCAGAAGGCCGTGATTGAGATGCTGCGCGTGGGCAATACCTACGAGCAGGCCGAGGCCGCGGGCAAGAAGGTGTTCGAGCGCGAGGGCATCGCTTCGCAATGGTACGGATGGCCGGGACACTTCGTGGGATTGGCGACGCACGACGTGATGCTGGCGCGCGGGCCGATCCAGGCGGGGCAGGTCGTGACCGTTGAGCCTATCGTTGAGTTCCCTGACAAGCACTGGCATTTTCGCGTGGAAGACACGATCCTGATCACCGCCAACGGGCCGGAGGTGCTGTCATCGAGCGTTCCGAAGGAAATGGCGGATGTCGAAAAGCTGGTGGGCAGCGCGCCCGCGCCGGAGCAGGTGAAGTGAGCGAGGGCGCGATACAAGCGCCGTGTTTCACCTCGGCGAAATTGTTGCGGTTTTTCTTGACACCAACAAAAAAGTACAGCTGGATGTCAGCGCTGAAGCCGTGCCCTTCCGCGCGTCGACAGAAGCGGTAACATAGAGGGTTGCAGGAGAACTTCTCGCGTGCCTGAACTGCGCAAAGATCCCATTGTCGGACGATGGGTCATCATTTCGACCGACCGCGCCAAGCGCCCATCCGATTTCACCCGCGAGCCGGTCAAGACCAAGGGCGGCTTCTGCCCGTTCTGCCCGGGCAACGAGAGCAAGACCCCGCCCGAGGTGCTGGGCTATCGTCCCAACGGCGCCTCGCCAAATAACGGTGGCTGGACGGTGCGCGTGGTGCCCAACAAATTTCCCGCGCTCGGCATCGAGGGCAGCCTGAACCGCCAGGCCGAGGGCATGTTCGACAAGATGAGCGGCATCGGGGCGCACGAAGTGATCATCGAGACGCCGGACCACGGCATGTTGCTGGAGGAGCTTCCCGAAAAGCGCCTGGAAGATGTCTTCTGGGCCTTTCGCGACCGCATCGTCGACCTGAAGAAAGACCGCCGCTTCAAGTACATCCTCATCTTCAAGAACCACGGCGCGTTGGCCGGCGCGACCCTGGAGCATTCGCACGCCCAACTCATCGCGCTGCCTATCGTCCCCAAGCACGTGCTGGAAGAGCTGGAAGGTTCGAAGCAGTACTTCATCTATAAAGAGCGCTGCGTCTTCTGCGACATCATCCGGCAAGAGACGGAATCCGGCGTGCGCGTTGTCGCGGAGAACGACGGCTTCCTCACCGTCGCGCCGTACGCTCCGCGGTTTCCTTTCGAGACGTGGATCCTGCCCAAGCGTCATGAGTCGGCGTTCGAGAATTCTTCATCACAGGTGTATGAGGGTTTGGCAAAGGCGCTGAAGAACCTGCTCATGCGCGCCGATAAGGTGCTGGAAAATCCCGCGTACAATCTCGTCATCCATACCGCGCCGGTGCAGGAAGCCACATTGGATTACTACCACTGGCACGTGGAGTTCATGCCGCGCCTGACGAAGATCGCGGGATTTGAGTGGGGCACAGGTTTTTACCAGAATCCCACACCGCCGGAAGAAGCGGCGAAGTATCTGCGCGAAGCGAAGGTCGGGCAGGCGCAGCCGGTCGGGGCACAGTAGCTCTCGCGGTTGCGGGCTTCTGCATCTTCGCAGCCTTGATACAGGCTCGATTCGGCAGAGCCTCGCGCCACAAAACATCATCCAATATGGCATCGCGGACATGACGAATCCCACCTCAGTCGGCCCTCGGCCGCTCGAAAAGCGCACCCGATTCCTCAGCGGGCTCTACAGCGACCTGCTGGAGAACGGCATCCGCTACTTCTTTCCCGGCGCTGCTCTTCGGCGGACCTCGAACGACACCGAGCGCATGCCGGGACTGCTGGGCGCGGTCCCGAGCGGCGGCGAGCTTGCGTTTGAGTGGATGGGCAGCGGCTATACGCTGGCGGCCAGCTCGAAGCTCTCCGAGGACGAGCGCCGGTTGATACGCAGCATCGGCATGGTGCTATCGGCGCGCTACCAGCTCCTGACCAACGAGGCTCTCGCGGCGCAAAGTTTTCAGCTCTTCCGCGGGCTTCCGGAGGACCGCTTCGTTTCGGCTTTCCTCGATCCGGGCCCGCACGTCAGCGCGGAAGCGATTACCGCCATTCCCGATCGCGTCGCCGATGCCATTGAAGTTCTGCGCACCAGCAGCATGAGCACCTACGAGAACCGGCGCATCTCGACCGGCGTTCTCCTCTTCGGCGCGATGCCGGAGCCCTGCCACGCGCCGCCGCAGACGCCTGCTGAAGCATTGCGCTATTCGCATTCGCTGACCACCGTCCGCAGCTTCCACCGCCTGTGCGATGGCATGCGCACCGTGGCACTGGTTGATAACGACGGGCTGCTCGCCGAGCTGATCGATATTCGGGAGTGGACCGAGCCTTATCGCGATATGCCGCTGGCCGTGCCCCCGGCCAAGAAGTACGCCTATCACGCCCGCGCCACCCTGTGCGGCGGACACATCTGTCTCATCCTCACTCCCAACGGCGAGATCAAGATTTATTCCGACGGCGTGCCGGTCTTCCGTTTCATCGAAGGCAAGTGGCGGCTAGTGGACGCGCGGCATCGTTACGCGACATGGAAGAACGCCATCGGCAATGCCGAGCTGGCGGACCGCATTTTCTCCGTCGCTCTGAACCTCACCGAGAGCCGCCGCGGTGCGCTCTTTGTTGTGCTGGAGAACGCTGCGTCGGCGCGGGACCTGGTTTCGCAGCCCGACCTGCTGGAGGCTTTCGATCACGATGCCTTGGACGACGGCACCGCCAGCAAAGACCAGCTCCATTATCTTCTGCGCGATCGCAGCCTCCTCGACGTTCCCTCCACGGTGCTGGAGAACATCGCCCGCATCGACGGCGCGGTGGTGCTAAGTGGCGGCGGAGACCTGCTGGCGTTCGGCGCCATCCTGCACCACCACTCGTCGGAGGAAGCCATCAACCGGACGGTTGAGGGCGGACGCACCACTGCGGCCATCACCGCTTCGCACTACGGCACCGTGTTGAAGATCAGCGAGGACGGGTTGATCTCGATGTATCGCGGCGGCGAGTGCTTGTGGGAGATGTAGGGAAGCGTGGGCCCTGAAAGGTGTCATCCTGAGCGGAGGGCGGAGTCGAAGGACCCCTATCGTGAAACTGATGTAGGGGTCCTTCGACTCCGCGACCGGGGTAGTTGCGCGGTCGCTCCGCTCAGGATGACACCAGGAAAGAGCGGTCAGGATGACACCAGGAAAGTGAAGTGATTTATCGGCAGGAGTGAACTCGTGCCCTGTTACCAGCATTCCAAGCGTGGCTTCGTGTGCATCATCCCACCATCTCCTCAAACTTCAATGGATCGGGCGGGACGGGAATGGGCTTGGGTTCAATCTCGCGCAGCACCTGATAAGTGTGCCGAACGCGATGAATCACGGTGATGGTGCTAATGACGGCGATCACCCACAGCACCGGCCCCATGCGGTTGAAGAGCGCGCCGATGATGATTAGCACGATGCGTTCGGGACGCTCCATGAAGCCGACCTTGCAGCTCGGAATCAGCGATTCGGCGCGCGCGCGCGCGTAACTCACCATCACCGAGCTGACCATCACGAACGCCACCATTACGACGTAGAAGAAGCGATTGGCGCGCGCGTAATACACCAGCAGTCCGAAGAACAGGGCCACGTCGCTGTAGCGATCGATGACGGAATCGAAGAAGCCGCCGAACTGCGTGACCTGATTTGTCGCGCGCGCCACGCGCCCGTCGACCATGTCGAAGATGCCGGCGCCGATGATCACCAGCCCGGCGTAGAGGAACATGCGGCGCTGGTTCTCGGCGTGAGCGTAGCCGAAGAGAACGCCGGCGACAACGTTGATGAGCAGTCCGATGAACGTAAGCGCGTTAGGCGAAATGCGGGTGAGCGCCAGGCCGTGCACAATTTTGTACAGCAGCCATTTGCAGGACCGCCCGACTGCGCTTGTCCAGGTCATACTGCTTTGCTACGCCTCGTCGTGAATGGTGACCAGCTTCAGTACCTCGAGCTCGCGTTTTCCGGTGGGGGTCACAACTTCGCTGACGTCGCCGACCTTCTTGCCCATCAGGGCGCGGCCGATCGGCGAACTGGTGGAAATTAATCCCTTGGTCACGTCCGACTCTTCGCTGGTCACCAGCTTGTATTCGATCTCCTCGCCCTTGGTGGAGTCGTAAACCACCACGGTGGAGCCGATGGCGGCGCGGTCCTTGGGGATATTGGCCATATTGACCATCGAGAGGTCGGCCATGCGCTGCTTGAGCTGGCCCAGGCGCGCGCGTACGAACTCCTGGCGCTGCTTGGCCATGTGATACTCGGCGTTCTCGCTGAGATCGCCCATGGCGACAGCTTTCTTGAGTTCTTTCGGTAATTCGTGGTTCAGTTCGTGTTCGAGGACCGCGATCTCCTCGGACAGTTTCTTCTTGATGTGCTCAGGCATACTTCCAGATCGATGTTGCGGGGCCAGCGGACTTCTTGCCGAAGCCGTTGAATAATTATACGCGAGCGGCAGGGTGCGCCTTTCGGAAGCGTCGTGACAATCAGGTTTAGAGGCGGGATCCGCAGTTCGTCGATCGACACGAAAGGCGCGAATCGGCGCGTCTGGTGCGGCCCGCGAATTGACCACGCCACAAAAACCGGGGTATACTTAAAGCATACATATCGCCGTTCCCCTCTTAACTTTGCCCCAGATCGGCTCTGGGCTGATGGACCTCCGGCCCTCATGAATACTCAGAGTTTTAGCATCGGAGACAAAGTCGTTTATCCCAACCACGGGGTAGGCATAATCGAGCAGATCAGCAGCAGGACAATCGGCTCACAAGTCGAAAGATTCTACCTTCTCAACATTAAAGCCAGCAGCTTGAAGGTCATGGTGCCCTTCCACAACGTGGACAGCGTGGGACTGCGGCGCGTCATCCGCAACGGCGAGGTTCAGAAGATCCTGGATTTTCTGATGGACGGCAAATGCGAGAACCACGCCGACTGGAAGTACCGCTTCAAGGAAAATTCCGACAAGATGCGGACCGGGTCGCTGCTGGACGTCGCCGAAGTGCTGAAGGGACTGTTGCTGCTCGGCCAGGAAAAACCTCTCAGCTTTCGCGAGAAGAAGATGCTGGAGCGCGCCCGCTATTTGCTGGTGAGCGAACTCGCCATGGCCAAGAGCATCGAGGAAACCCAGGTGGAAGACCTGCTCAACCGCGCCCTGTCGAAATGCAAGTTGCGCTTTCCGGAAGCCTCGCCCATGGAAGCGTGAGCTGAGGTCAAGGAGAATTGCTCCGGCGGGGAATTGCCCCGCTTTTTTCTTTGGCATCGCGCGCGTTCGTTTGCTGAATCCAATTGTGAGCACGCCGCCGCGCGGCCGAAGCTCCGGTGGGATGAGGGAACGTCATGCCAGGCAATCTGCACGTCTTCCGTTTGCAAGCCGAGCCGTTGCAGTACCAGTTAAATTACAACGTCGGCGCCCACTCCTGGGTACAGGTCTTCACTCCCCAGGGCCTCGAGGAATTCCTGTCTCATGGCACTGGCTTGCCGGCCGATGAGCTCGACGCCATGCTGACGGAGCTGCGCACCGACCATCACACCACCGAGGCCAACGTTGAGCTGGCTGAGAGCCACCTTCCAGAGATGGGTTTCGTCGAAACCCCTAGCGACGAATAACCGGGTGCCCATTATGAATCGGCCGTAACATTCCCCACGGGCAACATGGCCCCGAGCACCCTCCTCCGACTCGAGAAATCTCCTGGGTCCCCGAGGGCCCCATGTCCGCCAAATTCCTCCACCGCTGCGCAATTCTCTTCTTTCTGACCGTGTGTTTTCTCGCCAGCTGCGGCGGAGGGAGCCACAACAACAACTCACAGGTAGCTATCTCCATCGCGCCCACCATGGCGACGCTGAATGCCGGCGGGCAGCAACAATTTCAGGCGACGGTGACCGGATCGAGCAACAACGGCGTGCAATGGCAGGTGAACAGCATCAGCGGCGGCAACGCGCAGATCGGTACGATCACTGCCACCGGGCTATACACCGCACCCAATCCCGGTGACCTGACGTTGCAGGTGACCGTCACCGCGGTGCCGAATGCCGATATGACGAAGACCGCCAACGCACAGGTCACGGTGAATCCGGGAACCGGCGGAGACGGCGGCACGGGAACGGTCACCGTTAGTCCCACGCGCGCGGCGCTTACCCTGACTGAGCCGCGCCAAGTATGAGTTAGCTGTGGGAGCTACGGTGTAATCTTCCACACGGTGCCATGACCGCCAGGCCCGGCAAATCCCGTTGTACCGAAGAGATTGCCATTTTGAGTCGAACACCACGTCGCTTTGGGGATAAGCGCCACGCTTTTTCGCAGACAGAACAACTCGCATGGGTTTTCGAGCTTGCATTTTCCATGAACTCCCATCATGATTTCGGGGCGTCACGCAGGAGCCAATGAATGACTATTTTCCGCAGAGACATCCAGATTGTAATGTTAACGATGGTTGCAGTTGTCTTGTTTGCAGGTGCAGCCCTTTGCCCAGCATCTGCACAAACCCGCTACGAGTCCGTTTACAACGGACACAGGATTATCTATCCAGAATCCAGCATTCCCCGGCCCGGTCGCCCTCACACGAACTACTTTTTCGTCGACTCGGACCAACCGGCAACCGAATCCCGACCCGGGTGATGAAACCCCAGGGTCAGTAGCCTGCGTATATAAGTTGGTAACTGGACCGACCGGCTGCCCGATTGCCACAAGCACAACCGTGCCCACCGGTGGTATCGGCGCTATTGCCATCGTCGACGCCGGTTACTACCCGACCGCGCAGTCTGACCTGGACGCTTTTGACTCCTACTTTGGTATTCCGGCTACGACCATTACGCAGGTCTGGCCCGGCCCGATACGGCCACCCGTTTACGGGGATTGGGAGGTCGAGGAGGCATTAGATATCGAGTGGGCTCACGCCATGGCGCCGCACGCCAAGCTGTTCCTGGTGGTGTCGGCATTGTGTCAAGACCCCGACATGCACGACCGATCCCACCTGGGCAGCGGTGCAGCTCGCCGGAACGCTAGTGGCTCAGAACGGCGGCGGCGTGGTGAGCATGAGCTTTGGCGATGCGGAGATTCCTCAGGAAACTGGCCTTGATCAATACTTCACTCACCCCGGGAGTCGTCTACTTTGCAGCCTCCGGCGATTCGGGACTTGGCGTGAGCCTCTATCCGGCAGCGTCACCGAACGTTGTGGCGGTTGGAGGAACCTATTTTAACCGCGACAGTAACGGAAACTTCACCTACGAGCAGTACTACACTGGCGGCGGAGGGGGAGACATTAGTCCATACGAGCCGCGTCCCAGCTATCAGAATGGCATTGCAAGCATCGTAGGAAACCATCGCGGCTATCCTGATGTCGCTTCCGACTTTTGTTGCACTGCCATTTACCTCCAGGGCTGGGGTTCGGTCGGAGGTACCAGTTGGTCGTCTCCTACCTTTGCCGGTATCGTGAACGCGGCCGGCAGCCGACAACAGTCGTCCTTGGCGCAGCTCACCAAGATGTACAACGAGATGGCCAATCCCATCGTGTACCATGCTGATTTCAACGACATCACGATGGGTGATTCGCGTTGCAAAGTTGGTTGGGACCTGTGCACCGGCCTCGGCTCCCCCAGGACTTACGCCGGCAAGTAACCAACGAGGCTCCCCGGATTGCCAGTTCGATCTGGTCAAGACGCGGCCTTTGCCCGCGTCACCCTTTTACCTTGTCCAGGCAACTGGTAATCCGGAAGTCGAAGTATCACGGAGGTCGCGGCTCAGCTGAACAACCATTAGCTTTGCTGGACTCCCGCGAGGCACCGGCATCGTTGTGGCCCGATACAGAACGCGAAGCGCGACAGATTTCCTACAATGAAAGACCCGCCGTCTGGCGGGTTTTGATTGTGCTGCGTTAAGAGGCCAGCCCTTGCGAGAAGAGACTTAAGTCTGTCGACCTAGAGTCCGACGAGAACAGGCGATAGCACAACTAATCCCAAAACCCGACGCTGGCGTCGCATTGCCTCACCCCACCAGAACCGCGCCCCCATTCACATTGAAGATCTCGCCGGTGATGAAGCCCGCGTGCTGCGTGCACAGGAACAGAATGGGCGCGGCAATCTCGTCGGGCGTGCCGACGCGGCCGAGCGGGATGGTGCCGAAGACTTTCGCGCGGCTGTCCGGGTCCGCCAGAGTACCGGCGGTCATGTCGGTCGCGACCCAGCCGGGCGCCACGCAGTTGATGCGGATGCCGAACGGCGCCAGCTCCGTCGAGAGCCCCTTGGTCATGCTGATGAGCGCTCCCTTCGTCGCCGCATAGTCGCAGTGTCCGGCCTCGCCGCGCTGGCCCGCGGTTGAGCTGACCACCACAATCTTGCCGCCGCGGCCTTGCCGTTTCATGTGCGCGACGCTGTGCTTGATCAGGGCGAAGATGCTGTCGAGGTTGATAGCGACGGTGGTCCGCCACTGCTCGTCGGTCATCTCGTCGATGGGGACATCGCGCGCAGGCCAGATGCCGTGATTCACCACCAGCGCGTCGAGTCCGCCGAAACGCCCCACCGCCGCGCGCACCAGTTCACTGGCGCCGCGGGCGCCGGAGAGATCGGCTTGCACGGCGTAGACGCGGTCTGCGCCGCAGGACTCGACCAGCCGTTCGGCCTCGGCTTTCGCGCGCTGATAATTGAAGGCGACGAGCGCGCCCGCAGCGGCGAACATGCGGACCGCAGCCGCACCAATGCCGCGCGAGCCTCCGGTGACCAACGCCACTTGTCCCTCGAGCGATAATTTGGGTTCAGCCATTTGCACTGTATCCTTTGTAGGCATTTGCTAAGACATAGGTCATGGAGCAGATATGGGCCCGCTCAGGCACGTAAAACTTTTCAAGAATGGCAGAAACCAGGCCGTCAGAATCCCCCGCGAGTTTGAGCTTCCGGGCGAAGAGGCCGTCATGCGCAAGGAAGGGAAGCGACTCATTATCGAGCCTGTTCCGCTCGGGTCTCTGCTGAGCCTGCTGGCGACGCTCAGAAGAATTGACGACCATTTCCCGCCCATCGCTGACCAGCCTCCCAGCAGAGTAGATCTCGATGCGCTATTTGCTGGACACGAACATCGTTTCCGATCTGGTGCGCAACCCCCAAGGCCGCGTGGCGGAGCATATCCGAAGGGTTGGAGAAGCGCACGTGTGCACCAGCATAATCGTTGCTGCGGAACTGCGATATGGCGCCGCCAAGAAACAGTCTCCGCGACTCACGGCGCAGCTTCAGGCCATCCTGAGCGCGCTTGAGATTTTACCCTTGAAAGCGCCCGCCGACGCTAGTTACGGTGCGCTGCGCGCTGCGCTTGAAAAAAAAGCCAGACTGATTGGCGGGAGGGACTTGTTGCTTGCTGCCCAGGCTTTGTCGCTGGGATACACCCTCGTAACCAACAACGAGAAGGAATTCGCGCGCATTCCAGACCTTGCTTGCGAGAATTGGCTTCGCTAGACCTTGATTCTGGCGCCCGTTAAGAAAACGCAAGCCTCACGACTTGTTTGCCAGCAGGGTTTTGATCTCCTGCTCAACCGTGGGAAGCTGCACGGCGCCCACGTACTTGGCCGCGATCTTTCCATCGCGCCCGATGAGGAACGTCACCGGCAGGCCGAGGACCCCGCCATAGGATTGCGCGAGTTTGTCCGTGCCCATGCCGACGGGATAATTCATCTTGAACTGCTGGTAGAACTCGCGCACCGGCTTGGCATCGTCGTCCATGGAGAGGCCGACGATTTGCAGCCCTTGCGGGCCATAGCTGTCCTGAAACTGCACGAAGTTGGGAATCTCGGCGCGGCACGGCGTACACCACGTCGCCCAGAAGTTCAGCAGGACGACTTTGCCGTGCAGCCCGGCGAGGTCGAGGGGATGGCCGTTCAGGTCCTGCACCGAGAAGTCCGCCGCGCTGCTGTGCACCGCTCCCGGACGCCCGCCGCCCGGTCCCGGGGAGCTGTGACAACCGGCCTGGAACAGCGCCGCCGCTAATCCTACGGCAACAGCAATCTGAACGAATCTCCTCATGGCGAAAGCGCCTCCTCAGTATTGCCGCCGGCAGGCAGGCCGACAGCCTACAGTCACAATAGCCTAAACTGCGGCCAGCCGCACAAGCCGCCCGACCTGCAAGGTGGCCTTTGGGCCCTTGTAGTTGCGGTGCAGGGCTGAAAGCCGAGTTGCTGTCGCCCGCTGTCGGCACGACGGAAAGTCGTGTCCCGATAAAAATTCATTTATCGGATACCTGCCAGGACCGTCCACAGCTCCGTCCCGGAACAACTCCGTTGTGAGCCGCTGAATCATAGGAATTGTCCTCTTCGTCCCGAGTGACGCCATACGCAAGCCAGTGTCCCGGTGTGAAGAATTAGAGCGAGCTTCGTCGGTCGCCGAACCCAAAGTGGAGTGGTGTCTATGTTCCGGTTACGTGTCGCGTTAGGTTGTGTGGGTTTCCTGTTGGTCTTAATGTTTGCAGCATGCGGTGGCGGAAGCACCAACAACAACCAACCGCCGACTCCCCCACCAGCGCCGCCGCCGCCATCAGGCCCGGCCATCTCCAGCTTCGCGGTCGCTCCAACCATCGCGGCCCCCGGAGAATTTGTGAACTTCTCCTGGGCCACCACCAACGCGACCAGCTTCGTCACTACGCCCACAATAGCCCAGGAAGATCAGACCCTGCCCGTGACGGCTACCAACTATTCCTTCAACACGCAAGGCCTCACGCAGACAACTGCGTTTCAGGCGGTTGCCAGTTCGGGATCCACGAACTCTACTCCGGCGACGGCGACCTTGACCATCGTTCCCGTCACGCTTACGGCTTCTCCGATGACGGTGCCGGCAGGACAATCCGCCACGCTCAGCTATAGCGGCCCGAATAATGGGAGTACCGCATGGACGTTGATGGTCAGCGGCGGTAGCCCGGTTCAGCTTGCAACCAGCTGCAGCGGCAACACCTGTTCTGGGACCTACCAGACAGGACCGTTGGCGACCACGACGACATTCGAGGTTTCCATCAATGGACCGGCGGGCGGTCAGGCTTTCTCACCCAACGTGATGGTGACCGTGGAGGCGCCGACTACCTTGACCTTCAGCGCGCATCCGCAAAGCGTGCCGCCGGGCGGATCGGTGATGCTGTCATGGACGACAACGAATGCGGCAACGGTGAGTGTCGACCACGGCATCGGCCAGGTCGCGCCGCCGCAGCCGGTCAACATGGGGACGTATTGTTGCGTCACGCCCACGCAGACCACGACCTACACTGCGACCGCGACGTCCATCTATCCCGGTGCGCCGCCGGTGATGGCGACCGCGACGGTGACCGTTAGCACAGGCGGGCTCTCCAACCTCAACCACATCATCTACTTTGTCCAGGAGAACCGCGCCTTTGACAATTACTTCGGCCAGCTTGCGGAGTATCGCGTCAATCACCAGCCACCAATCCAAGGCGCGCAATTGAGCGACGTGAACGACCTGCACACGCTGCCGTCGAACTATAGGATCTGCAATCCGCAGGGAGGGTGCTTCGGCCCGTTCCATGCGCGAACGGAGTGCATCGAGAACCTGTCGCCTTCCTGGGACGAGACGCACTACGACATGGACCTGATCGGCGACGACTGGTTGCACCTGACGGAAAACTCGATGTACAAGATGGACCGCTTCCTCGACACGACGTTGTCGGGCGGCACCGGCGATCAGTACGATCCCACGCACTCGCGGCCGCTCGGCTATTACGACCAGACGGACTTGCCCTACTATTATGAGCTGGCGACGCAGTTCACTACCGACGATGACTGGCACTCGCCCAATCCAGCCAACACCGTACCCAACCGCATGTACCTATTCGCAGCCACTTCCTACGGGCACGCCTTCCCGCCGAACAGTCCCAGCGATCCGGCGTGGCAGCGGCCGACCTTCTTCCGCGCGCTTACGCAAGCGGGCATCACCTGGCGCTATTACTACCAGGACAACAGCGTTTTCCTGGCGAACTGGGCGGACTGGAGCGATCCGCAGATCCAGGGCAACGTGCGCAACATCCAGGAGTACTACAACATTCTGGCTAGCCCGAATGCCGACCAGGCATTGCCGCAGGTGGTGTTCATCGAACGCGGCAGCGCGACCGGACTGGATGAACACCCCGACAATAACGTGCAGACGGGCTCGCATGACGTGGCCAACATCATCAACGCGCTGCTCAGCAGCGCGGCCTGGCCGGACTCGGCCTTCATCCTCACCTACGACGAGGGCGGCGGCTTGTTCGACCACGTAGGGCCGATCCTGGTCACGCCGCCGGAGGATTTCCTTGAGCCGCAGGACCTCCAGCCCAGCGACCAGACGGGCGAGTTCAACGTGAGCGGATTCCGCGTGCCGGTAATCGTGGTATCGCCGTGGTCGAAGCCGCAAACCGTTGTGCACTTGCCAGCCGACTACACGGCCATCCTGAAGCTGATTGAAACGCGGTTCAATGTGCCGGCGCTGACCCAGCGCGATGCCACTGCGGCCGATATGGCAGACCCGCAAAGCGGTTTCTTCGACTTCAGCTCGCCGCACCTGTTGCAACCGCCGCAATTGCCGACCCAGCCTACCAATGGCACGTGCGACCAACGCCTCGAAAGTCACCCGTAAAACGGGAAGGGCCTCCGCAGAAAGTTTGCGGAGGCCCAGTTGGTTGCACAAAAGTTAACGAGGCCCGCAGGCCTCGCTCGAAGTTATCTCTTCTTCTTCTTGGCGGCCTTCTTAGCGGCCTTCTTCTTCGTCGCCATAATGTTTCCTCCTATTCTTGAAACTCTCCCTTGAAAAACCTGGCCCAACTTTCGGCTGCCCCCTACATAATGGTTGGTCAAGACAGCTACGCAAGATATTGCGGTTACTTTTCGGGAATGTCAACAAAAATTTGCAGGACGCCCTTGCGCGGGACCCGACCTTGTGAGTCAGGTCAACAGGGGTATTGCGCCGCCGGGCGAGAGTTCCGCGTCATGCCTCAGCCGTCGCCGCGGTCGCTGCCGCCCACTGTGGCGGACGTAGTATGCTTGGCAAAGCGGCCAATCTCCGGGGGCGAAACCTGATCGCGCGAGCTGCGTCGACTTTGTCATTGCCCAATCCGCCCTATCATGAACTTCCTCCATCACGGCCCCGACCGCGGCGATTCGGAACGTAAAGGGCCCATACTGGTAATGCCGCCGCCGCCCCCCAAGCCTAACCGCTGGCAACTCTGGAGAAACCGGCTGTTTCTCGTGGAATTCATTTTTGTTTGCCTGGTGATGGGCATCCTACTCATTGCCGCTCCTTGGACGCCATATTGGAGCGACAACTCGCTCATGGCCGGGTTCCCGCGTTTGCGCGAAGTGCTGATGAACGATTTCGTCCGCGGGCTGGTCAGCGGACTTGGCGTGATCGACATCTGGCTGGCCATTGCCGAAGCGGTGCGCTACCGGGAGTACGCCGCGTGAGCCGGCGCTCCGCGTCCCCGAGCGCGCAACATCCATAGATAGAAATGACTGACGAAAAGAACTTGCAGGGCACCCGCGCGCATCTGGCGTACGAAAACAAGCAGTTCCTGAACAGCCCCGAAGGGCGCATTCTGCGCATCCTGGCCGAGTACCAGGAGCCCCTGGCGCGCTTCCGGCGCGAGCGCATCCAGGACACCATCGTGTTCTTCGGCTCGGCACGCTTCCACAGCCGCTCGCAGGCCGAAGAGGCGCTCCAGTTGCTCGACAAGCCGGGCTCGGCAACTCCCGCGCCGCCCGAGGAGCAGGCGCGGATTCGCCGCGCCAAAGCCGACGTGGAGATGGCCGCCTACTACGAGGACGCGCGCCGGCTCGCGTTCATGATCACTAAGTGGACCAAGTCGATCAACCAGCCGCGGCACCGCTTCGTCATCTGTACCGGCGGCGGGCCGGGCATCATGGAGGCGGCCAACCTCGGCGCCTCCGAAGCCGGCGGCAAGACCATCGGCATGAACATCAATCTGCCCTTCGAGCAGATGCCCAACCCTTACATCACCCCCGAGCTCAACTTCGAGTTCCACTACTTTTTCATGCGCAAGCTGTGGTTCGCCTACCTGGCGAAGGCGCTGGTCATCTTCCCCGGCGGCTTCGGTACCTTCGACGAGCTGTTCGAGCTGCTCACGCTGGCGCAGACCGAAAAGCTGGCCAAGCGCATCACCATCGTCATCTATGGCAAGGCGTATTGGGACCGGGTGGTGAACTTTCAGGCGCTGGTGGATTCGGGCACGATCTCGCCCGACGACTTGGACCTGTTCAATTGGGCGAATACGCCGGAAGAGGCGTTCGCCATCCTCAAGGACGAATTGACCAAGTACCACCTCGACCGGCCGCCCTCGCGCGACAAAGGACCGGACATCGCGAAGACCAGGCCGTAGGACAGGGACCAGGGGATAGAGGCTAGAGGTCAGCGATAGAAGCTGCGACCGGGGCCCTCATCTAGTCCCTAGCCCCTATCCCCTGCCTTCATGCAGCTTTTCCTCCCGTTCGTTTTCTCCTCCACCTCTGCCTCGATGGCCTTGATTTCGGCGCGGTTCCGTCTGACCTCCAGCTTCACGTGCCCGAACAGACCGATGTAAAAGTTGGACACGTACACCAGGGCGAAGAGTGCAATCAGGTAGCCGCGCCAGTCGTTATACAGCAGTTTGTACCGGGTGATGACCAGGAATGCGGCGGCAATCCAATGGCTGAAGCAATATTCGCAGGTGAACAGATAAAAAAACTTGCGGCACAGCAAGGGACCGTGGCCCTGGCTCGCGCGGACACAAAACTCCCGGGGCTCGCGAAAGATCTCTTCGTGCGTAACCGTCCAGACGATGCTGGCGATGGGCAACGACAGCAGGAGCAGCCATACGATCTGCTGGGAAAGCGGCATGGTAGTTGGATGCGCTCTCTTGGCGGGCCGAAGGGTGGGTTCACCACGAAGGCACGGAGGACACGGAGAGGATTAGCGGCGAAAAGCCTGCTACCTGGACTGCTTTTGATTTAATGGATTCCGTGTCCTCCGTACCTCCGTGGTGAAATGCCCTGTCGCGGCCGGCAGGAACACTCAGTGTGCCTTTGGCACTTTAGGTACTCGCAGCCTTCGGATTATCGGGTTAAACTGTTGCCCGCATGTCCCTTTCACTTGAGGTGGCGGGCCGCAGCGATGTGGGCCGGATCCGGCCGTCGAACGAAGATCACTTTGGATACGACGAGAAGCTCGGCATCTTCGTCGTCTGCGACGGCATGGGCGGACACGCCGCCGGCGAGGTTGCCAGCCAGATCGCTGTCGATACCGTGCTCTCGTTTTTTCGCCAGCGCAAGCCAGGCAGCGAGGACCGTGGCTTCCTGGACGACGCCCCGGAGGGCGCGCGCCTGCTGGCCGAAGCGGTCAAAGAAGCCAACGACGCCATCCTCAACTACGCCGAGGAGCACAAGAACACCTCCGGCATGGGCACCACGCTGGTAGCCGCACGCTTCTGCGAGGGCGTCTTCAGCATTGCGAACGTCGGCGACAGCCGCATCTACCTGTTCCGCGAAGGCCAGTTGCTTCAGCTCACCGAGGACCACTCGCTGGTGATGGAGCAGGTGCGCCGCGGCATGATCACGCTGGAGCAGGCCAGGCAGTCCTCGGCGCAGAACATCATCACCCGCGCGCTGGGCACCGATGAGAGCACTCTGCCCGACCTCGGCGAGTTCCCCGCGCAAGGCGGCGACATGCTGCTGCTCACCACCGACGGCGTCCTGCGGCACATCGAGGACGAGGAGATTCGCAGCATCCTGCTGCAGCTTCCGTCGTTGCAGGCGGCCTGCGACACACTCATCGACGCGGCCAATGAAAGCGGCGGCGAGGACAACTCCACCTGCGTGCTGATTCGCGTGCGCAACGGGGAGGCCAAGCCGGCGCCCGATTCCGATCAGCGGCCGGTGGCGGTTTCGAATTAACCTAGTCCGTGAACGTATCCGAGAATTATGCGGCGGCGACGCTATCAGATTCGCTTTCTCCTGTCGGTGATCCTGCTCCTCATCGGGATCGCGACCTTCCCAATCTGGGGCAGAGACGCCAAACCAGATTCAGGCGATCTCGCCCTGGTCGGTGGCAAGGTTTATCCCTCGGCCGCAGCCGCTCCCATCGAAGATGCCGTCATGCTGCTGCACGCGGGAAAAATTGCGGCGGTGGGGCGGCGCGGTGAGATCAAGGTCCCGAAATCCGCCGAGGTCATCGATTGCACGGGCAAGGTCATCACTGCCGGTTTCTGGAACAGCCACGTGCACTTCACCGAGCCGGCGTGGCAGAGTGCCGCGACCGCTCCCGCTGCCCCGCTCGAAGAGCACATGCAGCAGATGCTGACCCGCTGGGGCTTCACTACCGTCTTCGATATCGCATCGTATCCGCAGAACACGATTGCGCTGCGCCGGCGCGTCGACGCCGGAGACATCGCCGGGCCGAGAATCTACACCACGGCGGGAATGATTTATCCGGAGAACGGCATCCCGATCTACATTCCCGAAGAGATTAGGAAGCAATTGACGCCGTTTGAAGCGGCAACCCCGAGCGATGCCGCGCGGCTCGCGAAGCAGTCGCTGGCGACGGGCGGGGACGGCATCAAGCTCTTCACCGGCGCCATTATGGGACACGGAAAGATCACGGTGATGCCGGTGGGCATCGTCCACGCCGCGGTCGAGGTGGCGCATGCGGCCGGCAAGCCGGTCTTCGCGCACCCCTCCAATCACGAGGGAACCGATAACGCTTTGGCGGGCGGCGTGGATGTGCTCGCTCACACCATCCCCATCGAAGACGGATTCACTCCGGAGGAGCTGGCGCGCATGAAGGCGCAGCATGTCGCTCTGGAGCCGACTCTGACATTGTGGGAGGTCGAGCTGGAAAAACAGCACGCCTCAGCCGAGGACGAGCGGGAATTCGTGCAGCGCGGCGTAAACGAGTTGAAGGCCTACTTCGATGAGGGCGGGACGATCCTGTTCGGCACCGACGTCGGCTACACCCAGCACTACGACACGACCGAAGAGTACGTGCTGATGTCGAAGTCGGGTATGGGCTGGCGCGACATCCTGGCGTCGCTGACGAGCAATCCCGCAACGTTCTTCAAGGCCGCGCACACCGGAGAACTCACCGCCGGCAGCGATGCCGACATGGTCGTACTCAGCGGCGATCCGGCCGGCGACGTGCGCAACTTCGCACGCGTCGATTACACGATCAGGGCAGGGAAGGTTATTTATCGGAAGTAGAAGGAATCATTCAAGTGGTGCGTCATTGGAGCGCAGCGCAGCCAAATGGGGTGTCATCCCGAGCGCAGCGCAGCGGAGTCGAGGGACCGCTATCAAACTCGATGCCCGACTGCGCGGCTGCGCGCGCTCCGCGGAAGCCGTGTTCAGGCCCGCTGTTGCGTATGCGGCGCCGGCACCCCCGCCAGAAACTGTGCGAACTCGCCGCGCTCGATTGCGCGCCGCGCCTGGCGCATCGTCTCCAGATAAAACGCGAGGTTGTGGACCGTGTTCAGCACCTGCGCCAGCATCTCGTTGGACGCATAAAGATGCCGCAGATACGCTCGCGAATAGCGCGCGCACACCGGGCATCCGCAGTTCGCATCCAGCGGCGACTCGTCCAGCGCGTAACGCGCGTTCTTGATGGTGATGCGCCCCTCCGACGTGAATAGCAGCCCATGACGCGCGGCGCGCGTGGGCAGCACGCAATCCATCATGTCCACGCCTTGCGCGACATAGTGCACAATCTCCTCCGGCGTGCCCACGCCCATCAGGTAGCGCGGCCTGTCTTCCGGCAGAAAACGGATCGCCGCATTCACCATCTCGTAGGTCAGCGGACGGGGCTCGCCCACGCTCAAGCCGCCGATCGCATATCCCGGAAAATCCAGCTCGACCGTGCGCTGTGCCGACTCGCGCCGCAGGTCGGCAAACATCCCGCCCTGCACGATTCCGAACAGCGTTTGATGGGTGCCCTGTTCCGGCTGGGTGCCCCGTTCTAGCCCATCTTTTGGGCTAGGGCGGGGATTTTTTCCGAGAGGGAAGGGCGCCCCAAACCACGGCACCTCCTGCTTGTGTTCCTCGAAGTACCGCTTGCTGCGCTCGGCCCAGCGCAGCGTCATCTCCATCGAGGCGCGCGTGCGCGCATACTCCGCGGGATGCTCGGTGCACTCGTCAAACGCCATGATGATGTCCGCGCCCAGCCCGATCTGCGCCGCCATCGCGCTCTCCGGACTGAAGAAGTGCGTCGAGCCGTCGAGGTGCGAGCGGAACGTCACGCCCTCTTCCGTCACCTTGCGCAGGTCGCTCAGGCTGAACACTTGAAATCCGCCCGAGTCGGTGAGGATCGGGCGGTTCCACGCCATAAACCTCTGCACCCCGCCGAGTCGCCGGATAGTGTCGACTCCCGGACGCAGGTAGAGGTGGTAGGTGTTGTTCAGCAGGAGCTGGACGCCGAGCGCTTCCAGCGTCTCCTGCGGCACGGCCTTGACCGTCGCAACCGTGCCGACCGGCATGAACACGGGCGTCTGCACCTCGCCATGCGGCGTGACGACGCGGCCGGCGCGCGCGCTGCCATCACGCGCCTCGATATCGAAGCGGAAGGACATTCGGTTCGATTGTAGCGGGTGTGTTGAACGACAGAGACACAGAGGCACGGAGACACTGAAAGATCTCCACGCCCAGGTTTTATGCCGCTATATTCGGCACGGCTGAAGCCGTGCCCTGTTACAAAGCACTGAAGAAATCGGTGGACGCAATTCCGTGCGTAATCTAATCCGGCTTCTTTGCCCGCGGCAGTGGCCCGATGAGCGTCTCCAGCGCTGCCGCCGGATCGGGCACGCGCTCCAGCTTCTCGGGCAAATCCGAGAACCGCAGATGCACGCCACTCATCAGTTCCTCGTCTTCCATCAGCCGGTCCACCAGCTTCTGCCAATTGGGCACGGCGCGATGCTCCAGCACTAGCTTCAGTGCCAGATTCTCCAGGAAGAGGCACTCGGCCGCCTCAATCACCGCCGTAAACCGCCTTCGTTCATCTTTCGTCATAGCAAGCTCGCAAGAGCTGTGGCTATAGCACCTCTCGACGAGCTTACCAAGCCCCGTTTGCCTGCGGCATAATAATCCTTCGCGGTTCACCGCTCACTCAGCGATGGCAGACAAGACCTTCACCAGCGTGACCCTGCACGGCTTGCCGGTGCGCATTGAGCTGCAATGGCCGTTTCACCGCTCCGAAGGCGGCAGCGACTGGCACGTCGTTCATGGCCGCATCGCGCTGAACGATGGCGGCCCACTTCACGCCGACATCGCGCTTAACCTGGCGCAAACCATCAAAGACGTGCTGCCCGCGCTCGACAGCGATCTCGCCTTCTGGGTCGCAATCAACACGGCGCGCAAGGCGCTCGACGAGAAGCAACTGGAGCTGCTCAAGACGGGCAAGCGGCAACCCGTTCCGGTCTCGAGCCGCTGCTACAGCATTCGCCGGCAGCAGTTCACCTTCGCCGGCGCCTCGGCGGAGCAAATTTCCGAGTTCGTCGCGCGCAAAGTCTTCTGGGGCAGCGGCGATGCGCGCGAGCCGGTGCTGATCGCCGATCCCTGTGACGCGCAGTATCTCGGCGCTGCCGATCCCAACTTGGTGGACAAGCTGCTTGCCGCCGCCACCGACCTCGCCGCGCGCGGCATGATCGAGCTCGCGGGAGATTACGCGCGCCCCACTGACGGCCTGCTCGCCCAACGCGAAGCCTTCGTTGCCGCGAAGGAACATGCGCTGGAAGAGCTGCACCTGAAGCACGCCTTCGAGCGCGCGTGAAGCGGTTCACGGTTGCCAAACAAATCCTGCAAGATCGCCAAACCGAAGCGTTCCTGATTACGGGAACAGACAACGCGCAGCCGGGCTCTAAGATGGTGGCTGCTTAGTCGGGCGTGGTGCGTGCGGCCCTTCAAATCAGACGAACGTTGTGCGTGATCGTCTTGATCACCGCGTCCATACGCCGGACAGCACTTGCCTGGCAAGACTCAGGGTGTAGCCCTTGACAGTGTGCAATGGCACGTGCGACGGCAACGAGAGCGCAAACCGATCGACGACGGCGTCCACCACGACCGGCCCGTCTTTGTACGCAAGGGCCTCAGCGAGGCCGTCTTTCACGTCGCCAGGATCTTCCAGACGTATGCCCTTCGCGCCCATAGCTTCCGCTACCCGGGCAAAATTCGGATTCTTGAAATCCACGCCAAAGGGGACGAACCCCGCCTCTTGCTGCTCGATGTTGACGAAGTCGAGTGATTCATTATTGAGGATGATCTGAACCACCGGCGCCTTTCGCTGGACCTGGGTCAGCAGATCGCCGAGTGCCAGCATGGTGAATCCTCCGTCCCCGCAGAGTGCGATCGTCTGTCGCCCCGGATACGCCAACTGCGCGCCGAAGGCGTTGGGTGCGGCATTGGCCATCGACGCCCAGGTAAACGAGCCGAAGAGTTTGCGCTTCGCCGAGCCCTTGATGTGCCGCGCCAGCCACATGCACGGCGGTGCCCGTATCGGCAAAAAACATGGCATCGTCCGCGGCCAGATGGCAGAGTGTGGCGGCCAGGAACTCCGGCCGGATCGGCTTGAGGCCCGGCCCTTCTCGACATAATGATTCAGCAGTTCGTCGAATTCGCGCGTCTCGCCAGATACTTCTCCAGAAAACCCGTATCGCTTCTTTCGCGCACCTTCGGCAACAACGCGGCCAGCGTCGACTTCACGTCACCGACGAGCGCCAAATCAACATGAGTGCGCCGGCCTATGTGCTTCGGTTTGCGATCAATCTGCACCTTCTTTACGTTGTCCTTCGGCAGAAATTCCGAGAAAGGGAAATCGGTCCCCAGCAGCAGCAAGAGTTCGGCATCATTAATGGCGCCGTAGGCTCCGCCGTACCCGAGAAGGCCGGTCATGCCCACCGCATACGGATTGTCGTGCTCCAGCCACTGCTTGCCGCGAAACGAATAACCCACCGGCGCCTTCAGTTTGCCGGCGAGCGCGAGCACCTCGTCACGCGCATCCCGGCAGCCATCGCCTCCGAAGATCGCGACAGTCTTTGCGTCCTCGATCATGCCTGCAAGCCTTTCGATATCGCTATCCGCAGGACGAAACACTGGCGTGCAGCAAGGTGTCGCAACTTCATGAGCGCCGGAAGGCGCGTCGGCCGATGCGACGTCGCCCGGCAACGAGATCACGGTCGAACCCTTTTCGATCACGGCAGTAAGTATGGCTGTGTTAATGACCGCCCGCGCCTGCTGCGGGTCGACAACGCGCCCAACGTAGAGGCAAGCCGTGTCGAAAAACTTGTAGGGATTCAGCTCTTCGAGTGCAGCACGTATCGATCAGCGACGTCTCCACGTCACCCGCGATGGCGATAACGGGCGCGCCTTCCCTCGTTGCATCCATCAGGCCGTTGAACAGATGTGTAACTCCCGGCCCCGCAGTGCCGCACACCGCCGCCGGTCTGCCCGTGAAGTACGCGTCGGCCACCGCCGCGAAGACGCCGTATTCTTCATGCCGAACATGCACGAAATCGATGTTTCCATTGCGGTGAAGTGCGTCAATCACGGGATTCAGTGCGTCGCCGACAATCCCGTAACAGCGTTTCACACCGGCTTTCTCAAGCATTTCCCACAGTACGTCGGCTACATTTTGCGCCATAGCACTCCCCCAATGTGGCTATTGATAACGACTGCGTTGCAGCCGATGCTCTTATTCTTATGACAAAAGTTTCTATGACAAAAGCCCGACTCATTCGAAAACCGCGAATGAGTCGGGCAACTCGGCCGCGCCTGGCATGGTCGAGCTGGCGGGCGATTGCGCGCGCGCCACCGGCGGACCGCTCGCCCGCCGCGAAGAGTTAGTCGCCGCGAAAGCACGCGATGGAAGAGTTTCACATGAAACACGCCTTCGACCGCGGGTAGAAGCTATTCGCAGCGCTGCGGTAGCAGGGGACCGCGACGTAGGCACCTGCAAAGTTAGCTGCACTTCGCTAGCATTTTTATCGGTTCCCATCTGGTGCTGCATACATTACATTTAGGTGAATGTCAGAAGTAGCATCATGGGAGGCCGATTGTGCCAAGTGCCACTGCAACTGCACCGAGCCGCATAAAAAAAGAAGTCGCGCCGCTGCCCAAGAGGGAACTTGTAACTCCCAGTTGGGTGGGGCGCGTTCCCCAGCTCAAGCCCGGTCGGTATGCCGACGGCTTGCCTATCCATTCGCCAGAGTACATCTGCTGCAAACTTATTCTGCACCCCAACAAGTTCCATTCGCGTGAAAGCTTCTTTGACTTCGGAAAGGTCATGCGCGAGCCCGCGAAAGCAAACGGCGTGAAGTACACGACGGACGGATTCGTATCCGAGCCGGTCAAGATCCGAGAGGTACTGTTCATTGATACCGATGACTTCCGCCTCTACAACAACGCCTTCATCTTGCGCCGCCGGATTCCCTACAAAGACGGTTTCCCCATCGGCGAGCCCGAGATCGTCTTCAAGTTCAGGCATCCCGAATTGCAGGTGGCAGCCGAGACCGACGTCAGGCCGAACATCCTCGGCGATCACCGCGTCAAGTTCAAGGTCCAGGCCTTGCCGCTGAAAGAGAAGCTGGGCGGTATTCGTCTGCTTTATTCTCACAACGTCCAATTCACCCGCAGTGCGATCGGGATGGGCCGGGAAGATGTACGTGACATGGACGCTTTGATCGATTTGCTTCCGGTGCTGGAAAGAGTCAGAAAGACCCCGAAAGAACAGATCCATTTGGTCAGCAACACCATAGTTGAGGAAGTCCTTCAGGACATCGGTCTGCTCGACTTCGGTGGGGGCCTCGCCTGCAAGGCCAACGTAGCGATCTGGCGTACCCGCGGCGAGCACCGTCCGCTCATCGGCGAGTTCGCGTACCAGTTCCGATTCCAGGACCGCACGAAGCTTGACAAAGACGCATTGCGGCGCACGGAAGCATTCTTCATAGACCTGCAATACTCGGCCAAGGACTACATTGCCTTGAATGCGACCAAAACGGCAACCGTGTACAGGCTGTTGGGCAATCCGCCCTGCGCGCACGAATGATGCGATCAATCCGGGGATGCCAGCGGCAGCGGTGAGTCCATGAAGCCCATATCCATCAACGGAGATATGCACGGGGTCCACTACGCGGTGAGCGTTTTTATCGCGACTGCCATCCTTTGGATATTGGTTCACAAAATGGCCCAGGCTAACCCGGTTTGGGCCATCAGCTCCATGGTGGCGACCAGCGACCCATTGATGAAGCAGGCCCTGCTGATCTTGCGGGCGCGAATCACGAACACGCTGGTGGGCTGCCTCGTAGCGTTGGTGTTTATTGCGATCGGCGGAACGCGATTGATCATGCTGCCTCTCGCTATGGCAGTCACGGTTTTGCTGTCTTCGTATGTTGTGCGTATCCAAACTATGTGGCGTCAAGCGCCCATCAGTGCGGCATTCGTCATCGCAGCCGGACTGGAATATCACTCCCGGAAACAAGGTTTGCTTGCAGGCTTCCGCCGGATGAGCGAGGTGTTATTTGGCTGTCTGGTCGGCGTAGCCGTCGCGTGGCTGGTATCGGTGGTGTGGCCACTGCCGGAACCCGCAACGACCAAGGGTGCAGCCGGCAAGTAACCGGACGAGACAAGGGTTAACATCCTGGCTGATAGATAAGACGGGGTACTTCAGCCCAACCAGCAGATCCGGTAGGAAGCAACCTAACCATGCTCCTACACTTTGTTTTTCATTCTCTCAATTGATTCTATGCGAATCGTGAGCTTTGCCGATGCAAGGGTTTGTCTACCACGTTGTGGCAAAAAATCGAATGTGAGGTTCGAATGACAGTCGTCCAATACATTTGCAGTTTGACGGGCATCCCCTCGAACTGGAGTGCGAACTGGGCATGGGGCCTGCCGTTAATCGTGCTCACGGTGGTTATCCATGTCCTGGGACTTGGAGTGATTCGGCAGACGGTCCTCAAGACTTTCGAGTGTGGCATCGATCACCGTCACCAAGCCGTGGTGTTCGCAGCAGCGTTGGGTGGAACAACGCTGTCGGCGACTGTGCTGCACGGGATAGAAGCTGGTATCTGGGCCGCAACCTACCGTATTCTCGGTGCATTGCCCGACAGCAAAACCGCCATGCTTTATTCTCTAAACGCAATAACAAGCTATGGGCACATAGAACTGGATCTGGCGAGCCATTGGCACCTCATGGGAGCTTTGGAAGCGTTGAACGGATGGCTGTTGTTCGGCCTCACCACCGCCTTTCTGTTCGCGGTGATTGAGCAATTCGGGCCGTTAGGGAAGCACAAGCACTAATTCGTAGCATGTCATTCTGCGTTGCCGCTGATGGCAGCACCAGGGATTAATTGTTTGTCATGGAGCAGCGAGTACCCGCCGAATATCTCAACCCGTTGCGTGTCCTGCCGCGGTCGCCGAAAGTAACAGCGCGAATGGAACGGAAAGCAGAAGGACCCATTTACGCCGGCCGGTGTTCATAGTCGAAGCATTTCCTACTCTGATTGCCAGTATGACGCGCAGCTCTCCCCGCATGTATTGAAGTTTCGGGCAAAGGAGGTGTAAGAGTTCCTCCGCGGGAATCCCAAAGCTCAAGTAGCGTCAATAGTCAAGCGCGGGAAAACGATCTCCCGTTCATGGGAAAAGCCGGCGAATGGGCAGCCCTGCAATGCTCAGCGAGACGGTTGGCAGTTAAATCCGCGGACTCAACGCGGTCTGAACCCGCGGCCGCGCGGCAAACCCGCAGCTCTTTCCGGCATCTATCCATGCAAGTAGTTATGTCGGATTCGGAGGTGGTGAATTTGTCCAATCGAACTTCAACTCGCATCGTCATCGGCATGCTCGGTCTTTTCGGAGCAGCTCTGGTTTCGCTGTTCCTGCTGGCCGGCTGCAACACGCAAGCCCAGCATGCCGACGTGAAAGACTCTGTCGATCAGGCCATGACGCGCAACGATCTCGGCGTCGTTAAGGTTTCCCAGGACCGTGACAAGGGCGTGCTCACATTGACCGGTGACGTCGATTCAGACGCCAAGAAGGCGCAAGCCGAATCGGTTGCCAAGCAGACAGCGCCGGATTACGCAGTCGCCAACGAGCTCGCGGTGCGTCCGCCGACTGCCGATAACAGCCAGGGCAAAGCGGTCGATAACAGCCTCGACAAAGGCATCGAGGACAACTTCAAGGCCGAGCTCAAGGCGCACAAGAACCTTGACGATCAAAGCATCCACTACGACGCCACAAACGGCACGCTTGTGCTGAAGGGCAGCGTCAAGACGGCGGCGCAGAAGCAGGAAGCCATGAAGCTCGCCAAGCACATTCCTAACGTGAAGGAAGTGGTGAACGAGCTCGACGTCCAGCCCGACAAGAACACCAGCGCGTCCGCTCAGTAACGCGCGCCGATGAAGCGGTTGTCAGTTGCCAGTCAAACGGATCAACGGACAACCGCAACGTAGTCAGTAGTCAGTGGCCAGCGTGCAATCGCGGCAGACGTGCGCAAGCAGGCCGGCACAGCATGAAACACCAAAAGCAGGACGGCACTCAGACGACCATCACCAACCAGCGCGGTGTCGGCTCTCCCCAACATTGAATTCCGCGGCTCTCACTTCACAAGAAGTTAACAAGTTGCTGGCTTCGCGATAACACATCGCATGGGCGCGCAAATGTAGCCTCAACCCAACTAGGGAGAGTGCCCATACATTGTGCGAGCAACTCTTCCGAGGTTCATGCAATCAGCGGCTCGATCATTCCGAATCGAGACCGGGAGGAGACACCAATGGCAACTTTAATGGATGGAGTAACAACCCCACTCAACCGGCGTTCGTTCGTGAAGAAGGGATTGATGGCGGCGGGCGCGACCGTAGGCGCCGGCCTGCTGACTCCCTCGGCATTTGCGAAAGCCATTTCCGGCGAACCGGGCCGGCAGCTAACCCGCAACGGCAGTCTCAGCAACGGTGACGCAGCCCTGCTTCGCTTCGTGGCCGCAGCCGAGACCCTGGAAGCCGACTTCTGGATCCAGTACAACGAACTCGCCGGCATCCAGGACAGCGAAGTTCCCGGCGGAAGCGGCAATCCACAATATCAGGCAAAATTCGTGGCGTTGGATGACGACTTCCCGCAGTACATTCACGACAACACGGACGACGAGATCACCCATTTCCAGTTCTTGAATGCGTACCTGGTCTCGAAGGGTGCGCAAGCCGTCGACCTGGAGCCGTTCCGTACTTTGCAAGGCAGCCAGGCTACGGGTTCCAGCGGCGCCCTGCGGCTCACCAATCTGATGGAGTTGACCCTAGACACAAGCTGGTATACGCGATATCGCGACGATAGTCACAACCCGGACCTCGATCCTCAGTTCGTCTTTCGGCAGGCGATTCCCGGCCTGGCGCATGGCCGGTTCACCGCCATTCCCCGGACCGATAAGGACCTTACGCCGGACGCGCACCTGCAGGCGATCGCGACCACGGCAGCATTCCACATGCCGACGATCGAGCAAGGCGGCAACAGCCTCTATCCGTCGCTGGCACAGCGGGCGAGCGATGTGGAAGTGCTGCGCATCCTGATCAGCATCGGGCCGACCGAGACGATGCACTTCCAGACCTGGTCGGACATTGCGGGTGACGCTTCGTCGGATCCGATTGCCCCGTTCACTGACCCGACCAACGGATTGTTCTTTCCGAACTTGAACGCGCCTCCGCTGGGAGGAGAGAAGTTCAGCACGAACCTGATCATGCCGGAGCCTTGCCCATTTCTCAGCCGCAGTCTGCCGATCGTGTCGGTGATTCGTCCCACCGAAACTCAGGGCGCAGCGATGGGAGCGCTGAACTTCCTAACCGCGATGGGACTGTTCCGCGGCCAGTCGCAGGGGTTCTTTAATTTCATGGCCGAGCTGGCCACCGCTGCTGACGCCGCGCAGCGCGAGTGCTGAACGAAAGCCGTAACCAGTGCGCAGGAACGGAAAACCCCACTCATTCGAACAAACGCGAATGAGTGGGGTTTTCCGTTTCAATCACTATCAACGACTCAGGACTACCAACTAACCACTAGCCCCTGACCACTGTTTCTTAGTACATTCCGCCCATGCCGCCGCCGCCGTGAGGCATCGCCGGTTCCTTCTTCTCTTCCGGAAGCTCGGCTACCAGAGCTTCCGTGGTGAGCATCAGGGCCGCGATCGAGCCTGCGTTCTGCAGCGCGGTGCGCGTGACCTTGGTCGGGTCGATGACACCGGCTTTGACCAGGTCTTCGAACTGGCCGGTCTGCGCGTTGTAGCCGTAGTTGGGTTCCTTGTGGTCGCGGATGCGGCCGACCACGATTGCGCCCTCTTCGCCGGCGTTGCCGACGATCTGGCGCAGCGGCTCTTCCAGCGCGCGACGCACGATGTGGCCGCCGATCTTCTCGTCGCCTTCCAGCTTCAGGGCGTCGATAGCATCGCCGCAGCGCATCAGGGCCACGCCACCTCCGGGCACGATGCCTTCCTCCACCGCAGCGCGGGTGGCATGCATCGCGTCCTCAACGCGGGCCTTCTTCTCCTTCATTTCGGTTTCGGTGGCCGCGCCGACCTTGATGACGGCAACACCGCCGACCAGCTTCGCCAACCGCTCCTGCAACTTCTCGCGGTCGTAGTCGCTGGTGGTCTTCTCGACCTGACTGCGGATTTCCTTCACCCGGCCTTCGATGTCGGTGTGCTTGCCCTTGCCTTCAACGATGGTCGTGTTGTCCTTGTCGATGGTGACCTTCTTGGCCTGGCCGAGGTCCGCCATCTGCACGTTCTCCAGCTTGATGCCGAGGTCTTCGGTGATGGCCTTGCCGCCGGTGAGGATCGCGATGTCCTGCAACATGGCTTTGCGGCGATCGCCGAAGCCAGGCGCCTTCACCGCCGCAACCTGCAAGGTGCCGCGCAGCTTGTTGACCACGAGGGTCGCCAGCGCTTCGCCTTCCACGTCCTCAGCGATGATGATCAGCGGACGGCTGCTCTTGGCAATCTGCTCGAGCAGCGGCAGCAGGTCCTTCATCGACGAGATCTTCTTCTCGTGAATCAGGATGTAGGGGTTCTCATAAACGGCTTCCATGCGCTCCGGATCGGTGACGAAGTAGGGCGACAGATAGCCGCGGTCGAACTGCATGCCCTCGACGACTTCCAGCTGGGTCTCCATCGTCTTGGACTCTTCCACCGTGATGACGCCGTCCTTGCCGACCTTCTTCATGGCCTCGGCGATGATCTTGCCGATGGTCTCATCGTTGTTGGCGGAGATGGTGCCGACCTGCGCAATCATGTCGCCGGTCACCTTCTGCGAGAACTTGTCGAGCGCGCCGCCCTTGTAGCCGCCATCCTCGTGGGGCGTGCCGCAAACCGCGGTCACGGCCTTCTCGATGCCGCGCTTCAGCGCCATCGGGTTGGCGCCGGCAGCAACCGTCTTGACGCCTTCGCGATAGATGGCCTGCGCCAGAACGGTCGCGGTGGTGGTGCCGTCGCCGGCCACATCGGAGGTCTTGGAAGCGACCTCGCGCACCATCTGCGCGCCCATGTTCTCGAGCGCGTCCTTCAGCTCGATTTCCTTGGCTACGGTCACGCCGTCCTTGGTGATGAGCGGCGAACCGAATTTCTTCTCGATCACGACGTTGCGGCCCTTGGGGCCGAGCGTGACCTTCACAGCGTCAGCCAGAACATTCACGCCACGAAGAATCGACTGGCGCGACTCCTCGCCATGCAGAATCTGCTTTGCCATTTCTCTCTCTCCTTCGATCTCTTGATGAAACTGGTGTTGTCGGTTGTCGGTTGTCAGTTGTCGGTGGGCGGCTCGTGGCGGCTTGGGTGATCCGCTAATTCAGATTCGGCCGCGACTTCCGGTTGGCAGCATCAATCGTGTTCTGACCGACAACTGACAACCGACAACTGACAACAAGCGCGCGAAGACGCGCTTACTTCTTCGACGCCGCGTGTTCCTTGGGCTTCGACGCGCCTTCCAGGATGCCGAGGACTTCTTCCTCGCGCATGATCAGGAAGTCTTCGCCGTCAATCTTGATTTCGGTGCCGGCATACTTGCCGAACAGGACGCGATCGCCCGCCTTTACATCCAGCGGGAAGGTCTCGCCTTTATCGTTGCTCTTGCCGCGCCCGACAGCGATCACTTCGCCCTCTTGCGGCTTGTCTTTGGCCGAGTCGGGGATAATGATTCCGCCCTTGGTCGTCTCCGCCTCTTCAACGCGGCGAATGACGATGCGGTCATGCAGGGGAGTCAGCTTGGTAGCCATTCTTGGGATACTCCTTTCAGCTTTGAGTTCAGTTTGGATTCCGTACTCATTACGGGCCTGAAGTCATCGAGGGCGTCAGGCCGCGAAACATGAGGTTTGTACAGCGAGGATGCGGGGTAAGTAGCTGCTAGCACTCATCACGCACGAGTGCTAATATACCCAGCTCGCTGCCGAATGTCAAGTGGTGACCTCAGGGCTGGTGGGAGTGTTGCCCTTCTGCCTCGGCTTCGACGGGCGATGCCACCGCGGACGGCTTGGCAGCTCCGGCGTTTTTCTTCTTGGCCTCGATCTCCGCCATATAACGCAGATTGGCTGCGGCGCCATGCAGGGCCGACAGCACCAGGCGAGCCCGCGAGTCGCTCATCATCTGCTGCGAAACGGCATGGATAAGTTGCGCAAAACCCATTTGAACCGCTTCGGGGTCTTCCATGTAGGGAAGCTCAAAAGGGTAATAAGGGCTCTCGTTGGGCCGCGGATTCGCCAGGAAAACGAACAGATTGTTCTTCGGAACGCGACGGCGAATGTCGGTGTGATAGAAGCAAAGGTTTCCGCCTTTCAGCGCCGGTGAGCCGCAGCGCTTGCCTCCGGGCTTGATGTGCTCGCAGATAGCGTATGGGCTTGCTTCGGCCGGTTCGGCGATGGCTTCGTAAACAGGTTCGAGATCGGTATCGATTCCAGGATTGCGCATGGGGTACCCCCCTTTTCATAAAGTCGTCAGAATCACGACTTTGCCCGCAAAGTCGTATAAACAAACAAGTTAGCCAGACGGCTAAGGCCTGTATTTTCAGTGAGATTGGGAGAACGTGGCAAAGTCGTAAAGCGGTGGAACTTAGCTGCAAGTCGTTAGCGGTTAATGGGTTACGAGGGAGCAGCCGGCAGGCGCCAGGCGAGACGCGAATGGCTGAGGTCTTTGGGCCATTACCGCGACACGCGGGCCCGGTCGTCCAGGAAGGCACAACTGACAACTGACTACCGGCTACCGAGAACTGCTTCCCCCATAAACACAAATAGGGCAGGAGCGCCAGGAGTGAGGCGGATCCTACCCTAACCAGGTATTGTCCTAGTCCCACAACGTGGGAGTCAACAACAAACTGGGAATAGCGTCGGTTCCATTCCCGGAATGGGAAATCGGGCTAGTTTGCCTCTTGCGCGGCTGACTTGGCGCCGCTGGACGCAGCAGCACGCTCGTGATTCAGGGCGAGCAGGCGTTCGAGGATTTCAGAGTCGGTTAGAGTGGACGGCCAACCGTAGGCGGCGAAGACGGCCTCGTCGAGCTTGCGGTGCGCGTCGGCCAGCCACGCGGGACGCTTGTTGTAGAGGTTGGTGAGAGTGCGGTCCTTGCGCTCCAGCTCGCTCGTGCCGGGAGGATTCAGCCAGGCATCGCGCTTCTGGACTAGGTCCTTGGCCGACCAAGGCTTAATCTACGGAGCATCCTCGCCCGTTTCCTCGCCGAGTTGCTCTTCGGGCACAGCACCGAGCTCTTGCAGTCGCTTATCGGCTAGCCACAGCAGGCGTTTCGCTTGTAGCAAGAGAGTTTGTCTGAGTCCCGGGGACACATCACGCTCAGCTAACGATGCGAGCTAAATCGGCAATCCAAGCGGCTCGGCGAGCGATCCGGAGATCGGGGTGCTTCTGCCTTTCGTGTATATCGTCAGGTACTATGCGCACTCGATACGATTTCGGCAATTGAATCAGTGGCCGTTCGGGGATCCGCTTCTCGTTTAAGACTGCCTTCAGTTCCGAATCCCTCGATACGCGCTCGTACACTGTGTATTCAGCCCGTGCGAGAATGTCGTTGATCTGCCGATCCGGTTTGCTACCCAGTTTCAGCGGCCACAACTCCACTTCTGCGACCTCCAAGGGAGTCGAGCACCCTCATCGCGACAGCGTCGGTACGCTGATTCGTGAGATGACGCGTCATTCGGGTGCGGAGATTTTCCTCGGCTTTCGCAATTGAACGCTATCAATCTGAACTCCTGGTTTCGGTCGAGGGATTGACTCCTCCTGTTCTTCTCGCTTGAAGGTTCGGTCAGCGCAGTCGGTGCACTCCCCGCCCCAGCCGTCGCCTGCATCGGGATACCTGGCACTACACGTCCTGCATGTCTGCATCGCAGCCCCCGGTTTAGTTTGAGAAAACCCTGTCAAGATCACGTGAAACCAGCCGCGCAGCGGCGGGATGAACTTAGGCGGGGGCGGCAGCCCCCGTTTAGGAGCTATGGTATGCCGAGCCGCAGAGCGGCGACACCTCGCCGTCCTATGGACGCAGATCTCGTGTGACGCACAACTCCGCCAGCCTCCTGCCATCAATGAGGGAAACAGACGGTTTTGTGTCGGCCGTTGCTTCGCGAATTGCGGCCTGGCTGAAATAGCCCGTTGAAACAAAAATTCCCTTCGCCGTACTCGCGAGCGCGCCTCGGAAACCATTTATGTCGATACTGCCAACCGTGTGCTTCCACCTTTTCACTTGCGCCTGGACATGTGTTCCCGCAAAAAACGGTTCTGCTGGACCGGCGTAGGCGTTGAGATCAATTCCTCCGTCGCCTTGAAACACCGTGGTTCGCACGCGGGTGAAGCCGCTTACCTCGAACAGCTTCGCAATGAATTGCTCAAATTCCTTGGGTGGGATCGCGAGCATGTTCGAGCGGACACGTTCAAGCTCGAGAGTATCGACGCCTTCAACAGAGTATGGAGCCGCCGCATCCTCACGACCGCCTTCGATTCCATTGCCGGGATTGGCCGTGAGCAGCTCAGCCGATATTCGGTGCGCTAGTGAAATAGGAATGACGACAGGCGATTTATGAATCAAGAACTCGAACATCCAAACGCTACGAACGTTTGCCTTACGGTCTGCCTGAAAGTCCCGATAGTGTCTCACGAGTTGCAATAGGCCGAGGAACCGGTATCGCTGTTTGCCAGCATTCGCGAAACCAAAGAAGGGCGTCGCGTTGCGATACTGTTCAACGAGACGTTTATTCCTTCCAGTGAGACTTTGGTCTCCCTCGCGTCCCGCGGCGGTATAGGTGAGAACGCTACCTTCTATCCGGTCGGCATAGGGATTCTCGCTGATGTTGCGATCACATTCGAGTTCAGACGTTATGACGGCCAAGTGGCGAACTCGCCCCTGCGCGTCAAGCGACGGTCGAATGCCGCCCAGATTCTCTACGCCAAGAGCGAAGCGCAGCTCGTCGTTTGTATAGAATTGCCCGACCTCGAAGGCCTCGACTTGTTGCAACATTCGCCGCGACCGTTTCTTGCCAACATACCACTGCACATCATACGAGAGAAGCGGAATGCTAGCCCGCCGGAATCGTCGGATTACTTCCGCAGCTCTTGAGCGGCTCGGAGCAGCGCAGCCTAGCCGCAGCTCGGTTATCTTGTGGGCCTACGACGCCCGTCACAAAAACCGTGTCGCCGCTGCCGCGGCTTCCTTCTTTTTCCGATCTGACCGGGGCCTTACGGCCCCGGCTCACCTCATCCCGCCGCTTTGCGGCTGGTTTGTTGCCTGGCGACCCGCTGTTTGCAGCTTTCTTGAGGGAAGCGCAAAGTCAGGTCTGCCCGGTAAGTCGGCTGCATGCGCGACGACTTTGACCCGCTGTCGAGCGAGCAGTGCACCCACCAGTTTCTCGGGCCCTGTGCCCTTTGACCTCACAGCTCGCATGACCTCGCTGCGCTTCGCGGTGGAAAATACGTCAGCCATGATATGCACCGTTCTGAAACGACGAGATCGCGCTCATAGCCGAGGCATAGCTTCGCTGCTCGAATAGCCCATCCACAAACACAGCATCAACGCGCGACCAGTCGAACAAAGCGCAGACCCGCAGAATCTTCAGGTCGCCTGCTTCAAGCTCGATAATGGTGTCGTCGTTGCCAAACAGTTCGCCGTGGAAGCACGGTATGTCATACACGCCGAAATCGTCACCCGTAGCCATGGCGGCGAAGAGGCGGCGCAGCTTGCGGTTGAAGTTCAGGGGATTGCCCCGATCGTTCTCGATGATCTCGCGGAAGAGGTGTTTCGGCAGCAGGCCGATGCTGTCGGCGAAGAGGCAGAAGAGCAGGCGCATGAGGAAGTGCGCGGCCTTTTCCGGATCGATGCGGCGGGCGTTGAGGTTGTCGGCGAGGTCGGCGAACTTGGCGGCGGCCTTCTCAGTGACTTTGGCCGAAGGAGCGTCGGGCTTCAGCTCTTCGGGATGCTCGAACAGCGCGTGCAGCACGTCCAGAGGAGGCAGGGCGCAGGTCGGCGTCGGCTGATTGCGTATCAGATCGCTCAAGGTGAAGCTGTAAAACTGGTGCCGCGTGTTCGGCCAGTTGGTATGCACCTCGAAGCGCTCCTGGTCGCAGACGACGAGCAGCGGAGGGTTTTCCAGGTCCTCGCGATAGTCGTTGAGCTGCACATACGCGGCGTTCAGGTCTTTGTGCTTGCCCTTGTACTCCCAGGCGAAATAGCCGCGTTTCCAGACATCGGCAAAGCCTTTGCCGCCCTTGACGGTCGAAACGTGCTTCTCAAAGGTGAAGGTATCGCCGGACTGATCGACGGCGGCGGGGTGCGGTTGGCCGAGCACGTCGCAAAGGTTGCAGAAATGCTGCTGCGCGCCGGAGCGCTCGGAGAGGGAACTGGCTTTCCAGCGGGTGACGAATTCCGGGAGGGACAGGGACATGGGACTTCGATGAAAGCAGATTGTTGCAGACAAGGGGGAATTCGCCAAGTGCTCAGGAGTGGCCAAGGCCGTTGCTGGGGCATCCGGCACGCGGTGCTCAGGCTAGTCTCTAGCACGGCAACACGGGCAATTCAGGCTACTAGAGTGGAAGCTCCTCACCAGCCAAACAGGGTAAGGTTACTACAGTACCGCCACTTCGGTGCCGAAGTGCCAATAAGTTCTTGACACTCTTGGTACTAAGGTGACAGACTTCGCGGTGACCGCTACGAACATGCTATTTGCGCCCGCCCGTTTCGCCGTTTGTAGTGTGTCTATCGAACACCTGGTCGCGGAAACCAGGAAAGGATGACATTCATGATTAGCCGAGTCCTCGCGTTACTTGCAGCGTTGGTGGCGTTGGTTGCTTCAATGTTTCTGGCGGGCTGCGGTGCGAATGCGCAGCTCAACTCCATAATGGTCACACCCGACAGCGCTTCGATTCAAAACGTTGGAGGGACGGCGCAGTTCCAGGCCACGGGGTTCTATATCGACGGCAAGAATGGAACTCAGACCTCCAAGAACCTGACCAACCAGGTCATCTGGTCTTCCAGCGTAGTTGGTGTGGCTACGGTCGATGCCAATGGATTGGCCACGGCGACCGGCGCAGGTGCCACCACCATAACCGCGACTGGCGGTAACGGCGGCATCACGGGGAGCGCGAGCCTGACGGTGTTCTCGCTTGACGCCAGCAAGTCGAATCCGCTGCTTTCGATCAGGATTATTCCCTCCGATCAGACCGTGCAGGCTGCGGGAGGGACGGTGCAACACCTTGCCATCGGCAATTTCCAGAACAGTCCTACCACCCAGGACCTGACTAACCAGGTGAAGTGGCTGTCGAGCGATGGGCGCGTGGCAACCATTGATTCCGGCGGACTGGCGACGGCCGGCGGCGGCTGCGCCAATGGAGGAGAAACGACGATTACCGCACTGGCGCCGCCGAGCGCCGGAAGGGCGGTGACGGGAACGGCCCATCTGACGCTGGGATCGTGCGGTGCCAACAACCTTCCCACTCTGACCGTTTACAAACTCGGTCAAGGGTCGGGGAGAGTGACGAGCTCGACGGCGGCAATCGACTGCGAGTCGGGCGTTACCTGTGCGGCCAACCTCGCGCTGAACACGCAGGTCAGCTTGACGGCAATTGCGGACCCGGGCTCTTACTTTGTGGGATGGTCTGCCAACTGCCGGCCGGAGCAGAACAGCACCTGCACGCTGACCATGGTGAACAACCAGACGGTCGCCGCGATCTTTAACGTGCAGCACTGATGCAAGTACCGGCGGGACGGCCAGGCTCCACACTGGCCGTCCTGCATGGTTGGTAAGTGTCCGCCTGAGATCTCCTGAGCGAGATGCCATGTTTCCCGCAAGAGCCCGGTTGGGCAGCACCGCGCAGAGTGACACCACCCACGGTCATGCAGGCTCTCTGAACAAGCCAGAACTCAGGCGTCCAACGGGACGCTCCCGCTCTCGAACGACGAAGTCAGCAGCCGAACTGGTTGGGCTACTGGCGCTATGGGTTGTCTTGCTCGCGGGATTGTCCGCATTTGGCCTGGCCCACGAAGGTACGGACCAGGGACCGCAGGCCGGTGCGTCGACTTCCGGAGTCAGCTCGCCGGACGGCCATGCGACTAAGAAGAGGGCGCGTTGGAAACACTTTGGGAGGGCAAAGTCTCCGTCAAAAGCTGCTACTACGGGGGAACATTCCAGCAGGAAGCGTCCTGGGTCCCCGCCTCCTCCCATCGCTGCGGATGAGGCCAAAAGTTATACGCTTCAGGCGATGGCTCCTGTCGCGCCGCTTGGCCAGTACTCGGGAGATGTTCGCGACTTGCCCCAGGTCCCTTCCCGAGAGACACCCGAACTGGAGTTGATGGAACCCGACGACTACGTCCACAATAGCCTGCCGATCAGGCTGCCGCCCGACGTGGTTGCTCCGCCAAGCGGACCGATGCCTCCAGCTATCATCAGCTTTCACGGAATGAGTTATGCCGATACGTATTGCCAGGGCGGCCAGTGCGGCGGAGGTCACCCTCCCGACACCACGGGCGCGATTGGCTCGCATCACTACATTCAAGCCATCAATCTGGCCTTCGCCATTTACGACAAGGCCACCGGAACTCGCCTGGCCGCATTTACCGAGGCGTCTTTATGGGCAGGAGTTACGGGCAGCCTTTGCGCATCGGATCCGTACGGCGATCCCATCGTTCTCTATGACCAGACGGCCGATCGCTGGATATTGACTAACTTCGCTTTCAGTAATCCCGACTCCGGCCCGTTCTACGAGTGCATCGCGGTTTCCAAGAGCAGCGACCCGGTTTCCGGCGGCTGGTGGTTCTACGGCATACAGATGGATCAAGGCCAGGTTCCAGTCGGTACGCTGAATGACTATCCAAAGTTTGGCGTATGGAACGATGGCTGCCTTTACATGGGAGCCAATGGCTTCAACGGCAACACCTATAACGGGCAGATCATCTTTAGTATCGACCGGGCGCAGATGTACGGTGGACACCAGGCAAGCTGGACGCTTGGTTTCCTGTCCGGTACGGCGAATTTCTCCCTGTTTCCCGCAGCCATGCTGGGAAATGGGTCCAGCTTACCTTCGCCCAGTACCCATGAATACTATGTTCAAGAGTCGCAGACCGACAATGCCTTCAACGTCCGCACCATAACTCCAGATATCTGTGACAATGGCGGCACTGTCGGCGCGGCCATAGCCGTGCCCCACGCCACCTATAATATGTTTCCGTCGGACTACCTTGTCACTCAACCTCCGCCCGGTAACAACAACGACCTCGACACCCTGGGCGAGCGCATGATGCAATGGATACAGTATCGGAAGGTAGGTTCGACCGAATCATTATGGGTCAACCATACAACCTACTTCACCGGCGAGAATACTTCGCCACAATGGGCGCAAATTAATGTCACTGGCGGAATGGTACACACCAGCCTGACGCAACAACAAATTTACCAGCGTGATTTGAGCCTATTCCGCTGGATGGGCAGCCTGGCAGTCGATAACCAGGGGGACATGGCCCTGTGCTATAGCACCTCAAATGGCAATGCCCCGAATTATCCGAGCATACAGTGCTCGGGAAGATTAGTAACCGATCCGCTGAACCAACTGCTGCAGGGAGAAACGGAATATGTCGCCGGCGAGGGCTCGAGTCTGGTGACCCAGCGCTGGGGCGACTACAGCAGTACGACCATGGATCCGGTGGACGACTGCACGTTCTGGCACACCAACATGTACTTCAGCAACCAGACCAACGGCAACAATGGCAACTACCAGACGCAAATTTTCGCTTTCAAGTACCCGAATTGCATCAGCACCGCGCAATATACGCTGACCGTGACCGACGTTGGCGACGGGACCGTCACCAGCAACGATGGCCACATCAACTGCGGCAGCAATTGCTCCTACGGCTATAACAGCGGCGCCCAGGTGACACTTACCGCCACGCCGGCACAAGGATGGAATTTCAGCGGCTGGAGCGGCGCCTGTAGCGGCACCGGGCAGTGCCAGCTGACGATGAACCAGAACCAGTCCGTCACCGCCACGTTCCTGGACACCTATCTGCTCACCGTCTCCGTAAGTGGCGGCGGGAGCGTGACCAGCACGGACGGTTTCATCAGTTGTCCAGGTACTTGCAGTCACAGCTATAATCCCGGGGCTTCGGTGACCTTGGTGGCGTCGCCGGCGCAGGGTTGGAACTTCGGCGGCTGGAGCGGAGCGTGCTCGGGAACGGGCTCCTGCAATCTGACGATGACGCAGAACCTCTCGGTGGGCGCAGCCTTCAACTCCAACCCTTCCCAGTTTGTTGCCGTGGCGCCCTGCCGGCTGGTGGATACCCGTGGCCTGCACGATCCGATTCAAGGCGGCACTTCGCAGAACTTTGTCATACCGCAACTGGGGGGCTGCAACATTCCACCATCGGCGGTCGCGTACTCCCTGAATGTTACGGCGGCGCCTCATGGGCCGCTGGGATACTTGACTATATGGCCCGAGGGTGAAACGCAGCCTCTTGTCTCCACCTTGAACTCGCCCGATGGACGTACGAAGGCCAATGCCGCGATTGTGCCGGCAGGAACCAGTGGCGGCGTCAGTGTGTACGTCAGCGATACCAGCGATGTGATTCTCGATATCGATGGCTACTTTGCGCCCGCGGGCTCGGGGACGTTGCAGTTCTATTCGCTGGCGCCGTGCCGGCTGATCGATACGCGCGGCGCCGATGGGCAGCTGGGAGGGCCTGCGCTGCCGGCACAGATGGAACGGGATTTTCCTTTGCTGATGAGCAGTTGTATCCCTGCGGGAGTGACTCCGGTAGCCTATTCGCTGAATTTCACGGCAAATCCCAATCCTCCCCATCAGCACCTGGGATATCTGACGGTGTGGCCGGCGGGCTCGCCGCAGCCGGTGGTCTCGACGCTGAACAATCCCACGGGGACGACGGTGGCCAATGCAGCCATCGTGCCCGCCGGACAACTCGGCGCCATCGCAGTGTATGCGTACAACACGACGGACCTGATCGTCGACATCAACGGCTATTTCGCGGCGCCGGGAGCGGGCGGCTACTCGTTCTATCCCACGGCGCCGTGCCGCGTTTACGACAGCCGCAACAATAACGGGCTGCCGTTCAGCGGCGAGCGGATAGTGAACGTTGTTGGCAGTTCGTGCGCACCGCCGAGCAATGCCGCTGGTTATGTGTTCAATGCGACAGTAGTGCCGAACCAACGGCTGGGATATCTGACGCTGTGGCCGGATGGCGAGACGATGCCGCTGGTATCGACGTTGAATGCCTATGATGGGTTCGTCACTTCGAACATGGCAATCGTGCCGAACATAAATGGCTCGACCGACGCCTACGCGGGCGATGGATCCACGCAGTTGATTCTGGACATTTCGGGCTATTTTGCGCCATAGTGACGTCCCACCCTTTGGCTAGCTCTGTCGAAAATCATTCCCGGTGGGTGCCTGTAGATGATCAAGAGGTTGTTCCGAAATCGGAGCGGCTGATGGGCGGCTTGTAGTTGAGGCTACCATGGGGGCGTTCACGGTTGTAGTAGTCGGTCCAAGGCTGCAGATGAGCGTCTCTTTGCTCGGAGTCGGACCAGTGTTGTGCATACGCCCACTCGCGCAGTGCGGTCTGGATGAAGCGCTCGGCCTTGCCGTTGGTTCTGGGGGTATAGGGTCTGGTGCGGTGATGCTTGATGTGCAGGTTCTGACAAGCTTGACGGAACTGAGCGGAGCGGTAGCTGGAGCCATTGTCGGTGAGCAGAGCGCGCACGCCGATGCCGTGGGTGGCGAAGAAGTCGGTGGCGGCGGCGAGGAAGGCCACGGTGGTTTCGGCCTTTTGATCAGGCAGCATTTGGGTAAAGGCCAGGCGCGAGTGATCGTCCACGGCGACATGCAGAGCCAGAAAGCCGGGATGTTTCTGCTTACCGCGCAGGCGTCCATCGCCGCGCCGGCTAACTTCAGAAAAGCGCGTCATGCCTTTGATGTCCAGGTGCAGTAGGTCGCCGGGATGGGGGTGTTCGTAGCGCTGTATGGGAGGCGGCGGGTTCAGATCGCGCCAGCGGCTGAGCCGGGCGCGGCGCAGGACGCGGCTCACCGTGGCCGGGCTGAGTCCGGTGCGGCGCGCGATTTCGTAGCCGGGCATGTGCCCCCGACGAAGGACAACAACCCTTTCTATTAATGAGGAAGAGGTCTGACGCGGGCTGCGGTGCGGCCGCGAGCTGCGGTCGGTCAAGCCGGCAGCCCCCAACTGGCGATAGCGCGCCACCCACTTGGCTGCGGTTTTCAAACTCACGCTGAAACGGGCCGTTGCTGATTTCAGCGTCGCGCCCTCTTCAATCACCATGCGGGCCAGACGCCCTCGACTCACCGCCGTCCATGGGGCATTCTTGTGATAGTCCATTCGGTCTCCAGAGTTACTAGTTGCTCGTCACAACCAGCTTCTCCGGTTCCAACCGAATGGACAACCTCTTGAAAGATCACAGGTGCCCCGTTCTGGTCATCTTTTGGCTATGGTAAAGAGCAGCCAGAGAGGGGTCCTTCGACTCTGCACCCGTGAATTGAAAACTATATTCAATCTCCATCACCATCTGACTCTTATTGCTCCCGTTTCGGTTCATGTACACATTACTTAACCCATTTGTCCTTTGTCGGATTTTTTTGCAGTGCTAGACTCAGGAACGACACATTAGGAATTAGCCGCCTTTCCCACAATCCAACGCAGTTTCACAGGGCCTGTTCGGAGGACATTATGCGCACGGCCGTGTGTTCCGCAATCCGGCAAAGTAGTTTGCCTTCGCTTCTATTGGCACTTACCCTGTTTTCCTGTGCTGCGACCGTCGGCTCGTTGGCGCAAGAGTTCACCACGGTGACAAGTTTTCTGGGCACCAATGGGTATCGCCCTACGGCTGGCCTCATTCTGGGCACCGACGGCAATTTCTACGGGACGACCTTCGAGGGTGGAACCGGCAGCGGCAGTAGCTCGTGCTCACCGCAAGGCTGTGGAACTGTCTTCAAAGTTACGCCTACCGGAACACTAAGCTCCCTGTATAGTTTTTGCTCTCAATCGAACTGCACCGATGGCAGTTTTCCTTATGGAGGGCTGGCGCTGGGCGCCGACGGGAACCTCTACGGGACCACGGAGGCCGGTGGAACCGGTTGCCTGTCTTCCGGCGGTTGCGGCACGGTGTTCAAAATCACACCATCCGGCACGCTCACCACGCTGTACAGCTTTTGCTCGCAGCAGAACTGCCAGGATGGCGATGCTCCGTCGGCGGCACTGGTGTTGGCCAGCGATGGCAATTTTTATGGAACCACCGAAGCCGCGGGAGGTAACGGCGGGGGCACAGTCTTCAAGATCACGCCCAGCGGCACTCTGACGACTATCTACAATTTCTGCTCGGTGGCAGGTTGCGTTGACGGTTCACGACCCGTAGCATCCCTGATACAGCCCACCGATGGAAACCTCTGGGGCACAACCAGCCAGGGCGGGACCAGTGGTGCCGGCACCGTATTTCGGCTCAGTTTGGGCGGACTGCTGAACACGATACACAGCTTCGATGGCGTGCAAGGCGGCGACCCCGAAGCCGCACTGATACGAGCAGCCAGTGACGGGAATCTCTACGGAACCACCCAGGCCGGCGGGGGTGTCAGCCCGGACTGTCAGCCGTCTGCTTGTGGGACGGTCTTCCGAATCAGTTTTCCGCAGGGAGCATTCACTTTGCTCCACAGCTTCTCCGGGGTTGACGGCGGTAATGCCAGCGCCGGCCTGGTGCAAACACCGGACGGTAACCTCTACGGGACAACCTGGAACGGCGGAGTCAGCAACGGTGGAGCCCTATTTCGAATCACCACCGCCGGCGAACTGACGACTCTGTACAGCTTCGTTGATGCTCTTGCCGGGATAATTCCCAACGGAACACTGCTGCAAGCGCCGGATGGGGGGCTCTACGGCACAACCTCTTTTGGTGGGAACAGCCTGATCGGGGCTGGCACAGTCTTCCGGCTGGGATTGCCGCTGCAGTTCGTTCCCATCACTGCCTGCCGGTTCGTGGATACGCGTCAGACTGGAGATCCGATCCAGGGTGGCACGGTGCGCAACTTCAATCCGGTGCATAGCGCGTGCCCGGTTTCTGCGATTACGGCTGCGTACTCACTCAACATAACGGTTGTGCCACATGGCCCGCTGCATTATCTGACCATCTGGCCGCAAGGCGAGAGTCAGCCGAACGTTTCGACGATGAATTCCCTGGACGGACGAACCAAGTCGAATGCGGCAATCGTGGCGTCCCTCAACAATCCCGTCAGCGTGTACGCGACGGACACGACCGACGTGATTCTCGACGTTAACGGGTACTTTATCCCGGCGGGTTCACAGACGTTGCAGTTCTATCCGCTGGCGCCATGCCGTCTGGTTGATACGCGGCAGCCGGATGGACCGCTGGGAGGACCGCGCCTCGAGGCGCAACAGGAACGCAACTTCCCGCTGCTGACGAGCAGTTGTATTCCATCGGAAGCCAATCCGGTAGCGTATTCGCTGAACTTCACCGCGGCGCCTAATCCTCACGGCCAGCACCTCGGATATCTGACGGTGTGGCCGGCGGGGCAGCAGCAGCCGGAGGTGTCGACGCTGAACAATCCAACGGGAACGACAGTGGCGAATGCGGCGATTGTTGCCGCCGGGCAACTCGGCGAGGTGGCCGTGTACCCCACGGACACGACCGACCTGCTCATCGATATCAATGGCTACTTCGCGCCGCCGGGTCAGGGCGGCTCCTCGTTCTATTCCGCTCCCCCCTGCCGGACGTATGACAGTCGTAGCTTCGGGCCGCCGTTCTCGGGCGAGGTTTCGGTGAACGTCGAGAACGGCGTGTGCGCGCCACTGAGCAATGTGACCGGGTACGTGTTCAACGCGACCGTGGTGCCGAATCAGAGGCTGGGGTACCTGACGCTGTGGCCGGGCGGGCAGATGCAGCCGGTGGTTTCGACCCTCAACGCCTATGACGGGTTCGTCACATCGAACATGGCGATCGTGCCCGCCCTCAATTGCTGTACAGATGCCTACGCGGGCGATGGGAGTACACAGTTGATCCTGGACATCTCGGGGTACTTCGCGCCGTAGGAGTGCGGTGGGAACCGCTGCTATCCATCATCGCACTGGAATCCCGAGTGCCGCGAGCGACCTGCGGCCTGGCATAAGTAGCTTACAAGAATGGTCGGGACGGGCAGATTTGAACTGCCGACCCCTCGCACCCCAAGCGAGTGCTCTACCAGGCTGAGCCACGTCCCGACTGCGTGCTGCATCCGGCCCAAGCGGGCCGGAGGGGTTTCGATCCACAACAGTTTATCACCGTTCGCGATATGATTTCGGGGACGACTATGAGCTCCGAAATCGGCTCCCACTATCTCGATGAAATTTTTCGCGGGCTGCGCGGGCACAAGCGGCTGGCCGACGACGCCATTGCGCAGCTCAGCGACGAACAGTTTTTCGCGCTGCCCAGTTCTGACGGCAACAGCGTCGCGATTCTTGTGAAGCATATGGCGGGCAACATGCGCTCGCGCTTCACCGACTTCCTCACCAGCGACGGCGAGAAGCCCGACCGCAATCGCGACGAGGAATTCCTGATGCACAGCGCGGCCACGCGCGACGAAATTCTGCGCAGTTGGGAGCAGCAGTGGCAGTTGGTCTTCGACACCATCAACTCTCTCCAGCCGGACGATCTCGAGCGCAGCATCGCCATTCGCGGCCAGCCGCACACTGTGCTGCAGGCGCTCAATCGCGCGGTCTTGCATCTGGCGTATCACAGCGGACAGATCGTGTTTCTGGCCAAGCACTGGAAGGGCGCCGAGTGGAGGTCGCTGAGCATTCCTAAAGGCCAAAGCCAGCGGGTGGACGCGGCCCTGCGCGAGAAGTACAAGAGCGGGACATAACAGGCCGGAAAAGCAGGTTCCTCGCGAGCTGAAGCTCGCTCGGAGTGACAAAAATAAAACGCTTATCGGCACGAGTAAACTCGCGCCCTGTTACAAAGCATTGATGGTCCCGAGTGTTTCAGCAGCCTGTAAACTCGTGCCTGTTACGCGGCATTTCGTCGCGACTTTTTCAGCGGCCTGTAAACTCGCGCCCTGACACAAGCCATGCCACATGCAACTTCTTCAGCGGCCCGTAAACTCGTGCCCTGACACGAAGCGTTCCACATGCAATTTCTTCAGTGGCCTGATGAGCTGCGCCTGCGCCGCCGGAGAAGGGTGTCGGCTTCGCACTTGGTGACAATGTTGCAAGCTCATGAAGCGGAGCGCGGCGCGTAATCCAGTAAGTTACTTCCGACGTATTTACAAATTTCCAGAGAAGCGGCAGAATTCTCAGTGCAGTAGGGCAGTTCTGGGGGAGGGCTGCCGTCCGGGCGCTCTGCGGTTTCCGTAGAGCGCTCTCGATTTTTATCGGCTTATTTCGTTGGATGCGCCGCGGCGCGCTTCCCCCGGCCTTTCGCCGGTCCGGCTGAATTGCGCTCTTGGTAGATCTCGCCTGTCGAGTCAACCAACGCGCCGCCGCTGATGTGACATCCATCTGAGAGCGGGCGCTGTTGCGTTCGCGCTTCCCGCCCGGGCCAGGGGCTGGAGCACGCGTAAACATTTATGCAACGAGAAATCGGCGATCACGCGCTCATTGGGGATTGTGAAACTGCGGCGCTGGTCACGCGCGATGGCTGCATCGATTGGTTATGCTGGCCCGACTTTTCGTCGCCCGCGTGCTTCGCTTCGTTGCTGGGCGACGCCGAGAACGGGCATTGGACCATCCGCCCCGTTGCCCACGCCAAGTGCACGCGGCAGTATCGCGAGGGCACGCTGATACTGGAAACGATTTTTCAAACTCACTCCGGTTCGGCGAAGCTGGTGGATTTTATGCCCATCCGCGGCAGGCACTCCGATGTGGTGCGGCTGGTTCGCGGCGTGAGCGGCCGCGTTACGATGCGGACCGAGCTGCTGCTGCGCTTCGACTATGGCCGCTCGGTACCGTGGGTGACGGTGCTGCGCGACGGCGGCATTCGCATCGTTGCCGGGCCTAATCTCGCCGTCCTGCGCACCAACGCGCAGCTCAGCACGGATAAGGGCGACATTCGTGGCGAGTTCACGGTCCACAAGGGCGAGACGGTTGCGTTCGTCCTCACCTACGGCCAGTCACACAGCGAAATACCCGCGGCCATCGACCACGAGAGGGCCTTGCAGGAGACCGAAAGCTTTTGGGCCAAGTGGATCGGGCGGCAGGAGTTCCACGGCGATTATGCGGGCGCGATCCGGCGCTCGCTGATTACGTTGAAAGCGCTGACGTACGCCCCCACCGGAGGCATCACCGCGGCCCCCACCACTTCGCTGCCGGAGCAAATCGGCGGGTCGCGCAATTGGGACTATCGCTACTGCTGGTTGCGCGATGCCACCTTCACGCTGCTGGCGTTGATGAATGCCGGATACTTCGAGGAGGCGAAGGCCTGGCGCGATTGGCTGCTGCGCGCCGCGGCCGGCAGTCCCGACCAGTTGCAGATCATGTATGGAATTCGCGGCGAGCGCACTCTGCTGGAATGGAAGGTCGAGTGGCTGAAGGGCCACCGGAACTCGCGGCCGGTGCGGGTGGGCAATGCCGCCTCGGAGCAGCTACAGCTCGATGTCTACGGCGAAGTGGCTGACGCGCTGCTGCATGCGCACATGGGAGGAATGAGACCGCAGCAATCCGATCTCGACCTGCTCAGCGCGCTGACGCACCACCTGTCACGCATCTGGCAGCAGCCGGACAGCGGCATCTGGGAGGTGCGCGGCGGCAAGAAGCAGTTCACCTATTCGAAGGTGATGGCGTGGGTGGCCTTCGATCGCTCGATCAAGAATGCAGAGCACTTCGGGCTCGTTGGCAACGTGAAAGTCTGGCGGCAAATCCGCCAGCAGATCCACGACGAAGTCTGTCGCAAGGGCTGGAACCGGAAGCTGGGCAGCTTCACCCAGTCTTACGGATCGAAGGAGCTGGATTCGTCGCTGCTGCTTCTGCCGATTGTGGGCTTTCTGCCGTATTCGGATCCGCGCGTGGTCGGCACGGTGGAAGCCATTCAGAAGCACCTGATGCGCGACGGTCTTCTGCTGCGCTATGACACCGGTACCAGCGAAGACGGACTGCCCTCCGGCGAAGGTGCGTTTCTCGCGTGCACCTTCTGGCTCGTGCATGTGCTCAGCCAGATGGGGCGCAAAGAAGAGGCGAAGGAGAAGTTTGAAGCGCTGCTCGCGTTGCGCAATGACGTCGGCCTGTTATCGGAGGAATACGATCCGCGCGGGCGCCGGCTGGTCGGCAATTTTCCGCAGGCGCTCTCGCACATCTCGCTGGTCAATGCCGCGCTCGAACTCATGCAGGGTGGTTCTGCGCAGCACACCCGGCGCAATGCAGTCAGCGCGACTCCGGGTGAGCAGGCATCTCCGCGGAAGGGGGCGTCTGAAACGGCATCCACGAGGTCAGCCGCGAAGCTCCTTCCACGCGCTCGCCTTGCAATTCCGCGTTAACCGGAGTTAACTGGAATCGCGTAAGCGATGATCACCGTCTCCAAGGAAGACTACCTTAAGGCCATTCTTGAAGCCGAATGCGAAGGCGAGCAGGTAATCGCAGCGCGCCTGGCGCACTGGCTCTCGGTGTCGGCCCCGGCGGTGACCATGGCACTGCGCCGCCTCAAGCGCGACGGTCTGGTCGCCGTTCGCCAGGACGGCAGGGTCCTGCTCACCAGGCCGGGGCGCAATATCGCACGGCAACTGGCACTGCGGCATCACCTCATCGAGCGCATGCTGCACGAAATCTTCGGTATGCCGTGGTACAAGGTGCACGACGAGGCCGAGCGCCTGGAGCACGCCGTTTCGGGCGATTTCGAGGCGATGCTGGCGAGCAAGCTCGGCCGCTCGGGCCCATGTCCGCACGGCAACCCCGCGACTCCCGAGCATCCCAAGTCCAAGCGCAAACGAGGTCTGCTGCTGCTGTCGGAAACTCAGCCTGGCGCGCGCTATGCCGTCGAGAGCGTTTACGAGCGCGACCGCGGGCTGCTGGAGTTTCTGGAACGGAAGGGCATACGCCCGGGCACGAGTCTGGCGGTGCAGGCCCGCAACTACGACGGGACGGTATCGCTGGCAATCGGCCGAACCAGGACCGCGCTCGGCGGACCGGCGGCGGAAAAGATCTGGGTGACCAAGGCCCGGTGAATCTACAAGTACTTTCTCAGGAACTGCACGGTGCGTTGCCCGGCATCAAGTAGCTGGAGGCCGTTGAATCCGTGTCCCGCGCCGGGATACAGCTTGATCTCGTAGGGAGCGTCCCTGCGCTCCAGCAATTCCCGCAGGCGATTGGCCTCGCTGACCGGAACTACACGGTCCTGCTCGCCATGGAGAATCAACACCGGCGGCATGCGCGTAAAACCGTGTAGCTCTTCCGGCAGTCCGCCGAAGAAATCGACTACCGCCTTGACGCGAACATCGAGCGAGGCCACCGCCAGCGCCAGGTAAGCGCCTAGAGAAAACCCGAGCAGGCCGATGCGTTGTGCGTCCACCGAAGCATGCTGGGCGGCGAAGCTGATCCCGTCGCCAATCGTGCCCATCCACAGCGGAAAGCTCCTCTGCGTAGTGTCGCGATCGGCCCCGACGGTGCCGGTCCGGTCGAAGTAGTGAACGATGAAGACGGAATAACCCTGGCCTGCCATCAATCGCGCAGGTTGATCGGCCCAGCCCTCGCGCAGGCCGCCCGATCCGTAGAGCGCGATCACCGCCGGGTAGCGCCCCGGCGATACAGGCACAAACTCCTGGACGGTGATCAAGCGGCCGCCGCTCTGGAAGCTAGTATTTGCAATTTGAACGTCAGTGCCGAAGAGGGCCACTGTTCATGGATGCTCGAGATGGTCGAAACGATTGGCGCGGTGCCCACGTTCGCCCACCTTTTGGGCTAACGTGGGCCTCGTCACAGGGCCCAGGTTAGCGTCCAAAAGATGGACGCGAACCTAGGGCACCAACCATAAAGGAATAAATGACGGAAATGAGTCGCGGTCGATCTTAATGATGATGTTTACCGCCGGAGTGGCCTCCCGAGTGACCACCTCCGCCCGAATGGCCGCTGTAGGCTTTCGGGGCTTTCATCTTAGGTGCGTGGCCACCGCCGAAACCTCCAGAGCTATGCCCGCCTTGGAATGGATGGAACCCGCTCGAGCGCGCGATTTTCGTGTTGCCGCCAAAGCCGCGGTTCGAAGGTCCGGACGGTGAGCGCTGCCCAAAACTCTGGCGCTGTGGCGCGCTTGCGAACGGGCGATTAGCGTATGGCGACCGCGACGCAGACGATGATGCATACGGCTGCCTCCCAACACCGCCGTAGCCGAAGCCCTGATAACTCCGCCCGTATCCGGCGGCAGCACGGTATCCCGAATAGCCGGTCGGCGGCCGGTGTACATATGCCTGCGTACGAGCCGGGCTATATCCAGGTCTGGCGTAGCCATATGCATTGCCGGGCCGGTGGGCAAACGACTCTGCGCCGCCAGGCGGCTGATGCGCGTACGCTTGTACGCGCGAGGAGTTATATCCGTTGCTTCCGTAGCGGTAACTCGACGGCGGCCGATGAACGAATCCGTTGGCAAACGCCGAGCCGTATCCATTTTCCACGCCCTGATAACCGTTCCCACCTGCGGCGAACCCTCCGGCAGCGCGGAAACCGCCGTGAGGGAAGCCCCAATCAGCCACGCTGGTGCTTTGCGAGTAGTAGTTTGAGTTGTGGAACAGGATCGCCTGCACCAGCCAACTCACTCCCCATGCCAGCAAGCCCCACGGCATTTGCGTGAACGCGTTCGTCGCGATGCCCACTCCAAATTGGAGTGCGTTCACACCGAAGGAGCCCAGCGCCGCCGTAAACGAGAATCCCGGGTAGGGCGATACCGGCTGTCCATAGACAGTCCATGGGTTGTACGCCGGCACGTAGACGACCTGCGGATTTGGCGGCGCCAGTTGGATGTTTCCGCCCACGTTGTTCACTGCTTCGTAAAGCGTGGGGTGCAGACTGCCGGCGGCCTGGGCGCGTTGCCGCATCACCTGTACGGCTTGCAGCACATCGTTCGGCTGATTGAAATACGCGGTGCCGAGGTCGGTGGTCCACGCGAGGTTCTGGTCCATCTGTCCCAACACCTGCGGGAACGCCGTCAGCGCTTTCACGCTGGGGTCCCAGTTCTGCACATCGGCCCCGGCGGCGATCTGCTCAGCGGGCGCGTCGCCTTGCGTCTGCCGCCAACGGTCGGCATCCTGCACTTGCGTGGGATAAGTTGACGCCGTCAGCACCAGAGCGACCAGGGTGTCGGGATAAAGCGCGACCGGCGCCACCAGTTGTTCCAGGCGATCCGTCGGCAGCGGCTGGACCGCGGGTGCGCTCCCCTGTTGCGGATCACTGCCGACCCCATTTCCGTTGTAAGGCTGCGCGGGGTATCCGTATTCATCGGATTGGACTTGCCCGCTGTAGTCCTGCTGCGCACGTCCGAATTGCGGCGGAGGCGCCTGTTGCGCCAGCAATTCTCCGCACGAAATCGGTATCAGCAGCGCTGCCATGGCCAGCGCAGTCACGCGCCGGAACGACCGCAGCAAAGCCGAACCCCGAATCATGCGGGAGCAAGAACGCAGGCAGGGAAGGGGGAACACATGCGGGAGAGATAGTCCTTGCGTGCTTCGCATACAGCCTCTTCAGGCTTCGCGTACAGCGTCGCTCGGCATTCTAGCCACCTGATCGGCACCTGGTCGAAGCCACCGCGGAGAACTCTTCGCCGCGGGTAAACTACATCGGTAATGTCGTCGTGCTACTGGCTGCGCCGACATCGAGTGGGGCTTGCCTGTCGGGCAGACCAATACTTGTACGGTCTAACCCGCGGCATTGCGATTAGTTGCGTAGCGGCTTGCGTTTTCGCCGTCGCCCGAGTAGTTGCTTGCCCAGGTTGCAGGTGTGAAACGCGATTCGTCGTTCGTACCGCATTTGGACGAAGCCTTGAGGCTCGCCGGCAGAGTGGCAGAACAGATTCGATTTCCAGCCGTCTATTCTGCCATCGATGGCAAGGCCGGCCGCAACGTATTGCTAAAATGCAACGACAGAAAAGCAGGGGCCCGGCAGAACAGTCCAGCCAGTACGGCCAAAGTGGCTTACTCATGTTTCGGTTTGGCGCACGAACGCTCATCATGCTGCCGGTATTGGTTGGGTATGGCGCTGCCTATGCCCAACAGGCTCCTGCTGCCGCCAACCACCCTTGGGACGCGTCGCTGTCGAGGCCTGCAATGCGGGTGCCGGCTCGTCCGCGGCCTGTAGTCGCCCTTGACCCCAACAAAATATACGCCTTGCCGGAATTGATAAGCATCGCCGAACAAAACAACCCGGAGACGCGCGTGGCCTGGGAGAATGCCCGGGCGCGAGCGGCCGATCTAGGCATCACCGAGTCAACGCTGTATCCCACACTGGCCGCCGCCGCGCTGGCGAGTACCACTCGCGTCGACATCTTCTTCGGCAGCAGCTTTCAGCGGCAAACCGTCGACACGTTCTCTCCCGTCTTCATCCTGGACTATGCCATCTTCGACCTCCAGCGCTCGCAGGAGATCGCGATCAGCAAGAACAATCTTCTGTTCGCGAATTTTCAGTTCAATGACACCCACCGCCAGGTCATCTTCCAGGTGATGGACTCCTATTACCGGCTGCTCAACAGCAAAGGACAGGAGGAAGCGGCGGAGGCCAACCTGAAGAATGCGCAGACGGTGCAGGAGGCAGCCGAGGAACGGCTCAAGCGGGGCTGGCAACGCTGCCCGACGTGCTGGAAGCCCGCAGCGCCACCGCGCAAGCGGACTACGACCTGCAGGCCGCTATCGGAGCCACCGAGATTGCCCACGGCGATCTGGCAACCGCTCTCGGTATTTCGCCTACGACGCCAGTTTCAAGTGGAAAGCATCCACGCCATCAAGATGCCGGACAGCATTGCCGACACCGTCGAAAAGTCGATAGACAAAGGCCTGGCGCAACGCCCCGATCTGATGCAACAGGTCGCCGCAGCTGCGGGCCGCGGGCGCGGAGGTGAAAGAAGCCCGGAGGGCTTATTATCCCGAAGCTGAGCTTTACCGGTGAGGCTGGCGAGGTCGCGCTCCTACGGTGAGCAGATCCGTCTGCCTGGCCTCTATTCGCCGACCCAGGAAGTCGTGGGACGCCGAGCTCAGTTTGACCTGGACATTGTTTGACGGATTGGCGAGGGAGAAGCGCCTGGCGAGGGCCCATGCCGACGAGAAGCAGGCCGCGGCCGCAGTGGACGCGATTCGCGACCAGGTGGAGAACGAGGTGTGGTCCGCCTACTCCACCGCTCGCACGGCACTGCGTCAGCAGAGGGCCGCCGCGGCGCTGCTGGAGTCGGCCACCGAGTCTTACAATGCGGCACTGGAGTCGTACAAATACGGACTGCGCAGCCAAATCGATGTGGTCTCGGCGCAGCGCACCCTGGCCGACGCGCGCAGCACCGACGTCACCGCCCGCACCCAGCTATTGACCGGGCTGGCTGCCCTGGCGTATGAAACCGGCGACCTGCTGTACGGGAAGACTCCCTGACATGAAGACGAATTGGCAATCATCGGCGAAGCCAGCGAGGTATCGCGGTGGCACGGCTATCCTGTGCGCACTGTCGCTACTGCCCGCGCTAGGCTGTTCTCGCGCTCCATCGTTCAGCATTCTGGGCTCGTTCTTTCCCGCCTGGATCCTTTGTGGAGTTCTTGGCTTATTGCTCACGGTCGTCGTTCGAGTCTTCTTTGTGCGCGCGAATTTCGAGCAGGAGCTTTCGCCGCTGATCGTCGTTTACCCCTGTTTAGCCCTGTTTTTTACGTTCTCGATCTGGCTGTTGTTCTTCAGGTAATTCGGGGAGAAGATGTCATGCCTGAAACCGACACTCCTGTTGAGCGCAAACGCCTCGGCAAAATCGTGAGCCTGGCGATTCCGGCCGCTGCGCTGATTACTGGCCTGCTGGTGGTGCAAAACACCGTCGAGTATCCCGCGCACTGACGATGCGGAGGTGTTTGCCAACTTCATCGGTATCGCTCCCCAGGTGGACGGCCCGATCATCCGTCTCCCTGTGCAGGACAACGCTTTCGTCAAGCAGGGCGGACTGCTGTTCGAGATCGATCCACGGCCCTACGAGTATGCCTTGCAGAGAGCACGCTCCGACCTGAGCACCCTGGAAGGCCAGATCGTTGACCAGACCAGGACTATCGCATCGCAGCGGAGTGCCGTAGGAGCCGCGCAGGCCAACACCTCCAGCACGGCAGCCAGCGTTGACCGCGCCGCATCCGCCGTTGAGGAAGCCAAGGCCAACGTTGCCGCCTCGAAGGCGGCATTGGACCGCGCCCAGGCGGAGCTGCAATACACCACGCGAAACTTCAATCGTATTGAGCCGCTGCTGGCCAAGCAGTTCGTGACTGTAGACCAGGTGGACCAGGCCCGGACGGATGTGGTGTCGCGGCAGCAAGTCGTCGATCAGTCGCGCTCGCAGGTGGCGTTGGCTGAAGCACAACTGCTCTCGGCGAAGGCGCAATACGAACAGGCAAGAGCGGTGCAGGAGCAAAGCCATGAGCAACTGGCCCAGTCGCAACACAGCGTGCTGACGCTGGAGCCGCTCACTGCGCAACGCGAAGGCAAGATCGCCAACATCAGCACCGCCGAGTACAACTTCAATAATTGCCGCGTCTATGCGCCCTTTGATGCGCGCGTCACCAACCTGACCATTTCGCAGGGCGCTTACGCCCATGTCGGCCAGCAGGTATTCACGCTCATCGACACCCGGGTCTGGTGGGCCCTCGCCAACTTCCGCGAGACCCAGCTTCGCCACGTCAAGCCGGGTATGCATGCCGATGTCTACGTGCTTTCGCGCCCCGATGTGCGATATGACGGCATAGTCGATAGCGTGGGCTTCGGGGTGCAGCCGGATTCGACCCTGGTCGGCACGTTCTCGCAGACCGGACTGCCCGATGTACAGCGCTCGCTCAACTGGGTCCATCTGGCCACACGCTATCCGGTACGCGTGCGCATTCTGGCGCCGGAGACGGAGCCGTTCCGCCTGAGCGAATCGGCCGTGGTGGTCATGCGCCCCGAGCGTTCCGGAGGAAGGTAGCGATGGCTTCCCGCGATGCGACGCTGCCGACCTTCGCACGCTCCAAGGCCCTCGATGAAGCCGGAGCATGGTTCTGGCAATTCCTCAAGAACGAGCTGGCGCCCTATCCCAACCGCGCCTGGGTTGTCGGCCGCATCACCATCGCCGCCACCCTCACCATGATCCTGGTGATGACGTTTCGTATTCCGTACGGATTTCAGGGTGCCATTTACACCTTGTTCCTCAGCCGCGAAAATCCCCGGGCAACGCTGATCGGCGCCATTCGCATAGCCATTGCAGTTGCAATCGCCGAGGCCTACATCATCCTCACCATCATGATGACGGTGGCCGCCCCGCTCACCCACTTCCTCTGGATCGCCGTCGCCCTGTTCCTGGTGTTTTATCTCATTCGCGTCATTCCCGATTACCCCGTGGCGCTTGCCTTCGGGTTCACCCTGGCTGTCTCGATCACCATCTGGGACCAGTTCTCTGTCACGATCAATAACCGCGTCGAGAACACCCTCTGGTTGGGCTATACCGTGATCATCGGTTCGGCGGTGACGGTTGTGGTCGAGTATGTTTTCCGCCGCGTGCATCCCATCACCGACCTCACCCACGGTATTGACACCAGGTTGGCTGTGGTGGAAGAACTCCTGCGCCAGATTGCAACGGACCTGCCCATTAGCAGCAAGCTGGAAAAGGAGCTCTCGCTCTATGCCGCGCTTGGGGGTTCCAGGACGCGACGACAACTGCTGCGCTCCGGGTATCCGCAGCAATTCGTTGCGCGTATGACCGCAGCGGTTTCCCTGCTCAGCCGTTTGACCGATCTTGCCGCCAGCATGCGCGTGCTTCTCTCCCCGCGGTCCGCCAGTATCCAACCGTCCGATCGCGAGCGCTGCTTGCGCCTGGCGAATCAGATCGCGGAACTGCGGCGTCGTCTCGCGCAACAGGAATTGCCCCGCGCTATCGAGATTCCTGCTCAGAGCCAGCCTTCCGGCCTGCCTCTTCTTCCTGAGATGGAGAGCACAGTGGCGCTGATCCCGCATGTGTTTTCCGGCTCGGAGAGCGTGGACGATTTGTTTCGTCCACTGCCCCTGGAAACGCAAGCGGGACCGCCTCTGCTCGTGCATGACGCCTTCTCCAATCCCGACCATTTGAAGTTTGCCATTCGTGGCGGGCTGGCCGCTCTGCTGGCCTATGTCGTTTATCAGTCGGTGGATTGGACCGGGATCAGCACTGCGATGATTACATGCGTTGCCACGGCCTTGTCGACGATTGGGTCATCGCGGCAAAAACAGTTTCTTCGCCTCGGGGGAGCGATCGTTGGCGGCTTTATTTTCGGATTTGGAGCGCAGGCCTTCGTGCTCCCTTACCTGGACTCGATCGCCGGATTCACGCTTGTCTTTGTTATCGTCACGGCGATCTCCGCCTGGATCGCCACGGCGACGGCGAAGTTGTCGTACCTCGGCGTACAACTGGCGCTGGCTTGGTATCTGATCAACCTGCAGGAATTCACCATACAGAGTTCCCTGGCCATCGCCCGCGATCGCATCGTCGGCGTATTGCTCGGCCTTATGTGCATGTGGCTGGTGTTCGACCGGCTGTGGGTGAAAGACGCTCTAGAGGAAATGCAGGAGGCGTTTGTCCGCAATTTACAGATGTTTGCCGAACTGGTCGAGCAAGCGCGCCAAGCCGACCGCGAGCAGGCAGCCAGCCGGGCGATCCAGTTGCGCGATCAGATCAATGACGGCTTCAACACAGTGAGAGCGCAGGCCGACGCCGTGGTCTTCGAGTTCGGGCCCTCGCGCGCACGCAAGCTCGCAATGCGTGACGATTTCCGGCGCTGGCAGCCGACGCTCGCCACACTGCTTCAGGTCCAGGTCACGGGCCTGCAATACCTCTACCAAAATCGCTTTTTGGAACTTTCGCAGGCGATCACAAAAGCGCTGGCAGCATTCGAAGAAGACATGGCGACCGTCGCAAGAGCCATGGCCGACACGGTTGCCGGAAAGGTTCCCGGCGCTGTCCCTGACGTCCAGCAATCTGGACTGCGATTGCGCGAGGAGATTAGGAATTATTATCAGGGCTCCGGTGCTCCCATCCCTCCCCCGCTCATCGACATGATGACGCTGACGCAAAATCTGGCAGCCATTATTGCTCCGCTCTACGACGACATCCACTCCACCTTCACCCATCCTGATTTGGTCCTCGTACACCATCCGCAACCGCTGCCAACTTGATTGAACGGAGCCTCTTGCATGAATCAACAGCGCGTGGTCAAGATGAAGAGGAATTCGGCGAAAGATGGTGTTTAGCGCCGGATTGATGCTAAGCTGGGGCGCTTTTGCCTACGCAGCGCTTCCGGAATGGTGAATCGTGGTCAGTCCGTTCGCTCCTGAGCTTCTCCCGTGACTTGAGAATTGGTGCGCTATGCCAATCGCCATGCGACTGCCATAAAAGACGGCGCTCCAATAGACAGCAAACCAATCGCGCACGGAAAGAGGCCAGCCTACATTAGTTGGACTCTTCAGCCACCGTTGCAACAGGCGTCGTGCAACCATCGATTCCATTCTGGCATTGGAGCCCGCCAGTTCATGGAGTATGCCTTCCAGTGTGAAGACCGCCTTCCGGAGCATGATCAGGCTGCTGGGCAAACAAACCCCCTGCCAGGCGACACGCTCCAGCAGGTTTATAACATCTACCGCTTGCGGCATGCGCGGCAGCGGGTGTTCCTCAAAGAACTGGGTTATTTGCTCACGGATTATTCGCGCCTGCGGAGCGCTTCGCTTTTTACCTCCTGAGCTGATAGCCTCTACGGCTTCGCAGACGCCTTCTTGATCGCGCAGAAAAGTCATTAGGAAGAGCAGCGCAATCTGCCGTCGTTGCTCCTGAGTTATATGACCTGTGAGGGCCCAATCGAGCAGCGTAAGAGTGCCAGATCGATTGTTGTAAAGCAGATTGCCCGCGTGCGGGTCAGCATGGAAGATGGTCTTCTCGCCAGGCGCAAGCAAAGGGACGGCAATGACGGCTTCGATCAACTGGTCAGCAATTCGAGGCCTTTGCCGCTTCGGCAGCCGTGCGGCAGCCTTCGTGATCTTCTCCCCGTGCTCCTCGGTGAGTGCAGTTATTGTCGATGTACATAGTGGCCGAATGACCTGGGGTACGCGAATTGCTGCAATTGAGCTGTAGAGGTGCGAAGCTTCGCGCAAGTTTGCCTGGTCACCCCGAAACCTCACTTCGTGCTGTAAGAGGCAGCGAACGTCTTTGAATGTGTCCGACAGCGTGTGCTTTGAGAAGCCGTACTCCTTATGCTTCGATCCCAGATGCTCCGCCAGCCGTGACAGCAGGTCCATCTCCTCCGCGAAATGCTCCCGCACAAAGGGCTTCAAGACTTTGAAGACGCCTTGTTCCCGCCGTCGCCCTTGCGGGTTGTACCAGGTGAATCGCACCACCGCACTCACGCTGGCTTCCGAAAAGATTTGGTTGTCGATCTCAACCGCATAGCGCTCAAGCTTCGGCCCGAGTTCGTGCATGATGACGTTGCGAATTTCGTCTATGGTCACATCGCGTATGCCATTCTCCAGTTGAGTCAGTTCCCGCCTCACCGCAGGATGCAGATGGCGATTTCGGGCAATCACCTGACCAAGCTTCTGGAGTGCGGGCACCTTGGCGATGAGCCGCAGAAGGCGGACCTCGGCTAAAGTATCGGGCGCAAACTCCAGCTGCTCGATGACCTTAGGAACCAGCCGAGGGGTTGAGAGATGGGAGCCGAAGAATAACATGGCCTCACCCACTACTGGCCGCCACGCCGCATAGACTTGCGGCACCAGTCGCTCAACGCATAAGGCCTGAACGATCCAGTGGCTTACTTCACGGCGGAAATCGCGCCCGGCAGCGCCGTCGAGCAGTGTCGTGAGCGCACGGACACGCTCGGCCTGGGGCATGTTCAGAAACAGTGCCCTCTGTGTGTCCGTGATTGATGATTGGGCGAGCTGAGGAGGCGAAGAAGAGCCGTTAGCGTTCCGGGTAATCGGGTTAGCGACAACGTCCTTCCTCATTGAGCCAATATGAGCCGTTGCGAGTGCGTTTGTCTGTGATGAGGATTAGTCTCACCCGGAGTGCCGCCGTGCTTGCTGCCGCGGCTCTTTCGCTCATCACGCCCGGATATCGCTTAGCGCCCACTCGATGCGATCGACTGCTTCTCGTAATGACCCGGATTGCCTGTTGATTAACCGGGATCGGAAGTGGTGCGATAGCTTCCACCGCGGGGCGGATCTTGATTATTGCGGTCCCACACGAGGTTGATCCGAGCCGATGTCTCAGTTCGCAGGCGATAAATCTGGCGGACCAGCTTGATAGTCAGCCACGCTGGATCACGAAGCTCGCCACTGTTCACAACGCCGAGTGGAGGCTGATAGTTCGTCGGTGGCCGAGACGGAGGCGCGTATGAAAGCGCGAGCGCACCAACACAAACCAGGACAGATGAACAAGAACGAGGCAGCCTACGCACGCCAGCTCGAGGAGAGCCAGCGTACGGGCGAGATCGTGCGCTATCGCTTCGAGCCGATGCAGTTGCGGTTTTCGGTGCGGTCAGTTTCTCCGTGTTCAGCGTGATATTTGCGATCGGAACTGTGGCGGGTGAAGACGTACAGGCCCTGCGAGCGGCGCGACATTGGTCCCTCAGCTATTGAAGTGAGCTGCTGAATTCACGCTCGCATATTTGTCCAGATGATATCCAGTAACTTTGGTGAATTTATAAGTTGCTGATTCTAAAGTGGGAAAATTTGGTGGACCTGGTCGGGATCGAACCGACGACCTCTTCCATGCCATGGAAGCGCGCTCCCAGCTGCGCCACAGGCCCACTTCGCGGAAGGATGGCGCTGTTCGAAGCAGCGCCAGTTCGTATTTTCTCCCAGGCTCGGGGGTTCGTCAAACCCGCATCCGGAACCGCCAAGCGCGAAACCGTTCGGCGGCGCTCCGGAACGGCTTCGGAACGCATCCAATGCTTTCGGAGTCTCGTGGCGGCACGATCGCTGTGCGGCCTCGGGAACGAGATAAGATTATTCGATGGGCGCAAGGCTTAGAACGATCTCGCTTGCAGCGTCGCTTGTGACGTTCGTGGCGACCATGCCTGCGCAGAACCCGCCCGCGCCGCCGCCTGCAAATGTCGCGCCCTCCGCGTCAGTGTCGTCCGACCTCGACCGGCTACGGTCGGCTGCCTCGCAGGCGAATGTCGACATCGCGCATATTCGCATAGAGAAGTGGAAGGCTGATGCCGCCTCCAAGCAACAGGCGCAGTCCAATGCCGACTCGCTCCAACGCAACCTGACCAGCGCTCTGCCCGGGCTGATCGACAACTTTCGCGCGGCGCCGCAGGACCTGAGCGCCGGCTTCAGGCTGTATCGCAATCTGAACGCGCTATATGACGTATTAGCGTCGTTCACCGAGGCCGCCGGCGCATTTGGTCCCAGGAACGACTACGAGGCCCTGGCGCAGCAATTGATGATCATCGACTCGGTCCGTCGCGATCTCGGCGACAATCTGGAGAGCCTTGCCGCGTCGAAGCAGACAGAGTTGGACCAGTTGCGCTCGCGCGTCCAGAGCCTGCAGCAGGCGGCGGCAGCGCCCCCTCCGAAAAAGGTCGTCGTTGACGACACCGAGCCGGTGAAGAAGACGGTACACAAGAAGAAACCGGCCCCGGCTTCCAGCACGAACGGTTCGGGGTCAAGCTCGCAGACATCGTCCCCGCCCTCCGCCAAGTCGCAATAGCCCCAAACCTCTTTGTTTGCGGGAACATTCCCGAGGTCTCCGGTGTCTACACCTTTGACGCTCCGAACGACTCGTTGCCCGTGCGCGCATTGTCGCTGCCGCACGCGGTCGGGCGAGTTTGACAGGGAACGCGATAGTTGTTGCTGATTCACAAAACTGTTTATCATTAGAGGTGCCGCCCGTGGCGGGAGCAACAACATTGAGTGAACTGGCAAGTGCGATAGGAGTACGCACGGAGGAAGCTTCGGTCGTGGCCGAATTGAAGGCCGGATCGGAGGAGGCCTTCTGCTGGCTCATTACGCACTACAACCAGCCTGTCTATAGCCTGGTGCATCGCATTCTCGACGACCCGTCGGACGCCGCCGATACCACTCAGGAAGTCTTCATCAAGGTTTTTCGCGGCATTAGGAACTTTCATTCCGACTCCAGCCTGAAGACCTGGATCTATCGCATCGCGGTGCACGAGGCGTCGAATCGCCGGCGCTGGTGGTTCCGGCATAAATTTCGTGAAACTTCGATCGAGGCTTCTCCGAATGGCGAGCAGGAGCCGGGCTTCTCCGGCAGGGACGTGCTGGTCGACGAGGGAAAGTCGCCGCTACAGAATTTGTATGACGAGGAGCTGCGGGCCCGGGTGGAAACTGAGTTGAAGGCGCTGTCGGAGCCGTATCGCACGACCGTCATCCTGCGCGACATCGAAGAGTTGTCGTACGAGCAGATTGCCGAGGTGATGGAGACGACGCTGGGGACGGTGAAGTCGCGCCTAGTGCGCGGACGCGAGGCGCTGCGCAAGCGTCTGGAGCGCCATCTGCCCGGCTTGGGCTTCACGCCCGCCGAGCGAGGTGAGCGCCGGATGGGACGCCGCAAGATCGAGGTCATGCCATGAAGTGCGCTGTTGCGAAGAAGCTCATGTCGTGCTACGTGGACGGCTGCGTGTCGCGCAACCAGTTGGCCCAGATGAATGAGCATGTGCAGACATGCCCGCAGTGCGCCGCAGGTTTCGCCTCCATGCAGCGAACACAGTCGCTGGTGGCATCGCTGGGCCGGAAGGCGGCTCCGCCGGAACTCGCCCTCAAGTTGCGGGTCGCACTCTCCCAGGAGATGGCCAATACGCGGCGCTCGCGCTGGGAGATGCTGCGCGTCCGCTGGGACAATGCCTTCAATGCAATCATGGTGCCCGCTACCGCTGGGCTGGTGACGACGATCATCATGTTCGGCGTGCTGATCAGCTTCCTCTATTATCCGGCGCAGGTACGCGCCGCCAACGACGTGCCCACCGTGCTGTACACGCCGGCGCAGTTGCGCTCCACACCGTTCGAGATGACCGTGGGCGTTTCCTCGGCCGAATCACTGGTGGTGGAGGCTTACGTCGGGCCCGATGGCCGCGTCCAGGACTATCGCATCCTCTCCGCTCCTGAAGATGCCGAGGCCATCCTTCCGCAGTTGAAAAACATGCTGATCTTCACCACCTTCCAGCCTGCCACCGCCTTCGGACAGCCCACGTCCGGGCGCGTGATTCTGACTTTCTCCAAGGTGCAGGTGAAGGGATAGCCGCCGGACGCTTCTCGCGACCGCATTCCCTTGGGCCCGGCAGTGCGGGTCTTCAACACTGAGTGAAGAGGACCCGGTGTTCCGCCGCTCAATGTAAAATAGTGAGTTGCCCCGGCTGGCGAGGCGCCGCTGCGCCCTTCCTTTGAAATCCCGACAACTGGGCAGTCATTCCGCAGTTTACTGCGACAAATTTGTTTAGGAGACGCAATGGCCAAAATCGCAAAGACCGCAGACCGCAAGAAAGTAATGGATACCAGCAAGAGCACGGATTGCCCCCAATGCGGCAAGCCTACTCGCGTAGTGAAGCGGGTGAAAGACCGCGAGCGCAACGTCGCCGGCGGCATGTATATCTCGTGCTCGGCGTGCGAGTTCCACGAGAAGCTGTAGAGTTTTCCGCTGAGCTGTAAGAGTGTAGCTTGCCAAAGCAGCATGCATCCGCAATAATGGATAGGTTTGTTGCCTCAAGCAATATGAGGTCCGATGAGCGCCTGGCTGCGTTCATTGGGGTGCGGTAGCGACGTGATCGCTGGAGCACCCGTTGCCGGTCATCTCGCCTGAGGAAATGGTCACCTGAAGTTTCACGCGTATCCTCAAGTAACGCTTGAGGTAGTGTGTCCGGGGCCGACTAGCAGGAAAGGAAACTATCTTCTGTGTTGATGATTCGTCTCTCGCGCCGTGGCGCGCGCAAGCAGCCGCATTACCGCATCGTGGTAATCGAGAAGGACCGGGCGCGCGATGGCCGCTCCGTCGAAGTGGTGGGAACCTATAACCCGCGCACCAATCCTGCGACCGTCGATCTGAAGCGAGAGCGCATTCAGTATTGGACGGCGAAGGGCGCGCAGTTGTCGGACCGCGTGAAGAAACTGGTGGAGAAGACGCCGGCCGCTGCGCCGCCGTCGCCCGAGCCGGCGAGCACGCCGGAAACTCCGGCCGAATCGCCGAGCGCAGCTTAACCGCTAAGGAACTCTTTACAATGTCAGACGGCAAGCCGGACATGGTTGCGCTGATGGAGCTGCTCGCCAAGGCGATTGTGGAAGCGCCGGACGAGGTCACGGTCGAACCCTTCGAAGAGAGCGGGCAGACCGTGCTGGAGCTGATCGTAGCTGAGGAAGACCTGGGGCGCATCATCGGGCGTCACGGGCGAACCGCGCGGAGCCTGCGTACGATTCTGCATTCGGCAAGCATTCGCCCGCGCAAGCGCTACCAGTTGGAGATTGTGGAATAGCCGGCGAATTCATCACCATCGCGCGTGTGCTGGGCCCGCAAGGCCGGCGCGGCGAAGTGCTGGCCGAGTTGCATACGGATTTCCCGGAGCGCTTTGCAGAACGGCGGATTTTGTGGTGCCTAGCGCCGGACGGCAGCCGCCGCGAAATGCAGCTTGAGGATCATTGGTTTCACAAGGGCGGCGTGGTGCTGAAGTTTGCCGGGGTTGACAGCATCAGCGATGCCGAGCGGCTGGCCGGATGCGAGGTGCAGGTGCCGAGCGAACAGCGCTCCGAGTTGGAACCAGGATCCTCCTACGTGAGCGAGATCGTTGGTTCTGATGTCTGGGTGGATAAGGGACGGCGATTCCTGGGACGCGTGAGCGAGGTGCAGTTTGGAGCGGGCGAGGCCCCGCTGCTGGTTGTGAAGCTGCCGGTTTGTGCGGCGCAGAACGAAGTGCTTGTGCCGTTTGCCAGTGAGTTTGTGAAGAACTTCGATGTGTCGGCCAAGCGAATCGACATGGAGCTGCCGGAAGGCTTGCTGGATTTGGACGCGCCGCTGAGCGGGGAAGAGAAGCAGCGGCAGAAGCAGGAAGCCGAAGAGGTGAGGGCAGCGGGAGAGCCTCGGAAGCGGACGTGAGCATTCGCCGCTTTGAAGGGGCCCAGCTTTAGCTGGGCCGATGAGGCGACGAAGATATGGGCTTTAGCCCCTGAGGAGATTCGGTTTGGCGTGTTTCTCCCGATTGTCTGCCGCGAGGGGTGCCGCTCCCGCGGGGGCTAAAGCCCGGATGATGCAAGGCATTCACGGCACGGCTGAAGCCGTGCCCCTTCAAATCGCAGGGCGGAATGAAGTTCGAGATCATCACGATTTTTCCCGACTTCTTTCGCGGGCCGCTGGATTACGGAATCGTGCGCAGAGCGCGCGAAGCTGGGCTCATTGAAATCCTGATTCACGATCTGCGGGCATTCGCGCACGATCGCCATCGCACCGTCGACGACCGTCCTTTTGGCGGCGGCGAGGGCATGGTGCTGAAGCCGGAACCGATCTTCGAGTGCCTGGAGTCGCTGCATGTCGCTCCGCGCGAGGAGCGGATGGCAGATGGCGCACGCGAGTCGGTGGTGCTGCTGTCTCCGCAAGGCCGGATGTTCACCCAGGCGGTCGCGCAAGAGATGACTGGGCGCGACAGAATTGTGCTCATCTGCGGCCGCTATGAGGGCGTGGATGAGCGCGTCAGCGAGCATCTTGCGGATTGCGAGATTTCTGTTGGCGACTTTGTGCTGAGCGGCGGTGAGCTGGGGGCCGCGATTATCGTCGATGCGGTTACGCGCTTGCTACCGGGAGCGCTGGGTAATGCGGCATCCTCGCAGCAGGAGTCGTTTACGGCCGGCGCAACGCGGCAGGCGAGAATGGAAGGCGAGCCGCCGAGTTCGACTTGCGCGTCCGGCGGACTGCTGGATTATCCGCACTACACGCGTCCGGCGGAGTTTCGCGGGATGCAGGTTCCCGAGGTGCTGGTGAAGGGGAACCACGAAGAGATTCGCCGTTGGCGCCGCCGCTGCGCGCTGCAGAAGACGCAGCGCAACCGGCCAGATTTGTTGCGCGAATCGGAGTTGAGCCAGGAAGATCGCAAGCTGCTGGCCGAGATAAAAAGTGGAGCTTAAGACGAGCCGTACGTCTCGCTGCATTTCATGGGCGCCGGTGACTACGCTCGCACGAAGTGAAGATTTGGAAAGACACTCAGTTTCAGCCCGCGCCACTGCGCGGCACGGAAGGAAAAGCAATGTCGAATTCTCCGATTATTGACCGGCTGCTGGCCAAGACGCGGCGCACCGACCTCCCCAACTTCAAGCCCGGCGACACCGTCCGCGTGCAGGTGAAAATCAAGGAAGGCGACAAAGAGCGCCTGCAGGCATTCGAAGGCCTGGTCATCGCCAAGAGCAAGGGCTCGCAGCCCAGCTTTACCGTCCGCAAGATGAGCTTCGGCCAGGGCGTCGAGCGCATCTTCCCGCTGAACTCGAAGGTCATCGACAAGATTGACGTGTTGCGTTCAGCGCACGTGCGCCGCGCCAAGCTGTATTATCTGCGCGCCCTGCGCGGCAAGGCCGCCCGCCTGCGCGAAGTGGAAACCGCGCGCGGTTGAGTTCTTAATATGGCCTCAGAGCTGTTTCATCTGGGGCCCGCGTCCCATTCTTGCGCGTAACCTTGATGAGGCACCCAGAAGATAATTGTCGTGGGGCTGAAAGCACGCTACGATTAGGAGCTTTAGCGGTTCTTGCGGCCTCATGCATACGACAAGCGGCACTCTTGGGTTTGAATTCCCGGATATCGAACGGCCTCCTGTTCGAGAGCCAAGCTGGTTGAAGGACCTCAGGCAGCAGAGCCAAGCAACATGGGATCGTTTACAGAAGCTCGGTGAACAGCCCCGGCATCGCCTCAGTGCCCGTGCGACATACCTTAACAGCGATGTTCTCCAGTGGCTCCCGCAGCTACCGGCTAATTCCATCCATGCCGTTGTGACAGATCCCACCGTATGGCATGGTGGAGTACAACCAGGAAAACCATCAGAAGCTGAGACGCGGCAAGGGAGGCGTATGGCGCATCCCGCCCAGTTTTGACGGCGCCACTCGCAGACCAGTGCCGCGCTTTACCGTGCTGTCGCGAGAAGAAATCGTCAATCTGCATCGTTTCTTTCGTTCCGTGGCGCTAGGTCTGTTCAGAGTTCTCGTTCCCGGCGGACATGTGTTCGTCGCGTCTAATCCCTTGATGTCCACCACGACGTTTCACGCCTTCATGGAGTGCGGCTTTGAAAGCGCGGCGAGATAATTAGGCTCATACAAACCCTTCGCGGTGGAGATCGGCCCAAGGGCGCCGAAGACGACTTCCCCCACGTGACCGTCATGCCACGCTCATGCTGGGAGCCGTGGGGCATTTTTCGCAAGCCGTTTGACGGGACGGTTGCGGCAAATCTCCGAACGTGGGGCACAGGTGGGCTTCGCCGGATTTCGGGTGAGGAGCCGTTCAAAGACGTCATCCAATGCTCCCCGACGCGTGGCCGGGAGAAGGAACTGGCGCCGCATCCCTCGCTCAAGCCACAACGGTTCTTGCGCAGGTTGGTGCGTGCTGCGCTGCCCTTAGGAGTTGGAGTCGTGTACGATCCTTTTGCCGGCTCCGGGTCCACATTAGCCGCGGCAGAAGCAATCGGGTACTATTCCCTCGGTACCGACTCCGATCCCGAATATTTTCTAATGGCGCAACGAGCGTTCGCGGCTTTATCTTCGTTGCAGGTCGGCGACAAGAATGAGCAGCGCTCCGGTCGTACGCAACCATCCTGATCCAACGAAGTTCAACGACGACGCTACTTTGCCCTACCAGCTCCGGCTCAAGGACTTTGAACTCGTGATCCAGGACGTTTACGATTTCTTCTATGACGTCAACGTCCTGCTGACCAGTAAAGGCTTGCAGCGGTTGGACGACATGTTGCGCCCGGCCATTATGTCCGGCGTGCTTTCCGACATGCTCGCTGCCAGCATTGCAAAACACTCCCGTACGCTCGTGCAAAATACCTGGTTCAATTGGGCACCCCGATCTTGTCGTTCAGGGGCGTTATCCCAACGATGCAGTACGTGCCGGATCAGATGGAGTAGAAATCAAGACCACCAGAAAGGCGGGTGGAGCGGTGGATACCCACGGCGCTCGAGATCAATGGATGTGCGTGTTTGTGTATGAGGTGGACAACTCAACAGAACCGGCAGTAGAACGTCGTGCAATGAAGTTCACTGAGGTCTATCTTGGCCAAGTTACTATCGGCGACTTTCGTAGAAACCCTCGCGGTGAGCTTGGAACCAGGACGGCAACCCTCGACCGAGCCGGCATCGCCAAACTGCGTCGCAATTGGGTCTACAGGGATGAGAAACTTCAACGACAAAGCCCCACTGAGGGGTAGCGGGGCTTTGTCTTAGCCCGGCCGATGCAGCGGAGGCAGTCGGGCCGGACCATGTGTGCGCGTAGCGGATTCGCGCGGCGAAACTCGACTAGATTTTTGCGGCGATCTCGAGCAACCCCACGGCCATTGCTGCCCACAGCGCCAAGGCTACGGTGTTCAGAGTGAGGCGGACCGCTCCGTTGTCGATCAACCAGTTATACTTCGCGTCCATAATGCTCTCCTTCCGATGGCTCCATCGCAACCGCACATGGAGCGCGTCTCCTTGTCCCAGTTGTACCGGCAACAGCCTCATGCCCTCACCGGAGTGTCTCTGCAGGGTTATACGGGCGAGGCGGAGAAAGGTTCCGTGAACAAAAGGTGAATCCGGGGCGAGGCGCAGATTGTCGTCACGAGTGGCAATGCGGAAGGGAAGAGCTGATAATGCTGCACTTGGCCGGAATCCGGCGTGGGCATGGCATCATCCAAGCTATCCTGACCTAAGGAGGTGGGGAATGGCGGGTTGTGAGCATTTGAAACAGGCAAACCCCAATGTGAAGCCCGGCGGCGAAGGCTGCAAGGAGTGCCTGGAAACCGGCCAACACTGGGTACAGTTGCGCGAGTGCCTGGTGTGCGGCCACATCGGCTGTTGCGATTCATCTCCGGGACGCCATGCCACCGGGCACTACAACGAGACTGGGCATCCCGTGATGCAGTCGTTCAAGGCGGTGGGCAATCCCTGGAAGTGGTGTTACGTGCATCAGTCGTATCTCTGAAGATGATCGCTGATCGTTTTCTGCTGTCGCTTTTCGCCAAAGCGTTTCGCTTAGAAGCTCAGGCCAGAGCATTGCGATTGGCCAGAAGCCAATGGCGACGAGCGAAGAGCGGCTCCTTGTGTACTCTGTATGGGACTGCTTCCTGACCAATGCGACTTCTGACCCGCACCGCGCACCGATCATTCTGGTTCCTTACACTCTGTTTTCTGCTGGTGTGCGGCGTGGCGCTCGCGCAGGTGTCCTCGCCCTGGGTTGATACCAAGCCCCTGCCCATTGATACCGGAACGGTCGGCTTGAAGGAGATGCTGCGCCGGCTGCACACGACGGCGCGCCTGATGCACACTGTCGCACATCCTGACGACGAAGATGGCGGTATGCTCACGCTGGAATCGCGCGGCCACGGCGACAGCGTACTTCAGTTGACGCTCAACCGCGGCGAGGGCGGACAGAACAAAGTCGGCAGCAATCTGTTCGACGAGCTGGGCATCATCCGCACGCTGGAGCTGCTGGCCGCGGATCGGTATTACGGCGTCGAGCAGCGCTTCACCCGCGTCGCCGATTTCGGCTTCTCCAAAACTGCCGACGAGACCTTCCAGAAGTGGGGCGGCCACGACATCGCGCTTGGCGACATGGTGCGCGTGATCCGCACGTTCCGCCCCGACGTCATCTGTACGCGTTTTCGCGGCGACGCCCGCGACGGTCACGGGCACCATCAGGCCTCGGGAATTCTGACCCGCGAGGCGTTTCGCGCCGCTGCCGACCCGTCGCGCTTTCCCGAACAGATTCGTGAAGGTCTTCAGCCCTGGCAGGCCAGGAAGCTGTACATGGACAACGTGCGGCCCAACGAGGACTGGACCATCAGGCTGGAAACCTCGCAATACGACCCATTGCTGGGCGAGACCTATGTCCAGTTTGCCTGGAAGGGCCTGAAGCACCAGCTCTCGCAGGGCGCGGGCGGATGGACGCTTCCTGAAGGCCAGCGCTTCAGCTATTACAAGCTGCTCGACAGCGCCGGCGTTAACGCGCCTGCTGCCGGCGCACATGAGAACGACTTCTTCGATGGGATCGACACCTCGCTGCCCGCGCTGGCGGGCCGAGTTGGTGCGAATGAATCTGCGGTACCGTGGCTGCGCCCGCAGTTGCAGGAGATCGCGAAGGCTGTCGACGACGCCACTGCCGCGGCTAACAAGGACCCGCAAACGGCAGGCATGCCCTTACTGAAAGGACTGAAACTTACTCGCGCTGCAATCGGGCGGGTCGAGGCTTCGAAGCTCTCGGCCGCCGACAAGGCCGACCTGCTGGTGAATCTGCGAACGAAGGAGCAGGAGTTCGAGCAAGCGGCGAACCTCGCGTTCGGGATGGATTTAGAGATTGGGCCGGGAACGCCGGATGGGCGTCCGATGGCCGCGGAATTTCCGACCGGCGAGGGCGACGTGCTGGCCGCGGTCATCACGGCGGGCAAGCCCTTCCTGCTGCGCGCGACCTTTCACAATGGCAGCGCAGTGCCGCTTCAGGTAAAGCAGTTTGCGCTCGAGCTGCCCGAAGGCTGGAAGTCTGAGCTGTTCATGGACAAGCCGCCGAAGACGATCGCGCCCGGCGACGGTTGTGCGCTGATGTTTAGGGTTGCGCCGCCTATCGATGCGCAGCCTACGAAGGCGTACTTCCATCGCGACGACCCGGAGAACGACGCCATCTACAAGATCGACGATCCGAAATACACCACGCTCCCGCTGCCGCCTCCGCCGGTTGCGGTGCGCGTCGAGTTCGGCATCAACGGCGCGGACGGCGTGATTCATAGCGTTGCCCGTACCCCCATGCACGACGACAAAGGCGATGTGTGGTCGATGCCGATGGCGGTCGTTCCGCCGTTTTCCATCGAGGCCTTGCCGGCAACGCAGATCATCAAAGCCGGCGATAGTCCCTCGGCCATGTTGAACGTGACGGTGCGTACCAGCGCCGATCGCGGTGAAGGTACGGTGCAGCCTCAAGCCCCGCCGCAATGGACGATCGAGCCGCATGACACGGCCGTGAAGTTTAGTGCGCCGGGGCAACAAGCCTTGGACTTTAAGGAGTTGCCGGACGGCGCGAAGGAAGACCGCTACCAGGTGCGCGCACAGCTCAATGCTGACGGACGCGAATACTCCGAGGGCTACAGCCTGGTGGCGCGTCCCGACATCGGCGGCTTCTTCTACTACCAGCCTGCGCTCCAGCGCGCCAGCATCGTGGACGTGAAGGTGCCGCAGGAGTTGAAGATCGGATACATCATGGGCGCGGGCGACGACATTCCCATGGTGCTGCAAGAGCTGGGACTCGATGTCACATTGCTCTCGCCGGACGAGGTGGCACACGGCGATCTCAGCCGCTTCGGATCTATCGTGCTCGGCATTCGCGCCTACGACACGCGCGACGACGTGAAGAAGAATAATCAACGGCTGCTTGATTATGTGCGTGGCGGCGGGACATTGCTGGTGCAGTACAACACGTCGCCCGCTGATTTCAACGCCGGGCATTACACCCCGTACCCCGCACAATTGAGCCGCGAACGCGTCACGATTGAACAAGCGCCGGTAACGATGCTCGACCCGCAAAATCCTGTGTTCCACTACCCCAACCAGATCGGCGAACGTGATTTCGCGGGATGGGTGCAGGAGCGGGGCTTGTACTTCATGGACCAGTGGGACCCGCAGTACACGCCACTGCTGGCGTCGAACGATCCCGACCAGCCCCCGCAGAAGGGCGGATTGCTGATAGCGCGCTACGGCAAGGGCTACTACATCTACACCGGCTACGCCTTCTTCCGCCAGTTGCCTTTCGGGGTCGCGGGCGCAATCCGCCTCTACGTCAACCTGCTGAGCGTCGGGCATGAGCCGCACTGATCCGGCGGAACGGCCGGAATTAGTTCGCGGTATCGGCCTCGCGCAAGCGACCACGCTCAACATGATCGACATGATCGGCGTGGGGCCGTTCATCACCATTCCGCTCGCCATTGCGGCGGCGGGCGGACCGCAAGCCATGCTCGGCTGGGTGCTGGGCGCGGTGCTGGCACTTTGCGACGGATTAGTGTGGGCGGAGCTGGGCGCAGCCGTGCCGCACGCGGGCGGCTCGTACCGCTATCTCAGCGAAATCTACGGCCCGAAGTCGCTGGGCCGAATGCTCTCGTTCCTATTCATCTGGCAGCTTTCGTTCAGCGCGCCGCTGTCTGTCGCTTCGGGATGCATAGGCCTGGCGCAGTATGCGGGCTATCTCTGGCCGGGGTTGCAACGCGTGATCACGATGCATACGGCGCAAGTGGCCGTTCCACTGCTGGGCCACTTCGAGGTGAGCGTGCTCGTCATGCCGGCGACATGGGTGGCAATCGCGACTGCGGCCTTCGTTGTGTTCCTGCTGTATCGGCGCATCACCGTGATAGGACGCCTGGCAGAGCTGCTGTGGATTGGCGTTGCGATCGCCGTTGGCTGGGTGATTGTCGCCGGGCTCACGCATTTCAGTGCTGCCCGAGCGTTTGACTTCCCCCCGAACGCCTTCCGCCTGTCGCCGGCTTTCTTCCTCGGACTCGGTTCGGCGATGCTGATCTCCACCTACGATTACTGGGGCTACTACGACGTCTGCTTCCTGGGTGGCGAGGTGAAAGCTCCCGGCCGCACCATTCCGCGCGCGGTGATCATCTCGATCTTGGCGGTCGCGGCGATTTACCTCGTGATGAACATCGCCGTGCTGGGCGTCATCCCGTGGCGGGAAATGTCGTCGCACTTGGGCGAACAGAACTACATCATCTCCATCTTCATGCAGCGGATTTACGGCGCCTGGGCGGGACGGCTCATCGCTGCCCTGATCATGTGGACCGCATTCGCCTCGGTGTTTTCCACGCTGCTGGGCTATTCGCGCGTGCCCTACGCGGCGGCGTTGGACGGCAACTACTTCTCCGTGTTCGCGCGCGTCGATCCCAAGCGGCGCTTCCCGACAGTGTCGCTGCTGGCGCTGGGCGGCGTGGCGATGCTCTTCTGTTTCCTGCGCCTCGCCGATGTCATCGCCGCTCTGGTGGTCATCCGGCTGATGTTGCAATTCATCGTGCAGGCCGTGGGTTGATCGTTCTGCGCTCAGCGCCGGCCCGATATGCCGCGGCCATTCCGCATGTGGCTGTATCCGCGCCCGCGCTGCTGGCGGTCGCAGGATTCACATTCATTCTGCTGGCGCGCAAGAATTTCCTGCGCGAAATTCGCTACTCCGCTAGCGATCCTCATTGTGGGTCTGGCGATTTATCTGGTGCGCTCGTGGCGGCGCCGTGAATGGCCCTTCGCGTTAGCAGCCGCACGCTAACTTGTAGCGATTGGTCACCAATGATGAGCGATTCAACCCAGCAATCGGGAAGAGGATCGCCGGAATCAGCTACGGCGTTGCTACACATAATCTTAGAATTGCACTCGTGACTTATTTGGCAAATCTCTCATGGAGGCTTAGATGACGAAGGAATTCGTAACCGCAGTTCTGTTGTTGGCATTGGGCGCGCCTGGGACCGTTGCGATCGCGCAACGCGCAAGCCAAGAGCGACCAGAAGCCGACCTTTTCGGGCGTTCTGGACCGCACTATCACGTCTACGGCAAAGGAAATCGTGCCGGCGGCAGAGGCCATGCCCGACGACAAGTTCAACTTTGCCCCGACGCAGGGCGAGTTCAAGGGAGTGCGCACGTTCGCGCAACAGGTGAAGCACATCGCGGCCGTGAACTACATGTTTGGCGCAGCGATCCTGTCAGAGAAGCCGCCAGTCGAGCTTGGCAGCGAAAATGGCCCCGACAGCATGACTTCGAAGGCAGATTGCGTGAAGTTCCTGAAGGACTCGTTCGACTATCTTCAGAAGGCGTTGAACAGCGTTAACGAAAGCAACGTGATGGGTGAGGTGCCGTCGCCGTTCGGCCCCAACAAGATGACACGCCTGCGCCTGATGCTCATCGCCACCAGCCATCCCTTCGATCACTACGGACAAATGGTGGTGTACCTGCGGATGAATGGGATCATTCCGCCAGCGAGCAGACAGTAGGAAGATTTAGCAGCAGTCGCCGGCTGGCGGTTTCGCCTGCCGGACAAACCCCGGCAGGCGTAGCTTTTGGATTCTCCGGCGAGTCGGAGAAACAGCAGGGACTCAGCCCGGCTTTTTCTTTCCCGGCAGGCTCGCCGGGTTCTCGTGCGTGCGCTCGCGGAAGCGCGCCTTCATGCCCGTCGCCAGCGAGATGGCGTTCTCGCCATACTTGTCGCGCAGGCGGTCGGCGGCCGACAGCGCCTGGTTCCACTTCTCGTGCGAGCGCTGGCCGTCGAGGCTGATCTGCTCGCTCTCGTCTTCAAAATGCGAGACGTGTACGCCGAGCAGGCGGATGGCGTCGCCCTTCCAGTTTGCGCGGAAGAGCTCGCGAATCGCGGCGAAGACCTCGGAATCGACCGAGGTGGGCCGGGGCAGCGTGTGCGCGCGCGTGATGGTGTGGAAGCCCGGAATCGCGCAGCTTCAGTTGCAGCGTGCGGGCGTGCAGCTTCTGCTCGCGCAAACGGCGGCAGACCATCTCCGACAAGCCGCGCCAGAGTCGACTCCAGCTTCTGCGCGTCGGCGGTGTCCTGCGAAAACGTGTGCTCGTGGCTGATGGAGCGCGGCCCGTCATCTTCGCCGATATCGGCTGTCGAACCAGCCGCCGGCATCGAGCCCGTGCGACTTGCCCGCCAGCGCCACGCCCAGCGCGCCGAAGTTCTGCTCCAGCCAGCGCTCATCCCGCGCCGCCAGGTCGCCAACCTTAACGATGCCTTTCTCGTGCAGGCGCTTCTCCATCACCTTGCCGACGCCGGGAATCTTGCGCACGTCGAGCGGCGCGAGGAACTCCATCTCGCGGCCCGGCAGAATCCACAACACCCCGTTCGGCTTCGCCTGGTCGGAGCAGACCTTCGCTACCAGCCGCGAGGTGCCGATGCCGATCGAGCAGTTCAGTTGCGTCTCCGTCTTTCATCGCTGTGTGCAGCGCGTGCGCGGCGCGCAGCGGCGGCCCGTGCAGGCGCTCGGTGCCGGTCATGTCGACGTAGGCTTCGTCGATGGACACCATCTCCAGCTTGGGCGAGAAGCGGTTGAGCACCTCGTAGACTTTGGCCGAGTAATCGCGATAGCGCTCCGGATGGCCGTCGACGAAGATCGCCTGCGGACAGAGCTTGGCCGCCGTGCGCAGCGGCATCGCGGAGTGAACGCCGAACTTGCGCGCCGCATACGATGCGGCCGAGACCACGCCGCGCTCGTTGCGCTGGCCGCCCACGACCACGGGCTTGCCCTTCAGCGAAGGATCGAACAGCTCCTCCACCGAGACGAAGAAGGCGTCCATATCGACATGAAAGATGGTGCGCTGCGCGGCCATGCTCAGCGCGATTGTAGAGCAAGATGGAAGGATGCCGCGCCTACAGACGCCACTTCGCGGAACGGGTTTGCAATCAGGTAAGATTTCGGTGGCGATAGCTGAAGGAGGACGGGGTGAAGGCTGATTGGCTGGGATTGCTGGGCGTGCTGCTGTGTACAGTGGCTGTTGTGCGCGAGTGCGACCGGACAAAATGACGAAGCGGAGCGCTGGGGAGGAAGGGACATCTCTTTCGAGCAAAACCGCATCCGGCGCAACGATTGAATTCGATTGCGGGCACGGCAACATCGCGCAGCCGATTACGCCAGATGCGGCCGGCGAGTTCAGCGTGGCGGGCACTTACACGCCGGAGATGGGCGGCCCGGTTCGCAGGGACAATCCTCCGCGCGATCTTCCGGCAACCTACAAGGGCACCGTCAACGGCGACACCATGCATCTTGAAGTCCTGCTGCAAGAGAAGGACCGGCAGCCACCGCCCTTCACGCTCACACGAGGCAGTGCCGGCAGGGTGGTGAAGTGCCGATAAGGCGAGCAGTCCGCGACAGTCATTGCGTCCCGCGAACTGCGATCGGTGAGGCGTCCCGCCGCACGACGATTCTGGTCACGGATGTTTCTGTGCGCGATCACTGCCGTCTTGCCGTGGCGCTCCGTCGCCGCAGCGGCACCGGCGCGGCCGCCCGATCATACGTTCCTGATCGCCTCCGACCTGCACTTCAATCCCATGGCGGACGCGAAGCTGGTCGACGAACTCAGCGCCGGCAGATCCCACAAAGTGGGAGGCCATCCTGGACCGCTCCCAGTCGACCGCGTTCAGCCAGTACGGCGCAGGACACGAACTGGTGGCTGATGCGCTCCGCGCTGGACGCCATGCGAACCACGCTGCCGCATCCCGCCTTCATCCTGGTGACTGGCGACATGCTGGCGCACCAGTTTCCGTCCCTTTACCAGCACACTGCGAAGAACGACGACCCGGAGTCGTATCGCCGCTTTGTCCTGAAAACGATGCAGTTCATTGCGCTGCAACTGCAAAGTAGGTTCCCGCACACTGCGATTCTGTTCACCCCCGGCAACAACGACGACGACTGCGGCGATTACAGCCTCGAAGCCGGCGGCCCTTTTCTGCACGATACCGCCGAGCTTGTCCGCGAGCTCGCGCACGCGGACGATTCCCTGAAGGCTTCGTGGGAATCGCTGGGCAGCTTCGACATTCCCCATCCTGTAATCCGCAACGGGCGCATCATCTCGCTTGCCACCATATTTCTCTCCAACAAGTACAGTCCGCAGAAGTTCAGCCAGGGATGCGCCGCAACCTCATCAACCGCGCCTGACGACCTGTTGGCCTGGCTGGAAGCGCGTCTCAACCGCGCTCAGCAAGCGCACGAAAAGGTCTGGTTGATCTTCCACATTCCGCCTGGAATGGATGGCTACTCGACGCTGGAGAACTACCAGAAGCACGCCAACGGCGGCAGCTCGCCCAACCAGACCTGCACGTCGGCCCTGGTTCCCATGTGGGTGCCGAAATGGACGGCGCGATTTGACGAGCTGATGGCGAAATACCGGAACACGGTGATGGCATCATTTGCCGGGCATACCCACACCGACGATTTCAGGGTAGTCAACTCCTCCAGCGCCAGCGCATCTTTCGTACTGATCACTCCGTCAATCTCGCCTGTCTACAACCAGAATCCCTCGTTTCGCGTGGCCGCCTTCCAACCGGACGGCTCTCTGCGCGATGCCTCGGTGTACTACCTGACGAACCTCCTGTTCGCAAGCAGTGCGACTCCGGGCCAGTGGAGCCGTGAGTATTCCATTAGGCGAGAGTGGAACATGCGCTCGCTGGATGCGGCGAGTTTGTCTGTGCTGTACGGCGAGATCGTGGCGAAGAGCGACCAACGGGCAGAATGGTTGAAGCTGTATAACGTCTCCAGCTCCGCGGCGCAGATGCCTCCAGACGGCGCGCCGGCTTTGTATTGTGCGATCGAGGGACTCTCGCCCGAGAGCTACGGAAACTGCTTTTGTGGCGCGATGGCCCGCGCCCAATAAGCTTCGCTGGTACCGCGCCGTCTGCTATAGCTGTGCGGGTATGAGCAGCGCTTCCTGCACCGCCTTGGCCAGGTCCGCCACGCTGAACGGCTTCTGCAGAAATGGGCTGCCACGCAGGAGCATCTCGCGCCGGCTGGCGCTGTCCTCGGTGTAGCCGGACATGAACAACACGCGGACTTCGGGATAGCGCTCGGCCAACTGGCGCGCCAGTTCGTGGCCGCTCGTGCCCCCCATCACCAGGTCGGTCAAGACCAGATCGATTTGCCCGTGCATTTCTTCGCAGATGGTCAACGCGGCCGCGCCGTTCTCCGCCTCCAGGACGCGATAACCCAGATGCTTGAGGCATTCGCTGACATTGGCGCGAATCGAGGCCTCGTCTTCCACCACCAGCAACACCTGTCCGCCGACGCTCGCGGAGCTTCCTGCCCGCGCCGAGGCTGGTTCAATGGAAGCGTTGGTGGCCGGGAAGTAGAGCTTGAAGCTGGTGCCGTGCCCCGGCTCGCTATATACCCAGATATAGCCGCCGCTCTGCTTCACGATACCGTACACGATGGAAAGTCCCAGGCCAGTGCCCTTGCCGAGTTCTTTGGTGGTGAAGAATGGGTCGAAGATGCGGGGCAACACGGAATGCTCGATTCCGGTGCCGGTGTCGGTGACCGCCATCATCACATAGCGCCCGGGCTGCACCGGCGGATGTTCCTGAGCGTAGGCTTCATCAAGGTCAACCGTGGCGGTTTCGATAAGCAGGCTGCCGCCCTGCGGCATCGCGTCGCGCGCATTGACCGCCAGGTTCAAGATGACCTGCGCGACCTGGTCGGGATCGAGCTTACAATTCTCCACGTCGCCGGCCAGGTTGGTTAACAGCTCGATGTCTTCTCCGATCACGCGGCGCAACATCTGCGAGGTCTCGCTGACTACCGCGTTCAGATTGATGGTCCTGGGCTGCATAATTTGTTGTCGCCCGAAGGCCAGCATCTGCCGCGTAAGTGCCGCCGCCCGATCGGCCGCGCTTGAGATTTGCAGCAGCGGCTTGCTGAACGGACTGTCGGGCGTGATGTCGGCGAGCATCAACTCCGTCGATAGCTTGATCACGACCAGGATGTTGTTAAAGTCGTGCGCCATTCCTCCCGCCAGCCGGCCTACCGCCTCCAGCTTTTGCACCTGGCGTACTTGCTGCTCAAGCCTGGTTTGCTGCGTCATGTCCTCAATGTAGGACGAGAAGAGCTGCGGCTGGCCATTTGGATCCGTGATCGAGCCGCTGATGCGCACAGGAATCGTGGTGCCGTTGCGTCGCCGCAGGCTCGTCTCCCATCCTTCAACGCGGCCACCGCGTTCCAATATCTCCAACAACCGATCGCGCTCCTTGGGGTCGGAGTAGATCTGTTGCGAGACGCTAAGTTGTAGCACTTCCTCCAGGGTGTAGCCGCCCAATATTTGCAGCAGCGCCGGGTTGGCGCTGAGCAGACGGTCGCCTTCAATCAGGGATTGCGCGATCCCGAAAGGCGCGTTGTCGACAAGCGTCTTCAAGCTGCGCGCCGACTCGCGCGCCGCCTGCTCCATCCGGTACCGCTCAGTCACATCGAGCGCCAGCACCATCTCCCGCGAGGAGTCATCCTTGGCGTACTGGAACGCCATAATCTCCGCCATAAGGATGCTGCCGTCTTTACGGCGATGGCGAAACACCCCGGGCCGCTTGTAGCCTTCCGGATGTGCCTGCAGCGATTCCAGAAAAGCGGGGACGTCTTCCGGCGGGCGAATCTCGGTCACCGTCATGTTCAGGAACTCCTCCCGTGAATACCCATAGGCTCGTACGGCCGCGTCGTTCACTTGTAAAAAGTGCCGGGTGTTCCGGTCCCAAATCCACATGGGAAACGGATTGACGGAAAACATCAGCTCCTGGTGGGTCTCGGAGGCGCGGACAGTATCGGCTTGCTCAAGTAATTGCATAGTTTGCTTCTTTATGGTTTTGCTCTGGCGGGCGCAAATCAGCGCAAGAAAGAGGATTGCAAGAGCTGCGACAATGACAGAAACAACAGCGATATACGGCATCCGGCCAGATCCGTATCAAGTTCCACAAAACAACAAATTACGGCGACTATCAAAGTGAAATCCCCTCGCAGAGCTGGAGGGATTGTTCGCCGCAAGGCCAATGCCACGCGTCAGGCTTTTGAGACTAGTGAAAAAGCCGCCTTTTTCAAGTCTTCCACTATATGAATAGCATTGGTCGGCCTAGTGTGACTGTGATTTAGGACACAGACAATACTACTTATGTGGACAAGTCGTTACCGTCTTGCATTTCTGTGCTTGCAATCGGGATGATATTGTGAATGGCTACAGCGGCAAGTCCCGCGTTATTTATTTTGCTGAGGGAAGAAGGCTGCACAGCGGGCAATGATGGCAGTCAGGATTCTCGCGATGACAGTAGTGCTTGCCTGCCTGCACCAGCAGACCGTGCATCTCGTTGTAGGTCTGTGCGTGCGGGCTGCGATTGGCGGTACTCATCACCGAGGGCTCGTGAGCGGCTGGCCGGTGTGGCGCTATCCAGCGCGGTTGGCGCGACATCGTTCGCGCACTCCTCAGCCCCCGCTCCACGAGCGCACGGATGTCCTCGTATTTGGCGCTCTCGTCGATCGCGGCCTGGCGTTGCAGAATACGCCGCGCGTAAGCATCGACCACGAAGACTTCATGCCCGGCCGCGTATAACAGGATGGCGTCGGCGGTCTCCGGGCCGATGCCATGGAGCGCGAGCAGCTCGGCCCGGAGCTGCGGCGTCGCCGTTCCGAACATCTTCTCCAGCGAGCCGCCATATCCCTCATCGACGTAAGCCACGAAGGCCTTCAGCCGCGCCGCCTTCTGCCGGTAGTAGCCGGAGGAGCGCACCAGTTCTTCCAGCTTCGGCAGCGGCAGCGCGCGGATGCCGGCGAGGCTGAGCACGTTCGCCGAGCGCAGGGACACGAGCGCGCGCTCCACGTTCTTCCACGATGTATTTTGCGTGAGGATCGCGCCGGCGATGACCTCGAACGGGGTTTCGGCCGGCCACCAGTGCTGCGGTCCCCAGCTTCGTGCCAGCTTGCGATAGATCGCGCGAACTATAGCTTCAGGTTTCATATTGAGCGCGCGACCCGGCAAGGTTGCAATCCTCCGCTGCTCGCTATACTAACGGGGGAAGGGGCACGGCTTCAGCCGTGCCGAACGGGCACCGATTGCGATCGGCTTTAGCCGCTGAGGCAAGTCGCAGTTCCGGAGGACATCGAAGTCCCTCGGGGGCCACAGTCCCGGCGTCACTCTCCGGCGCGCCTGAAGCCGCGCCCCTTCCAACCCACAACAATGCGCAACATTCTCCGTTTCATCTGGAACTCGGGCCGCGGGCACCGCCTCGCGCCTTGGCGCAGCCCCTACCTGCGCTGGCGCATTGAAACCTATACCGGCATAAAGATGCAGAGCATCGGCTTTCTGGAGTTCTTTGGGTTCCTGTGCCGCGAACGCCGCGAGCTGGTGCGCTTCCTGAAGTGGACGGCCGAGATGGACCGCTACGCGCGCGCCAAGCCGAAAAATCCGTGATCGGCGCACCGATCACCTTGGATCTGCTCGCGGGTTTACGGCCATAAACGCTGACTGCTGACGCCCGTCAGGCAAAAGTACGGATCGCCCGAAGTCGCGAAGCCGGTGTGCGGGTCGCATTGCGTCGGACTTCCCGTCCATCCGTACGGATCCACCGGAACGCAGTCATAGCTTGAGCCGACAATGCCGTCGATGCAGACATCGGCGCTCCGCGCTCCGAACCTCGACGACACGAAGAAGCCGGGAACGACGCGCTGTACTTCGAAGTGCAGATGCGGAAGAAAGTGATAGATGGGCGGCGCGGCGTTTCCCGACAGCGCCACCAGGCAGCCCGCCTGCACATGCGTGCCCTCGGCCAGCGGAAGCAAAACCATCGCCGGAACATCCCGGCAGCGGGTCGGGATCGTTCACCGGCATCTGCTGCTGGCCGATGTAGGTGTCGAGATGGAGATAGTAAGAGACATAAGGCGGAACGGTCCCCGCATGGTCGGGCACAATCTCCATCGCGTGATAGGCCGCCGCCGGATAGCCCAAGCCGACGATCCTTGTGGGGTAGTGAATCGTGCCGTTGACCGCGGCGTAGACCTGCGTATCCATCGCCGCGACGTAGTCAATGCCCGGATGCCCGTCATAGAAGAGGTGGTTCGGCGTGCCCCAACCGTTATAGGTCATGCCAGGAGCCAGCGAGATCGGCGGTCGATTGCCCTCGTCGACCACCTTGTATCCGGCGTTGCAGCCGAAATTCAGGATCGGCAGGCCCGGGCCAAAGATCGCAGACGTCCCGGTGAAGGCCACAACCGTATCGTCGCAGGCATAGCGCCATAGAGTTGCGTGATTGAGTTGAACATCGCATGGTCAAACACGGAATTGGTTTTGGCGGTGGCTGCGGTCAGGTGCTGGTCCTGGTTGCGCACGTCGCCCTTTAGCGGAAAGGTGAGCTGCTGCGCGGGCGAAGGTGTCGTGCAGGCGATCGCGCCCGCGATAACGACGCTTATGCTGCAACACTTCAGCCGCCGATTGGCGTTCGACTCCACAGTGTTGTCGCGCAGATTCATGAGGCTGCCGGCGAGGGCGGCTGCTTTCCGTTTGGAAGACCCTCGTCCCGCAGGCAGGACGACTCAGGCCATGGTCTCTCCATTCGCTAGTCGTGGTTCAGGACACTCAGGTTGATTACGGCGTGATCTGGAACGCGCTCCCATCTCCGCCTAGCGACCCAGTGGTGGTGCCATAGAGACTCCCGGCTTGGTCGAGAATCAATGCACCCTCGGGATTTCCGCCGTCCGCGCCATCGGTGAATTCATACAGCGAGGTGTACACCCAGCTGCCGTTGGAAGGCGATAACTGGAACACGCTGCCGCATCCATAGCCCGCGCAGCCATCGAAGCCGCCGGTGAGAAGCGTGCCGAAAAGCGAGCCGTCGAAGCGGCGCAGGAGCGTACCGGCAGCGCCGCCGAGCCCCTGCAGGGCGGGGCTGTAGATCACGTTGAAGACCCAGTTACCGTTCGAGGGCGTCAGTTCGTAGATGGCCCCTCCCTCGCGCGCGCCGGCATAAAATGTTGCGCCGTAGAGGTTGCCCGCCGGATCCAGAACTACGCCTGCATAGGGAATTTCACCGTCGTTTCCGCCCTGAAAGGAGTAGAGGACCTTTTCCGTGTAACCGGAGCCGGACGGCGTGAGCTCGTAAACTGTGCCGCCATTCGCTGTTCCGCCTTCTACAGTTGTGCCGTACAGATTACCGCTGCCATCAAAGGTCACGCTGGCGACTGGACCAATCCCATCAGGCGAACCGGCGAAGCTGTAAAGCACGCTCTCGGTCCAGCCGGACCCCGAATGCGTCAGCTTGAAAACCACTCCGTTATCTCCTATGCCGCCTCCGCCGGTCGTCCCGTACAGATTGCCGGCGCTGTCAAAGGTGGGAGCATCGCCGGGGTAGCCGCCATCCGCACCGCCGGTAAATTGGTACAAGATGGTTTCGGTCCACGGGCAAAGGAACGATCGGCAAATCGCCGCCGGAGGCGAAAGCTTGTAAACCGTTCCCGCGCCATGCTGTCCTCCGCCATTGGTGGTGCCATACAGGTTGCCATCGCTGCCGACAGTTACACCTCCACTCGGTCTAGAGCCATCTTGGCCGCCCTGGAAGCTGTACAGCGGACTCAGCTCAAAGCCGGAGCCCCTGCGAGCGAGCTTATAGACGAGCCCCATGTCGTGAGTTCCGCCATAGTACGTTGTGCCATAAAGATTGCCACCCGCCCCCATGGTGAGGCCGGCGATCGGCTCTCTTCCGTCCGGCGCGCCGTTGAAAGTGTGCAGTGCGATCAAAGTTTGCGCATGTGCGGTTGAAATTGTGAGAACCGTCGCGATCACGGCGAACAGCGTGACGGCCGCCTTTCTCAGTGGTAAGTTGACGTCGGAAATTGGGGCTGTGATTTGCTGCTGGACCATGGTGATTCCTCCTTACGGCCCGTTGGCGCGTAAGAGTATAACGCGCTATCAGCAGCGCCAACTTAATTTTGTATTACGGCGTAAGAAGCTGGCGAGACGAGATTTAACTCGCTTGCTTCCGACGAAATCAGGCGTTAATCGGCCGGCTCAGAGCTGGCTGAAGATGTCCTTGAAGTCGTAAAACCCCTTTTTGCCGACGATCCACTCCGCCGCGAGCACAGCGCCTTCGGCGAAGGTTCGGCGCGACTTGGCGTCGTGGGTCAGGACAATGCGATCGCCGGCGGACTCCAGCTCCAGAATGTGGATGCCTGTCACCTCGCCCTCGCGCTCGGAGGTGATTTCGAGCCGCTTGCCCGCGGCTTGCTCAAGAATTCTTTGCATGGAGATCGCTGTTCCCGACGGCGCGTCTTTCTTGTGCATGTGGTGGATCTCGTTGATGAATCCCGTGTATCCGTGCGTCAAAGCCGGCGCCGCGGCTCGTACGATCTGGAAAAAGAGATTCACGCCGTAAGAAAAGTTTGACGCGAAGACGAATCCCGTCCCCGCCTGCTCCACGGCTCTACGGACGCGCTCCATCTCGCCATACCAGCCGGTGGTGCCCACCACCATCGCCTTGCCTGCGCACACGCAGCGATCGACGTTGGTCAGTACGGCATCCGGCGTGGTGAAGTCGATGACAACATCGCGGTCGCGCAGGTGCTCGGCCGTAAGCCACGCGCCGTCGCGATTCACGTCGGCGTCGATGCTCTCCACTTCGTGCCCGCGCTCCAGCGCGACCTCGGCGACGAGGAGCCGGTCTTGCCTGGGCCTAACACCAGCACATTCAGCGTGTGCTCAATCGAACACCTCCGGATCGACGTCGGTAAAGAAGCGCGCGTGCAGCCGCCGCACCGCCTCGGGCACGTGCGTCTTCGTCGATGACGAACGTCAGGTTGATCTCCGACGCGCCCTGCGAGATCATGCGCACGTTGATGTCGCGGATGGCGTCGAAGATCTGCGCGGCCACGCCCGGCGTGTCGCGCAGGTTCTCGCCCACCAGGCACACGATGGCCTTGCGCCCGGAATACTTCACGTAAGCCAGCTTCTCCAGGTCGGCGGCGATCTGCGGGATCGCCTCGTTGGAATCGACGGTCAGCGAGATGCTGACCTCGGATGTGGAGACGACATCGACCGCGCAGCGATGGCGGGCGAAAACCTCGAAGACCTTGGCCAGAAAGCCGTGCGCCATCAGCATGCGCGCGGCGACGATGTCGATGACGGTGATGCGGCTCTTGCACGGCGATGGCCTTGAACAGCGACTGCGAGCGCGGCGTGCGCGCCAGGATGCGCGTGCCTTCGTTGGCAGGATTGCGCGAATTCAGCACCAGCACCGGAATGTTCTTCTCGACGGCGGGCAGCACGGTCGCCGGATGCAGGACCTTGGCGCCGAAGTAGGCCAGCTCGGCGGCCTCCTCGAAGCTGATGAGCTTGATGCGGCGCGCGTCGGGACAGATGCGCGGGTCGGTGGTCTTCATGCCGTCGACGTCGGTCCAGATTTCGATGCGCTCGGCGTTCAGTCCGGCGCCCACCAGCGCGGCCGAAAAATCGGAGCCGCCGCGGCCAATGGTCGTGGTCACGCCCTCGCGAGTCGCGCCGACGAAGCCGCCCATGATGGGCACGCGTCGCTGGTCGAGCAGCGGCTTCGACTGAGTCGTGCAGGCGATCGTTGATCTCGTCGACCTGCGGAACGGCGCGGCTGTGCTGCGCATCGGTGACGATGACCTTGCCGCGGATCGACGCAATACGGCGGGAATGCTCGCGCGCGAGCAAACGCGGCGGTGGCGATCATGCTCGACAGCCGCTCGCCGAACGAGACAACGTAGTCGGAGGTGCGCGGCGTAAGCTCGCCGACGGCGGAGATGCCGCGCAGCAGTTCGTCGAGCGAGTCGAACTCGCGCCCAGTTCGCAGTGCAGTTCGGTATGCAGGCCGGTGCCCAGCAGCTCGCCGGCGGTGAGGTAGTGGCGCTCGCGCAAGCGGCGGCAGATATCGAGCGCCTTATCGCGGTCGCCGCGTCCCGCTGCCGCGGCCATCGCCAGCAGTTGGTCGGTGACCTTCGCCATGGCGCTGACGACGACGAACGGCCGCTCGGCCAGGCGCGACTTCACGATGCCGGCGACGCGGTCGATGGCGGCGGCGTCCTCGACCGAGGTGCCGCCGAATTTCATGACGATCACGGCAGCTACCCGGGATCCCCGATTCGCGCAGTTCTTGCGCGAATCACGGCGGTAGCAGGCCCTGAACTTTCAGCAGTTCGGCGTTGAGCAGCGCCGCGCCGGCCGCTCCGCGAATGGTGTTGTGCGAGAGCACGGTGAACTTCTAGTCGAGCACGCCGCAGGGGCGCAGGCGTCCCACGCTGACGGTCATGCCGTTGCCGCGATCGACGTCGAAGCGCGGCTGCGGACGGTCGGGCGCGGCATCGTAGACCATCGGCTGCGCGGGCGCCGAGGGGCAGCCTCAGCTCCTGCGGCGTCGAGCGAAATCCGTCGAAGGCGGCGATGACTTCTTCCGGCGCGGCCTTGCGCTTCAGCTTCACCGAAACCGATTCGGTGTGCCCGTCCTCCACTGCGACGCGATTGCAGTGCGCGGTCATGCGGAAGCCGGCGTGCTCGACGCCGTCGCCATTCAGCTCGCCGAGCAGCTTGCGCGTCTCCTCCTCCATCTTCTCTTCTTCTTTGGCGATGTAAGGAATGACGTTGCCGAGGATGTCGAGCGAGGCGACGCCGGGATAGCCCGCGCCGCTGACCGCCTGCATGGTGGTGACGAAGACCGATTCGATGCCGAACTCGCGATGCAACGGCGCGAGAGCGACCACCAGTCCGATGGCCGAGCAATTGGATTGGTGACGATGTAGCCGCCGGATTGCTTGCGCCAGCATTGCTGCTCGATCAGCGCGAAGTGGTCGGCATTGACCTCGGGAATCACCAGCGGCACGTTGGCATGCATGCGAAACGCGCTGGAGTTGCTGACCACGGCGCATCCGGCGGCGGCAAATTGCGGCTCCAGTTCGCGAGCGATGCCGGCGTCGAGCGCGGCGAAGATCACGCGCGGCGCGCCGTCAGGCGCAGCATTCGACACGGCCATCTTGCGCACGCGCTCAGGGATGGGCGTCTTCAGTCGCCACCGTACGGCATCGCCATAGAGCTGGCCTGCCGAGCGGTCGGAAGCCGCCAGCCACGCGACTTCGAACCAGGGATGGGCCTCCAGCATCTGGATGAAGCGCTGACCGACAACTCCGGTCGCGCCGAGAATTCCGACGGGGATTTTCTGGGACATTCGTTGAAAAGTCAAGTGTATAACACGTCATCGAGAGCAGCGGGAGAAGGACCCCTATTGTTGCCGACTATAGCGGTCCCCTCGGCTTCGCTCGGGGCAGGCTCTTCGACTCCGCGACCGAGCAACTACCCCGCCAAGCGCAACCGCAGCGCTTGTCAGGGTAGTTGCGCGGTCGCTCCGCTCAGGATGACATCCAAGAAAGAGGCTCAGGATGACACCCAAGAAAAGACGCTTCGAGTGATACGAGACATTGTTCCCTTCAAAGCTGTGAAGCTCTGGATGCGACAAAGCCAAACGCGCTCGCGACTTCCCGCGCAATCTGCTCCGGCGTCTTGCCATCGGTGTTCACTACCAGATCGGCCTGGCGATAAAACGGCAGGCGCTGCGCATACAAAGCGCAGAACGCCCCTTCGTCTTCTGCCAGGGGCCGGGGGTTCTCTCCACAGCGCTCGCCCATCGCGCGGCACCGCTGTAGGAGTTGTTCCAGCGGTAGCTCCAGAAAAACCACCCTCACACCTGCTTCGCGCAAGAAGTCGGCATTGTGCGGCTGGACAAATGTGCCTCCGCCCAACGCGATAATCTTGGAAGCCTCCGCGTCCTGCACGGCGCGTCGCAGAGATTCGCTCTCCATTTCGCGGAATGCGGCTTCTCCCTGCTGCGCGAAAATCTCGCGAACGCTCTGCTGCGCGCTGCGCTCAATCTCGCCGTCCAGATCGAAGAACTGCCACTTCAATAGGCACGCCAGCGCCCGCCCGACGGTGCTCTTGCCCGCAGCCATAAATCCGGTCAGCGCAATGATCGTCGGGAGCAATTTTGGAGACGGATGCATAGCAGGGAAGAGGCGCACCTATTAGCGCCAGCCCATCCTAGCACCTTGATGCCGGGAACCTGAGTAGTTCAGAGGTTGTAGGCCTTCTGCGACTCACAGGGGATGTTCGCCGGTTGACACGCTAATTAGAATTCCCGCCATGCAACTCATTCAGATTGGCGAAGTCAAACAGAAGACCGTGCTCGATCTGGTGCAGGAGATGGCCGCGCGCCAGTTCGCGGAGATCGAACAACTGAAGCGGACGTCACTGAGTGCAGCGCGTGAGGAACGCCAGGTGCGGCGGCGGCGCTGTAGCTCGTCCAAGCGCTCGTCGGCCTGAACCGGCATCACTTCTCGGCCTTCGGCACCGCGGTGTACGTGGGGTGACCGTAGGTGCCACCGATCCGGATTGCCACGACCGAGACTTGGTGCTTGCTCTTGTGCAGGAAGGGCTGCATGAGTTTGAGCAATGCCGACTTCACACCCGTAGTAGTCTTGGAGAGTTCGGCCTCCATTCGCATGTGACCGCTCAGGTCGACTTTTTCCGTCAACAAGCTGTATGTCCCGCTCACGAAAGCCTCAGCTCCCGGCACGCTGAACGAGATGTTGCTCAGGTGCGCGACCCCGTCGCTCAGCACCACATGCCCCTTCACGCCGGTCAGCACCTTGCCGGGATCGTAGTCTTCGTTGCCGGGCTTCTCGGTTATGTCCTCAATCCTGTCGGCCTGTCCGCGGGCGCGCGCGCTCAGAACATCGATGTCTTTTTGCGTCTTGGGATTTGGATATTGCGCGTCGCTGATGCCGAAATCCCCTTCCAGCTTGACCTTCCTGGTGAACGGCTCATTGCCCGGCGGAATCTGCGCCTTGGCGCGGAAGGTGATCGGGCCGAGCATATCCGGTGGGTCCTTCGAGACAAAAAGCCAAAGCAAATCCTCAATGCGCGCCTGCTTGGACGACAACTCCGCGGTGACCGCCTTGCCGTGCTGCAAACCTTCGCCGCTGACTTTGCCTGCGCCGACGATGGTCGTCCGGCGGAAGTGCGCGCGCGCCGCATCAACGTCAACATCTCCGTTCAGCCCGTCGACCGTCGCTTGATACTGCGCGGCCAGATGCACGGGATGTTTGCTCTGGCGCACTTCGAAGTTCGGGGCGTCCAGCGAGCCTTCCACCTTCACGGCTTGCAACTCGCCGTCGAACTTGCCGCTCGCGATCAGTTGGCCTGCAAGACCCGCGAAGGTCCCCAGGTCGAGGCGATGGAGCGCATACGAACCTGACAACCGCGTGTGTGCGGTCTCACCCGACCGCCACGGGCCGAACTTGCCGGTGAGCTGCACCTCGCCATCCGGCCGGGGCAGCTGCACCGTAGTTTCGAAGTTGAGCGGGCGACTGTCGGCGACATCGCGCAGCACCAGCTTCGGGACGCGGAAGATCAGAGGCGGCTGCCCTTGCTGTTCCGCCGGAAAGACGATCTGCGCGCCGTCCGCGATTATTTCGCCGATGGTGAGCCCGTAACCGATTCTCCCGAGGGAGCCAGAAAATGGCTGCTTGTCGATGATGACCTTGAGCCCGTCGGCGCGGATGGCGTTGAGATGCTCCGTCAGCAGCCCGTGGTAGCTGCCGACTACCGTAAGCTTCTGAATGGTGATGAGCGGCTGCGCGCTCGCGCCCGTGCGGAACGTCACGCCCTCGGCGACGCAACCGGGATGAGGAAAATAGGTCTGTCGAAAGCCGCCGATCTGTACGTCGCCGCCGGACTGCTGTTGCAGCGAGCGCAGCATGGCAAGCTCGGTGAACGGCCATTTGGCGCCCGCTACGCCGACCAGCACCGCCAGTCCAAGCAACAGTGCGATGGCGACGATCAGGCGAGTGCGATTCGGCGCGGGGTCCGCAGTCCCGTGTGCCGCCTGCCGTTCTTCAAGCTGGGTCTGCATGCTGTTGAGCGTTCCTCATCGGGAGTTATCAGGACAGTTTCTTGGATGACGCACTCGCGAGCGCTGTTTGCCCACTCCCGAATTCAGCCGCAAAGTCCGCCGTCACCAAAGCTGCTGCCGGCCTGTGTCTCACCTTAGGTGCCCGCCTGGTTCTCTCTCGCACAACTAAGTAGAAAAACCGAAAGCGGTTGAGGGATTGACGGGGGACGCTCTAGTCCTTCCGGCTCCTATACTCGCCCCGTTACCTCCCCAGGTTTTGTGCAGGGCCAATTCCCGCATGGGAAGACTCAACCCATGCGTGCCGGAGTGCTCCTGATGTTCAAGAATCATCTGTTCTTCTGCTTGGCTTTTTCGCTGAGCTTGGCAATCCCTGTCTCCGCTGTACAACCTTTACACCGTTCGCTGCAAGTACACCGCTCGTTGAAAGAACACTATCAACCTATCGTGCCCAACACCACGCTTGCTGCCGAAACCAGCAACAACACGGCCGCAGCCAATTCCTTTCCGGGATGTGAAATCACCACCGTCACCGATGGCCAGTGCGTCGACAACGGTGACCTCCGGGCCAGCAACATCAGCAAGGTAAACGTGCACACCTTGCTGTCGCCCTCGCAACAGGGCGCGAAGATTTATACCACCTATATTCCTTACTGGGTCCACGGCACTCATCCCAATATCGGCTACAGCTCGCAGGACCCGAACCAGGTTGCCAAAGAGATCCAGGACCTCACCAGCCGCGGCTTCGACGGCGTGCTCGTCGACTGGTACGGGCCGGGCAGCTATGAAGAAGGCGCGACCGAAGTCCTGAAGCCGCAGTTGGAAGCGCAGAACACGTTGAAGTTCGCCTTGATGATCGACCAGGGCGCGATCGAGTGGTTCTCGTGTTATCCCACCTGCTCGGCAACGCAGGCAGTGCTCAACCTCATCAGCTTTGCCCGCCAGCAAGGCTACTTCAGCTCATCAGCCGCCATTCGCAACAGCGACGGCAAGACCATCGTCAGCCAATTCGGCATGGAGGCCTACAACGTCAATTGGACGACGATTGAGGGCCAGAATACCGACCTGGAGTGGATCTTCGAGAACGCGGGCGCCTTCACTAACAGCTACACGGTCGGCGCCTACGGATGGCTTTCGCCGAAGGACCCGCTGCAACAAGGTTACGAAGGCCTGGACTACACCCAGTACTTCCTGCAAATCGCCGCGCAGCATCCCGGGAAGCTGAACTGGGCCTCGGCGTGGAAGGGCTTCAACGACATCGTGGCGAGCTGGGCGCCTCCCGGCGGACGTCACATCCAGCAACTGTGCGGCAAGACGTGGGTCGATTCGTGGGGCGCTGTGGCCGGGTATACGGGCCGCCTCGACGCGGTGCAGGTGGTCACCTGGCACGACTACGAAGAGGGCACCGAAATCCAGAGCGGCATCGACAACTGTCTCACCATCACTGCCGCCATGAACGGCCACGTTCTGAACTGGAGCGTGCCGGACGAGTCCACGTTGGACCATTACACCGTGTACATCTCGATCGACGGCCAGAATCTTATGTCGCTCGGCGATTTCTACACCGGCACCAATTCACTGGACCTGACGCCCTACAATTTTCCGCGGGGTATCTACCAGGTTTTCGTGAAGGCGGTGGGCAAGCCGAGCATCAAGAACACGATGTCGGCTCCGGCAATGTACAACCGGGGCATTTTCAATTACCCGATGCCGCCGACCCTGAATCACTGAGGCGCGCAAGCTCATCTCCAGAACAAGAAAGCCTCCGCTGACCGGAGGCTTTTCTTGTTGAATCGCTATGAAAGTAAGTTATTGCTGCGTGCCTACATTCACCGTTCCTGTCCCTTGAGCGGAGGTCGCGGGCGCCTTCACCGCGAAGAACTCGTGATCGTAGAGATTGCGGTACATGATGCCGGCAAGCTCGGCAGCCTTGGGACCGAAGGTCGGCCGTCCGCCTTCGAGGAAGATGACGGTCACGATGCGGCCGTACTGCGTGTTGGCGAACGAACCGAACCAGCCGAAGCGCGTGCCGTCCTTCGAGCAGGTTCCGGTCTTGCCGAGAATCGGCTCTTCGATGAAGTTGGTGCGCAGCATGCGCGCCGTGCCGTACTCCACCGCGCCTGACATGCCGTCGGAGATCTCAGGAACCAGCGGCCCGATGTCCAGTTGGCGCTTCACCTTGGGAGCGAAGTTCGCGACCTCTTCCGGCGTCGTGGGATGCTGCAGGTAGTAAAGCGTGCCGCCGTTGGCGATCGCGCCCATCAACGCCAGCCAGTTGCAGCGGCGTCAGCGAGATGCTCTCGCCGAACGAGCACATCTTGCCCACGCCGCCCAGCTTCTGCGTCGAGTTCGGTGTCACGGGAAAACTGCCCAGTTGCTCGTTGGGGATGTTCCATCCGGCCAGCTCGCCCAGTCCGAACTGATGGGCGTAATAGCTGACCTTCTCGAATCCCAGCTTGCGTCCCACCGCCTCGAAGTAGGCGTTGTTCGACTTCGCCAGCGCCGTCGTCAGGTCCACTTTCCAGTACTTGCCGAGCGGAACCTGCGTGTCTTTGGTGATGACGTTCTCGCTCAGCGCGGCCAGCGCGACGGCGACCTTAATAGTCGAGCAGGGCTGCGCGCCGGCGGAGAGCGCCAGCTTCTGGTTCACCATCGCCAGGATGCGGCCGCTGTCGGGATCCATGGCGACGATGGTGCCGTTCATGTTGCCCAGGGCTTCAATGGCCGCGGCGCGCACCACGGGATCTTCGCCCGCCGTGATGTCGCCTAGCGTCTGATCTTCGGCGAACGAGCTGGCGTAGAAGCGCTCGTAGTAATGGTGTCTTGCTGACTCGCCACCACGTGCGTGGAGCGGTTGCGCCTCGCCACCGTCGCGCTGCTGTGCCGCATGCGCGTCATGGTCTTCTGCGCCGACGCCGATTCCGTGACGTGGTGCGAGACTTACGCTTATGCGCGGAGCTGGTCGTGTGTGTGGAGATGGTGGCGGCTGACGCGCCGATGCCCGCAAGAGCCACGGACAGAACTATGGTCGCAATGGGGGAGCATCTTAGCATGGTTAATCCTGTGTCCCTTGAACTTCAATCAGCCGGAGAAATGATGCCCCTCCGATAGCCGACGCGATCTCCGTGCTGTCGCTACGACCTTCTTCATAGTAGAAAGTTGCGATGCCGAATTCAACCAGAAAGTGCCCTGCGGCACTCAGAGGTAACCACTTGTTCCAGCAACAATGATGCCCGAGATTTGCCCGGAGTTGCGGGCCGACAGTCTGACCTTGATGCCAGGATGCGCCATCGCAACCTCTCTACACTTCTTACTTATCACAACTGGACAAGTAAGTGGCCGTAGCAAGGCTGGTTCCGCTCACGCGCAGCCCCATATGGGCGAATCAGTAAACAGCTCTCGTTTCGGAACCATTGGAGCAACTCGAGCCGACACAGGATTGGATTACGCCATCTGCCCGCGGCGTGTCTATTTCCGGAACTTCATTTTTCGCTGCGCAAAACTTCTGTGGCTTGGCTGGGTTTGCCACACTACAACCCTGAGAATGGTCGCGTAACAGCGGCTATCCCCTCCGATGCGCAACTCGCCCCTGTGCACCGGAGGGGTTTTTTGTGCCTTGCTTGCTGTTTGACCCCATTCGCCCTCTCATTTACCTTGACCGTTAGTCCTCGCGGGCGAGCGGCTACCCCCAATTCATGAATAAGAAACGCCTGTTGATCTTCGGCATCGTGCTGGTTGTTCTCTGCCTGCTCATCTACCTGCAGGTGCGCGCCTGGAAAACCTTCGACTGGAAGCTCTTCTGGAAGAACACCGAGGACGTCAATTGGCTCTATCTCTTCTACGGCTTGGCGCTGACCTATATTGCGTACGCGCTGCGCGCGGTGCGCTGGCGCATCTTCCTCAAGCCGGTGCACAAGACGACCACCATGCGACTGCTGGCGCCGCAGTACGTCGGATTCGCGGCGCTCGCGCTGCTCGGCCGTGCGGGCGAGATGATTCGCCCCTACATCATCGCGAAAAAAGAACGGCTGACCTTCACGTCCCAGATCGCGGTCTGGGGCGTGGAGCGCATCTTCGACATGGGCGCATTCGCCATCATGCTCGCCGTCAGCTTGTTTTACCCGAGCGTGAGATCGCTGCCTTTCTACCCAGGACACTGGGAATCGGTTCATCGGCGCTGGCTGCAATCTCTAGGGATTAATCACTACTTTGTACCTGGATTGCGTGAGTTTGCGTTCCTGCTGATAGGTTTCATCGTGGCGCTGATTGCGGCGATTGTGATTGTCCGCCGTTCCGGCGAGCGCGTGGCGGATTTCCTGCACGATCGCTTTGCCGGCTTCGTGCCCAAGTTCGCCCATCACCTGCGCGAAAAAGTACTGTCCTTCAGCCACGGGCTGGAAACCATCCAAGACCTCGCTGCCGCGCTGCAACTCACCGCCGTATCCGTGCTGATGTGGGTGCTGATCATGTTCGCCTACTACGCGATCACCCACGCCTACCCGGCGCTGCAAGGCATGACACTCGCCCGTGAAGTAGTGCTGATGGGCTCGAGCATGGTCGGCTCGATGCTGCAGTTGCCGGCCGTAGGCGGCGGCTCGCAACTGGCGACTATCGGCATGCTGAGCGGCGGCTTCGGAGTCGCGCATGAGCTGGCCGTGAGCTGCGGGATGATGCTCTGGGCCATCACCTTTATGTCGGTAATCCCCACCGGCCTCGCCATTGCCCGCCGCGAACACCTCTCCATCCGCGCCGTCGCCGCAGCGGAAGAGAAGGCCGCCGCGCTGGCGGACTGACAAGGACCCGCTGCTATCATGACTGCGTGACCGGTCGCACGCAGCGCGGGAAATTCATCACCTTCGAAGGCCTCGACGGCTGCGGCAAGAGCACGCAGCTGGAGAAGCTCGCTCGGTGTCCTGCGCGAGCAGGGAATCGATGTGGTGACCACGCGCGAGCCGGGCGGAACGGCCATTGGCGAGCGCATTCGCGCCGTGCTGCTGGATTCCCGTACCGCGGGCTTGACGCACACGCCGAGATGGCGCTCATGTTCGCCTCGCGCGCGCAGTTGATCGCGCGAGGTCATCCTGCCGGCGCTCGAGGCAGGCAAGTGGGTGCTGTGCGACCGCTTCACCGATTCGACGGAAGCCTATCAAGGCGGCGGACGCAGCTCGGCAGCGATGCCGTGCTGCGATTGCACGACGTCTTTGCCGCGGCCTCTGGCCTGATCTGACCATCCTGATGGACTCCGACGTGAGCGCCAGCGTGGAGCGCGCGCGCCGCCGCAACAAGGCGGCAGATTGCGAGCACGATGAGAACCGCTTCGAGAAAGAGAGCCGCGCATTCTTCGAGCGGGTGCGCAGGGCTTTCTCGCAGATCGCGAGCCGCGAGCCGCAGCGCGTGGTGCTGATCGACGCGCGGCGCCGTCGAGTGTCCACGCGAGATCGTGAGCGTGGTGCATGAGAGATTGATTCATCCGTGTGACCGTGAAGGAGCGATTGAACATCGCAACAGCCCTGATGCCTTTCTCTGATTTTCATGGCAATGCCGAAACCGTGCGCACCCTGCGCGAGATGCTGGCGCGCGATCACTTCCCGCATGCGATGATCCTCTCCGGCCCGCAGGGCGCGGGCAAGTTCACGCTGGCGCAGATGGTCGCCAAGGCGATGAACTGCCTGGAGCGGCCGCTTACCGACGGCCTGCCCGATTTCTGCGGCCGCTGCGCCAACTGTGTTCGCATCGCCGAAGCCGACGCGCTGGAAGACCGCTTCGCCGAAGCCGTCGAGGCGCGCGAGAACCTGCGCGAGGCCGACAAGCGCGAAACGCGCATCCTGGTGCAGACGCATCCCGACGTGCTCATCATCCCGCCCGACCCGCCGCAGATGCTGGTCAAGGTCGACCAGGTGCGGCACGTCATCCACGAAATCTACTTCAAGCCAGTCGAAGGCCGCGAGCGCGTCTACATCTTCAGCGACGCCGACTTCATGAAGGAAGCGGCCAACTCGCTGCTGAAGATTCTGGAAGAGCCGCCGGAGTTCGCCACCATCTTCCTGCTCACCGACAATCCCTCGGCGCTGCTGCCGACCATCCGCTCGCGCTGCATGCATCTGCGGCTGGCGCCGCTTGCAGCCGCTCAGAGATCGAGCATATCTGGCGCAGGCAGCGCCCGGAGTGGAAGCCGCGCGAGCGCGCGCTGGTGGCGCGGCTCTGCGGCGGAGGACTGGGTCGCGCCCGCAGCTTCGATCTCGCCGCCTATCTCGCCGCGCGCCAGGACGCGCTCACGCTGCTCGCGCCCGCCATGGGGAAAAGCGACCACAGCGACCTGTTCCGCGTCGACCGACACCTATCGCGCCGGCGCCGAAGGCAAAGCCAAAACCGAGCAACTGATCCGCACGCTGTATTCGCTGCTGGAAGACATGCTGTTCCTGAACTCGGGCACGCCGGAGCTGGTGCGCAATCAGGACATCCAGGCGGAGCTGGCGCGCATGGCGCAGCAGGCCGACTTCGCCTGGATCGTCGGCGCCGCCGCAACGGCTGGGAGAAGTGGAGAGCGGCATGCGCCGCAACCTGCTGCGCTCGCTGTCGCTGGACACCTTCGCCACCGCGCTGGAGCGCTGATAATTGACACCAAAGTCGTACGCGACACTGGATTGTCTTGCCGTGGTGCCTGTGTTAGGGTATCGCTAAGTTCACACCTAGGAAGATCCTCGGAGCAATTCGCGCCCGACACCTTGCCGTCACGGCGCGTCGGTTTTTGCTTGCGGGATCACAATCGCCGCAAAGGCTGGTGTGCATACCCCAGGAGCGAAAAGCATGAAAGATTCCGTGGATTCCACCGCTGTGGGACGAGCTGTCGATCCGGAAGTCTTTGCCAATCGCAAGCTGATCCGCCCCGCGCTGAATCGCAACGATCATCCGCGCAGCAATAACGACGGCGACCGCCGCGAGCGCATGAGCGACCGCCCCGATCGCCCCAACGGCAAGAAGCTGCCGCCGCCCGAGCAGACCCACGCCGAGAATTTCTATTACCAGAAGCAAATGCAGGCCAAGACGCCGATGGTCCTGGTGCTGCAGGACGGCGAGGAAATCCACGGCATCATCGAGTGGTACGACAAGTACTGCCTGAAGGTGAACCGCACCGGCGCAGCCAATCTGCTGATCTACAAGCCCAGCATCAAGTACATGTACAAAGAGAGCGAAGGCCCCGCAGATCGGTAAGGCAGTCATTGGCAATTCGCAGCCAGCAATGAGCAATTCGTACTTGGCCCTCCCGCATCGCCGTCGCGAACCCATCTGAGGTGTCATTCCAACCCAGCCTCTACCCTGCGTAGTGTCCGAAGTACCCCAGCAACAGCACTGCAATCCCAAACAGAATTCGATACGCGACGAATACCTTCAGCGTCCTCACCTGCAAATACCGCAGGAAAACGCAATCGTCGCGTAGCCGACAATCGCCGACACCACAATTCCAATCGCGAATGCGGCCGCCGCTCGGCCCATCCGCGATGGCGGCAACCCGTGCTTCATGACGTGGTGCAGCTTGAACAAGCGCCGCGCCGCCGATGATCGGCGTCGAGAGCAGGAAGCTGAACTCAGCGCCGCCGCTTCGCGCTGAAGTCCGCGAAACTGCCCGCCCGTAATCGTGATATCCGAGCGCGACACTCCGGGAACGACCGCCGCTGCAAATCTGCAAACGATCCAACGGCCTGCCCCATGCGACATCGCTCCATGTCTTCGTCATTTGCGCGAGCGACTCCTCGAAGTGGCTGAGTCGCTCGGCGAGCCACATAATGACCGCCACGATGATCAGCATCGACGCCACCAGCGCAGGCGCGCGAAGGTCTTCCCGATGTGCTTCGTCAGCAGGATCGCGCCCGCAGCGCCGCCGGGACCATCAACGCAATCATGAACCATCAGCAGTTGCCGTTCGCGCCGCCGTTTGCCGCGTCTTGACCGCGCGGATCGTGCTGGTCATCCGAGAATGCACGGTCCTTGAAGTAAATCGGCAGGCACAGGATCGCACCCAACTGGATGACGATGGAGAACATCTTCCAGTAGCTGTTATCGAGCCCAATGTGCAGAAACGCTTCGGCGATGCGCAAATGCGCGGTTGAGCTGACGGGAAGGAACTCCGTCAGGCCTTCGATAATGCCCAGAAGCACGGCCAGCAAGAAATCGTTCAAATGGTCCTCGTCGAGACCTTGTGAGTGGTGGCGTACAGTGTACAGGCTGGAAACATTCAAGCTGAAGCTACTGTCAGACCCCGCTCCCCCAAGTTGGCATTTTGTTCTGCACCATGTATATCAGACGCAACCCGCGATCCGACCAGTCGGCGTCGTTGGGGAACTGCGAAGTTAACTTCTTGGCGACGCTCAGCGAGCGCGCCGCCGCTTCGTCCGCTTTCTTCGGTTTCGTTGCTTATCGGTGTAAATCTGGATCAGCGCCGAATACCGCCACGCCGCTTTGTACAGCGCCTCTGGCGTCTTCGGCGACTGCGGATGCTCCTCGGCGTACTTGAGATAGAGCCCGGCTTCCATCTCCGGACACTTGGCCTGCCGCCTCCCAGTCGCCGCAGAGCTTATTCGCGATCAGGTGATACGCCGCGAGGTCCGCCCACTTGGTGTGCGGGAAACTTCTTGATCACCTGCCGCATGTGGTCTTCGTCGATCTGGTAGCTGCAGCGCAGGATCGCGCATCTTCGCCGATGGCCGCGTTGCCGCATCTTCCGCCTCGAGCTGCCAGCGAATGTCGGCGGCGCGATAAGCCGCCTCGGCCGCCAGCGGCGACTGCGGGAAATATTCCGGCATGCGCGCATATAGCCGCATGGCATCCTGCGCCGCACCGCGTCGGCCACCGCGCTTGCTGGCCTCCATCTCCGAGTCGAAGGCCTCGCCGAAGATAATCTTGTCGCCGTCGGGCATCGACGTGGTGATGATTCCCTTGTCCAGAATCCAGCCGGTCACGTTGCGGTCGCTCTCATTGTCCGCCGCGTCGAGGCTGACCTCGACGGTGCCGACCACGTTCGCCCATCCCTTGGCCCGCTCCAACACGGCCACCTCGCGCCCGCGGCCGATGTTCGGAGAGCTTCGCCGAATCCGCGCTGGGATTCACGTAGATCGTCCCCGAGGTGAGCATGACGCCGCGCTCGACGCCCATCGCTGGCAGCAGGCGAGGATTACTAAAGCGAGCCACGGCCCACACCAATGCATTTGCTTGTACACGTTTACTACTCCTGAACCTTTACAACACGATAAATGATTGCGAGTGGCGGGGAAAAGCGAGGAAACTCATGCGGCGTCTGGTGGCCCCGGAGGGACTCGAACCCCCAACCAAGCGATTATGAGCCGCCTGCTCTGACCATTGAGCTACAGGGCCACAGTGTTGCTTATAGCATACCGATACAAGATGGCGTGCTGACGAGCGTTGGCCGGCAGGTTACAATACCGCGCAATGGCTGACTCGCTCTATCTCAGCATCTGGTTCCCCAGCTTCCGCGAGGGCGAGATGATGCCGCGTACGCTAAGCGTGCTGCGACAGTTTCCGTTCTCCGCGACGCGCGAGGGCATGACCTATCTGTCGGTGCATCCCGTCGCCTGGACGGAGCCGACCGTACTGGAGCGCCGCTTCAATCCGGGCATCTCGCCGGAGGAGGTGGTCGATATCGCCAGCGAGTTCGCGCACGACGATTTCGCCTTCGTCTTCGAGGCCTTCTGGGACCTCTGGGTGCCCAGCGACGACGAGCACGGCGACAGTTGGGTGCAGCGCCCCGTCGGCCGTCCGCTTCCTGGTGCATGGCGTGCAGTTCGACGACGGCATCTACACGCGACGACGGTCACATTGAGGTCGACTTTGGGCTGGACTCGTTGTTCCTCTACGAAGGACGACCGTCTCAGCCGTCACCGAGAACACATCCGCAGCAACATCGCCAAGCTGGTCGCCTTCTCCAACGCGGTCGAGAAGCATTGCGCCATCAGCGGCCGTGTGCTGTGGTCGGAATCGGAAGAGAACCTCGCCCAGAAGCTGATCGCGAAATTGCAGCAGACGCAGTGAAGCACTGTCAGCAGTCAGTTGTAGAAAAATGCAGCACTGATTTCACGGCTGGCGTCCCGCGGAATTTTCACCTTCGAATTCGCGTCGACCGTCTGCCCGTCATGAGCGAAAATTTTCTGGACGTTAACAAAAGCCCAATGCCTCGCTTTCGTCCTGGAGCGATCGCTGTCAAGCATTGCTCTACTGGCGACTGACGACTGCTACTTCGTCCGTCCGCCCTCGATCTTCAGCTCCGCGCTGGCGCCGGCCTGCGCCGCCGCCAGGCGCGCGGTCAGCACGCGGAAGGGCGAGCAGGACACGTAGTCGAAGTCCGAGCTGCGCGCAGAACTCGACCGACGACGGATCGCCGCCGTGCTCGCCGCAGATGCCGATCTTGATGGTCGGGCGCGTCTCGCGGCCTTTCTCGATGCCGATCCTCATCAGCTCGCCCAACGCCTTCGCGGTCGAGCACCGCGAACGGGTCCTGCTTCAGGATGCCTTCGTGCGAGATACGCGGTCAGGATCTTGCCGACGTCGTCGCGCGAGAAGCCGAAGGTGGTCTGCGTGAGGTCGTTGGTGCCGAAGCTGAAGAACTCGGCTTCCTTGGCGATCTCGTCGGCCACCAGCGCGGCGCGCGGCAGTTCGATCATGGTGCCCACCAGATATTCGACCTTGGTCTCCTTCTCCGCGAAGACCTCTTCGGCGACGCGGCGCACGATCGCCGCCTGGTTGGCCATCTCCTTCAAGCCCGGTGGTGAGCGGAATCATGACCTCGGGCTTCACCTTCACGCCTTCTTTCGCGACCTTGACGGCGGCCTCGAAGATGGCGCGCGCCTGCATCTCGGTGATCTCGGGATAGGTGATGCCCAGACGGCAGCCGCGCAGGCCGAGCATGGGATTGAACTTCGTGCAACTGCTTCCACGCGTTCAGCAGCTGTGCGCAGCTCCTTCAGCTTGGGCGACTTCGGCTTGGTGGCTTCCAGCTTCGCGATCTCCACCATCAGCTCTTCGCGCTTGGGCAGGAACTCGTGCAGCGGCGGATCGAGGGTGCGGATGGTGACCGGCAGTCCGTCCATGGCGCGGAAGAGGCCGACGAAGTCGTCGCGCTGCATGGGCAGCAGCTTCGTGAGCGCGGCGCGGCGGTCCTTCTCGTTGTCGGCCATAATCATGGCGCGCATGTGCGGCAGGCGGTCCTCGGCGAAGAACATGTGCTCGGTGCGGCACAGGCCGATGCCTTCGGCGCCGAAGGCGCGCGCCTGCAGCGCATCGCGCGGGATGTCGGCATTGGCGCGCACGCCCATGCGGCGGAACGGCTCGGCCCAGCTCATGAACTTCTGCAGCTCGGGATCGTCGGGCGAGCCGGCACCAGTGTTGAGCTTGCCCTTGATCACGCGGCCGGTGGTGCCGTCGAGCGAGATCCAGTCGCCTTCCTTCAGCGACCTTGCCTTTGACGCGCATCTCGCGCGCCTTCTCGTCCACCTCGACATCGCCGGCGCCGGCCACGCAGCACTTGCCCATGCCGCGCGTGACCACCGCGGCGTGGCTGGTCATGCCGCCGCGCGAGGTCAGAATGCCCGCCGCCACTTCCATGCCGTGAATGTCTTCGGGCGTGGTTTCGCCGCGCACCAGGATGAGCTTCGGATTCTGTCTTTGTTGGAACCGTCTCGACGGCTTCGTCGGCGGTGAAGACGATCTGTCCGACGGCCGCGCCCGGCGATGCCGGCAAGCCGGTGGCCAGCACTTCGACTCTTGCCGCTTCTCGTCCAGGCTGGGAACCAGGAAGTCGTAAAGCTGGTTGGGCTCGACGCGGAAGATGGCTTCTTCCTTGGTGATCAGGCCTTCTTCCACCATCTCGATGGCAACGCGTACGGCGGCGCGGCCGGTGCGCTTGCCGTTGCGCGTCTGCAGCATGTACAGGCGGCCGTCCTGGATGGTGAACTCGAAGTCCTGCATGTCGCGGTAGTGCTTCTCCAGGCGCGTGGTGATGTCGCGAAGCTGGTTGTAGACCTCGGGCATGATCTTTTCCAGCTCGGAGATGTGCACCGGCGTGCGGATGCCGGCGACCACGTCCTCGCCCTGCGCGTTCATCAGGAACTCGCCGTAGAACTCCTTCGCGCCGGTGGCGGGATTGCGCGTGAAGCCCACGCCGGTGCCGCTGGTCTCGCCCAGGTTGCCGAAGACCATGGCCTGCACGTTGACGGCGGTGCCCAGCATGTCGTCGATGTTGTTGATGCGGCGATAGTGCTTGGCGCGGTCGTTGTGCCAGGAGCGGAAGACGGCGTCGCGCGCCATCACCAGCTGCTCGTGCGGGTCCTGCGGGAAGTCGCGCTTGGTGTGCTTCTTGCACGACCTTCTTGTATTCGGCGATGACTTCCTGCAGCGCCTTGGCGTCGAGGTCGGTGTCGAGCTTGGCTTTCTTCTGCTTCTTCTTGCCGTCGAAGACTTCTTCGAACGCGTGCTTCGGAATGTCGAGCACCACGTTGCCGAACATCTGGATCAGGCGGCGATAGGAGTCGTAGGCGAAGCGCGGATTGTTGCTGCGCTTGGCGAGGCCTTCGACCGACTTGTCGTTCAGGCCGAGGTTGAGGATGGTGTCCATCATGCCGGGCATGGAGAACTTGGCGCCGGAGCGCACGCTGACCAGCAGCGGATTGTCGGCGCCGCCCAGCTTCTGCCCCTGCAGCTGCTCCAGGCGGCGCGAGCGCTTCGTCCATCTGGCGGTCGACTTCGCGCGGAGACCTTGCCGCGCATGTATTCGCGGCAGGCCTCGGTCTGGATGGTGAAGCCCGGAGGCACGGGCAGGCCGGCGTTGGTCATCTCGGCGAGCCCGGCGCCTTTGCCGCCGAGTTCGTCTTTCATCTTGCCGTTGCCCTCGGCGTGGCCGTCGCCGAAGAAGTAGACGTACTTGTCCGAGCATTGCGGTCTTGGCGGCTGGTGCGGTGCTCGCATTGTTCAGTACTCGTGGATGATCCTGCTCATAAGATTGCGAGTCCTTTAGCCTGGTATCGTGACCTATGTTATGAAGATTTGTTCTTCGGTCACGATCTCGCTGAAATCGGCGATGGTCGAAAATTCGTTCAGCAGATCGCGCAGCAGCGCCAGGCGGTTGGCGCGCACGCGCTCGTCGTCGACCATCACCATCACCTTGTCGAAGAATGTATCGACCGGCTGGCGCAAGCGGCTGATGCTGCGCCAGAGCGCCGGCGTAGTTCTTCTCCTCACGCAGCTTGCGAACCGCGCGCCGCAGTCTCCGGGATCGCGCTGCCAGCTGCTTTCTCGGCGTCTTCGGTCAAGCGCCGCAGAGTCGAGTTGCTGCCGCGATGCGCTTCTTCGTTTCGCGCGCCTGCCGCAGAATGTTCTTGATGCGCTTGAACGCGACGGAGATCGACGCGAAATCTTCCGAGCCGCGCACCTCGCTCACCGCTTCGGCGCGCGCGATCGCGTCCACCACGTCGTCGCATCCGGCGGCGAGCACGGCGTTCACCACGTCGTAGGCGAAGCCGCGCACATCGCGCAGGTAGAACTCCAGGCGCTCGCGCATGAAGCCGGCGATCGACTTCGTCGAAGTTCGACCTTGCGGATCGAAGCGCCGTCTCGGCTTCGGAGCCGACGTATTCCGACGCGCGCATCCGCAAACAGCTTGCGAGATCGGCAGCGGCAGCTTGTGCTCGGCGATGATCTTCACGATGCCGTTGGCGGCGCGGCGCAGCGCAAACGGATCCTTCGAGCCCGTCGGCTGCAAGCCCAGCGCGAACATTCCCGCGATGCTGTCGGCTTTGTCGGCGATGGCCAGCACGGCGCCTTCGACGCGTGCGCGGAACGCTGTCGTCCATCGACTCCGGCTTGTACTGGTCGTAGATCGCGTCGCCGATGGCCTCGACCGTCGCTCGCGGCAGAATCGGATCGAGCTCCTGCACCTTGGCGTACAGGCCGCCGATGATGCCCTGCAGTTCGGTGAATTCCTTCACCAGTTCGGTCGTGAGGTCGGTCTTGGCCAGGCAGCGCCGCTTTGAAGACGACGCCGGGCCGGACGCTGCACGCCGGCGTCTGCCGAAGCGTCTCGGCAGATCAGGCTGCCCAGCTTCTGCACGCGCAGGTCTTGTCGTAGTAGCTGCCCAGGTCTTTCTGGAAGGTGACCGACTTCAGCATGGCCACGCGCTCGCGCAGCGGAATCTTCTGGTCGGTCTCCCAGAAGAAGCGCGCGTCGTTGAAGCGGGCGCGCAGCACGCGCTCGTTGCCGTGGCGGATCAGCCCGTCGGGATCGCCGTCGGTGTTGAGCACCGCGAGGAAGTGCGGCAGCAGCTTGCCGCTCGCGTCCTCCAGCGCGAAATATTTCTGGTGATCGCGCATCACCGTGACCAGCACTTCTTCGGGCAGCGCGAGAAATTCCGGATCGAAGCTGCCGAGGATCGACCGAAGGGAATTCCGTCAGGTTGACGACCGTGTCGAGCAGCGGCTTGTCTTCGCGCCAGCGCGCGTCCGGGATGGTGCGCGTCGCGGCATCGAGCGCTTTGCGGATGCGCTGCTCGCGCTCGGCGGCGCTGACGATCACCCAACCGCCGGCGAGCGTCTCGGCGTATTCGCCGGGCTGCGCGATCGGCGACCGTCGCCGGACGACAGAATGCGATGGCCCTCGCTGGTGTCGCCGGCGCGGATGCCGGCGAACTCCAGCGGCACGACTTCGCCGTCGAGCAGCGCGACCAGCCAGCGCACCGGGCGCACGAAGCGCTCGGCCGACTTGCCGCGCCAGTACATGTTCTTCGCCCAGTAGATGCCGGCGATCTCCTTGGGCAGCGACTCGGCGAGAATTTCGCTGGCGGCGCGGCCCTTCTTCTGCACCGTCGCGGCGAGATATTCGCCCTTGGGAGTGGTGATCTTCTCCAAAGCGTCGACCGGGACATTCAGCCTTTGCGCGCGAAAGCCTCGGCCGCGGGAGTGGGCTTGCCATCCTTGTAGGCGACCTTCAGCGACGGGCCGGTGACCTGCTCGGTCACGTCGGGCTGCGCCGAGGCGACTCCCGAGCCAACACAGCCAGGCGGCGCGGCGTAGAGTACGCCTGATCTCCGGACTCGTTCGCCAAGCCGCTCGCGCTGCAAGCAGCTCGCCGACGCGGCGCGCCAGCTCCTCGCGCGCGCCGTCGATCATGCGCGCGGGAATTTCTTCGGTACCGATCTCGAGTAGGAAGTCAGGCATAAGAAGCAACTAGCAATTAGCAACTAGCAATCGGCAAAGCAGCGAAGGCGCTCACACCGTTATGTATTCCGTCTGAGTGCTGGGAGCGGGGATGGGGTCGCCATGCTCCCGCATGCCCTCCAAATGAACTTCGATCGCCTCACGGATTAACTGTTTAGTTTCCTGCAATGTCCGGCCGGCCACGCCGAGGCCAGGCAAATCGGGAGCATACGCGCCCCAGCCGTTACTCGATTTTTCGTAAACGATGAGGCAGGTCACTTAAATCCGTTCCTTACTCAACCTATCGCGCGAGCGCCGTAGGCGCGAAAGAGGTTAGCCCAGCGCTTCAGCGCTGGGTCAGCTAATGAAAAAATCTGAGTCCCGTAGGGACGGCATATGCCGTGCCCGGGGCACTCGAACTTCGTAACCATCACTCCCCACCGTTGAAACGGTGGGCTATCCTCTTCCGTCCCGCTCAGCGGGACTCGGTTTTGCGTCTGAACTATGATCGGCTCGCCGCCAACTGCTCGGGTTCGGGTGCCCCGCCCTTGTCGCCCTCCTTTGAGGACACGGCGGGAGCTTCGCCCTCCGCCTTCTGCTGGTCGACGTATGCCTTCGCGACGCCCACCGCCAGGCTGCGAATGCGCGCGATCACGCCCACGCGCTCGGTCACGCTGATGGCGCCGCGCGCGTCCAGAATGTTGAACAGGTGCGAGCACTTCAGGCACAGATCGAAGGCGGCGAGAACCGGGAAGCGATTCGCGGTTCGCGCTTCGTTCTTCGCTCTTCGCCCGTCGCCGAAAGATGCTCGCCGCTGGTTGCTCTTCGTTCCGCGCCAGGATCCACCAGCGACGACCGGCGGTCCGGCTGGAAAAAAGCTACCGAGTAGTCATCCAGCAGCGCCTGGCACTCGGCCTCGTACAATTCGAGGTGCTTCCACGCCATGTCCACGTTGGCGCTTTCGAAGTTGTACACCGAGAACTGCAACTCGTCCTGCAAGCGGATCTCGCCGTACTTCACCGCGCGCCCGTCGGGCTCGACCACCCAGGTGATGTCGTAAATCGAGTCCACATCCTGCAGGAATGCGGCGATGCGCTCCAGGCCGTACGTCAGCTCGGCCGAGATCGGATCGAGATCGATGCCGCCGCACTGCTGGAAATAGGTGAACTGCGTGATCTCCAGCCCGTCGAGCATCACCTGCCAGCCGATGCCCCACGCGCCCAGCGTGGGCGACTCCCAGTTGTCTTCCTCGAACTTGATGTCGTGCTTGCGCAGGTCGATGCCGATCGCGGCCAGCGAATCCAGGTAAAGCTCCTGCACGTTCGCCGGCGGCGGCTTCAGGATCACCTGAAACTGCATGTGCTTGAACAGGCGGTTGGGATTCTCGCCGTAACGGCCGTCGGCGGGACGCCGCGAGGGCTGCACGTAGCCCACGCGATACGGCTTGGGACCGAGCACGCGCAGGAACGTCTCCGGCGCCATGGTTCCCGCGCCGACCTCGACGTCGTAGGGCTGTTGCAGGACGCAGCCGTTCTCCGCCCAGAAAGTTTGCAGGCGCAGGATCAGTTCCTGGAAGGTCAGCGGGTTTTGAGTGGGAGACAAGAGCAATTAGTCCTGATGAGTGCGCGACGAAGGTTTCTAGTTTCTAAGGCTCGAGTCAGAGGCTCACCACGCTTACAGCTTCGCCAGCATGCTAGCCGTCACCAGCTTCTTCTCGAGGTGGCGCTCGATGATCTGCACCAAGAAACGCCGCAGGTCACGCAACTGCGCCCCCGCCAAATCGTTGGGGCGGGCATTATCCCGGTCCGCCATAGTCTCCGGAGCGGCTGCCGCAAAGCTCTCCACCGGCGCGCGAAACATCTGTCGCCGCCATGGCGCGCGACTCCGCCGCCAACTCCGACGACGCCAGCCGCTTGTGCTGCTCGCACATCAGGCCGTCGGCCAGCGCGTGATAGAACGCGCGATTGCCATTCAGCGTGCGGCCGCACGCCAGGCACGCGCCCAACTCCGGCAGGAATCCCACCAGCCGCACCAGCCAAAGCTGGAAGTACGTCAGCGGCATCCAGATTTCGCCTGCCCGCAACTCGTGCAGCACCGAAACCGCCAGCCGAAAGATCGCGTCGTTGGCCTCGCGGTCGGGCAGCAACTCGTCCAGCATCTCCGCCACGTGCTCCAGCGCGACCACGCGCGGATAATCCACTCCGTCCGACAGCGGCGACTACAGAATGTCGCAGGAATCGAGCCGCGCCAGCTCCTTGCCCTCGCGATCGTCGTAGTAAACCCGCACCAGCGTCAGCGGCTCCAGCGCGCCGCCGAAACGCCGCTTCGACTTCTTGGCCGCGCGCGCCACGCCCTTGACCTTGCCCTCGGCGCGCGTGAACAGCGTCACCAGCAGATCGGCCTCGCGCAGCGGATACGTTCGCAACACGATCGCTTCCGACTGCTTCAGTGACATGGAATCAGGGCACGGCGGTCAAGCTTCGATTCTAACGGCAGGTTCGGATGTGCAAAGATGGTAACCGGCTATTCCAGCAGCGGCGCACGGTACCGACTACGCCGCGGTGGAAATCAATGCAGAGGAGATCAGCTGTGAAAAAGATCGTGACGTTCTTGTGGTACGACAACCAAGCGGAAGAGGCGGCGAACCTTTACGTCTCCATCTTCAAGAACTCGAAGATCACCAACGTGAGCCGCTACGGCGACGGCGGGCCCGGACCCAAGGGAACGGCGATGGTTGTCGCCTTCGAACTGGAGGGGCAACGGTTCATGGCGCTAAACGGAGGTCCTCACTATTCCTTCACGCCGGCGATCTCGCTGCTGGTGAACTGCGAAACCCAGCAGGAAGTAGACGAACTGTGGGACAAGCTGCTGGCCGGCGGCGGCAAGCCGAGCCGCTGCGGCTGGCTTCAAGACAGGTGGGGCCTGTCCTGGCAAATTATCCCGACCGTGCTGGGCAAGCTCATGAGCGATCCCGATCCGGAGAAGTCCAAGCGCGTAATGCAGGAGATGTTGACCATGGACAAGCTCGACATCGCTCGGCTGCAAAACGCGTACGAGGGGAAATGAACATCGGCGTTTTGCAGCGTTACGTGTTGGTCTTTTGGCGGTACATTCTCACGATGACTCTAAACCACGGTACATGTGATGGCATTTACCGTAGTTAATTATCTGTTGTATACTACCGTTCATTGTCGGCCTGCCCACCCATTGCTTTTTCCAAGCGGCCGCGCAAGAACGGACCATGAAAGCGAACCTCCGGCTCGTTTCGCTACCGGTACTCTGGTTTGGGCTTACTCTGAGCTTTTTCCCGCCAGGGTGCCCGACCTCGTGCTTGGCACAGGCCGCGCCAAGCGCAACCATTTGCGGCATCGTCCAAGACCCCACGGGCGCGAGCGTCTCCGGCGGAACGGTTGGGCTGAGCAGCCCTGACACTAAGCTCAGCACGGTGACGAGTGGGGAAGGAAAGTTTTGTTTCAATGGGCTTTCCCCGGGCGCCTACGAAATGAATGTGCGCGCCCCAGGGTTTCGCGAACAACATCACAAGGCCTCGGTCCGTTCGGGCGAGAACCTTCACCTCACGATCGCATTGGCTCTCGAATCGGTGTCGGAAGCGGTGACCGTAGTGGAAGGCGCTGCCGATGTGGGCTCATTGAACGTGGCGCAAACGCAAATCGGGCGGGGCCTGATCGACAACCTCCCCAGCGAGAGCGTAAATGCGGCGCTAAGCTCGATTCTGACGCTGGCTACACCCGGCGTGGCTGCCGATTCCAACGGCGTCTTTCATCCCCTCGGCGAGCATGCCGAGGCCTCGTTCAGCGTCGACGGCCAGCCGATCTCCGATCAGCAAAGCCGCATCTTTTCTAACCAGATTTCCGTGAGCACCATCCAGGAGATGCGCACGTTGCAGGGTGCTCCGCCCGCCGAATTCGGCGACAAGACCAGCTTAATTGTGGAGGCGACGACCCGCTCCGGTTTGGGCGCCGGTCCTGTGAGTGGATCGGTGTCGCTGGGGTATGGTTCGTTTCAGACTCCCACCGCGAGCATCACCCTGGCGACCGGCTCGAAGACGTTCGGCAATTTCATCGCGCTGGACGGAATCGACAGCCAGAGGTTTCTGGATGCGCCGGAGTTTCAGCCCCTCCATGCCAACGGAAATGCGGAGAACCTCTTCGACCGCGTGGACTGGCAGCCCAGCCCGGCCACCGAATTCCACCTGAATGTTTCCGCCGCGCGGTCGTGGTTTCAAGTGCCCAACACCTACGATCAGGAGGCGGCGGACCAGGACCAGCGTCAGCACATGACGAGCGTCAACGTCGCGCTCGCGATGTCGAAAGTCCTCACGCCTAACCTGCTGCTGACGGCCAACACCTGGTTCCGGCAGGATCGCGTGACCTACTACCCCTCGGCAAATCTGTTTTCCGACCAGCCCGCAACGCTGTCCCAGTCGCGGAGGTTGAGCAACACCGGCGCGCGCAGCGATCTGTCGTACTCTCACGGCCGGCACATGTTCAAGGGAGGAGTGCAACTGCAAGTGTGGCCGTTGTCGGAGGCGTTCAACACCGGCCTCACCGATCCGGGTTTCAATTCTCCGTGCGTCGACAGCACGGGCGCCCCGGTGCCCGACGCTTCGCTGCGCGCGCCGGGCCAGTGCATGGCCGCCGGCTTTGCCCAGAACCCTGGCTATCAGCCGGCGCTCGCGCAATACGATCTGACGCGCGGTGGATCTCTCTACCAGTTCCGCGGCGCGGCTACTATCTATGAGGGCAGCGCTTACGCGCAGGACAGCATCCGGCTGCGGCAGCTCACGCTCAACTTCGGTGTGCGCTACGACGACTACTCCGGATTAAGCCATGGCGCGGCCATTCAGCCGCGGGCAGGCGCTGCTTACCAAATTGGCCGCATCGGCACCGTGCTCCAGTTCTCTTATGCCCGCGTCTTTCTCACGCCCTACAACGAGAACCTCATCCTCTCGAGTTCCACTGGCCCGGGCGGGCTGGCCAACGGCTCGCTCGGCACGGCAACCGTGCAGCCGCTCACGCCGGCGCGTCGCAATCAGTACAACCTTGGCGTTGCGCAACAGTTTGGGCGCTGGCTTAGCGTGCAGGGAGAGTATTTCTGGAAATACACTTCCGGCGCCTATGACTTCAATACCATCCTGAATACGCCGCTGAACTTTCCCATCCAGTTTCGCGAATCGAAGATCGACGGCGCTCTGGCCCGCGTTACGCTGAATAATATTCATGGCCTGAGCGCCTTCAGCGTCCTTGGCCACACCCGTTCGCGCCTGTTCAGCCCGGAGATTGGCGGCATCAACTTCGGTGCGGAGTATGCGCCGGTGGCGCGCCCCGACCACGACCAGGCCTTCCAGCAAACTACCAACGTTCAATATCAATTTCCCGAGGCCCGACTGAGGGGAACGTGGCTGGGTTTTACCTGGCGCTTTGATAGCGGACTGGTTGTGGTCAGCGTGCCCGACTATGCGACCGCGCTCACCTTAACGGGCGATGAGCAACAGGAGATCGGCTTGTACTGCGGGAACGTCTTCGCAACCCTGGCTGCTCCTCTGCGCACTTGCAATTCGCCGCACTACGGCGCGACGCTCATTCATATTGTTCCGCCAGGAACCTATAATCCAGACACCAATCCCTCCCGCATCGTCCCCCGCAGCCTCTTCGACGCCGCCGTGGGAGGCGACAATCTCTGGGGAAGAGACCGGTACTCGGTGGGTTGGAAGTTCCAGGTTGTGAACCTGGCGAACAAAGTGGCCCTTTACAATTTTCTCTCCAGCTTCTCCGGCACACATTTTGTTCCGCCAAGGACGGTGCAGGGAAGTCTCGCCCTGCACTTCTGAAGGTTTGCCGCGCCATTCGTGGTGGTCGCACTCATCCGAGCGGATGAGTGGGGCACCCAACCATTAAACCGCCATTCACATTTTCCAAAGAATTCTGAGCCGAGTACCAGCTTCTACTCGCAAAACTGAATCGAACAATACAGCGGTCGCGCGAAGGAGCTCTCCTGAATGAAGAAATCTCACGCCTCCACCGGCATCCAGGGACTGGACGACGTCCTCGCCTGCGGCTGGCCTCGCAATCATCTCTTTCTGGTGGAAGGGCATCCCGGTACCGGCAAGACAACCATGGCGCTGCAATTCCTGCTCGCCGGCCAGGGTGAGGGCGAAAACGGACTGTATGTCACGCTCTCCGAATCCAAAGACGAAATCCTCGAAGTGGGCCACTCGCATGGCTGGAAGCTGGACGACGTCCCCATCTTCGAAATGACAGCGACGGAAGACGAGCTCTCGCCGGAGCAGCAATACACCGTGTTTCACCCCTCCGATGTGGAGCTGAACGACACTACCAAGTTGGTGCTCCAGCAGGTGGACCGCACGAACCCGTCGCGCGTGGTTTTCGACTCGCTTTCCGAGCTGCGTCTGCTGGCGCGCGATCCGCTGCGTTACCGCCGGCAGATCCTCGCGCTGAAGCGCTACTTTGCCGGACGCAAGTGCACCGTCCTGCTGCTGGATGACCTCACCGCCTCCCCCGACGACTTACAACTGGAGAGCATCGCGCACGGCGTGCTGACCATGCAGCGGCTGGAGCGCGAGTACGGCATCAATCGCCGGCGTCTCGAGGTGCGCAAGATGCGCGGCTCCCGCTTTCGCGAGGGCTATCACGATTTCAGCATCGAGCCCGGCGGCATCCTCGTGCATCCCCGGCTGATCGCCGCCGAGCACCGCCCGGACCTGGAGCCGGAGCCCGTCTCCAGCGGATTGAAGGAGCTCGATTCGCTGCTGGGCGGTGGTATCGACACTGGGACCAGCACGCTGCTGATGGGACCTGCGGGCTGCGGAAAATCCACCGTGGCGCTGGCGTACGCGTTGGCTGCCGCCGAACGCGGCGATCTGGCCTGCATCTTCTGCTTCGATGAATCGGCGATGACCCTGGCGAAGCGCGCCCGGGGTTTAGGCATGCCCATGGACAAGCACCTCGCCTCGGACAAGCTCATCGTGCAGCAGATCGATCCCGCGGAACTCGCGCCCGGCGCATTCGTGGCGCGCATCCGTGAGCTGGTGGATGGCCAGCAAGCCAAGGTGGTGGTGATTGACAGTCTCAACGGCCTGCTCAACGCCATGCCCGACGAGAAATTCCTTGTCATTCAATTGCACGAACTGCTCACCTTCCTGGGCCAGCAGGCCGTGGCCACCATCATGACCCTGGCCCAGCAGGGTGTCATCGGCAGTTCCATGACCAGCCCGCTGGACTTGAGCTATATTGCCGACGCGGTGATTTTGTTTCGCTACTTTGAAGGCGAGGGCAGGGTGAGGCAGGCGCTCTCGGTGGTGAAGAAGAGGAGCGGCCCGCACGAGCGCAGCATCCGCGAATTAGTGTTTAACGGCCAGGGCATTCAGGTGGGACCGCCGCTGGACAAGTTCGAAGGAGTGCTGACGGGAGTGCCCAGGCCGCGAGCCTGAACGGGGAACTGGCGGACGTGCAAACAGAATCGCAGCTACAAGAAAAACCTCCGGCGGCGGAACAGGTTTCCTACCCCGAGCGCCGCGTGCTGGTGGTAGCGCCCCTGGGGCGCGATGCCCGGCTTATCTGCGCGCTGCTCGATCGAGCGCACGTGGCCTGCGAGACGTGTAAGCCGCAGGGCCTCGTTGATGAGCTACAGAACGGCGCGGGCGCGGCGATTATCGCCGAGGAATCGCTCAACGAAGTTGCGGTGGAGCGACTCGCGTCCCTTCTGCACCAGCAGCCGTCCTGGTCCGATCTTCCTTTGGTCCTGCTGACCGCGGCGGGACGCGTGACCTCGGCGACGCTGCATCGCACTGCGCTGCGCGAGCCGTTGGGCAACGTCATCCTGCTGGAAAGGCCAGTGCGCCCGGAAACCCTGCTGAGCACGGTACAGAACGCGCTGCGCTCCCGCCTTCGCCAGTATCAGGTGCGCAACTATGTGCGCCGGCAGGCACAGGCGGAGGAGGCGCTTCGCCAGACGGAGAAGCTGGCGGTCGCGGGCCGTCTGGCCGCCACCATCGCGCATGAAATCAACAATCCGCTCGAGGCCATCACCAACATTGTGTGGTTGTTGCAGAACAATCCGGAGATGCCGGACGAGGCGCAGCATTACCTGAAGACCGCGCAGGAGGAACTGGCGCGCGTCGCCCACATCACCAAGCAGACGCTCGGCTTCTACCAGGAAAATTCGCGCGTCGGCCAGGTCGACCTCGGCGAACTGCTGGAGGGCGTGCTGACGGTCTTCGCCGCGCGGCTCAGGAACAAGAACATTCGCACCTGCAAAGACATCGATTTCAAGTGCAAGGTGCCGGGGAGGGCGGGGGAGATACGCCAGGTGTTCGCGAACTTGCTCGCCAACAGTATCGACGCAGTGCCGCAGCACGGCGCAATTCGCATTCGCGTCGCCTCGGCTCGCAGTCGCGGGCGGCCTGGCGTACGGGTTCTGGTTGCCGACGACGGGCCCGGTATCCCACCCGCCAATCGTGGCCGCATATTCGATGCATTCTTCTCCACCAAGGGCGCGGTGGGCACCGGCCTGGGCCTGTGGGTGGTAAAAGACCTCGTGACCAAACATGGAGGCTCGGTGCAGGTGCGGAGCCGCAACGGCTCTGGCCCAGGCGGGACGGTGTTCGCGGTATTCCTGCCATCCGCCGACAACCAATCCGCCCAAAGCTTGTCCAACGCACCAGCCGCCTGACCCAGCGCTTAATTCAATCGGGTGCCCCGGATCTCGCGCTGTTCGAGACCCTTCGACAAGCTCAGGGCAGGCTGTGGGGCACCGGTTCGAGGACCTCGAACATCTTCCGCGCAAAAAAAACAGGGGCGGAAGTTGTTCCGCCCCTGCTGGGGGAAGTCTGCGGTGGGCGGCCTGGTTGGGCCGCGACAGCGCAGCGTTATGGCGTCATCCGCCGATGGTGTACACGTTGAGGTCGAGCAGCACGAGATCGCCCGCCTCGTCGGTCTGGATCTGCATCTCGGTGATGGCGCCCCAGGTTGCCGGAAAGCGAATCGCCTGCGCAACCGTGCCCAGGTTAAAGCTGACCGAACCTACGAAGGTGCCGTTGTTGTAGGCAGACACCGTGATTTGGTTCGCCTGATAGCCCCCTGCCATGACGGCGCTGATCGCCTGAAAGGCGGTGCGGCTGCCCTGCGAGGTGATGGTCCCAAAACAAGCGGGCCCAACCGGAGCACAGTGCTGGCCGCCGATGAAGGCGACATCGCGGTGGGTAAGCAGGTTGTTATAGCCGGGACCTGCACTGGAATACTCGCTGGGATCCACATACCAGAAGTTGCTCCAGTTCAAGCTGCTATAGCCCGACGGCATAGGTGCCGGAGAGCCAACCAGGGGCAGGTCGGAAAAGTTGATCTGTTGCTGGGCAGTGGCGCCGATGGCCAGGGCCAGAAGGGTAGCGAGCAATACCAGAGTCTTTTTCATGGTCTTCTCTCCTTAAGAGTTATTTGCCGATTAGGCCTGTACTTCGGGGCCGAAGGTTCCGATTCCTGGGGGTGTCCCACTCAAGGTTTTCTTTTGTCCTTGAGTGGGGATTGTTGGTCGCTTCGCAAGGTCCGTGTCATCGTCCCGCCGGGGGATCGAGCACCACGGTGTAAGCGCTCAGGTTGTAGATAACGAGGCTCCCCGGTTGTCCGGTCACCTGGAACATGACCTGGGTTGCGAGCCCCCAGGACTGCGGGAACTCGAGCACCTGGGTTTGGGTGCCCATGAAGTACTGGGTCGATCCCAGGAAGGTGCCGTTGTTATAGGCGGTGACCGTGATCTGGGTGGCGCCGTAGCCGCCGGCCACGGTAGCGCTGACCAGTTGAAATCCGGCCTGGTTGCTGATGGTGCCGAAGCAGCTATAGCCGCTCAGCCGGCAATTTATCCCGCCCACGAAAACCACGTCCCCGTTTTGGGGGCCCAGTCTGTAACCCGGCCCGGCTCCAGACCAGGTGGCCGGATTCACATAGAAGAAGTTGCCCCAGTCCAATTGGCCATAGCCGTTGGGCATGGGGGAGGGGATGCCGAGCAGGGGCAGCTGCGAGAAGTTGAGCTGTTCCTGGGCGCCAGCGCCAACGGCCAGAGCCAGAAGACAAATCGTTAAAGCAGCGGTTGCGGAAAGAGTTTTCATTGTGTTCTCCTCTGTCTGAAATTTATTGGCCGAGTAGGCCGCTAGAAACACGCCGAGTGTGCGCCGAGTGGCTTCGAGCGACAATGCACTGGCGGTGAAACGGAGGTGAAACGGCGGTGATTCGTCGTAACTGATTAGTTCTAAGTTGAGTTAGCTATGGTGTGCGGATTATCGAAAGCTTGCAGTTACTGTTTTAATGTGCTGAATTTCACTTACATTCAGGCGTACTAAGCTCTAGAATGCTCTCTCCTAAGACTGCATCCCCCTATGAAGTACGCGCAGTCAGACCGCGTTCGCCTGGGGTCCTATGAGCTAGACCTGCGCAGTGGAGAACTGCTCGGCGGTGACCAGCGGGTTTTGCTTCAAGAGCAGCCCCTGCAAGTACTTCGCATGCTGGTAGAGCAGGAGGGCGAGCTCGTCACCCGCGAGGAAATCCAGAAGAAGCTGTGGCCGAATGACACCATTGTCGAGTTCGATCACAGCATCAATGCCGCGATCAAGAACCTGCGGCGCGCGCTCAGCGACTCCGCTACCGAACCTAAATACATAGAAACGCTGGCGCGGCGCGGCTACCGGCTGATGGTTCCGGTGGAACGGATCAGCGCAGACGACTCATCCGTCGAATTGCCGGCGATGAGTGTCAAGAATGACAGCGCGGCTGTGGCCGCAGCGTCCGAAGCAGCCGCCGCCCCGCGCCAGGCTCCGGCCTCACTTCCTTACCCTGACGCCCCGATCTTCTCAGTAGGCGAGCTCATCGTTGACCGATATAAAGTTCTACGCTTCATCGCCAAAGGCGGCATGGGCCAGGTCTACGAGGTTGACGACCTCGAGCTGAAGGCTCGCGTTGCGCTGAAGACGATCGCGCCCGAGCGCGCGTCGTCGCGGCGGCAGGTTGACCGCTTCCGCCAGGAGATCCAGCTCGCGCGGACCGTCGGCCATCCCAACGTCTGCCGCGTCTTCGACCTCGGCCGCCAGAAGGACGACACCCACGGCGAGGTGCTCTTCCTCACCATGGAGTTTGTGCCCGGCGAAACCCTGTCCGCTCGCCTTCGCGAGCGCGGGCCGATGTCGTGCGAGCAGGCGCTGCCGCTCATCCGCCAGATGGTCTCGGGGCTGGCGGCGGCGCACGAAGTGGGCATCGTCCATCGCGACTTCAAGCCGGGCAACGTCATGCTGTTGCCCGAAGGCAGCGGGCCGGGCCTGAAGATCACCGACTTCGGACTGGCCACCAATCCCGAGCAGCAGATCACCATCTCCGGAACATCTCCGGAAGTCGTCGGCACGCCCGCCTACATGGCGCCGGAACAGTTTCGCGGCCAGTGCAGCAACCGTACCGATATCTATGCGCTGGGCGTGACCGTTTTCCAGATGCTGACCGGGACTCTGCCCACGAGCTACGAAAGTCCGTTCCGGGGCTCCGGCAGCGGCAGCAACAAGCTGGCCGGCAAAGCACACCCCAGCGGCGGCAAAGCGCAGTCGGATAGCGGCAAGCTGAAAGCCATTGGCGCGAAGGCGCAAAGCAGCGAAAGCGAGACCACGAAGCGCATCAGCCAACGCTGGCGCGTCGCCATCACCAAGGCCATGGCCGCCAATCCCGACGCCCGCTTCGAGAGCGTCGAAGAGTTCTGGTACGCGCTGTCCGGAGAGCGTCCGGTGGGGCACACCGGCTGGAAAGCTATCGCTCCCAATCTCCGGCGGCATCGCTGGCTGTATGCCGCGAATGCCTGCGCGGTCATCGCGGTGATAGCGCTATTCGCCGCCGGCATCATTCCCAACCCATTCCACGCGCGGGCGCAAGAACGGCATCTTGCCGTGCTTCCGTTCCTGAACATCGGCAACGATCCTACCGACAACGCGTTCGCCGAAGGCGTCTCCGAGACCTTAACCAGTAAGCTGTCGCAACTGGAGCGCTATCAGAAATCGTTCTGGGTTGTGCCCGCCGGGGATGCGCGCACGGTGAAGAGCCCGGAGGAGGCGCATCGCAATCTCGACGTGAACCTGGCCGTCACGGGGAGCGTGCAACGCACGCAGGAGGGCGTCGAGGTCACCACCAACCTGATCGATGCGGCCAACCACCGGCAACTGGCTTCGCGCACTCTGCATGTACCGTCAATCAGTCTCGAGGATCTTCAGCAGCAGGTGTGGGAGTCGGTCGCCGACATGCTGGATTTGCAGGTCCCTCCTGAGGTAAAGGCAGAACTGGCGGCGGGCGGCACTTCTCAGCCTGAAGCGTACGAACTCTATGAGCGTGGTACTGGGTATCTACAGCATGGCGCGCCGGACGACGTGGATCGGGCGATTGACGCTTTTAACAAGGCGCTCGCCGAAGATTCTAATTATGCCCTGGCGTACGCAGGTCTAGGTCAAGCCTATGCGGGAAAATACAATGCGACCAAGAATCCGGCTTGGCTGGAACAGGCCACGCGCGATGCAGGTCGCGCGGTCGAATTGAACGACCGGCTCATCCCGGTTCGCATGAGTTTAGCCGGGGTATATCAGCAAACCGGGCAACTGGACAAAGCGCTCGCTGAATACAAGAGCGTGCTCGAGCGGGACCCGACTGTGACGGATGCCGAATATCATTTAGGCGAGATTTACCAGACGCAGGGCAAGAATAAACAGGCCGAGGAGGCGTTCAAGCACGTGATCAGTCGTCACCCCACCTACTGGCGAGGCTACGGTGACCTGGCAGCACTGTATTACAACACCGGACGTTTCAATGAAGCTGCTCAGCAATACCAGTTGGTTATCGACCTCGCGCCCGATATTTCGGCAGGCTATTTTAGTCTGGGCGGTACTTATCTGGCTCTAGGCCGTTATGACGACGCCATTACCGTTCTGAAGAAAGGACTGAGTATCAGACCCAGTGACGGTGCCTGGAGCAATCTGGGATCAGCGTACATGTACCTTGGCAAGTGGGACGAGGCGGCGGATGCCATGAAGCGGGCAGCCGAACTGAGCCCTGACAGGGATGTGCTGTGGCGCAATCTGGGGGACGCTTACGACCAGATTCCCTCGCGGCTGGCGGATGCGCGCAAGGCCTACCAGAAAGCATTGGAAATCGCGACCCAGGAACTCAAGGTCAACCCCAAGGCGCCGGACGTACTTAGCGGGATCGCGCTTTACCATGCCCATCTCGGACAAAAGGAGGATGCGGAAGTATTTATCGCTCGCGCTTTGCAGTTAGCTCCCAACAATAGCGACAGTTTGTTTACATCGGCTTTGGTGTATGAGATCATCGGCAACCGCGAAAAAGCACTTGGCGCGCTCCAGCAGGCTGCAAAGGCGGGTTACTCGCTGGTGGAGATTGATAAAGAGCCGGAGCTGCGCGCCCTGCACGGTGATCCACGTTACAAGTCGTGGTTTGGCCAAAACCGCTCCCAACCCGGAATTACCAACAATTGATGTGGTCAGGGGGAACTATGAATCTGTCGCAACGTTTCAGGTTAACGATATTCACCGCAAGCCTGTGCCTGGCAATATCAGCTGCCGGCCAGGCACAGTGCCCTGACAGCACTGGCAAATACACATGGACGGCCTGCTGTACGGGCACAAACTCCTCGAACGTGTGTCCTGCTTCGGGCTCCGGGCCCTGCCAAATATCGCTCGGCGAAAGCGGCTTGGCTCCTACCGCTACTCCGAGCATAGCTTGCGTGGATGCCAAGAAAACTACGACCATCGAGTGGTCAACGGGGGCAATTACAGCGGGATTTGTCGTTGAATTCGGAACCGGAACCGGTACGCCGTTCGGGAGCACCACAGTCGTAGTGGGAACCAACACGCCTGAGGGCGCTACGCTCAGCGATACCGCCGCAGGTCCCTACGAGTACTACCTGGCATATTGCTCCAGTGGCGGACAAACGAATGGACAGCCTTGCGTCACCTCCGACCCCAAGGTAATAATAGCCCCTCCTTACACCCCATCGCCCGTCGCGAATCCACCAAGACACTAACTAGCCTGATGTCGCTGATCAGGACGGGCACGAGCTGCCCGTCTTTTTCTTGCTGGCTCGAAGCGGCGCTGACCCAAGGCTTCGATGGGTCCCGACCAAAAGAGAAAAGCCGGGTGCCCCACGTCTCGCGGGGTTCGAGACCTGGGCGGGTAGGCAGGCTCAAAGTAAATTTTGTGTCGTGCCGTGCCGGAGAGCACACCGCCGGGGTGGTCGACAGTAGTCCCGGGTCTCGAACCCCGCGAGACCCGGGGCACCCGGAGCCCGGCTATCCGCCTGGATAGAGTGTTCTCTGCTCGGATAGGAATTCGTGCGCGCGGATTCCTCCGCAGTTAGCGCCGGATAAGATTGCTCCCCACCAAGTCTCACAATTCCGACGAGTTGCGATCGCACCCTTCACTGTCAAACTGAAGCCTGGTTTTGGAATGCAATTTGCCTCTACAAGTGCATTCCCAGCTCAGTGGAGGAGTTATGAAATTGCTAAGACTGTTCGCACTTATCCTGGCTTTCGGCCTTACCCAAGCGGCTTACGCTCAGCAGGAAGTCGATCCCGACCACTTCGATCAATCGGCAGCGCAGGTGTCGGCGCATAGCGTCGCGCATGGGCAGCACTTGTCGGCGCAGCATCGGCAGAAGCGACACGTGCATCTGGCGAGCAAGCATGGCGGCAAGCTGCACCATCCTCACGCGCACACTTCGGCCTAATCTCATCGCCGGACGGGTGCCCAGAGCCTGCCCTGAGCTTGGCGAAGGGTCTAGCGGTTTCGAGGCCTGTGCCTTTTTCGTTCTTCAAGTACTTCCCCAGGTGTCCTCTCCATCACCGACGGCCTCTATCTTGAAGTGACATGTAGCGATTCGAAAGTCTTCCAACCAGAGGCATCGTATCGGCCCAGGTCTCGCGGTTTCGAGACCTGGGACTACTGTTATCACAAGTGTGGTGTGTTCTCTATCACCGCCCGAACCAACCTCTACTTCTATCCTGCTCCCATGCCTTGGGGCCTGGAACGCTGGCACGGCGGACACGACCTGCACTTCATCACCTTCAGTTGCTATGGCAGTCGGCCGCTGCTGGCCACCGCGCAACGCCGGGACGTGTTCCTCGAAGTCCTGGAGCGAGTACGGCGGCGCTATCGCTGGGTAATGCTGGCCTATGTGGTGATGCCCGAGCATATTCATCTGCTGGTGAACGAGCCGGCGGAGCGTCCGCTGTCAACTGCCATACAAGCGTTGAAACTAGGCTTCGCGCGGCGCGTGATTGGCGAGCGGCGCAGGCAACATCCGACTGAACCAATCGAGCGTGGCCCACAACGTATTTGGGAGGCCCGGTACTATGACTTCAACGTGTGCACAGCCGAGAAGCGGGTCGAGAAACCGCGTTACATTCATCGAAATCCAGTGAAGCGCGGTCTGGTAGAAGCGCCGGAACTGTGGCGCTGGAGCAGCTTCCGCGCCTATGCCTACCAGGAGAAGGGCCCGGTCGGAATAAATCAGTGGGGTGTGCCAAGGCTGAAGTCGATCGAGCCAACAAGTTTCCCACGGTGATCCGGGTGCCCCAGGTCTCGCGCTTTCGAGACCTGGGTCTTCGTTCCTACTCACCGCTCGTGGTGTGCTCTCCATCACCGCACGGCAGACATCTGCTTCTATCCTGAGGCGAAGTGTATCGAGCCGGCGGGCTCGCAAGGTTGTACCTCGTACCGGCCCGGGTCTCGAACCCCGCGAGACCCGGGGCACCCGAGGCTTACGGGGCATAGCAGGTGAGAACGAAAGGATGGCCATGCGGCCGGATCACCAAACTGCCTTCAGACCTGCGGCCCGGATGCACCGGTCACGGCTGATGATCGGAACACCAAAATATAGTGCTGTGGCCGCCACGATTCGGTCAGGCAGGTCGGGTACGTCAGCGCGTGAGACCTGCCGCATCGCTTCAACAATCCCAGAGGTAAAGACGGCCTCTGCAAAAACGTGCTCGGGGTCAGTCAAGGCTTGCGTCAGTTCATCATATGCCGTGGGGGGCAGGCGACCCTTTTCCACCAGATAGACCACTTCGGCAAGACTTATCGAGGAAATGGCGATGTTGTGTCGTGCGGCCGCCGCTTCTTCGATAAAACGCTCGGCCGCCGGGGACAGTCTAGGGTCGTCGAACAAGTGCCAGAGCGCGGTATGGGTATCCGCGAGGGCAGCGATCATCAGAAGTTTTCGCCGAAGTTGCGGAACATGTCGGCGCGATTAGCGGCGATTTCCTCGGCGGAGGGAGCCGGCCCGTACTTCGCGAACATTCCCCGTCCGGTCTTGAAGGGAACCTGCGACGGTTGCGCATCGCCCGATGCGAGCTCGCGTTGCAGGACCTCACAAACGTAGCTCTCGGCCGACACGCCATGCGCGTTGGCCTGCGCCTTCAGGGCCGCCGCCAGTTCCTCTGGAAGTTGGATAGTCATGGCGAGTCCTACCCATTGTACAGCGAGCACGGTTGCCGGGTGCCGGGTCTCGCGGGTTCGAGACCCGGGTCTGTCGTCCTCGGTCACTGTGGTGCGCTCTGCATCACCGCACGGCAACACCTACTTTAATTTCTATCCTAAGGCGAAGTGTATCGAGCCGGCGGGCTTCCCAAGGTTGTATCCTCCTACCGGCCCGGGTCTCGAACCCCGCGAGACCCGGGGCACCCGGCCTCGTTCAGAAGTGCAAGAGTCTCGCAAAGCGAGACGGAAGAGCTTAGCCCAGCCTTTCAAGGCTGGGAAAGCCTATCGCGGTTCCAGCTTTACGCTCGCGTTCACCCGCTGGCCATCGCGCAGCGCTTTCGCCTCGACCACCTGCCCCACCTTGCTGCGCCGCAACGCGTCGGCGAAATCGTAGAGGTTGTGGGCCGGCTTGGCCATCGTATCGACCGGGGATGTCGCCGGCCCCCGTGCCATGGCTCGGCACCTGATCCTGGGGATAGGCAACGAACAGCACTCCCAGAGAGTCAAACCGAAGCCGCAATGCACAATAACCCAAGCTCTTGGGTAATTCATAGAGATTCGTTGTTGAGGGTATTCGTGTGCGAGAGGTTACTCTCGCGGCGGGCCTTAATTACGGAACTTAGGTGGTTGGTCGTAAGTAGCTTGCAATCAGCAGCTTACGGACAACAAAATTGTTCTACGTAGAACAATTTGGGGGCTTGTAAACGATTACATTCAGGCGGGTTATGAAGGCCAAATTTTCGCCGGAACCTTAGAGAGTAGCCGTCAGACCCACCCTTTCCGCCAACCGACGGCGGAAAGAGCTTGTCCCGAGCTTGCCGAGAGGATGGGGCGCCCAGGTGAGCTAATCTGCTGGCTGAATGCTGAGTGCTGACTGCTGCTTTACAAGCTCCCCATGTTCGCGAGGAATTCGCTGTTGGAGCGGGCCTTGCCCAGCTTGTCGATCAGCAACTCCATCGCTTCGACCGGCGACAGCGGGTTGAGAATCTTGCGCAGCACCCAGATGCGCGCCAGGTCTTCCTTCGGGATCAGCAGCTCTTCCTTGCGCGTGCCCGAGCGCTGAATGTCGATGGCCGGGAAGGTGCGCTTGTCGACCAGCTTGCGGTCGAGGATGATTTCCATGTTGCCGGTGCCCTTGAACTCTTCGAAGATCACGTCGTCCATGCGCGAGCCGGTTTCGATCAGCGCGGTGGCGATGATGGTCAGCGAGCCGCCTTCTTCGATGTTGCGGGCCGCGCCGAAGAAGCGCTTCGGGCGCTGCAGCGCGTTGGAATCGACGCCGCCGGAGAGCACTTTGCCTGAGGGCGGAACGATGGTGTTGTAGGCGCGCGCCAGTCGCGTGATCGAGTCGAGCAGAATCACGACGTCGCGCTTGTGCTCGACCAGGCGCTTGGCCTTCTCGATCACCATCTCGGCGACCTGGACGTGGCGCGCGGCGGGCTCGTCGAAGGTCGACGAGATGACTTCGCCCTTCACCGAGCGCTGCATGTCCGTGACTTCTTCCGGGCGCTCGTCGATGAGCAGCACGATCAGCACGATTTCGGGATGGTTGGTGGTGATGGAGTTCGCCAGGTTCTGCAAGCAGCATGGTCTTGCCGGTGCGCGGCGGAGCGACGATCAGGCCGCGCTGGCCTTTGCCCACCGGCGTCAGCAGGTCCATGACGCGGGCGCTGATGTTCTCGCGCACCGTCTCCAGCTTGATCCGCTCCTGCGGATACAGCGGCGTCAGGTTGTCGAAGAGGATCTTGTTGCGCGCCTCTTCGGGCGACTCGAAGTTGACCGCCTCGATCTTCACCAGCGCGAAATACTTTTCGCCCTCATGCGGCGGACGCACCTGGCCGCTGATGGTGTCGCCGGTCTTCAGGTCGAACTTGCGGATCTGCGACGGCGAAACGTAAATGTCGTCCGGGCCGGGAAGGTAGTTGTAGTCGGGCGAGCGGAGAAAACCGTAACCATCAGGCAGGATTTCCAGCACGCCTTCGGCGAAGATGTGGCCTTCTTTTTCGCTTTGGGCCTGAAGGATCTTGAAGATGAGGTCCTGCTTGCGCAGGCCGCTGGCGCCGGGCAGCTCGAGGGACCGAGCTATCTGGGTCAACTCGGTGATGTTCTTTTCTTTTAGTTCAGAGATTGTCATTGTGTCACCTACGGAGGATTTTGCAGAAGGGCGGGCCGGAGGAACTTGCGAGGAAGCGCGCCGAAGGCGCGGCGCGCTTAAGCAGCGCGCCGCTGGGCTTCGGAAGCCTTCTCCGGTTCGAGAATCACCGTGCGCCGGTCCGAGTCGGCGATGCGGTGCAGCACTTCGTTGGTCGTGTCCTGGATGCGCGTGTTGGGCTTATGGAACTTCCGCGTCGCCTTGGAAGCCAACTGGCACAGAGTGTAACGGTTGCGCAGGGTATGGACTGCCTCAAAAACCAGTTCAGACCTCATTGTCATAATTCTCCTCGTTATATGAATGATGTTTCGGAGCCGTATCTGAGCGGAAACGCTGCTCCTGATATGAAGTCGAGACGGGACCTACTACGAAACAGGAGCCAAAATGTTAGATGCGATGGTTCCCGCTTTGGTTCGGTTATTTTCGCTCGCCTCGGGCGGCTTCGGTTTACGACAAAGTACTGCTGAGCAACGACTTGGCAAGACTCTACCGCATTTTCGGCGTGCAGCCGCAACTACCAATGTCTTCCTTTTCTCTGGACGAAGACTATTTAGCGGGGCCGTGTCTGGGCAGGACTTGCCTTGGACTGGAGCTCAAAGGGCTATTGTCTACGGCAAAAACAGTACGGTAGACCCTTCCAGCCGTCCAGTCAAGGAAAATCGTTGCCGGCACCATTGCTGCTAACTCGCGTACTTTGAACGACTGACCCTTAGACGCAGAACCCGGGAAAATGTCGTTAGGCATTTAATAACACGTACTTTATCAGTAAGTTGCGGTCGGTGAGACCTATCCCTGTTGGCGGTTTCCAGAGGGGTTTTTTCCACAGCGGTGGAGCGCGGTTCCGAGCTACCTAAGCTCTTGGCGGGTGCATCGCCTTGCGGCGCCGGCCGAGCTCGCGCTCGACCTCGGCGAGCCAGCGTAACTCGGTCTTCAACTGGGCGATCACCAGCTTGATCATCCAGACGGCCTCGTGGGACTCGTGGCCGACCTCCTCGAGGACGGCGGCCAGGGTCGCGCGCTCCTGTTCGAGTTGGTGCTCGAGATACTTGCGGCGACGCTGAAGCTGCCGTTTGACCACCCCCGGACGCGCCAGCCAGGAGAGCGCCATCCAGGTGAGGAACGCGGGCCGATCGCGCTGCTCGGCCCAGTCGGCGCGCTCAAGGGCCGCAGCCATTGCTTCGCGTCCCTTGGCCGTGGTGGCGACGACGCGCCGTTCAGGACCGAGCTGCGACTCCCCGCTGCCGGCGCAGTGCACCAGACCCCTCCGCAAGAGCTTGTCCAGCGAGTAATAGATTTGCGGACGCGAGATGCCCGCCCAGTCGCGCACCTGGCGGCGTTCGAGTTCGGCGTTGGCTTCGTAGCCGTGCATGGGCCGCTCTGCCAGCAGGCTGAGCAGGACGAGGTCGGGCGTGGTGAGCTTTTGCGTCTTCACATTAGCCTTTGGTTTGTAACAGGGCACGAGTTTACTCGTGCCGGAAGAGTGTTTATCTCTTGATCCGAGCCGGCTTCAGCCGGCGACAGCCGGCTAAAGCCGGCTGACATAGCAAAACGAGAGCGCTTTTCGGCACGAGTAAACTCGTGCCCTGTTACAAAGCAGCCACTCGCGACTTTGCTCGTGCCCTGTTACAAAGCAACTATCTGCGGCTTTTGCGGGCCGAGCGCAGCGGCGCGCTTGCGCTCGCGGCTCCAGTACCACCATTGGCGCATCGCAGGTGGCAGCTCCGGATCTCGCGCCTGCGCAATGGCAGCGGTGAACGTGTCGAGCACGCAAATGTCCTGACGCTCGCCTTTGATGCGGCAGAGGCGCTCGTACATCTCTTTGGAATCTTCTCGGGCAAGTTGCCCGATGTTGTGGATGCCAAGCATCTGGAAATCCCGCAGCATGGCCGGACCAACCGACGTCAGGTCGGCCAGCTCTCTCTCAAACTTTTGCATTGTCACCACCATTCCTCTCTTGACAGCCGGGTGAAGCTGCCGTATTGTGCATGTAGTCTAAATTAGACTAGTATGCCGAGTCAAGGAGAAACCGGTATGGCTACAAGCCGGAGTTTGGGGCTGGTTGCAGTCTGCGGAGTGGCGATTACATGCGCTTTGAGCGCTCAGGAGAAGACGATGACAACGCAAGTGAAACGAGTGACGCCGGTGCTGTTCGTGCAGAACGTGGAGCCGTGTCTGGAATTCTGGGAGCGTATCGGTTTCAAACGGACGATGGAGGTGCCTGACGGGCCGACGCTTGCCTTTGCCGCCGTCCAGAAAGATGGGACGGAGATCATGTATCAGACGTTTGCGTCGGCGATGAAGGACCCGTCAGCCTCGGCGTCGGCGAAGCAGCGGCTGGACTCGAACGCATTTCTCTACGTCGAGGTCACGGATCTGGACGCGATTCTGGCAGGGCTGAAAGGCACGAAGCTCGAGGTCGAGAAGCACACGACATTCTATGGAGCTACAGAGACCGTGGTGCGCGATCCCGGCGGTCACTTTATCACGTTCGCGCAGTTCGCGAAGCCGGTGCAGTAGCTGCGAAGTGGTGAGTGCTGGTCGGCAGTTTTGTTTTTGAACCACAGAGACACGGAGACACCGAGTTATTGCAGGTCTGAGTCCGGCGACACGCCTTCATGTGCCTCTGTGTCTCTGCTGTTATCTTCTTTCTGCAATCGTCGACGAGCCATAGTTCTTCAGCAGAACGTCGAACGGTGGGCTATCATGCAAGAGAGAATAGGCAGATAACCAAAGCCAGTATGTCAGTCATTGTCTCCAAACAGCCGCCCAAGGTGCTCACCGTCGAGTTCGACCGTGAGGACGATGGCCGCTGGATCGCAGAGGTGCCGGAGCTGCCCGGCGTCCTGGTTTACGGCGACTCGCGCGACGACGCACTTTCTAAGGCGCAGGCGCTTGCGCTCCGAGTTCTGGCCGACATCACCGAAGAGAATGGACTGGTGCAGACCGAAGTGCGGTTCGTGGTTCCGTGAGCCGCTGGCCCAGCTCCAAAGCCAAACGCGTGCTTAGTGCCCTGCACCGCATCGGCTGGGAAGAAAAAGCCCGCAAGGGGTCCTCGCATGTGCAGTTAATCCATCCCACGCTGGGCGAATACACCTGGGCATTTCACGACGCCGACGAGATTGGGCCTGTCATGCTGGCGAAAATCTCAAAGAAAACCGGGCTTAAGCCTGAAGACCTGTAAGGCGCAATCCCCGAGCTCAGACGGCTCCGGAAACTAGGGTGCCTTCTTCGGGCGACTCGCCCCGTGATGGCTGACGACATCCACGCGTGGAACTCCGCTCTCTCAGTGGACACTTTGAGTCTCTTCCGTATTGACCACATCAAGTCGCTCTTTTGTCTCGCGGCCCTTCTTATCATGCATGAGGACAGTAAGGGATTGTGGGTCGGACTTCAGCACCTCATAGTCCTTACCGACCTCGAAGTGTTGGCTGCCCCAAGAGAATATCTGCTGCGCGGTGTATCGGAATCCGCCCATTGTGCCCACTACCATATAGACGCGGAAGGCCCGCGACACCGGGGCTGGGTCCGTCGCGGCTAAATTACGCACGGCAGTAATGTGTAGTATGGTGCCCGTCTCATATTGTTTGTCCTTGGCGCCCGTTATCTGCGCCGCAGTGAGCAAGAGAACGATTGCTAACAGCCGCTTCATAATACCTTTCTAGCCGCACTCGGAGCAGCCCACAATGACCACTCGGTCCTCGTCCCTCCGTGAAAAACGCGGCCCCTACGCCCAGAACGTGCGATCCAGCGTCCGGTACTGAATCGCCTCGGCGATGTGGCCGGGCTCGATGGCCTCGCTGCCGCCAGATCGGCGATGGTGCGCGAGACTTTGAGGATGCGGTCGTGGGCGCGGGCGCTCAGCCCCTGCTTGACCATGGCGCGCTCCAGCAGGTGCTCGGCGTCGGTGCCCAGCTCGCAGTACTTGCGGATCTCGCGCGAGCCCATCTGCGCGTTGGCGTAGATTCGCTCCTTGCCGGCGTGGAAGCGCTGCAACTGCACCTCGCGCGCTGCGATCACGCGCTGTGCGAATGTCGGCCGGAGCTCTCCGGCACGTTGCCGCTGCGCAGCTCGCGATAGTTCACCGACGGGCACGTCGATGTGGATGTCGATGCGATCCAGCAGCGGCCCGGAGATCTTCGAGACGTAGCGCTGGATCATCATGGGCGTGCAGTGGCACTCGCGGCGTGCGGTCGTTGAAGTAGCCGCAGGGACACGGATTCATCGCGGCCACCAGCATGAAGCGCGCGGGAAAGCTGAGCGACATGGCGGCGCGCGCGATGGTGACGGTGCCGTCTTCCAGCGGCTGGCGCATCACTTCGAGCACGTTGCGCGGGAACTCGGGCAGCTCGTCGAGAAAGAGCACGCCGTTGTGCGCGAGCGAGACTTCGCCGGGACGCGGAATCATGCCGCCGCCGATCAGGCCCGCGTCGGAGATGGTGTGGTGCGGCGAGCGGAACGGCCGCGTGCCCACCAGGCCGCTGGTGGCGTCGAGCACGCCGGCGACGCTGTGAATCTTGGTGGTCTCCAGCGCTTCGTCGAAGGTCAGCGGCGGAAGGATGGTCGCCATGCGCTTGGCCAGCATCGTCTTGCCCGAGCCGGGCGGGCCGATCATCAGCAGGTTGTGGCCGCCGGCGGCGGCAACTTCGATGGCGCGCTTGGCGGTCTGCTGTCCGCGCACGTCGCGGAAGTCGACGCCGAAAGTTCTGCGAGGCTTCCAGCAGCGCGCGCGTGTCGACCTTCACCGGCTGGATGCCGTTGCCGGTGTTCAGCAGCTGCACCACCTCCATCAGCGAGTGCACGGGATAGACGTCGACGCCTTCGACCAGCGCGGCCTCGCGTGCGTTCACCTCCGGCACGATCAGCTTGCGAATGTTGTTGGCTGCGCGCGGTGACGGCGATGGGCAGGGCGCCGCGCACGCCGCGCAGGCCGCCGTCGAGCGAGAGTTCGCCGACGAACAGCGCATCTTCGGGCGGCTTGTTGTTGAGGCCGCCATAAGCGCCGAGAATTCCCAGCGCCATCGGCAGGTCGAAGCCCGAGCCTTCCTTGCGAATGTCGGCGGGCGCGAGATTGATGGTGGTGGTGGTCGGCGGAATGTCGTAGCCGCTGTTCTTCAGCGCGGAGCGGATGCGCTCGCGGCTCTCGCGCACCGTGGCGTCGGGCAGGCCGACGGTGGTGAAGTGTGTCCTTGTCGGTCTTGACGGGCGCGACATCGACCTCAACCTCGATGAGGCTGGCGTCGATGCCGTAGACCGCGGCGCTAAGAGTCTTGTAGAGCATGCGAGGGAGTGCATGCCTACCACAGAACTAGTTAGTCATAACAGGGACGGAGTGTTCTGCGTTGTGACGGCGCTCACGGGAACAAGTGACGAGGAATGGTAGCGCCGGTTTTCGCCGTTTGATTTTCACTCATTACGTCTTGAGGGAGGACCTACTGGATTGTTGCCTGAGTTGCGGGCATCCTTGCGAATGAGATCACAAAGGAATTTAGTGAATTCAGGAATGAGGCCAGACGTTCGGGATTAGAGAACTGAAACTCCTCCCAAAGGCCGCCTTCGCTTCTTTAGGATGACATAGCCGTACTGAGCAATTGGGATCTGGTAATTGTTTACGAACCGGCGATCTCGGCTGCCGTCTTTGTTTGCCTTAGCCCAGGTCTGTCCAATTACTTTAGAGTCTAGCAGGGACGCCATCCTCTTCATGAAAAGGTACTATCTTCGCGTCGCCGTGCACGTCATGGTAGTCGATTACCGAGAATGCTTCCCGCGCGGCTCGATATAGAATGAATCCTGGGAAGAGGAATATGTCACCACCCTTAGCGTTTGCCAGGTGCGGGACTCTCTGCTCCCATTCAATGAGGTCGCAAGAGTCTAATGAAAACGGAACCCGGTTCCGCGCTACCTTCATGATTGCCGTTGTGCGCTCATGGAATTCGTGTCCACACCCTGATGGCTCTTGATATCCCATATAGCGGCGCATTCGCATAGCCTTGCGAATTCATCCCGCATTCGGAAAGTACGGGTCAGCTTGTTCTTTTTCGATTTCAATGTCGAGCTGCAACCGCAGTCAGCCGCAGCTGCTCCTCTAATTCAAGAACCTTGTCCGTCGCGGTTTCAAATTCTGCCCTTCTTTTTGCGAATGCTGTCTTAAATATTCGTTTGAAGAGAAATCCGTTGTCCCAAGACTCATATCGTTTGGATGATCGCTGTTGTTCCGCACGCGCAAGGTTGAGATGCTGAGATATATCCTCACGCTCCTGAAAGGTCATTTGCAAAAGGTTCTTAAGATCTTTCAGGGTAGCGCTGGTGAGCAACTCGGTGCTAGCGCTATGCACTTCTTCTATGGGTAATCCGCTGTCGGGCGGCGGGGTCGGGGCGACGAATTGAGATGGGAAGACGGGAGGAGGATTTAGACCGCCGTAAGTTCCTGGTTCCCGATTCTCTGGGCTAGGTGTACTCAAACTAAAGTGCTGACGGTACGAGATCCCGGTGCCTGGGATTGACGCCGTACCCATCAACCCGCGCGGTCCAATGTTCAGCGTCACCGGAGCACCGCCTATGCTAGCACTGATGCCAGTCTTAGAAAGACTTAGTCTCAAGCCCGGGATGATCTTGAACGATTGTCGAAACCGCCAACCCATACTGTGCTCACCGCGATACTTCCGCCCAGCATTTTACGATGTGCTTCAAAAGATCACAGAGAAAACCCAGTGCTGTGAAGTTTTCGACGGGCCCTGTCTGGCACAAAAGCGGACACAAGAAGAAAAGGGCGGAATTCAGTCCGGAAGCGCAGCGCCCAGTTGCACATCCGATGCCGTGAGGCCAAGAATTCCGCCAACTCATGAACTGCGTAATACTTCGAAGGAGGATTTGCCCTACCTGACTGAGAAATCCTTGTGTGATCCCAATGCAGGCATTCTGGCATCGTGCCCCGCTGGTGCCAATGCCCCATATGCGGTAGGGCGATACAACTTCAGTTGTACATTTTTCCTGTTGAAGAGTTCTTTGTTCACCACGGAAGCACGGAAGTCACGGAATCTGCTGTAGGTCTTTTCGCGCTCCTCATCAGGCAAGGCCCGTCGCCCTAGAATGAAAGCTGTTCCTGAAATCGCCTCTGATTCAAAATTCCGTGCCTTCCGTGCTTCCGTGGTGAACACACGAGCACGTCCTCTGTCACTGGCTAGCGGCAGTCTGGTTTGATATCTTCGAGCCATGGCCCTCTCGCCCAGCATCTGCGGAGTGGTTCTTGCGGCGGGCTTCTCCACCCGCATGGGGCGCGACAAGGCGCTGCTGCCCTGGCCGCCGGTGGCCGAAGGCACTCCCGCGGCGAACACGTTTCTGGGCGCGACCATCGACCTGCTGCAGTCCTACAGCGAGCTGGTGATTGTAGTGGCCGGCAAGAACGCCGCCGCGATCGCGCCGATGGCGTACGCTCATGCCGCGTTTCTCACCGTAAATCGCGAACCCGACCGCGGGCAATTCAGCTCGCTCCAGGTGGGGCTGCAAGAGGTGCTGAACCAGGGGCGTGACGCGGCGCTGATTGCACTGATCGACCGGCCGCCGGTGCTGCCGAAGACGGTGCAGCAGCTGCACGAGGCGTTCATGTACGCCGATCCCGAGCGTCTGGGCGGTGGTGCCCGAGGTCACGCGCGACGGGCAGGCCGTGCACGGCCATCCCATCCTCATCGGCCGCGAAATGATCGAGGCGTTCCTCAACGCGCCCGCCGACCGCACCGCGCGCGAGATCGAGCACCTTTACCAGCGGCACATTCTGTACGTTCAGGTGGACGACCCGCGCGCTGGGTATCAACATCGATACGCCGGAAGACTACGCCAGCCTGGCCGCCACCGAGACGATCTCGTCGGAGAAACAGTTTTGAGCGCTTTACAGGGTAGAGCTGGCCCCTTCGACAGGCTCAGGGCAGGCTTTCAGGCCAGCGTCCTGGATGAGAAAAGGAGACGGCTTTAGCCGCTGCGGTGCTTCCTGCAAAAGCAACCGAGTTTGTCGATTCCGTGCTGGCGCTGAAGCCGTCAATCGCCGTGTTCGATTGCGACGGCACGCTGTGGAGCGGCGACGCCGGCGCCGACTTCTTCTATTGGGAGATCGAGCGCGGAATCGTGAGCCGCGAGGCCGGCGAGTGGGCGCTCCGGCGATACGACGAGTACAAGGCGGGCAAAGTCGGCGAGGAGGAGATATGCGGCGAGATGGTGACCATCAACTGCGGGGTCTCGCATGAAGTTTTGCAGCGCGCCGCGGCCGAGTTCTTCGACGAAGTCGTCAGTCATCGCATCTTTCCCGAGCTACGGGAGCTGACGAGCCGATTGGTCGAGCAAGGCTGCGAGCTGTGGGCAGTCTCGTCGACCAACAACTGGGTGGTCGAAGTCGGGGCCGGGCGCTTCGGCATACCGCTCGCGCGCGTGCTGGCCGCGTGCGTTCAGGTGGAGAACGGCTGCGCCAGTGACCGCCTCATCCGTGTGCCGACGGACGAACTCAAAGCCGTCGTGATTCGCGAGGTCATCGGCAAGCCGATGGAAGCCGTCTTTGGCAACTCGATGCATGATCAGGCGATGCTGGAACTGGCGAAGTGGCCGTTTTGCGTGAACCCGAATCCCGACCTGGAGCAAGTCGCGCGCGAGCGGGGGTGGAGGGTGTATTGGCCCTGCGAGAGCGGCGCAGCGGCGCCATAGTAGACTGCCTGCGTTCGCGCGTATTTGTTTTGTATCAGGGCACGACTTCAGTCGTGCGGTTCGTGCGAGTAAGAAGTCTTGGGGAGCAGCCCTCTGCAACGCAGAGGGCTGCTCCCAGATTATTCGACGCCCGCCGGGCGGCACGGCTGAATCCGTGCCCTGTTACAAACCGCCAGAAATCGACAATTACCCGGCCCGCTTGAAGTACTGCACGGCGCGCTCGTGGGCTTCGGCCTTCTGGCGCGTCGCAAAAGTGCCGAGGTTGCGCCGCTTGCCTGTCTTGGGATCTTTCTTACGGGAATAGAGACGGTACTGTCCTGAAGATAGTTTTCGAATCATCTGAGCCTCGCATGGTTTGATGAGGAAAATCCCTGCGGTGGTTTGAGCCCAGAGTGGACCTCGCAAGCTGGATCACCGGCTAATGCCGATTCATTCTGCTACGCGGGCACGGTTTCGCTGGTAGAAGAACGATACGGCCAGCAGAATCGCACCCAGCACAATGAATGCCACGATGCGATAACCGCGCTCCAGCGCAGCGATGTCGTAGAAGAACACCTTGCCGGTGGTGAGGGCGAGCAGCGCGATGGCCTGCCAACGCAGGAAGGCCGAGCGTTTCCAGAAGCCGGCGAGCATCAATGCGCCACCGTAGAGCATCCATACGGCGGAATAGGTGAAGGCGCGCGCGGTTTCCATAGCGCGCCAGTCGACGTTGGAGAGCCGCCGGCCGAGCGCAGGGCGAAAATAATCTCCCACCTCAAAGTTCAGCGCGACGACCGCCAGTACATTAATCGCGAGGACCGCTGCGCCCGCCCATTGCCGGTTGATCTCGCCGCCCTCCTCGATCGCGTAATGCGCCAATAAGGCCAAGGCGGCGATCGCAAGCAGGTAAAGTCCAAAACGCGGATTGAACAGCAGGGGCTGGCGAGCTGCGGAATCTACCAGGATCAGCCGCATGGCGCCCAGGAAGAACGAGACTGCTCCCAGCAGCCGCAGCAGACGGCTGGCGCTGCGGTGCGCTGCCCAGAAGAGCGCGCCCGCCTCGACCAGCCATCCGAAGACTATCCAATGGCTATCCAGCTTGATGGGAATCGCAATCGTTAGGAAGCCGACTCCCAGCGCCAGCGCTACCGGCATGTACAGCGAATCGGCCGTGCCGCCGCGTTTGTACAGCAGACGCGCGAGGCCGAAATAGAAGCCCGCGACTGCCACCATCAGCCACGCCAATTCCGCGCGATAGTGCAGGTACATCATCAGGTAGCTGGCGGCGAAATAGCTTGCGGCATCGAGCAGCGCCAGCGCGATCATCAAGTTGGAGAAAGGCGAAACTGACTTATCGCGGAACGGAGCCAGGGCGTACAGCCAGAAAAAGAAGCTGGCGAAGGCGAGCGTGGTGGCGAGTTGCGGCTCGAAATAATATGTGTTGGCCCACGCAACGAACAACGCCGCCGTGCCCACAAAGCTGCCGAACAGGATGCGCGGCCAGCGTTTCACCGCGACCATCCACGCCGTTCCCAGGTCGAGCAACGCGATGTAGCCGAAGAGCGCGACCTCGCGGTTCTGTCCCGTGGAAACCAGCACCGGCGTGAGAAAGCCGCCGGCGATGGCGAATGCGGCGAGCAGCTCCGAATTCTGGCGCAGCGACAGCGCGGTCGCGGCGAGCGTGACCATGACCATGCCGAAGAACGTCACCGAAGGGGGAACGAGATGGTAATACTGCGACGCGGCCCATAGGGATAGGTAGAGCGCGCCGAAAGCCACCGCCTTCAGCGAGTAGGCGAACGCGGGATAGCCCTTGCGGCGAAACTCTTCGCTCCAGAACAGAATCGCCAGGCCGGCGAAGATTCCGATGATCACCTGCGAGTCCGGGCCGATCCAGTTGTTGTCGAACGCGAACTTAAGGAAGTAGGAGAGACCGATAAGCACCGCGATGATGCCGAGACGGTTCAGCCACTGGCCGCCGATGCGGGATTCGAGCGAGCTGCCGGCCGCTGATCTCGTGGGTACGGTGATGGCGGCTGGTCGGGAGGCCGGCGCGGCTGGCGGAGGCGGAGGCGCTCCGGTCGTGACCGCGAGATCGATTCGGAGCGGAGGCGTCGCTGGTATGGAGGCGTCGGCTAGAGGCTCGAAGGGGCGGGCAGCTTCCGGCCCGGTGGCAGGAGCGACCGCGTCCTGCGTGGTGCGAGCGAGTAGCAGTTGTTCCAGCCGGTAAACGCGCCGGGTGAGCTCGGCGACTTGCTCGCGCAGGAATCGCAGCTCTCCGGATTCGTTGGGTTCGCTCACTCAGGACAGTTCCGCGAAAAGGACTCCGACGACAGCGTCTCTGGCACGCGCCCTCCAACTAGGGCTGAAAAGCAGATCCCTCGCTGCGCTCGGGATGACAATTTCGTAACTCGAACCGCATTCACTCTGAACAACGGGGCTGCGGCCGCGGTCGGGCAGCTGAGGTCCGGCGAGAGTTACGACTTCTCCAAATTCAGCGCGCGCCTGAATGAACCCTGGTCATTCTTGATCTTCTCTTGCAGCAGCATGATCGCGTAAATCAACTGCTCGGGTCGCGGCGGGCAGCCGGGCACGTAGACATCTACCGGGATCCACTGATTCACGCCCTGCACCAGCGCGTAGTTGTTGAAGACGCCGCCGGAGGTCGCGCACGCGCCCATGGAGATGACCCACTTGGGCTCGGGCATCTGCTCGTAGAGTTCGCGGATCACGGGCGCCATCTTCTGCGAGACGCGGCCGGCGATGATCATCAGGTCGGATTGGCGCGGCGAGGGACGAAAGACTTCGGCGCCAAAGCGCGCGATATCGAAGCGTGATGCGCCCATCGACATCATCTCAATGGCGCAGCAGGCCAGGCCGAAGGTCATTGGCCAGATGGAATTGCGGCGCACCCAATTGACCACCGCGTCCATCGAGGCCATGACGATGCCCTCGTGCTGCTGCTCGCCGAAGGTGGCGCGCAGCGTGGCCAGCCGGTCATGCGGGTTGCCGACCAGGTCTTCGAAGCGTTCGTGCCCGGTGGGCGGATTTTCGACGGAGGGGAAGTCGCGGTCGCTCATGGCGCTCACATTATACCTAGCAGGTTCGATGCCGCGGCGTGGGCGGGGACGCAACTCAGCCTTAGACGGTCAGCTGCCAAGAATGTGCGGCAGCTTCACGCCGCGCGATCTGCCGCGCACCCAAAGATCAAGATGATTCAGCGCGCACGCCCACCAGCGCGTGGTCCTTGCGCAAGACGGGACCGGGCGCGTCCTTATACCTCAGGACCTCCGGCCCGCCGAATTCATGAATGCGAACGGCTGGCATCGTGATCTCCCAAGGAGCGCCTAACGAATAACTTTACACTCGCGACGGGCTCAGATAGCGCCCAGCCACTTGACGGGAAAACGCGCCGCAAGCGCGTTCGCCAGCCGCTCGTCGGCGGTAATCAGGTGCGCGCCCCGCCGTTGGGCCAGAGCAACATAGATGCTGTCGTAAACCGTGCGGTCGAACCGAATCGCGATATCCAAGGCCGCGTCGATCAGAGCATGGGACGAGGCTGTTACCAGTCCCTGCTGCTTCACCTCATGCATACCTGATGCCGCTACCATTGGCGTACATCTGCCCGCACGCACAGCCTTCCACAACACATTGCCGAGTTCAACCCAGAAAAAATCCGGAACGATGACCTGCATCTCGCCCGCAACCAGCCGTCGCAGAAACTCACGAGCTTCGGGAACGAGTTGTTCTTCGGGTCCGCGCAGCACCCATTTTGCCGCCACACTTACGTCGGCTACAAACCAGGTCACCGCGATCGGTCCTCGCGTACCATTTCCTCGGTGGAAGGGAATGGTCCCGGAGACGGTGAAGGCTGCGAGGCGAGGCGTTCCAGTCGACGAAAGGACGCACGCCGGGCTTTCAGTTCACGTCCTGTAGGGACGAATTGCTCCAGCAATTCCAGGACCTCGGCGGCAATGGACTTGCGGTTCTTGCGGGCCCTTTTGCGAAGAGCCTCATACAGCTCGTCCGGGACATTTTCGACGTATAGGGTAGCCATAGGATATTCCTAGACAAGTCTAGCACCTCATCCGTTAAGCCGGTTGCCCCATGAATGCGGACCGATTGGACCGTCTCTGCATGGCTGCTGCGCCTCGAATCCGTGGGTGCGCCGAACGCAGTCACGGGCGGCTGTGACACCTGCCGTTGACTCCCGGAAAGCAGAATGACAACATAATTGCAAGCGTACGATCGCAGGTTCGTGTGCGCGAGTCTCTCTCCGGTTGGCCTCAATCTTCGACCTTTGATCACATCTACATCGGGACAGGAGGTCCACCATGCCAGACAATATTACGAACAGATTGCATGCCGTGCCCGATATAGGGGCGCTCGAATTGACGGAAGAGATTATTCGAGTACGTGCGTATCGCCTTTACGAACAACGGGGCTGTGAACACGGCCACGACCTGGAAGACTGGCTCCAGGCGGAGGCCGAAGTATTCGGGAAGAAGCCCGCCGCTACGGCTGAAGCAGACCGGGTGGTAGTTACCGGCAAAGCAGCGGCTGCGTAAGAGTGCGCGTTTGCGGGCCGCAGTCGAGTGCGCAACGCGAAGGAGGGCCTATGTTTTGCGATCGATGCGGCGCTGTGGTGCAACCGGACCAGCGCTTTTGCAGCCGATGCGGCAGAGAGTTCCCCGCGGCCGCTGCCGGTGCTCGTCCCTGGCCCAACCGCGTGCAGGAGCACATCCGGCTGCTGGGCATCCTGTGGCTGGCATTATCGGCGATCGTAGCGGTGATCGGGGTCGTGATGTGGGTCCTCGCGAACACGGTGTTCGCGCATCTGCACGAGATGGGAGCGCCACCCGAGACGCCCGCCGGTTTCATGCGCTCGCTCTTCAGCATTATTGGAACGTTGGTTTTGCTCAAAGCGGCTGCAGGTTTCGTCGCCGGCTGGGGACTGCTGCGACGCGAACCTTGGGCGCGCATGCTCACCATCGTTCTTGCGTTCCTCGAGCTGTTCCACATTCCGCTGGGAACCGCGCTCGGCATTTACAGCCTGTGGGTGTTGTTGCCCGCGCAGTCGGAGCGGGAATACGAAGAAGCGGTGCGGAGTGCCGGAACGGCGTGAGGCGAACCGAATACGTCTTCATCAGAGAAAGGCCCTCACGCCTTGTGCGGAGAGTTCGCCGCCTTGACGGGCCCACTGAATGCGGCCGGCGCTCTCGCGGCGACAGGCGCAAGAATCCCCTAATGCGTACTTCAGTTCTATGTGGACCGACGTTCGCGCCGATTATGCGACGGCCAGCTCTGACTCTGGCGCCGGCCTTTTATGACATTTTTCTCCTATGTAGATAAAAGGATAATTGCGAAGAGCGTCATAATCCTGGGCTTCGGCCAAGCGCTCAACCTCGCACATGAGGGCGTCGATTTCCGATTGCGGCATTCCTTTCGTGGTTTTCCAGTAGATGTCGGGAAGCAGCCAAATACGCGGGTTTCCTTCGTCGCTCGCGTTCACAAAGAGCCTCTTTTCGAACATGATGATGGTTAACTGGTGCCTGGGTGGAGACAAGAGCTTGGGGCGACGGCGTAATGCGCTCACTCATTGCGCGGTGCTCGCCACAGGAGCGGCCCACCTCAGCGCAGGATCATACCTGGCTGACTGGTCAGCGCTCCCACCACGAAACACACGACGATCATGGCGATGACAAGGACCTCAGCCATGCTAGCCTCCACGGCGTTTCGCCTATCGCGCCTAGCTTAATTGTAGGCTGGAGCGGGAGGGGTGATTGGAGAAAATCGTGTGTGACGCCCAATTTGGAACACACCCAAAACTTCAACCTCTGCGCGCTGTGCTGACCTGTTATCGTTGGACCAAGGCAAAGTTCGCTGTCACCAACGAAATACAATGGAGTGGGTCTGTGCCGGATTTACAGCAACCGGGGCGCCTGAGAGCGGGGAACTCTCGTTGATAACCCGCACGCTCACGGCTCAAGCTCTCCGGCCCTTTGACTTTGCTGCACTGCATCGAAATAATTGAACTCGCGCGGTATGGACATCTACGAACAGATCGTGCAGCTTCGCCGCGAAGGACGGCGTGGGGCGGTGGCTACTATCACCAACGTTCGCGGCTCGATTCCGTCGTTCCAGACCGCGAAGATGCTGGTGCGCGATGATGGGTCGATCGCGGGGACGATAGGCGGCGGCTGCGTCGAAGCCGAGGTTTGGCAGGCGGCGCGCGAGGTGATGGAGCAGGAGAAGCCGCGCTCGCTGACCTTCAACCTGAACAACGATCCCAAGTACGACACTGGCCTGGTCTGCGGCGGCACGCTGGAAATCTTCATCGAGCCGGTGCTGCCGCCGGCGCTGCTGTACATCTTCGGCGCGGGACACGTTGCCTACAACCTATATAAGGTAGCGACGATTGCCGGGTTCGAGGTGACCGTGATCGACGATCGCGAGTCCTATGCGAACCGCGAACGCTTTCCCGACGCCCGCGAGACCATCGCCGACGACTTCGACGCCGTCACCGCGCGGCTGAACGTGCCCGAGGGCTCCTACATTGTGATAGTCACGCGCGGGCATCGCGACGACATGCGCATCCTGCGCTGGGCGGTCGACGTGCGCGCGCGATATCTCGGCATGATCGGCTCGAAGCGCAAGACCATCTCCATCTATAAGGAGCTGGAGAAGCAGGGCATTGCGGCAGAGAAGTTCGCGCAGGTGCACGCGCCCGTGGGGCTGGAGATCGGCGCGGTCACCCCGGAGGAGATTGCGGTGGCGATTGTGGCGGAGATGATCGCCCAGCGCCGGCAGGCGGCAGCGAATGCGCCGAGCAAGAAGTATGAGTATCACTCGAGCCGCGACGAGCAGGATGCCGTGCAAGAAGAGCCCGCGCGGTAGGGCACGTGTAGGGGCGCACCTTTAGGTGCGCCGTCAGCTCCCCTGAGAATTTTCAGCGGGCTTCAGCCCGCATCACCGGCGCCCCAAGCAAATCCCGCGCGTGGCCTGAAACCCGCTCGGGATGAAAAAGGGAAGGTCTGAGTCGGCGCAGCTAAAGCTGCGCCCCTTCAAGGCCCTTTACGGCTCCGCCGCAGCTTCGCTCATCGGGCTCTCGCGCAGGACTTCCTCCGTCATCTTCATGAACATCTCTTCCACGCCGTCGCCCGAACGCGCGCTGGTGACCTGTACCTTCCATCCCTCGGATGCCAACGCCTCTAACTCCGGCGCTGTGATCTGCCACTTGTCCCACAGGTCTGACTTGTTGACGATGAGCATGAAAGGAATTTCGCCCACAGCCTCGACCGCTCGCTTCTGAATACTCTTTGCCGTGACCAGGGTCTCCGCCCAGGTGCCATCGCACACCAGGAAGTATCCCGCTGCGCCGCGCAGATACGACGTCTGCACCTGCGAGCGTGAGTCCTCGCCGGCCAGGTCCCAGAGCATCAGCAGCACATCCTGATCGCCGACCTTCACTTCCTTCTTGTCGATTTTGACGCCGACCGTGCTCAGGTATTTGGCGTCGAAGATGCCTTTGACGAAGCGTGCCACCAGGCTGGTCTTGCCCACGCCGAACGAACCGAGCATGCAGATTTTCTTCTGGATCATGTGCTCATCTCCTTCAGTCCGCGCTCGGGTACGCAAGATAGGCGCGAGATACCTTCACAATCTTGTCCCCTGGCAACGGCGGCCCCTCTGGCGAACCGGCGGGAGAGAATTCGACATCTACGGCCACGTATGGGCACTTCTTTGAAATGTATGTTGCAGCATTCCTAAAGCTAATACTCGCTACGGTGAACGAAATTTCTAACTCCGCCCGGCTCATGCCGGCTCTCAATGCGGATGCGTCGACGAGGATAGCCCTAATCGTGTCGCATGGTTCCTGCGGTGCCTGCCCTGCGAGAACCGGACTCCAGAAACATAACGCAAGCGCAATAACGTAAAGCCGCCTGACAGACCGGTTCCTCATTGAGTCCCCCTCCACTGCGGCAAGACTAACGCAACACCTCAACCTTCAGCAGCACGCTGCGATTCACCTGCAACTGATGGGCGGCTGAGCCATGCCGGATGGGCTGGCTGTTGCCCAAGCCCGTGGCTGTCAGCATCTCGGGCGCTACGCCGCGATCCAGCAAAGCGTCGCGCACGCGCTCGGCGCGCTGCTGGCTCAACTGCACGTTCTTGCTTTCCGCTCCGGTCTGGTCGGCACGGCCATAAATATTGACATGAATCTCGCGACCGAGCTCGCGCGCACTGTCCTGAAGCTTACTGATCAACTCCCCGATTCGCTCCAGGTGCGCTTCCTGCTCCAGCGATAGCGCGCTTGAGTTCACTGGGAAGAGGACCTCTTCGCTATTGAGCTGTTCCTTGACGGCCTCGAACCCGCGCACCCGCACGAACTGGCTGTCGAGCGACTGATACGGTTCGAAGCGCGCGCCCACCTTGTCCGGTGGAATGTCGAACTGTGCCGCTAGTTGCTGCGGGTCCGGCGCCATGGGATCGCGCAAGCCCGCGACAGAATAGTGTCCCCAGCCTTTGTGCGCGCCGGTCACGACGATACCCGGCTCGCTCCCAAGCCGCGCAAGATAGTGCTGCCAGCGGCTGTTGCGCCGATGAACGAAGAAGGCAAACACGCAAACGGCAGCCAGCAGCACCACCGCCGCAGGCACCCAGATCCCCGGTCGCGACTTCCGCCTGGTGAGGGCGCTATGGCCAAGCAGACATTTCTGCAAGTGCGGGCGGACGCCGTCGAAAATGCTGGCGTCGCCGCTGAACGTCGCCAACGCCGTCGCGAATTCCTGATGGATCAGCTCGTTCTCGCGCGCGAAGACGTTCTTGAGCTCCGGCGGAGGATTGCCGAGAATGGCAGCCGCCAGCAACGCCTGCGGCCCGTGATGGATCCAGAGCGTGAAGTCGTCGGTCTGAACCACGCCTAGCTCCTGCGAGTGCTTGGCGGCAAAGGCGTCGCTCACGAAGTCACCAATCGCGGTCAACATGCTGGAGGCGAGTTCCGCCTCGCTGATGCCTTCGCCCGGCGCGGCGACGTATTGCAGTACTGCGCCGGTCTGTCGCTGGAAGAGAAATACCTGCTGCACTTTGTAGTTGAGGCTGCGCAGCACCACGATCTCGCCGAATGACTTGCCGGTGCGCAGCGCCTCCAGCCGCCACATCAACGCCTTCCACGAGAAGCTGCGCTCCACCATCACATTGACGGAATCGACAAGGTTGCGAAAGGCGTTGGCGACGGCCTTGCGAACGGTTTCGCCGATGATGGGCGCAAGCGAGGTGGTGAGGATCGCGGGATTCTTGGCGACGGAAACCTTCAGCGCCTGTTCGACGATGGGATAAAACGCGCGCTGGAGCCCTTGGCCCTGCTTGCCGGCAATCGCGATGGCCTTGCCCAGGATGCGGCTGACCTCTTCGGCGCGCAGGTCGGGATCGTCGAGCCGCTGGCGCAACTGCTGTAGCTCGACCATCTGCTGGCCGAGCAGCAGGGCGCGCAGCTCGCTCAGCTCATCGCGGCCCGGCTCATAGTCGGGATCGACTTTCAGGTCAGCCGAGGTTGCGCCCATAAGGCCTCATGCCTAGGTGGCACTCCGGATAGGCTTGGGCTTGGCCTTGTCGCCGTCGCTCTCGTCCTTGAGCCGGACAGCCAGCTCGACGAAGAGCGCCGCCAGCGCGGAGCGGTCGGTCTTGGCGTGGTTCAGCTCGCGTACTCGCGATTCGAGCAGCGCGCTGATGGAGTCGTTGCGCTGGCGAATCTCCTCGAAGATTTTGCGCGACTCGGCCATCAGCTCCTGGCGCGCCGAGCTGCGGTCTTCGGAGGCCTTGTTGTCGAGCTCGGCGATGCGCTTGGACAGTTGCGCCGACGCCGCTTTCAGCTCGCGCGAGACTTCGTTCAGCACCTCCTGGCGCTCTTCGCGCTCGGCCTTCAGGCGCGACGCCAGCGATTCGGTTTCCTTCTTGAAGAACGCCTCCAGCGACTCCAGGCGGCGGTGCAGGGTGTCCTTGATTTCGGAGGTCTCGCGCGCCAGCGCGCTTTCCACGCGGCTGAAGCGGACCTCGTAGTTCTTGATCTGCGAGCCGAAGAGGATCTCGCGGATTTTTTCGACGCTGGCGCCGCTGGCCTCGGCAGTTTCGGCGACGGCCGCGTCCACGCCGTCGGGCTTGCCGGCTGGTTTGTGTTTAGCATCTTCCTTGCGCACCGGAACCGTGCTCATGATGGGCCTCCACTGCAGGGCGGTAATCCGAGAGAAACATGCTATACCGAAACGGGGTGGGTGAGAACTGGGATAAGTTGCGAACGGCAGGCGGTCACCGCTCTGCAACCGGACGACTACGCCAGTCCCGCCGGGCGGGACGGAAGAAGAAAGCCCACCGTTTCAACGGTGGGTGGGCAGGAATACAAGGCCGAGTCCCTCGGGGACGGCATAAACCTCACCCTAAGATGAACCGTGGATCGTACTCGACACCCGATTTCTGAAGGAGCGCCACGAACTCCTGCTCAAAGCTGCGTTTTTCGTGATGTCGAGGCTGTTCTGCAATGTACTCTCTTACGGCCTTCTTGTTCGACGCGCTTACACTGAAAGCGCCGTATCCCTCTTGCCAGGCAAAGGCTCGGCCATGTTGATTCAGCCATCTGGAGCTGTTGCCCTTCAGCACCTGCACCGCTTGCGATAGTGGCGTCGCAGCAGGCAAGGCAATCAACAGATGAAGGTGATTGTTAGTTCCTCCAGCGATCAGCAGAGGGATCTTCTTTTCCCGCGCCACGCCGGCAATGTAACGCCAGAGGGCGTCAGGATCAGGAATCGAGTTGGCGCGATCTTTGGTGCTGAAGACGCAATGCACGAGATTGTTGGTGAGCGCGTGAGGCATACCAACAACATAATGTTGCCCTGAGATGAACGCGGTGATAGTCGGCACAGGCGGTTGTGTCGTCCCCGGGGGACCCGGATGTTTATTTCGTCGCCTACCCACCGTTGAAACGGTGGGCTATCTTATTTCGTCCCGCGGGGCGGGACTCGTTTGGTCGCCCGCCAGGCATCCAAGATCCGGGAATGCTGGCAATCGTCGGGAGTTATGCCGACACCGCCGCTTTCTTCTGTGCTTTGGCCTGCTTTTGTGCGGCGGCGAGCTGCTTCTTCAGAATGCGCACGCCCGCGTCAACGTGCTTCTCTTCCAGTAGGAACGGCGGCAAGAAGCGCAGCACGGTGTCTTGCGTCACGTTGATGAGCAGGCCATTGGCGAGCGCGCCCTCCAGGACCGGCTTGCCGGGGATGTTTAAGTCGAGCGCCTGAATTGCGCCGACTCCTCGCACTTCTGTCGCGATCTCGAACTTGTCTACCAGCTCGCGCAGCTTCTGCGAGAAGTAGCCGCCGACGCGGCGCACGCGTTCGAGCAAATTCTCGTCCTCGAGGATTGCCAGATATTCCAAAGCCACGCGGCAGGTGAGCGGGCCTCCGCCGAAGGTGGTGCCGTGCTTGCCGGGCGTGATGTGCTGCGCGAACTGCTCTTTGGCGAGAAACGCGCCCAGCGGCAGGCCGGCGGCAATGGGCTTGGCGATGCAAACCACGTCGGGCGTCACGCCGAAGTGCTCGAAGGCGAAGAGACGGCCGGTGCGTCCCAGGCCGCACTGGATTTCGTCGAAGATGAGCGCGGCCTGGTGCTGGTCGCAAAGCTCGCGGCAGACGCGCAGGAACTCCGGCGAAGTCTCCTGAATGCCGCCCTCGCCCTGGATAGGTTCGAGCACAATCGCGCAAACGCGCTCGTCCATCGCGGCGCGCAGCGCTTCCGCATCGTTGCGCGGGACGAAGCGCACGCCTTCCAGCATCGGGTCGAAGTCTTTGCGGTACTTCGGCTGGCCGGTGAGCGCGAGGGCGCCCATGGTGCGCCCATGGAACGAATTGTCGAGCGCGATGACGACGCACTTCGCCGGGCCACCGCTCGCGTGACCCGCCGCACGCACCAGCTTCAGCGCGCCCTCGATCGCCTCGGTGCCGCTGTTGGAGAAGAAGGCGCGGTCGAGACCCGAGAGCGTGCAGAGCTTTTCCGCCAGTAGACCCTGATACTCGTTGTAGTAGAGGTTGGAGACATGGATGACCCTCGCCGCCTGCTCGCGGATGGCCTTCACGATGCGCGGGTGCGCGTGCCCGAGCGCGTTGACGCCCAGTCCGCTGAGGAAGTCGAGATAGCGCTTGCCGTCGACATCGTAGACATAGACGCCCTTGCCGCGCGCGATCGCTAAGGGATATCGGGCGTAGGTGTTTAGCAGGTATTTGCATTCGCGTTCGACGATGGCGTCGTAGGTGGACATGGATGAGGACCTCGGAGAGTCCATTGTACGAGGGTGGGATGTTGACCGCTCTCCAGTAGAAGGTAGTCATCTCTTAGAAGATTGTCATCCCGAGCGAAGTGAGGGATCTGCGTTTCTCGCGGGTCGGAACGACCGCGGATCCCTCGGCCACGCTCGGGATGACAACCTTCTACAACGCGCACTCTCCCTAATTCCGCCTTTCGTGACCCACGTCACAGCCTAATGTTCGCCGCCCGCCCTACACTGAAGCCATGTTGAGCGAAAAGCAATTCCGCGAACGCGCCCGCAGCGAGCTTCGGCAAGTTGGCGAGCAACTCAGGGGCCTGGCAGCCGACCGTGACGTTTACTGGAAACTGGAGCGGGAGATTGTCGAGCCCAACCCGCAGCTTAAGAACGGTCGCAGCGCGTTTCTCGACATGCTGCGCGGCTGCTACGTCGACGCGATGACCGCGCGCGTGCTGCGCCTGCTTCAACCCGCCGATGCGGACGTCTCGCTGCCGCGGATCCTGGAGCAGTTTACGAAGTATACCGACCTGCTGCACGGACGGCTTAGCCAGCGCGAGTTTGCCGGCGACCGCAAGGCGCTTCAGAATGCGGCGGTCCAGGTGGAACGCGCTACCGTGCCGCGCGCCGCGCATCACGAGCGGACGCTCTCAGCGCTGGCCTCGGCGCATCGCGAGCTGGATGCGGCGCTCGACCTCATGCTCTCCACCGTGAAGACCTACTACTGGATCGTCAGCGACAGCTACATCGATCTCGATGTCGCCCACGCCGACGACCCTCTATCCATCTTCCTGTTCGCCTGGGCGGTGCCGGTCGTGGCGCATTAAGTTCGGCGCATTGCCCATCAGGTGTTGTCCCATCCCCAAGAGCGGGGAAACCCCGCAACTCTCGTTTTTCTGCGCACATGCGTGTCCTCTGCAGTAAAATTTACTTCACTTGCGTTCCAGCTCCCGGCGTTGCCGCGTCCTGCAACCCGCGTCGACAGGTTGGACCGGCTCTCGTGATCGCGATCTCACATTTCGGAGCGTAGCTCATGTGCCTGGCAATCCCCGGCAAAGTGCTCGAAGAGTTTGACCGGCGCGGCATGCGCATGGCCAAGGTGCAGTTTGGCGGCATCGTGCGCGAGGCGTCGCTGGACTACGTGCCGCAAGCCAAAGTTGGCGACTACGTGCTCGTCCATGTCGGTTTTGCCATCAGCACCGTCGATGCCGAAGAGGCCGCCCGAACCTATCAATTGCTGGAAGAGATGGACCAGTTGACCGAGCTGGAAGCGCCCGTGGTCGACGAAGTGTCGGCGAGGAAGCCGCAATGAAGTACATCGACGAGTATCGCAATGGGCGGCTGGCGAAGACTGTGGTGGAGGAGATTCGCCGCATCCAGACGCGGCCGTGGGTGGTCATGGAGGTCTGCGGCGGGCAGACGCACTCGATCGTCAAGCACGGTATCGACCGGCTGCTGCCCGATGGTATCGAACTGGTACACGGCCCCGGCTGTCCGGTATGCGTGACGCCGCTCGACATGATCGACAAGGCGCACGCCATCGCGGCGCGGCCCGACGTCATCTTCTGCTCCTTTGGCGACATGCTGCGCGTGCCGGGCTCGCATGGTGACCTGTTCACGCTGAAGTCGAAGGGCGCCGACATTCGCGTGGTGTATTCGCCGCTCGACTGCCTGAAGATCGCCAGCGCCAATCCCGACAAGCAGGTCGTGTTCTTCGCGATTGGATTCGAGACCACCGCGCCCGCCAACGCGATGCTCGTCCATCGCGCCAAACAGGAGGGAATGAAGAACGTCTCGGTGCTGGTGTCGCATTCGCTGGTGCCGCCGGCCATCACGTACATTCTGCAATCGCCGCAGAACCGGGTGCAGGGCTTCCTCGGCCCGGGACACGTGTGCGCCATCATGGGCTATCGCGAGTACGAGCCGGTCAGCGAGCGCTACAAGGTGCCGATCGTCATTACCGGATTCGAGCCGCTGGACTTGCTGCAGGGGACGCTTATGGTGGTGCGGCAACTCGAGGCGGGGACCCACACTACGGAGAATCAGTATTCGCGCATTCTCGATCGCGAAGGGAACGTTCCCGCGCGCAAGCTCGTGAACAGCGTCTTCGAAGTGGGCGACCGCCGCTGGCGCGGCGTGGGCTGGATTCCCAAGAGCGGCTATAAGCTGCGCTGGGAGTATCGCGAGCACGACGCCGAGAAGATTTTCCAGGTGAAGGAAATCGACACGCAGGAGCCGGCGATCTGCATCAGTGGGCAGATCCTGAGAGGCATTAAGAAGCCGCACGATTGCCCGGCGTTCGGGACGATGTGCACGCCGCTGACGCCGCTGGGCGCGACCATGGTTTCCGCTGAAGGCGCCTGCGCCGCGTATTACGCTTACGGACGCCATCTCGACAAGCAGAGGGCCGAGGCCAACGCGGCCCGAGCGCAATTGGTGTAGAAAATGTTCACCACGGAATCACGGAATACACGGAATAAGAGAAATCAAAATAAAATTCCGTGTCCTCCGTGCTTCTGTGGTGAAAAAGTTCTTGACGAGTGGGAATCGCAGTATGAGTAGCGCCGCAATCAACCCGCCGCAGATCTCGCCGCAGGAGTGGCATGACAAGGTCATGCGCAAATGCCAGGAGTCGGTGGAGATCAAGAACAAGTTTTTCGAACACTACGCGCGGGACATCGGTGAGCTGAGCCAGAAAATGGCGGAGCGTTTCGCGCGCGGCCGGCGGCTCTGGGTTATGGGCAACGGCGGCAGCGCCTGCGACGCGCAGCATGTCGCGGTGGAGTTCGTTCATCCCATCATTGAGAAGCGGCGTGCGCTGCCGGCGCTCGATCTCGTGAGCCAGATGCCCGTCGTGACCGCTATCTCGAACGACAAAGATTTCGCGCGCGTCTTCATCGACCAGATTGACCTCTGGGGCGAAAAGGACGACATGGCACTGGCCATCTCGACCAGCGGCCAATCGCCCAACCTGATTTATGCGATGGAAGCGGCGCGCAACAAGGGCCTGCTGACGATTTCGTTCTCGGGGAAGGACGGCGGCCGGCTGCCTGAGGTCTCGGACTACTGCTTCACCGTGCCCAGCTTCAGCATTCATCGTATCCAGGAGTCGCACGTGGCGCTGCTGCATATCCTCTGGGACCTGACGCACGTGGCCATGGGCGAGGAGGACATCATTTAGCTGGGTGAAAACTAAACGGGGTGCCCCAGGTCTGGCGATTTCCAGACCTGGGCATATCGGTGTTGTAGGCGGCCCAGGTCTCGAACCTCGCGAGACCTGGGGCACCCGGCTTTACCGACGTCGAAAGAAGATCATGCCCAAGCCTGAACTGAAGGCGGAAGTAGAGGAGGGCGCCAAGCTCCCCGGCGCGACCTGTCCGCTGCCGCTTACGCATCACGAGCAGATCGTGCTCGGACATGGTAGCGGCGGCAAGCTCAGCGCGGAGTTGCTGGAACGCGTCTTCCTGCCGGCATTCCGCAACGAATTCTTAGACAAGCTCGACGACCAGGCGGTGCTCCAGGTCGGCAACTCGCGCCTGGCGTTCACGACCGATTCCTTCGTGGTCACGCCGATCTTTTTCCCCGGCGGCGACATTGGGCGGCTTGCCATCAACGGCACGGTCAACGACCTCGCGATGAGCGGCGCGCGCCCGTTGTATCTGGCCGCGGCGTTCATTCTGGAAGAGGGGCTTTTGACCGAAGAGCTGCGGCGCATCGTGCAATCGATGAGCGAAGCCGCCAGAGATGCGGGCGTGCAGCTCGTCACCGGGGACACCAAGGTCGTGAACAAGGGCAAGGGCGACAAGATTTTCATCTCGACCACCGGGATCGGCGTCGTCGAGCGGCCGGTGAATATCTCCGCCGACCGCGCGCGGCCGGGCGACCAGATCATCCTCAGCGGCTATATCGGCGACCACGGGATGGCGATCCTGTCGCAACGCGAGAACCTGGAATTCGAAGGCGTGATCGAGAGCGATTGCGCGGCGCTGCACACGCTCGTCGCCGACATGCTGGACGTTTGCCCGGACATCCGCGTACTGCGCGATCCCACGCGCGGCGGGGTGGCCACGGTGTTGAACGAAATCGCTGGACGCTCGAATGCCGGCATGATGTTGCGCGAACTGGACATTCCGGTGCGCGACACCGTACGCGGCGCTTGCGAGCTGCTGGGTCTGGATCCCATGTATGTAGCCAATGAAGGCAAGCTGGTGGCGATCGTGCCGCCGGATGCGGCGGATGCGATCGTCGATCGTATGCAGCAGAATGTTCTGGGCCGCGACGCGCGCGTCATCGGGGAAGTGGTGGGTGACCACCGCGGCATGGTGCTGATGGAAACCGAGATCGGCGGCACGAGGGTGGTCGATACGCTTTTCGGCGAACAATTGCCGAGGATCTGCTGAGTTGAAACTCCGCGGTGCCCCAGAGCCTGCCCTGAGCTTGCCGAAGGGTTCGCGTCCCGCTTTTGGACGCTAATCTGGGCCCAAGTCAGGCCAAAAGACGGGTCGAACTTGGGGCACCAAGCTGGCGCGATTTTTTTCGACGCGTTCAGGCAACCGAAATTCTGACGGCCACATCTCGGTTCTATTCGACCGAAGTACTGCGGGAGGCTGGATTGCCAGTGGGGTGCAATCCGATTCTTTCCTCGCTACGGGTTCTCTGCCCGCTGTCTTCCACATCTGTCTCGAATTCCTTCACTAATTACAAACTGCTAGTGGACTGCCCTGAGGTGCGGCCCAGGTCTGGAAAATCGCCAGACCTGGGGCACCCAGAACAGTTCGCAACTCCGGCCGGCTGAAAGGAGGTCGTAATGCCAGTTGAGCCGATTCCATTCCAGCGCCGAAAGAACGACGCGCCCTCCCCGGTGGAGGAAGTCCATATTGTGTGGCTGACCGCCGGTCTTAGCTGCGACGGCGACTCAGTTTCCGTTACCAACGCAGAGCAGCCCAGCATTGAGGACGTTGTCCTGGGCGCCATTCCCGGCCTGCCCAAAGTTTATCTGCACAATCCCGTGCTCGCCTATGAGAATGGCGACGACTTCATGAAGTACTTCTACCAGGCCGAACGCGGCGAGATCGATCCGTTCGTGCTGGTGGTGGAAGGCTCGATTCCCAACGAGCACATCAAGGACGAAGGCTACTGGGCGGCGCAGGGCACCGATCCCAATACCGGCCAGCCTATCACCACCTGCGAGTGGATCGACCGGCTGGCGCCCAAAGCGCTGGCGGTGATGGCCGCGGGAACCTGCGCCACCTACGGCGGCATTCACGCCATGGCCGGCAATCCCACGGGTGCCATGGGCCTGGCCGACTACCTCGGTTGGAACTGGCGCTCCAAGGCGGGCCTGCCCATCGTTAACGTGCCCGGCTGCCCGGTGCAGCCCGACAACTTTATGGAGACGGTGCTCTACCTCCTCTACCAGGCCGCGGGCCTCGCGCCCATGATCCCGCTCGACAAACAACTCCGCCCCACATGGCTCTTCGGCAAGACGATACATGAGGGCTGCGACCGCGCCGCTTACTACGAACAGGACGACTTCGCATTCGAGTACGGCAGCCCCAAGTGCCTGGTGAAGATCGGCTGCTGGGGACCGGTGGTGAATTGCAACGTCACCAAGCGCGGCTGGATGCGCGGCATCGGCGGCTGTCCCAACGTCGGCGGCATCTGCATCGGCTGCACCATGCCGGGCTTTCCTGACATGTTCATGCCTTTCATGGACGAGCCCTCAGGCGCGCGCTTCTCGACCGCCGCGCTCACCCTCTACGGCAAGATGATCCGGGCGCTGCGCGCCATCACCAATGGAACCGTAAATGGAGAGCCGGAGTGGCGGCGTCGCGGGCGCGAACTCATCACTGGCTATCACCCCAGACCCGGCGCGTACAAGTCGCGCTTTGGCCGCAACGCTGCTGCGTAAGGGAGAGGAATTGAAATGGCAACTACAACTCAGCCGTTGACTGAAACTCCGACCAAGAAACGCAACCTGGTGGAGATGAGCTGGGACCCCATCACCCGCATCGTGGGCAGCCTGGGCATCTTCACCAAGATTGATTTCGAAAATAAGCAGGTGGCGGAGTGCTACAGCACTTCCTCCATCTTCCGCGGGTACAGCATCTTCATGAAGGGCAAGGACCCGCGCGACGCTCACTTCATCACCAGCCGCATCTGCGGAATTTGCGGCGATAACCACGCCACCTGCGCCTGCTACGCCCAGAACATGGCCTTCGGGATCCAGCCTCCCGCCATGGGCGAGTGGATCGTCAACCTGGGCGAGGCGGCGGAGTACATGTTCGACCACAACATCTTTCAGGACAACCTGGTCGGCGTGGACTTCTGCGAGCAGATGGTGAAGGAAACCAATCCCTCATTGTGGGACAAGGCGCAGCGCAAGCAGGCGCCCAACGCCGACAAGCACGGCTTCCGCACCATCGCCGACATCATGACGGCGCTCAACCCGTTTACCGGTAGCTTCTACCGGCAGACGCTGGAAATGAGCCGCATGACGCGCGAGATGTTCTGCCTGATGGAAGGCCGCCACGTGCATCCCTCGACGCTGTATCCCGGCGGCGTGGGCACCGTCCCCACCATACAGCTGTTCACCGACTACATGGTGCGGCTGATGAAGTACGTGGAGTTCATGAAGCGGGTCGTGCCCCTGCACGATGACCTGTTCGACTTCTGGTACGAGGCGCTGCCCGGCTACGAACATGTGGGCGAGCGGCGCACTCTGCTCGGCTGCTGGGGATCGTTCAACAATCCCGACGTTTGCGACTACAGGTACGAGCACATGTCGCAATGGGGAAAGGAGATGTTCGTGACGCCGGGCGTAGTGGTGGACGGAAAACTGGTCACCAACGATCTGGTGGACATCAACCTCGGCCTGCGCATCCTGCTGGGCTCCTCCTACTACGACGATTGGCAGAACGAAGAAACTTTCGTCAAGCACGATCCGCTGGGCAATGCGGTTGACAAACATCATCCCTGGAACCAGACGACGATCCCACGGCCGCAGAAGCGCGACTTCGGCGGCAACTACACCTGGGTGATGTCGCCGCGCTGGTTCGACAAACGCACCGGCGACTATCTGGCGCTCGATACCGGCGGCGGTCCCATCGCGCGCCTGTGGGCGACGGCGCTGTCCGGGCTGGTGGACATTGGCTACATCAAGGCCACCGGCAGCAGCGTGCAGATCACCCTGCCCAAGGGCGCGACACTGCCGGAGACCACCTTCGAATGGAAGATCCCGAAGTGGAGCAACGCCATCGAGCGGGACCGCGCGCGAACCTACTTCCAGGCGTACTCCGCGGCTGCCGCGCTCTTCTTCTGCGAGAAGGCGATGGAGGAGCTGATGGCAGGCCACAGCAAGACGTGGACTCCGTTCAAGGTGCCCGAGTACGCCATCTCCTGCGGCTTCCACGAAGCGGTGCGTGGCGTGTTGTCGCATCACGTCGTCATCCGCGACGGGAAGATCGCCAACTATCATCCTTATCCGCCGACGTGCTGGAACGCCAACCCGCGCGATGTCTATGGCACGCCCGGTCCGTACGAAGATGCGGTGCAGAATACGCCCATCTTCGAGGAAAACGGCCCGGACAAGTTCAAGGGCATCGACATCATGCGGGCGGTGCGCAGCTTCGATCCGTGCCTGCCCTGCGGCGTGCATATGTACCTGGGCAACGGCAAGGTGCTGGAGACGCGGCACTCGCCGATGTTTGGCGTCATGGGGCACAAATGAACAACGGCGAATTCCAGGCGCACGCGGAACAGATCGAGCGGATGGTCGAGCGCGTCAACCAGATTCCGGAGGAAGACGCGCGCACCGCTGCGCTCGAACTCATGCAGTCGCTGATGGACCTGCACGGCGCGGGGCTGGCCCGCATCGTCAAGGTGCTCAGCGACTCCGGCGATGCCGGGCGGAATTCGCTGGCCCATCTGGGCAGCGATCCTCTGCTCTGCGGGCTGATGGTGCTGTACGGCGTCCATCCGCTGTCGCTGGACGAGCGCGTGCGCCGCGCCATAGAAAAAGTCCGCCCGCAGGTGCAGAAGCAGGGCGGGAGCGTAGAACTGCTCGATGTCAACGATAGCCTGGTTCGCGTGTCGATCAGCAGCACGGGTAACGGCTGCCATTCGTCACCCGATGCGCTTAAGTCAGCAGTCGAGCAGGCCATCCGGGAGGCCGCACCTGAGGTGATCGAGTTCGTCGCCGAAGGTGTGGCCTCATCGGCAGCAGGATTTATTCCGGTGAACATGATTCAGCCGGCCAACGAACTTTCAGCGGCGATGGAAGCGGAGAGCTGATGGCGAGTTGCCAGAATTCATCGCATAAATCGATCAGGCTTATAACAGGGCACGACTTTCAGTCGTGCCGAGAGAATGCAATTCTCAAAGTCCAAAAGTTCAGCGCCTGCGCGGTTCGCGCAGGCGCTGAACCCCGAGACACCAGCCGCTTGCGGCACGACTGAAAGTCGTGCCCTGTTACAAAGCAATTCATGAGACGGCTTCTAGTTGCGTCAGACGATAGAGCCAAGTAGAGGAGAAGCGAAATGAAGAATCCCCCCCGTGACATTGACTCGCATACTCCGGGAACGAAGAGGGGCGAAGAGTGGGCCTACGAAGGCCGGCGCGAGCCGGGACGTGAAGGCAAGGGCCGCACCGCCCGAGACTCGACCGGTATCAACGCGGATGACCGTGCGCCGATTGATCCGCGCATGCCGCATCTACCGCCGGCGTAGGGCGATAAGGGGCGCGGATTTGGCTGCGCCGGGATAGTCCATCTCCCTTGAATTGTCATCCCGAGCGGAGGCGCGCGCTTCTTGCGCGCCGGAGTCGAGGGATCTGCGGTTCGCCCGCAGCGTACCACCTCACGCGAACCGCAGATCCCTCGGCTCCGCTTCGCTCCGCTCGGGATGACAAGTTCATACTTGGTTGCGATAAGCAACGGCAACATTGGTTCGATAAGCAATGGCAACATCAACCAACAATCCCGCACCCACGGCCCTCGCGACGCTCCAGCGCTTTGTGCGCAAGCCGCGAGCGCGGGTGGAAGTCTGCGAGCTCTGCGCCAAGACGCTTGGCCCCGAGCATCAGCATCTGCTGGAGGTCGACCAGCGCCGCGTGGCCTGCGCCTGCGATCCCTGCGCCATCCTCTTCCCCGGCAGCTCGCAGCAGCGCTTCAAGCGCATCCCGCGTGACGTTGTGCGCCTGCACGACTTCGTGCTGGACGACCAGGAATGGGAGAGCCTGCTGATTCCCATCAACCTCGCGTACTTTGTCAACAGCAGCACGGCCGGACGCGTCATCGCGCAATATCCCAGCCCCGGCGGTGCGATGGAGTCCTCGCTTGACCTCGAATATTGGAACACGATCGTCGAGCGCAACCCGGTGCTGAAGAAGTTCGAGCCGGACGTCGAGGCGCTGCTGGTGAACCGTATCGGCTGGGGTGCGGCATCGCCGGGCGACTTTGCGCATGAGGGCGTGAAGCATCCGCCGCGCTATTACCGCGCGCCCATCGATCAATGTTTTCGGCTGGTGGGCATCATCCGCACGCATTGGCGCGGGCTGAGCGGCGGCGCAGAGGTCTGGCAGGAGATCGACAAGTTCTTCCAGCGCCTGGACCAGCAAGCGGGAGGCACGCTTGCCTGACTTGCACTTCCAGGTCGAGGACGCCTTCGCCACGCCCAACGCGGCGGTGCCGCAACTGACATTCAAGGTGCGCATCACCAACTCGGAACCTGAGCGGGTACACTCGGCCGCGCTGCGCGCGCAGGTGCAGATCGAGCCGGCGCGCCGCCGCTACACCCCCGCCGAACAAGCACGCCTGAAGGAGTTGTTCGGCGAGCCTGAATTGTGGAGCAAGTCAGTGCATCCGCTGCTGTGGACCAATGCGAACGTCAACGTCACGGGATTCACCGGCAGCACGGTGGTTGACGTTCCGGTGACCTGCACCTTCGACTTTAATGTTGCGGTAACGAAGTACATCTATGGTTTGGAAGAGGGCGAGCTGCCGATGTCGCTGCTGTTCAGCGGCACCGTCTTCCATGCGGGCAGCATAGGCATGCAGGTGGCGCAGATCCCATGGGACCGCGAGGCCGGCTACAAGCTGCCAGTGCGCGTCTGGAAGGAGATGATGGACCAGCATTATCCAAACACCGCATGGCTCTGCTTACAGCGCGATGCCTTCGACCGCCTCGCCGAATACAAGGTGCGCAACAACATCGCGACTTGGGAGCAGGCGCTGGAGCGGGCGCTGGGTCTGACGGCGGAGGCGAAGGCATGAACCGCGAACTTGCCATGAAGGTCGCCAATGCCGTGCTCTACGAAGGCTACATGCTGTATCCGTACCGGCCTTCGGCCATCAAGAACCGGCAGCGCTGGAGCTTCGGCATACTCTATCCCCCCCAGTACCACGAAGTGGGACTCGGCACCGAGCGCGCGCACATGCATTCGGAGTGCCTGGTGAAGGTGACGGGAAACCCCGTTCTTCACGTGCAGCTTCGGTTCTTGCAACTCCTCCCACGCGAGGGCGGGGAAGAAGGCATCGAGCGCTCGTTTGAATGCGAGCTTTCCGTCGGAAGAGTTGCTCAGCAGAGCTTTCACTTTCTCTTCGCCCAGGGGGGAGTCTCCGGCGATCGCCACGAGGTCACGGGATCGATCGCGGTTGCAGTTTTGGAAGTAACTAACCAGTTAGTTAAATTAATCGTCACCGTCACCAACACGACTTCGCTTGCCGGTGACCCTTCCGGCCGCGACTCCGCTCTGCTTAGTTCGTTGTTCTCCGCGCATACCATCCTCAGCATCAGCGGCGGCGAGTTCGTCTCGTTGCTCGATCCGCCCGATGAGCTGCGAGCCGAGGTGAATGCCTGCGAGAACGTCGGTAACTTTCCCGTGCTGGTGGGCGCCGAGGGCGAGCGCGACATGATGCTGTGCTCGCCCATCGTGCTCTACGATTACCCGCAGGTCGCGCCCGAGAGCGCAGGCGACTTCTTCGACGGCACCGAGATGGACGAGATGCTCACGTTGCGCGTCATGACCCTGACTGACGACGAGAAGAGCCAGATGCGCGCGGGCGACGATCGCGTCCGCCGGCTTCTGGAGCGCACCGAAGCGAGTGCGCGCGAGCAACTGATGCGCACTCATGGGACGATCCGCGAGCTGCGGCCGGCGACCGGCGAGGAGGCCATCATCGACCTCTGGAATCCGGACGCGCCGGAGAACGCGCCGCTGACCAGCGTCACCATTTTCGGCGTCGAGGTGAAAGCCGGCGACCGCGTGCGGCTGTGGCCGCAGAAGAGTGCCGACATTATGGACATGGCATTGAAGGGCAAGGTCGCGTTCGTCGAGGCCATCGAGCGCGATTTCGACGACCAGGTGCACCTGGCGGTGGTGTTGGAAGACGATCCCGGACGCGACTTCGGGATGTTGCGCCAGCCCGGGCACCGTTTCTTTTTCTCTCCGGAAGAGGTTGAACCTTTAGCGTTGAATGGGGAGGTGACCAATGAGCGGTAAGGTACTGGTAGCTGGTATTGGCAACATCTTTCTTGGCGACGACGCCTTTGGTGTTGAGGTGGTGAACCGGCTGGCGCAGCGCCGTCTGCCGGGCAACGTTTGCGTGGTGGACTTCGGTATCCGCAGCTTCGACCTGGCGTATGCGTTGATGGAGGAGTGGGAGCTTGTGATCCTGGTGGATGCGCTGCCGCGAGGCGGCGAGCCGGGAACGCTCTACACGCTCGAGCCGGAGCTGCCCAAGGGCGGCGTGCCGCCGGACCTGGATGCGCACACGATGAATCCCGTCGCCGTGTTGCAGCTGGTCAGCGCGCTGGGCGGAGAGGTCGGCCGCGTTCTGGTGATTGGCTGCGAGCCGGCGAGCATCGAGCCCGATGCGGAAGGGAACATGGGGCTGAGCGAACCGGTAGCGGCTGCGGTGGATGAGGCCGCCGACATGGTCGAGGGCTTGGTTACAAAAGCGCGCAGCGAAGCGGCCGCGGCTTAAGAAATTGTTACTAGAAGCTATCTCATAAATCGATTTGTATCAGGGCACGACTTTCAGTCGTGCCGAAATCGGGCTAAACAACAGGGGCTTTAGCCCCTGCACCTCGACGACAGGGGCTGAAGCCCGGACTGTAAGGAGCGCTTCGTGCGGCACGACTAAAAGTCGTGCCCTGATACAAACCTGAGGTTTGGGGCAAACCTGATGTCTGATACAAACCTGATCAATTTTATGAGATGAGTTCCAGCAACATCGTCTTATTAGTAAGAGCGATTTACTGGTAAGAAAAAAAGGAGATGGGGAATGAAAGGCAAACTGCTTTTGTGGGGCACGATCGCGGCGACGGTGTGGGGCCTGATGTATTTTCGCGGCGATATCCAGCGGTACACCAAAATGAAGATGATGTAATGGCGCGCTCGTGACTTTCTAACGAGGTGTCATCCCGAGCGGAGCCGACGGACGGCTATAGCTCCTAAAGATCGTGGCGACTGTAGCGGTCCTTCGACTCCGCGCCAATGCAACTACCCCGCCAAGCGCAACACAAGCGCTTGGGCGGGGTAGTTGCGCGGGCGCTCCGCTCAGGATGACACCTTTTTTGCGTGGCTTTTTATCCCGAGCAAACATACCGACCGCAGAACGTGGCGCTAACGAAACCGGCGGCACTAGGCCGCCGGGTGAACGCCATTGTGGGGTTGCTCAGCTCAAAACGTGACCGCCGGCCGCGCCGACGCATAATCGTCATCACGCCGCTGGAGCGTCGGACGGTCATCGCCATCCTTGCCCGGCTCGCCTTTGCCGTTGTCGGCGGTCTGGGTCTTGCGCAAGGTCGGCTTGTTGGTATTGTCTGTCGGAATCGCCTTCTTGCGGTTCTCGAACGCCGCCAGGCGCGCCTTCACTTGATCGAACTCCGAGGTGTCGACGATGTATTCCGGCCGCGGCGGCAGTATATTGCGCATCTCTTCCTGGCTCTTCAGAATGCGCTCCTCATTCGGCGGGTGACTCGCGAACGCTTTCGAGAAGAGGTTTGGCTTCTCCTTCTCCAGCGCCTTGATCTTCTCGAAGAAGTCGATGAACGATTGCGGATCGTATCCCGCCTTGTACATATACTGCAGGCCGAAGTAGTCGGCTTGAGCTTCAAAGTCGCGTGAGAACTTCATGAACGTGACCGGCAGGGCCAGGCTCATGCCGAGGTTCACCGCCTCATAAAGCCCCCAACTGTTGATCACAAACATCAGTGGAACGGTGGAGAGCTGCACGTAATTGGCGCGCGTCATCTCGCGCGTGGCGTGGCGAAGGATGACATGGGAGATTTCATGCGCCATCACGCCTGCCAGCTCGGACTCATTGTCCGCAGCCAGAATCAGGCCGCTGTTGACGTAGAAGAAGCCGCCGGGCAGGGCGAAGGCATTGATCTCCTCGGAGTCGATGACCTTGATGGTGAAGGGGACCTTGGCATCGGAGTTGCGCACCAGGTTCTGGCCCACCCGGTTGACGTACTCATTGACGACCGGGTCCTGGATCATGCGCGCGCTCGACTCCACCATCATCGCGTACTGCTTGCCGACCTTGATGTCGGTATCGATGGAGTACCAGTTGCCCAGGCTCTTGCCGGTGCTGCCGACGTTGCGATTGCCGATGTCCTCGACGTCGTTCTTGTCTTTGTTGTGCGTCGCTTTGGGCGCGCTGGCGATGGGAGCGGTTGCGGCCGCGCTGTCCACGGGTGAAGCCGTCGGAGTGGCGGCAGTTTGCGACTGATCGGAGTTTGCGACCGAAGGCTGAGCGGACGATTGCGACTGCGCGTTGTCCTGTGCCAGCGCTGGAAGCGCGAGGATGGCACTCAGCAGCACCGCGATAACGACGGATTTCATGGGAAACTCCAGTGCCGAAAAACGAACCTTGCCAGGGTGCTTTCTGCGCACATTATATGCTTGGAGTCAAAGCCCGGGCTAATGGATTCCCGCAACCCTGCTGCTCGCGAAAGATTTCCCGCGGCGGCTTGTGGCCCGCAACTGCGGCTGGCGGCCCAAGGCTGCTGAAACTGGTTTAGAATGAGCGCTTCGTCCCAGGAGGTCGAGCATGGCAATCGGGACTTCATCACAGCAAATCTACAAGAATTTGACAGTCGATGACTTCGTCGCGGGCCTGCGCAAGCTGCGCGAGGAAGACTTCACCGGCGTTCAAGGTACGCTGGATTACTTGCGCGCCAGCCGCGTCGATCCCGAGTCGTTGAAGCCCTACCTCTTCTGGAACGCGCAGCACTACACGCGCAACCTCATCGACAAGACGGGGCTCTACGAGCTGCTGGCTATTTGCTGGGAGGTCGGCATGAAGAGCTCCATCCACAATCACAAGGGACAGAACTGCTGGATGGCCGCGCCCCTCGGCAAGCTCGCGGTGCAGAATTATCGCGTCATCTCCGAAGACCTGGGCGCGCACGCCTGCAACATCGAGCCCGCCGACGTGGTCCACATCACGCCGGAGAACCCGGTTGCCGTCGATCCGCTCAACCCGGTGCACGACGTTCGTAATCCGCGCGAGTGGAACCAGCGCGCGGTCAGCCTGCATGTCTACTCGCGGCCCTTCGATTCCTGCATTGTGTATTCTGTGGAGCAGGGAAGCTGCGGCGAGATCGGCCTGCAATATACGTCGCAGTACGGCAAGCTGTGTTGAAGGAAGTCGCCAGGGCAATGCTTTGTATCAGGGCACGAGTTTACTCGTGCCGAGTTGTGCCGTCTTGCGTTCTTGTCTTAAATCCCGGGCGGTCTTCAGCATACGACTTTTCACATAACGCATGGTGTCGCCGACTAAAGCCGGCTAATGAACAAAAGGGAAAATCACTGTTCGGCACGACTGAAGTCGTGCCCTGTTACAAAGCATCTCCGGCCGCGGCTTTTCGGCAGTCCCGTCTTGCCGCTGAGGAACTTAATCAGAGACTCCCTGGCGATTAACGGTCCTCACCGCTCGCCGGCGAGCGCGGCGTGCAACCTCTTAACGCTGATGTACTCGGTGCGGAGATCGCCCCAACACACCCATTGGCGCCCAAACATCGCCAGCGTTCCCCGATTGTGGTAAGCCAGCACGACCTCGCGATTATCTTGAGGATTGGGATTGAGATGATCGTGCCAGACGACCACAATTGAACCGCTCTCCAGAGACGGCTTCCAATAGCGCACACGCACGGGCAGCGAGGTCCGGGCCAGGTCATCGATATTGTGCGGCCACTGGCCCATGGTCTCGTGATATTCGTAGATGCTCTGGCCGATTGCCTTCAACTCGTACTGTACGGCTTGATCCGCAACCTGGCTGGTCCCGGAGGAAAACAGCAGCACCATTACAAAGATGATGGCCCCCAGGATGAGCAGCGCGATTTGGAGCCCCCGCGACATTGACCCTATTGTGTCGAAGAGGTCGCGGCGAGTAAATGCAAAAGAAGTGGGAGAGGCGCGGCGATCAACCGGCGCAGGACGCGATTGTTGTTAAACTTAAGCTTATGGCTGAATCATTCGATGTCGTCAGCAAAGTCGACTTGCAGGAAGTGTCCAACGCCATTCAGCAGGCGCTGAAGGAGATCCATACCCGTTACGACCTGAAGGACTCGAAGTCTTCCATTGAGATGGACGGCAAAGAGGCGCTGGTGCTGGCCTCGGCCGATGAGTTCAAGCTGAAGGCGGTGAACGATGTTCTGCAAAGCAAGCTAGTGAGGCGCAACGTGCCGCTGAAGGCGTTCAACTATGGCAGCATCGAGCCGGCGGCAGGCTCGACCGTGCGCCAGCGCGTGACCATGCAGCAAGGCATCCCTATCGAGAAGGCGCGCGAGATCGTCAAGCTGATCAAGAACTCGAAGAAGAAGGTGCAGGCGGCGATCCAGGGCGATTTGGTTCGCGTCAGCGGCAAAGACCGCGATACACTTCAGGACATCATTGCGCTGCTGAAGCAACAGGACTTCGGCATCGACATGCAGTTCACGAACTACCGAAGCAATTAAGAGCCGGAATCACCACAGAGACACAGAGTTTTTTTAGTTTGATGTTCATGCCTGATCTTGATCCGAAATCTTCTCTGTGCCTCTGTGTCTCTGTGGTGAAAATAGTTGCCGGAAGTGGAAGAATGCTGGGGAGAACGCAGGCTTGAACTCGGTAATCCGGAACGCGAAAGAAGTTTTCGACCTGCTGCACGACGATCTCGCCGCGATTGAGCGCGAGTTCGGCCGCGACACCGTCTCCGGCGTGCGCGCCATTACCGAGATCGGCGAGTACCTGCGCGTGGGCGGCGGCAAGCGCCTGCGTCCCGCCCTTCTGCTTCTCTCCTCGAAGCTGATGAACTACACCGGCCAGGGCGCCATCAAGTTGGGTGCGGTCGTGGAGATGATCCATACCGCCACGCTGGTGCACGACGACATCATCGATGAGGCCGAGACGCGTCGCGGGCGGCCCGCGGCCAACACGCAGTGGGGCAACGCCAAGTGCGTGCTCGCCGGCGATTGGCTTTACATGCAAGCGTTCAAGGTTGCGCTCCAGGAGCGCAACTTCGCCATCCTCGATGCGCTCATCGATCTCACGCAGGCGATGGTCGAAGGCGAGTTGCTTCAGATCGAGCGGCTGGGCAAGGCGATCTCGCTCGACGAGCACTTCGAGTTGATCTTCCGCAAGACGGCGTGCCTGTTCTCGGTGTGCATGAAGCTCGGCGGCATCCTCGGCCGCGCCAGCGATGCCGACCTTCAGCGACTCGCCGAGTACGGCCGCAATCTGGGCATGGCTTTCCAGATCGTCGACGATGTGCTGGACCTGACCGCGTCGGAAGAAGTCTTGGGCAAGCCGGTGGCGAGCGACCTGCGCGAGGGCAAGGCGACCATGGCCGTGCTGCACGCGTTGGAACATTCCAGTACTTCCGAGCGGGCGATGATTGAGTCTGTGCTGCGCAATGGTGGCTTTGATGGAACGAGGCCGGCGGACATCGTTGCCATATTGAAGCGCTACGGTTCGATCGATGCCGCGTATGCGCGCGCGACGGAGTTTTCGGACAAGGCGCGCGAGGCCATCTGCACCTTCCCCGACTCGGAGATCAAGCGCGTGCTGCTGTGGGTGGCCGAGTTCGTGGTCGAGCGCGACAGCTAGTCAAACTACCCACCGCACCGTGTCGCCCATCACAGACAGCCTTGTTTTTCCGCGCTAGCGTGAAGAGTAATCCCGGAGGAACGCATGGCAGCGCCCTGGGCACACCGTTACGCGCAGCGCACCAAGTCGGCCAAAAGTTCCATTATCCGCGAGCTGCTCAAGCTCACCCAACGTCCTGAGGTCATCTCCTTTGCCGGCGGCCTTCCCGCCCCTGAGGTCTTTCCGGTGGCGCGCTTCCAGGAGGCGTGCCACCGGGTCTTGCAGACCCAGGCGTCGATCGCATTGCAGTATGGCCCGACGGAAGGCTATCGTCCGCTGCGCGAGCTCATCGTGGCGCACATGGCGCGTTACGGCATTCTGGCCAGCGTCGACAACGTGCTCATCACCTCCGGGCTCGCAGCAGGCGCTGGACCTGATCGCCAAGCTGCTCATCAATCGCGGCGACCGCATTCTGGTCGAGTCGCCCACCTATCTCGGCGCGTTGCAGGCCTTCGACCTGATGGGCGCCGAGTACGTCACCGTGCCCATCGACGATGACGGCCTGCAAACCTGCGACATGGAGCAGGCGCTGCGCTCCGGGCCGAAGTTCATGTACATCCTGCCCAACTTCCAGAACCCCGGCGGGGTCACGCTCTCGCGCGCGCGGCGCGACCAACTGGTCGCGCTCTGCGACAAGTACGGCATCCCGATCATCGAAGACGATCCCTACGGCCAGCTTCGCTACGAAGGCGAGCACATCACGCCGCTGGTCGTGCTTGACCGCATCAATGTAGCGCGCGACAACGGCTACAAGCTGGGCAACGTCATTTATCTCAGCACGTTCTCCAAGGTGCTGGCGCCGGGCCTGCGCGTGGCCTGGATCGTCGCCCCGCCCGACGTGATCGCGCGCCTGTCGCAGATCAAGCAGAGCACCGACCTGCATACCAGCACCTTCACCCAGATGGTCGTCTACGAAGCCGCGCGCGACGGCTTCATCGAAGAGCACGTGAAGCTCATTCGCAAGGTGTATACGGAGCGGCGCGATGCCATGCTGCAGGCGCTCGCGCGACTTCTTCCCGCCGGAGGTTTCCTGGACTCATCCCGCAGGGCGGACTGTTCCTGTGGGTCACGATGCCGCCGGGCATCGACTCACGCAAGCTGCTGGATTCGGCGCTGCGGCAGAACGTGGCCTTCGTTCCCGGCGATCCATTCTTCCCCGACGGCGACACCGGCTCGCACATGCGGCTGAACTTCTCCAATGCGCAGCCGGAGATGATTCGCGAAGGCATCCGGCGGTTGTCGATCGCCGTGGCGCATGAGCTGGAGCATCGCGCGGTGCCGATGCTGGTGTAGGCAAGCGGGCTTGTGAAAATCTGATAATATGATTCTATGCGAACGACCACCACGATCAGTGTGACCGACGCTGCGCGAAATTTTGCCGATTGCGTTAACCGGGCCCATTACCAGAACGTAACTTTTGTCCTGCTGCGGAATGGGTCGCCCGTGGCTCGCCTCGTTCCTGACAGTGAAAAGGTTTGTACGGGTCGTACCTTGGCAGAGGTTGTGGGCAAAGCTCGCTTGACGGATCGGGAATTCAAGGCCTGGCGCCGCGATCTGCATACTGCGCACAAAGCCCTGCAAGCACCGGCTGACAAATGGCAGTAATGCTTGATGCCGATGTCATTATCGGCGGGGCGAAAGGCGTCTTCGACCTCGCCGGCTGGGTGGCGTCCCTCCCGAATGAGCGATTTGAGATTGCCTCCATCACCGTGGCCGAACTCTGGCACGGTGTAGTGCGGGCATCCCCGCTCCAAAAGGCCAAGCGGCAACAATATCTGGAAGCTGTTTTGGCGGCGTTACCCATTATTCCCTACACCGAACAGACGGCTTACGAACATGCACGCATCTGGGGAGAACTGGAAGCCTCCGGCAAAATGATTGGTTTCTATGATGTCATTGTTGCCGCAACCGCCATCGAGCGAGGCAGCAGGTTGGCCACACTTGACCAACGACACTTCTCTCAGGTAAAAGGGCTCGCTCTTATTCTCCCGGACGCGACGTAGGGGAAATGCTTATGAGGCGATGCTTGCCCGCGCTCGCGTAGTTGGGGCCAGGATTTCCGTTTCCGCACGCAGATGACGGCGCAGGGTTTCGCCGTCGCCGAAGCCGGCACTCTGCGCGACCGCTTCCAGCTTGTCGTCGGTTTCCGCCAGCTTTAGTTTGGCCGCCTCGGTTCGGAGGCGTGCGACGAAGCGCGCCGGAGTCATGCCCATTTGCTGCGTGAAGACGCGGCTGAAGTTGCGGTCGCTCATGCCGACGCGACTCGCCAGAACCGGCACGGAAAGGTCGGCGTTCAGATTCTCCGAGATCCAGGCGATAAGGTCGCGGATGGGCTGATGCTCCGCGGCCTGCGCCTCAAGCTGCAGGCTGAACTGGCGCTGCCCCGCACCGCGGCGCATAAAGAGGACCATGCGGCGCGCAATCTCCAAAGCCAGCTCATGGCCGTGGTCTTCCTCAACCATGGCCAGCGCAAGATCGACTCCTGTGGAAACTCCGGCGCTGGTCCAGATATTTCCATCCTGCGTGTAGATGCGGTCGCCATCGACGGCAATGTTGGGGTAGCGCTGCGCCAGCAGGTCGGCTAGTTGCCAATGCGTAGTAGCTTGTCGACCGTCGAGAATTCCGGTCGCTGCCAGGAGAAACGCTCCCGCGCACACCGAGCCGATACGGCGCGAGTCCTGCGCGCGCGCGCGAAGCCACGCGACCAATTCAGGGTCGGTTCGCGAGCGAGCGACGTCGGCGGCCGCTAATACCAGAAGCGTGTCAAACGGGCCAGTCGCCTCCCTCCAGTACACTCCTCCACTCAACGACAGGCCGGTTTCAAACAGTTGCGACGGGCGTTCCGGCGTCAGCAATTGAATCTGATAAGCAGGCGTGCGCCTCTTGCCGGAGGCGCTGAGCGCCAGCGACGCGCGCGTAAACACATCGAATGGGCCGGCAAGGCTGGTCAGGTGGATGCCGGGGAGCACAAGCAGGGCTACGCGGCGCGTCGGCCACTCCATCTTCTCCAGGCGAACATCGCGGTTTGGGCTTCTCTCGGCCATAGGAAAGAGATGATCGAGCGGCAGAGGAGTTACATGAATAATCGGCTACAGGAACTTTGGCAGAAACTGAGGGCAAGTTGTCCGTGCCATCAGCCGGGCCCGGCAATCTCATGTGCAGAAGGGGAGGATGTTATGAACTTACAGAAATTGGCTTTGATTGGTCTTCTGCTTTTGGTCCCGGTGGCGACGTTGTCGGCGCAGAATTCGCTGCCCAACCCGCATGACGATAGCTGCTGGTCAAGTTTGAGTGCACTGCGTGCCTGCCAAGTCCAGGCGTATGACGAGGCGCAAGCCTACCAGCAGAACTGCACCTCGTACCCCGAGTACCAGTGCTTCGACTACTACCAGCCGCAGCAGAAAACTGCTGGAAAGCATGCGGCGAAGGCCGATCGCAATGCGAGCAGCACGGTGCCGGCAACGACTGTGAATCCCGCCGTGGTTTCCACGACAAGCGTACAGACAAGCAGCGCAAACTGACAGCTGCTGTCACGAGTTTCTGGGCGCTCCATCTCCGGATGGGCGCCTATTTTTTCGAAATTTGCGCTCAACTGCTGATCCGGCCACGCGGAAGCTAAAACGCCTTGCTCTGCGTAAACTATTCCATGCGCAAATCCGTTGCGCGGAAACGACCCGCATGGCATCGATGACTGAGACTGCGCCGAACCCTATAGCTGTGATCCGCCAGCGCGATACGCTGGTACTAATCGGCATCGCGACCGCGGTGGGCCTCGTGCATGTGCTCACCAACGGCCGCTACGGTTTCCATCGCGACGAGCTCCAGACGCTGAGCGATGCGTTGCATCTCGACTGGGGCTTCGTCGCCTATCCGCCGTTCACGCCGTTCATCGAGCGCATTGGCCTTGCGCTGTTCGGGCATTCGCTGGTCGGGCTGCGGCTGTTCTCGGTGATCGCGCAGTGCGCGGCGATCGTCGTTACTGGCCTGATGGCGCGGGAACTCGGCGGCAGGCGTCTGGCCCAGGTTACGGCCGCACTGGCGGTGGCGCTGTCGGGCTTGCCGATATTTGAGGCCACAGAGTTTCAGTACTCGAGTTTCGACTATCTCTGGTGGGTGCTGATTGCCTATTTCGTTATTCGCCTGCTGAAGTCGGAGAATCCGCGATGGTGGATTGCGATTGGCGCGGCCGCCGGCGTGGGTCTCCAGACGAAGTACACCATGGGCTTCTTCCTCGCGGGAGTGTTCGCGAGCTTGCTGCTGACGCCGGTGCGGCGCTTCCTGGCGAGCCGCTGGTTGTGGGCAGGGGTGGCAATCGCGGTCCTCATCTTCCTGCCGAACCTGCTCTGGCAAATCCGCCACAACTTCATCTCGCTGCAGTTCCTACATCACATTCACGTGCGCGATGTTGGCGAGGGCCGGGCAGAGGGCTTCGTGCAGATGCAGTTCTGGCTTTGCGCGAACCTGTTTGCCGCGCCGCTGTGGATCGCGGGCCTCGTGGCCTTCTTTCGCGACCGTCGCTATCGAATGCTGGGCTGGATGTATGTGGTCCCTTTCGCCCTCTTCCTCATCGCCAAAGGCCGGTTCTACTACCTCGCCGCGGCCTATCCCATGCTGTTTGCGATGGGCGCGGTGGTGGGCGAGCGTTGGGTGGAATCGCTTACCCTCATCAAGCGACGGACCGTTGAGGCGGTCTTCTTCACCGGCTTGGCGATATGCGGACTGGGAATCGCGGCCGTGCTGGTTCCATTGGCCTCCAGCGGACCGTTGCAGCAGTTCGCGCTGAGCAAGAATGGCGATCTACGCGAGGAGATCGGCTGGAACGAACTGGTCAAGACCATCGCCGAGATTCGCGATAGCCTGCCGCCGGAGCAGCGCAACTCATTCGGTATTTTTGTGGGCAACTACGGCGAGCAGGGAGCGGTGGAGATTCTCGGCCCGGCATATGGGCTACCCGCACCCATCAGCGCGACCAATTCGGCGTGGCTGCGAGGCTATCCCACGCCGCCGCCATCAACTTTGATCGTGGTTGGTTATCCACAAAGCTCGATAGAAAGACGGTTCACCAATTGCCGAGTGGCCGGGCACAACGGCAACTCCGAGGGAGTGAAAAACGAGGAGAGCGAGGACCATCCTGATATCTTCGTGTGCGGACCGCCACGCCTGCCCTGGCCGGAGCTTTGGAACGAGCTGCAGAATTTCGGGTGATCGCCCCACGGAGCCACTGGCCGTCCTACCACTTGTCGGCAACCGGCGTTCCCAGGCAGGTGTCCTGCGTCTGCTTGCCTTCTCTCAGCCGGGTATCCCTGTCGCGCATAAGCAGTGCGACATCCGGAGAGTTGTCGGAATACTTGCAAACCGCAAGCCCGTTTGACGGTCATTGATCAGGGTTGGAACACCAGGCGGGCGCCTTCCTGAGGAACATTCCAGAGAGCCGCTACTTCGCTCAAAGGCGCCGTGACTACTTTCATCTGAAAAGGTTCTCTTGCGGCCTCATTGAGAAAATCCGCCGCCGACTGGAGTATCTTCGCGATCGACGCGCTGCCGAAGCCGCTTCCCATCAACTCCAGAGCGGAACTGCGTAAGGTGGCTGCAGGCAGCGAAATCGTCGGTCCCGCGCTGGCGCCGAATCTGCACAAAGCGAACACGGGATGCCGCGCTCTTAAACCCTTTCTGGGAGATGGCCTCCAATACTCTTTCTGCCGGAGCGCCCCACAGGTAATCCAGCACAATATCGATCGAGTCATTTGCCCATTCCCGGCGGAACGAAGAGATGAGGGCCTCCCGCTCCAGGTCCAGGGAAATAACTGCGTCTGCCCACGGCTGAAGATTTTCGAGTACTTGCGGATTCCGTCCAGCTGCGACGACTCGTCTGGCGCCCAGACGTTTCGCAATTTGGACTGCAAGCTGGCCGGCAACGCCCGTCGCGCCAAGTATCAGAACGCTGTCTCCCGTGACAAATTGAGCCCGCATGGGTAGCGCGGCCCAGGACGACATCCCGGGGTTCACCATAGCTGCCGCGGTTGCGTCATCAAGACCGTCGGGAATGGGCAGGCACATCGAGCGGCCAGTGACACAACGTTCGGCAAAGCTCCCAAAGGGAAGTCTCGATATACCAAAGTAAACGCGAGTACCGTCTTCGAGACGTCCTGTTCCATCGACGCCCGGGATGAATGGCAACGCTTGCGGACTTGCGTAATGGGAGCCATTCGCCTGCGATTTCACAACCGGATGCAGGCCGGCGGCACTCACGTTCACGACCACTTCTTGCTCAGCGGCAACAGGGTCGGCGAATGTCGTGTAGCGAGGTGGAGTATCGAAGGAATATACGACGGCAGCATTCATAAGGACACTTTGTTCCAGATGAGAAAGTAGTTAGGAGGCCCGGTCGACCAGCCTTGGCTAGACTGTCTCGGCCAGCGACATCACCAGTTCGCGTTCGCGCGGCCCGTCCAGCTCGATCAAGACGACCCGCTGCCACGTGCCTAGCAGAAGCAGTCCGGCCTCGACCGCCAGGTTCAGCGAACACCCGATCATCGCCGAAAGAATGTGGTCGGGGACATGTTCGGGATTGTGCTCATGACGATAGTCGAGCTTGGGAACCATAATGTCGAAGGCATCGAGCATGTCGAGGTCAGTGCCGGGATCGAGGTCGGCGGTGGTGAGCGCCGCGGTGGTATGCAGCAGGTTCAAGTGGCAGATGCCGGTCTTCTCCGAGTAATGCTTCCACAGGATCGCCTCCAGCTTCTGCGTGATGTCGATGACCTCGCGCTTCTTGTGCGTCTTGATGGCCAGGCGATGCATGTGTACCTACTCTTTCGCCCCGACAAGTCCAGCCGCCGGACTCGCCGGGGACCCCGGACTTGGGTTAAACAATTCGAGACGAACGCGCCAGGTCACCGATTGCCCCGGCTGCAATAACACCATACCCGTGTCCGTGTCTCCCCAGTTCTTATTGTACGGATCGGGCAAATTGAACTGCGGTTCAATCGCGACGAAATTCTTTTGTGGCGGAGCGTACACCTGAATGGACTTGATCTGAGGCGAAAGGGTGATCAGGCGCAAGCCGTATTTTGCCTTCGGGTCGACAATCTCCGAAACTGTGCTGCCGTCCTCGCGGCGTAGCAGGTTCGAGAAGTTGTCGTCGAGATATTGCTTATCCAGCGGCCGACCGCCGGGCGCGGTAAAGTCGTATGGCGTCCCTTTGACGGACACGCGCTTGCCGGTGGTGAATGAGTCGTCGTAGTTATTCATCACGGCGCGGGTTTCGCTGGGAATGTGCAGGCGCGCTTGGCTGCGGTCGCCGCTGGGAATGACGAAGTAGGGATGCCAACCGATTCCCATGGGCAGCAGCTCGTCGCGGCTGACGTTCGATGCGGTTACGGTGAGCTCGAATGCATCGTGACTGATTCCGGCTTCCACCTCGACGCCGGTATCGGAAGGCCAATGACCGTCGAAGCTGCGCGCGTCTGCTTCGTAAATCACATAAGTGCCACCTTCTCCAGGGCGGCTCCAGGTTCGCGATTCTAGGAACTTTAGTCGGCGCATCAGACCATGAATGGAGTGCCTCTCCGCGCCCGGATTGTTGCCGCTCCAATTGGCTGGCAGCGTAACCCAATCTCCGGCGACCATAGCGATGATCGTCTTGCCGGCAGGCGAAAGCTTGCCGCGAATACGATTGACGTAGGGCAGCAGGATCGCGCCCCCGATTTTGAACACCTGGTTGCCGAACTCATCATCTTCATTGTTCAGCAATTTCGCGGCTTCGGGCAGCGGCGGCGAATTCAGCAGGTCGATTTCCCCTTTGCCGGGGAGGTAGGCTTTGATTTGAAGCACGGCCATGCCGCGTCCGGGCAGTAAGGTCGCGCTGAGGAACTGAGGCTTGCTTTTGTCTGTGATTGGCGGGCGCAGGAGTTCAACCACGGGCTCTCCGCCGATGGAAACCTGTGGCGAATCCTGCGCGTCTGCGCCAGACGCTGTCATCGGCAACGCTAAAAGGCTGGCAACCGTTAACGCAGACAAAAACCGGCCCATGCCACGATTCATATCATGGGAATGTTACAAGGTAGCGGGTTCCGCTGCATCAATTTCGGATTTCGCAGTGCTGCCGGCGGCACGCTTGCGTCTTCCAGCCAGCGGCTAGATCAGCGCGCCGATTTCGGTAAGCGGGATTTTGTTTTTCGCAGCCAGCCTGCGGCGTTCCGCCAGCGCCGACTGGATGAAGGTGACCTCACGGCCCAGCATCTCGGTCGCTTCCCGGCACAACTCCGAACGCTCGCGCATTACTTGCAGGAAATCGCCTTGGGCGACGTGGATTGTGTCCACTTCGGTGAGCGCCTGCGCGGTGAGGCTGTAGCTGTGGCCGGTGAAAGTTGAAGGCAGTCCCAAGAGCGAGCCCGCAGAGAACAGGCGGTCCAGTTTGGCCAGCCCCCGCACCCCCATCCGGACCTTGCCACGCAGCAGAAGAAATACTCCGCTGTTATTGTCATCTTCGCGGAACAGGAGTTGCGAATTGGAAAAGCGTTCCCGAATCCCGACGGGCTCAAGTGCTGCCTTCAGGGACGCCGAGGCCTTCAGGAAATTGCATTGCGCGCCCACGCTGGTCATGCTCTCGTTTATGCCAGAGGGAGAACAGGGTTGCTGTGACTGGAATCACACTTCAGTGTGAGAGAAAACCTAATCCGCACCATCGTCGCCGGCCAAGTGGCTGCCGGTCGCCCCCCGACTGACCTGTACATGTGACGCACATGCAAGTATTCTCACCGTATGGCGAAGATGATTCAGATTCGCAACGTTCCCGATGCGCTGCACCGCAAGCTGAAGGCGAGAGCGGCGAATAATGGCATGTCGCTGTCGGAATACCTGCTGTCGGAGCTCCGCGAGATTGCCGATGTGCCCACGCTACAAGAGATGCAGCGAAAACTTGCGTCGCGGGAGCCGGTTGACCTCCCGTTCTCTACCGCCGAATTGATCCGGGCGGAACGGGACTCGCGGTGATGGTTCTGGACGCGTCGGTCGCTCTCGAATGGCTGCTGCAAACGAGCGCAGGGCAGTCGATTGGCGCGCGATTCTTCTCTCCTGGCCAAATCTTCTATGCGCCGCATCTGCTTGACGTCGAGGTGTGCCAAGCGTTGCGCCGTGGGGTGGCGTTACAGAATCTTGCGCCCGCGCGCGCTGAACAGGCCCTGAGAAATTTGCTTAACCTTCGACTCCATCGTTACGCGCATTGGCCCTTCCTGCGCCGCGTTTGGGATCTCCGGGGCAATCTTAGGGCCTACGACGCGCTCTACGTCGCCCTCGCGGAAGGCCTGGACGCCACGCTGCTCACTCGCGATGGCAAGCTCGCCGGGGCACCTGGGCATCGCGCGCGCGTGCAACTCGTTTAACCCTCGCTGCGAGTTTCTATCTCAACGACCAGAACTGGTGTACATTGGATGGCACCGAGCAAGAGAATCCGTGGGTAGCAGCGCGACGCATGTCGAAGACGCCCGGCAACAGCCAGCCAAATCCTGTCAGTAGAGTAGCTTCAGCCGCCGGTAGCGCGGCAGCCGCTGTGGCTCTTGCCCCTGTGAGCCAGCTTCGGCGTTCGTTTGGCGTCAGGGATGGCGTGGCGCTGATCGTTTGCAACGTGGTAGGCGTCGGCATCTTCACCACGCCGTCCATCATTGCCAGGAATGTCCCCGAACCCGGCGTGATGCTGGCGTTGTGGGCGGTCGGTGGATGCCTGGCGTTGGCGGGAGCGCTTTCCTACGCGCAACTGGGGCGGATGTGGCCGGCTGCTGGCGGCGAGTACATCTACCTGTCGCGCGCCTACGGGCCTATGGCGGGATTCCTCTCCGGTTGGACTTCGCTGATTGCCGGTTTTTCCGGGGCGGTCGCTGCCAGTGCCGTGGGACTGATCGCTTATCTCGGCCGCTATTACCCTGCCTTGGGCTCTGAGCGCAGCCTGCTGTCGATCAACTTTTATCTGGGCGCGTTCACCGTATCGCCTCGGGCGTTGGGAGCGGCGTTAGTCATCGTTGCCTTTGCGATGCTGCACGCCTGCAACATCCAAGCGGGCAAGCTGACGCAGAACGCGCTTGCGCTGTTGATCATCTTCATCATTGGCGCCTTTTGTCTAAGCGGCTTCACGCTGGGAACGGGCTCGTGGTCGCATTTCCATTCGGCTGCGCCTGCCTGGCGTCCGACGAGCTGGCTGCTGGCTCTGCTGCCCATCATGTTCTCTTACAGCGGCTGGAATGCGGCGTGCTATATCTCGGAAGAGATGCACGATGCGCGGCGTTCCATCGGGGCGGCGTTGCTCGCCGGGACTTGCCTGGTAGTGGCGCTCTATCTGGGACTGAATGCGCTGTATCTTTATGCTGTACCCGCGGCGGAGATCAAGAACGCGGTGAACGTCGGCGATGTGGCGGCGCGCGCGCTGTTCGGTGTTGGGGGCAGTGCCATCGCGCCGGTGCTCTCGGCGTTTACCATCGTGGCGCTCCTCGGATGCATCAGCGCCATGACCATCGCCGGCCCGCGGGTCTACTTCGCCATGTCGCGTGACGGCGCCTTCGTTCCCGGCTTCGAACGCACCAGTCGGCGATTCGGCACGCCCGCGCTGGCGATCGGGCTCCAGGCGTTTTGGAGTGTATTGCTGGTGATGACGGGGAGCTTCGAACAGATCCTGAATTACACCGGCTTTACTATTCTGCTTTCATCGGGCGCGGCGGCCGCGGGCCTGTTCGTTGCGCGGCGCCGCGAGCTGGCGGCGTACCCCAAGCTCTGGCGGAGCATGATTGCGCCTGCTATTTTCGTTGTGGCCTGCGCCGCGATTGTGGCGAACACCGTTTGGGTCGCCCCAAAGACGGCGCTGCTAGGCTGTGGATTCATCGCCGCCGGCCTGCCGGTGTTCTACTGGTCGCGACAGCGCCGGCCGCGGGTCGCGCCCTTGCCGCTCAACAGCGAAACATCGCAACTTCTGCCACGGAGCATGCCCGACTAATCCGCGCGACTTCAACTTCTATGCACAAGAAACGCAGCCAAGCGCTTGCCCTGTTCTTCGTCTGGATTGGTTTCTGCTGCGCGCTGCCGGCGCAGGCGCCGCAATACGTTCCATTTTCCGCGGCCCAGCCAATCTTAAAGTCTTACTTGAACTCTTTGCCGGCGGAGCTTAAGCCCAATGGCCAGCCGACGGCTGCGGCCTGGGATGCATGGGTGCGGCGCAACGATCAGGAGATTCGTACCCGGCTGGAGCGCGGCGAAGAAGACACGCTGACTAACCTCCTGCGGCTGGGCGTGACCTACACGAAGCAGGAGCGCATTTCTTACGGTTACCTGGAGCGCTACGGAAAAGACAAATATATTGACTCACTCGCCGACAAGCGCGCTGACGACCTGATTCGCGCCCTGGCCGCTCCTCACGCCAACGAAGGCATGACCGATTTTCGGAAGTTTCTGGAGAAGCATGGCTTCAACCTGAACACTCCAGCGGGGCGTCAGAAGGTAAAGGCCTACATGCTGGCCAATCTGGCGCGCATGCGCGATGAGGTCATCCGCACCGAGGCCGAGCTTTACAGCAAGAAGGGCGCTGACCTGTCGCAGCAGTTTAAGAATCGCGGCATCTCGACGGACAGCAATCTCTATCCCGACTACACTCTCGAGTTGCACCTGCGCCACATGATGCAGCAGGGATTGCTTAAGCCGGGCAGCATACGGCGGGTTGCGATTGTGGGACCCGGGCTCGACTTCGTGAACAAAAACTCGGGCTCGGATTTCTATCCGCCGCAATCGACGCAGCCGTTTGCAGTGATCGATACCCTGGCGCGCTTGCAGCTTGCCGATCCGGCAGCGGTCGAGCTGGTTACGTTCGACATAAGTTCGCGCGTGAACAAACATCTAGCGCGCGCCCGCGCGGAAGCCGCGGCAGGGAAGTGGTACGACATGCAACTGCTGGCCAGTCCCTCGGACCAGTGGAACAAGGACTACGCCTCGGGATTCAACGACTACTGGCAGCATCTGGGCAGTGAGATCGGCAAGCCGGCGCCGCGTATCCCGGTTCCCGATGCGGCGGCCGACATCTGGAACCGCGCGGTCAGTGTGCGTCCGGCGGTGGTCGAGCGCGTTACGCCTGAGGACATGAACGTCGTCTTCCAGACAATTCCGTTGGCGCCGGACAAGCGGTTCGACTTGGTGATCGGGACCAACATCTTCGTCTATTACGACAGCTTTGAGCAATCGCTGGCGCGCGCCAATCTGGCGACGATGATCAGGCCCGGCGGATATCTGATCACCAACGAAGCCCTCGCCGGCAACGCGCCCACCGGCCTCGCCGACTCGCTCCAGACGAACATCGCCGTGAGCTCCGGCGACACCGAGCACGCGTACACCTACGCGCGGCCGAAGTAACTGCGCTCCAGGCTGGTTGCATATGTGTACACAGTTGCGTACACTTATTGCAGGAGTTCTGTATGGCAGCTATTAAGGTCGGGGTACGCGAATTTCGAGAGAGGATTGCAAGCTTCCTGGAATCGGACAATCCGGTTGCGGTGACTCGCCACGGTGAGACTCTAGGCGTATATGTTCCTACTCCGCGCCATGCAAAGAACCGCGCGCAGATTTCTGAGCTGAGAGCTGCGGCCCAGCGGCTCTCGCGGGAACTCGCCGGCGTGGACGAGGAGGAATTTGTAGCCGAATTCGAACGCCTGCGCCGTCAGGGAAAGCGCGCGTCTCGTTAAGATGCTGGTCGTCGACGCGAATATCCTGATCCGTGCTGTCCTGGGCCGACAGGTCTGGGAATTGATTGAAAATTATGCGGGTCAGGGCGTTCGCTTCTTCGCGCCGGCTGACGCGTTCCAAGATGCTGAGCGATACTTGCCGGAGCTTCTGATGAAGCGCGGCAGGCCTGCCGACGAGGCGGCAAAGTTCCTCGACTATTTGCACCAATCCGTCGAAGTAATCCCATACGAGGCTTACTACCCCTTCGAAGAAGCGGCGCGCGAGCGCCTGCGAGGACGCGACGAAGACGACTGGCCGGTACTGGCAGCGGCCCTTGCGTTAGGTTGCGACGTATGGTCAGAAGACGCGGATTTCTTCGGGACAGGAATTCCAGTTTGGACGACTAGGCGAGTTGAAATCTACCTTAGAGCTCAAACGTCACAGAAATAACCTTTCGGCGACACCTCACGGCGCGGCGATCTGGAAGCGCAGCACCGACTGCGCGATGCGGTACTGATACTTCGCAGCCGCATACTGGATCTGCGCCTCGGTCTGCTGCAATTGCGCCTGGCTTAACTCGACGATGGAACTGAGACCAAGGTTGTAGCGCGTCTCGGAAAGGCTGACCGCTAGGTTGGTCTGGTCGACGAACTGCCGGCTTACCCCGATACGGTTATAGGCGGTGATGGCGTTCAGCCAGCTGGTGCGAACGTCGTTGGCGATTTTGTCTTTCAGGTCGCGAAGCTGCTCGGCGTCGGCCTGGGCGCGCAAGCCGGCTTCCCGTGAGCGCGCCGGATATAGGAATCCGTTGAAGATGGGGATATTGACGTTCACGCCGACGGCTCCATACCAGCCCGCGAAGGGCGAAGCCGGGCCGACCCTGACGCTGAAAGGAGTGGCCCCAAGGACACCTAGCGCCTCAACAGTCGGGAGCAGCAAGTCGCGCTCGGCTTTCTGATACCGCTGCGCTGCCTGAAATTCGTAAGCCTGCGAGGCGATCTCGGGCCGATTGCTGAAGGCCTCGTCCACAAGCTGGCTCACGGCGTCCGGCGGTGGCTTCATCTCCTTGTCGGTATCCAGCAGTTCAAATTGCTGCTGCGCAGCGAAGCCGAGCACTTGCGAAAGAATGGAAAGCGATGCCTGATAGTTGTTCTGCGCATCCAGCAAGAGTAGCTTTGCCTGCGCAAGGTTCGCATCGGCAAAGCTGACGTCGAGTTGCGAGCGCAGCTTGTTCTGGTACAGCGTCGTAATCTGGTCGGAGACAAGCTGGCGCGCCTTCACGGTCTGTTCGGCCACACTCTGTTCGGCGAGCGATTGCAGCGCGTTATAGAACGCCTGATCGACGGCGAGTTTGATCTGGTCTGCGGTCGCGACGGCGTTCAGGTCGGCGGCCTTGGCGTGCAGCGCGGCCGACGCAACCAGGTTGTTGGTGCGGCCGAAATCGGTGATGAGTTGCGATAGCGTCATCCCGGCGGCTGCGCGCTCGTAAACGATGGGACTGTTCAAATTCCCTGCCGCAATGCGCGAAGCGTCATTCCTCGATGCCGCTCCGGTCACGCTGCCATAAACGTTCGGGTAGTAAGCGGCCTTCTGCTCGCGCGTGACCTGGCCTGAGGCCAGCGACAGCAGGCGATACACCGAAATCTGCGGGTTGTTCTTGAGGGCCAGCGCCTCGGCATCCTGCACCGTCAGCCGCTGCGTCGTGCCCGCGACAGGCAACTGCGGCTGCGCTGGAATGGCGGGAGCCTGAGCCTGGGAGTTCTGTCCAGAAGGCAGTGCGCTGGCTTGCGCTAGAAAGATCAGCAAGAGCAATGTCGCTAACGAGGGGTGGAAGGGCAGGGCTTTTGCCATGCCGAAGAAGCCACTTCGGTGATGGGCTTCAGCCCCGGCGTTCCGGGCCTGAAGGCCGCGGGTTGTGCGCCGCGTGTCCGCCGGGCTGAAGCCCGGCGCTTCCACGATTAACCGAACTACAAGCCAGAGCATCTCGCGTCTCAAGCTTGCACCTCCTGCGACGGCCGGTTCTCTTCATGGCGATGGATAAGCAGATACGCCGCCGGAACAATAAATACGGTCAGCACCACGGAAACCAGCAGGCCGCCGATGATGGAGCGGGCCAGCGGCGCGTATTGCTCGCTGCCGGCCTCGAGGGCGAGCGCCATGGGAACCAAGCCCAACAGTGTGGCCAGCGAAGTCATCAGAATCGGGCGCAAGCGCACGCGGCAGGCCAGAGCCACGGCGTCACGGATCGGCATGCCGCCCGCGCGGTACATGCGGGTGACGTCCACGATCAGGATGCTATTGGACACCACGATGCCGGTCATCATCAGCACACCCATAAGCGACATGACGTTCAGCGTGGTGTTCGTGAGCAGCAGGAAGAGAATCACGCCGGTGATGCCCGAGGGAATCGCCAGCAGAATGATGAAGGGATCGACAAACGAGGCGAACTGCGCCATCAGGATCAGGTAGACCAGCAGAATCGCCAGCAGCAACCCCAGGCCGAAGCTCAGGAACGATTGGTGCATCGAGACGACCGAGCCGCGCAGGTCGATGCGGATATTGGGAGGCAGCTTGGTATCGTGGATAACTTTCTCCACGGTGCTCGACAATGCGCCCAGGTCTTCGCCTTTCGGTGAGACGTAGACGTCAATGACGCGGAACAGTTGGTAATGATCGACTTCCGTTGGCGTGTTGATCATCTTGATATCGGCAACGTTCTCCAGCATGGTGGGATTCATGTTGTCGGGCGCGTGCAGCGGAATCTGCTTGAAGTCCTCCATCGTCATGGAAGCGATCTGCTGGTTGGTGTACTGCACCGTGAGGAAGTAGTTGTTGCCATTATGCGGATCGACCCAGTAGCTGGGCGCGATCATGCCGTTCGAGGTGAGCGCGGTCACCACATTGTCGACGACGTCGCTGGCTGTCAGCCCCAGGCGGGCCGCCATCTCGCGCTTTACGTTAAGCTGCAGGCCGGGGTAATCCAGGTCCTGCGGGATGAGCACATCGCTGACGTTCGACTTCGCCTTGAGTTTCCCGGCCAGTTCGCTGGCCACGGCGTAAGCCTCATGCTGATTGTTGCCGCTCACCTGGATGTCGATCGGGGCGGGCATGCCCTGGTTCACGACGGAATCCACCAGCCCGCCCGTCAGGAAATAGGTTGAGAGTTCGGGGAGGTCCTGCGCCAGCTTCGCGCGCACGCGGCGCATGTAAGCGAAGGTGCTGACCTCATGCTCCGGATTCAGACTCACCTGCACGAACGCCGTATGTTGACCGGAATTGCTGGTGTAGATGGAAGACAGGTCGGGCGTCAGGCCGATGTTGGAGACGACCATCTTCAGGTCTTTGTTCCCGACCACCTCGCGAATGTCGTTCTCAACGCGCCCGACATATCGGTTGGTCATCTCCAGGCGCGAGCCGGTGGGCGCCTTGACGTTGATGACGAACTGCCCGGGGTCAGTGCGCGGAAAGAAAGCGACGCCCAGTAGAGGGAGCAGAGCGAGGCTCACTACAAAGCTGGCCATGATAATGACCACGGTCGCCACCGGACGCGCCAACGCCTTATCGACCGCCCTGTCGTAATGCCCCAGCAGGCGGTTGTACTTGTGATTGAATCCCGCGACGAACTTGCCGAACAGCGACTTCGTCGGAACGTGTCCGCCGTGCCCGTGCTGCACCTTCATGAACCTGGCGCAGAATAACGGCACGACGGTCATGGCCACCAGATAGGAGGCGGCCAGTGCCAGCACCACGCCTAATGCAAGAGCGGTGAACAGGTATTTGCTGACGCCGTAAAGGAAGACGACGGGGAAGAAGACGATGGCGGTGGTAAACGTCGCCGCCAGTACCGCGAGCTGCACTTCCTGGCCGCCGCGTTCGGCTGCAGTCACAGCATCCTCACCTTCTTCCATGTGGCGGAAGATGTTTTCCAGCACCACCACGGAGTTGTCGATCAGGCGCGAGAGCACCAGCGCCAGTCCGCCCAGGACCATGGTGTTGATGGTGCCGCCGAAGGCGTTCAGCAGCAGGAACGCGGCGAGGCACGAGACCGGAATCGAAATCAACACTGAGACGGTGCCGCGGGCCGACCCAAGAAAAATCAGGATCATCAGTGCGGTGAGCACCAGTCCGATGCCGCCTTCGCGCAACACGTTTTCAACTGCGGTCTTAACATATTGCGATTGGTCGAACACCACATTCGCCACCAGATTCCTGGGCACATCCAGCAGGTGCTGAATGCGATCGCGCACGCCGTTTACGATCTGGATGGTGTTGCTGTTGCCGCCCTGCTTCAGGATGGGCAGGTACACAGACTTCTGCCCGTCCACGCGCACGATGTTGTACTGGATGGCGGACGAGTCCTCGGCGTGCCCGACATCGCCGAAGCGCAGCACGCTGTTCCCGATGGCCTTCAGCGGAACGTCATTCATCTCCTTGGTATTGGGCAGTTGGCTGTTGCTGTAAATGTTGTAATCGCGCGGGCCGATGCGCACGTCGCCGGCTGGAAGAATCTTGTTGGCGTCGTTGACGATGTTGACGACATCCATGGGGCTCAGTTGCGCGGCCTCCAGCTTCACCGGGTCGATATAGAACTGGATTTGCCGGTACTTGCCACCAAACGGTTGCGGTACCGATGCACCTGGCACGTTGGCGATCTGATTGCGGACATTGAACTGTCCTTGATCGTGCAGTTGAGTCTCATTGAGCCCCTTGCCCTTCAGTGTCACCAGACACACCGGAAGGCTGGAAGCGTCAAATTTCAGCACCACTGGAGGCAGCGTTCCCTGCGGCAACCGTCGCAGGTCAGCCATGGCGAGATTGGCTATTTCACTGACCGCCGCATCCGGGTCCGTGCCCGGCTGGAAGTACACCTTGATCAGGCTCACACCGGTCAGCGAACGCGATTCGATGTGGTCGATGTTGCTGCCCAAGGTGAAAAAACGCTCGAAGGTATCGGTGATGTCGGCCTCGATCTGCTGAGGAGGCATGCCGCTGTAGAACGTCGCTACCACGACCACCGGGATCTGGATCTCGGGAAAAAGGTCTATCGGCATCCGGAAGACTGTGGTCACGCCGACCACGATGATCCCCAGGCAGAGCATGAGGATGAAGAAGGGATACTTGATCGCAAACTTAGACATACAATCGCACCCCGTCGCTGGTAGAGCAGGCCTTCAGGCCTGAGTCCAAACGCGAGTAGAAACATCGTTGGAAGCAGCCGCAAGGCCGAGCGGCGATGATGCTCATGCCTGCACCTCCGGCCGCGCTTCCTGCTCGTTGCGGTGCATCAGGTAGTAGGCCGAAGGCACCAGAAACAGCGTCACCACGAACGACAACATCAACCCGCCGATGATGGCGCGCGCCAGCGGAGCGTATTGCTCGCTGCCGGCCTCGAGCGCCAGCGCCAGCGGAATCAGCCCGAGAAAGGTGGCGAACGTAGTCATCATGATCGGCCGCAAGCGAACGTGACAGGCGTTCTTGATGGCTTCTTCCAGTCCCTGGCCGCGACGACGCAGCTCGCGCGTGAACTCGACAATCAAGATGGAATCCGAGACGACGATCCCGATCATCATCATCACCCCCATCAGCGACATGATGTTGATGGTGGTATGCGTCATCAGCAGGAAGAGGATGACCCCGGTGAATCCCGGCGGCACGGCCAGCAGGATGATGAACGGGTCGCTGAAGGAAGCGAATTGCGCCATCAGGATCAGGTACACCAGCACGATCGATAATGACAGGCCGATGGCAAAGCTCTTGAACGAGTCGTTCATGGAAACCACCGAGCCGCGCAGTTCCACGCGCGTGTTGGGCGGCAGCTTGGTGTTGCCGATGACGTGCTGCACCTTCTTCAGCAGCGTGCCCAGGTCTTCTCCGCGCGGCGCGACGTAGACATCGATGATGCGGAATAGCTGGTAGTGATCGACCTCCGTCGGCGTGTTGATCATCTTCACGTCGGCCACATTCTCCAGCATGGTCGGGTTCAGGTTGTTCTTCGCATGCAGCGGGATCTGTTTGAAGTCCTCCAGCGTCATATCCTGGATCTGGCGCGGCGTGTACTGCACGGTGAGGAAGTAGTTGTTGCCACTGCGTGGGTCGATCCAATATCCCGGCGCGATCATGCCGTTCGAAGTGAGCGCGGTGATGACGTTCTCGACCACGTTGCTTGCGGTCAGCCCCAAGCGCGCGGCCATCTCGCGATTCACGTCGAGCCGAATGCCGGGATAGTCGAGGTCTTGCGGAATGAGAACATCGCTCACGTCCGGCAAGCCGCGCAGCTTCTGGGCCATCTCACTGGCAACGTCATAGGCTATGTGCTGGTTGTTGCCCGTGACCTGAATGTCGATGGGCGCGGGCATGCCCTGGTTCACGATGGAGTCCACCAGGCCGCCGGTCTGGAAAAAGGTCGACACCTCAGGCAGGTCTTCAGACAACTTTCGCCGCACGCGATCGATGTACTTAAACGTGCTGACCTTGTGGTCTTCCTTGAGTTGCACCTGCACAAATGCCGTGTGCATGGCCGAATTGGTGGTGTAGATCGCCGACAGGTCGGCATTCACGCCGATGTTGGAGACGACCATCTCGAGATCCTGGGGATCGACCACCTGCCGGATGTCGTCTTCCACCCGGGCAATGTAGTTGTTGGTCAACTCCAGGCGAGTGCCGGTGGGGGCCTTCACGTTGATCACAAATTGTCCGGGATCGGTGCGCGGAAAGAACGCAACCCCCAGCAGCGGTGACAACACCAGGCTGAGCGCGAAGACCGTCATGATGACCGCGAGAGTTATCTTGGGATGGCGCAGCGCCTTCTCGATCGACTGGTCATACTTCGCGAGAATATAGTCGTAGCCGCGGTTAAAGGGCGCCAGCAGGCGCTCCATTAAGCCATCCTCGTGTTCTCCGTGAGCTTCGTCCCCGTGCTCGGACTTGATGAATCGCGAGCAGAACAGCGGCACCACCGACATCGCGACCAGGTACGAGGCCGCGAGCGCCAGCACCACTCCCAGGGCCAGCGCGGTGAACAGGTACTTGCTCACACCGGACAGGAACACGACGGGGAAGAACACGATGGCGGTCGTGATGGTCGCGGCCAACACCGCCAGTGCAACCTCGCGCCCGCCTTCTTCGGCAGCCGTGAACGCATCTTCGCCGGTTTCCAGATGGCGAAAGATGTTCTCCAGTACCACCACCGAGTTGTCGATCAGCCTGGACAGCACCAGCGCGAGGCCGCCGAGGACAATCGTGTTGATGGTGCTGCCCATGGCATTCAGCAGCAGGAACGCCGCGAGGCAGGAGATGGGAATCGACAGCAGCACGGAAACCGTTCCGCGTAGCGATCCCAGGAAGACCAGGATCATGACGGCGGTGAGGAACAGACCGATACCGCCCTCGCGCAGCACGTTGGCGATCGCTAGCTTGACGTACTGTGACTGATCGAACACCACGTTGGCAATCAGGTGCTTCGGCACATCTCGCAGGTGCTCGACGCGATCGCGTACGCCGTCGACGATCTCGATGGTGTTACTGTTGCCGCCCTGCTTCAGGATGGGAAGATAGACCGACTTCTGGCCGTCGACGCGAACGACGTTGTACTGAATGGCGGAGGAATCTTCGGCGTGACCGATGTCGCCGAAGCGCAAAACGCGGTTGCCGATGGCCTTCAGCGGAACGTCGTTCATTTCGCTTACCGACGGCAGTTGGCTGTTGCTGTAAATGTTGTAGTCGCGCGGCCCAACCCGCAGATCGCCCGCGGGCAGGATGGTATTGGCCTTATTCACGATGTGCACAACATCCATCGGGCTCAGTTGCGTAGCTTGCAGCTTGACCGGGTCGATGTAGAACTGAATCTGGCGATACTTGCCGCCATAGGGCTGCGGCACGGATGCGCCGGGAACGTTGGCGATCTGGTTGCGAACGTTGAACTGTCCTTGGTCGTGGAGCTGCGTTTCGGTCAGCCCCTTGCCCTTCAACGTCACCAGGCAGACCGGCATGCTGGATGCATCGAACTTCAGCACCACCGGCGGCAGTGTTCCCTGCGGCAGCCGGCGAAGGTCAGCCATGGCGAGGTTCGCGATTTCGCTGACGGCGGCGTCGGGGTCAGTGCCGGGCTGGAAATATACCTTGGATGAGGCTAACGCCCGTGAGCGAGCGCGATTCGATGTGGTCGATGTTACTGCCGAGCGTGAAGAAGCGCTCGAAGGTGTCGGTGATGTCGCCCTCGATCTGCTGCGGAGGCATGCCGCTATAGAACGTCGCGACCACCACCACGGGAATTTTGATCTCGCGGGAACAGATCGATCGGCATCCGTACCACCGTGGTCACGCCCACGACCACGATGATGAGGCAAAGCATCAGGATGAAAAACGGATGCTTAATGGCGAAGCTCGACATCGACTGTCTACTCCGACCCCGAAGCGTTGTTCGCTGTGGTCAACGCGGAGAGCTTCGGCTTGACCATCTCGCCGGCCTGGTAGCTGCCCAGATTGCCGACGATCACCCGCTCGCCTTCATGCAATCCGCCGAGCACCTCGGCCCGATTGGGACTTTCAACGCCTAGCTCAACCTGCCGCGACCTGTACCCGGTCCTGCGGATCAACCACCAGCACGCTGGTTTTATTGTCGGAGCGCAGCACGGCTGTGACCGGGATCGTCAACGCATCGGGATGGCTGTTGGCCAGCAGCGTCACGTCTGCGTACATGCCCGGCTGAAGGTGGTAGTTAGGATTGGGAACATCGATCTCCACTTGCATGGTGCGGGTTGAGGGATCGAGCGCGTCGGTGAAGCGCGTCACCTTGCCGCTGAAGTGCTCGCCCGTCGCCTGCACGTGGACGTCGGCAGAATCATCGACGCGGATTTTTCGCGGCCAGCGACTCGGGAACCGGAATACGCAATCGCAGTACATTGACTTGCGCCAATGTGACCACGGGCTGCCCGCTATTGTTGGAAGTGCCGGCCTGCACCAGTGAGCCGGTATCGGAAAAGCGCCACGTGACCACGCCATCGTAGGGAGCCGTGATATTGGCGTAGTTGCTGAGTGCGGAATAGTGCTGCTGATCGGCCTTGGCAACTTCGAGCTGTTGTTGGGCGGCGGCCAGCGATGACTTGGCCGCGTCCACCTGCGCCTGTGAAGCGCGGTCTTTCGCAGTCGCGTCGTCCAGCTCCTGCTGCGCAATAAGGCCCGGCCGCGCCTTGTCGGTGTTGACCAGGCGCTCGGCATTGGCGTGGAGTGCGACATCGTCGGCCTCGGCGCGCGATACCTCGCTGTGCGCCCGCTGAATCTCCTCTTCGGCGTGATGCACGGCGGCCTTGGCCTCGTCCACCTGCGCTACGAGCTCGGGGATCTCCAGCACTGCGAGTACCTGTCCGGTATGGACGCGGTCGCCGATATCGACGTAAATCTTCTTGATATAGCCGGCGACTTTGGCGTGGAGTTCGACGTTCTGGTAAGGCATGAATTGCCCGGCAATGGAGAGCGAGTTGGCGACAGTCTCGCGCTGGACGGGAGCGACCGCGGCGTAGACTACGCCGGGCTCGCCCTCGCCGGCGGTGCGCGACGCGGAGCCGCCCGCCCGCACCCGCTGCACAATAATGCCCGCGATAACCAGACAGAGCAGAACGGCTGCCGCGACCAGCGCCTTCCGTCGACGCCCGGGTGGACGTTTTACTTCATGAAAAATTTCGTCTGAGACCGGCATGGGCCTTCCTCAATTCTGACCGCACGGTTTGTGACCACCGAGTCCGCATTTTGACCATGGGCCTGACAACACGGAAAACCAGGGGTAGCCTAGGAAAAATGACCGGGAAAGAAAGATCTAGTCGCGCGTTGGAGGTGGCCGCAAGAATCGACGCAGATGCCGACGAGAAAGAGTGTTGCTGGATAGGATGACAGGGCTATACCGGGGGACGGGCCGGCACAGCACCATGGGAACAAGCAAGACCAGAAGGATGAGCGGGAACAAGGGTGCGCTGTCCAGCGGCCCAACACGGTCCTGCATTTCTTGTCCGCTAACCCACATCTTACTGGCGGTCGAGGGAGTTACCTTAGCCTGCGATGCGCCGCTGTAAACCGCCGTCTTGGCATGCAAGGCGAAGAAGAAAACAAGCAGGCAGAACACCGCGGGAACTGCGGCCCGCAGCAGCTTGGCTCGTTTTGTCCGGGGGTTCAAAAGCGGCACCAACTAAGTATTATACGCAGTACGCCTAACTCCGTGAGCGGGGCACAAGCAGGCAGAATCCGTGGGCGCGGTTAAAGGTAACCTGTTTCATGACTTTGCGGTTATGTTAACGGGAAACTAAAATCGAAAGTTAGGTTACTGATTGAAGCCGATCCCGCCAAACAAGATACTTCTCGTCCGCTTCAGCGCCCTGGGCGACGTGATCCAGACCCTGCCGGTTCTCAGCATGTTGCGCGACAGCTTTCCGGAGGCGAGGATCGGTTGGGCCATCGACACCGAACTCGCGCCGATCGTCGAAGGTCATCCTGCGCTCGATTATGTGCATCGCTGTTCCCGCAAGAGTTGGTCGCAGGCGCTACTGCGCCCGCAGCGTTGGCTCGCGGCCATTCGGGATTTTAAAGCGTTCGTCAATGAGGTGCGCGCTGTCGGCTACGACGTTGCGATCGACGCCCAAGGACTGTTCAAGACCGCACTGCTGCCGGTGCTCGCAGGCATCCCTCGGCGGATCGGCTACAAGCACGGACGCGAGTTCAGCAGCATCTTCTACACCGAGCAACACGTGCGCCGGGGAGCGTACTTCGACCCTGCGGTATTTCATCTGGAACACATGGGCCAGTTGGCGCGCAGCATCGGGGCGACGGATCTGCACTATTCAGTCGCGCCCCCGGCTGTCCCGGAAGCCGCACGACAGCGCGTTGCAGCTTTGCTGAATGGCGCTTTCGAGTCGGACGCGCCCATCGTCGTCGTTTCGCCTGCGACTCAATGGGCGAGCAAGCACTGGCCGGAGGAATACTGGATCGAGTTGGGTTCGCGGATTCTGGCCGAAACAGACTTGAACCTGCTGTTTCAGGGTGGGCCTTCCGATTCCACGTTGACTCAGAAGATTATCAGGGGTACGTCGCCGGAGCTGGCTGCCGGGCGCGTGGCCGACGTTTGCGGCAAGGTACCGATCGCGGACATGTACGCTCTCCATCAGCGCGCGAGCGCGGCCATCGGGCCGGATAGCGCTCCGCTGCATATCGCGGGCGCAGTGGGTGTGCCGGTGCTGATCGGCATTTACGGTCCGACGGGATATCGCAGAACGCCGCCCATCGGCAGCCCGGTCATTCGGCTGCTGTCAAGCGAGGGTCAACTCTCGTGCCAGCCTTGCCACAAACGCGTTTGTCCTCTCGGCACGACCGAATGTATGCTCAGGATTCAACCGGGCGAAGTATTTGAGGCGTTGCGCGCAGCCCTGATCGAAGCCGGAATTCCCTTTGACGCTGCTCGCACGACCACGGTGACGTAAATGCCGCAAACCGAGATCGCCGACAACTCACGGTCTTCCAGCGTGGCTGCGCCGGCAATGCTCGACCTCGAGAAGCTTGCACGCGCACAGTTCCACACCGAACCGTTTGAGTATCTTCTGGTAGACGACTTCCTGCGCCCGGAATGCAAAGCCGCCATTGTTTCTGATTTTCCGGCCATCGACCGGCACGGCAGCTTTCCGCTGTCCACGCTGCAATATGGGCCGGCATTTGCGCAGCTTGCGGCGGAATTGTTCGGCAAAGAGTTCGCTCAGGCCGTGGGGCAGAGGTTCTCGATCGATCTGACGCCGTTTCCCACGATGCTCACCGTGCGCGGCTGGTGCGACGCGTCGGACGGCCAGATCCACACCGACTCCACCAACAAAGTCATCACCGTTCTGCTGTACCTGAATCCTGAGTGGAACAGCGATGGCGGCCGGCTGCGCCTGCTGCGCTCGAAGAAGCTGGACGACTACGCCGCCGAGGTCGCACCCACCATGGGCAGCCTTATCGTGTTCAAGCGCAGCGACCGCTCCTGGCACGGGCACCAGCCTTTCGAGGGGCGGCGCATGAGCCTGCAATTTAACTGGGTCACCCATTCGAGCTATATGCGGCGCGAAAGGATTCGGCATCGCGTCAGCTCAATTTTGAAGCGACTGCGGGGACAGACGGCCTACGAAGGCTGAAGCCGCAGACCCGCTACTTCCCATGCCCACCAAAACCGGCGGGCCGCCGCTTTCGGTCACCATCGTCGCTAATAATGAAGAGCGAACCGTTGGCGATGTTCTGCGCTCGGTCAGCGGCATTGCGGACGAGGTCGTCTTCCTCGATAGCGGCTCGACCGACCGCACTCCCGAAATCGCGCGAGAATTCGGCGTCCGTTTCTACCACCAGGATTGGCTCGGGTTCGCGGCGCAAAAGAACCGCGCCATCGAGCTTGCGACAGGCGAGTGGATACTCAGCCTCGATGCCGACGAGGTGCTCACTCCGGCATTGCAGGTGGAGATTCGTGGGCTCCTTCGGTGTGGTGTGCCCCGGGAGATCGCCGGATTCAAGATACCTCGCGTGCTGTTTATCGGCGACGCGCCAGTGCGCGGCGGAGGCTTCTATCCCGACGCGCAGTTGCGCTTGTTTCGCCGCGGCATGGGACGATTCGGGCCGCGAATCGTACACGAGTCGGTGAAGGTCGAAGGCCGCGTGCTCCAGCTCAGGCATGACTTGCTGCACTACGCCTACGCAGACGTAGAGGACTTCGCGCAAACGATGGACCAGTACGCTCGCCTCAGCGCGCAGCATTATTTTGAGCAGGGAAACACAGCCTGGCGCGCAAGCCGCGTGAACGAGATCTTGAGCCCGCGGTGGACGGCGTTGTACCGGCAGATCGTGCGCGGCGGAATCCTGCAAGGGCGGTTATGCTGGCGGCTGAACCGCATCTATGCCGCCTACGTGCGCAAGAAGATTCGCTATTTGCGCGAGTTGCGCGACCGCAACAATGCAGGCCGGGTATAACGACGGTAAGAGCTGCGGCTGACTGGAATTACCAAGGAATCTCTTTGGTTAATTCCCTTAGCGGCTAAAGCCGCTTTCAAAAGGCTGATTTCACGGACGGCCTGAAGGCCGTCCCTTTCAAAGCGTGACTTATTCAGAGTTTCCCTAAAGGAGCGACGCCTTCGTGGACAACGAATCCATTGCGACCGAAATACATGGATTGGAACTGACACTGGATGGGCAGGAGCTGCTGCTGTCCTCGAATGGCAGCAGATTGATTTCGCCCTGCCCGTTGAGCGCTGAGGACGTCGATCGCCTGCGGGTCGAATTCGCCAAGGCGCAACTATGGGAATGGAATCGCTTGGAAGAGTTGAAGTCGCGCTCCGAGCTGCGGTACCGGCGATACCTGGGCTCATGGTTGGTGATGTGCCTGGCCGCCTTCAGCGCGTATGTGGGATATCCCGGCTATGTCCTGCCGGTTTTCTTCCTGCTGTTGTCGGGCTTGCTGTGGTGGCGGGCCGGCTACGAAGAGCAACGGACTGAGCGCGAGGCGCAGTCGCAGCGCGCGGCCTTCCGGCCGGAATGGGAGTACATTCGCGAGCGGCTGGAGGAAGCCGGAGTACCACTTTGAATTTGTAGCAGTGTTTCGGCCCGGGTCTCGAACCCCGCGAGACCCGGGGCACCCGGCGTCCTTCTTTTGGACGCTAACCTGGGCTAGGATCGGACGGGCCCAGGTTAGGCCAAACGATGGCCGAACCTGGGGCAGCGGGCTTGCATCGGGTTACCGACTCTTCATGGCAAGCGGCGTATTTGCCCGATTTGAGCATCGAAACCAGAGATGCGCAACTCTGCTCGCAGCGCCTGGTTGATTGCCGCCGTTCTAGCCTTCACTGAACTTGCTTTCGCCGGGACACCCGGCTCGTTTCGCGGCACGATCGTTGATGGGCCGCACTCTGACTCCGGCAGTCGCTGGATCTACGTGCAGTCACGCAACGGCTCGGCGAGGAAAGTAGAGATTTCCCACGCTCGCGTGACCTATGACGATGCCGTTCCTGCGGCCCAGCGTCGCAGTGAGCCTGCCGACGCGTTGGCTCCCGGGGCAGAAGTTCGAGTCAGTGCCGAGCAGGACACGGACGGCGAGTGGAAGGCCAGCCGAATCGAGATATTGAAGACTGCCGGTAGTACGCCGCCAGCCAGCCGATCGTTATCCATGCTTGTCCCCTAATCCGAAGAAGCGGACAAAATTTTCAGTCGTCTGTCGCCCGATCTCTTCTGTCGCGAGGCCTTGCAATTCGGCGATCCGGCGGGCAGCCTCCACAACGAATGCGGGCTCGTTGCGCTTGCCGCGGTGGGGAATGGGCGCAAGATACGGCGAGTCCGTTTCGATGAAGATGCGGTCGAGCGGCGCCATCTGCGCGGCGTTGCGAATATTCTGCGCTTTGGGGTAGGTGATGTTGCCGGCGAACGAAAGCATGAAGCCAATATCGAGCGCGGCGAGCGCATGCTCAACCGTGCCGGTGAAGCAATGCAGTACGCCACCCAGGCCGCTGCCGGCCCAGTGTTCGCGCAGCAGGCGAAATAGGTCGTCCCACGCGTTCTTGCTGTTGTCAGACGGGCGATTGTGAATGATGATCGGCAGCTTGGCGGCGCGCGCCATCTCCATTTGCTGAATGAAGACGCGCTGCTGCACGTCGCGCGGCGAGTGGTCGTAGTAGTAGTCGAGGCCGATCTCGCCCCAGGCGATGACCTTGGGATCGCGGGCGAGACGCTCGAGTTCGTCGAAGTCGGCCTGCTTCGCCAGCGCGGCCTCGTGTGGATGAATGCCGACAGTCGCGTAGACCCCGTCCTGCTGATGAGCGAGCCGGATGGCGCAGTCGAGCGTGCCCGTTCCCGGACCATCACCATTGCCGATGGCCAGCATGGTCGTGACGCCCGCTTGCCGCGCACGGGCGAAGACGTCGGCGCGGTCAGAGTCGAAGCGCTTGTTCTCGAGGTGGCAGTGGGAGTCGGTGTACATAGTGGTCAGTGGCCAGTGATCAGTGGTTATTGGAGAGTGGGTAGAGCGGACCTTCAGGCCCGCGTCACGGCCCAGTTTAATCTCCGGAGCCGGCTTTCAGCCGGCGACACCCGCGGGCTAAAGCCCGCTCCGGTCTATAAGGGCGCCTGGACGCTTGGCCTAAAGGCCAGCTTTACCCTCACACCGTCTCCAACTCCTCTTCCAGCAACTGCTTGTTGTACAGCTCGGTGTAGTAGCCGTTGCGCTCGATGAGTTCTTCGTGCGTGCCATGCTCGACAATCTCGCCTTCGTGTAGCACGGCGATCCGGTCGGCATTGCGCACGGTCGAGACGCGATGCGAGATGAAGATGGTCGTGCGGCCCTGCATGATCTCGCGCAGGTGATTCAGGATGCGGTCTTCGGTTTGGGTGTCGACGCTGGCCAGCGCGTCGTCGAGCACCAGGATGCGCGGGTTGCGAATCACAGCGCGTGCGATCGCGGTGCGTTGCTTTTGCCCACCGGAGAGCGTCAGGCCGCGTTCGCCTACCAGCGTCTTGTAGCCGTCAGGGAAGCCCTCGATTTCCGCCGCGATGCTGGCCGCCTCGGCGGCGCGGCGCACCTCATCGTCGCTGGCGTGCTCGGCCCCAAAGGCAATGTTTGCGCGAATGGTATCGCTAAACAGGAAGGTTTCCTGTGGAACATACCCGATGTTCCGCCGTAAGGTGGCGAGCGGAATCTCGCGAATGGGCCGGCCGTCGATCAACACGGCGCCGGGATCGGCCTCGTAGATGCGCGGAATCAGCGAGACCAGTGTGGACTTACCGGAGCCCGTCGGGCCGACAATCGCGAGGCTCGTTCCGGCGGGAACGCGCAGATTGATGTTCTTCAGCACCGGCGCGTCGCCGTAGTGGACACGGCCGTTGCCGCTTTCGGCTGCGCGCAGGGTCTTGCCATAACGGAAGCTCAGGTTGCGGAACTCAATGTCGCCGGCAATCTCCGGGCCGAGCTTGTCCTCAACACCTGGGCCCACCCTCTCGCCAAAAGATGGCGAGAAGGATGGGGCACCCGCACTTGACGGAGCAAGAAGAATGGGTGCCCCACCCTCGTCCACATCTTTTGTGGACAGGGTGGGCCCACCGACAGACTCGTCCGCAATCTCCGGCTGCTCGGACATGACATCGTGAATGCGCCCCGCCGAAGCCGTGCCGCGCTGGAAGAGGTTGATCACCCAGCCCAGCGCGATGATCGGCCAGGTGAGCTGCACCATGTAGGTATTGAACGCCACGAAGCTGCCCACGCTAATGCGGTGCAGCAGCACCTCGCGCCCGCCGACGAACAGCACAATCACAATCGCGATACCGAGCAGCGTCTCCAGTGTCGGCCACAACATGCCCATCAGCCGCACCAGCTTCAGGCTGCGCGCGATGTACTCGGAGTTGTCGCGCTCGAAGAGTTCGATCTCCGCCTCTTCCTGCACGTAGGCGCGAATGAGGCGCGCGCCGGAAAAGTTTTCCTGGGCACGGGCCGAGATGTCGGAGAACATGGCCTGAATGCGCTCGAAGCGCTCGTGAATACGGCGTCCGAAGTACTGCACCACGATACTGAAGATGGGCAGCGGCGCGAAGGCAAACAGCGTCAGCCTGGGGCTGATGGACAGCATGAAGATGAGCGCACCCGCCGTGAATACCAGGGTATTGGCGCTGTACATGATGCCCGGCCCCAGCAACATGCGGACGGCGTTCAGGTCGTTGGTGGCGCGCGCCATGATGTCGCCGGTGCGCGTGCGCTGATAAAAGCTGTAGGAGAGCCGCTCCAGGTGCGCAAACAAGTCGTTGCGCAGATCGAACTCGACCTCGCGCGAGACTCCAATCAGGATCCAGCGCGTGAGGTACTGAAAAATTGCCTTAATTCCGGCGATGCCCAGCAACATCAGGGAATAGATCAGAAGGTCGTGCCTTATCAGGTTGGCCTGCTTGTGCTGACCCAGCCCGGAGTTGAGCACATCAATGGCGCGGCGAAGCACCAGTGGGAAAAGAATCCAGATGCCATTGTTGCAGAGCACGCACAGCGCGCCGACGACATAGGTGCCGCGATAACGGCGCAGATACGGCAGTAAGGGACGAAGGTTTTTGAACATGGGTCGTCGGCTACACAGCGCGGCGAAGATGCAGTTCGATTGTAATGTCTTCTGGATGTCGAGCGCAGGACTCAGCACTCTCAGCGCATCGGCGCTCTCGGCGAAGCGGCTTGCTTACGAGGGGGATACTGCAGATAAAGGCGACTCGCTCGTAGCTGCTTTCTGAAAAGATGCGGTCGGGAAGAGACGGGCCGCGGTCATTCATCGGCCGCTTGACGGCCTAAGCCGCGTCATCGGTAACGATACGATCAAACTCAGTGACGAGCGCCTGCTCAATGGGCTGGGAGCGCCGTTCTCCCCGCGCCACTCGGCTCACATACGAGCGATCGACTCCCAGTTGGCGCGCCACGCGACTGTACAGCCCGCACAATGACTGCACATACCGGTTTAGGCGGGATACTTTGTACGCTGCATCGTTTCCGTTCATAGCGGGAAAGATGCAGAGACCGCGTAGCAGCGTTGTTTCCGACCAGAGCTTCTGTGGACGCCGTGCCCGGCGCTATGAAAATTATCACCGAACGAATGGCAACGTCGATGACAACCTGATTGCAGGCGGTTGCATCACACTACTTCGTCCAAGGGGCGAATCTCTGCGCGCTGTCCGGCTGGCGTGCCGGCCGTGGCCGCAGGCACTCATCTCAGCTTCGGACTCGGTATTCGCAACAAAACATCGTCCGTTAGAACCGCAAGCGTGTTGCCGCACGTGAACGAAGGGCCCTGGAATGGCAGCGCTGGTTGATCGAAGCGAGTTTCGTAAAGTGTTGAAGGAAATCGTGAAGTGTTTGCGGCAAAACCTCGATGTAGCCGGCGTCACGGCGTTAACCCCCGAACAAATGATGTCCTGGTTCAAGAACGTCACTGTGCAAGACGTGCAGACGGTGACGCGTGAGATTGACCAGGAGCAAGCCGGTCCGCAGGAGCGCGCGGGCTGAGAGCAGCCTGGCTCGGTGCGTTCGCACCACACCTTATGTGTACGATGGCAGCGGCCATGGATTTAGCACGATGAAGCCTTCCGACGATAGCAGCCGACAAGCTTACAAACCGGGGCAGCTTGTGCCGATATCAGGAATTTACGTCGCGGTGCATGAGATGCATCGGCCGGAGCATGAAGTGGTGGCGATTCGTGGGGAAGAGTTTCCGCCTTGCCGGGTTTGCAAGGATGAAGTTCGTTTCTACGTCGCCAGCCCGGTGCCCCATATGATGCACGATTTCGATCTCACCGGGCCTGAGCCTCGGGCCATCAGGCACCGGGCCAAAGCAGCCAAAAAAGGCGCTCAATGACCCGTCAGTGGCTGCGGATATCCGCTTACAGTTGAACCAGTTCTGTTGTGTGCTTTAGCTGGCCGCAGGCCGCGTAGATATCGCGGCCGCGTGGACGCCGGATGTACGCCGGAATGCCCGCCTCGGTCAGAATGCGCTGGAAGGCGAGGACGCGGTCCTCGGCCGGCATGGCGAAGGGGATTTCAGGGCCGGGGTTCAGCGCGATCAGGTTCACCTTGGCACGCAGGCCGCGAACCAGGTCCACCACCTCGCGCGCCTGGCGCACGTCGTCATTCACGCCACCCAGCAAGACATATTCGAAGGTCAGCCGCTCGCGATTGCGCAGTGGAAAATCGCGCAGAGCGCCAATCAGTTTTTCGATGGTCCACTTCTTCGTGATGGGCATGATCTCGGTACGCAGCGTTTCGTTTGGTGCGTTGAGCGACACCGCCAGCTTAGGGCGTACGGCTTCGGCGCCGAAATCGGCAATGCGCGGCACAATGCCGGAGGTTGATACCGTCATGCGCGACTCCGGGATGCCCACCCCTTCCACCAGCAGGCGCACCGCTTGCATGAAGTTGTCGTAGTTGAGGAAAGGCTCACCCTGTCCCATGAACACCAGGTTGACGCGGTCGCGCTCCACCTCGACGCTGCGGTCGGCCAGGACCGCGAGGACCTGCCCCACGATTTCTCCTGCCGTAAGATTGCGCCCGAGTCCGAGCAGCGCGGTCATGCAGAACTTGCAATCGACGGCACAACCTACCTGGCTGGAGATGCAGATGGTGGCGCGGCTCCAACTCTTGCCTTGCAGTTCCTCGTCGCCGCTCGGCGAACCGTCTCCGGTCTCGCCGCCATCACCCTCCGGCATCCACACCGTTTCGACGCTCTGCCCATCAGCGAAAGCGAGCAGGTAGCGGATGGTTCCGTCGGACGAAACGAACTTTCGCTCCAGGCGAGGCGTCCCAACCGAAAAACCGTGTTCGCGCAGTTGTTGGCGCAGGGCCAGGGGTAACGTAGTAAATTGCTCTACCTCCGGCCACCTTTGCCGGTACAAACCGTCAAATAGCTGGCGGGCGCGGTACGGAGGCTCGCCCAGTTTCTCGACAAAGTCCGTAAGCTCCTGAATAGAAAGGCCCAATAGTTCGGTATGTTGCGGGTTGCTCATGCATCCAATATGCTAGATAGATTCCTGGGGCCTCGGTTCGCGAGGCCGTATTCAACGTTCAAGTACTCGTAACCGTTTCAGCGCGCTTCCACCCGTAGCTTACGCGAAACCGGGTCAGAGCATTCATACAGGTCCAACCTGGGCGACGAGTTAACGTCGCTTGGAGCAGCCATCATGGTAGAAGAACTGCGCAACATTCAACGCGAAGTGTTTCCCAACGGGCTCACCGTGCTCACCGAGCGCATGGACCACATTCGTTCGGTGTCGATGGGGATTTGGGTGAAGTCCGGCTCGCGGCACGAAGATCCGCACGTGAACGGCATCTCGCATTTTGTCGAGCATATGGTTTTCAAGGGAACGACCAACCGGACGGCCGAGCAGATAGCCCGCCAGGTGGACTCCATCGGCGGCAACATGGACGCGTTCACGGGGAAAGAAACCATCTGCTTCAATATTAAAGTATTGGATGAACATTTGCCCATAGCTGTAGATGTACTCAGCGACATGGTTCTCCATCCGGTTTTCGATGGGAATGAGATCGTTCGCGAGCGGGGCGTGATCCTGGAAGAGATCAAGATGGATGAGGACAATCCCGACTACCTGGTCCACGAGATCTTCACGCAGAACTTTTTCAAGGGCCATCCGCTGGGCAAGCCGATCTTGGGGACCAAGGAAACCGTGCGCCGCTTCGACCAGGACGCCATTCTTGCGTACTACGGCGGCAAATTTTCGCCCGGCAACATGATTATCTCGGCGGCCGGAAATCTGGAGCACCATGAATTAGTAGAGCTGCTGCGGGAACGCTTCGCCACTCTACCCAAGGGCAGCAACGGTTGGCACGACACGCCACCGAAGATCAACTCGCGCATCATTCTGCGCAACAAGAAAGCGCTGGAGCAGGTACAGATTTGTGTGGGCGTGCCGTCGTACTCCATCAGCCATGATCGCCGTTACGTCATGTATGTATTGAACACCCTGCTGGGCGGCGGCATGAGTTCGCGGCTCTTCCAGAACATCCGCGAAAAGCAGGGGCTGGTGTACTCCATCTTTTCCGAGCTGAATCCCTTCCGCGACACCGGCATGATGTCAGTGTATGCCGGGACTTCGCGCGAGTCGGCGCCCAAGGTAGTGAAGTCGATTGTGAGCGAGCTGCGCCAGCTCAAGGAAACTCCGATTGCGGAAGAAGAGTTGAAGCGGGCGAAAGACCAGTTGAAGGGCAGCTTGATGTTGAGCCTGGAATCGAGCACGGCGCGCATGTCCAACCTCGCGCGCCAGGAGATGTACTACGACCGCTTCGTCAGCATGGACCAGATCATCCAGCGCATCCAGGCCGTGACCCAGGAAGACCTGCTGCAATCGGCGAATGAGCTGTTCCGGCCGGAGCTGATTGCGGTAACCGTGCTGGGCAATCTGAACGGGCTGAAGATCACGCGCGATTCGCTGGCGTGCTGAGGGGCAATTCAACGGTGCCCACAGCCTGCCCTGAGCTTTGTCGAAGGGTTCGCGTCCTCTTTTTGGACGCTAACCTGGGCCCACGTTAGCCCAACCGAAGGGCGAACCCTTCGACTACGCTCAGGGCAGGCTCTGGGGCACCAACCCAGCCCACCTTTTCCGCTCTGCTGCGTCCAATCCTTTGACATCGGCTTGGCCGTGAACAATAATTCTGCTTGTCAGCTCTTGCTCGCCGCAGTTCTCTATCGCTCCGTGCACTCATGCCCCAACTTTGGACCCTGCGGCGGGGCAGGGAACCAACATTTACGCTTATGCTGACGAGAGAAGAGGTCGCCATGCGCAGACGCAACCGGCAGCGCGGATTTACGCTGATCGAGCTTTTGATCGTAGTTACGATCATCCTGATTATTGCCGCATTCACCATTCCTAAGATCACCAAGGCCAAGATACCGGCCAACGAAACCTCGGCGGTCGCCAGCATCCGCGCCATTAATGAAGCCGAGATGATCTACTCCAGCAGCCATCCCGATGTTGGCTTCACGCCTGACTTGGCGATGCTGGGCGGCACGGCCCAGAGCGGCGGCGAGCAGACCATCGACAACAATCTGTCCAGCGGCAAGAAGACCGGCTACACCTTTACGTACACGCCGGGGGAGAAGGTGAACGGCGCGATTCGCTCCTACACCGTTACCGCCGTGCCCGACCAGGTAGGGACCACGGGCGAGCGGCGCTTCTTCTCGGATGAGTCGGGCGAGATCCACTACAACGCCGCCGGCCTGGCGGACGTGAACAGCCCGGTGTTGCAGTAAGGGACCGCGGCAGGTTTTTTGAAAGGGCACGGCTTCAGCCGTGCCGAAGCGAGTCGGAAAAAGGGTGGGCTTCGACGCCCGCTCATGCGAGCGGGCGTCGAAGCCTTTGGCATTTTATGAGCGCATTTGCGGCACGACTAAAGTCGTGCCCTGTTACAAAGCTTCTGACCCTGAGTACGCTATTTATCTGCAGCACGCCGCTGCTCGCGCAGGATGTCCACGCCATCGCCGACAAGGTCGATCAGCATTACGACCACATGCGCACGTTACAGGCCGCCTTCACGGAGACTTACTCCGGCGCGGGCATGACGCGCACCGAAAGTGGTACTTTGCTGCTGAAGAAGCCTGGCCGCATGCGCTGGGACTACGATCAGCCCCGTCCCAAGCTCTTCATCAGCGATGGCAAGACCGCCTGGTTCTACGTGCCCGGAGAGCGGCAGGCCCGGTGTGCGCCGGTCAAGCAACTCGACGATCTGCGCTCGCCGCTTCGTTACCTGCTGGGCAAGACGAAGCTGGAGAAAGAGCTGGACGGCCTCTCACTGGCTCCCGACCAAACGCCCATCAACCCCGACGACGTGATACTAAGGGGTATTCCGAAAAGCATGCACGACCGAGTCGCGCAAACCCTGCTGGAAGTATCCTCCGACGGCCTCATCGACCGAATCGTGGTGGAAGAACTAGACGGCTCCTCGACCGAGTTCCGCTTTCTTCAGCAGAAGGAGAACGTCCAAATACCAGACCAGCGGTTCAGCTTCGCACCGCCTGCGGGAGTCGAGATCGTGGCGGGAGCGGAGATGATGGAATAGCAGCCCTCGGCAGTTAGCACTCGGCATTTGGTACTCGCGGTTGGGTCCGAAAGGGGCCAAGTGCCAAATGCCAAGTGCCATCGGCAGCAGGCTGACTGCTGGCTGCTGAGTGCTAAACTGGTAATCAAACCCTCACCCTAAGGACTGCCCTTAAATATGGCCGAATACACGATCAAAATGGCCGACGAGCGCGGGCACGTTCTCGAGCAGATCGAGAGCGGCGCCTCGGAAGCGGAGATCCGCGACCGCTTCGCGCAGCAGGGCTATTTCGTCTATTCGATCAAGAGCAAGGGGCTGCTCTCCGCCAACGTTGGTCTGCCCCAGCGCCGGAAGGTCAGGCAGGACACCTTCCTCATCTTCAACCAGCAATTTGTGACCCTGATTCACGCCGGGTTGCCGATTATTCAGTCGCTGGAGCTGCTGATCAAGCGCCAGCGCAATCCGTTCTTCCGCTCGGTGTTGCAGAACGTACACGACCGGGTGCGCGGAGGCGAGTTGCTGTCGGAAGCCTTCGAGGCGCAGGAGGTATTTCCAAAGGTTTACACAACCACGCTGTTGGCAGGTGAGAAGAGCGGCAACCTGGAAGAGGTGCTGGGACGATTTATCGCGTTCCAGCGGCTTTCGGTCAGCTTTCGCAAGAAGCTCATCTCGTCGCTGGTCTATCCCGCGCTGCTGGTGGTGGTGCTCGTGGTGATGCTGACGTTCCTCATCACCTTCGTCGTCCCACAGTTCGCAACCTTGTACAAGGCATTGGGTGCTGACTTACCGGCCATGACCGCGCTGATGCTGGCCATTGGCGTGAATGCGAGAGAGTACGCGCCGTATGCGCTGGTCGTCCTGGCGGTGCTTGGGTTTTTCCTGTGGCGCTGGATGAAGAGCGACAGCGGCGCGACCCAGACGGACCGCATCAAGTTAAAGACGCCATTGCTCGGCGATATCTGGTTGAAGTACCAGGTCGCGGTCTTCTCGCGCATGTTATCGACCCTGCTCTCGGGCGGCCTGCCGCTGGTACCGTCGCTGGAAACGGCGGGCGAATCGATGCAGAGCCGGCTGATGGCACATGGTATTGAAAGCTCGACGCTTGGCGTGCGCGAAGGCCAGCCGCTGGCTCGCAGCCTGGAGGCGACCGAGGTCTTCCCGCAGATGTCGGTGGAGATGATCGAGGTCGGCGAATCGACCGGTGCGCTGCCCGCCATGCTGAACTCCATCGCCGAGTTCTATGAAGAGGACGTGCAGAACGCGCTGGCTACGGCGATGGCACTGATCGAGCCGGTGATTCTGATCGTAATGGGCGTGGTTGTGGCGTTCGTGCTGATTTCGTTGTATCTGCCGATCTTCAGCCTGGGCGCGGGGACGATACATTGAAGATTCGCAATTAGCGCTTGGCGTTGGCGGTTAGGAAAAGAAAGCAAAGAGCGCGCCTGATAGTTGGTTCTTTTGGGGCTAGTGGCGTAAGAAAGCTCGACTCGAAAGTGCGAGCGCCGTAGGCGCGAAGAGTTTAGCCCAGCCTTTCAAGGCTGGGTATGAGTAAGGAACAAGGCCGGAGTCCCGCAGGGACGGCACAAGTGCCGTAGGCACGAAAGGTTTTTTCGTCAGAGCAACAACGAACCTGTCGTCCCTACGGGACTCGGATCGTTAATAGAAGCCGACCCAGCGCTGAAGCGCTGGGCTAAACTCTTCCGCGCCTTCGGCGCTCTGGCGCCAGCGCGCGAGCTTTCTATCTCAGATCGAGCTCCGGAAGCGTGGAGCAGGCCCGCGAGCCGGAAAAGAGCGGCTTGTAAACCGGGGCTGGCGCTGCTGACTAGAAGCTCGAAACGCGAAACTTGAAACTGGTGTGATCATGACCGAACCCAAAGCAATCTTCGTCAACGGCAACGGCGGCGTGGCCGTCAGCGACGAAATCGAGCACGGCAAGGACCTGGCGCGGCGGTATCGCTGCGAGTTCGTGGACCTGAAGAACTTCCACATTCAGCACGATCTGTTCCGCAAGATCAAAGTGGACCTGATGTTCCGCTATAACTTCGTGCCTCTGGAAGAGAAGCCCGACGGCCGGCTGGTCATCGCCATGGCCGATCCCAGCCAGCTCATGATGATCGACGAGATTGGTCTGCTACTTGGCCGCCGCATCGTCGTCAAGGTTGCCAGTCTCTCCCAGATCTGCGATGTGCTGAAGAAGAGCGAGCAGTCGCAGCGCGTACTGGAAGAGGCCGGCGAGAACTTCGCGCTCGACGTCATCACCGAAGACGAAAACTCCGACGAGACCATCTCGATCGAGAAGCTGACGGGCGAGACCGACCAAAGCCCGATCATTCGCCTGGTCGATACGACGATCTTTACCGCACTCCAGCGGCGGGCCAGCGACATTCACATTGAGACGCGCGACGATTCCGTCGTCATCAAGTACCGCATCGACGGCGTGCTCCAGCAGGCGATGCAGCCCATCGCCAAGGAGCACCACTCCACCATCATCTCGCGTATCAAGGTGATGAGCGAGCTGGACATCTCCGAGCGCCGCGTACCGCAGGACGGCCGCTTCCGCGTGCGCTATAACGGGCGCTCGATCGACTTCCGCGTGTCCATCATGCCGTCAATCCACGGCGAAGATGCGGTGCTCCGCGTGCTCGACAAGGAGTCGATGAGCGAAAAGTTCCACAAGCTCACACTCGATGTGGTCGGCTTCAGCGACGATGACTTGCGCAAGTTCCGCCGGTACATCAAAGAGCCTTACGGGATGGTGCTCGTCACCGGCCCGACCGGCTCGGGCAAGACGACGACGCTCTACGCCGCGCTGAACGAAATCAAGACCGACGAAGACAAGCTGATCACGATTGAAGATCCCGTCGAGTACCAGATTCGCGGCATCACGCAGATTCCGGTGAACGAAAAGAAGGGCCTGACGTTTGCCCGCGGACTGCGCTCCATCCTGCGTCACGACCCCGACAAGATCATGGTGGGCGAAATCCGCGATACGGAGACGGCGCAGATCGCCATCAACTCCGCGCTTACCGGCCACCTGGTGTTCACCACCGTGCACGCCAACAACGTGGTCGACGTGCTGGGCCGCTTCCTCAACATGGGCGTCGAGGCCTATAACTTCGTGTCGGCGCTGAACTGCATCCTGGCGCAGCGGCTGGTGCGCCTGATCTGCGAGTTCTGCAAGAAAGAGGTGCACTACTCGACTGAGGACCTGGAGGCCAGCGGCCTCGACCCGAAAGAGTGGGCGACGTTTGCGTTCTATGAAGGCGAAGGGTGCATCGAGTGCGCAGGTACCGGCTTCCGCGGCCGCAGCGCCATTCACGAGCTGCTGGAGCTGACTGACAACGTGCGCGAGATGATTCTGGCCAAGCGGCCGAGCAGCGAAATCCGCCGCGCCGCCAAGGAGGAAGGAATGCATTTCCTTCGCGAGTCGGCAATTGATAGAGTTAGGCGTGGGCTTACCACGCTGAAAGAGATTAATAAGGTCACGTTTATTGAGACGACGCGGTAGAGCGGCACTTGGCATTTGGCAATTAGCTAACTACTCGCCGCGGTTTGATGCCGTAGTCAAGAAATGAACTCGCATTGTGGTTTGGCCAAGTGCTAAGTGCCAAATGCCAGGTACCAGGACCGAGCGAACGCTATAGATGTCACAATCACCCATCTACCGGCCCCGCGTCGCTTGCGAGATCAGCGCCGACCGCGTCGTTGCCGGACGCGCAGCCGATAACGGAACGAACCTGGAAGCGGCAACGGCGGCGAGCCTCCCCGCCGGTCTGCTGACGCCTGGCCTGCAGCAGGCCAACATCGCGGACCGCGCGAAGCTGGCGCCCGCGCTGCGCGACACGCTGGCGGCAGTTGCGGCGCGCTCGCGTGACATTTGCGTCATCATCCCCGACGCCAGCACCCGCGTGATGTTGCTCGACTTCGAGAGCTTTCCCGACAAGCCGATCGACGCCGACGCGGTAGTTCGCTTCCGCCTGAAAAAGTCGCTGCCGTTCGACGTCGACCAGTCGTCTGTGTCGTTCGACCGGCAGGGAAAAGGCACGCCGGTGCGAGTGGTGGCGGCGGTCACCCCGCGCGCGGTGCTGGACGAATACGAATCGGTAGTGCGCGAGGCGGGCTACAATCCCGGCGCGGTGCTGCCCTCGATGCTGGCCGCGCTGGGCCTGGTGGACGCGTCACGACCGACGATGGTCATCAAGGTAGAACGCGGCACCACGACCTTCGCCATTGTCGACCAGGAGCAGCTCCTGCTGTATCGCGCACTGGAAAACGGCGGGACCTCGGTCACAGGCGAGTCACTGGTTGATGACGTGAACACCTCTCTGGTGTACTTCGAAGATCGCTATGGCGTCGGGGTGGACCGCATGCTGGTCACCGGGGTGGAATCGATGCAGGGCCTCCAGGAGGCGCTGAGCGCTACCTCCACGATTCGGGTTGAAGACCTGGTCTCGACGGCCGCGATGGGTGCGGCGGCGGGCGCCAATCGCGCGGCCCTGGCTGGAGTCATGGGGGCGTTGGCGTCCTGATGCGTCTCAACATCAATCTCGCCAGCCAGCCGTACGAGGTGGCGCAGGCGTACCGGCGTCGCATGACGACCGTCATCGCCGCTCTCGGCGTCATTGCGGTGCTGTTGGTCGGCTACATCGTCTATCAGCGGCAGAACACCCGTGGCATCGATCGGCAGCTAGCCGACACCAGAAACCAGATTGAAAGCCTGGGACGCGAAGAGGCGCAGGCGCGTGCGATCCTCAACAAGCCCGCGAACCGCGTCATCGCCGACCAATCCGACTTCCTCAATCAGCTCTTCGCGCGCAAGTCGCTTTCCTGGACGCGCATTTTCACCGAGATGGAGAAGATCGTACCCGCCGGGCTGCATGTGGTTTCGATGAAGCCGGAGTACACCAAGAGCAATGACCTGGTATTGCACGTGATCGTGGCCACCGACTCGCGCGATCGCGCCGTCGAGATGGTGCGCCACATGGAGAAGTCGAGCCACTTGCGGCAGGCGCAGATTGTCGCCGAGACGGTCTCGACGAACAGCAGCGGTGATCAGGCTGCGGGCGGCGGGAATATCCAGTTCGATATCGCCGCGGTGTATGTGCCGAACGCCGGGGAGAACGACGAGGGCCCCGCTGAGGGTGAGGCAGGGAAGAAGGCGGCCGCGCAGGAAGCTGCTCCGGCGAGGAAGAGCGCGAGCACGCCTTCGGCCGGTGCGACGGCGAAGGGCAATGCCGCTCCGGTTTCCGGAAACGTGAATGCGGCGCAGAACCGGCCCGTCCCGCCCGGACACACGAGGGAGCACTGATGGCCAGCATTCGCGAAACGCGTAAGAGCCTGATGCCGGTTGTGATCGCGCTGGTGATTCTGGATCTGGCGTGTGTTGGCTACCTATTTTCGCCAATGGGACGTTCGCGCGCGGCGCGGCAGCGCGAGTACGTGCAATTGCGCCAGCAACTGGTCGCCAAGCAGAAAGAGGTGCTGCCGACCCGCGGCATGGACGAGAAGCTCAACCAGGCGTCGCAGGACATCACCGGCTTCTACGACGCTCGTTTTCCGGCGGAGTATTCAGCCGTCGCCTCGGAGTTGGGAAAAATCGCGGCTGATACCGGAGTGCACCTCAGCAACGTCAAATATGATGAGAAGGACGCCCCGATCGAAGGCCTGCGCAAGCTCATCATGGAGGCGTCGATCTCCGGCGACTACTTGCAGGAAGTGAAGTTCATCAACGCGCTGGAACGCAGCAAGCTGTTCTTCCTCATCGACGGAATTACGCTGGGCGAACAGCAGGGCAACGTCAGGCTGCAATTGAAGCTGGAAACCTACATGCGCGGAGCGGCGAGGACATGAAGCTCGGCACCGAGAACAAGAAGAAAACGATACTCGCTGCCGTGCTGATGGTAGCGGCGGTGTCGCTTCTGGTGTACCAGTTCTCCGGGGGAGGATCAGAAAACGCTACGCAGCAAACCGCCGCTAGCGCTGCACCGGGCGCAAAGCCTGCTCGCAAGCCGCAGAGCTTGATGGCGCGCTCGCTCGATCCGAGCTTGCGCTTCGACCTGCTGAAATCGAGTGAAGACGTCACCTACAAGGGGACGGGAAGAAACATATTCCGCTCCGAAGCGCCGCTGCCCCCGATCCCGCAGCCGGACCACTCGGCGTTTAAGAGCGATACTCCACCGCCCCCGCCTCCTCCGCCGCCCAGCGGCCTGAAGTTCTACGGCTTCGCCGGCCCCAGGAACGGGACCAAGAAGGTGTTCCTGCTGAAGGGTGAGGACATCTTTCTGGCTAAGGAGGGCGACGTCGTCGACCGGCGCTACAAAGTCGTGCGCGTCGGGGCGAGTTCGGTCGAGATCGAGGACGTGCTGACCAACCACACCGAGACCCTTCCCCTGAACGCCGGGTAGGCGGGCAATATGCAGCAGCCAGTGCGAAATGTTGAGCCGCGGCCAGTGCGCCATCAGCGCGAGGGCGGATACCTGCTGCTCGCCATCCTGCTGATGATGGCTTTCCTGGTCATCACCCTGACGTATTATGTGGCGCCCAGTATGGTGCAGCAGATGAAGCGCGACCGTGAAGCGGAGATGATTCATCGCGGCACCGAGTATGCGCGCGCCATCAAGAAGTTCTACAAGAAGAACGGGCGCTATCCCGCCAGTCTCGATGATCTAGACAAGGGGCAGGTTCGCTACTTGCGGAAACGCTACACGGACCCGCTCACCAAAGACGGCAAGTGGAAGCTGCTGAACTACGGCGACATCCAATCGCTGCTGAACACGGGCGCGCCGGGGACGCCGGCGGCTGCACTCGCTCAGCAGTCGAGCGCCTTTGGAGGAGGGTTCAACGGTGCAGGCGCGCGGAGCAGCACCTTTGGCTTCGGCGGTTCGACAGCTCCGGGCGGAGGACAGATACAACCTACCGGGTCTTCCTTTGGCGGAGGCAATTCGCCGTTCGGAGGACAAACCCCGGGCTCGTCGACGGGCTCCCCAACCGGATCGGACCAGGGGGGCAATCCCGAAGGCGGCGCGTCGACGAACACATTCGGCAGCGGCAGCACCCAGCAAGGGGGCTCTAGCGATCAGCAAGGTGGGACAGGCAATCAGCCCGGCGGCACGACGTTCGGACAGAGTTCCACGGGCACGAACCAGGTCTTTGGCGGAGGCGCGATCGTCGGCGTGGCGAGCGTCAGCAAGGACAAGACGATTCGGATTTACAACAAGAAGAAGAAGTACGACGAGTGGCAGTTCATCTACAACCCGGCCATGGACCAGCAGAACGTGCTGCTGCGCGGCCCGTATCAACCCACCACCATCGGCAATACGAACATCGGCACGCCCGCCGGCCAGTTAAACGGCCAGCAGCCGGGCGCGTTCGGTCAGCAGAACAACGGGCTTGGCCAGCAGAACAGCGGCTTCGGGCAACAAGCCCAGCCACAGCAGCCGGGCGTCACCCCCTCCCCCACCTCCAGCCCGCAGTACTAAGACTGCGTTTGCGAACGGGCGGTGCCCCAGGTTCGCGGCCTTCTTTTGGACGCTAACCTGGCCCACGTCACCGCAGCAGACTCGTTGGATCCGGGTCGGCCGCGGCTGCGGGACTGGCTACCGCGTTCTCCGAGTCATCTACCGTGTCTCCCTCGCCCGGCGCCAGGAACAGGTTTTGCTCGATGCCGTGTTGCTTCGTGTAAAGCTCAAAGTATCGGCCGCCCAGATCGAACAGCTCCTGATGGGTGCCGCGCTCGAGAATCCGTCCCTCCTCGACTACCAGGATTTGGTCAGCCCGGCGAATGGTCGAGAGCCGGTGGGCGATGACGAAGGTCGTGCGGCCCTGCATCAGGTACGAAAGCCCCTGTTGAATCATTTGTTCCGACTCGGAGTCGAGGCTGGAGGTCGCCTCGTCGAGAATCAGAATGCGAGGGTCCGCCAGGATCGCCCGCGCGATGGAGACACGCTGCCGCTGGCCACCCGAGAGCTTCACGCCCCGCTCGCCGATAATGGTGTCGTACTTCTGCTCGTACTTCTCGGCAAACTCATCCACACGCGCGATCGCGCAGGCATTCAGAATCTCCTCTTCTGTCGCGTTAGGTTTCGAGAACGCTACGTTCTCGCGAATCGAGCCGTCGAAGAGAAACGAATCCTGAAGCACCATGCCGAGCTGGGTGCGATACGATTCCAGGCGCACCGTCGCAAGATCGACGCCGTCGACCGTCACCTGTCCGTCATTCGGTCTGTGGAAGGCGGCGATCAGCCCGATGATGGTCGACTTGCCCGAGCCCGACGAGCCGACCAGGGCGGTCACCGAGCCCGGCCAGGCGTTGAATGAGATATCGTGCAGCACGGTCTTCTGCTGCTCGTAGGCGAAGCTCACGTCGTGAAAGCCGAGGTTGCCGCGAATGGGGCCGAGCGTGACCGTGCGCCCCGGGTCTTCGTTCTCCGGGGTTTCGTCCAGGACCTCGCGTGTGCGCTCCAGACCGGCGATGGCCTCGGTGATCTGCGTGCCGATTCCGACCACCTGAACCAGAGGCGCGGCGAGGTATCCGAGGAACATGGTGTAAGTGAAGAAGCCGCCCAGTGTCAGCTTGCCGGCAAGAATCTCCCGCGTGCCCATGAACATGACGATTGCGCCGATGATGCCCATCAGCGTCGAGGACGAGAGGCTCATCACGGAGGTCGCCGTCAGCGTGCGAAAGACGTTTTGCAGCAGGCGCTCGACGCCCGAACTGAACACGTCGTGTTCGCGCGCCTCGGCGTGATAGCCCTTCACCACGCGCACGCCACCGAGCGATTCGGTCAGCCGGCCCGTGACTTCGGCGTTGATCTTGGCGCGCTCGCGGAAGATGGGACGGATGACTCGAAAGGCCTTGCGCAACCCTATGCCGAAAACCAGCAGGAAGGTGAAGGCGATGGCCGTCATCACCGGGCTGATGCGGACGAGCACGGCGAACGCGATCACCGCGGTCAGCAGGCCGCCGACGAAATCGACGAGCCCGGTGCCGATGAGGTTGCGCACCCCCTCCACGTCGCTCATGATTCGCGACACCAGCATGCCGGTCTTGTTCGCGTCGTAGTAAGAAACGGACAGCCGCCCCACATGCTCCTGCACGCGGCGGCGCAGCTCGGCGATAAGCTTCTGCGCAGCCTTCGACAGCGTTTGTGTGAGCGCAAACGAAGTCAGGCCCTGGATGAGAGTCGCCAGCAGCACGATTCCCACCAGCGGATAGAGCAGCTTGAAATGCCGCTTGCCGATGATGTCGTCAACCAGGTACTTGGTGGAGGCGGGCAGCACCAGGCCGGAGACGCGGTTGATCACCATCAGTCCCAGGCCGAGCGTCAGCAGGGCACGCCGCGGACGGATGAGTTGCAAGATCTCCGGCAGCGCCTTGAAGATCTCGGTCTTCTTCTTCGCGCTTCCGGATGGATCGGGAGTCGTGAGCTGCGACTTGGCGTCTCGAACTCGCGAAAAGCCGTTTGGATTCGGAACGGAGGCCGTCAGTTCACTCTTCATCATGGGTCGTGGTTGTTAGATGACGCGTGAGCGCGATAGACTCCAACCCGCCGGGTATTGGCTCAGTGTGGAAATCTGAGCGTTGGAAGCGCCGGGCTTCAGCCCGGCGAAACCAGGCGCCATTGCCGGCGGCTTTAGCCGGGGCTAAAGCCCGGTTCCACCGTCGTCCTTTTCGGCACGGCTGAAGCCATTCCCTTCCACCGCTCAGATTTCAAACTGAGCCCACTACCATTCGCCGCACTGCATAACTTTACGTTGTCTGCGAAGGCCTGTAACGACCGGGTCGGCGAGCCTGGGCGTGTGATCCCTACGACCTTCACTTGAGCAACACTACGTTTTTTCCTGCGAGCTTGCTCAGTGCGCGGTCGAAGGTGACCAAAATCAGGTCTTCCGCTCTGGCGAACGCGGCCAAGTAGGCGTCAGGCCACTGTTGAGGTGCGAATTGGCCGGTTGCGGCAAGCTCCCGAAACTCGTTCTCGACAGCTTCTGGGTCCCCCTCGGGATAACAGGCAGTCCGCGGGTCAGCCATCAGCCGATCATAGACCTCCCAAGCTTCCCTCTGAGTCTTGACGTCCTCTTGCATGACGACAGGATGGGTCAGCAGGCGAAGAAAGCTCAATTGCGTCAAGCGGCAAAAACCCGCGGTTTGCGTCGTGAGCCGGCCAAACCAGGCCGCAGCCGGTACGTGCTGTTGGTGGCCGCGGTAGGTTAAAGCCACCCAGACATTGACATCAGGGAAAAAGGATTTCATTGATCTTTCGGTTGGTGAGTTGGAGCCGGCCGGGGCTCCTGGAATCGACGAGAGGAAGCCTGACCCTCTGCTCGCGTCCCCTGCGCTGCGGATTTTCCAGCTCTACCTTGACGCCGCGCAGCACCAGGTCCTTGACCGAGCAACCCCGCAGAGCGGCCGCCGATTTTAGTTTCCGGTAGATTGGATCGGGAATATCAACCGTTGTCCGCATTCGTACAGGTTACCATATTTATGGTAGCCACGCTGCCAAGGTAGGGCAAGATCCGGCTGAGGGCAATCGACCCATGTCGTAGAATCGGCAGCATTATGCGAATAGCACTTCTCGCTGCTGCCCTTGTTCTTGCCTTGCCGGTCGTGGCGCAGTCCAACCGGCAACTTCAGCCAGATGCCGGCTTGCTGAAAGAGATCAACGAGATCAGGGCGGTCGACAATCATGCCCATCCTCCGGCGCTGAACGGCCCGCATGGCGAGCCCGACGAGGACTACGACGCGCTGCCCTGCGATCCGCTGGAGCCGACCGCGGCCGGCCTCATGTTTCGCGAGGACAATCCCGGCTACATCAAGGCGTGGAAGACGTATGTTCGGCTACAAGTACGACGACTTCAAGCCCGAGCATGTGAAGGAGTTGCTGGCGGCCAAGGACGAGGTCAAGAAGCGCGAGGGCGATAACTATCCCAACTGGGTGCTCGATCAGCTTGGGCATTCAGACCGAACTGGCCAATCGCGTGGCGATGGGGCCGGGCAGTATCCGCCGCGCTTCCGCTGGGTGGCGTTCGACGACACGCTGCTGTTTCCGCTGAATAACTCGTCGCTGGCCGCGCAGTCGCCCGACCGCAAAATATTCTTTGGCCGCGAGGAGTTGCTGTTTCGCGCGCTATCTGAACCAGCTGCAACTGCAATGGGGCGCCGCCGACTCTGGCCGAATACACGGCCAAGATCGTCACTCCTTTGCTGGAGTCGCAGCAGAGCGAACGGCGCGGTCGCCATCAAGTTTGAGGCAGCGTATCTGCGCTCGCTCGACTTCGCTCCGGCGAAGGAAGCCGATGCCGCGCGCGTCTATGCGCGCTACGTCAAAGGCGGAGTTCCCGAGCGACGCCGACTACAAAACGTTGCAGGACTACCTCTTCCGCTACATCGCGCGCGAGGCGGGACGGCTCGGCATGGCCGTGCACTTCCACACCGGCGGCGGATGTGGCGGCTACTTCGCCATGGAGGCGCAGAATCCGCTGCTGCTGGATTCGGTGTTCAACGATCCGACGCTGCGCAAGACGAACTTCGTCATGCTGCACGGCGGCGCCGGCGGCTTCGAGCAGTCTGTGCCCTATCTGCTGATGAAACCCAACGTTTATGCCGACTTCTCCGAGCAGACCTGGATGACTCTCGCCGCGCCACATCGCCGCCAGCATTCGCTTCATGCTGGAGTTCTATCCCGAGAAGGTTCTGTTCGGTACCGACCTGTATCCGCTTGAACCGCAAGTGAACTGGGAAGAGACCGGATACCAGACGACAACCGCCGGGCGGACTGCGCTCGCCCTCGCGCTCACCGGCATGATGCTGGATGGAGAGATCACGCGCGAGCAGGCCAGCGCCATCGCGCACATGGTGATGCACGACAACGCGGCCAAGCTCTACGGATTGAGCGATGTCACAGACCATAAGTGATCACGCCGATTGAACAGGCTCGACGAGAGAATTCATGTCGCGATAGGAATTGATCATGCTCGGCGAATCGCTGCAATTTCGATTCGCTCGTGTTTTGACGCAAACGAAAAGGCCACCCGGCAACTGGGCGGCCTTCTCTTCAAGGGAGAATAGTTCCAACGGAGGCTAGACCGTCAAAACTTTCTGCACAAATCTAGGGTTCACGGAAAGGGCGTGTCAAGCAATTTCTAGGACTTAAATTGCTGTATTTTCAATGACTTACAACATATTCCAGGAACCAGAGGAAAATGGCCGAAAAGTGCCCGATTCTGCGAGAAAGCATATCTAAGTAGTTGATACTCAACTACTTAGCTGATCTGCCGCTCTGCCGCAAGTGAAGCTGGATGATCTCCACGTCTTCCGGGCGGTCGAACACTCGGTCGGGAAAAATCGCTTCATCAGCATGCGAATCCCGCCGAAGAAAACTCCGAAGATGAGAGAGATCAGCAGAATGATTCCGATCAGCGCGAAGACCGCGACGAATCAAGATTGCCGATGTTGTCGCGCTTGCTCACCGAGGTCGCTTCGTTCCATGTGACCTCGGCTTCGTAGTTCACCGAGTTGAGAAGTTCTGCGCGCTCGCCGCTGCTCACCGCACCCGTCACGATATCCACCAGCGGCCCGTGCGCCGCACGAGCAAATGCGTTCGGCGCCGACTGCTCGCGCGCCCTGCAAGTCGCGCAGGCGCTCCGCTGGCGATCTGCGGCGTGGGATACTGGATCATCATCAGCGTCAGGGCGCCATCTTGCGAGGAATAATCCTGGTGAGGATCTCGGGATCGTGGCTGAAGTCGATTTGCTCGGCGGTGAGCGCGGCGCTTTGCGGCCAGCAACGCTTGCGGGCCGAGAATGTACTTGGCGGAATTCTCCACAGCATCGTTCTTGGGCAGATACTCCGGCAAGTGTCGGCAGGTTGTCGGCCGACCCTTTGGCCGCGGGCAACATGCCCGCGAGCTCGCGCAGCTCGGCAGCCCGACATCTCCGTCAGCGCTCGAAGTTCGCGTCCACCAGCACGTTGTCTGCGGAAGAACAGGATGCGCTTGTTCAGCGACGCTGCTTTGGTGCCGATCTCGCTCGGTCTTCATGCCGGCTGGCGATAGAACGTGAAGGCGCCGTATGCGCCGGTGGCGTCCTTGAACTGGGCCGCCTTGATGGTCAGCTTGCGGCCGTCGTCGCGGGTGTAGGTCGCAGTTTCGGAGTCGGCGAAGCCGTACTCCTTCAGCACGGCCGGATAGGCGCTGTCGGCCTGGGCGGGATCGGCGGTGGTCTTCACCGCGCCGGTCTGCGGTCCATCCGGCGAACGAGTGGGGAGAAATGCGGTCGTTTTCGGTGGCTAGAGCAAACGACGAAGAGCACAAGCAGAGCAGGGCAACGACAAAGCGGATTATGACGCGGGTGAACAACAGAGAGATCCTTATGGTCATTAGACTACTGCGGCGGGGGCAAAGTTTCTAGCGCGGGTACTGGGCAGAATTGTTCTCCCGAGCCGTAGGCGAGGGATCTGCGGTTGGCCGCGAGCGCGAAGGCCTTTCCGACTCGGGCAGAACCGCAGATCCCTCGGCTGCGCTGCCTTCCGCTCGGGATGACAATTTGGAAGGGAGCTCCGCCCGGGATGACAATTCTCGCCTACGGCTGGGGATGACAGTCCTCGCTACAGCTCGTGATAACAATCTTCTTGCGGGAACGGCGTTTGGCTGATCCGGCCGACTATTCCCCGGGCTGTTTATTGAACTTCGAGGCGACCTTCACTCCGCTCAGGCCGCCGGCGTACTTGGCGATGCCTTTGTAGAGCGATTCGGCGATCTTCTCGCGGTACTCAGGAGTTTGCAGTTTGGCCTCGTCGGTGGGGTTGGAGACGAAGGAGATTTCCGCCAGGATGCTGGGCATATTGGCGCCGATCAGCACCACAAACGGCGCCTTCTTCACGCCGCGGTCGCGCAACGTCGAGTGCCGCGTAGCCAAGCCGCCGTACAGCGACTGCTGAACATCGGTGGCCAGCTCGCGCGACTCGTCAATCTTGTCCTTCAGGGTGATCTTCTTCACCAGGTCCTGCAACTCGGAAGATGGACTTCTCCGAAACCGCGTTCTCGCGCGCGGCCACCTCCAGCGCGTCAGGGTTCGAGGTGAAGTTCAGATAATAGGTCTCGACGCCGCGCGCCTCGGGATCGCTGGCTGGAGTTGGCGTGAATCGAGATGAACAGGTCGGCCTGATGCTCGTTGGCGATGGCCGTGCGCGTTTCCAGGGGGATGAACGTGTCGTCGTCGCGCGTATAGATGACGTCGGCGCCCAGCCGCGTTTCCAGTAGGCGCCCCAGTCGCAATGCCACATCAAGCACCAGGTCCTTCTCCATCAGTCCATTCGGGCCGATGGTGCCGGTGTCATGACCGCCGTGGCCGGCGTCAATCACGATGCGGCCAATCTTCAGTCCAAGCGCGCGGGTCAGGCTGCGGTCGCCCAGTGACGTTGGCGCCGCTTCATGCGTCGGAGGAGCGTTCGGGGCTGTCGTCTTCGCGCTTCGCTTGGCGTCCTTGGAGCGGGGAGCGACCGCAATGGCCGTGGGTGCAGAGGTGGGTTCGGCGGTGGCCTTCAGCTCGGGGCCGCTGGCATCGCGCGGCTCGCTGAAGAGCGGATCGCCGGAATCGACGGCGCTCGCCACTGTGCGCTTGGCGGCCGCCTTCGCCGTTGTGTTGTTCGGCTTCTCGTCGGCAGCCACAGTCGCGGCGGCTGGGCGGCCGGCTCCGTCCGAGGCTCTTGCAGTTGGAGTCGCGCCTTTATGGTGCGCTTCCGCCGTCGGCCGCGGCTCCTCCGAGTCGGTATCATCGTCGTCGTCGACGATCGTCTTGCGCGGCGCCATCGACGAAGCGGCAGAAGTTCGCGACGCGGTTGCAACGGTACTCTGGCCGGGCGCGGCCTTGGTTGTAATCGGTTCCCGGTTCTTCGCCTCGTTGGCTTTTTCGAACGTGGTGTAGGACTTTTCCTTCTCGACGGCGGTCACTGAACCCTGCTCGTCCGAGCGGACAGCCGGAACATTGGCGCGGGCCACTTGCGTTTGCGCCTGCGGCTGCCGGCCATGCATGTCGATAATGAGCCGGTACGGGTTCGGGAGCAGAAACGCCGAGTAATCCGAGACGTCGGCGACTTCCAGCACCACCCGGGTGTAGCCGGGCTGATATTGCGCCACGCGAATCTTCTTCAGGAAGCCGTCGCGCACCTCGAAGCTCTTGCCCACCAGCACCGAAGCCAGCTTAGTGTTGGGCAGGTCGAAGAAGATGCGGTCGGGGTCGGGCACGCGGCCGGCTTCATACTTCACCTCGGCATCCACATCGATGGCGACGCGGGTGTAGTCGGCGGTCGACCAATGCCGGATACCCGTGACCATGATTAGCGGCAGCTTCTTGAGTGCAGCAGGAGCGGGCGGAGGTTCGTCGCTTGCGACCGGAGGGGTTTCGACCCGCGCGGGCTCCGTGATTTTCTTTGCCGGAGGTTTTTCCGCAGCTTCTTCGACCGGCTTCTTGATTTCGTCCGCGGGCTTCTTGGGCAGCGCTGGCTTGTTCAACTCAGCCAGCGCTTCTCTGGCCTCGCGCGCCAGCGGATTGCGGGGATAGCGGTGCAGGAACTCCTCGAACGTCTGCCGCGCCGCGTCGTCATCCCCCAGGTCTTCCTTATAGATTTGCCCGATGGTGAACAGCGCCTGGAAGCGATACTTGCTGCCGGGATACTCGCGGCGCAGGAACTCGTATTCGCCGATGGCGGCGCGCAGGTCTTTTTCGCCGGGCTGGAACTGGCGGCCCATGTCGGCCAGGACCTCGGCGACCGCGACCACGCTGGCGTCGGCTTTACTTGACGCCGGCGCAACGTAGTACACCTTGCGATAGGCATCGGCGACGCGGATGTATTCTTTGCGGGTGCGCTGCTCGGCGGGACGGCCGTTCAATGCCTCGCGCATCTGCTCGGCTTTTTCGAATTGTTGGCGGGCCTCCTGCTTGCGCTCGGCTGAGGATGCCGAGGCGACCGTGCTCGACAGCGTGGCCGCGAGCGCAAGCCCAAGGACACCAGCCCATGTGGGCAAGAGAATGCGTTGGGAAGATTGGGTAAAGGAGGAAAGGAGGCGCTTGCGGCGGCTGCATAGCCGACCAAAGCGAAGCCTGGAGCTATGCCCGAGCTCCTTCGCAGACAAGAGGATCGCCATGCGCATAGATGAGGCGCTCCACAGCGCGCGCCACAACAGCCGGCAGCATTGCCAGGAGCAGCCACGGATTTCCGTCCAGAACAATTCGATTATAGGTTGCGGCAAGAGGGGAACAATCACCGAAAGCGGGCGGGCATCAGGGGAGTGAACCCGCTCAGCCATGGAAAGTTTTGACCGTTATTAGCGTGATTCCCCGTGCAGTCTTTCTGAAGCGATCGGGCGAAATGCAATCGGCGGCGATCCACAATTGCGCCATGCTCATCCAACATCTCTCACGGCAATGTCGAAAGGCGCAAAGATTATCCAGCTTGTCCTCCTCGTGGCTATTCTCGCCGCGGGCATCCGTCTTTACTTCGCTTACCGCGAACACCGCACCGGACTGGTGATCGAGAAGAAGCCCGAGGTCGCGCTCGATCCCGATTACTACGTCACTCCCAAGAAGCTGCATCCCCAGGACCTGAAGGACGCGCAGGAGCTGACGCACCAGCCGGTCTGGGTGCGAGAGGGATATCGCTACACGTATTATCCCTACTCCGGCCACAGCGATTATCAGCATCCCGCCGGAACTTTGGCGCCGCTGGAGAAACTGAACATCAAGGCCGTCGTGCTGGACCGCACTCCCGATTCAGCCGGCGACAAGCAAGTGATGGCGGTATTCGAGAAGGACGGTAAGCGCTATGCGTTTCCCATCGGGGTGGACGCCAAGGGCGACTTCAAGATCTACAGCGACGATATCCTGTTCATCCAGGATCCCCACGAGCTTTACAAACACTGGCCGGCCTCGCTCTGGAAGGACATCGACGCCCACCAGGTGAAGCCCGGGATGAACGAGATGCAGGCCAGCTTCGCCATCGGGCCAGGCGCGCCCGAGGGGACCGGAGTTTCAAATCCCCGCATCGTGGACTTCCCGAATAACGGACACCCGCTTCGCATCACCTTCACCAACGGCAAGGCCAGCGACATACAGCCGGGTTCCTGAGCGCGGCGGCCCAATGTCGCCGCTGCCGCGGCTCGGGTTCTTCGGGCGCAAAAAACCCGGCGCTCACGCGCCGGGCTAAAACCATCCCGCCGCTTCGCGGCTGGCATATCAGCCGAAAGACGGTAGTGGGTCAATTGAAACTCACCCACTACCCGCAAGACAGCACTACTGCGGCAGCAATCCGTAGATGTCGAGTTCGCTCGCGGCACCAACGTAGACGTGTCCATCGGCAATCGTGGGTACGGTGAATTTCACCGCAGCACCCGCGGTGTCGCGGCCGCCGGCCTGCGAACTGTTGTACAGCTCCTGCGAGAGGTTTACGGCATTGTAGGCGTGCAGGACCGCAGGTCCGCCATTGTGAGCCTGGCTGGTGTCGATGTCCCAGAGGATCCCGTCCGAAGTGCCATTGGCGGAAATCGAGGTGTTCGCGCCGTGGCCACCGTAGACGTTGTTTCCATGCGACACCGGATGGGTCGAAATCAGGCCGGTGTCCGGGTACCAGTAGTACGCCTTCACCACGTCCTGCGCGCTGTGGAAATACAACGTGCCGTTCCAGAACGTGGGCGTGGAGAAGATGTTGTCATTCTGCTGCGTGCCCGTCTGCACCGTCTGAATGACGTTATTCGTCATCCCGAAGCCGCCCATATTGTCGCGGTTCATGACAAAGACGCGGCCATCCTTGCCGCCGCCGATCAGCTCGTGCGGATATTGTGACTGATTCTCCGGCATGATGATCGCGCCGCCGCTGCCGAAGTCCACGTCGTTGTCGCTGAGGTAAGTCTCGTTCGAGGGCTCGAAGAAATCGAGGACCGAAAGACTGCTGCTTAGCCGCACGGCGGAATCGTTATAGTCAGGCGGAGGATCATCAAGATCGACGCCGCTGATGATGTACAGATCTCCGGTGCCATCGTCAATCGCCGGCGCGCCTCCCCATAAGCCGCCGCCGCCGCCATCCGGAGTCATGTTGACAATGCCGGTCGCTTGCAGGCTCGATTTGTCGTAGGACAGGATCCAGCCGTGATTGCAGTGTCCAAAGGAGATGTAAATCCCGTTGCTGGCCGGATCGAGCGCCAGCCCGTTGCGCTGATAGCAACTGCTCTCCAGCGTGATCTGACCGTTGTTGCTGTCGTAACCGGTCCCTTGCACAGTGCCGGTCACCACTACCGGCCCGCCGAACATCTCCGCGCCGGAGGCCATGGCCAGGGCATGAAGGCGATAAACCTTGTGGCCATTCTCGCTCCCGTCCGTCAGGACATACATTGTGCCACTGATCGGATCGATTACCGGAGTCGAGGTAATTCCCAACAACGGGCTGATTCCTTCCTCATCGTTGATCTGAAGGGGAGTTGCGAGATGTCTCTCCCATAATGGCTGACTGGAGAGGCCATCTGCGTCAAAGGCGTACACCGTGTCGTTCTCGGTCGCGACAAATACAACATTGTGCAGCGTCCCGCTGACATTCACATTGGGCACATACAGCGGCTGAGCATAGATCTGCCCATCCACAGGCAGCGCGATGATCTTACCGAACTGCTGCGAATTCACGTTCGTCAGGTTCAGGGTTGTCTCATTTAGGTTTGCCCCATCACGCGCGTCGTCATTGTGATAGGTGAGAACCGAAACAACGCCCGGCGGGATGGTCTGCACCGTCGCAGAGGCATTTACGCTGTAGTTTGGCAGCGCCATACTGGTCGCGGTGATGGTGTAAGTCCCGGGCGTACCAGGCGCGCTGTAAAGGCCGCTGCTCGTGATGGTTCCGACTGTGTTATTTCCGCCGCCGACACCGTTCACAGACCATGTCACGCCGGTGTTGTTGGTGCCCTGAACGGTGGCTGTAAATTGTTGCTGCCCGTTCGGCGCCAAGCTCACGTTTTGCGGAGACACCGTCAGCAAAACTACGCTGACCGTTGCGCTGGCGGTCTTGCCGGGGTCGGCCGTAACTGCCGCAGTCACCGTGTGCGAGCCGGCGGCGGAAGGCGCCGTATACAACCCGCTGCTGCTCACCCGTCCAACAGTTCCGTTCCCGCCCGCCACACCATCCACCGACCAGCTCACACCGGCGTTATTTTCTCCCACCACCGTCGCCGTGAACTGCTGGGTTGCGCCCGCGGCCAGGGTCGCCGTCGTGGGGCTGATGACGATTGATCCGGCGGGCAAAGCGTTGACCGTGACGGCGGCGCTCGCAGACTTGGTTGAATCGGCAGCCGACACCGCCGACACCGTCACCTGCATGGCCACCGGTGTAGCTGGAGCGGTATAGAGGCCGGAGGTGGAAATGGTCCCGGTGGCCGCGGTGCCTCCGGTCACTCCGTTCACCTGCCATTGCACGGCGGTGTTACCGGAACCCGTCACGGTGGCCTGGAACTGCTGCGTTCCGCTCGCCGCAACCGTTGCCGTGGTCGGGGTAATCGAGACGTTGATCTGAGTTGGCGGGGGAGTATTGCCCGAGGCGCCACCACCGCAGGAGATCGTTGCCAATGCAAAGAGAAAAGTTACGATCAAGAACCAGAGCGCCGAACTGAACCGCCGAAGCATGGGAACCCTCGAATTGGGCAGTAACTTACGACAGCGTAGATGGCCAGCAGCTTTGGCGTGTTGCTAGGCGGCCGTTGTTTGCTCCGGGACTAAGGCAAGTTTCTTGCATTTGGTCACATTCCAGGGCCAACGTTTTTGAACATCGGTAACCACCCGTCGGACGCCCCGGGGGTTACGGCGTTCGGCGGCAGGAGCTCTGGATTTTGCAATGTTTCTACAGATTTATGTTGCCGGAATTGGGAGTCTCGGCTACTATCGCTGCTAGTTTTCCGCTACTCCGAATTTGGTGTGTGGGTGACTTGCCAGCAGATCTGCCGCCTACTCGCCTTCCTGTTGTTTTTGTCCTGGTGGGGACGACTGCGTTCGTGGGGCGACTTGTGCGAAGCCAACGCAGCACCCGGCGGGACCGTGAAGTGAAAGGGTTAATTACTTTGGTCAGGGACTTTCTGCGCCTTCGTCTGTTCGTTTGCCTCAACATCGTTTTTGCCGTCGTTCTCATGTCCGCCGCTCAGGCGCAGGGACAGCCGGGCTCCGGCTCTTCCGAGAATGGTGCTGCGTCGAAAACCAACTCCGTTCCTCCCGACCAGCGCGTCGTGCTCAAGGTCGGTGATCTTCAAATTACCCAGGCCGCGTTCGAGCAGTACCTCGCCGACCTGGAAGCCCAGCAGGGACCAGCCGAGGCGAGCACTAAGAAGCTGGGCGACAACTACGCCTCCATGCTGATGCTGTCGCGAGTGGCCACCGAAAATCATCTCGATCAGACTCCGGACGTGGAGCGCCAACTGGCGATCGACCGCATGCAGATTCTGTCGAACGCCGAGTTCGCCAAGATGAAGGCGGGGGCGGTTCCCACGAAAGAAGAGATCCAGACTTACTACAACGCCCACTTGGAGGACTACGACGTCATCGAGGTCCGTCGTCTCTTCATCTGGCCGGCGATCCCAAGAACAACAGCCAATTGACGACGGAAAAAGCCAAGGCCCTGGCCGACGCGGCGCGCCAGATTTACAAGTCAGGCGGCGACCCCGCACGTCTTCAGAAGCTGGTGAAAGAGACGCCCCACAACAACGATGAGATTGTGATCGACGAACAGCCGCTCACATTCCAGCGTGGAGAGCTGCCGGGCAAGATGAATGACACGGCATTCTCTCTCAAACAAGGTGAGTGGACCGAGCTGAACAACGGCCCAAGCGCCTATCTGTTTTTTCAGGTAGTCAACCGTAGCCGAAGAGAATTGCCGCAAGTGTCCGCGCAGATCGAAAAGAAACTGCAAAACCAAAAACTGAAAGCCGAACTGGAAGGTCTCAAGAAGAAGACCGGGATCTGGATGGACGAGACGTATTTTGTCTCGAGACCGGAGATGCCGCAATTCGGAGAGCGAGACTGAAGCTTCCGGGCTCAGCTAGTCCACTGCAGAGAGGAGAAAGTGTGATGAAGCAAGGCCATAAATTGCTCTGGTACGGCGCACTGCCGGTGCTGATCGTGGCGGTTTGCGTTCTGTCGCCGGGGTTCGCTCAAGCCCAGATGACATCGGTGGGCATCGACTGCTCGCAACTCGCGGCAATCCATGCTCTGGCGCAGGAAAACATGCGTGTCGGCGAGGCCCTGATGGAATGCGGTGTGGTTCCCAGGCCTGTCGGCACCGCGGGAAATCAGGTTGACGGCGATGCGCCTCAGCCCCCCAACGTCCTGGTCAGTAATCGTAGCTGCAGCTCCAACAGCTCCTGCACCCATAGCGAAAGCATGGTGTGGCGTAGCACCCGCAGCGGCGACCTGACGGTAGTGGTCAATTACAACGACCACCAGAGCGGCCAGTATTCCGGCACCTCGTATTCCACCGACGGCGGCGCGACCTTTACCGAGATCGAGCCTCCGCCCCTGAGCGGCGGCCCCCATGCCACCAACTATGGCGACCCCATCGTGGTGTTCAACTCGAAGCTCAACAAGTGGTTTGCCGGCGATCTGGCGGGCGGCTGCGGCGGCCAGGGTATCGGCATATGGAGCTCACCCGATGGCATCACCTGGACCTCCGGTTCCTGCCCGCATACCAACTCGTCCGACGATCGCGAGTCGATGTGGGTGGACAACAACTTCTTCAGCCGGGTGTACGGCCGTATGTACATCAGCTTTAATAACTTCAACATCGGCGGTGGCGCCCTCTACGTCACTCACTCCGATGACGGCACGACCTGGAGCACCCCGGTGGCGCTGTCCACTGGATTCATCCGCGACGTTCAGGTAACCGGCGCCCTTCCGGGCCCCCCGGCGCCCAACGTCGGCTACATCAGCCCGGTTTTCGTGGCTGCCATGGATGAGGGCGGCGGCGGTCTGGCCACGCGGCAGAACCACATGATGCGCTCGGTGGATGGTGGCAACACCTGGACCGACGTCATCATGGGCCCGCGCTTCAATCCGGTGGGCGACGGCACGTGCCCGTCCAACAGCTACTTCGCCAAGATCAATCCTATTTGGCGGCACATGGGCTGGGGCGAGCCTGGCGTCGGACCCGGCGGTGTAGTGCACTACGCTTACGCCGGCAAAGGGTCGCTCTCCACCGGCGACATCTACTACACTCGTTCGACCGACAATGGCAACACCTGGTCGACGCCGGTTGTGCTCAACGCTCCAGAGACCAACCAGTTCCAGAGCCACTGGATGCCTTCGCTGTCCGTCAACTACAACCTGGCCGCCTTCACGCCTCCACAGGACGTGACGGTTTCCTGGTACGACCGACGGCAAGCCACCACCTCCTGCACCAACGCCACCGATCCGGGATGCAGCTATGAGCGTGTTGGCGCCCAGTCGCATGACAACGGCGTCACTTGGGGACCGAACATCACCATCAGTGACCAGATCATTCCCCAACCAACCCAGAACGACGGCGGCGTGCAGCCTTGCTACGCCGGCGACTACGACTACGCCACTGCTTTCCAGAACACGGCGTACGTGACCTGGACTGATGGTCGCGTCTCGGTGGGCGGTGCCAGCGTGCAGAACGTCGAATTCGAAGCGGTTCCCGAGCCGTAACCCGCTTCGCACGGAGGCTTTCACCGGAGGGCAACCTACCAGTTGCCCTCCTTTTTCGTTTGTTGGTCGTCGGCATCAGAGCTCACGACTCTCAAGCGCAAAGTAGGCTGTAGATGAACCTCTGGAAACGAAGCTCTGGAAAAGCTTCGCTGCTGCTTGCGGCGGCCCTCGCCGTTGGCCTTCAGCCAATTTCTTTGGCTCACGCGCAGACGTATACCGTGCTCTACACCTTCACGGGCGGCGACGACGGAGCCAATCCTCTCGCCGGTCTGACGATGGACAGCAGTGGGAACCTGTATGGCACGGCCGTGGGTTCCGGTGCCTATGGCTGGGGAACCGTCTATGAACTTGCGCGCTTCGGATCAGGCTGGTCGTTCTCGACCCTGTACGCTTTCCGGGGCCTGACCGGCGACTTCGCCGACGGTGGTGGTCCAGCTTCGCGCGTGGTATTTGGACCTAATGGAGGGTTGTATGGCACAACGATGCACGGTGGATTCGGGCAGGGATGTATCGAATGGAACTTTGGGTGTGGAACGGTCTATAGCCTGAGAAACCGCTCGGGCTCGTGGGTAGAAGGCATCTTTTTTCAGTTCGGCAATTTCGATGGCGGCAATCCAGGCTACGGTGACGTGATATTCGATACAGCCGGCAACCTGTACGATACGAGCTCGATCTCCGGTCCCACGGGAAATGGTGTTGCGTATCAGTTACACACCATAAATTTCGGAGAAAGGGTTTTACGCACATTTACAGGCACTCCCGATGGCTCCAGTCCGATTAGCGGCCCGATCTTGGACCAGGCGGGGAACCTCTACGGGACAACCCTGGCCGGTGGAGAAAATGGATACGGAACGGTGTACGAACTATCACCATCCGAAACCGGTTGGACGGAAGCTATCCTTTACAGCTTCACCAATGGAAGCGATGGCGGAGGGCCCACCAGCAATCTGGTAATGGATGAGTCGGGTAATTTGTATGGAGCTACACAGAGCGGGGGGAGCTATGGCGGTGGCACTGTTTTTAAGCTGGCGAAGACGTCCGGTTCATGGGCACTCACCACGATTTACGAGTTCCGCTCAACCACCAGGTCTGCTCCCCGCGGCGTCCTCGCGGGCGGCTGTTCCGGCCAGCCTTTTACCGGCTCCAATCGTACTTTGAGCATCGACACCGCAGGCAATCTGTATGGCACAACTTCTGCCGACGCGGCGAATCAGTATGGATCGATCTATAAACTGAGCTCGATAAGCGGTACGACTTGGACCTATACGAGCTTGCATAGCTTCAGCGGCCCGGATGGCGGAGCTCCCTGGGGCAGCCTACTACTCGACCGTGGCGGCAATCTCTACGGCACGGCGGCGATTGGCGGGGCGAACGACTGTGGAGTGATTTTCGAGGTTACTCAGTAGGATTTTCCCTGGCAAGGAAAGTCTCGTCGAAGGCCCGCAACAACGGGTAGGCTGATACTAGGAGGGCAAGACGCCTTCTCCGGAATCCCGCTCAGCCTGTCGTAGTCTTTCCGGTGTTCCGAGATCGTGCCAGGGATACTCGTCGGCGCGGAAGCCCACGATTCTCTCGCCCTTTCTTACCAGCCGGAGATAGCTGTCGATGATGGAGAAGGCGCCTTCCTCCGTCATCGCTTGAAATATGCGCGGCGAGATCACGTGAATACCGCAAAACGCCAGCGGCTGCGGATCGGGTGCGCGTCGGACCAGCTCCAGATCACCAGGATTGGCAACACGTCCACAGAGCTCCATCTGCCCGTCAAACAACAGCGCCCGCGAGGATTCCCGCGTCTGCACGGCCAAGGTGGCCAAAGCTTCATTTGCGAGATGAAACTGCTTCATGCTCAGAAGGTCGATGGAACTAAGCACGTCAACGTTGTGCAACAGAAAAGGTTCTTCCGAACCCTGCTCACGAAAGAACCATGCCGTTTTTTTCAGGCCGCCACCGGTATCGAGCAGGTCTTCCTCGCGGGAGATTTCGACCCTCATACCAAAATCGTGACTCTTCACGTAGGCGAGGAGCGCGTCCGCGAAATGGTGTGCGTTGACGATGACCTCGCGCACTCCAACACTGCGCAGACGGGCCAGCGTGATTTCGAGCAGGGTTCGTCCGTTGATCTCAACCAGGGCCTTGGGGCGGTCGTCCGTCAGTGGGCGTAGACGCGTGCCCAGTCCGGCGGCGAGTACCATCGCGCGCATATCTCTATGCCTCGCACTCGCGGTGTTGCACCACCACCTCGACGTCGTTGCGCGCGCGCAAATGTTTGGCCAACGCCTCGGCCAGATACACCGAGCGATGCTGGCCTCCGGTGCAGCCGAACGACACCATCAGGTTCTTGAAGCCGCGCTGCTGGTAATTGTCGACGCTGGCATCGACCAGTGCGGCCGCGTTGTTCAGAAACTGGCGAACGCTGTCATGCTGTACGAGGTACTCGGCGACCTCGGCGTCTCTACCTGTCATGGTCTTGAAGCGCTCCTCGCGTCCCGGATTTGGCAGCCCGCGCGCATCGAAGACGAAGCCTCCACCATGCCCGCTGTCGTCCTGCGGCACTCCACGATGGAACGAGAAGCTGAGAATGCGCACGGTCAGCTTCTCCGGCGCGGCGGAGCCGCACAGCTTTTGCGACGAAGCCATACCGCTGAGGGCCTCCATCAGCGCGGGCAGTTCGATCGGCAACTCAACGTTCTGCAACAGCCAGCGAATATTCTTCAGCGCATACGGGATGCTCAGCAAGAAGTGCGACTTGCGTTCGTAGAAGCCGCGCAATCCATAAGCACCCATCGCCTGCAGGATGCGAATGTAAACGTAGGCGTAGTAGTGGCGCAGGAACGCGTCACGGTCGAGCTCGATGTAGCGCGACAGCGCATCCAGGTAGTCCTCCAGTAACTGCCGGCGCAATGCCGGCGGCAGATCGGCCTTGCCATCGAAGAGCAGGGAAGCGATGTCGTATTGCAACGCTCCCTTGCGCCCGCCCTGATAGTCGAGGAAATACGGCCGGCCATCGCACAGCATGATGTTGCGCGACTGAAAATCGCGATACAGGAAGTACTGCCGGTCGGCTTGCAGCAGGAAGTTGGTTAGCCGCTGGAAGTCCCGTTCAAGGCCCTGCTCGTGAAATGGCGTGCCCGAGAATTGCAGAAAGTAGTACTTGAAGAGATTGAGATCCCAGGCAATCGACTGGCGATCGAAGCTGCGTCGCGGATAACAGAACTTGTAGGGAACGTCGCGCCCGGCCTCGACCTGGAAGCGGGGAAGCGCAGCCACCACTTCGCGATAAGCCGCGACCACCTGCGGCGCAATCTCAGCACCCGAACGGTTGCGCGAGAGGAACTCATACAGCGTCGTATTGCCGAGGTCCTGCTCCAGATACGCGCCATGTTCGAGGTCTTCGCCATAGATCTCCGGGACGGGCAAGCCCTTTCGCCGGAAATGCCGGGAGAACTCGACGAAGGCGACGTTCTCCTCGCGCACGTTGTACAAGACGCCGATGGCGCTCTGCTGCGCACCGCTGAGCCGATACAGCTTGCGCTCCGACCCGCCAAGCTGTGTCTGCAGCGGCTCAGTAGTCTGCGCGGGCGCCGCAAAGTGCCGCTCGAAGAGTGTCCTGAGAATTTCCATGCGCGATGCCAACTAGGCAGTCTATAGGGCCCCGACTAGCATCGCCGATTCCCGGTGTGAACACAATCTCCGCCCCTGCTCATGATTTGTAACAGGGCGCGGCTTCAGCCGTGCCGAAACCAACTCTTCTTATTTCTCTAGTCGGCTTCACAGGTTGCTGAAAAACTCGGTGTTGCAGCGCGTTGTAACAGGGCACGATCCTTGGGCAGGCTCAGGGCGAGGTTTACTCGTGCCGAAAACAGCCCATATTATTGTTCGAGTCGGCTTCCGCCGACGTCATACGTGTGTCGCCGGCTGAAAGCCGGCTCCCGAGATTGAAAGAAGCCCCGTTCGGCACGAGTAAACTCGTGCCCTGTTACAAAACATTTCTAATCCAAAACATCCTGATCCCGACAGCAGCTCGTTCAGCCGTGCCGAGTGCGACCGGAAAAACAAAGGGCGCAGTACCTGCTACTGCAGGGACCACGCCCCAATTACAACTTGCGTGAATTCGGCACGACTGAAAGCCTGCCCTGAGCCGGGCCGAAGGGTCGTGCCCTGTTACGAGTCTACTGCACCGTGACGCTCACCGGGTTCGACGCAAAGCTGTTGGCCACCACGTACAGCGTGCACGGCCCGGTCTCCATGTTCGCGGGAACATCGAAGTTGGTGAAGGTTGGCACATTCTTCGTCTGTACCGCCATCGTACTGTGACCGTGCGTCTTGGCGTAGAAGACGTGTCCGGTAGAGTTGTTGACGATGCGCACCAGCGGATAGTTCGTCGCCGTCTCGTACTCGTCGCCAAACGAGGCCGCCTGCGAGTACCCGTTGAACTGCCGGCCGATCACGCGATAGGTCTGGCCGCGCGTCAGGCTGGTCGGAACGCTGGTGATCACCGGCGCCCAAACCTGCAAGCCGCTGCCCACCGAGTTATACACCTGCGATCCGCCAACCAGGATTTGCCCCGTAGGCAGCAGGATAAGCGGGTTGCCGAAGGTGCTGAGCGTCGGCGAAAAGTTGGTGCCGTCGTATTCGTACAACCGTCCGGAATTACCCTCCACCAACACGCGGCCGCTGGGCAGCAGTACGGCGAAGTTGTCGCCCGCATCATCTCCGTTGGGAAAGTCCGGGCCTGGCGTCCAGGTGCCAGCTTCGTCCGGATTAGCTCCGGGACGATAGACCGAGGTATGGCCGGTCGGTCCGCCCGGAGGGTACGCACCGGTCGCAAATACCGAACCGTCGGGCCGCAGAATAGCAGGCCCGATTTCGCCCGGAGGACAGTACACGCCGCCGGGATAATTGATACATCCCTCTTCCGGGGGCCCCATCAGGTTGACACCCGTGGTGCCGTCGTCCTGCCAGCGTTGCTCGGTGTAGATGTAATGTTCAGCGTGAGGACTATCCAGCACGTCTGCCGTCATCACCACGCCGTTGGCGCCGGGCATCAGCGTCCAGCCCTCCTCGGCGTTGAAATCGTGCTTGCCGGTAGTGCCGAGCAGGGTCCAGGTCAAGGTGCTGGGATCCAGGTCGGCGACCTGCATGTCCAGTTTGCGCCCGATCAGGAAGTGACCGTTGGGCAGCATGGTCGACGGCGAATCGCCGATATTGTTCCAACCGGGCGGCGGACTCATCGGCGTCCAGGTATTCGCGGCCGGATCGTAAAGTGCGCCCAGGTTGGTCAGGGTGAACTGGCCGAAGTTGTATTCGCCGCCCTCAATCAGCACGCGGCCATCGTTCAGCACCTGTGAGGCGAACGCATCGGGATCGTAATTTGAGGCCAGGCTCGCGACCTGCGTCCAGGTCCCGTTAACGTAACTGCCGGTATTGTCGGGCGTGAGCTTCCACCAATCCTGGCCTTGATAGCCTTGCACCAGGACGGTACCGTCGGTCAGCAAGAACTGCACCGCAGCCCCATCGGGCGCGGCATGAACTAAATTCGTAAGTGTCTGGGCTTGCGCGACGCAGCAGGCGGCGAGCAGGAGCAAGGCAAGGGTGGGCAGAGATTTCTTCAAGGCAGTCCTCTTCTTTCTCGATTCAGCAACTTTTAACGATCTGATTTGTAGACCACGTTCCGAGCGCGGCGACTCTTCTTAGCAGGGGCAAGAGGTCGGTGCTGAAGACTCTAGGAAAATCGGCAGCAGTGCAGTGCGAGCTCGGGAAAACAAGTGCAAGAATTCTGCTTTACACCACCGCGTCGTGTCAATGAATTTGGTGGAGGCGGTTGTCGAAAACCTGCGCCAATCGAGGCCCCCGCGGCGTCGGGTGCGCACGGGTGCCCCTGGTCTCGCGGGGTTCGAGACCCGGGCGCTCCCCACTCGTCTCAGGTGATTCCACAAAGTTCGACCGGACCCAGGTCTCGAACCCGCGAGACCTGGGGCACCCGGCACTGCGTCACGCCGCTTCTTCGCAGGGCGCGTGATGGCATTCGCAGGCAATCTCTACCTCGTTGGCCCCGGCATCGCGACAGGAATCGCTGCAAAACTTCTCGTGCGCCGCCACGGTGCATTGACACGGTTCATGTGCGCACAGCTTTGTTTTTTCTTCGGCCATCGTATCCTCCTTAAAATATCGCGGACTCTACTTCTCGCATTCTTCCGTCCCGGTGTAAGTCTTGACCACCAGGCTTCGCTTCCATTCTTCAATCTGCTCGCGGGCCTCTTTCACCAGCTTCAGGAACCGCCGCGCCAGCTCCTTGATGCGCGCCGACTGCCGCCGTTCGATCGCCTCGGGCGGAATCAGTTCGTGCCCCACCCCGATTGCCGTCGCCCCCGACAAAATGAAGTTCGCGGCGGTTTGCTGGTTCACGCCTCCGGCCGCGATGAGCGGCACCTGCGGCAGCGCGGTGTGCAGCGCGCGGATGTAATCGTCGCCCCCGACCGGCTCGCAGGGGAAGACCTTGACGAAATCGCCGCCGGCGCTCCAGGCGTTGATGACCTCCGTCGGCGTGAGCGCGCCGGGGATGACGGCCATGTCATGCTTGGCGACAAAATCCACGACTGCGGGATTGAACGACGGCGCGGTGATGAAGCACGCCCCCGCGTCAATACATTTGCGCGCGGTTTCGGTATCGAGCACGGTGCCCGCCCCAACGATTACTTTATGTTTCGTTTGGCAGAGGTGCTGGATCAGCTCCATCGCGCCCGGCACCGTCATCGTGATCTCCACAATCGGTATTCCGCCATGCATCACCGCCTCCGCCGCAAAGTGCGCGTCGTCGCCCGACGACACCCGTACGGCCGGAATGATGGCAATGTCCCTGATGCGCGCGCAGATCTCGTCCTTACTTTTCATCGCCCGTACGTCTCGCTTTCAGCCGTCACAGCGGCCCGAACTCACTCCTGCGTCGAGCAGGTTTGTATCGCGAATCGGCCAGGTTTGTATCAGGGCACGACTGAAGTCGTGCCCTGATACAAACCATCCGTACCCTGATAGAGTCCCCGTGCCCTGATACCAACCAGTCGTGTCCTGATACAAACCGAACCGCGAGCTATCGTCCACTATTGCGAGCTCCCTACACCGGCTCGTTGACCTCCGCCGCCGGCAGCTGATCGTCGCTCCGCGCCAGGACGGTATACAGCGTCGGCAGCAGAATGACACTCATCACCAGGTCGGCAATCAAGCCGCCGACGATCACGATCGCAAACGGCCGCTGCGAGTCCGAGCCGATGCCGTGCGACAGCGCCGCCGGCAGCAGGCCCAGCGTCGCCACCAGCATGGTCATCATGATCGGCCGCAGCCGCAACACCGCTCCTTCCACCGCGGCCTCTTCGATGGTGTAGCCGCGCGCGCGCAGTTGATTGATGTACTCCACCATGATGACGCCGGTCTGCACCGAGACGCCGAACAGCGCGAGAAAGCCGACGCCCGACGAAACGCTGAAGTTCGTGCCCGTGATCAGCAGCGCCAGCAGGCCGCCGATGCGGCGCCATCGCCACGTTGGTCAGGATCAGCAGCGCCCATTTCACCGACTTGAACATGGTGTAGAGAATGACGTAGATCACCAGGATCGTGATCGGCAACACGATCAGCAGCCGCCGCTGCGAGCGCTTCTGGCTTTCGTATTCGCCCGCCCAGTCGAGCGTGTAGCCGGGCGGCAGCTTCACCGCGGCGTTGACCTTTCGGATGGCCTCTTCCACGGTGCTGCCCAGGTCCCGGCCGCGCACGCTGAACTTGACGGCGACGTATCGCGAGTTCGCCTCGCGATAAATTTCCGATCCGCCGTCGGTCACGCTCACCTTGGTCAGCTGCGCCAGCGAGACGCGCTCGCCGGTAGGCGCCAGCAGGCGAATCTTCTCGATCGCTTCCTTGGTGTCGCGATATTGCGGCAGGTAGCGCAGCACCAGATCGTAGCGCTGCTCGCCGATCAGCACCTGGGTCAGCGCATTGCCGCCGACGGCGGTCTGAATCGCATCCTGCACGTCGGAAACATTGATTCCGTAAGCGCGCGGCCTGCTCGCGGTCGACGGCGAAGTTCAGGTTGGGCTGGCCGAGCACGCGAAACAGGCCCAGGTCCTCCACGCCCGGAATCGGCCGCATGACGTCGACGATCTCGTCGCCTTTCTCCTCCAGCGTTTTCAGATCGTCGCCGTAGATTTTGACCGCCAGCGCGCCCTTCACGCCGCTCACCGCTTCTTCCAGATTGTCGGAGATCGGCTGCGAGAAACCCCAGATCACGCCCGGGATCTTTTCCAGCTCGCGGTCCATGGCCGCGATCAGCCGCTCCTTGTCCTGATGGAAGACCGGCCGCCATTTTTCCTTCGGCAGCAGATCGACGAAAATACTCCGTGTTGAAAAAGCCGGTGGTGTCCGTGCCGTCGTCCGGACGGCCGATCTGGTTGACCACCTGCGGGACTTCCGGGAAACGAAGCACAGAATCTGCGCGCGCCTGCTCCGCGACGCGCGCGCTCTCAGTCGGGCCCGTGCTGGGAGCCAGCGTGCCGCGCACCCAGATCGCGCCTTCATCCAGATGCGGCAGGAACTCCGAGCCGATCACGCCGCTGAATGCCAGAAAGATCGCAAGCGCGAACGCACAGCGCCGCCACTCCCACCGTCATCGCAGCGATGGCGAATCGCCCAGCGCAACGGCCTTGCGGTAACGATCGGTCAGGAACGTCATCACCGGGTTCTGCCACTGCTTCGCGCCCTTGCGGAACAGCAAGGCTGGCCAGCGCCGGCGCGATCAGCATCGAGAAAATCAACGCGCCCAGCAACGCGAAGGCCACCGTCCATGCCATGGGCTTGAACAGTTTTCCTTCCACTCGCTGCAGAGTGAAGATCGGCAGATACGCGGTGATGATGATGGCGATGGCGTAGAAGACCGGCCGCTGCACTTCGTGCGCCGCTTCGCGGATCCGCTCCAGCAGCGTGTCGCGGCGCCTCATCGGGCGGTTGCAGATGGCGCACGATGTTTTCGACCATCACCACCGCGCCATCCACCACCATGCCGAAATCCAGCGCGCCCAGGGAAAGCAGGTTGGCGGAGATATGCCGCAGGTCCAGGCAGATGGAGGCAAACAGCAACGCGAAGGGAATGGTCAGCGAGACGATGATGGCGCCGCGAACATTCCCCAGGAAAATGAACAGGATGATGACGACCAGGATCATGCCTTCGGCCAGATTGTGCAGCACCGTGTGCGTGGTGTAGTGCACCAGGTCGTCGCGGTCGAGATACGGAACAATCTTCACTCCCGGCGGCAGGATGTGATCGTTCAGCCGGTTCGACCATGGCGTGCATGCCCTCCAGCGTGGTCGCCGTGTCCGCGCCCTTGCGCAGAAACACGATGCCCTCCACTACATCGTTGTCGTCCACGACCACGCCATCCTGGCGATGGATCGCCTTTCCGATCTGGCCCAGACGGATCTTCGGCCCCTGCGTGACCACCGCGATATCCTTGATGCGCAGCGGCGTGCCGTTTTGCGTCTTGAGGACCGTCTCTTCGATGTCGTTGACGTTCCTGACCAGGCCCACCGCGCGCACGTTGATCTGCTGCGTGCCCTGCTCGATGAAACTCCCGCCGGCGTTGGCGTTGGTGTTGGTGAGTTGCTGCTCCACTTGCGCCAGGCTCAGACCGTAGGAAATCAGCTTGTCCGGGATCGACTCGCACCTGATACTCGCGCGTGATGCCGCCGAACGAGGAATCGTCCACCACGTCCGGCACCGACTTGATGTACTTGCTGATGCACCCAGTCCTGCAGCGACTTCAGTTCCATCAAGTCATACGCGGGATTGGTGCTCTTCAGCGTGTACCAGTAGACCGAGCCGATCGGGCTGAAGTCGGGGCCGATCTGCGCGGTGACGTTGGGAGGCAGCGTTACCTGCGAAAGACGCTCCAGCACTTTCTGGCGGTCCCAGTCGTTGTCCGAATCGTCGTCGAAGATCAGATTCACCACCGACAGCCCCGCCAGCGAAGCCGAGCGCAGGTGCAGCAGATGCGGGATCCCGTTCATCTGGATTTCGATCGGGATGGTGACCTGCTGCTCGACTTCCTCCGCCGCGCGGCCCGGCCATTGGGTGATCACCTGCACCCAGGTGTTCGCCACGTCGGGGTAGGCTTCGACCGGCAGATTGTGGAACGAAATCGACTCCCCAGACGAACAGCAGCAGCGCCAGCCCGAGCACGACGAAGCGATTGTTCAGTGCGAAGTCGACCAGCCCGCGAATCATTACTGTTCCACCGTGTTCTGGAACTCCAGCGCATTCGCGACCACCTGCTGGCCGGGCGCGAGCCCGGAGACGACTTCCTGCATGCCGCCGGGAAGCATGTCTGCCGGCGACTACCTCGACGCGGCGAAACTGCTTGTTCTCCAGCGGCACGTAGACCCAGTCGCGATCGTGCAGGTGCAGGATTGCGGTGGCGGGAACGGCGGCACGCGTCTCCTTCTGCTGCCCGTGGAAGGTCGCGGTCACGAACATCCCCGGGCGCATCAGGCCCGGGTTGCGCACTTCAATGCGCACCTTGGCCGTGCGCATGTTCGGATCGAGCATCGGAGCCGATGTTGCTGACGGTCCCGGTGAAGACCTGATCTGGGATAAGCATTCAGTCGAATGTCGGCCTTGTCGCCGACGCTGCACATCCGACAGATCGTTTTCGTAGACGTCGCACAGGATCCAGACGTAGGTCAGGTCAGAAATCGTGAAGGGATTGGGCGAGCGCCAGGCCTGCAACGCCGGCCGCGTTGGTGACCTGCTGATCGGTGATCACGCCCGAGATCGGAGCGCGAATCTCCACAATGCCGGTGGATGATCAAGATTGGCATTGCCCAGCACGCGCAGCTTCTCGGCCGTGGTCTTCGACGTCCACCTTGGCCTTGTCTTCTGTGTCCTGCGCGATTTGCAGATCGTTCTGCGAGATAGCGCCCTTGTCGTAGAGAAGCTTGGCGCGCTCCAGCTGGCGTGCGGCCAAGCTGTTCGTCGGCGACCGCCTTCTGGTAATCGGAGAATGCGCCGGCAATGTCCGCGCTCTGCACCTTGCAGCAGCACCTGGCCCTTTCTTCACCGTGTCGCCCAGGCGCGCGTCGATCTCGCACCACCCGGCCGGTGGCCAGCGAAATCACCGGCACGGTTCGGGAGATGTCGGGAGTGACAGTGCCGGTGACCTTCAGTTCGGGCGCCGCGTCATGCGCTACCGCGGCTGCGATCAACGGGAACTGCTCGGGATGCTCGACCTTGAAAACATTGGCGGTCTCCGACCGTCTCGACTTTCAGCGGCGGCGGAGCTTCCTCGGCAGTCGGATCGCTCTTGCCGCCGTCTACAGCCGGCGACCAGCAAGCGCCATCGCCAGGCGAGCACGCGAGTGCTGAACCATTGCGCGCGGCTCATTGGATCACCTCGCGTCCCACCGCCAGATTCAGTTGGCTGGCGGCGTTCAGATAGCTGCCGACCAGGTTCAAGTAATTGAGTCTGCACGCTGCGGTAGTCGGCCTGCGCGTTCAGGAAATCCAGAAGCGACGCGGCGCCGTGCTGGTAGGAAAACTCAATCGTGTCCCGCACCCTCGACGCCTGCTGCAGATAGCGGTCTTTGTACGGCTGCAGCAGAATCACCGTGCTGTTGACGGTGGCGTAGGCCGAATCCACGTCGCTGAACACCTGCGCGCGCGTCGCCTCCAGCAGCTGTTCGTTGCGGCCGATGTCCAGCTCGGTGCGCTGCTTCTCGCCCTGATTGCGGTCGAAGATGCGCAAGCGGAATACTCACGCTGACGCCGAAGTAGGCGTCGATGGGAGGATTGCGCCCGAAGTCGAAGCCGAAGGTCGGGATCGGTCGATCCATTCGCGATCGCCAGCTGATGGTCGGTCTTGGCTTTATCCACGGCTTGACTGCGGCGCTGCAGGTCGGGCCGGGTGTCCAGGGCCGTTTGCCGGACCTCGTCGAGCGGAGGCAGTTGATCGGCGAAATCGAATGGGCCGGTGACGTCGAATTGCTCGACCGGCGTGCGGTCGTTCAGCAGAGCGAGCAGCTGAATCTTCGCCGTGCGCAGATTGACTTCCGCCGTCTGCAGGTCGGATTCATACTGCACGCGCTGCAGTTCCAGCCGGTCCAGGTCCACTTGCGCGATGCCGCCCGCCTTGTAGCGCTCGCGATTTACCTCCAGCAGCCGGTCGTAGTATGCGAGATTTTCCTTGGCGAGATCCAGGATGGCCTTTTGCTGCAGCGTCTGCACGAAGGCCATGCGCAGATTGAACAGCAGCATTCGTTCCAGGTCCGCCTGGTCCGAGACCGCGATCGCGGTCGCCTTTTGCGCGCTCTCCAGCCGCAGCTCGCGCTTACCCCGGCGCTCCAGAAGATAGCTTCCACTTGCCAAGGCAGGAAGTAAGCAAAGGCCCCGTGAGGTGGCCCTCCCGGAAACGGATCAATCTGGTCAGCAAAAAGCGACAGGTTGGGATTGGGCCGAAGGAAGGCAGTAATCTCCTGCGCGCGAGATTCCTCGATCCCGATCTGCCCGGCCCGCAGCGTGGGGTTGGTGGCTTCGAACTTTGCCCGAACCTCCGGCCAGGTGAGCGCGGTCTGGGCGAAGCTGCTCGCTGCCAGCGCGGCGATCAGAACGGCAAGGCGCAATTGTCTGCGGGCCCACCGCATCGGTCCTCCTTGCTTTCCACCTGATTCCGCGCCAGTGAAGCCCAGACAGAACGCACCCCGCGCGCCCGGTCGCCGGCGACAGCGCCGCTGTTGCCACCTACGAGTGAAGATTGCGCCCTCTATTGAACTTGCCTTCGATGAATAGAGTGTTAATAAGCTGCGTTATTCATGCAGATACTGCTTTTTGCAAAGCTGTGTTATAACATACCCCGGTATGGTATAGGCAAGTGAAAAGTTTCTGACAGGAGGGAAGGACATGCCAGAAAAGGTCCCGGAGATTCCGCGCGAGAAGCAGAGGCTGCTGTTCCGCATCCGGCGCTTGCGCGGGCAGTTTGCCGCCGTCGAGCGCGCGCTGACGGCGGGCGACGAGTGTACCGACATTCTTATGTTGCTCGCGGCGATTCGCGGCGGCGTCAACGGTCTGATGGCCGAGGTGCTCGAAGATCACATCCGGCTGCACATGATGAACCCGGAGCAGAAAATGGAGTCGCCGGAGGAGTTGGGCGAGGACCTGATCGGGCTGGTGCGCGCATATCTCAAGTAGCGGGTGACTGGTGTCAGAACTGACACAGTGTGTCTTCCCTGACACACTCGTCTCCAGCCGCATTTCTCACGACTGTGAGCGCCGCCATTAACGTTCCCGGCTGACGGTTCAGGCGCAGTCCGTCCCGCACTTCCATTACACTCGGCACACAAAAAATTTCCGGGGGATGGCAATGTCCTGCGACTTCAAAGTGCTGAAGCAAGTGCCGCTGTTTGCGACCATGGATGACGATGAGCTGGCGGTGCTTGCCGCCCAGGTGGAGCTGAAGACCTTCGCTCCACGTCAACGGATCTACAAGCAAGGTTCGCCCGCCGACCGCGGCTACATCATGGTGTCGGGAGCGGTGCGCGTCACCACCGTCGACGAAGACAATCAGGAGGTCGTGCTCGACCAGCCGGGCCAGGGCGAATTCTTTGGCTTCGCTTCCATGCTGGAGCAGACCGCGCATCACACCGAAGCGACGGCCACGGAGGAGACGACCTGCGTCGAGGTCGACCGCAACGACATCCTGGTTTTGATTCAGCACAAGCCGCACGCGGCGATGGACATGCTGAAGGTGCTGGGAAAGCAATATCATGCCACGCAGCAGCTCGTGCGGCTGCGCGCGCTGCGCCATCCCAACGAGGTCATCGAGGAGCACGCCACGGTTGCCGAACGCGTGGCCGATACCGTCGCCGCCTTTGGTGGCTCGTGGACGTTTATCCTCCTCTTCCTGTCGTTCATGATCGTCTACTCGGCCGTGAACGTGGTGCTTGGCCGGGCGGCCTGGGACCCCTACCCATTCATCCTGCTAAACCTGTTTCTCTCTGCGCTCGCGGCCATTCAGGCGCCGGTCATCATGATGAGCCAGAACCGCCAGGACAAGAAGGACCGGCTGCGCGGCGAACTGGACTACGACGTCAATCGCCGGGCGCACTCGGAGATACAGGGGCTGGCGAACAAGCTGAACCTGATGGGCGACCGGCTGGGGGACATCGAGGAGTTGCTGCGCGAGAAGGTGGGGCGGGTGTCGAGCTAGCGCGGGCGTGAGTCCTACATTGCGGGGGGTCGGCGAAATCGTCGTGGAGCTTGTTTCACAGCGCGAAACTAGAAGAGTGTCGTTGGTAGCGAGGGTGGACCGAATGGGAAGATTGTCATCCCGAGCACAGCGAGGGATCTGTTCTTCGTGACTCGGAACGACAGCAGATCCCTCGCTGCGCTCGATGACAATCTTCTAATGCGTGACCCCGCGTTTGGATAACGCGCCGCTTAATGCGCGACTGCGTTTGGATAGCGCGGGCTAGTTCGCGCCGCGTGAGCGCGTTGTCGCGCTACGCGCAGATGCGTCCCTCTACTGCACGGCCGGAGTCATCCCGGCGCTTTGTCTCACCGCTTGCAACTCCTCGCGCGAAAGGTTGCCGTATCGTCCGGACTCGAGGGCGCGTTCGCGGGCCTGCGGCGGCATGCCGTTCAACGCGCGGATGACATTCTGCACCTCAGGGCGCATGGGCGCGAGCTGCGGTGTGGCGGACGCGGGATGATAGTTCGTGGCCGTCGTCGCATGAGCGCTTGGCGGTGCGGGACGATAGACGGCATCGTTCAACGTCAACCGGTTGGTAGTTGGCGCGGGTCGAGGAGGTGCGGTGTTTCGTTGCGCTGCCGGAGGATTAGCCGGAACATAAGCGCCAGCCTGACTGTAACCGGTGGAACCCGAGTAGGCATTGCTGCCGGCCTGACCATACGAGCCAGCCTGACCGTAACCGGCGGGATCCGAGTAGACATTGCTGCCGGTCTGACCGTAGCTGCCGGCTTGACCGTAGGCGCCAGGATCGGGATAACCGGCTGGACCGCTTGTCGGTGCGTATGCGTACGGGTAGGGATAATAATAAGGGTACGGATAGTACGCTGGATAAGGAGCGTATACGGGATATCCGTAGCCGTAGCCGTAGTAGGGCCAGCCAAAGCCGAAACTGAAGTTGAACGCGCAGCAACCGTAGCCACCGTAGTAGCCACGGTAACCATAACCGTAGCCGCCGTGGTAGCCGTAGCCGCCGTGATAACCAGAACCGCCGTGATAACCACCGTAGCCGCCGCCGTGATACCCGCCGTATCCCCCGCCGGCATGATAGCTTCCACCGCCACCGTGGAAGCCGCCACCGCCCCCGTGAAATCCACCACCGCCGCCACCGTGTGAACCCGCAAACGCGAGCTCAGACGAGAAACCGAATACGGCCAATGCCAGGCCAAGGAAAACAACGCGCAATAAGCCAGATCGATTCATGGTGGGCCTCCAGCAGCCAGCGCGCTCGCGCACGCCGACAACGAAGCAATCGCTGCCAATAGTATAGACCCGGTACGCCGTATGAAAGACTCGCTATTTCCAAGAAATAATGAGCTTTACGAGTGGTAGTACACCTACACCGCGGCGGCCGCGGCCACCCGTGACGCGTCCGCCCACGCGATCAGGCCGGGAACGAACGCGACCGGCAAGTCCGGATGGTTCGGACGCACCCGCACGGTAAAGCCGTGCAGGCCGCTGCGATGGATCGACGTATCGACCGCATAGTTGTACAGGTCGTCGGTCATCTGCGGCTCAGGTTGCATGGTAATGGCCTCGCCCTCGACCAGGTTGCCCTCGCCATCGACGCGCCCGACGTAGAGCTCCACGATGACATCGCTCGGCGTCAAGCGGCCGAGATGGACCTGCGCCCGCACACGCATCGAGGACGATACCGGGACAGCGTTGAGCGGGCCGTCCTCGGCTTTCGCCACCCAGACATCGCGCCATCCGCTGCGGATGCGCTCCAGCGCTGCCGATAATGCGCGCGTGCGCTGCGCGTGGTCCCGCTCCAGCGCGCGGAACTGCGCGTGCGCCTTCATGTAGGAGCCATCGACGTAATCGCGCACCATGCGATGCGTGTTAACGAAGTGGCAGAGCGAATCGACGCATGCCTTCATGCGCTCCACCCACCTGCGCGGAATGCGATCGACGCCGCGTTCATAGAAGGTGGGAATCACATCGCGCTCCAGCAAGTCGTAGAGCGCCTCCGCCTCCACCTGGTCCTGATAGTTCTGGTCGGAATATTCTTCGCCCTTGCCAATGGCCCATCCCATCTTCTGCGACATGGTGGGATCGTTCCACACCTCGTCCCACCAGCCGTCGGGAACGCTGAGGTTCAGCACTGCGTTGGCGGCGGCCTTCATGCCGCTGGTGCCCGACGCCTCATTGGGACGCAACGGAGTGTTGAGCCACACGTCGACGCCTTGCACCAGTGCGCGCGCTACGGCCATGTCGTAGTTCTCGACGAAGACGACGTGACGGCCGAGCACCGGATCGCGGCTCACCTCCGTGATGCGGCGGATCAGTTCCTTGCCCGCGTCGTCCTGCGGATGCGCCTTGCCCGCGAAGATCAACTGCACCGGCCGCGCCGAGTCGGTGAGCAGACGGCGGAGGCGGTCCATATCGCGCAGGATCAGCGTGGCCCGCTTGTAGGTGGCGAAGCGGCGCGCGAAGCCGATGGTGAGCGCGTCGGGATCGAGCACCTCGGAGGCGGCCTCGATCTCCGCCTGCGATGCCGCGCGGCGCATGCGCTGCGCCCGCACGTGCGCACGTGCGAAGGCCACCAGTCGCTCGCGGCGGCGTTCGTGCGTGCGCCACAGCTCCTCTGCCGGGATGGATTGCACCCGGCTCCAAACGTCGGAGTTCGCGGGCTCCTCGCGCCAGTTGGGGCCGAGATAGCGATCGTAGAGTTGGTTCATTTCCTGGGAAATCCAGCTCCGAAAGTGGACTCCATTGGTGACGTGCTTGATGGGTATCTCGTCGACCGGCACGCCCGGCCACAGCGACTGCCACATCTTGCGGCTGACCTCGCCGTGCAGCTTGCTGACACCGTTGGCGCGCGCCGCCGAGCGCAGCGCCAGCACCGTCATGCAGAATTCCGGGTGGCGCGGGCTGCGGCCAAGCTCGATCAACTGCTCCATCGGTACACCCAGCTTCTGCGCCTGACCCCCGAAGTAGCGCCACATCAACTCATCGCTAAAGTAGTCGTGCCCGGCTTCCACTGGAGTATGGGTGGTGAACACCAGGCTCGCAGAAGCCAGCTCGCGCGCTTCCGGCAGGCTGAGCTGGTACTTTGTCTTCAGATCGACGATACGCTCCAGCGCGAGAAACGCAGAGTGCCCCTCGTTCATGTGATACACGGTGGGCTGCACTCCCAGCATTTGCAGTGCGCGGTAGCCGCCGATGCCCAGCAGAATCTCCTGCCGTATGCGCATCTCGCGGTCGCCGCCGTATAGCTGGTCGGTGAGGTCGCGTTCTTCCGGCCGCGCGTTTAAGCCGATGTTGGTGTCGAGCAGGTAGAGCGGCACGCGCCCCACCTGCGCTCTCCAAACCTGCGCGTAGGCGGTGCGGCCTGCCAGTTCAACCTCGATGACCATGGGCTGACCGTCGGCTTTTTGCACCAGGCCGATGGGCAGATTGTAGAAGTCATTGACCGCGTACGATTCCTGCTGCCAGCCCGACTGGTTCAGATATTGGCGAAAGTAGCCCTGCTGATAAAGCAGCCCAACGCCCATGAGCGGCACGGCAAGATCGCTGGCGGACTTCAGGTGATCGCCGGCGAGGATGCCCAGGCCTCCCGCGAAGATGGAAAGGCATTCGGTCAATCCAAACTCGGCGGAGAAGTAGGCGATCAGCGGCAGATCGTTGCCGGCGCCATAGGTGCGGTGGAACCACGTGGATTCTGCCGCGAGATAATGATCGAGGTTGGACTCGACCCGGCGCAGGTGGGCTAGAAAGGCGTCATCCTTTGCAGCCGCTTCCAGCTTCGCTTGCTCGATGGTTCCCAGCAACAGCACCGGGTTGTGCCCGGCAGTTTCCCAGAGGTCGCGATCGAGGCGGCGGAACAGCTCGACTGATTCGTGACTCCAGCACCAGCGCAGGTTGTGCGCGATCTGGCGAAGCCCTTCAATCTCCTTCGGCAATGACGGTACGACGCTGAATGTGTGGACTGGTTTCATTTCGGCGGCTCCCTTAGCCCCTGAGCGCCTTCTACTCTTCCGGCGATGTGCGGTCAAGTTAAGCCTCGGTCAATTAGCGCATGCGGGAGAGGCGCGGGAGCAGAATGGGACTTGCCCATTCTGATTGCGCAGAAAAAACGGGGCATCCATTGCGGATGCCCCGTTGCAGGCCTAACCGAGAGACTCGGTCACACCAGGTCTAGTGGCAGTTCGGGAACTTCCAACTGGAGATGTCGGTGCTCCAGTCGAACTGCTGGGTGACCATGTAGTACTCGGTGGTGTAGAAGAAGCTGCAATTGTCGCTGGGATCTACGGCCATGGTGCTGTAGTCTCCCCAACGGTTATTAGTAGCCGGCTGCGATCCCGTGCCATTGGCAGGGTAGACTTCTGCCGAGAGCGTCCCGAGCGCATCACTCAAAGTGCGTCCGGCGACTGCGATGGACGGGAACTTGTTGGTGTTCGACACGCTGTAGCCCAGGAGAACATTGTGAACGTTGTCCTGAGCGATCGATCCCATCCAGCGCCAATTGCTATCGGCGGGCGATCCCTCATACGTGCCCTGCTGGAACACGCTAAGCGCGGTGACCGGGACGGTGCGCAGATTGGCGTTGATCTGCATCCAGCGCACGGCGTTTTGCGAACTCGAACCGGTCACGTCCCACGCCACATACCAATGCTGCGCCGGTGCCGGCAACGGCGGGGTAGCGGTGGCATTGGCCTGCGGCTGGTCCTCCCAATAAGCGAAGCGGTACATCAGGCGATCGCCCAGCGAGTCCAACTTGTCGGTGACGCCCTCTTGCGGAACGCACGCTCCACCGTAGGCGCCGTTGCAGGCCGGAGTGAAGTTGGCAATCGAAAGCAGTTGAGAATTCTGATCGCCGGTGAATGTCGCGCTGCCGGTGGCCCAATCGTTGATGTGCATGGAGTACAACGACAGGTGCGAGTTGTCCACGTCGCCCAGGCTGCCGATGAAGAACTCATCCTCGTTGGCCGGAGGCGGGACCGGCGAATCGCGGTCGGCAGGCAGCAAGTGGTCCTGGAACTGCGGAGTAATCGTAAGCTGGAAGCAAATCTGCTCGGCTGAAGGATCGCCGGCCAACAGCTTGGCGCGATGATAGCCGCAGATTACCGGACCCGAATCGGTCTGGCCGGTGGGGCCGAAGTTTTCCCAGGCCTGGTAGTAGCCGTCGCTGGCGCCGCCGGTGGACCACACTCCCCACTTGGGATAATCCGGTAGGTCGTGGTTGAACACGGGAAACTGATAGGCGAACCAGAGATTGTCGGAGAAGGTTGCGGTCTGCGAAATGGCCACGCAGACAAAGTACGGGGAAGCGAACACATTCTGCGTCATGACCCAGCGATGGGCAGCGCGGTCGAACTTCACGATGATGTCGCCACCGTTGTTGTTGGCGCACGCTGTGCCGGGCAGCAGGTTGGCCCAAATGGTGTTGCCTTCGGTGCTGTCCTGGCCAAGCAACGGAATGATGGCTCCCGTGCTCTTGTTGAAATCAGCATAGGAAACATTCACCCACTGAACGACCTCGGTATCGCCCACAGCCAACGTGGTGTCCGGGGGAGCATCGGGAACGGTATAGCCCGGGAAGGCGTGACCGACGCCGAGAACGTGATAGTTGAGGTTGAATTCCGCGCTGTAGGGTTCCGAGTGCTGGATCTGCTGGTCAGCGCCGCGGCCGGTGAACGGTGGTTTCGGGCTGAAGTGGACGGGATTGGCCTGGTGCAAACCATAAACCGGGACCGGCAAGCTGTGCGTGAGTGGTCCGGCAGCGAATGCCGTGGCCCGCGCCAGCACGGGTTGCGGCGCCGGACGGTCGGCTGCGGCGAGCGTCAGGCTGCATAGTACGAGAGCGCCCATAGCGAGAGTTGAGGCGCCCAGAGCCTTCATCGTGGTCATTGCCTGTTTCTCCTTTACGTCTGCCGGCTTCGGATCGGAACCAGCCGGAGACGTTTTCCGAACAGCAAGTTGAGGTTGTCGTAAGAAACGAACGCAACGTTCTTGGGCCTAATTTCAGCAGGGCCCAGGCAGGCACTTGCATCTAGCAGCACACTTTAGCTCGCAAAAAACTATTTATTGCGTGGTAAATACAAACGACGGGGATTCCGAGATGGAGGGCTTCAGGGCAGGGATGTTATGCAGGGATGAATCGCTTCGCGGCTGCGTTTACAAGGTAAAGAGCGTCCGGACGGCGATGTATTGAGCGCGAGAGGAAAGCAAAAAAAAAGCCCTGCCGCGAACGGCAGGGCTTTGCACAACAGAGCGGTCTAGTGGCAGGTCGGGAAGTTCCATCTGGAGATGTCGGTGCTCCAGTCGAACTGCTGGGTGACCATGTAGTACTCGGTGGTGTAGAAGAAGGTGCAGTTATCGCTGGGATCGATCGCCATGGTGCTGTAATCGCCCCAACGGTTGGCGGTATCGGCTGCGAGCCGTTGCCCTGGACCGAGAGCACTTCCACGGAGAGTTGGCCCAGCGGATCGCCCTGACTTGCGGCCGGCAACGTAAATCGCCGGGTGGGTGGAGGAACTGGACTCGCTGTAGCCGACGAGTATGTCATGCTTGTTGTCGGGGTCAGCGAACCCATCCAGCGCCACTGGGCATCGGCCGGCGGTGCCCTCGTACGTGCCCTGCTGGAACACGTTCAGAGAGGTGACCGGGACGGTGCGCAGGTTGGCGGTGATCTCGTACCAGCGAACAGCGTTCTGCGCGCTGCTGCCGCTCATCGTCGTGGTTGACGTACCAGTGCTGCACCGGCGCAGGAAGCGGCGGAGTAGCCGTGGCGTTGTTCGCGGGCTGATCTTCCCAGTACGCGAAGCGATACATCAGGCGATCGCCGAGCGAGTCGAGCAGCGAGGTGGTGCCCGCCTGGGGAACGCAGTCGCCACCGTAGGCGCCGTTGCAGGCCGGCGTGAAAGTAGCGATGTTGAGCAGCTGCGAGTGTCGCCGTTGCCGGTCATGGTGGCGTTGGCCGGTGACCAGGTGTTGATGTGTATCGAGTACAGCGACAGGTGCGAGTTATCGATGTCGCCCAAGCTGCCGATGAAGAACTCATCTTCGGTGGCCGGAGGCGGTACCGGCGAATCGCGGTCCGCAGGCAACTCGCTGTCCTGGAAGTTGGGAGAGGTGTTCGAGAGCTGGAAGCAAATCTGCTCGGCCGAAGGATCGCCGGCCAGCATCTTGGCGCGGTCATAACCGCAGATGACGGGGCCGACGAAGCCGCTGCCGCCGGGACCGAAGTTGTTCCAGGCCTGGTAGTAGCCATCGCTGGCGCCGCCGCTGGACCAAACGCCCCACTTGGGGTAATCCGGGAAGCCGTTGTTGACGACCGGGAACTGGTAGGCGACCCACATGTTGTCAGAGAAGGTGGAGGTCTGCGAAATCGCAACGCAAACCGCGTACGGCGAAGTGAAAACGTTCTGCATCAGCAGCCAGCGCTGCGCAGCACGATCGTACTTCACGATTATGTCACCGTCGTTGTTGTTGGCGCATAGCGTACCCGGAAGGAGGTTGTGCCAAACGGTGTTGCCTTCGGTGCTGTTGAGCCCGTTCAGTTGGATGATAGCTCCCGTCGCCTTGTTAAAATCGGCGTAGGAAACGTTGACCCACTGTACGACTTCCGTCGCGCCCACTGCCAGGGTGGTGTCGGGGGGAGCGTCCGGCACGGTGTAGCCCGGGAAGCCGTTGCCGACGCCCAGGACGTGGTAAACCAGGTTGAACTCGCCGCTGAACGGCTCGGCGTGCTGGATCACCTGATCCGTACCCTGGTTGGCCGCGGGTTTAGAAATGCGGCGGACCGGGTTGGCCTGATGCAGGCCCCATACGGTTGGCTGGTAAGACTGCGTCACATGCCCGGCAGCAAAAGCTGTGGCATGTTGCGCGATGGCCTGCGGCGAATCCGCGGCCGCCATCGGCAGACTGCAGAGTAAGAGGGCACCCACGGCGAGCATGGCAATGCCCATCACTTTCATCTTCGTCATTGTTTCGATTCTCCTTTTACTTCCGATCTCCGCGCATTTTGATCGCAACGATGCGGAGACGTCCAACAGCAGTTTGAGGTGGAAATACTCTGTCGTAAGGAACGTGCAACGTGACCGTGTGTTTGATAGTTCTTTTCGCAGTGCCCTAGGCAGGTGTTGCACTTTTATCACAGCCCGGATACGAGGCGCAACTATTAATCGCGTAGTTAACGGAAATAAATTTGGTTTAGGACATGTGGCTTGTCGGGCAGGTTACCCAAGCACCGAGGTAACTGTTTGCGGGTTACGGGGTTGCGGCATGTCCAGCGGAGATTGCCGCGCGATTCCCAGGCGTCCTACTACCGGGACTAAGGCGCCGCGCCGAGACAACCCTGGATTGCGCGCGCCGTTTCATTCAGGGCGCACGGCGGGATTGGCATTGACAACCAGAGTTCGCGCCTTTAGGCTTCTGGGACGAGGTCCAGCCTTTGATCATGTCACCGTTAGCTCGAGCCGGTCATGTAGCGCTCGGCCCGCTTGAGATTCAAGTCATGGAAGTCATCTGGAATTGCGCAGAAAGCAATGTCCGCGAGGTTGTCGAAAAGCTCGACAACCGGCTGGCGTACACCACCGTGATGACCACGCTCGACCGCCTGTTCAAGAAGGGGCTTCTGGACCGATACAAGTCGGAACGTGCCTTTGTTTATAGCGCGCGGCTCTCCAGCCATGAGTGGGAGCGGCAGCGCGCGGGCGATCTGGTGGCCGGATTTCTCGCCGGCCCGCAGCCTTCGCGCGAACTGCTGCTGTCGTCGCTGGTGGATGCGGTTGGCCAGCACGATGCGATGTTGCTGGACGCGCTGGAAGAGAAGATCCGCAACAAACGCCGCGAACTGGCGAAGGTCTCCCAAGCATGAATCTGCCGTACACGATGCGGTTGGTGTGCCTGTGTGGCGCCTCCTTCTTTCTGATTCATATGGCGCTGGCGGCGGCGGCGCGTATGTCGGCGGGCACGGCGGTGCGCGTGGCCGAGCACATGAAGCCGCGTGCGGCGGCACGGTTTCTGTTCGTGCTGCGCTTGATGCCTTTGGCGCTCACTCTGGTCGCCGTGCTGGCCTTCTGCATTCCCAGCTATCTGTGGCTTGAGCCGGAGGTGACGGGCGAGAAGGTGGGCCTGCTGTGCACGGCGATGGCGGTTCTGGGGTTCGCGCTTTGGGTCCCGGCGCTGAAGCGGGTCATCGGGGCGGTGCGCGGCACCAATCGCTACCTGACCGAGTGTGAACGGCATGGCCGCAAGATCGCGGTGCCGGGAGAAGAGTCGCCCGCGCTGCTGCTGGCCGATAAGGCGCCGGTGCTGGCGGTGGCCGGAGTGTTTCGTCCGCGATTGCTGATCTCGCGCCGCGTGATGCGCGAGCTTTCCCCGGAGCAGCGGGAAGCGGCATTGCGGCACGAACACGCGCATCGTACTTCGGGCGACAACTTCAAGCGCCTGCTGATTTTGTTAGCGCCTGACGCTGTGCCGTTCGTGGCGAGCTTCAGCGGACTGGAGCGTGCCTGGTCGAAGTTTACCGAGTGGGCCGCCGACGATGAAGCCACCGCGGGCGATCCCGAGCGCGCGCTGACCTTGGCTTCGGCGCTGGTGCGCGTCGCCAAGATGGGCTCGCGGCCGCGTGCCAATGTTCTTTCCTGCTCGCTAGTGGGTGGCAGCCAGGAACTGTCGCAGCGCGTCGACCGCTTGCTGCGTCCGCAGCCTAAACCGGAAAAGCCGGTGAAAGAAGTGGTACGGCTGCTAGGCGGCGCGGCCGGTCTGGCGGCTTCCGCTGCGGCAATCGCGACCCTGTGGCCCGGCAGCCTGTCGATGGTGCACCAGGCGCTCGAGCATTTAGTGCACTAGCCTGTGGCCATCCTCCCCATGCTTTTCTCGTCCCCACTGAACTGACAGGTTGGGAACGCCCGTTTAACGCGCGAGCTTGCGTTCCGCGCGCTTCGCAAGAAAATCCTTCCAGGATGCCGGCAGCGCGCTCACACGCAGTGCACGTTGCAACAGGTCGCCATCGGCAGCGTGCGACAAGTACAGATCGACGATGTCGACTACACTGACCCGCTCCGGGTCGCGTGACAGGAACTCGATCTGCGATCCCGCGGAAAGCTCGCCCTGCTGCACGATGGAGAAGTAGAAGCCGCAGCGGCGGGCCGCCAGGAAGCGCTTGATCATGTCGTCGCGTTGGAAGCGCATCGCCAGCTTGTAACAAGGCATACGGGGCTGCGTGACAGTCAAGACGGCAGAGCCAACCTTCACGCGGTCGCCGATGAACAGCTCGGTTTCCGCCAGCCCTTCGGTGGTGAGGTTCTCGCCGAAGTTGCCCCCGGACAGATCCTCACTCAGTTCGTTTCGCCAGAACGCGTAGTGTTCCGCTGGGTACGCGTAGACGGCCTTGTCCACTCCGCCGTGCACCGTTAGGTCTGCCTGCCGGTCGCCCGCGAGATTCAGCTTGTCCACGCTGACAGCCCCGGACACCGGCTCCTTGAAGATCGCGGTTTTCACCGCCACGCTCTTCCACATCACTTCGCGCGGCAAGCCGACGTTAACCGAAACAACCTGCATCGATCGCCTTTCTGATGACGAGCCGGAACGGCTACTCGTCAGGTGTATGAGACACAGCGGCCGGCAAAATGATTCAGGGGATCGAGGGCGGCGGCGGGCAAGGCCCCGGTGACGCTAGAGCCAGCCTTCAGGCTGGCGTGAATGGCGATCATGATGAGGTTGGGCAGAGATTGGTCATTCGGCGAATGACCATCTCTGCCCGGGGTCGTGGTTGACGTTCTGGACGCCAGCCTGAAGGCTGGCTGCGAAGACAAGAAGGGGAAGGCCCGTGCCTTCCCCTGTCTTGCGCAACCGCGTCGACTACTGGTTCGCCGTACCCTGATCGTCAGCGGCAGCGCCCTTCTTCTTCTTGCCGGTGCGTTTGACGGTAATGTCATTCTTCAGCTTGAAGGTGACCGCCGCCTCGGCCGGAATTTGCAGGTCCTTGTTGCCGGTGAAGGCTGAGCCCGCTGCACCTGCGCCTGCGCCGAGCACGCCTCCAATCAGCGCTCCCTTGCCGCCGCCGGCCAGTCCACCAATCAGCGCTCCAGCGCCTGCGCCGCCGCCCGTCACTACCGCGGTCCGCTTTCCCTTGCCTTTCACGCTGACGGCATAGTCCGAGGTCCGGATGGTCGTCGGCACGCCGTTGACATCGACTGTCGTCAACGAAACCGCCAGCGTGCCCTCGCCTTTGAATTTGCCCGGCGACTTCGACTCGACCACCGTACCGCTGACGCCCGCACCCGCCGGGATGGCGATGTCATCGCCTACCGCAACCGCATGGGCCAGGGTGCCGGTGAAGGTGTCGCCGGCATTGGCCGTCTTGGTGTCGATGGTATTACCCATGCGAACCACCAGGTTGGTGCCTGCGGGAACCACCAGCGGCGGCGGCGGAGGTGGTGGCGGCGGCGGCGTTACCTGCTGCGGCTGCTGCGCCATGGGCGACGGATTTTGGCCCGCGGGCGGAGCGTTCCCGGCCATCTGGTTGGACTGCGCCGACGAGTTGTCTGTGGCCGGCTGGTTCTGACTTTGCTGCTTGTTGCAGGCCGCGAGGGCCAGCACAAGGATGAAACCGATCACGAGCGCTGAGATTCGGGAACGCATGTTGTTTCCTTTCCTAAAGGGATCGACGGACGAAATGCGTCCAACCACGTACTCATGCAACCTCAAGTGCGCGCCCGAATTGCTGCCCGGCGGGACACGATCATGCGGGACGCGAACGTTATGGTGGCGCGGTCCCAAGGGACTGCCAAATTGTAACTCGTTTGCGAGTGTCGCAGTGCGGAATCGGGCGTACCTGTTGATCAGGCGGGGGTCGTGAGGCGCGCGTCCTCGGGCTGCGCCGCCGGCTTGTTCTCGCGCAGCAGGACATACCCAACCACTCCGGCGACGACCGAGGCGCCCAGCACCGCGGTCTTGGCCTCCATGAGAAATGCGGCGTCATCGAATGCCAGCGAGCTGATGAAAATGGAGACGGTGAATCCGATGCCGGCCAGCATGCCCACCGCTGTGAGCTGTCTCCAGGAGACGCCGTGCGGCAGGCGAGCAAGTCCGGTGCGCACCGCCGCTGCCGCGAAGCCCATAATACCCAGCGGCTTGCCCAGGACCAGTCCGATGACGATTCCCCACGCGACGCGGCTGGTTCCCAATTCGCCAAGCGCGCCGCTGGAGAATGTGACCCCCGCATTCGACAACGCGAACAGCGGCAGGACGAGGAACGAGACCCAGTCGTTTAACTTGCGGGTCAAGCGCTCCGCCGGCGACTCGGTTTTGTTGAGCAGCGCTTCGAAGCCGCCGAGGAGGTTCTGCGCGGTCTTCACCTCACCCAGCGCCATCGCGTCACGGAACTTCCGGGACATCTCGGTGGCAATCTCCTGAAATTGTTCGAGCGAGAGCAGCGCGGTGGTCGGCACCATGAAGCCCAGTATCACGCCGGCGATGGTGGCGTGAATCCCGGAGCGCAACACCGCGACCCAGAAGCCCACGGCGAGCACGAAGTACAGGATGGGCTGCGAGATCCCCAGCTTCACGGTGATAAAGATGAGTCCCAGAACGACGAGCGCCGCGAACAGCGCTGCACGGTCCAACGAGCCGCTGTAGAAGATCGCGATGACGATGATGGCCCCGATATCGTCGGCGATGGCGAGCGTCAGAAGAAAGACTTTGAGGTCGGAGGGGATCCCCTTCACCATGCCCAGCACGCCGAGCGAGAACGCGATATCGGTGGCCATGGGCACGCCCCAGCCATGCTGGCCCGCGCGGCCATGATTGACGACGAAATACAACAGCGCAGGGACGATCATGCCGCCCAGCGCCCCGAAGACCGGCAGCGCGGCGCGGCGCATGTCCGCCAGTTCACCGTGCACGATCTCGTGTTTGATCTCCATACCGACGAGGAAGAAGAAGATGGCCATCAGCGCATCGTTGATCCAGTCATGCACCGGCAGCCGCAGCCGCGAGAGCGACAGCTCCATCTCCCAGACATGATGGTAAGAATCGTGCCACGGCGAGTTGGCCCAGACGAGCGCGACGACGGCAGCGGCCAGCAATACGAAGCTGCTGATGCCTTGAATGTGGATGAAGCGTTGGACGGGAAGCACGACCGTGCGCGTGACCAGCGACTCGCGCAGCCTGACTTGAAGCGCTCCGTAGGTGCGTGGGGGAATGGGCATATGTGAGCTGCGCGCTACAAGCCGCGAGCTTCGAGCTTAAAGCGAAATGAGCGCAGGTTCAAAATTAAATTTCAGGTGAGCAGCTCGCCGCCAGCAGTAGTGGGTCAGTTTGAATTGGCCTCTGCGCCGAGGGTGGAGCACGCCTTCAGGCGTGCAGTTTTGCGCTACATATTTGGGTTTCGGCGTCAGCCGCTGAGGTAACCCTGATGACGACCTCAGGCACTAAAGCGGGTTTCAAACTCGAGCAGCGAATGCATGCCTGAAGGCGTGCTGCACCCTGCGTGTCCGAAATTCAAACTGACCCACTACCCGCGCCAGCGGCTCATTGGCAATCCAACAGCGGTCGTCTATCCTGAATAGCTCATGTACGCCGTCGTTCGCAACGTCCTGCTGGTATTTCTCGGGCTGCTGCCTATCGTGAACCCGTTCGGCATGGCGCCCATCTTTGCGGAAATGACGCGCGGCTATTCTGAAACGATTCGCCGCACGGTGGCGATGCGGGTGGCCATCAACGGCATCGCCCTGCTGGTTGCGTCCTTGTTCATCGGCGGCTACATTCTTCAGTTCTTCGGCATCAGCCTGGCCGCCGTGCAAATCGGCGGGGGCCTGCTGGTAACGGTTTCGGGATGGAAGATCCTGAACAAGAGCGACGATCTCGGCGACAAGCAGATTGAGTCGCCGCCCAGCAGCCAGGAGATCCTTTCGCAAGCCTTCTATCCGCTCACCATGCCGCTCACGGTGGGGCCGGGATCGATTGCGGTGGCGCTGACGTTGGGGAGCAACCTGCACACCGAAACCCACATGCAGCTCATCTTCAGCGCGCTCGCAGCGGTGGGCGGCATTCTGCTCGTCGGACTTACCATCTTCCTCTGCTACAGGTTTTCAGAAAGCTTGCAGCGGCTGTTGGGGCCGACCGGAACCAGTATCCTGATTCGCCTCTCGGCGTTCATCCTGATCTGTATCGGGGTGCAGATCATGTTCAACGGCCTCGAAGACTTCTATCGCGTGTTGAAGGCCTCGGGCAGGTAGCGCCGCGGTCCCGCATCTGTCATAGAATCACAGTAATGCGGCTTTCTGTACGTCTTAAGATCATTCCTCCTCTGGTTTTGCTCATCCTGCCGGCCGCCTGCGCTCATCAACCGGCCGCGAAGCGCTATGAATTGGACGGCCGCGTAGTCGCGGTCGATGCCGGAGCGCGGCAGCTCACCATTGCGCACCAGGCTGTGCCGGGGCTGATGGAAGGCATGACCATGCCTTTCGTTGTTGGCGAGAATGACGCGTGGGTGTTTCGCGCCATCGCTCCCGGCGATCAGGTCCATGGGACGCTGGTGGTCACGGACCACGCTGAGTTGCAGGATATCAATTTCAGTAAGGGCAGCGACAGCGCGGGCGACGGCACCTCGCAGATGCACATCCCGCAGCCGGGCGAGTCCGTGCCGGACTTTACACTCGTCAACCAGAGCGGCCACAAGATCCAGCTCAAGCAGTTCCGGGGCAAGCCGCTGCTGCTGACTTTCATCTATACCCGGTGTCCTTTTCCCGATTATTGCCTGCGGATGAGCCACAATTTCGCGCAGGTGATGCAAGACTTGCAGAAAGACCCACAAGCCTTTGCCAACGCGCAGCTTCTGAGCATCAGCATCGACCCAGAGCACGATAAGCCGGCCGACTTGCGCAGCTACGGCGAGTCGTATGTCGGCCGGCTCGATCCGAACTTCGAGCACTGGCAGTTCGCGTCGGGCTCGCCCGAGCAGGTGCGCAAGACCGCCGATTTCTTCGGGCTCGCCTACAACAGCAAAGATGGCCAAATTGTGCACAGCCTCAGCACCGCGCTGATCGGGCCGGACGGCAAGGTGCTGAAGTTCTACAGCGGCAACGGGTGGAAGCCCGACGATGTGGCCGCGGATTTCGAGGCGGCGGCAAACGGAGGGTGATAGCAACTCCGGTTCGGAAGGGACGTGAGTCAGGCAAGACTTTGGCAGGCTGCTGAATAACTCTCCTTCTCAAACGGTGTCATCCTGAGCGGAGCACCCGCCGCGGTTTTTCGACTCGCATCGTTTGCGAGTCGGGCGGGTGCGGAGTCGAAGGACCGCTATAGTAATGCCGAATGTAAGGGTCCTTCGACTCCGCGACCGGGCAACTATCCCGCCAGCGCAAACGACGCGCTTGTCGGGATTGTTGCGCGGTCGCTGCGCTCAGGATGACAGCCTCGCGATGGGGGAGAGTTTTTCAGCGGCCTGAAGAGTCGTGCCCTGACTCATATTCCTTCCAATGCTTCATTGGCAGCGGGCGACGATCAGCGTCATGTCGTCGGCCTGCTCGCCCTGGCTGAAGCGTTGCACGTCCGCGATGATGCCTTCGAGCGTCTCCTGTGCAGGCCGGCAGCAATACGACTTCATGCTGGCTACCAGGCGCTCTTCGCCGAACTCCTCGGCGTCATCACTCGGGGCGGCCTCGGAAATCCCATCCGTGTAGATCAGCAACGCGTCGCCGGGGGCGAGTTGCCGCTCGCCCACCGAACAATCCCACTGCTCGAAGAGCCCCAGCACGGTGGCGGTCGCGTTCAACCATTCGACCTCCCCGGTGGAGCGCAATAGCAGCGGCGGATTGTGCCCGCAATTCACGTAGCGCAGCGTGCGGTTCGCGTCATCGTACATGGAGAAGAACATGGTCGCGTAATTATTAGTCTCCGTGTTCTTGAAGAACAGATAGTTCACCGAGCGCAGCAGGCGAGGGAAGTCTTCCAGCGCCAGCGCATATTGCCCACGCAGACTGGCCTGGAGGTTGGCCATCAGCAGCGCGCCGGAGATGCCTTTGCCGGAGATATCGGCCAGCACCAATCCCAGCTTGCCGGAGCCGAAGTCGAGGAAGTCGTAGTAGTCGCCGCCGACGGCGCGGGTCTGGATGCACTTGCCGGCGCAGTCCAGCGTCGCAAGCTTCGGCGCCTCCTGCGGCAGCAAGCGGCTTTGCACCTGGCGCGCAATCTGCATCTCCTGCTCGCTGCGCCGCTCCGCCTCCATACGCTGCGCCATGCCCTCGGCCAGCGAGATGCTGCGCATGGAGATGGCGGCCTGGCTGGCGACGGAAGCCAGCAGGCGCTTGTCGCGCGCCGAATACGTCTCTTCCGAGAGCCTCGGCCCCAGCACCATCAGCCCCTGCAACTGCCCATCCGCCGATCCGCCGATCGGGACCAGACACTCGGCGTGAATATGCTCGAGCGCGGTGCCGCGCAAAGTTTCGGGGTTCACTTCCACGGGCTGGCCTTGTGCCGCCAGTCGCGCCAGCCTTGGGTCCGCGCGGTTCAGCTTCAATTCGTTGTCCGGACGGTGGCCGGCATAGGCTCGCAATTCGCCTTCCGTGGAGAGCAGGTAGATGATCAGCGGCATGGGATGCAGCGCTTCGTGAATGTGGCGATGCAGCAGCTCGGCAAGAGCGGGGCGATCGGACACTGTCAATCCAGTGGAGGCGAGGTTCTCCAGAATCTGCTGCGCGTCATAGGCGCTGCGAAAGAAGGCGCGGTCCAGGCGCGTGCGGACGTGGCGATGCGCTTGCGTCGCGCCGCTGATCAGCAGAACGCCCAACGTCGCGCCTAGAGGTATTGCAGCTTTTGACCCCATCGTGAAACGCCGCGCAAAGGCCTGCCCGAACCAGAGCGTGATGCCGATGGAGACGATCACCATCAGAAGCACGAATCCCCGTTCCACCAGCAGATAGCGCGCGCTGCGCCGCAGCAGGACGGGAATGTCCATCACCCGGTGCTTCACTACGGCGTAGGCGAACGACAGCGGGATGAGGAACAGGAATGTGCCCCGCGCGAAACCGGCCCAGAAAGGCACTTCCATGTGAGCAAGGTCGTAAGGCATGCCGATCAGCAGTGCAGGCGCGACGCCGACCAGCGTTCCCCAGAGCACCACCTTCAGCTTGCGCCGAGCTTCGACGGTGGGCGCGTCAACAACATTCCACACCAGGGAAGCCAGGCCCAGCAGCACCGTCCCATACGCAACAAAAATTCTTACTAACGCAATGTGTGACCGGCCGCCTAACGCCTCGATAAAAGGCAGGGCCAGGTAGTCGCCATTCCACACGCCTCCCCAGTTCAGGCAAGCGCCCGCAGCCAGCAGGGCCCACTTCAGCCACGGGAGCTTGCGGTCGATAGGCGAGCGCACCGGAAAGATCGCGAAAAAAAAGTAAAACAGCCCGGGCAGGATGCCGCCCATGAGGAAGGCGTAGCCGTACAGGAAATGCAGCAGCACATCCGGCGCCAGGGCGAAGGCGAGCGGCAGATCGCCTTTAGAAATGAACCCTGCAAACAGCAGCGCCAGCAGCCACGCGTTGCTGTCTTCGACGCGCAGGAACAGGACTGCCAGCCCGACAATCAGGAACAGGAGTGGATAAAAGCCGAGAACTTCTGCGGCACCTCGGCGAACCAGGGACTGAGCGTCGCCGCTGCCTTTAGGCGCTCGAAACACGGGAGTAAGGAACAGAGGCTGGGCTTCGCCGGGACGCTGAATCCTTAGGGTGACGGTTTCTCCGGGACGACCCGCGTGCCACACCCGGAACAGGACGCGGTCGCAGGCCACGGGCGCGGAGACGCTGCGGTCGTCGATGGCGGTGATTACGTCGTCTACCCGCATACCGGCTCGCTGTGCCGGACTGTCGCTATAGACGTTCGTTACGAGCATCCCGGCAGAGGTCGGGTGGCTGTCCATGCCCACCTCGACGGGGAGGTTTGACAGCCGGATGTAGTACATCCAGGCTACGCTGTAGACCGCGGTGCTCGCGGCAAACACGATAGCCAGCGCCAGCAGCAGCGGACGGTAGCTCTTAGCTCGCGATGGATTCTCGGCCATGTCGGTGCGGATTGCCTGCATTCAAGCCTAGTTTAGTCCATCCCGCAGCGGGCTACTCGCATCCTCATGGCGTGATGGATCAGACTAGGAATGTGGAGCGGCAATTTACTTCCTGAAAGGAGCAACGTATATGCCCGAGAAAGAGACGTTGGAGCGCGCGCGCGAAGACGCGCGTGAAGGCAAGGCGCCGAGCACCCAGGCGGGCGAATTCGTTAAAGAGGAGATGGACCACATTCGCGAGGGCAAGCATGGCGCTCGCTCGACCAAGCAGGCGATTGCCATCGGTTTATCAAAAGCCCGGCGGGCGGGGGTGAAGCTGGCGCCGCCGAAGAAGGGCACGACATCGGCGGCGACGCGCGAAAAGGCCGAGCGCGATCTTAGCAAGGGGCGCTCCGGCGCGAAGAAGAAGTCGGCGAAGCGGTCGCGCTCAGTGGAACGCGCGCTGAAGCGCGAGGGGCACGCGGCGGCGTCGCACGCGGCGTTGTCGAAGCAGGCGCGGCAAGCAGCCCAACAACGCGGCAGCGCCTCCCGGAAGCAGGCGGCAAAGAAGGCAGCTCGCACTCGGCAGAGGCGCGCCGCTTAGAGCCTCACTTCACATGCCGGATGTATAATTTTGCTGAGCGCGCCCGTAGCTCAGCTGGATAGAGCGAATGCCTCCGGAGCATTAGGTCGGGAGTTCGAATCTCTCCGGGCGCGCCAGATTAGAACATATTATGGCGATTACAGATCGCATCGAGATGAATCCACAGGTAATGCTGGGCAAACCCGGTGATCCGTGGAACGCGCATCCCAGTCGAACTGGTCCTTCGCAAGTTAGGCGAAGGCGCGACCGACGCCGACCTGCTCGACGCCTATCCCTGCCTTTGTCGTGAGGACATTCAGGCTGCAATACGATATGCTGCCGCGGTCCTCGGTCGGACCGAACCAGAGATTCAGCAATCCGCCGCCGTTGACCGCCGCAGCGCCGTACGCGTGTTCATGCTGGTTGATACCTCGGTCGACCACCTGCGTCGGGCGAGCCCACTCTGATAACCGTGCTTAACCGAAACTACGTGGAATGCCATCCATTCATTGTGAAACCTTCCAGGCTCACGGCGGCAGATCCGCGGACGCTAGGCGCTGGACTTCTATGACAATCCCTCCGGAGTCCAGGTCTGGGTGATTGAGGCGCAATCCCCGTCAGCTTGAGAGCGTGCATGGATTCTTCCCACCGGCATTACATCACCCAGCCTAAACTTCGATTCAGCATGTGATTAGACCGTAATGTGAAATTAAGTTGACCCCAACCGCCTGGAGCGAGAGGCTCCGCAATGGGCAGAAGCAAAGCGAACCTTGCGCCAGCCGCCAGCCGAATGGGCCCAGCCAGATTGCGCAATGCCTGCTTCGATTTCAGCAAAAGGCGAGAGGGACCGACAATGCCGACAACGACCGCCCCATTTTCCAGCTCCCCACTTTCCAGCTCAATGTTGTGGACCAGCTTCCGCCAGACAGTGTTTGGGCTCGTCCTCGCTGGGCTGATGTCAGTAGCAGCAGGTGCGCAGACACTGGCTGTGCTGCACAGCTTCACCGGTGGCGGCGACGGAGCCACACCCTTGGCTGGGCTGACGATGGATGCTGCCGGAAATCTGTACGGAACGGCGAGCGCCGGCGGCATGGGTCATGGCACCTTGTTCAAGTTGGCCAAACAGAATTCGTCGTGGCTGTTTCTCCCGCTGTATAGCTTTCGCGGCATCAACGACGGCGCTGTCCCGATGGCGGCGCTCACCATAGGTCCCGACGGCAGTTTGTTTGGAACGACGGAATCGGGCGGCATTCCGGGCGACTGCGACGGTCTGGGCTGCGGCACGGTTTTCAATCTGCGTCCCCCGCCAACGCGCCCCAGTTCGGTATTCGCTCCCTGGGATGAGACCGTCCTGTTTCGCTTCTCGCAAGCAATGAGCCTGGGCTTTTATCCCTACAGCGAGGTCACGTTCGACTCGGCCGGCAATATCTATGGCACGGCGGCCGACACCGATAGCCCACAGTCCCGCTCCCAGCGGGCGCCAACCGGCGATTGCACGAATTGCGGATCGGTGTACCAGTTGACACGCTCCGGCAATAACTGGACGGAAACTCTGCTGTACAGCTTCCCCAGCAGCGATGTCGGCGAGGCCCCGCTGGGCGGCGTCATCTTCGATCAGGCGGGCAATCTTTACGGCACGGCCTCAAGCGGAGGCCATTGCGGATACGGCATCGTCTATGAGTTGATGCCTGGTCAAAGCGGCTGGACCGAACAAACGATTCAGGCGATTTGTGGTGGTCTAGGAGGCGCCAACCCTTCCAGTACATTATTGCTGTCGTCGGGTACGCTCTACGGCGGCACGCCGGGAGAACCTCTCGGCTTCGGCGATGTGCCCGGCTCCGTTTTCGAGCTCACCTCCTCCGGCGGCGGATGGCACTACACTTCGCTGCATACGTTCGGCTTTTATGGCATCGGACCGGCGGGCTCCCTGGCGATCGATTCAGCGGGGAATCTCTATGGCACGACCGCGATCGGCGGAATCACCAGCGGCGTGTGCGCCCCCAGCGGATGCGGCACTGTCTTTGAGCTCTCACCTTCCGGAGGAGGCTGGAACTACATCGAGCTTTACGATTTCACCGGCGGAGGGGACGGGTCCGCACCCTACAGCCGGGTGACGTTGGATGCGAATGGGCATCTCTTCGGCACCACCTCGGCGGCGGGAGCCAATGGCTTCGGTACGGTTTGGGAGCTCACGCCATGATTGTGCCGGCGCCTCTCGGTTGTTTCCGCTCCATCGGGGCGCGCGCGAAACAGAAGTAGAGTATCAAGTCAGGGGAATGCGTATGCCAGCAGCAATCGAACAGCCGCTTTCAAATTCCGCCATCAACGTGCGAATCAAATCAATTGTGCTCACCGCCGCGGTTCTGCTTGTGACCGCGATGCTCGCTGCTCCCGCCAGCCGGGCGCAGACGCTGTCGATCCTGCACGCCTTTACCAACGGCGGAGATGGCGGTACACCATTCGCCGGCCTGACGCCGGACCAATTTCGGCGGCGCAAGCGGGCTCGGCACGGTATTCAAGCTGACACATTCGGGATCGGGATGGATATTGAGTACGCTGTACAGCTTTCAGGGCGGCGACGGCTCCTTTCCTTTCGCCAGAGTGGTATTCGGACCAGACGGCGCTCTGTACGGCACAACTGCCAATGGTGGCTCCCAAAACCATGGGACTGTGTTCAGCCTCAGGCCTCCGTCCAACATCTGCCGATCGGTTAGCTGTCGCTGGACGGAAACCGTGCTTTACGACTTTGCTGACCCAATCACTGGCGCCGCCCCCGGGTACGGCGATCTTGCGTTCGATGCGGCGGGCAACATCTATGGCACGACTACTTACGGGGGCGGAGGAATAGACTGCGACGTTGGCGACTGCGGGGTCGTGTTCAGGCTCAGCCGATCGGGGAGCGGCTGGACGGAAACTGTGCTCTACCGCTCCGACGTTTTGAACAGTGCGGGAAGAAATCCTGCGGCCGGTGTCATCCTGGACAGCGCCGGTAATGTGTACGGCACAACACTCTATGGCGGATCTGGCAACGGAGGCGCAGTCTTTCAGTTGAGCCAATCCGGCTCCTCCTGGACAGCAACCGCGCTGCACGGTTTCGGAGCCACGGGCGATGGCAAGACTCCCTTCGGCGGCCTCATTACGGACCAGCAGGGAAATCTGTATGGCACCACCGAGGACGGGCCCGGCTACACCGGTACGGTTTACGAACTGCAGCGCTCCGGCGATAGCTGGAACTACAACATCCTGGCGATTCTTCCGGGAACCGGCAACGCCGCCGGACCGGCGGGCACCCTCACCCTGGATGGCGCGGGCAATCTGTACGGGACGACCATCGAAGATGGCAGCGGTTATGGCAATGTCTTCAAGCTCGCGCCTTCCGGCGGTACCTGGATCTATAACGACCTTCACGATTTCAGCCAAGTCGATGGAGCCTACGCGTACGGCAACGTGGTATTGGACGCTCACGGCAACATTTACGGAACGACTAGGCAGGCGTCCTCCTACTCGGGCGAAGTTTGGGAGCTCATGCCCTGATTGTGCTTGGCGCATGTCGGATTACCTCTGCTGCAACGGATGCGAGAGTTTTCCGTGCCAGGGTGGACCACCCGCCGTCATCTCCAGGTTGAGATGTAGAGCGCTGTCGCGACATTGACTACCCACGCGCCGAAGCAGATTCCCGTGGGCCATCCCGCGACTCGCAGCGCTTCCGCCTTTTCCCGCACAATCCTGCTCAGCCGGAAGACTTGCGTGGTGTAATTTCTCAACAGCGTTTGTTCGTTTGCCTCTTCTACGGCAGCGTAATACTGGTCCGCATTGTCGAACCTTAAGATGTCACTGGCAAAAAGGAGACCATGGGTGTCGCCGGAGGCCCTGAAACCGCGCACGCGAATCACACGTTGAACGCAGGCGGCGGTTGCGAGAAATGACAACACCAAGGCCAGTCCCGAGATCAGATACACTGCGCTCCAGGCGCTACCGGGCCCGCTCCACCGCAGCTTTCCAACCACATCGCGCGCAGCCAGTGGCGCGTTCATCAGAAAGAAAGCCAATGCGGTGACGAACACGCCCGCCTTGACGTCCAGATGGCGAATGATGTTTTGCTGGTTTTCATAGTTCTGTTTTGCGAACTCGATTTGTGAGCTGAGGCTTTTCAGGACAGTGGGTGCCCCACCCTGCGCCATAAACTACTCCTCCGTTCCTGATCAGTGCATGGTGCCACTATGTTGGATCAAGTCAAAATAAATTTTCGGTGAAGTCAGAATCCAACCGAGCCAGCGACTGCCCACTGGCATGTTTGCGGCGGATTAGTGCTGTTGGAAGCGAAGAGCGAGAGACCCTTATAAATACAGGTGAATCTCACTCTGTACAAATCGCGCTACGCTGTTGATTTGACGTGCGGCGAGCCAGCTTCGTCGCCTGTGGCGGGTTGTGGTTCGGGGGATTTAAAGAAGGACAGCTCGTTCTGGTTCAAGTCTCCGCCTTGCATGTCGATTGCGGTGAAGACCATGAACCTTGACTCAGCGCTGACGTTGCTCCGGAGCATTTTGTTGCGGACTCCGCCAAACTCCCAAGTCTCCTCGCGCTTGACCGGCGTGCCTGGCGGGAAGCACTCCTCCAAGCGGGCGAGGACGATGTCGAACTGGCGGGCGCGGCCGGCGAGGTCGCCTTCCAGCGCGTACGAGGCGAGGACGAGGATGCTCAGGGCCAACTCGAGGGCCTTGCTCTCCAGATGGCCCACCAGCTTTTCGGCTTCCGCTCGACCGTCCTGAAACCTGCCCGCCTGGATCAGGCAATCGGCCAAATCGGAGCGAGCACCTTTATCGTCGGGATCGATCTCCAAACGCTGCTGGATAACTTCGAGGGCCTTTTCGGGCTGGAACATGAAGTCGGCGTAAACGGTGCCTATGGATCCGAGGATGTCTGTTTTGTCGGGAACAAGTTCCAAGGCCTCATAAAGACTTCTGAGGGCCTCGTCACAGTGCTGCAGCTTGCACAGGCTCCGGGCCCGGTTGGTCCAGGCCTCCTGTCGCGTGGGGTCGATCTTGACGGCCCTCTCGTAGAAGGGAAGGGCTTCTTCGTGTCTGCCCAATCGCGCGAGCGACCAGCCATGATTGTTATTGCCCCAGAAATCGTCGGGATTGAGTTCCAACACCTTGCTATAACTGGCGATGGCATCCTCGTGGCGTTCCAAGGCGCCTAGGCAATAGCCTTGGTGCAGCCAGGCATCCGAAGACTTGGGATCAACTTCGATGGCATTGGCCGCCGCGGCGAGTGCCTGATCAAAGTTGCCCTTCGCCTCCAGAACGACGCAAAGATTGAGCCGCGCGACCAGATACTTGGGATCGATTTGAATGGCGCGGTTGTAGCATTCGGCGGCTGGTTCGTATTCACCGCGCTGGTTGTAAACATTGCCCTTTTCCAGGTAAAACAAGGCATTGTCCGGATCCAGAGCGATGGCGCGATCGGACTCTTGCAGCGCCTCCGCGGTTTCGTTGAGGATATCGGCGAGTACCAGCGCCCGCCCACGATGCGCCCAGGCGTAGGACTTGTCGGCGGCAAGGGCGCGATCAAAGAACTTCAGAGCATCCTCGCCTTTCGAGGCCGCGAACAGGTTGTCGCCGCGCGATGTCCACTCGCGCGCGCCGAAGTTATTAGGGGCGAGAATCTCCGCTTTCTCGAAATTGGCAATGGCCTCCTCGATGTTCCCTGCGCTGATGAGTGCGTCGCCTTTGTCGATCAAGTACTCCGGGTCTTCCGGCCTTGCCTGCAGAATCCTGTCATATACCGCGATGGCTTCCGGGATGCGCTTGAGCCGCGCGAGCAGTAGAGCCTTGGTCTTCAGCAAAGGCAAATTCAGCGGTTCGAGCTGCAGCGCGCGGTTGTAGCCTTCCAGCGCCTCCTCAGAGCGACCTAAGGAATCGAGAACCTGGGCCCGTTCTGCGTACAGGGCCGCCTGTTGGGGAGCAATCTCCAGCATCCGGTCGTAAACCGTCAGGACCTCCTGCCTGCGGTTGAGGGCAACCAGAGCCTTGGCTTTCTCGCGCCACAGCGCGACGTCACGAGGATTGGCCTGGAGGGCTGCATCCAGTTCAGCAAGAAACGTTTCCCAGCGGTTTTCCTGGGAAGGCGACTGCGCTTGTTGATTTGGGAAATTCGGTACCCCAGCCGTCGTCACGGGCGTGGCCTCCCGGCGGCAACGGCGGTGGCTAATCCGCCGCCTCCTCGCGTGAACGGCTTCACGTTGAGCACGCCCTTGAACCTCGCTTCGTTGCCGATACCCAGGCACAGCAGGATCAATTCCTTGACCAGGTTGCGTTGTCCCTGATCCAAGGGACGAAGCATATCGAAACAGAGGTTCGAGACCACCCCTGAAAGCTTATCGAACTCCTCCCAGGAGTCAGGGGTGCCATAGTCACCGCTTTTGTAGGTTAGCCAGGCAAAGACGTAGCTCGCGTACTCCGATAATCTAGAATTGATGTCACCGACAACATGGATAGCGTCCGGGTATTCGGGCGATAGTTGCAAGGCCTGGTCTGCGTAAACCACGGCATCGAGCAACGATCCAGGAAACACGACCTCGCCAGGAACGACGCTGGAAGGCACCAATGCCGGCCCTGTGTCCTTCAGGGCATAGATGTTTTTCATTTTGTTTCTTGCCTGCTGCACACAATCGTCGATTCTGCTCTTGTTGGAGGCGGTGACCAGAACGGCCTCCGAGGCCAGGCCCTCCGCGTAAGTCATCGCGACGCAATCGAAGGTTTTGCGGTTGTTATATTTCTGGTCGAGCTTTTTAACTTCCTGAGCCACATAGTCGAAGAGGCTGCCGATCCTGACCTCACCCCCTTCGCCGGCCGCGCCGTCCATGCCTTGCAGGAGGTAATACGTCATGATCCCGTGATCGTGGCTTTCCAGGTCATCGGGAAGTTTTTCCTCCTGCCGAAGCTTTTGATCGAAGATACGAATCTTGTGGGCTTGGCACATTTCCCGCGATTGCTCATCGGCGCCGGAGGACGCCAGGATGAACTTGCCGTCACCAAGCGCGCCCGCGAGCTGCAGGTCCTTTTTTAGGGACTCGTAGAAGGGGCCCGGCATTGGGACTGCTCCCTTGACCTCTTGCGCGCTGACGCCACTATGGCAACAATCGAGGATCAGCAAAGCTTGCGACTTGTTGGTTGCCCCTAGAAAATATTCGCGCAGCTCCTGCATGCGGATGCCGGCAACCATAGGATCTTCGTACTCGTGGTCATAGGGTGCGATGTAGCCATTACCGTAGTCGTCGAGAAAACCGTGTCCTGAGAAATAAAACAGGGCAACGTCGTAGTGGTCTTTTTTCCAGAAGAGTTCGCTGATGGCGCGGCGGACCTTGTCGGCAGTGGCTTTTTCTCCGATCAGGAGGTGCTTCTCGGGATCGAGCTGGAAACCGCCGAAGTGCTTCAGGCGCGCAAAGACCTCGCGAGCGTCGTTCTCGGCGCCCTTCAACTCGGTGGTGATGTCGGGGTCGCGGTACTTGTTGATGCCGACCACCACAGCGCGTTTTTGCAGCTTCGGCTCGTCGCCCATAACTACGCTCCGCTGTGCTTCAGCTCGAACTTGCCTTCCAGCACCGAAACCGAGATGTCGCGATTGGCAATGAAGCCTCCGACGGCCTTCAGACCATCGCCGAGGACTGTTAAGACCGCTCCTATGAGCGCGGAACGCTCGCTCCACTTCGCCTTGGAGACCGCCTCAGCGACCTTCCCCTGGATGAACAGGTTGAACAACTTCTCGGCGCAGTCGATTGTCCGGTCCGGAGATTTGAGCAGCTCTTTGTTGTCTAGCTTCGCATAGGCCGTAAGGTCGGCGCCGGCAGGACACGCCAGCTCCGGCACCGCGGTCATGATGATCACCGGAAATTGCTTGATGTTGAACCGCTTCACTACCAAGTTGTAGCTGGGATCGGCGGCGCTGCCAAGGTTAACCAGAAGGTTCTTCCCCGTGTTCTTGCCGAATTCCGTGAGCTTCTGTTCCAAGAGGCGATTGGGCATGGCGGCGCGGTAGTAGAGCAGAAAAACTTTATAGTCTTCCGGAAGGTCGCTGAAGAAGACGCGGGTCACGCCGCGGGCTGCGCCCAGCGATGGATCGCCCTTCGCCGGGCTATCGGCCACAGGCTCGGATTCATTAAGGACAAGCTCAAATGGCATAGATACGACTCTCCACGGCGTGATGCTGCAAGCTAACCAAGCCGTGCGAGCATTTAACGCCGAAAGGCCAGGCAATTACAAGGCGTTTGCGAAAATTCCGCTTCGTGCTGGCACTGGAGGCTCACCCAGCGAGCTGGATTCTCAGACGCTCGAAAGCCGGGGCAAGCTCTTCGACTCGAGCCGAACGGAATGGCACTCCCCTGGGCGACAAAGCTCCGTCAAGAGCAGTGTTGGGGTTGCTCAATAACCATTCAGGGCGTGAGCTCCCACACGACACCGTCGCCATAGGCTCCGCCGGCATAGGTTGTCCCGTAGAGATTTCCGTTTGTGTCCAGAGTGACCGGGCTGTAGGGCTGGCCGCCGTCGCTGCCTCCGGTGAAGCAATGGAGTAACGAATAGTCCCAAATCCCGTAGGACTGAGAAAGCCTGAAGACGGACCCGCTACACGGCGGATAATCCGGCGGCCCGCTTAGGGTGGTGCCATAAAGAATTCCGGCGGCATCCAGGGCCAGGCTGGCAGTCGGCCCACTTATTCCCGGACCGGGGAATGTATAGATCGTATTCAGCGTCCAGGCGCCCTGGGACGGCATCAACTCAAACACCGTGCCGTTTCCGGTGCCGCCTGCTGCGGTTGTGCCGTAGAGCACCCCCGACGCGCCCCAGGTGAGACCGCCTTCAGGGATCCCGCCATCTGTTCCACCCGTGAAGCTGTATAGAACAGTTTCCGCCCACCCATTGGGGCTGGGCGTCAACTCGAAAACAGTCCCGCAGCCGCCGACGTAGGCATTGCAGTTGCCGACTCCGCCACTGGTAGTTGTGCCGTAGATGTTGCCGGATTGATCCAGCAGCAGCCCGCTCAGGGGATACGCTCCGTCACTGCTCCCCATAAAGCTGTACAGAACGGTCTCGGTCCAGCCTCCGTTGGAGGGAGTCAGCTTGAAGACAACTCCACAGCCGAAGCCGCCGTAACAGCCGCCGGAGCCGCCATCCTCGGTGGTGCCATAAATGTTATTCGCGCGATCAAACGTCAGGTTTCCCAGGGTCGGCTGCCAGCCATCGTTGCCGGCGGCAAACTGGTAAAGCACGGCCTCCGTCCAGGGACAAGGCCCGGTTGCACAAGTATGCGAAGAAGGCTGGAGGCTGTAAACGGTGCCATAACCGAAGCCGCCATTGCCCGCCCCTCCCGCCGATGTGGTGCCGTAAAGAGCGCCCTGCGGCCCGGCAATTACACCGGCGTCGGGAAGCCAGCCGTTGCTGCCTCCCGGAAAGGCGTAGAGCGGACTGGCCGTCCAGGATGATCCCTGCCGGCTAAGCTTCACCACAACTCCACATCCTGACGTCGTGCAATCGCCGGCGTGGTATCCACCGGCTGTGGTCGTGGTGTAAAGACTTCCGGCCTTGTCCACGGTGAGTCCAGCCTGTGGGTGAGAACCGTCTAGTCCGCCGGTGAAGCTGTGAAGGACCTGGAAGTTCTGCGCCTGCGCAAGGCAGGCGACGAGGATCATGAATGCAACCAGACGTAAGGGCCTAAGGGTGAGGGAGAACCGCATGGGAGACTCCTTCGGACAACTCACCGAAGCGTGCGAACCAGAGAGGCGAGATAGCCGCGATTATGGTGGGAAAGCGGCGGGATGTCAACGGCTAAACGCTCCTGACGGAGTGGATCAGCATGTGGAAAGGAGGCTGGGCATCCGCTCAGGACGCCAGCCTCCTTTCAGGTTCGCCGAACCGCAACGCGCTCAAGGCTAGGGCGCGAAGTAGCTGGAGATGTCCAGGATCAGATTCGCTAGGTTGCTGGCGTAAGCATCGATCGAGCCGTTCGACGTGGGCACGATTGCCATGTTGGATGCAGTCACGCCGTCGGATGCATTCAGCGTGGACACGACCGGCTGCTGCTGCCCGTCGGGCCACAACGTCAGATAGCCCAGTGGGACTTGGGGAAGCGCGGTGGCGTTCAGCACGAAGGCTTGCGCGGTGCTGGGTACATCGCACGAGCTGCCCGTAACGTTCACTGCGATCATTCCACTGAAAGCGCCGCCTGACCCGCGCGTGTCCAGCACGCGGCAAGGTGTCTGGCCGTACAGCGACAAACCGCCGACGTCCGCCGCGGCAAAGTAGCCGTTGACGTCTATGAGCAAATCGATATCGTCCGTCGGAAACGTGGCAACACGGCCTCCGATGCCTGCGCGAACGACGGCCGCATTAGCAGTATTGGTTCCCGTAGGAGCGTTCAAAAGGGAGACGGTAGGTTGATGTTGTCCTGCCGCCCAGACCGTGAGGTAATTCAAGGTCGAGTGGGGTAGGGCCGTGACGTTGAGAGAATAAACCTGCGCTTTGCTCGGTATATTGCAGGAAGTCGCCAGCAGAACCGGGAAGTCGCGTTCCATGCCGCCCGTCAGGAATGGGCCTCCCAGCGGACCGACCGGGCCGCGCGTATCCACCACGCGACATGGCGGCAGAGCGTAGAACGTCAGGTTGGCATCATTTACCGGTGTAAAGTAGCCGTCGACATCCAGGATGACGTTGGTAGTGTCACTGGCATAAACGCTGACCGCCGCGCCCCCATTTCCCGACAGCACGATAGCGGCATTGGCCTTCACGCGGCCATCCGGCGAGTTCATGGTGGAGATCAGTGGCTGCTGCTGGCCGGTCGGCCATATGGTCAGATAACCCAAATGCCCGGAGGGCACAACCGTCACGTTCAGCGAGTAGGCCGTGGCGCCAAGAGGAAGGTTGCAACTGCCTTCGGGAAGCGGAAAGCTGCGGGAGGTCCCGCCCTGGATAGCTGGCCCTCCGAAGGTGCCATTCGGGTTACGGGTGTCTACGACGCGGCACGGAGTCACGGCAGTGAACCGCAGCGGTGTGTCTTGCGCAGCCGCAGGCAAGGCCGCCACCGTCAAACCAAACGCAACCACTAACATTACAGAACGCCGAATATTTCGCATGTTCTCTCCCAATACTATGGGGCGAGTACGACACACTTCCGGCACCCCATCCTACGCAGGGTCCCCGACCAGTGCAGGTCGTACGTGCCCGGATTCAGGAGACGGCTGCAACCGTCTCGATGGTTTCGGTTGTTGGTGCGAGTGAGACGCTGTTTTAGTAGCTGGTCACTTCAGAGCGCACAACAGACGAAGGGTGACACTTGTTTACAATCCAGTTCTGCCGGTGTCAAGTAAGAAAAACGGGCGGTTGCCCGTTTTGCAATATCCCATTCGCAATCTTGGCCAAAGCAGGCGGCCGCGCAACTTACTATCCGGGAATCGTGTTCTACATTGGTGAGGCTGGCTGCAGCCGGAAAGCGTCATAGCGCAATGAAATCCAGAACCGGAGCAAAGCACTGGGCTTCCGCAATACTCGTTTTCGGGGTGTTCGCGGCATCGGCAATGGGGCAGGTCAGGATGCCTTCGCCCGGCGGCCAGGGCCGCACCGCGCGGGTGCAGTACGTCGCCGGGGAAGTATCGGTGGCGCCTAAGGAAACGAACCAGTGGACTGTGGCGAAGTTAGGCCAACAGCTCACCCCCTCCGAGTACATCTGGACGGGGAAGGAGTCGCGGGTCGAGATCGGCGTGGGCTACGGCTTTATCCGCATGAACTCCGAAGCGAGCGTTACCCTGAGTGCCGTTAACCGCAACAACGTGCAGATCGGAGTCAATCAGGGAGAGGTGAGCGTCACCATCCTGCATCTATTTCCCGGCGAAATTTATGAGCTCGACACGCCTAACGCAACCCTGACGGCGACCAAGCCGGGGACCTACCGCGTCGAGGTCCGTCCCAACGAAGACCAGACCGTGGTGACGACGCGAAAGGGCGCGATTGTGGCCACCGGAAACGGTCCCGCCGTGACCATCGATTCCGGGCAGCAAGTGCTCTTCCGCAGCGGGACCTCGTTGCAGCACACGGCGGAGAAAGCGCCGCCGAAAGACGGATTTGAAGACTGGGCGAGCGTTCGCGATCAGAGGATGGGCGCCAATCGGCCACCCTTCGCAGTTGGTTTCGGCTACGGTCCCTGGCCGTATGGTCCACCACCGCCACCGCCGCCTTACGTCTGGGTTCGCTGAAAACGAGGTACGAGGCGCGGCATTGCGGCGTGTCATGATGAAATTTCAGGTCGTGCTCCTGGCTGCGCTCTGTGCCTGGCCGACTACAGGCTTGCATGGCACCACGGAAATTGGGCTCCGCAATCGCTACCGCGTCGTTCTGGCTGCCGACAGTCGCGCCATCTACGGCGCATCGGGAAGCGCCACCGAGTGCAAGCTGTTTGAGGTAAACCAGGTTTACGCGACGGTTTCCGGGCTCGCGCACTACGGTGCGAGCTATCGCGCCAGCGATGCGATTCGCGATGGATTTGCGAGACCGGGTAGCTTCCAGCAGCACGTCTCAGCGACCGCGGTCTTCCTGCAAAGGAGAGTCAATCAACTGCTCGTTGCGCTGGCGACCAACAATGCACCCGCGTATCGCTACCTGGCCCAGTCCTCCGCAGGCGACTCGGACGTCGTGCAAGTAGCCGTTGCGCAGGTGGTGAACCGCCAACCCATGCTGGGCATCATCGAACTTCGGAGGGGTGCAGGTTCCAATCTAACCGTCAGGACGACGGTGTGCCCGGGCAATTGCCGTCCCGACGACGCTATCTTCTATCTGGGTTATTGGGAGCGAATCCAGCCTTATGTGGCCGCGTCGGGCCACCCGCGAACCATCGCATCGGCGGCTTCCATTGACCGGCTGATTCGCATGGAGGTGCAGGCGCATCCGCGCGAAGTCGGCGCTCCGATCAACATACTGGAGGTCACGGGCAACGGTGCGCGGTGGCTGCAAAATGGTGGCAACTGCTATTTGCGTGGAGTCGGCCGGTAGAGACCGATCAGGGAGTTGCGCTGCACGTGTTCGAGATTTGTTTCACGCTCTTCACTTCGAGAGCCGGCAACTCCTCCACCGTCGATGCAGCCTGGGTGACGGTTGTGTCCAGAGTGATCACCGTGGGCTTGCCGTTCACCTCCACTTCGTGTCCCACAGAGCGGCTGAGCCTGGCCGTATCACCAGTTAGCCGCGTGACCGTACCGTCCTTGGCCAGGACCGCGTAATGGGTGCCGGAGCTTTGCAAGCAGCCATAGACGGTCGACGGGCCTGACGGTCCCCTCCAGATGTCAGCGCCGGGAATGCCTTCTTGCGCGTTAAGCCAGTTGGCGCAGCCAAGCAGTAAAGAAACCAGCAGCAGCACTCGATACATAAGGCCCATTATGACGATGGCTCCGTACGCACCGCAGTTGCTCTAATTGTGACCCTCGTCAACCTCGCACTTGCGGTCCGCGGGCCCTGTTCCTGCGTCTGTTCACCATGATGCCTTTGCTCGGCACCCACTTCTTCAGCTTCTGGTCTATGGAGTGACTTCGAATACCACTCCACCGCCGGTCGCCCCGCCGTCCGTCGTAGTGCCGTAGAGATTGCCCGCGCTATCGATTGCGAGGCTGCCCGAAGGGAAGGCGCCATCGGGGCAAGGAAAATCGCTGGGACAGAAATCGTAAAGCGAGGCATACGTCCAGCCGCCGCTTTCCGGGCTCAGCTTGAACACCGTGCCCTTGCCGTAGGCCCCGCCTCCGTTGGTAGAGCCGTAGAGATTACCCGCGGCGTCCATCACCAGACTGCCTTCTGGACCCTGTCCTTGGAAGTTGTGCAGCGCCGTCAAGATCCAGCTGCCCGAGTGCGTCAACTGGAAAGCGGCTCCGCCTCCCAGGGGGCCGCCGCAACACGTTGTGCCGTAGAAGTTGCCCGCAGCGTCGGCAATGAGGCCGCCATAAGAGATGTATCCATCATCCATGTTCCGGAAGCTGTAGATGACCTGCTCGGTCCAGCCGTTTGCGGAGGGCACTAGTTGGTAAATCGCACCGTTCCGATTAGGGCCGCCGCTCGACGTGGTTCCATAAAGGTTACCGGATGAATCAAAGATGAGGCCGGTCCAGGGATACTGTCCGTCACTGCCATTCCCGAAGTTGTGAATGATGCTCTCCGTCCACGCACCGTTGGAGTGGGTCAGCTTGTAAACCGTCCCGCAGCCTCCAAAGCATTGGCTACCGTTGCCGCCGAAATCCGTGGTGCCGTAGATATTGCCCGATGCGTCGAAGAGCAGGTCGGCGTCTTCCGGCGTGTTGCCGTCGCCGCTGTCATTGAAGCGGTAGATCACAGTTTCCAACCACCCACCGAGAATATTTCCCGTCGCGTGTTGCGGCGGTTGCAGTTGGTAAACGATGCCGCAGCCCATGCCGAAGCATCCCACCCCGCCCTCGGTTGTCGTGCCCCAGAGGCTCCCGTCGGGAGCGAAGACCGGTCGCGCGCTGGGATTGCTGCCATCGTTGCCGCCGACGAAATTGTGCAGAGGAGTGAACACCCAGCCGGAGCCGTGGCGAGATAGCTTGAACACCGTGCCGCACCCCTCGTAGCAATTCGTTCCCGGGCCACCGATCTGGCTGGTGCCGTACAGATTGCCGGCGCGATCGACCGTCACCCCACTGACAGGATAAAGACCGGTTGAGGGCCCGCCTAAGCTGAACACGACGGAGTAAGTTTGCGACTCGGCCAGTTGCGGCAAGAGCAAGATGCTGGCGCAAAACGTCAGCGCCAGGGCCGCCTGGGGGAGTTGCCTGATGAGGAGGGACGAGCGCAGAGAAGTAGTCACTTGGATATCCTTCGCCCGAAGGCGCCGGCTCGGCGAATTTATTTTGCGTTTACGAACTTTACAACGTCAGTGGCTGCGCAAGGGAAGAATTTCGATCATCGCGCCGACAGCGCTCGACGCAGCACCCAGCTCAGATATTGCAGTTCGGCCGCGGGTAGTCCTTCTCCGAAGCAGATCAGTTCCTGCCGTGACTTCACGATGATGCCTTTGCTCGGCAGCCACTTCTTCAGCTGCTGGACGAGTTGCAAGGCGGCGGGATTGGGCGACGCGGTAGCGACCCTGATCGAAGAAGCTCTGGCGGCGGCGGCTTGGAGTGCGCCGTCGGCGGTGAAGCAGTCCACGTCGAGCAGGTCGGCGGCGGCCAGCAGCCTCCGGCGCGTGCGCCATCCGATTCGCTGCTCGATCTCCAGCCCTTGCGCCGAGGCCGTTACCGTGGTCCGCTTGCGCGCGCTGCGTACCATCAGGTTCACGCTAACGAAGATCAAGGGCAACACGATCATCGGAACAAGAAGAACGAAGAAACTGAAGTGAACAATCGCGGGCGCGCCGGCGGGAGTCAGCGCGCGATGCAACCTCGGCAACACGAAGAGCAGGACCAGCAGCGGCAAGACGATACTCAGCACGTGCGCACTCCAACCTCCGCCGGCGGGAATGACCACCGTTGTCGTGCCGCCGGACTCGGTGATCGCGCAGCGCATGTTGGGCGGGCGCTCGGGTTGCGGCAGTTCCATGCTGCCGCCTCGCAGCCGTTCGCCGAGACTTTGTCCGGCCCGCTCAGGTGCGACAACGGTTTCGTGGTCGGTGATCGCATCCACCAGCGGAAGACGCAGGAAGGCGGCCAGGTACTCCGCCAGCGCGCGCGATTCGCCAAACTTTGCCGGCGTGCGAACCACGAAGTCTTGCCCGGCTATGCCGCGCAGCCGCACCGGATAGCGCTCCGGTGAATCGGAGTCGCCCGTATCATAGGCGAGGACCACGGCATTGAATTCGCTCAACAGCCGCTCTTGGGTGCGCAGCGGGACGAGCAGCCCGTAGCTGCGGACCAGCGTTCCCCGGCTAACGTCCAGAGTCAACCATCGCCGCCCAAACATCATGACCGCGCCGACGCCTATGAACGTGGCACTCATCGCGGCAAACGCCAGAAACACCCATATACCTTGCGGCTCGGGATCGATCTTGATGTGCACTAGCCGTAGGATGGCGAGCGCGATCAGCAAACCGGCCAGAAAGAATGGCAGCCCGAACACTGCCATGCCGCCGCCGCCTTCGCGCAACTCGAGCGTGACGGGAGAGGTCTGGCGAAACGGGGCCGGGGGTTCCGCGGATGGGCCGTGTTGCGGGAAGGCTGCCATGCTCAACTTTCTGGCTGATACCACTCCGGCGAAGGGCCTGCTACGGCTTCCACTTCGGGGACGAAGGTGCGCTCCAACTCCGCGACCAGCGCGCCCAGGTTCTCCACAATCTTCTGCCACTGTTCGGCGTCGCCAATTGAGTATTGGCCTCCGACTACGGCTTTTTGCGTGGGCGGAAGGATGAGGGTCGCCTTAAATCCCACGCCGTAAACGAAGAACATGGCCAGCACGGCAGGGAACCACGTGCCGGTATCCAAGCTGAGCTCCAGGGTGGAGTTCGCCGCGGTCCGGCGACGCAAGTGATAGCTGCCCGTGGCGCTACCAGTCCCGCCGCTAACGCTGTAGCCCATCGGCTTGAAGACGCGCTCCAGCGCGGGCTTCCTGGGTCCGGAATTGACGCCCTTGGCCAGATCTAACATCTCCGCATTGCCGGGAAGATCATGTGGCAGCCCCGCGCGGGCGACGATCTCCGGCATGGAGTCGCGGTATTTCACCGAGACCGCTTTCACCGCGGCCAGGATTTCGGGCCTGGCACTCGGTACTGCCGCTCCCGTCGGCAGGCGGACACCGGGAATCGGACCCGGCCCCAACGTCCCCGGCAGTGGCGCCTGGATAGTCTTCTTCGCCTTGCCGCACGCAGCCAGCACAGTAGCCAGCGGGCCCGTCGCCTCAGGCAGTTTCTTGGCGACGGGTTCGACTTCCGTGAACCGGCATGCCGAGAGCGAACGTTGACGCGCATTCACCCACCAGCTATCGCTAATCAGAACTCCGGCTATCATCGTGGGTGCGATAACGCCCATCACCATTGCTCCGGCAGCCATTCCGGGCGCAGCGGCGCCCATCGCCATCGCTCCGGCATCCACCCCGGGCGCGACAGTGCCCATAACGACTGGCTGGCCGAATTCCGGCGAATTGAAATGGATGCTGAGATGATGGAACGGGAACGACCGAGGCACGCCCGCAGCGATGGCTTGCAGGGTTTCGTAAGGTATCGTCTCATTCGCGCCCTGCGATAGCGGGCCGTTCGAAAGCCGACGGGCCCCCGGAATCTTCAACTGCGGCGCCGGTGAAGCCTCCGTCACAAAGCGCTCCAGCTCCGGATGACGCTTCAATACCCGGTCCACACTGGAAAAGCTGACCACCCCTCCGTCAGCGAAGTTGAAGTGAATGGAAGGCTGTAAGCCGGCATCGAGAAAGCCTTGATGGACACGGTCCATCATCGCGACCAGCGGCTCTTTGCGGCTGGCGGCATAGGTAGTCAGCAGTGCGACGCGCATAGGCGAGCGGCTCCCCTTCGGCTGGCTTGTGCGGATCAGTTATGTGAATTGGAACACAGGCAACATCCTCCGGCACCAGGATTCCCGCTTGTAACAAAACTTTAGTAAGGGTTCGTTGAAAGTTGCGGCGGCGACGGACAACCGCAGGCGACGTGGACGTGATGGTGGCTATTGAAAATCCCGAAATCCGCATGCACGCGGGAACCAGCATCGACAATATGCGGACCCTGGTCGTGTGACCCAGGTCACGTGTGCACGTGCGCCCACTCACTGCCTCTTGGTACATGGTTCGGCGATGTTGGAATGTTGGCCGGTGGGTTCCGACCCGGCCTGTAGGCGAGGGGGTCTTGTGAGGCGTTACGCTCTGCTCTTCGTTGCCGCCCTGCTGATAGCGACGGCGGCTTTTGCCCATCCGCCCCAACCTGCGTCGAATCCGGCACCGGCGGGGACTCAGGCTAAAGCCACAAAGCACTTGACGAAAGCATCGGCCAAGATGACCAACGACGAGTGCCTGGGTTGCCATAGCGACCCCAGCCTCACGACGCAGATCAACGGCAAGCAGGTCAGCCTCGGCGTGGATGGAGACAAGTTCAAGGCCTCGATCCATAGCGCCTTCACCTGCGTCGATTGTCACGTCGATATCAAGGGCGTTCCGCACGATCCCACGCCGGTGATGCCGAAGTGTTCCAGCTGCCATGCCGATCAGCAGGCCGCGTACGACCACGGGATCCACGCCAAGGCCGCGGCGGCAGGGAACACCAACGTCGCAAAATGCCAGGATTGCCACGGCAGCGTTCACGAGCTGCTGCCCTCGAGTGACCCGAAATCGAAGGTCGCGCACACCAATATTCCGCAGACCTGCGGCGCCTGCCATGGCCAGAAGTTCGTGATGGCCTCCAGCGGCGTCAGCTCGGCAACCTTCAATTCGTATCAGGAGAGCGTGCACGGCAAGGCGGTTGCCGCCGGATCGCAGAAAGCTGCGGTTTGCACCGATTGCCACGGCGAGCACGACATCCTGCCCGCCGGCGATTCCAAGTCGCCCATCAACAAGTTCAATGTGCCGGCCACCTGCGCCAAGTGCCACAACAACATCAGGCAGGAATACGTGCAGAGCACTCACGGCCAGGCGATCGCGCGCGGCAACTGGCAAGCGCCGGTCTGCACCGACTGCCACGGCATTCACACCATCAAGGGGCCGAAGGATGCCAGTTCATCCGTGGCTGCGGCGAATGTGAAGAACACCTGCGCCGCTTGCCACCAGAGCGTTCGACTCTCGAAGGAGTTTGGCGTGCCGGGCGGACGTGTGGATTCCTACCTGGCGAGCTATCACGGCATGGCGCAGACGGTGGGCTCCCAGACCGTTGCCAACTGCGCCAGTTGCCACGGAGTGCATAACATCCTGCCGTCGAGTGATCCGCATTCCACCATCAATCACGCCAACCTGGCGAAGACCTGCGGCCAGTGCCACCCCGGCGCGAATGACAAGTTCATCACCAGCAAAGTGCACTATGACGGCGTTGTCAAAGCTGACATGGGCACGCAAGGTCATCGCGCTCATCAAGCGCTTTTACATCTGGATGATCGTCTGCGTCATTGGCGGCATGGTGCTGCACAACCTGATCGTGTGGCGCAAGAAGGCCGTGCTGCGCCGCCTCGGCCAGCCCCGCATTCTGTTCCGCATGACTGTGGCGCAGCGCATTCAGCACATCACGTTGCTCATCAGCTTCTTCACGCTGGTGTTCACCGGCTTCGCGCTGAAGTATCCGTCTTCGTGGCTGGCCGCCATCTTCCTTAACGAGCTGGTGCGCAGCTACATTCACCGCGTCGCCGGAGTTGTGCTCATCGGGGTGAGCCTGTTCCACCTGTGGTACGTCATTCGCAGGCCGGACGGTCGGCAGCTGATAAAGGACATGCTGCCCGACTGGAAGGACGTCACCGATGCGCGCGATGCCTTCCGTTACTACCTGGGCTACAGCGACCAACGGCCGATGTTCGGACGCTTCACCTACGCCGAGAAGATGGAATACTGGGCGCTGGTCTGGGGCATGTTCGTCATGGCCGCCACTGGACTGATGGCGTGGTTCAAGGTCTCGGTCGGCGAGCATGTTCCCGGCTGGTGGATCGATGCCGCCATTGCCGTCCACTTCTACGAGGCTATACTGGCGACGCTGGCGATCGTCGTGTGGCATTTGTACGGCGTCATCTTCGATCCCGATGTCTACCCCATGAACTGGGCCTGGTACGACGGCAAGATGTCCATCGAGCAGTACGAGCACGAACATCCGCTCGACCATCTGGCCATCGAGAGGGGGCAGGGCTCAGGGGAGGAACCGGCCGCAGCGGCGAAGGCTACAACAGAAGAGGAAGACGCGGCGGAAACCGTCGGCAACAAGAAATAGGTTTCTACCGACTAAGGGGACCGCAGGTGGCCGGAGTCCTGACAGTAAATGCCGTTCCCCCAATGTGGGATTGCAAGTGGGGCCGTACCGCAGGACGATTCTGACTGGGCCATTTCTGCGCCACTGAGTGGGGTGGGGCAAAGAAGGGACATTTTTCGACGATGACTGAGGACACGCAAAAAGATCCTCTGAGCGACCATCCGCCCGTTTCCAGGGCTCTCTATAAAAACCCGATCAGCTTGATTGGAATGGCGTTGGCGGTCGTGGCCTTCGCCAACATCGTTTTTCTGGTCCTCATTGACCTGCTGGCCAGCCAGGCCTCGCCGTATGTCGGCATTCTCGCCTACATGGTGGCGCCGGGATTTCTCGTCGTCGGCCTGATTCTCATCCCCATAGGAATGATGTGGGAACGGCGGCGGCGGCTAAGGTCGGTGGGAGCGCCGTTCCATTTCGCCCGGCTCGACCTGAACAACCCGGCGCAGCGCAGCACGGCCGCATTTGTTCTCAGTTTTGTTGTGGCGTTCACTCTGATCAGCGCTGTCGGCAGCTACAAGGCTTACGAGTTTACGGACTCGGTGGACTTCTGCGGACAGCTTTGCCACACCGTAATGCGTCCGGAGTTCGTTGCCTATCAGGCGTCGCCGCACGCGCGCGTGGCTTGTGTCGATTGCCACGTGGGTTCGGGCGCTAGCTGGTATGTGAAGTCGAAGCTCTCCGGCATGCGTCAGGTGTACTACACCGCAATGGGAACCTATCCTCGTCCCATCCCTACGCCGGTGCAGAACTTGCGCCCGGCGCAGCAAACCTGCGAACAGTGCCACTGGCCGAAGAAGTTCTGGGGCGCCCAGCTCAAGACGTTCACCCACTACGGCGACGATGAGCAAAACACGCCGCGCGTGGTCCGCCTGCTGATTAAGACCGGAGGCGGCGATCCCAGCCTGGGCCAGGCCGGTGAAGGCATTCACTGGCACATGAACATTGCCAACAAGATCACCTATTTCGCCACCGACGAGGAACGCCAAACGATCCCCTGGGTGCGAATGGAAGACCAGCACGGCCGGGTCACGGAATACACCACCAAGGACAATCCGCCTACCCCGGCGCAGATTGAGAAGACCGCCAAGCGCCGCATGGATTGCATCGACTGCCACAACCGTCCCACCCACATCTATGTGGCGCCGGACGTCTCGGTCGACCGCGCCATCGCCGGGCGCTCCATTGACGTCACCCTGCCCTACATCAAGAAAGAAGGCGTGGAGGTTCTGACCGCCGACTACAAGACCAGCGACGAGGCAAAGCAAGCCATCGCCGATAAGGTTGCCAAGTTCTACCAGGAGAAATACCCGCCACTCGCTTCCACGAAAGCAGACAGCGTCAAGGGCGCCATCGTCGAGCTGCAGCGGATCTACAGCACTACGTTCTTCCCCTACATGAAGGTAAACTGGCGCACTCACCCCAACAACATTGGACACCTGTACTTCCCGGGCTGCTTCCGTTGTCACGATGGCAACCACGTCAGCAAGGATGGCAAAGTCATCAGCAAGGATTGCAACTCCTGCCACACCGTCCTGGAGCAGCAGGAAAGCGGCAACGAGGTCGCCAGCCTGCCGACGCAGACCTTTAAGCACCCGGTCGATATCGGAGACCTGACCCAGGTGAACTGCTCCGACTGCCACAATGGAGGAGTCGGGCCGTAAGGCAGTGGCTAGTGTTCAGCGGCTAGGGGCCGGTGACCAGCAGACGGGTTTGGGTGCGCTTGCCCGACGTGTACGGGGTGATCAGCAGCGAACTCCGCGGACGAAGCCCGGAGGGCGTGTCATGACAGCCCGGCATGAAGCGAAGCGGAATGCTGGGTAGCGATACGATTATGTTGCGCAGTCCCTCGGGGACTGCCCGAGCTTTCATTTAGCGCAGTCTTGCTTAGCGCCTTACAATAGTTCCATGGCTACGACGACAGCAGCGCCGGTCAGCGTCGAGGAATATCTCAGTCGCACCTACGAGCCGGACGTAGAGTATGTGGACGGCCAGCTCGAGGAGAGGAACGTGGGCGAGATTGAGCACTCGGATGTAATCGCTGCCATTATGGATTGGTTTCAGCGGCGTGCAAGGGAATGGCAGATCCGGGTGCGACCCGACGTACGCACACAAGTTGGTCCTACCCGCTACCGGGTGCCGGACATCGTAATTTGCTCTCGATCGAGCCAGGACAAGCGCATCGTGCGCGAGGCGCCACTGGTCATCATTGAAGTGCTGTCGCCGGAAGACCGTATCAGCCGTTATCAGCAGCGCATTGCCGACTACCGCGCGATGGGCGTTAAAGGGATCTGGGTGGTCGATCCTGAAAGCCGAAAGGGATGGGATTGCTCCAGCGGCAGCAACTGGATCGAGACGATGGAATTCAGCCTGCCTCCGATCACCATGAATCTCCCGGCAATCTTTGCGGAGCTGGAAAGTCAGTAGCGCCTGGCTACGCACTGCTCATCTACAACTTTAGTCCTTCCAGTAGAGTGACTTACATCACAACCCCACGTGATGCCACTCACGGCCCCTTGGGTGGTTGAAATCCTATCTTGGAAACATAGTAATGAGCCGTAGTGCAAGAAGGGGTGGATCAACCAATGACACAAGGCAACGGCACTCATCCGGTAGCCACGAAAGAGTACAAGCCGCGACTGATTTTCTGGGAGGTCACCAAGGGTTGCAATCTGCGCTGCATCCACTGCCGCGCCACGGCCACGGAGCTGATGTCGCCCACCGACCTGCCGACCGGCAAAGCGCTGAACATCATCTCGCAGATTGCCGACTTCGGGAACCCGATCCTCGTGCTCAGCGGGGGCGAGCCGCTCTATCGTCACGACATCTTCCAGCTCGCCGAATACGCCACCAGCCGCGGGCTGCGCGCCGCCCTGGCGACCAACGGGACGATGGTCACCAAAGACATCGCGCAGAAGATCAAAGATTCAGGCATCAAGCGCGTCTCTATTTCGCTGGACGGCGCGGACGCGACGACTCACGACACCTTCCGCGGCATTCCCGGGGCATTCGACGCCGCCGTTTACGGGATGAAGAACCTGCAAGAGCTTGGCGTCTCGGTGCAAATCAACACGACCATCGCGCGCCACAACGCCCACCAGTTGCCTGAGGTGCTGGAGCTGTCGCGCCGCCTGGGCGCGGACGCGTTGCACACCTTCTTGCTTGTACCCGTGGGCTGCGGAGTAGACATCGCCGCCGAGCAGATGGTTGCTCCAGAAGAGTACGAGCGCATGCTGAACTGGTTCTACGACCAGTCGCTGACAGGCGACATCGAGCTGAAAGCAACGTGCGCGCCGCACTACTTCCGTGTACTGCGGCAGCGCCGCGCCGCCGATCGTATGGCGGGCAAGGCGCAACCGGCGGCGTCCTCGCAGCCGCACGAGATCGGCCCTACCGACATGACCATGCCGGGCTCGACGGGAATCTCGCTGAAGCCGAACGGTGGTCCACCGGTCGGACACGCTGGCCATCCGGGCGGCCATCCCGGCGACATGAACGCGATGACGAAAGGCTGCCTCGCCGGAACCGGAGTCTGCTTCATCTCGCATGAAGGCGAGGTCTTTCCCTGCGGTTATCTGCCCGCGATTGCCGGCGACCTGCGCAAGCAAAGCTTCGCCGAGATCTGGAACGACTCGGAAGTCTTCGGGATGCTCCGCGACGACGACAACCTAAAAGGGAAGTGCGGCTGCTGCGAGTTCCGTCATGTCTGCATGGGCTGTCGCGCGCGTGCCTACGCCGCCACCGGCGATTTCCTGGCTGAGGAACCCTTCTGCATTTATCAGCCGGGTACGTCGAACAAGATGGTCCGCGAAGCGGCTGCCGCGAAGACCGTCGATCCCACGCATTCGAAGGCCGTGAATGAGTGTGGCACCCGCTGAGACTTAAGTCATAGCCGGCGAATATCGACCGCCTTAGCATTGCAGCATGGCCGCTCACATCAGCACCGTACAAAACTCCCGGCTCAGAACCATGGTAATCCCGCGCGAGCACGGCGCGTGGGGCATGCTGCTGGTACCGCTCGCGACCGGCGCGATCGCTGCTGCGAAAACCGCCATCAACTTTCCCGCGCTTGCATGGTTCGTTGTCGCGGCGATGTCGTTGTTCTGGCTGCGCACACCAATTGAAAGCTGGCTTGGGACGTCGGCCATCAAGGCGCAGAGCGCGGCGGAGCGCAAGGCCGTGGGCCGCGCAATTCTCGCGATCGCGGCCGTAGCGGCGCTAAGCCTGGGAGTTTTGCTGCGCAGTGATCGCGTGCGAGGGTTGCTGATAATCGGTAGCGTCGCGGCCCTGGCGTTCGCAGCGCAGGTGCAAGTGAAGAAGCTGGGACGCAAAGGGCGAATGCCAGCGCAAATCGTTGGCGCCATCGGCCTCACGTCGACGGCCGCGGGCGCCTACTACGTAGCGACGGGACAGCTTGATCGCACCGCCGTCGCGCTCTGGATCGCCAACTGGCTCTTCGCCGCCGATCAGATCCACTTCGTGCAGGTGCGAATTCGTTCCGCTCGCGCTGCCTCTTTGCAGGACAAACTAAAGCATGGTTTGCCGTTCCTCATGGCGCAAGCTGCGCTTGTGGGCGCGATCGTCAGCGCCTGGCGGTTTGGCCTCTTTCCCCTGGCCGTGGCGATTGCCTTCTTGCCTGTCCTGTTGCGTGGGGTTTTGTGGTTCGCACGCGGGTTTCAAGCGCTGGACGTACACAAGCTGGGATTCAGCGAGCTGCGGCAAGCGCTGTTCTTCGGCGCGCTGCTGTGCACTGCGTTCCTGATGCAATAACACTTGAGATCTAGGACAACCCTCCGCTATTGGCACCCTGGGCCGGAGTGCCCGCCATCATTCCTTGCGCCAATACCAGCACGCGCGCCTCGCGCCGGAATGCCGGCAACTGCGTCCAGAAGAAGGCAGTACCGACCATGCATGCCAGCCCGCCAGTGGCCACCGTCCACGGCGAGCCGACGCGATGCGCTACAGCGCCGGCGGCCAACGCTCCGAACGGCGCAAGCCCCATGAACATCATCGTGTAAACCGCGAGAATCCGGCCGCGCAGGTGATCGGGAACCATGGCCTGAATCAGCGTGTTCGACGACGCCATCTGCACCATCATGAAGAAACCCACGGGCACCAGCAGAATCGTCGAGAGCCAAAAGGTTCGGGAGAAGGCGAACAGCACCAGGCTCATGCCGAAGCCGGCGGAGCAGATAGCGATCAGGCGTCCCAAGCCGCGCAGGCCCACGCGCGCCGCCAGACTGGCCGCGCCCAGCAACGCACCCACTCCGGTTGCGCCCATCAGAATGCCCAGGCCCCTCGCCCCGCCGTGCAGGATCTTGTCGGCGAACACCGGCATCAGCACGGTATACGGCATGCCGACAAAGCTAACCAATCCCAGCAGCAGGAGAATCGCGCGGATCGGCCCAGTGTTCTTGGCGAAGGCAAATCCTTCGAGAATATGTTGTAGCGGCGAACCTTCCTTTGCGAGGTTGGCGGGATGCTCGATGCGCATCATCAGCAGGCCCGCGATGACGGCAATATAGCTGACCGCATTCGCGAAAAAGCACCAGCCCTCGCCGATGGAAGCAACCAGAATGCCGGCGACCGCAGGTCCGATGATGCGCGCGCCATTGAACATCGACGAGTTCAGGGCGATGGCGTTCATCAGGTCTTCGCGGCCGACCATGTCGATGAGGAAAGCCTGCCGCGCCGGGATGTCGAACGCGTTGACTACACCCAGCCCGGCGGCTAGCACCATGATGTGCCACACCTGCACGCGGTTGGTAAGCGTGAGCCCCGCCAGGACGCCGGCCAGAATCATCGACGCCGTCTGGGTGGCAATGACCACGCGGTGGCGGTTGTGCCGATCGGCCACGATGCCCCCCACAGGAGCCATGATGAACACTGGAATCTGACCGGCAAATCCGACCATGCCGAGCAGCAGAGCAGAGTTGGTCATGCGGTAGACCAGCCACGACTGCGCAACCACCTGCATCCAGGTGCCGACCAGCGAGATTAACTGCCCGGCGAAGAAGAGCTGAAAGTTGCGATGGCGTAGCGCCCGCACCGCCAGAGCTACCCGGGATTCCCGCGATGCCGGACGCGTGAATTCCTGCTTCTCGTCTTGTAACACCTCGCCCAGAGACTCAGGCTGCGACTGGTCCAGCACTGGACTGAGAGTGTCGGGATTCAAATCGCGGGGCTGCTCGGCCATGGCTATTGGATGCTCGCAGAAAAGGGCGCTCGCGACCACTTCGATATGAGAGAGGGGGCCACAAGTCAGAATACTGTAATTTGCGCTGGAGCTTCCTACTGCGAGACAAGCCCGCCAGTGACGGAACAGCTTTTGCGATTGCTGCGACTGCATCGACACGAGTCTCGCGCAGCGAGACGGAAGAGCTTAGCCCAGCGTTTCAACGCTGGGTGCGGCGGGAAAACAGAGGGAGTCCTGTCAGGGGCGACAGGGTTTTCGGACGATCATCTCGTGCTGTACTCGATGATCGTCACGCCGCTGAATTTCTTTTTCCCGCCAGCCCCATAGTGCGTGCTCAATTCGCGCTGGATGGCGAGCGATTCGGCATCGTTCTCCTTGGCGCGATACAGCACCAGCCACACGCGAACTGCATGGACGAGGTCGTGCCTCCAATCGCTGTCTGCGGCGTTGATGCCGATGGTCTGAGGACGTGGGGCATTCGACGGCAGTAACCAATCTCGGTAGCTCTCCGCTGCAAATTGCCCGACCGACTGGTAGTACAGCACGCGATCGCCGGGATGCGTGTTCGCGATGAGATACCCCACCACTGTGCGCCAATCCTCTGTCTTACGAGCATAGAAAAGCCCGGTGGTGGTCAGCGATAAAACGCAGACCGCAATAATTGCACCGATGCGCCAAGCGCGCCTGCGAAGCTGCACGACTCCGGCCGTCAGCATCAGCAGCCATCCCGGCAGGCAGATGATGAGAAATCGGTGGTAAAAAGCCGGCCTGACGACTGAGACGAGCAAGGTGATGACGATTGGCGTGAAGACCAAACTGACGATCAGCATGTACCGCCAGCGTGTCAGATCCTCATTGCTAACGCTGCAGGTTCTGCGAAACGCGAGTACGAATGCGCCAGCCAGCACGAGTTCAAGTCCCAGCAGTACGGCGCCGACAGCCTTGCCCCCATCGGCCGCGAGGAACACTCCGAGGTGATACAGCTCCAGCCACGACGGTGGTTGCAACCACGAGATGTGCCCCACATCCTGCGCGTGAATGAGCCACAGGATGGGCGCAGCCAGCAGCGCGATCAGCGTCCACGCCAGTATCAGCGGTTTCCAGGCGCGTTGATTTGATGGAAGGCTCAAAACCGAGAAGGCGTGCGCGACCGGCACGAGCACTCCGAAGTAGTGGACATAGCAGGTCACACCCGCAACCACGGCGTAAGCGAAGGCTGCTGAATAACTGGGCGTTTGAATCAGTCGAACAAAGAGGTGAGTCGAGAGCAGCACCGACAGCACCACAAAGCCGTAGGCCCTGGCCTCCTGCGAAACGGCGATGGCGCCCGTATTGATCGACAGGAGCAGGGCTGCGAGAATTCCTGCCCGTCGGCTTAAGAGACGAGCGCCGAGGGCGTACATCAGCGGAATCGATAGCACACCCGGGATCACGGAGAGCAGCCGGACTACGCTCTCGCCGTAGCCGAAGCGCAACCACGGCTTTAGCACGACATAGTAGAGCGCCATGTTGCCTTCGTCGTGCCAAAGGAAGTGCCAGAACACGGGCCAGGGCCGGCGCGCGATGGCGACACTGGCGATTTCGTCGAGCCAAAAACTCTTTCGCCCGAGCGCGACGAGGCGCAAGAGCGCGCCCGCGGCCACGATGCCCCACAGCCAAAGAGAGCCGCCGGTCTTCAGCCAATGGCTGTCGCTCGCCGCTCCCGTAGCTGCTCCGCGCTCCTGACGCAACCGAGACGACATGGCGTCGAATATAGCAGTTGCTCATGCCGCAACTGATAATCTGGTACCTCTGCAATGGCCACCTTCGCCGCCATCGATATCGGCTCCAACTCCGTCCGGCTGAAGATTGCGAAGGCGGAGCGCGGACGGCTGGAGACGCTGCACGAAGACCGCGAGGTCACGCGCCTGGGCGAGAGCGTCTTCGCCGACGGCGCTCTCGATCCGCAGGCGATGGCGTACACCCTGCGCGTGCTGCGCCGTTTTCATCGCGCTACGCAAACCTATGCCGCCGATCGGGTGCGCGTCGTCGCAACCAGTGCGCTGCGCGATGCCCGCAACACCCGCGCCTTTGTCGACTGGGTACGAACCGCTACGGGCTGGAAGGTGGAAGTGATCTCCGGGCTGGAAGAGGGCCGCCTGATTCACCTGGGGGTGCTGGCGCACGCGCGCATCGCCAAGGCGCGCGCCTTGCTTGTAGACCTGGGCGGTGGCAGTTGCGAACTGACGCTTTCCCGGGCCGGGCATATCGACGACATGGTGAGCTTGCCCATTGGCGCCGTGCGCCTGACGCAAACCTTCCTGCACCACGACCCACCATCGGACAGCGAGCTTCAGCAGATGCGCGCGGTCATCCAGCGCGAAGTCTCGCGCATCAAGAAGCGCGTTATCGACGCCCAACTTCAGATGACGATTGCCACCTCTGGCACGCCCGCTGCTCTGTCGAGCCTGTACGCCGCGAAACGCGGCGGCTACGACGAGAGCAAGCCGAATACGGTCCCGCAGACCGCGGTGGTGTCGCTGGCCGACAAGCTGAGCCGGCGCAGCCTCGCGCAACGACGCGCCATGCCGGGCATCGGGCCACGGCGCGCGGAAATCATCGTCGCCGGCGCGATGGTTTTCGCCGAACTGATGCAGCTTTGCAAGCTGCGCAGCTTCCGCTATCTGCCGCTGGGCCTCCGCGACGGCCTGCTGGCGCAGATGATGGCCGACTACCACGCCAGCACTGCCATGCGCGAGCGTGTGGAGTCCGAGCGGCACGACGCGCTGCTGGCCGCAGCCAAACATTATGGAGCGGACCTGGCCTTCGCGCAGCGCATCCGCGATCTCGCCCTGGAGCTCTTGCGCAGGCTGCAATCGGTGCATCAGTTGCCGCCCGAGTATGCCGACTGGCTGGAAGCGGCGGCGATGCTGCATGAGGTCGGCGCCTACATCAATCGCTCCGGCCGCCGCCGCCACAGCTATTACGTAATCTCGAATTCCGAGATTTTCGGCTACACCCCATTGCAGCGCCGCATCATCGCCGCCATTGCGCGCTATGTGGGCAAGTCGCTGCCAGCGCCGAGCGATCGCGTCATGAATATTCTGCCGGGCATGGAACAGATTCACGTGGCCAAGGCGGTGGCGTTGCTGCGGATGGCGCGCGCGCTCGATCAGGGCCGACGCGCCGCGGTCGGCGAGGTGAAAATCCGTGTCCATCAGGATGGACGCGTACGCCTGATGCTGAAGCCTCGGCCGACCGAAGGCATCGACCTGGAGCTCTGGGCGGTGGAGCAGGAGAAAAACTACTTTGAGACCGTCTTCGGCCGCGAGCTCTTGGCCGAGGCCTGCTGAAGCGCCTTCACCACTTTCGGCGGCATCAGCCACTTCAGCACAGCAGGCTTGCCGGATTCGAAATCGACGCGGGCGATAGCACCCTTCTTGAAATCGATCGGCTCGGAGTCGCCGCCGGTCATCAGCCGGTTCAGGAACTCCGCCTGGCTGGGATTGTGGCCCACCACCATGATTGCGTCCTTATCTTTGTGGCGCGCCAGCAACTCCTCAAATTGCTCGTAGTCGGCGTCCGGGCGCAGCGCGTCGTCGATCACGATAGGTTCTTTTCGTCCCAGCTCCTCGGCGACAATCTCCGCTGTCTGATGAGCGCGAACCAGCGGACTGGAAATAACGGCGTCGAGCTCGAGTTTCAGGGCGGCAAGTGCACGTCCCACAATGTGGCACTGCTCGATGCCCAGCTTGTCCAACGGGCGCTGCTCGTCTTTGGCGCGATTCAGCTTCGGTTCACCGGCATTGGCATGGCGCAGGAAATAGATCTCCATGACTCTATTTTGCCTGACCGCGTGGGATGTGGCGAATTACCTGGCGTGAGGCGCGACTTGCGCTGACTGCGCGCTATGCGCGTTGCCGGGTGTCGTAAGCGTCGCCTCATGGCGGCGGGATGTGGTGTCCGCAGCGTGAGAGCTAGATGTGTTCGTCACCGTCGTGGCGGAAGCATGTTTGGCCGGTGGGGGCGCTGGAGGATGAAACACGGTATGGTCGTGCCCCTGGTAATGTTGGCCGAACAATGCCGCCGAAGAGAGCAGTGTGGTCGCCAGAAGAAGACGTCGGAGATGGCCCGGTCTGAACATAAACTCTGGTTATCTTGAACTTGGTGCTATTTTACGCCAGCGGTAATCATCGAGAGCTGGGCATTTGTATCCGACGCTACAACTTTGGCGGCAAACGGCCCGAGGCTGCCGCCGCTCGAACGTGTGGCCCAGCGTTCCGGCCCGGTGACCAGCTCGAACTCTAAACCCTAGGACCCTGCGACGTCACCATCTTTCTGTTTCGCACTGCAGTGCGGCGCCGTTCTTTTGCCTCAAGGCTTCTTAAAGCGATGCTCGAACTGCTGCAAATCCACTCTGCGCCCGCGGAAGCGGACACCCTCGGCCTCGAGCAGGAAGCGTTGCTCCAAGGCGGCTTCGCCGCGCAGCGAGATGCGTCCCCCGGAGCCCAGAATACGCTGCCAAGGCAGGCCGCTCACCTGTCTCAGGACACGGCTGACGTGGCGAGCGCAGCGCGGATACCCGGCAGCCTTGGCGATGGCTCCGTAGGTGCTCACGCGCCCACGCGGCACTCGGCGGATGGCCGCGGCAATGGCGGAAGCCAGTGGCGGCTTTTGACTTGAAGGAGACATGCTGACAAGAAAATAGCAGTTAGCGACTAGCGCAACCCTTTCTCATGCCGACAGTGCGAATCAAGGGGGCATACTTGGCGGCCACTCGCGGGAGCCAATCGCTAGCTGCCAGTTGCTACGGTATCATTCCTGCGATGCCCAACTCTCTTCGCGACGCTGTGGCCCGCTTCTCCGACCGGGCGGGCGACTACGCCAAGTATCGTCCTCACTACTCTCGTGACGTGGCACATGCACTGCGAGAGGCATGTGACTTGCGGCCCGGGCACTTGATCGCCGACGTCGGCTGCGGCCCGGGACTGCTGGCGGAAATCCTCTTGCAAAATGGCAATCGCGTGATTGGCGTTGAACCCAATCTGGAGATGCGCGGCGCCGGCGAGGAATATCTCGCCGCCTATCCGAACTTTCGTATGGTGGAGGGCAGCGCCGAGGCTACCACGCTCCCGGATGAGGGTGTCGATTTCGTGGTGGCCGGGCAGGCTTTTCACTGGTTCGATCCGCCCAAGACGCGCGTCGAGTTTGCGCGCATCCTGAGGCCGCCGAGATGGACGGTGCTGGTTTGGCACGATCGCGATGTGGACTCGACGCCATTCCTGCGCGCTTACGAAGGGTTCATCCACAAGCACGGCATCGATTACGAGCAGGTCTCACACAAGTATCTCGCCAGCTATGAGGCGCTGGAGGCTTTCTTCGCGCCGAATGGAATGAATATGATCCAGCAGCACAATCAACAGCGGCTGGATTTCGACGGCCTGCGGGGGCGCCTGCTGTCGTCGTCGTACATTCCCAAGTCCGGCGAGCGTTACGAGGCCATGGCGAGGGAACTGCCGGAACTCTTCGAGAAGCACGCGGTCGACGGCCACGTCACCCTCGAGTACAACACGAAGATCTACTACGGACATCTCGATCGATGAACGCCGGCGCGGCCATTCTGCGGGTGGAGAATCTGTCGCGGCGAGCTGGTGACGTGTGGATCGTCAGGGAAGTTTCGCTGAGCGTCCAGCGCGGCGAACTGCTCGGGGTCGTCGGACCGAGCGGCTCGGGAAAAAGTTCCTTCCTGCGACTGCTTAACCGGCTTGATGAGCCGACGAGCGGCACGGTTTTTCTGGAGGGCGAGGACTACCGCCAGATTGAGCCGCGCGAACTCCGCCGCCGCGTTGGGATGGTCACGCAACGTCCGTTTCTTTTTCCCGGTGACGTCGCGGCGAACCTGCGGTTCGGGCCGTCGCAGCGTGGAGAAGCGCTCCGCAAACGCGCGGTCGCCGAGCTCCTTGATCGGGTTGGTTTGCCGAATTTCGCCGCTCGTAACGTGCCCAACCTTTCCGGGCGGCGAACAGCAGCGCGTCTCGCTCGCCCGCGCGTTGGCCAATCAGCCCGAGATCCTGCTGCTGGATGAGCCAACGGCCGCGCTCGACGAGAAGGCGAAGGCCGGCATCGAAGAACTTATTCGCAATCTGGTTGGCGCAAATCAGCTTCACCTTCGTCCTGGTCACCCACGATCTCGACCAGGCGCGGCGTCTCTGCGGTCGCGTCGCGATTATAGACGCAGGACGTCTGGTGCAGCTCGGCGCAACCGAAAGTGCTGGGCCAAGTTGATGGTGGAATCGCCGGCTTCGCCCGGCGACGCACGAGAACTTTAGCTGTGGATGAAACTCGCCGTGTCCTGAACGGTGCTCCTGAGCGGAGCGCCCGCCATGTTTTTTCCGAACGCTCGTGTTTTGCGATTCGGGGCGGGCGCCGAGTGAAAGCCTGCCCCAGCGCATGTGAGGAACGCTTAATGGCAAGCAAATGATAGGGGCCCTTCGACTCCCGCTCGGGCAACTACCCCGCGATGCTCAAGAAGGCGCTTGTCAGGGTAGTTGCGCGGTCGCTGCGCTCAGCATGACACCGCCCGTTTTCAAAACAGCACCTTCCGGTACGGCTGAAGCCGTACCCCTTCCATCGTTGGAGGTGCTGTGTGCTTAAGTCACTGTTTCATTCCCAAATCGCGCTCGGATTTGCGCAGGCGGCGATCGCCTCGGTGCTCGCGTTGCTTTTGATTTTGCTGGCGCGGCGGCGCAACATTCACCTGGAAAGCGACACTGCGATTGCGCTGGTGCGCGGGATCGTGCAGATCGTGGTGGTCGGCTCAGTGCTCGTCCTGCTGCTGAAAGCGCCACGCTGGAGCAGCGTCTTCCTGCTGGCCGGAATGATCGTCGCCGCCGGATCGATCTCCGCCAAGCGCGCCAAGAACATCCCCGGCGCGCGCAAGGTTTCGACGTACTCGATTGCCGCGGGCGCAGGGGTCGTCACGGCAGTGATGACCTGGGCGGGCGTGATCGACACCGCCATCACCTCGCTGATTCCGGTCGGCAGCATGATCATCGCGAACGCAATGAACACGAACGGGCTCGCGCTGAACCGCTTTCGCTCGGAGGTGCTGGCGCACGCGGGCGAGATCGAGACGGCGCTGGCTTTGGGCGCCGCGCCGGAGCGCACCATCGCCGGTTACACCGAGGCCAGCATCCACTCGTCGCTCATCCCAGCCATCGACAATCTGCGCTCGCTCGGCATCGTCTGGATTCCCGGACTGATGACGGGCATGCTGCTCTCCGGCGCCGACCCGCTCTACGCCGCGATCTATCAGTTCGTAGTTATCGCGATGATCCTGGCGTCGTCAGGGCTGACGTCGCTGCTGAGCACGATGATGATCCGCCAGTATGTGTTCTCGCCCGCCGAACAATTGCTGCTGAAGGAGAGCGCCTGAGAAGTAAATGATGCCTGCGGCTCGTTTCTGAGGTAAGCGCAAGCCGAATATCGTTAGCTGGACCGGCGGCATTATGACGAAGGTGGCTCCGAATGTACAGGCAGATCGAGCATGGAGCGCGCCAGCAGAGTGGACAAACGGTTGGAACTTTAGCGCAAGTAATTGCACCCCAGCAAGTAACACAAGCGCCATTTAGCGCCACTTAGGCCATTTAAGTAGGGCACACAATTGCAAAATGTGTCAGTACAGGCTAGCCAGACAAGCTTGTGACCTGCCACCCTTGTGCCACTCCTTCCAGCGGCGGGTCAGGCCCTGTACGAATTGGAACGAGGCGGAGCGATCCTTATGCGAGTGCTACGCGTCGGTCTTCTACTTGTCCTGTTTTTCTCGCTCAGCGCTTTCAATGTCTATGCCAGCAGCTGCCCCGACCCCATCCTCGGATCTGCATGCTCCTTTGCGGTGCTCGGTGCCTCGGCGGTTACCAACACCGGCAATAGCGTCCTCTACGGAGACTTGGGAGTCTACCCCGGTACTTCGATTACGGGCTTTCCGCCAGGCATCGTGAACGGAACCATCTACAATGACGACGCCGTGGCCATGCAAGCTCAGGCTGATGCCCTGACTGCCTACAATTACCTCCAGGGTCTGACGTCCAATCAGAACCTGACAGGCCAGGATCTAGGCGGCCTAACGCTTGCACCGGGAGTCTATACCTTCAACTCCTCGGCCCAGTTGACGGGGAACCTCACAATCAATTGGGAGGGCTTGAGCAATCAAATGGTCGTCTTTCAGATCGGCAGTGCCCTTACCACGGCGAGCGCCTCGATGGTGCTCGGGATCAACATGGGACAGAACGACGTTATCTATTGGGCGGTGGGTAGCTCCGCAACTCTGGGTACCACGACTTCATTTCAGGGAAACATCATCGCTTACACCAGCGACACACTGGATACCGGGGCCACGGACGATTGCGGAAGGGTTATCGCGCTCAATGGCGCGGTAACTTTGGATGACAACACCATCAACAACTGCAATGTCACTCAACAAACTGTTCCCGAGCCGGGGACGATTGGTTTGGTGGCCACCAGTGCTGCCGTGGCTGTGGGAGCGAATTCCTCGTCGTTTTCTTTCTTAGGAGGGGCCAGTTCCCTCGCTGCGTTTTTCAGGAAGCGGAAGCGCTAGATTCGAACAGTCTTCTCCCGCGATCGCAATCTATAATAGTGGTGTTAGCTGCTGGGCCGGACGGTCGCTGCGGGCGCAATCCGCAGAGGAAAGTCCGAACTCCATAGAGCGGTGTGCCGGATAACGTCCGGGCGGCGTCTCTCAAAGGGACGTTGACGGCCAGTGCCACAGAAAACATACCGCCCCGCCTTTTAGGCGGGGTAAGGGTGAAAAGGTGCGGTAAGAGCGCACCGCGCCGCCAGCAATGGCGGTGGCAGGGCAAACCCCACACGGAGCAAGACCAAATAGGGGAGGAGCGCCGGCTCCGGTTCGCGAGAATCGGACTGGCGCGCGTGCCTGCTCGGCGCGCCACAACTCCCGGGTAGGTCGCTAGAGCCGTGCAGTAATGCACGGCCCAGAGGAATGACCGTCCTGCCGCTCTTTGTTCTTGTCGGGAGGGCCCACACATTCGAACACCGCGAATGTGTGGGGCACCCACGAGAACAAAGAGCGGCAGACAGAATTCGGCTTACAGGCCCGGCAGCTAAGAATCAGTTTCCAGTTTCGAGTTCGAAGACGCAGTTTCCCGCTCGCCCGCGCCCGACACGAAACTGGAAACCCGAAACTGCCCGATTGCGCGAGCACCGTTCAAGTTGAACATCATCCCTGTGACCACTATCACAGGAGGCGGTGACGTCGGCCATCGTCCCGAAAACCCGCTGAGCGTATTTCTATTTCTGCAAGTCAAATTCATTCTGTCGGGAAGCAGAAATGATTGATCTTAAGAAGAAGTGCTGGCGGGAGAAAGTTACCGCCGAAATCACGCTCGTGCATTTGCAGCAATTTGCCCGCGAGGCAGGGACGAACATGAATGCCGCGGAATTGGCGGCGTTCCTCAACGAGAAAGGCCGGGCACAGGCCGTCTGGATACATATGATGCAGGCGGGCGAGGACTACGTTAAGTCCACGCTGGCCGGCAGCGGTATCCGGCTTCATAACCCTGGAGCGGAGCGTCGGGCGGGCACTCTCTCCCCACTCACGCGGCTGAACTAGCTGCGATTCATACCTGTCGCCGAACTTTACTACTGATTCGTCCGCCTGGTTTCACCACGGAGGCACGAAGAGCACGGAGCGAGCATCAGCCAGACGCTCCGTGATCTCAGTGCCTCCTTCGACTTGCGCTACTCATCTGGAGATTGTGGTCTGGCTGTGCCATCTGTTGTCCTCGCAGAACAGCCGAGAGTAGCACGGGCAGCGATCACGCAATCCTGGCAAAATGCAAAAGGCGCGGTCGCCCCGCGCCTCTCGTCCTCAATCCTAAGGAAGGCTACTCGTTGTCCGCCGCGCCTCCCGGCTGGGTCTGGTTATCAACTCCCAGCTCGTGCGGGGAAGGGATGTTCGCGGTTTCGGGATTCAGCAGCCCTTTATGATCCGGACCCAGTCCCAGTTTGATCAGCGCGCGGGAATCAGGCGTGATCTTGGTCTGCCAGCCATTGGCGGCCTGGTAGCGCAGCATCGCGTCCTTCGAGGATTGGTCCCACACGCCAGTCGGCTCGCCGCTCAAGTAATGCTCGTGGATTAGAGCCGTCTGAATTTCGCGGGTGCGCTCCTCATCGATGCTGTGCTGCCCACGGTGGCGCGCCGTACTAACCTGACGCTTGGAGGAATGATGGCGGGAGGTGCCGTGCGCGCTGGAGAGCTTGGCATGATGGGACTTAGCGTGGGTGGTTGTAGTCGCCGATGTGGTCGCGGCCAGCCCGACAACTGCGAGCAGGATGGTGGCGGTTTGAGCAAAGCGCTGTCCGATAGGCAACGTCCACCTCTCTGGCAAGTTTCTGTTATGCACGAAAGATTCCTCAATTGTAATGAGCCGTTAACCGTTTTGGGAACGAAAAAAATGAGCTAGGTTACCAAAGTGGGAACGGCGCTGGGCATCGTTCAACTTCGATGCACCAGCGCCGCTGCTGGGATTGCTTCCGAGTTAATGCTGGAACATCATCCAGAGTACCTTCTGGTTAAGAAGGGTCTGGGGACTAGGGATTAGGGTTGAAGGAAAGTCGCTCTCCTGATCCCTAGCCCCTAACCCCCTCTTTTCTTACGGGAGCGTGCCTCCCATGAACACGGTCGTGTTGTCGCGGCTGCCGCGCGGACGTACCAGGAAGACCACGTCCTGTCCGCTCTTCATTTCCGACTCGAGACGGTGGAAGTCCGCTTCGCTGTTGACCGGCTGCTTATTGATCTCGAGGACCACGTCGCCGCGGCTCAGGCCTGCGGTGTCGCCGAAACCGTCCGGCTTCACGTCCTGCACCATCACGCCCTTGGTGTTCGGGAAGTTGAAGCGGTTGGCCATGTCTTGGGTGATGCCGCGCACGGTGATACCGAACTTGCTCTCCTGCGGCTGGCCTTGCTCGCCGCCCTCTTCACCGCCGAGGCGACTGGCGAACAGCTTGGAGCGATCGGCGATCGTCACCTCGGTCGTCGACTCTTTGCCGTTGCGCAAATAGCCGATCTTGGCGGTCGTGCCCGGCTTCAACGCCGAGATGTCAGCAACCAGCTCGTCGCCGTTCTTCACCGTATGTCCGTTCACGGAGACGATGGTGTCGCCGGTCTTGAGGCCGGCTTTCTCCGCGGGGCCGTTCGGGGTGACGTCAGCGATGGTCACGCCGCTGGTGACACCGTAAACGCGCGCCACGGCCGGGTTCGGCACGGCATTGAACTGCACGCCGATGGAGCCGCGCAGCACCTTGTGCTCGGGACCGATCAGTTGGTTGTAGACGCTGACTACGGTGTTGGACGGCATGGCGAATCCCACGCCCTGATAGCCGCCGCCACTGGTGTAAATCGCGGTGTTGATGCCGATGACCTCGCCATTCATGTTCACCAGCGGGCCGCCGGAGTTTCCGGGATTGATGGCGGCGTCGGTCTGGATGAAGGACTCGAACTGGCGGTTAGGAACGATGTTGCGGCCGATCGCCGACACGATGCCGGCGGTCACGGTCTCATTCAGTCCGAATGGGCTGCCGATGGCCAACACCCAGTCGCCGACATTCATGCTGTCGGAGTTGCCAAGCTTGGCGTAGGGCAGGGGCTTCTTGGCGTCAATCTTGATCACCGCCAGATCGGTTTCGGCGTCGGTGCCCACCACCGTGGCGGTGTAGGTGACGGTCTCGGGGTCGCCCATCAGGTTGACGCGAATGCGGTCAGCCTTGTCGACCACGTGATTGTTGGTGAGGATGTAGCCCTTGGAGTCGACGATGACGCCCGAGCCGAGCGAGCGCTCGCGCATGTCGGGCGAGCCGCCGAAGCCCTGACCACCGCCTTGCCCGCCGCCCTGTCCGCCGCCGCCCGGCTGTCCGCCGAAGAAGCGGTTAAAGAAGTCCTGGAACGGGTTGTCCTCGTCGCCACCGCCGCCCTGGTCGTCATTGGGATTGCCCGGCGTCATGCGGCGATGCGGGTTCTTGATGGTCGATTCGGTGTTGATGTTGACCACCGTCGGCTCGAGCTCGCGAGCGATGTTGGAAAATTGATTGGACATCTGGACGGGCGAGGGAACTTTCAGCGGCGTAGCGTCAGCCGATGTGTTCTGCGAATTGCCCTTAACGGCCCCAGAAACGACTGTGCCAATCAGGATGCCCAGCGTCAGCGTGGCCAGCACAACCATAGTTGAGGCAAAGCGATTGGCCCTGAATCTTTGCCTGAAACCTGAAACTTGCGAATCCATTCCCTATCCTCCGGCGAAACAGCCCAACAGAAAATTATACAGTCGCGGGCACACAGACTGTGATGTGAGGGGAGCCACTGGGGTGTTCTCACGCGATTAGACGACGCGAAACGGCCTTTGGTCACCGTTTGCAACAAAACTACACAATTCCGAGCAATGTCGCTCGCAATGTCACTCGGCTGCGGCACTGTGAATTGCTTCGTGCCCGAAGACTATTTCCCCGACTCGTACACCGTCCTGCCACCAACCACGGTCCGCAGTACCCGCGTCTTCAATATCTGCGCGGGCGGGACCTTGGTCAGGTCGCGGTCGAGCACCACGAAATCGGCCAGCATGTTCAGCGCGAGCGTGCCCTTGTCTTTCACGGCGAACTGGGCGTACGCCGAGCCCGTCGTGTAGGCGTCAATCGCTTGTTCGCTCGTGATCTTCTGTTCGGGAAAGAACTCCTTGGTCCCCGCTTCGTTCTTGCGGGTCACGGCGGCGTAGAGTCCGCGAAAGGGATTGATGGGTTCGACGGGGTAGTCGGTGCCGAAGGCCAGTGGCACGCCATGCTTGAGGAAGCTGGCCCACGGGTACGACGTCTTGGCGCGCTGGGGGCCGATGCGCTGGACCACCCAGTTCATGTCCGTCAGAAGATGGCAGGGCTGCACCGAGGCGATGACGCCGAGGTCGCGAAACTGCTCGAACTGGTTGGCGTCGATCACCTGGGCGTGCTCGATGCGAGGGCGGGAATCGTGTTCGCGATGGTTCTCGCGCGCGTCACGCTGAACTTCGGCGAAAGCATCCAACGCCATCTGCACGGCCGCATCCCCGATGGCGTGAAAGCCGAGCTGAAATCCCGCGATCGAGCGCTCCACGGCCATCTTGTTCAGGGCCGCTTGCTCGTATTGCGGCAGGCCCTTGTTGCCGGGATCGTCGGAATAGGGCGCGTTCAGCGCCGCGGTTCGCGAGCCGAGCGAACCGTCCATGAAGCCTTTAAGCATGGCCGTGTGCAGCATGGCGTCTTGCGCGGAGTGATGGGCGCGATGGTTCTCCAGCAACTCCACGGGCTCATTGAAGGGCAGCCATTCGCTGATGCGCACGGTCAGCTTGCCTTGCTTTTCCATCTCTTCATAGACCAGGAAGTCTTCCCATTCGGAAAAGTCCTGAAGGGAAGTGACGCCCCAGCGCGCGGCGTTGGCCAGCGCGAGCTCGATGCCGCGTCGCCGCGTCGCCAGCGACGGTCTCGGGGCTTTCGCTATCACCAAGTCCTTCGCGGTCTCGCGTACGATGCCGGTGGCCTCGCCGTTGGCAGCACGATCAACCTCGCCTCCATGAGGATCGGGCACTTTGGCGAGCAATCCCGCGGCCTTTAGTGCAGCCGTGTTGGCGACGGCGATGTGTCCGTCAACACGACTAAAGACCGCGGGATGAGCGCCAGTCACGGAGTCGATGTCTTCGCGCGAGGGCAGCTTCGCGCCCGGCCAGAGCGTGTGGTCCCAGCCGCGGCCGATCAGCCATTCGCGCCCCGGAGTTTTCTTCGCGTAGTCTTCGATGCGCTTCTGCATCTCGGCGAGCGACTTCACGCCGACCAGATCGACTTGCAGCAGCTCCAGACCGCCGGCGGCCAGATGCACGTGCGCGTCGTTGAAGCCGGGCATGACGAAGTGGCCGCCGAGATCGATCACCTGCGTATCGCCGTGCTTCAGCTTGAGGATTTCTTCGTTTGAGCCGATGGCGACGATGCGCCCGTCGCGCACCGCGATGGCTTGCGGGCGTGGAGTCTTGGGCGGGATGTAGACATTGGGATAGATATTGCCGTTGATGAAGAGGACTTCGGTTGCAGGCGTTTTCTCGGCGGCCCCGAAGGAGTTTGCGTTGAGCATGAGTGACAAAAGCGAAAGCAGGACGAGCTTCATTCTTCGGCGACTCCCGCCAGCGCCAGCGTGAGCAGCAGGATGCGCTTCAGCCCGAGGTCGCGGCCGGCTGGGTCATACCATTCGTGAATCGTATGCGCGCCACCGCCGCTGCCGCCAGAGCCGATGGCGATCGCCTGCCGTCCCAGAGAGAGAGGTACGTTGGCGTCCGTCGAGGCGCGCTGGACTCGCGAGGCGTTGCCCAGTTCGGCGTCGACCGCGCGTACCATGCGAAGCAACGGCGAGTCAGCCGGCAAGTCCGCGGCCGGGCGATTGCCGATCACGCGCACCTCGGCAGTCAGCAGCTCCTGCTTCTTGCGCCCGGTAATCTCGGGGACGACCTGGTCGACGGCCTCGTGCAGCGCACGCTCCAGGCGGTCGAGCTCGTCGACCGAAGCCGAGCGGGTATCCACGCGCATGGTCGCGGATTCGGGAATCGAGTTCACCGAGGTCCCGCCATTGATGATCCCGACGTTGAAGGTCGTCTTGGGCGAGACCGGGACCGGCGTGCGCGTGAAGCGGTCGATGACACGCGCCAGGGCGACGATGGGATTGGCCACGCCGAAGTCGCTCCAGGAATGGCCGCCGTGCCCGCGCACCGTCACTTCGTAACGGCGGCTGCCGAGGCCCTCGGCGATGATGGTGTCGGTGCCCGCGCCGTCGATGACGATGAGCGACGCTATGGTCGCGGACCAGCGCGGCTGCTGAAAGATGTGCCTCATGCCGCGCAGGTCGCCCTCACCCTCCTCGCCGACGTTGCCAACGAAAAGAACCGGAGCGAGGTTGCCCGCCGGGACCGCTTGCATCGCGCCCGCAATAGCCAGCAGCGCGGTAATGCCGCTTGAGTTGTCAGAGACGCCGGGACCGTATAACTTGCCCGCATCGCGTCGCACCGCGATTGGAGTTTCGGGCGGAAAAACCGTGTCGATGTGCGCGCTCATCGCAATGAACGGCGCGGCGCTGTCGATGCCGGGCCGGATGCCGAAGACGTTTCCTAATTCGTCGCGATGCACGTCGGCCAGGCCCAGCTCGGCGAAACGCGAGGCCAGCCAGTGGCTGCGCGCGCTCTCGCCCCACGGCGGCGCGGGAATAGAGGTGACCTCGAGTTGAATGCCTTCCAGTTCGGCAGCGTGGTCGCGGAGCCAGGCGGCCGATTGTTCCACCGAGCGAAGCTGGGCGACACGCGCGACCTGCTGCTGTGCCGAGCGCAGCCCCTGTGACTCGCTGGGCGGCTTGGCCTCGCGCGGGGGCAGGCGCACTTGGGAACTGGGGCCCATGAGGATGTCCCATGGTAATACGCGGAGGATGTCGGGAGAAGAGCGAAGGGTGGAGCATTGGTAGAGCGGGCCTTCAGGCCCCCGTCGCGGCCGCTCATATTTTTGCTCCGCAATGCCTTTTAATTGTCACCGCGGACGCGGCGCTAAAGCGCCGCTCTACCCTTCATGGTTGCGGATTCTGCTGCGGCGGAGGCGTCGTCGGCTGCGTCGGCGGCGTTCCCGGTTGCGGTGCCATTGTCGGCCCTGTCCCCGGCCCGCCTGGCCCCAGCGGCACCAGGTGCGGCGTGGTCAACTCATTCGGCGCGTTGGCCGGCGCCACGCCCGTGACTTGCGGCGGATGCTTGACCTGTGCCGCTTCCGCGTCGGTGAGATCGATACCCAGCTTCGTCAGGGTATCAGCGGTATAAAGATCGAGCTGCACCTTTGACTTCTCGTAGTTGGTCGCGGCCGCCAAAACGTTCGACTGCGCTTGTGTCATATTGCTCGAGGCCTGGAGCACCAACGTACTGGTCGACGCTCCCATCACCAGCTTCTTCTGCTCGGCATCGAGCGCCTCAGCCGCATAGTCGCGTGCCGAGATGGCAGCTTGCAGCGCCACCCAATTCTGCTCCAGCGCAAACTCCGCCTGCCGCACCTGAAGCATGATCAGGTTTGCCGTCTGCTGGAGGCTCATTTGCGCCTGCCGGTTCTCCAAGTCGTTGCGCACCTGGTCAGCTTGCACCTGGCGATTGCGCAGGGGAATGCTGAGGTTGACGCCTACGCCTTTGTCGGGCGAGCTGCTATTGAACAGATTGGAGAACGCGCCGCCGTAGCCAGGGGGAAATCCCGGCGTCGTGCAGCGGGTAGGGTCGGTACACAGTGGATTCGGCGGTCCGGCCAGCGCCGAAGCACCGTAGAAGGCATAGAGATCCAGCGCCGGCAGCAATTCGTTGCGGATTGATTTCCGCGTGACTTCGTTGTTGGTAAGGGTCAGCCGTGCGGTGGCGATCTCCGGACGCTTCTGCAAGGCCTGCGCAATCAGCTCATCGACGGGCGCCACCTTATATTCTTCTGTCGTGTTGAGGATGTCGGTCGGAATCACTGGCGCGACTGCCAGCACAGGGTCGGCCATATTGCGCGTGATCGCATTCTTCATCAGCAATTGCTGTAACTGAAGGCTTACCTGCGCTGCAACCAGATTTTGCTTGGCAGTCGCGACAGCGCTTTGCGACTGCACCACAGTGAGCGGCGCCAGCGTTCCGGCGGCCACCTGCTTTTGGTTGTCGGAGAGCGTCTTGTTCGCCAGATCGAGCGCGCGCTGCTGCACCTCTACGTTTTCATAGGCATTCACCAGGTCCCAATAGATGTTCTCGATCTGCGACACCGTGGTCAGGACTTGGTTGCGGAAGGTGATCTCGGTGATCGCTTTGTTGTTGCGCGCGATGCGGATGTAGCGCAAGTTGGGATCGAAGCCAAACCCTTGTAGCAGATGCTGGCGTAACTGGAAGCGGAAGTTCGTGTTCAGGTTGGGGTTCAGGGTGTTAAACAGCGCGCTCGAGGCGTTACGCGTATTGTCGAAGCCGACGGTCATCAGCGTCCCGGTGGAGAAGCCCTGGGTGTAGAGAAAGTTTCCGGTGGTGATGTTCTCACTCAGCTCGTTGGTTCCGGTGACGATGGTGTTGGATTCGGGGATGCGGGCCCGCTCGACGGAGAGGGTGCCGGTGATGACCGGGTCGTAATCGTCTAGCGGAGGACCTTCGCCCTGGGTGGAAGTGACCAGCCCGGCAGCGCCCGAGCCGGCGCCGCCCACGCCGATGCTGGTGCCGCCGACTCCGCCGCCCGTCGTGCCAGTGGTCGAAGTTCCCGTGCCTCCAGCAGAAGTTGTTCCCGTCGCGCCGCCGGGAGTTCCTTGCAGCAGTCCGGCATTGACGCCGAGCGCGGGCGAGCCGGAAGAGGTGCGCAGGATGTCGGTGTCGGCGATCGACAGATTGAAACGCTGGATGCCGATATCAAGATTGTTTTCCAACGCCAGAGTGATCGCGTCGTCGATCGAGAGATAGATCTTGCCGTCGCGGAAGATCTTTTCCACCGCCCCCGAGTTTTGCACATCGACCGGAGCGACATTGCGGGGCGCGTAGATAATGAACGGATTCGGCCACTGGCGTCTGCCACGCGTGTAGTCCTCGTCGGAATAGGGATGTGAGTTGGCGTTATGCTGCGGGGCCGGCGCTTGCGGCAAAGGCGTCAGCACCGCGGGCGTCGCCACCGTCTGCTGCGTCGGCGGAGCGGCGGTCTCTTGCGCCAGCCCCAAGCTAGCGAAAGCGAGTAACAGCAGCAACACGGCCGGCTTAAGCGGCATGGTGGAAGCGCAGTTTGATATCGAATTACGGATGAACATTCTGTGATTCTCCAAAGGACGTAAGAGTTCTACAGCCTTGGGCAGCGTTGGCTCGTCTATGGATTTGCAATTTGAAGCCGGTGAATCAAAGCCAGGCGCGACTGGGCGGCGCAGCGGGACAGACAGCGATTTCGCACTCGTAAGCAGAAATTTAGTATAGCGGAGACACTTAGCTCACAAACGCCGCTTAACACACCTTTACACTGCTTAACAGATCGAAAAGTATGAGCTGTCCATCAACTCAAGTGAGGGAAGAGTGGCTCGCAATCTGAAACTGACGCTGGCTTATGACGGCGCGGAGTTTCACGGATGGCAGGTGCAGCCGGGGCTGGCGACCGTGCAGGGTACGCTCGCGGACTGCCTGAAGCGGCTGACTGGCGAAGATGTTCTGCCGCAAGGTTCGGGCCGCACTGACGCGGGCGTACACGCGCTGGGCCAGGTGGCCTCGGTGCGGCTGGAAAATCCTATGCCGGAGCGCAATCTGGTCGTGGCGCTCAATGACATACTTCCGCCATCGGTGCGGGTTATTTCGGTCGAGGCCGTGCCCGAGGGCTTCCACGCGCGGCACTCGGCCCAGGCGAAGACCTATCGCTATCGCATCTACCGCGGCGATATCTGCCCCCCTTTTCTGGCGCGCTACGTTCTCACGATCCCTATCCGATGAACGAAGAAGCAGTGATGCGGACTTCCGAGTGCGTGGTTGGCACGCACGACTTCACTTCGTTTGCGGCTTCGGATCCCGACCGCAGCGCCCGCATGGCAGAACTTTCGGAAGAAGATGACGCCTCTCGTTTTGGGAAATCCGGGAATGTCCGCACGATTCATTCTTCGCAGTGGGTGCGCACCAGCGACGAATTGATCTACACTGTGCGCGGAGACGGATTCCTGCACCACATGGTGCGCAATCTCGTCGGAACATTTCTGCTTGTCGGCAAGGGTTCGCTGAAGATCGCGGACGTGCCCGCCATCCTGGAAGCCCGCAATCGCAGTGCTGCCGGACCCACGGCGGCCGCTTGCGGCCTGTATCTGGTCAGCGTGGAGTATTAGAGCGGGTTCACGATCAGGTGGAGCACGCCCGGCAGAGGCTGCTCAAGACACTCTGTTTCGGAGGCTGTTCAAAACAGTGCATAACGAAAGCTTTGGCTTGACTGAAGTCGTGCCCTGTTACAACCCTATTTAATTCAGTCCGATAGAGCGAACTCGCTATTGTAAGGGATTCCCGGTATGGCAACCGAAGCACAAATCGCTAGCGCAACTCTCGTCAGCACCAATCCCGCAACTGGCGAGGTGCTGGGCGAGCTGCCCTGCGCGACTGCCGGAAGACGTGCATAACGCAGTCGCTGCGCGCGAAAGCCGCTCAGCTCGTGGCAGGCGACTCCGGTCCGCGAGCGCATCGCCGTTCTGCGCCGATTTCAGCAGCTTCTGAGCGAGCGGCGCGACGAAGTTGCGGCAGCTGATTTGCCGCGAGGCCGGCAAGCCCACCGCCGAGGCGCTGGCGACCGAAGTGCTGGTCGTGCTCGATGCGGCGGAGTTCTGCATTCGCAATGCGCACCGCTTTCTGCGCGAGCAGCCGCTGCCGCACGGCAACCTGGCCATGAAGACCAAGCGCGGCAAGCTGGTGCGGGAGCCGTACGGCGTGATCGGCATCATCGCGCCGTGGAATTATCCGTTCTCCATGCCGGCGGTCGAGACCCTGAGCGCGCTGGTGACCGGCAACGCGGTTGTGCTGAAGCCGTCGGAGCTCACACCGCTGATCGCGCTGGAGCTGCAGCGGCTGCTGCTGCGAGGCGGGATTGACCCCGATCTGATGCAGGTGGTCATCGGCGAAGGGCCGGCGGGCGCGGCGCTCACGGAATCCGCGGTCGACAAGCTGATCTTCACCGGAAGCGTCGCCACCGGCAAGCGGGTGGCGGAAGCCGCTGCGCGTCGGCTGCTTCCGGTCGTGCTGGAGCTGGGCGGCAAGGACCCGATGATCGTGCTCGATGACGCCGACCTCGAGATTGCACTCGAGCGGCGCGCTGTGGGGCGCCTTCATGAATGCCGGTCAGACATGCCTTTCGGTCGAGCGCTGCTATGTGCATCGCAGCCTCTACGAACCGTTCCTGGAGAAATGCCGGGAGAAGATCGGCGAAGCTGCGCGTTGGCAACGGCATCGATTCCGAGTCGAGATCGGGCCCATGATTCACGAGCGGCAGTTGCGCACTGTCGACGAGCAGGTGAACGATGCGGTTCAGCGCGGCGCTCGCTGCTCGCCGGCGGTCAGCCGGCTGACCGAGATCGGCCCGAACTTCTACGCGCCGACCCTGCTGGCCGACGTGACCAACGACATGCGCATCATGCAGGAAGAAACCTTTGGCCCGGTGCTGCCGGTCGCGCCGTTCGATAGCGACGACGAAGCCGTCCGGCTGGCGAACGACAGCAATTTCGGGCTGGCGGCGAGCGTCTGGACGCGCAATCGGCAACGCGGCGAAGCCCTGGCCGCGCAGGATCAAGGCGGGCACGGTCATGCTGAACGACATGATCTCCTGCTTCGGCATCGCCGAGGCGCCGCATGGCGGCTTCAAGCAGAGCGGTATCGGCCGCACCCACGGCGAGCTGGGATTGCAGGAGATGGTGCAGGTGAAGTACGTCGACGTCGACCTGCTGCCTCGCATGGCCAAGCTCTGGTGGTTCGGCTATAGCAGGGACTATCAGCGGCGAATGGGCGGCTTCGCCGACTGGCTGTTTGCCAGAAGCTGGGCCGCAAGGCTGAAAGGCGCGTTAAGTTCGGCGGGGCTGCTTCGGCGCTCTGACCGCATCTGAACCTGCCGACGCCGATGCGCGACTGCGCTCCATACGCCCGCGAGACTTGCCTCGCCGGATCAGCAAGTCAGCCAACTCCAGATATTTCCGGATCCATGGAAGCGCGTGCTTTTCATTTGCCCGAAGTTCTTGTTCCTGATCGATTAAGCCCTGTTCTTCAGTTGAACTCACCATGACTCGGCCCGAAATCTACGATAGGAGTACTGCGCCTTTTGGCGCGCTCCTTCATTAGATGAGACTATGCGTTTTCAGTTGGCTGCTGTTTTGGGGACGTTTACCCGGGAGAATACCCTCGGTTGCGAGAATCGCGATGTCGGGCGATACTGCCATCATGCGTGAGGCTGAGAAGGAAGCGCCGCAACTTCCCAAACATAGCGTCAAGTACAAGAAGGCTTTTCAGCGTGCCTGTAACGAGAAAGATGAGAAGGGAAAGCTTTGCGGGGGCCATTTGAAGCGCTGGTTTTACTGGGTGGATGTGCTGGAGCAGGCTTGTGGCGACGTGCGCCAGAGCTTTGGCAATAAGGCGGAGATTTACCGCTGCGAGCACTGCCGCACGCTGTATTTGCCGAGCGAGGAAGAGCCGGCGAACCGCAATGTAGCTGGACTGGGCAAGCCATCGGTATTCGGACTCACCATCGGCAAGAGTACCGAAGCGAAAGGCGAGTAGGGTTCGTGAGCCCTCCAGCCTTGAGCCGGCATCTGTTCAGGAGTATCGAAAACGGGGTGAGGACCAATTGTCTGCCAATATCTCTGAGCTGATCTACGACTGGAACACGATCTATGCCAGAGCGATGGTCCCCGCCGGCCGCGTGCTGCTGAATGACGAATCGCTGCGCGACGGATTGCAGTCGCCCTCGGTGCGCGATCCCTCCATCGAAGAGAAGATCGAGATCCTTCATCTGATGGAAGCCATCGGCATCAACATGCTGGATATTGGCCTGCCCGGCGCCGGCCCGCGGGCGGTGGCGCACTGCGAAGCGCTGGCGCGCGAGATCGGCCGCGCCAAGCTGAAGATCAAGCCCAACTGCGCCGCCCGCACGCATCAGAACGACATTCGGCCCGTCGCCGAGATCGTGGAGCGCACCGGCGTTCCAATCGAAGTGGCGACCTTCATCGGCTCCAGCCCCATCCGCCGTTATACCGAAGACTGGAGCGACGACTTCCTGCTGCGCACCACGGAAAACGCGGTGAAGTACGCGGTCGTCGCTCGGCCTCGACGTGATGTACGTGACCGAGGACACCACGCGCTGCGATCCCGAGACCATCAAGCGGCTGTACAGCGACGGCGATCCGCTACGGCGCGAAGGCCATCGTCATCTGCGACACCTGCGGTCACGCGACGCCGATGGGCGTGGTCGCGCTCATGCACTTCGTCATCAACGAAGTGGTGAAGCCTTCCGGCGAGAACATTCGCGTGGAGTGGCACGGCCATTGCGATCGCGGCCTGGCGGTGGCGAACTCGATCGCGGCGCTGGTAGCCGGAGCGGAAGTGGTGCATGCCACCGCTTGCGGCATCGGCGAGCGCGTCGGCAACACGCAGATGGACCAGATGCTGGTGAACCTGAAGCTGCTGGGCATCGAGCCGTGGAAGAGCCAGGACCTGACGCAACTGAAGGCATTATTGCGAAGCGGTCTCGAAAGCGACCGGCGTGCCCATTCCGAAGAACTATCCCGTGGTCGGCGACGACGCCTTCCGCACCGGCACGGGCGTTCATGCCGCCGCGGTCATCAAGGCCTATCGCAAGAACGATGACATGCTGGCCAACAGCATCTACTCCGGCGTGCCGTCGCATTATTTCGGCATGGAGCAGATCATCGAGGTCGGCCCGATGAGCGGCAAGTCCAATGTGCAGTTCTGGCTGGAGCGCCACGGCGATTCCCGTGAATGAGGATTTGGTCGATCGCATCTACCAGCGCGCCAAGGAATCCGACCGCATGCTGACCGACGACGAGATCATGGAGTGCGTGCACGCGTTTAATGGCGTGGACGCAAGGGTCGCGTCGTAAATTCCAGCCTAATACTCGGAGTCCACAACCTCGTCGGCGGCTCGCCTTCGTCTGGCTCGATGGCGAACTCCTGGCGGCGGCTCCTCGTGCGGGGCGTTCGCCCTCTTTCTTCTTCAGCCGCACGACGGTGATCTTGGCGAAACCTTCCTCGAACTTCGGCGGGCGCAGCTTGCTGGCCATGCGCCGCATCACGTCTTCCGGGACATTACGTTCGCGCCGGCGATTGCGCTCCATGCAGACCTCGGGCGGCACATCGAAGAAAACGGCGTGCGCCTCGTAGCCGAAGTCGTGCGCCAGCTTGATCCAGCTGCGGCGCTCGTGCGGCGAGAGGTTGGTCGCGTCGAGATAATTCGAGGGCCGCCGCGCCAGCAGACGCGCACGCAGCATCGAGCGCAGCGTGGAGAACACCAGGTCCTGATAGCGCTGCTCGGTGACATCATCGAACAGCAGGATGCGCACCATGTCGCTGGAGAGCGGCAGAATGTTGTGGCGCTTGAACCAGGTGCTCTTGCCGGAGCCCGGAATCCCGATCGACAGCACCACGGCGCCTTTCGGCTGTCTTGGCCGCTGCGCGCGGCTGAGCTACGGGTTCGGCGGCTTGTTGTCTGGGCGCTTCAGCTTCGGCCGCTTCGCCTGTCGGACCACCGGGTCCGGGCAAGCGTGGGCCGGCGCTGCGCAGCTTGCGGACGACTGCCGCGTCCGCGGCGTCCCCGCCGGCGGTTGCGATCGCGCTCGGGTCTGCTGCTGCGCCTCGCCTGTGCCGCGGGAGCGTCGGCTGTCGGGCTGGCTCTCCTGAGCTCGCCTCATCCGGCTGAGCCTCAAATTCGGGCTGCTGCGCTCTTCCGTCTGCGCCGTCGAGGGTGGCTCAGGAAATTTCGGCTGCAAAGGCGCGGGATCCTCTTGTCGCCTGCTGCTTTTCCGGCTGCTGCTTGCGCCGCCGGCCGCGGTCGCGTGTCCATCTTCGCATGTTGCACTTGTAACACGCTTCCTAGTTGCGGAGCAACGCGGTGTATGCTTACTCCCTAGCTCCTCTTTTGTGCCATATTGCCGCTCATGTTTGTGATTGCAATCATTGCCTCGCCTCCGGCCCGGATGCTAGGATTTTTTGTCCTGACAGCATTCGCGTGCTTTTGCGCGTACAGCATCACCGCTGTTGCTTTCGTTCAATTCGAATTTCTTCGACGAGGTCATATGGCAATTAAAGTTGGTATCAACGGTTTTGGACGCATTGGCCGCAACATTCTTCGCACCGCCCTCAACGATCCCAGCCTGGACTTCGTCGCCGTCAACGATCTCACCGATCCCAAGACGCTGGCCCATCTGCTGAAGTACGATTCCATTCTCGGCAACCTGCCAGAATAACATTTCCGCCGACCGAGGACTCCATCAGCGTCGATGGCAAGAACATCAACGTCTTCGCCGAGAAAGATCCGGCCAAGCTGGATTGGGAGTCGGTCGGCGCGCAGGTGGTCATCGAGTCCACCGGCAAGTTCACCAAAGCCGAACTGGCCAAGCAGCATCTGCGCGGACCGGTGAAGAAGGTCATCATTACGGCTCCGGCCACCAACGAAGACTCACCATCGTGTTGGGCGTCAACGAGGACAATACGATCCCGCCAAGCATCACATCATCTCCAACGCCTCGCTGCACCACGAACTGCCTGGCGCCCGTCGCGAAAGTCATCAACGACAACTTCAAGATCGTCTGCGGGACCATGACCACGATCCACTCCTACACCAACGATCAGGTCATCCTCGATTTCCCGCACAAAGACTTGCGCCGTGCGCGCGCTGCGGCGCTGTCGATGATTCCGACTTCGACCGGCGCGGCGAAGGCCATCTATCTGGCCATTCCCGACCTGAAGGGCAAGCTCGACGGCTTTGCCATGCGCGTGCCCACGCCGAACGTTTCGGTGGTCGATCTGGTGGTCTTTGTCGAGAAGAAGACCAGCGTGGAACAGGTTAACAACGCGCTGAAGGCGGCGTCGGAATCCGGACCGTTGAAGGGCTATCTGGGATACGAGACGGCAGAGCTGGTCTCGATCGATTATCGCGGCGACGACCGCTCTTCCATCGTCGACGCGCCCATGACGCGTGTGGTCAACGGCAACTGCGTCAAGGTGATCGCGTGGTACGACAATGAGTGGGGATACTCTTGCCGCGTGCGCGACCTGATTCATTACATGGGACAGAAAGGGCTGTAAAGCAGTTGTCGGTTGTCAGTTGCCAGCGAGCCCGGCGGAAGAGTGGGTTGGAGCAGAGAGAGTTCGCAGCTGCACGACAACCGTTTCACGAACCGACAACTGATAACCGACAACTGACAACTGAGTTCTTATGTCAAAACTTTCCATTCGCGATCTTCCGCTGAACAACAAGCGCGTCTTCATGCGCGTGGACTTCAACGTGCCGCTCGATGACGGCCGCGTCATGGACGACACTCGCATCCGCGAAACGCTGCCGACCATCGAGTATGCGCTGCGTCACGGCGCGCGGCTGATCCTCGCTTCGCATCTGGGGCGCCCCAAGGGCAAGCCCAACGCCAAGATGAGCCTGAAGCCGGTGGCGGAGCGGCTGCGCATCCTGATCGACGATGTCCTGCGCCGCGGCGAGAACGTTGGCTTCTCGCCCGATTGCATTGGCGTGCAGGCCGAGGAGATGGCGGACAAGCTGGAGCGCGGGCAGTCCCTGCTGCTGGAGAACCTGCGCTTCCATCCCGAAGAGGAAGCCAACGATCCGAACTTCGCCAAGCAGTTGGGCCGCCTGTGCGATTTCTATGTGAACGACGCCTTCGGCTCGGCGCATCGCGCGCACGCCTCGACCGAGGGCATCACCCATTTCGTGGACAAGAGCGCGGCCGGCCTGCTGATGGAGAAGGAACTGGAATATCTCGGCAAGGCGCTGTCCCATCCGCAGAAGCCGTTTGTCGCCATCCTCGGCGGCGCCAAGGTCAGCGACAAAATCGGCGTCATCAAGAACCTGATGAGCAAAGTTGACGCGCTGATTATCGGCGGCGGCATGGCCTACACCTTCCTGAAGGCGCAGGGTCAGGAGATCGGCAAATCGCTGCTCGAGGCCGACAAAGTCGGCCTGGCGAAGCAGATGCTCGACGACGCCAAGGCGCGCAATGTCCGGTTCCTGCTTCCCGTCGACCACGTAGTTGCCGACAAGCCTGAGGCGGGCGCGCGCATTCAGCAGATCGGGGAAGGCCAACCGATCCCGCCTGACGTGATGGCGCTCGACATCGGCCCACAGACCATCGAACTGTTCACCAACGAGATCGGCACCGCCCGCACTATCGTCTGGAACGGCCCCATGGGCGTCTTCGAAATCGAGGCGTTTGCCAAAGGAACGAAAAAGGTCGCTCACGCGGTGGCGGACAACGGCGCTGCGGTGTCGATTATCGGCGGCGGCGACAGCGTAGCGGCGGTCAAGGCGGCCGGCGTTGCCGACAAGATCACGCACATCTCGACCGGCGGCGGAGCTTCGCTGGAGTTTTTGGAAGGGAAGAAACTGCCGGGCGTGGAAGCGCTGAGCAACAAATAGGCTGCTGGCGCGCCGCAGAGCCGGGGCGCTCAGCCAAGCCAATTCGCGGGAAGGGAATTGGCGGGGTCGACGGGACTCGAACCCGCGGCCTCTGCCGTGACAGGGCAGCGTTCTAACCAACTGAACTACGACCCCGCTATTGATGGGTCAGCGGAAACCCTAAGCGCACGGCCAGAACGTCGACGACGACCTCGACCGGACGACTTCGATTGTAACAGATGCGAACCCTCTCGCTGATCGGCTCGATCCTCACCGGCAAGATCCATTTGCAGCGAGTGCCGACACCTTACGCCGTGCCCTATGGCATCGCCATCCGCAGCGCGGGTGTGCCGTGGTTCTGCGAACTTGGCGGTTGACCGGAAAAGATCCTCGACAATTGGAGATCATTGCGTGGCCGTAGCCATCGTGATCGGGGCCCGGCAGTCGGAGCCGTTCTTGGTGTCGGTAGTCGCGTCGTCGAGTTGATCCAAAAGGCCAAGAACCTCCTTGAAGGACGTATCGGTTTCGCCATTGGGTTCCGCGGCGGCTGCGTTGTTCTTTTCCGGATTCTGCTGAGTGCTTCCTTGCGACTGGAATTGCGAGTGCATGTGCTGCCAGTTCTGCTTGGCCAGGTGTAATAACGCGCCAATTTGCCGCAATTGCGAAACGCGCGGAAACTGTAAATCCAGATCGTATGTCGCTGCAGAAGCGCCTCTCAAGGGACCAAGCACGTAGTCCTCAATGTTCTGCCTGTTCGTGTCGTTCTCAAGTCCGCTAATTTTGGTGATGGTTTTTGAGATGTCAGTACCTAGCGTCTGAATAGTAGGACTTGTTCCCATAGCTTGGTCACGGCCATGGTCGTCCCCCTGGTCGAAATAAAGCTTCTTGGGATTGGGGTTTGGGTTTTGCGGGTCAGCCTTAAGGCAAGAGTGTGTCGGCTCGTCTTCATAGTGGGCATACCCCTTGGAATCGATACGTCTGGCGGGATCGATGACTGCCTTATCAGAGTTGATATCGGGCTTGAGTATCGCCATCGTCATCTTGTAGGCCATGCGCACGTGCATATCGCACGCGTCCTCGGTGTCCGGCGCCCTCATCATCACGCGCAAGGTGCCAGTGTTCGGAATTCTGGTGTGATCGATATCCGGCGCGGGTTGCACGCAATTGGTGACTCTGGCCGGGACGTTGCACTGGCGGAGATTAATTGTCCACGGACCGTTCGTGTAGTGGAGAACGAGTCCTATGCTGTAGGGAACATTGCCGCTGTAGCCGTTCGCATTCTCATCGAATTTTGGTCCAAAATTTGCTCGCCAAATGCCGTCGTTGCTGTAGGAATCCGGCATGGGCAAAATCAAAGCAATGCCGCCATTGTTTGACTCGATCATGTCCCAGATCGTCTTACCCGATTCAGCATGGAATTTCATGGCCAGCGGCTTGACGTCGTCATAGCCATCCTGGGTCAAGGCATAAGGACCGGGCCGTGCACACCTGTTATCAAACATCAGACAGTACACGCCGGAGTCCGGTATGTAGTAGCCGTCACCCGCGCTGATCTGCGGAAGATGGTGGTATTTAGGGTCCATGTCACCAATCGTCGCCATAGTGGCGCCTCCGGGCGCAATGGCAATCAAGACAGATATCTTCTTACCGTGATCATCGAAATTATGGTCCTGGTAGAGAATCCAGGGTCCTTCCAGGGCCAGGTCCATGCGATTATGGCCGTTCTGGCATCCTGTAGTGCACAGTACGGCGGCCAGACACGTGGCGACAAGCCAAGACGATTTCATGCTGCTCCTCCAGATATCTGTCATTCGTTGCCCTGCACTTCAAATGCGGCCCAGTAATATGGGTGGGTCGATTCCGGCGTCGAAGCTAAAGCCAGTTGCGCGGCGTTCATGGCCCTGGCTACTTCCTCTCCCGCCAGCAGGTTGCCGTAAAAGCGCTTCATCAGTTCGGCAGTCTTTCCGGAATCGATATTCCAGCGGCTGACGACGAGGTGCGGAACTCCATCGTGCATGAGTGCCTGAGCCAGGCTTTCCGTTCCGGAAACGCCCGGCTGGGCCTCAGCGCGGGTGTGACACGCCGAAAGCACAACCAGTTGCAGATGTGCCGTGTCGGCGGCTGTAAGGCTCTGCCCGTCCACAATCCGCCCCCGCCCCGAGACAGAATCGGGTTCGTCGAGTAGGAGTCCGCTACGTTCGGGGGAAGCGATGGCGTGTCCCGCAAAATGAAAAATAGCAGCGTCGCGCATCTGTTCACGCAAGACAGACAAGGTAGCGTTGTCGCCCATGAGCCGGCGGGCAGAAGAGAATTTTCCGCTTACAGCTTCGGCTTCGCGATCGGCATCCGGTAGCGGAGCGACAGGCTCGGCCTCAACTACCGGCACGCTGACCACCAGGGCGGGCGTCTGGCTTGTGATGGGAAGCGCTGGGCGAAGGTGGGTCGCGCTATACAACCCCGAGGAGACGACGACCGGAAACTTTTCGCCCAGGTAGTGTCCGTCGCCGGTAACCAGCGCCTCCCATGGGACGTCGTTCAGAAATGCATCCGGCTCGACGACCAGCGTCCTGCCGGGCAGCAGATGGCCCTCGACAGGAGCAATCAGCGCCGAGTACAGCGCGGCGCCGGCAGCGTGCAGCGTCGCCAGGTCGGAGTTGCGGTCGGCGCAGAGGCGGGCGAACTGTAGAACCATCTGTTGCAGCTTCGGTAACGGAATGGACAGCCAGCGTGAGAGAACATTGTGGTCGTCGTAGGTCCACACCGCTACGCGATCGGGCAAGATCGCATAGTCGACGACGGTCACGGCGTGCAGCAGCGGCAGCCGCGCTGAAACTCTGGTCGGCGAAGGCAAAGGTGGAGCTTCGCGCACGTCGGGTGCGGTATTTTCGCCCGCGTTCCTCCCCGACGGCGATGGCTCCTCATCACGCGCGTACTCGGCGCCGCGGTACCATTCCCAAAGCTCAAGCGCCGCCCTGGTATCTCCCTGCCGCAGCTTCCATTCCACCGCGTTGACGTACGCCCCCCGCGTCTGCTCCGCCCACTGACGGCGATCGCTTTCGGAAGAAAGGGAGGCGAGCGCCCAATTCGCCAGGAAAACCGCGGAGCGCACGGCAGACTCCGAAGCCGCAGCATCGCCTCGGCGGAGCGCAATATCGGCTTGCGCAGAGTAGTATCCGATCTCCGGGTCGAAGCTGGGCGAGCTGTCCAGCACCGGTTTGATCTGCTGGAGCAGGGCAGTCGCGCGGTCCAGATCGCCACGCCGAATTTCCGCATTGGCCAGCCAAACCTGGGCATCCATGTAATCGCGCGTAGTCGCAGCCGTTGGCTTGCACAGCTTGAACAAGTCTCTCGCGTCGGCAAATTGCGCCGCGGCCAGGCCGGTCAGCTCCGCCTGGTAGGCCGCCTTGGCATACCATTCATGCGCCATGGCCCGCAGCAGAATGTCCGGATGATGGTCGATCAACTCCGTCGCCTGTTGCCAGAGAGCGACCTGAAGGTTCACCAGGTGCAGGTTGTCGGCTGCAGCGTCCAGATTGGCGTATAAGTTGTAGCCGTTCATCAGCTCGCCGTATCCGGACCAGAACAGTTGCAGGCCCTGGGCGGCAAGGGCAAAAGCAGCTTTCACATTGCCGGATGAAGCTGCTGACAACGCCTGGAAACCCAGACCGCGCAGGTACAGCGCAGTGTAGTGGTGGGCGGCGGCTTCGTTCATCCCCGTGGGAATTGCGTCCTGGTAGGTCTGCACATCCCCGGTCTCGTTGGCGCAGTTGGACTGCTCCAGACTCATCTGTCCGCGAATCCAGGCCCACTGCTGTCCCTGGAGCTGCTCGTCGACTGTGGCGATCATGGCCAGGCACCGCTGGCCCTCCCAGAGGAGCTGATCGGAATAGACCTGCTCGGCTTCCGCTCTCGCCTCACCGGCAGGATTGCCGGCCAGACGAAACAGTTGCGAGGCTTGGCGCGCATCCTCGTGTGCCCCGGTATAATCGCCTTCCTTGTCCTTATTTAAGGCCGAAGCCAGGGCCCGTACGGCGGCAGGGAATTGCGCCCCAGAGGTGTGGCTGAGCAAGTCGGCCAGCCAGGTGTCGCCATGCCGATCTCGCGTCAGATCGCTGAGCACGCGTAAAGCAGCCGGCGCTGCGCCCGTATGTTCGGATGGCGCCGGGTCGAACGCGGCCGGCAACCAGTTGGAAATTGCCTGCCTCAGGTACTCCTCGATGCGGCGATCGATCCGATCACGAAGCGCGGCGTCCAAGGTGCTATTGCCTATGTCTTCGGGCCGCAGCAATGGGGTGCGAAGCTCGTCCTCGCGGCTTTGTTTCCGGGCCTTGACGTCGGCAAGGCGCTGCTTTGCCTCGTCCGCCCATGGGCCGGAAGGGTCGGCTTGCAAATAACGTTGCCAATCGTCGATGGCGCAGTTCAGGAGAAGCGCCGCTTCACACGCCAGCGCCCGATTGAACAGCGCAATCGGGTCGCTGGGGGACTTGTCCAGCGCCAATTGCAGAGCATCGACGGCGCGGCCGAAATCGATGGCGCTGTTCTCCGTTTTGCTGCGAAGGTAGTAGGCAGTTCCGAGGTCGGTGAGAACTTCGCTGGAAGCCGGCTCTCGGTCACGCTCTCGCTCTAGTGAGTCGATGGCCGCGTCATAGTTTCCATCCAGCAGTTCGGCGCGGGCCTTCGCCCGAAGCCACGCTGGGTCATTGGGGTGCTTCTTCAGGTTCTCGGCGATGAGGCCTTCGGCTTCCGTCAAAGCTGCGGGGTTGTCGAAATTCGACTTCCGGGCCACGCGCTCGGTACGGATGGGAGCGAACTTTGCACCCGGAATTCGGGCATCGAACGGCCGCTGCTCGGTGTAGGCTTGCGCCAGTAGGCGCTCAGCCGAAGAAGCGCGGGGCCGCTGAGTTCCCAGCCACGCCGCGGCTGCGAGTATCGCCAGTGCGGCGACTGCGATCGCCGGACGCCACCCTGACCAGAATCCGCGCCACCACGAGCTGCCCGTCTTGTGCGGTTGGGCAGGAACGACAACTCCGCGCAGGGTCTCGGCCAGGTGTTGCTGCGCTTCGGGTCGCGCACTGGTGAGGCTGGTCAGCACTTCTTGTTCATCCTTAGTGGCTTCGTCGGAAAGAATTCCCGATGCCTGGCGCAAAAGAGGTCCGCAATGTTCACAAGCCGCCGCATGCGCGATCAGCTTTGTTGTTTCTGCCTCCGGCAATAGCCCGGCGGCCACGCTGAGCCATTCGGAGTACGCTATGCAATTGGCTCTCGGCCGCGAGTTGCGCGGTGCACTCATGCCTGCGATCTCGCTTTGCACGCCAATGTGCAACTGCAGCATGCGGCTACAGGCATCACAAGACTCGACATGGCGTCGGGACTCCACCAGAACTTGTTCCGGCGGCAGGCCCGCATCCCCGACCGCAGCGGCTTGGGCATGCACGAGCTGGTCAAGCTCGTCGCTGTCGAGGTGTTTGTCCCAGGGTCGCAACAAAATCCGCTTCTCCTATTAATACGATTCTGCGGGCCGGATTCCTTTTTCGTTCGGCGGCGCGGCCGCTCCCGGCTCTGATCGCGATTGTGCAAGCTGCTCCCGCACCAGCCGCGTCAAACGGTAAATGGCGCTCTCTACCCCCTTGCCGGTCAGGCCGATAGTGGGAAGCGCCGCGATCGCCTCTGCACTCATGCCTTGCTCGTAATAAAGCCAAAAGATAGCGCGGTCCCGCGCGCGCTCGGGCCCGCCTGCACAAATCTCAAGAGCTCGTTTGATTTCTCCCATCAGGACCTGGCGCTCCATCGCATCCGGGCCGCCGGACTGAAGGCCAGGCGCTTCGGGCCCAATGTCGTCCCGGGATTGTGCGGCCTCGCCCGCCCCGCGCTTTTGCGAATGCAGCGCTTTGAAGTGGTCGTGGGCGACGTTGGCGGCGATGGTTTTGACATAGGCAATGACTGTGTCGGGGTGCTGCGCGGCAAAGTCTCGTAATAGGCGACAACGATTGGCGCAAAGCTTCAGGTAGGTCTCCTGCACCAGGTCGTCGACAACCTCGCGCCCGGCCGCTTTCCATTGGTAGGCAGTGCGGAGAATAGATAGGGCGATAGGACGATGAAAGCGAACTACGAACTCCGTCCAGACTGCGCCGTCATCGCTTGCGGCGCAGGCCTGGATCAACTCCGCGGCAGTCATTGACGAAGGGCGTGGCAACGAAACCCCGCACCAGAAGTTCTGGGAATTCTACTGCAAAACAAAAGAAAATCTAGTGGTTTACTGCGTGGCGCGATGGGACCTCTTAACCGCTCAGGCTACAGGTCTTCGTGTTCTTCCAACGCAACTGTAGTTTTGCGGAGTCTGGATGTGGTGCGCCAGCGTTATCCCCCACTTTGGTTGCAGTAATTTTCTTTAATTAGTCAAAAAGAAAAATATCCGAAAAACAAGAAAAGGAACTAGAGTGTTTCGTAAACCCAGGTGCGATCAAAAGGCAATTTTTCATTTTCCTGCAAGCGTCGGCAGTCTCGGTTGAAGTTTCTGCTGCCATAAAAAAGGAATCTCGCCTGGTTTCTCGTCTTGCTGGTTATATGGCAATCGAATCGACCCTGCCTGGCATTGCCTGACAGGGGAAAGTGATTCCCGAGGTGTGATTTATGAAACGTTGGGCCACTTCGATACCGGGCGCGGTCCTGCTCTGCACGTTTGCGTTGTGTTTGCAGTCTGCGGCCGCTGTCTCTTCCGCTTCGCAGAGCAGCCAGACCCAGCAACCCAGTGCGCAAGCCGGGTCGCCACCGACGACGCAGCCGAATCCCGCGCAACCGACGGCCCCGCCAAGCGGAGGACAGCAGGCGCAGCACAAGCCAGCGCAGCAAACGCCCCTACCCAACGCCGGACAGCAGGCCCAGCAGAAACCTGTCCCGAAGCCGGCTAAGCCCGGGCACTACTTCGAAGCGCGTGTGAAGCTGCCGCACGGGTCGCCCCTTACACCGGCGCAAATCGTCGCCACGCTTAAAATGCCGCTGCCTTTCTATCTGGAGCCCTCAGCGCAGCCCGCGCCCGACGGCTCGATTCTCATTTACTGCAAGGAAGAATCGGCCGACAAGTGTGACAGCGATTTGCTGCAAAAGCTGGAGAGCGACATAGTCGCGCTGGCCGGCGATAGCAAAACGGTCTTCATACGCATTGAGCATGCGAAGTACCTGCCCGACATCGTGAAGCAAGCGCAGGCGCTGAACTATGACGGAGTTACCGTAGCGGCCGCCGGCCCCAATTCCATGAAAATCACGCGAACGGCGGCGGTCAGCCCCGAGCAATACGCCGCGTTCAAGGCAGCGCTGGACGAGCTCTTCTGGAAGTTCAAGACGCAAGCACCGGCCAGCCGCGTGTATTATCTGAACGCTGGCGATGCCGCCACCGCCCTAGGCGGGGGTCCTGCAAAGAGCGACAAAGGCGGAGGCTCAGGTTCCGGCGGTGCATCCGCCACGGTAACGGTTCAGAACCTGGCAGCCTCGAACGCAGGGCCGTGTCCAGCGAGCGGCACTCCCCCCGCGGGCGGCGCAGCTAAGGGCGCAAAAGCCGCTCCCGGCGCCAACAAGGCCGGCAAAAGCAAGAGCGATTCCGGCGCAGCGAGCGACGGCTCCGGGGGCGACGATGCCGCCAAGTCAAGCGATGGCAACAGCGTAACCGGCTGCCCTCCGGCGGCCAGCACTGCGCCGGCCAGCGACAGCGGCAAGATGTCGAAAGACAGCTCCAAGCCAGCGCTTTCGGTCTCGCCCGTGAACGGAGACGTGCTGGTCTTCTCTCCCGACGCAACTCCGGCTGACGCCGAGGCCATCGCGCAAAGCAGGCGCGTCCTGGCGCTCATCGACTTTCCCCGTCCCGAGGTGTTGATTAACACCTTGAGTTTTCAGGCCTCGTCATCTTCGGCCGCGCCACTTGCGGAAGGCGACCGGATTACAGCTCACGAATCGAGAACTATAACGACACTATGCAGGTCGCCCTCTTTCGTACGTGGAAATACCTCCAACGAGAAGTCGGCAGTGACGACCCTGCACAAGCACGGGCTTTTTCGATTGTCCGCTCTACGATTACCTGACGCAACGCTTTCTCGCCACTCTCGCCGACGGCGACTACAGCGGGCAACCGAGCGCAGCGGACAGGGAAGATACAACTATGTCCGGAGAAGAAGTACTGCCTGGGATACACCTCTCTTTTTCGACCGCTACGTCCGAACCTGACCGATATGCTCCTAGCCGTAGTAGTCTCGGGCGATCCCGCGGGGGAGTTCGATGCGGCGCTGCACGAAATGCAAGGTTTTCCAACCGGCGAGTCCTTCCATTCACGACGGGCAGTGGACGAAAGGTGACAACACCGGTTGTAATGCTCGAGCGGGTGCCGCACTCCAGCAAAGGATTGGCACACGATGACCTGCGACCAGAAGGATGCCGAGGTTTGGAGGCATTCTGACAAATACAGGGAATAACTCGAGATTCCAACGACCCGTTGTTTGCGCGAGAAGCGGCCAGCAAAAGCGTTCCGTACCTGCCGATGTACTGCTTCCAGGAGGTGATTAAGGTTGGATATCCGAACAATGACGTCAATGCCGGCAAGCCCTTGCGGGCCGCGCTGGTGAACTTTCTCTTTCAGTACAAAGTGTCGCAGCAATATCCGCAGGAATTTTCCGCCTACGAGTTAAGCCAGAGCGCGCAGGAACTCAACTCGGAATTGAATCCCCTGATTGTCGCCTTCAATCGCGACTTGAATGCAGCGTTGTCCCAGTCGAGGATGTTCGCGCAACGCGGTTACCCGGGAATCGGCTGGGGCGGCTGGGCCGGACACGGTACCCGCTTCCTTAACAACGGTATTATCACCGTGCGCACGGTCAGCGGCAAGGAGACGATGGTCGATACCGAGACTCAGAGCGTCTTCGACGTTACCAATCCTCCCTCCATTACCGACGTGATCAACTCCGTAGGGCAAGCGGAATCGAACATACCCAAGGTACTCAAGACCAACCTGACGGCGAACGAGGCCGCGGTCATTATTGGTGCCTTGAATTCCGTGCAACCTACCATTTCGCAGGTGGGACGCGATTTCAAGCTGGATATTACTCCGCACAGCCTGAGCGGGGCATCCTCGGCGGAACTCGACGTAAACATGACCACCGGGGAACCGGCCGCGCCGACGCGCTATGCTGGCGGGAAGTCGAGTAACGATAATATTTCCCGCATCGCTAAGAACAACATTACACCAAGGTTCGCCTGGAATCGATCAAGCTATTCGAGATCTCTTCCTTTACCGCCGTAGTGCAACAGTCGCGGCACAACTTCCCCGTGTTGCCTCCGTTTGTGGAGATTCCTTATATTGGTTCTTTCCTGAGCTTCCCGGTGCCGGGAGCAAAGGAATTCCACCGTAGCACCGCGGTATGAGTGCGGTCGTTGTACCTACGGCGGCCGACCTGGCCAATGGCGTCGTTTTCAGTCTGGATCGTGTCATGGCTGCGGCCAATCATGGCGGATCGGAAAGCAGCACTGACCAGGCGAGCGCTTCAAACCGCAAGCGACCCGTGTGGATCGCTAAGTACGCGCTTTCGCTGGACGACTTGGGCGGATACAACATCTCCGAGTTCAACAGGCTGTTAGCGCGTTGCTTCGCCGAGCCGGGCGCCTCAGATCAACAATGCACGACGCTTACCTTTGACGACATGCTTCCCGGCTAGTAAGTACACGGCCCACTACGGCCAGAAAGTTTGGTTCCTCTGACTCCATTGTCTGGGTGGCGCAACCGGAAAAACCGCCGGAAGCCACCCATAGTACAGTTGGTCGGCCAGATGGTTGAGCGATAGTCAGGATGGTTTTGGGAGGCGGATGTGAGCGCGGGTATATCGCCATTAATGGGAAATGCAGAGCAGCGACCGGCCTTTCTGTTCGCGCCGGTTCCCGCCGGCGAAGGTCATTCCGGCAAGGTGTCCGATGCTCCCGATCATATGCTGCCCTACGGCATCTTCTTCGAAGAATATGCCGTGCGGCGCGCGCAGGAGCTGCAGCAGGGCGCGATCGCGGTCTTCCAGCTTCCGCCCAACAGTTGCGAAGCCGACGTCTGGAACGAGCTGCGCAAACGGCTCAGGGTACTGGACAGCACCTACCAACAATTGGCCAAGTGCAAGCTCAATCCCGACACTCCGCCAAGCGAGATTGACAGGCTTGAGGCCGAGTGCCAGGGGGAGGACCAGCCGCTCAAGCTGCTGCTGCACAAAATGGAAGGCAGTGCGGTATGTCTCTCGGGCGGAGGCATTCGCAGCGCCAGCTTCTGTCTGGGCGTGCTGGAAGGGTTGGCGCGCTTCAGCACGGGGGTCCTTTGCTCCGGCCAAACCACGCTGCCGTCCGAGGAACCCTCAGGGCTGCTCCATCGCCTGGATTACTTGTCGACCGTCTCCGGGGGAGGATACATCGGAAGCTGGCTGTCGGCATGGATTTACCGCCGCTGGCATGCTGCGGTCAAGCCGCAACTGGATGGGTTGAAACTCGCCTACGAGCAAGAGGACCAGACACGCACGAGAGGAGCGCAACCGGCCATCGACGCTGCGAGACAAAATGTCGAAGAGGCGAAACGCGCCCTGCACTGGAACAAGCGCGCGGCCCTCAAACGCTGCTACCAGGCAGTCATTCAGGCGCTGGCGGGGGAGTCCGCAACCACTTCGGGCGATCCCTGGCCGCAGCCGATTCGGCATTTGCGCGAGTACACCTCGTATCTTGCCCCGGCGCTGGGATTGAGCCTCGACTCCTGGACCCTGGCGGCAATCGTCTTTCGCAACCTATTCATCAACTGGCTGATGTTGTTGCCCCTGCTGCTGGCGGCCGTGGCGCTGCCGCAAGTCGCCTATTTCTTCTCGCGAGACGTGGCCCGCGCTCTTGCCCAGAGCTCTGGGTGGACGCTTTTCGCAATCGTGCTGGTTGGCGTCTGCTTCTTGATCGCTGCCGTGGTGGCAGCCTATAGCCTGCCTTCCCATCGCGGTCCGCACGACGCCGGACCGCCACTCGCAAGGGTCTTCTGGAGTTTTGCCACACCTGTGATGCTGGCAAATTGGCTTTTGGCGGAACTCTGGTGGAGTGTCAGTGCCGAGGGCGCAAGCCGGCTCGAACTGCGCTTCGTGCTCATAACCCTGTTTGTTCTTGCCGAGGCGGGGATCTTTTGCCTTGGTCTCGGTGTATACCGCAGCTACTTCCGGCGCCTGCGATGGTCTACCCATAAGTCCCTGATCGAAGGATTTAGCAATTTCCTCCGCAAGGCCGGTATTTTTGTCGCGGGGCTGGCATCAGCTTTGGTATCGATAGCTCTGGCAGGATTGTTTTACGAGGTTGTCCTTCCCGCCACGGCGACGCAGCCGGTCGACTTTGCGAGCGATCAACGGCTGCTGGTGACTTTCGGTCTTCCCCTGATAACCCTGATTCCGTTTCTTACCACCTCGCTGCTCTCAGGCTTGCTCGGCATCTTCGAAGCGGAAGAGGACCGCGAGTGGTGGTCTCGGGCCGGCGCCATCCAGCTGGCCATTGTCGTCGTCTGGATTGTGGGGCTTACGATTGCGCTCTATGGGGGCGCGCTCTACAAAGAATCGTTGCACCCCATTCTGAGCTTCGGAGCCAGTGGCGGCCTGCTCGGAGGGCTGGCCAGCGCCCTTGGCTTCAGCGGCAACACGTCCGCCGGGCCGCGTCCCGTCAAGAGCGCACAACTGGGGAAAGTCGGCTCCTTTCTCGAGAAACACGATCTGTTGCTGCCGACGTTATGCGCCCTCGCAGTGCTGCTGCTCGCCATAGGCGCTGCCAATGCCGAAGAATTGCTGGCAGGCGCGTTGGCACCCTCGCCCGATGCGGCTGGTCTTGCCGCCCACCTCTGGGTATTCGTGCTGGCGGCGCTCCTGGCGATCGTAATCAATTGGGCTATCAGCATCAATCTGTTTTCCCTCAATGGCCTTTATCGCATGCGCTTGATGCGCGCCTTTCTTGGCGCGTCCAATTCGCAGCGGAGCGCTGATCCGTTCACCGGCTTCGATCCTCGCGACACGCCGTGGGAAATCGATCTGCCCGAAGCTCCGGGAGCGCCGTTGCACGTGATCAATACCACCCTGAACCTGGTGAATACGCAAGACACGGCGTGGCGGCAGAGAAAGGCCGAGCCGTTTTCCTTTTCTCCGCTGCACAGCGGAAGCTGGCGGGTCGGCTACGTCCCCACGCGTTACTACGCGGGCGCCGATGGCCCCACCTTGGCAACTGCCATGACTATCAGCGGCGCAGCCTTCAATCCCAACATGGGCTACCACTCCTCTCCGTTGGTGACATTGATAATGACGTTCTTCAATGTGCGCCTGGGTTGGTGGCTGCCCAACCCTAAACGTGAGGAAGGGGTCCATCTCTTCAAAACGACGTGGCCTCCCAAAGGGGAGGATTTCCTGCGGCGCACCGGGCCATCGTTTGGGCTGGAGCCGTTGCTTATGGAAGCCTTCGGATTGACCAACGATACCTACCGCTGGATTGAGCTCACCGATGGCGGACATTTTGAGAACCTGGCCCTCTACGAAATGGTGATGCGGCGCTGTAAGAACATCATCGTGCTCGATGCCGGCGCCGATCCCACCTGCCAGTTTGAAGACCTGGGCAACGCTCTACGAAAGATCGAGATCGACCTCGGGATTCCCATCAGGTTTCACGGTGATCTGCCCTTCCGGGCCGGAGCGAAGCGCACCAATCACTACTGCGCGGTGGCCGACATCGATTACGCATGCGCCGACGGTCGCAACCTAGGCGGCCCCGAACGCGAGGCGCTCAAAGGGAAGCTGGTTTATATCAAGGCGGCCATCAATGGGAGCGAACCTCCGGACATCAAGCAGTACGCTTTGACCCACAAAGATTTTCCCCACGAAAGCACGGCAAACCAGTTTTTCAACGAATCGCAGTTCGAGAGCTATCGCCATCTCGGCTCGTACGCCGTTGAGCAGATCGTCGCACCCGCTGGCGCCGTGGGCAACGACTTCGCAGCCTTTATCGAGGCCGCAATCGCGTACAGTCGCGCGTAGTTAGGAGCTCTCCGAGGGTGCCTATCTCCGAGCCTTCTCCTAGTAATCTCGGAGTGGGGCTGTGGCAGTGTGCCAACCGGATGCAGAAACTATCCCGCCAGCGCGCCTGCTCCCTGACATGAACGGGGGATGCGGCCCATGTAAGTTGTTGAATTGATTTGGTGGGCAGTGCAGGACTCGAACCTGCGACCTCCTGCTTGTAAGGCAGGCGCTCTAACCAACTGAGCTAACCGCCCGCGCTGTTGCGCAGTGTGTCTCTCGAGTTTACATGAGGCAACTTGCGCTAACGAAATGCGGAACTATGGCCTGTTGGTAAACTCCACCAGCAGTTCCAGTCGCTGCCGCGCGTGCCCGCTATCGATGGCATACGCCGCTAGTGGGACTGCATCGCCGATACGGTCCGCCTGCCCCGCTGCCACCAGCGCCGCTGCCGCATTCAGCAAGACCACATCGCGACGGGGTGAGCGTTCGCCTTCGAGAATGGCGCGAATGATCGCGGCGTTTTCCTGAGCATCGCCCCCCGCAATCTCGTCCAGCGACGCGCGTTGCAAGCCGAAATCCTCCGGCCCGACCTCGTACGAATGCACCTGGCCGTTGCGCACCTCGGCGATTTTGCTTGGGCCTGAGAGCGTGATCTCATCCAGCCCATCGCGTCCATGCACGACCAGCGCCCGGCGCAAACCAAGCTCGCTCAGCGCCTCAGCCAGCTTCTCCACCAGCTCGCCCGAATAGACGCCCACCACCTGTGCCGACGCGTTTGCCGGATTGGTCAGCGGGCCCAGCAGATTGAACACGGTGCGCAGGCGCAACTGGCGGCGCGCCGGCTGGACGTACTTCATGGCCGCGTGCATGGTGGGCGCAAAAAGAAACGCGATGCCGGTCGCTTCCAGGCACGCGGCGATTCGCGCCGGCGGCAGCTCAATCCTTGCGCCGAGCGCCTCCATCACGTCGGCTGAGCCGCATTTGGAGCTGATGCTGCGGTTCCCGTGCTTGGCGACGCGCACGCCCGCGCCGGCGATTGTCAGCGCCGTGGCGGTGGAGATGTTGAAGGTGCCGCTGGTATCGCCGCCGGTGCCGCAGGTATCGACCAGCGCGTCACGTCCGGTTCCGCTAAGGTCGAGCGCCTCACCGTTCGCACCGGTCAGCGGCGTAGCCTCGGCCCGGATTGCCTGCGCGAAGCCGACGATTTCCTCCACCGTCTCGCCCTTCATGTGCAGCGCGACCAAAAGCGCGCCGATCTGCGCATCGGTGGCCTCGCCGCGAAGGACCTCCGCCATCACCTCGCGCGCTTCCTCGCGAGTCAGCGAGGCGCAGTGGTTGGCGATCTTGTGTAGCGCGTCCAGGACCATAGGGGAGGGAAGTGGCGTATGTAGAGTAGCACTCCGCGGGGCGCGCGGGCTTGCTCGCCCTGCATGGCGGACGCGCTTACGAACGGGGACGGCTGGGCAGCCGTCCCACACGCGAGATGAAACCACTTTCAGGCAGCGCTGGCGAGATCGGCCTGCTTGCCGTCTCCGAGCGCCGACTCCACCGCCTTCACCACCGAATCCACGTCGGGAGCGACGGCGTAATCCCGGCCCGATGCCGAGTCGCTGCACAGGACGAGGTGCTGCTTGGGACACTGGCGGCGGATCTCGTCGCAAAATTGGCCTGCCTGCTCGTGCTCTCCGTTGGAGTTGACGACGATCAGGTCGTAGCCTCCGCGCATGCAGCGACTGCGCGCCTCTTCCATGCTCAACGCCGGAAACACGGTATAGCCCCGGCTCTTCAGCGCGTTGATTCTTTCCTTGCGGTCGGTTGCTTTGTCGATCAGAAGAATTCTAGCCTGCGAGTTCATAGCTTCCCTTAGGCGTGAAATATCGCTCTACGATAAGGAGAGAAGCCAAAAGAGCAGAGTTGGTTGCCATGGCGCGGCCGCGGCGAACGCCAATTCGTGCCGCCAAGGCAAGCGTACCCGCGCGGTAGCGCGCCGTGTTCCGAAAACGTACGCAATCAGGGAGATATCTTGGTAGGTTACGCTCCGACCAGTCTTTCCAAAACCTGCTTATTGCGGATGGTGAGCGTAGAGCCCTTGAGCACGGCGATCTGGCGCTTGCGGAAATCCGCCAGTACGCGCGTCACCGTCTCGCGCGAGGTGCCGATGATCTGCGCGATCTCTTCGTGGGTGAGCGCCAGCTTCACTTTGGGCTCGGGCTGATCGTGGGTGCTGGCGGTCCACTCCAGCAGCAGTCGCGCCAGGCGCTCCGGGCGCCGAGTGCGACAGCCCCAGGCTGCGGATCTGCTGGTAGGCGCTCTGGCAGTCTTTGCTCAGATGTTGCGCGGCCTTCAGGCAGGCGTCGCCGTGCTTTTGCAGAAAATTCAGGAAGTCTTCGCGCTTGACGAAATTCAACTGGCAGGGCTGCCCGGTTTCGGCGGTGATCTCGTAGGGCGTGCCGGAGACCGTGGCGTGCATGCCCAGAACTTCTCCGGGTTGCGCGATCTTCAGGATGAGCGTTTTGCCTTCGGCGGAGGTGGTGGAGAGCTTCACCCTGCCCTTGCACAGCATGTAAATTCCGCGCGGCGACTGGCCTTCCACGAACAGCACGGCGCCGGCGGGATACGACGCCGAGTACTTGATTTTGTCGAACGCTTCCAGAGCGGCCTTAGGCAGAGAGCAGAAGAAGCTGTCGGTGCGCAGCTTGCAGATCACACAATTTTCAACCAGCTCAAAGCCGTATGGTGATCCCACATTGCCTCCCGACCTTACGCACTATGCTATCACCTTGAGCAGGAGATACATCCCCAATTAGTAGGAGGGGCCGACTGTCGATTTGCCGGTGGTAGGGGTATCCGGCGGGAGGTATCCGGCTAAGGGCGGCAGGCGACAACAACCGGCTTTCGCGTGACCGCCGTCACATCCGCCGGTATCCGCGGTCACAGACCCCGGCCCGTACGGCGAACGACAATCCGGCCACAACGGCTCAATAGGCGGGAAGCGAGGTCTTATCCTTCGTCGCTGCGAGGTCCTGCTGGCGAACGAACGTTCGATGGCAGAAGACCGGGACCCGAATCCGCCTGCGAAGCGCACCTACACGAAGACTTGGCCACTCTCCTCTACCCCATATCGCTTCCCGCCAACGGTCTGTTGGTTCGGCCCGGTTCCGCCCAGACCGGCGAGGTAGAGTTGGCAGCTCAAGAACGCTGGAGGTCGAATCGGTAGATGGCTGAATGGCCATCCGCTGGACAGTTGGTAGCATAGCCGCGCAATATCTCAGGTCCTCAGTGATTCTTTGATCGCACGCACCGCGTGGCTACGGCGCATCGTTAGGAAGGAGAGAGCACGAAATGGCGCAAACAGCAACAACTCAAGCAGGCGACTCGATTGAAATCGGCAGCACCGGTTTGAACCGTTGGTGGCGCGTCATCGGCGGGCATGATGATGAATCTTGCGCTTGGGCACGCTGTATGCCTGGAGCGTGTTCGTAGCTCCGTTGGAGAAAGAGTTTCATTGGAAGCGCGCCGATACCTCCACCATCTTCACCATCGCAGTGGTGGTGTTCGCCCTGACGTTTATTGTTGCCGGGCGGCTGCAGGACAAGTTCGGGCCCTTCTGGATCTCGCTGACCGGCGCAATCCTGGTGAGTCTGGGCTTCTTCCTGTGCGCCTACACCAGCTAGCCTCAAGTACCTGTTCATCTGTTTCGGCGTGATCGGAGGCTTGGGCAACGGCTTCGGCTACTCCACGCCGATTCCGGTCATGTCCAAATGGTTCCCCGACAAGCGCGGTCTCGCGGTGGGACTGGCGGTGGGCGGTTATGGGGCGGGTCCGCCATCTTCGGCCCGTTGTCCGCCAGTTACCTGATCCCCAACTTCGGCTGGCGCACCACGTTCCAAATCCTGGGCGCGATCTTCCTGGTGATGACCGTGATCGGCGCGTTCCTGCTGAAGAACCCTCCCGCCGGCTACAAGCCCGCGGGCTGGACGCCTGCCCCGAGCTCGAAGGCTGCGGCGACCACCTATGACTTCTCGCCGGGCGAAACGCTGCGCACCCCCACCTTCTACTTCATGTGGATTGCGTATGCCCTTGGCTGCACGGCAGGCCTGATGGTCATCAGCCAACTGGTGCCTTTCGCCAAGAGCGTCGGCATCCCCAGCACCATGCTGGCCTCTCTCGGCCTGGTGGTAGGCGCAGTCGGCAACGCCTCCGGACGTATTCTTTCCGGCTGGATGTCGGACCACCTGGGCCGCATCAATGTGTTGCGCTTGATGATCGGCATCTCCATGGTGGCTCGATGCCCATTCTTGTATGCGGTGGGCGGCAATGTCGTGGGCCTTGTTCGTGATGCTGTTCATTGTGTACTGGTGCTATGGCACGCAGTTGTCGGTGAACGGCGCTGCCGCTGCCGATTTCTGGGGCACCAAGAATGCCGGAATCAACTACGGGATGCTGTTTACCGCATGGGGCGTGGCCGGCCTTCTCGGCGGCCGCATCGGCGGCAAGCTGTTCGACAAGTATCACAACTACCAGATGGCGTTTTACACGGCCGCGGTGCTGGCGCTGATTGCGCTCGTCTCCGAGTGCCTGGCGAGCGTCCAAAGCACATATGAAGTTTTCCTCGCGCCGGACTCTACAAGGTCCGGCGCAGTCGTTTAGGTCTCATATTCCTGGTCATAGATGTTGAAGGAGTGTCTTCATCATGGATACCGCAACCAAGACGGCTGCAACCGCGCCCGATATCGACGAGCACACATTGCACGCCATCTCGCATGAACTGATCAGCCCTGTGGTGCAACGCTGGATCGACGCGGGCAAGCAAGACCCGGAAGCTTTCTGGGGACGAGCGGCCGAGCAGTTGCCCTGGTTCCGCAAGTGGGAGCGCGTATTGGAGTGGACACCGCCCACGTTCAAGTGGTTCGTTGGCGGGCAAACCAACCTGGCCTATAACGCCCTCGATTATCACGTGAAGCGCGGGCGCGGGGGCCACACCGCGCTCATCTACCTGAACGAACGCGGCGAGCGCAAGGTCTACACCTACGCCCACCTGCTGCATGAAGTAGAGCGCGTGGCGGCAGCCCTGCGCGGCATGGGCATCAACAAAGGCGACCGCCTCACCATCTACATGCCGATCAGCGCCGAAGCCATCATCCTGATGCTGGCCACGGTGCGCATCGGCGCGATCCACTCGGTCGTCTTTGCGGGCTTCGGATCGAAGGCCCTGGGCGATCGCATCCAGGCCAGCGGCTCGCGCCTGGTCTTTACCGCCGATGTCACCTATCGCAAAGGCAAGGACACGCGCCTGAAGGAGATCGTCGACGAGGCGCTCGACCAGACCGGCGATGCGCGTCGAGCACGTCATCGTTCTGAATCGCTCGGGCGCGGACACTCCCATGCAGCAGGGTCGCGACCTCACCTGGGAGCGAGTTCCTGGAGCACGCGCCGGGCCACAGCGGCGATTACGTCGAGATGGAATCCAACGAGCCCGCGTTCATCCTCGCGACCTCCGGCACCACGGCCACTCCCAAGCTGGCCGTCCACACCCATGGCGGCTATCAGGTACACATCGACGCATGGGCAAATGGCTGTTCGGTCTGAAGCAGTCCGATGTCTGGTGGTCGACCTCCGACATCGGCTGGATCGTCGGCCATAGCTATATCGTGTACGCGCCGCTGATCGCGGGCGCCACGACGATTGCCTTCGAAGGCGCGCTGGACTATCCCGCTCCGGAGAGCAACTGGAAAACGTTGATCGAGGAGTACCGCGTCACCGGCATCTTCACCTCGCCGACCGCGGTGCGGCTGCTGATGAGGTACGGCGATGGGCCGTTCGGCAGCGTTAATTACAGCTCGCTGGAGCGCGTCTTCTGCGCGGGCGAGGTGCTCAACGCGCCCGCTTGGGATTGGCTACAGAAGAAGATCTTCAAGAACCGCATTCCGGTGATCGACCACATGTGGCAGACCGAAACCAGCGGCCCGGTCTTCGGCAATCCGTATGGGATTGGGATGCTGCCCATCAAGCCGGGCAGCGCGACAATCCCAATGCCGGGCATCGAGGCCGAAGTGGTGCAGATGGACGGCAGCCCGTTGCGGCGTGAACGAAAAGGGCATCATGGTCATCAATCGTCCTTTTCCCGGATTGACGGCGTCGCTCTGGGGTGAGAAGGAACGCTACGGCCGCGATTACTGGTCGATCATTCCCAACGTCTACTACACGGGCGATTCGGCACAGATCGATCAGGACGGCTACGTCTGGTTCGCCGGACGCGCCGACGAGATCATCAAGATCGCCGGACATCGCATCGGCACCATTGAAGTCGAGACTGCGCTGCTTGGGCATCCCGCCGTCGCTGAGTCTGGCGTCATCGGGCGGCCCGATGAGTTGCGCGGCGAGGTGATCTCCGCATTTGTAGTGTTGAAGCAGGGCTTCACCCCGTCGGACGAGCTGAAGCGCACGCTGCTCGATCAGGTGCGGCATGAACTTGGACCGATCGCGGTCATCGGCGACCTGAACTTCGTCGACATGCTGCCCAAGACGCGCAGCGGCAAGATCATGCGGCGCGTGCTCAAGGCCGTGACGCAGGAGAAGAACCCCGGCGACATCACCACCATTGAAGACGAGGGCTCGGTGGAAGAAGCGAGGCACGCATGGCACCAGATGCGCGCCCAGCTCGACGGCCAACCGAAGACGTAGACGTAGATGAATACATCCTCCCGGCCCGCTATATATAATGGCGGGCCGGAGCGTGTCAGGAAACCAAAGCTGAATTTCAGTAATACCGGGCCCGGCGCTAGAATGCACCAATGGCGAGCCCACCGCTGTACGTCGTTAGCACAAATTCCACGCGAATCGCGAACTTAAGGAGTGATTGATTATGGCGACAACTGTTCCACAGCAGAGTGGAGTGACCGAAGCTCAGATCGCAGTTCACTGGCGGGAAGAAGAACTTTATTATCCTTCCCCGAAATTCGTCGGCCAGGCAAATCTGAACGATCCCAGCGTCAACGAGCGCTTCAGCGAGAAGAACTTTCCCGAATGCTTCCGCGAGTACGCCGACCTATTGAGTTGGGACCAGTACTGGCACACCACGCTCGACACTAGCGATCCACCGTTCTGGAAGTGGTTCGTCGGCGGCAAGATCAATGCCTCGTACAACTGCATTGACCGGCACCTCGCCAAGTACAAGAACAAAGCCGCGATCACCTTTGTTCCGGAGCCGGAGTCCGAAGCCCCGGTATACGTCACCTACCGCGAACTCTATGTACGCGTGAATGAATTCGCGGCGCTGCTGCGAGATTTCTGCGGGCTGCAAGCCGGCGATCGCGTCACCATTCACATGCCGATGGTCCCCGAGCTGCCGATCACCATGCTGGCGTGCGCCCGCCTGGGAGTGGTCCACTCGGTAGTGTTCGGAGGCTTCAGCGGCGAGGCTTGCGGGCTGCGCGCCGCCGATTCCGGCAGCAAGGTACTGATCACCATGGACGGTTACTACCGCAACGGCAAGCTGCTCGATCACAAAGCGAATGCCGATATCGCGGTCGCAACCGCCAACGACGCCGGCACCGCAATTGAGAAGGTGTTGGTGTGGCGGCGCCACGCCGGCCAGAGTGCGACTGCTTCACCGTTTGTGGAAGGTCGCGACGTATGGGTTGACACCATCCTCCCGAACTACAACGGCGAAGTCGTGGCGCCGGTTCCCATGGATGCGGAGGCGCCGCTGTTTCTCATGTACACCAGCGGCAGCACCGGAAAGCCGAAGGGCTGCCAACATCGCACCGGCGGCTATCTCGCCTATGTGACGGGCTGCTCCAAGTACATTCAGGACATTCATCCCGAGGATGTGTACTGGTGCATGGCCGACATCGGCTGGATCACCGGCCACTCCTTTATTGTCTACGGGCCCCTGGCCTTGGCCGCCACCAGCGTGATTTATGAGGGTGTGCCTACCTTTCCCGACGCCGGACGGGTCTGGAGAATCGCTGAGCGGTTGGATGTGAATATCTTCCACACTTCGCCGACGGCCATTCGCATGTTGCGCAAGTCCGGCCCCGACGAGCCCGCCAAGTACAACTATCACTTCAAGCACATGACCACGGTAGGCGAACCCATCGAGCCGGAGGTTTGGCGCTGGTACTACAACGCGGTGGGCAAAGGCGAAGCCGTGATTGTGGACACCTGGTGGCAGACCGAAAACGGCGGCTTCCTGTGCACTACCAAGCCGGCGCTCGATCCCATGAAGCCAGGCAGCGCGGGTCCGGGTATGCCGGGCATCTACCCTGTCATCATCGACGAAATGGGAGAGCCGGTCATCGCCGGTTCCGGCAAGGCTGGGAACATCTGCATTCGCAATCCTTGGCCGGGGATCATGCAAACCATCTGGGGCGATCGCGACCGCTTCGTCGCTCAGTACTACGCGAAGTACTGCAAGGACCCCAACAGCAAGAAATGGCAGGACTGGCCGTACTTTGCCGCCGACGGCGCCATGCTCGCCGCGGATGGATACTTCCGCATCCTGGGCCGCGTAGACGACGTTATTAACGTCGCCGGACACCGCCTCGGCACGAAGGAAATCGAGTCGGCGTGCCTGACCATCCCCGAGGTAGCAGAAGCGGCGGTGGTTCCGGTTGTCGATGAGATCAAGGGCCGCGTGCCTGAGGTCTACATCGTGGTGCAGCCGGATGTCATGCCGGCACAGCACAAGGAGATCCTGGAAAGGGTCAACCACGTCATCGAAACCATGATCGGCAAGATTGCCCGGCCGCGGCGCATTCTGATTGTTCCCGATATGCCGAAGACGCGCTCGGGCAAACTCATGCGGCGTATTCTGGCGGCCATCTCCAACAACATGGCCACCGGCGACGTTACCACCCTGGCCAATCCGGATATTGTCGAGAACGTCCGGGTGATGGTGCAGGGCACAGAGAAGGTCGCCGTGGTGGATGGGCCGGAAGACCTGAAGACCTTCGGGGCTAACGAATAGGCTCGCGGGTGCCCCACTCATCCGATCTTTTCGGATGAGTGGGACCCGGATGACTGGAATCGTACAACTACGGGGCGTTTCGGCGCCTCATTTCTTGTGGTGCAACGGCCGCTCTCAGGATTTTGATTAGAGCGGTTTCGGACTTGGCGTGCGCTGGTAGAGCGGCGCTTCAGCGCCGCGTTAGGCCGCCTTCTTAATATCTGCCCCGGCGATGCTGCTAACGCGAGCCTAAAGGCTCGCTCTACCGACACATAGGAATTTCGAAACCTCCAGCTACTTCGGGCTCGACTGCGTCGCTGGCGCTGGCGCCGCTCCGGCCAGCAGGTCGAGACGCTCAGTGCTGTCCCTGGTTCCGAACTGAAGCAGGTCGAGCTGCCACAGCCCGGCCCGCTTATGGGCTTCGACATAGAGGGTGCCCGCGCCCCGCGGACCAGAGATGGGAATCGCGAATTCAGCGTGTCCTGAAGGGCCTGTAACTTCTATGCTCCCGGACACCAGCCAGCCCTTCTTCAGCGGACTCCCGAGTCGCTCAATCATCATCGGGTTTGCGTTCGCGGTGTCGAATGCCAGGCGGACCGCGTCGGAGTTGCCCATCATGGAAAAGGCCCAGCCTATGCCAGCCGCAATTGCGCCGAGGAGCCCGACGGCAACCACGACGCAGACCACCAGGACCACGTTCCTTTGCAACCAGCTCTTGGGCGCGTCAATCGGCGGCGGGTACATTCATGCCTCCCAGTACGGTCGTGCGGCAGCGGTTCACTCCGAACCAATACGCCAACTCGCGATAATCGGCAACGTCGAACACTGCGATCTCGGCGTCCTTGCCGATTTCGAGGCTGCCCTTCGTGCGCTCCAGCCGCAACGCGCACGCGCCGTTGTAGATCGCTGCCGTGATCGCTTCCGCCGGAGTCATCTTCATGTGCGTACATGCCAGCGACAGCACGAGTGGCATCGAGGGCGTAGGCGCGGTGCCGGGATTGTAATCGGTGGCGAGCGCCACGGCCACGCCGGAATCAACCAGCTTGCGCGCGGGCGGGAAGCTCGACAGGCCGAGAAAGTAATTGGCCGCGGGCAGCAGTGTTGCGACCGTTTCGCTGCGCGCCAGCAGGGAAGTGTCGCCCTCAGTGACGCAGTCCAGGTGGTCCAGCGACGCGGGATGCAGCTCCAGCAGCGGCCCCAGCTTGGCCGGCGTCAACTGGCAGACGTGAGCGCGGACGCCAAGACCGTGCTGTATCGCCGCGCGCAATACGCGCTGCGACTGTTCCGGCGTGAACGCGCCGCGCTCGCAAAACACATCCACGAACTGCGCCAGCTTCCGCTGCGCGGCCGCAGGGATCATCTCTTCGCAGACGATGCGAACGTATTCATCAGGACTGTCGCGGTATTCCGGTGGAACGACGTGCGCGCCGAGCAAAGTCGCGAGCACCGTTCCGTTCCATTGGCGCGCAGCTTCCTGTATCGCCTCCAGAGATCTGATCTCGGCTTCAAGACTAAGCCCATATCCGGATTTTGCCTCAACCGTCGTGGTTCCCTGGGCCGCCATCTCGCGCAACGCGCGAAGCACGTGTTGCGCCAGCTCATCGGTTGACGCCTCGCGCACACCGCGCAGGCTGGCGCGGATGCCGCCTCCAGCTTCAGCAATCTCTTCGTAACCCGCGCCCGCAATGCGCTTTTCGAAGTCGACCAGGCGCGGAGCGGTAAACACCGGATGCGAATGCGAATCAACAAATCCCGGCAGGACGACCTTGCCGCGGCAATCGATCTCCTCAATCGAGCCGCGACTGTTGCGGAGCAGTCGGTGTTTGACAACTTCGTCCGTCGCGCCGACCGCAACAATCTTCCCTGCGCACACGAGTACCGCGCCGTCTTGAACGATCCCGAGTTCGCGCATCTGCGGCCCACGCCGCGCGCCGAGGTCCCCGTCAGCGCTGCGTAATGTCAGGAGTTGAGCAGCATGGGTGAGGAGAATGGTCATGAACGATTGCCGATATCGGGCACCACGCTTTGTATCAGGGCCGACTTTAGTCGGGCCGACAAGCATCATTAAGCCGTGGACTTTAGCCCGGCGAGCGGCTCGCTTGCGACAGGGGCTAAAGCCCAGTTCAAATGCTTTCTCATTCGGCACGACTGAAGTCGTGCCCTGATACAAACCGGACGAGAGCTATACCACACCAGAGTATCTTCACGGGCGCTGAAGCGCAGCATCATTCCATCGCGCACCGGGTTTCCGTTAGAATCGAGACTTGGCCCCGCGCCCTAATGCGTTCTGCCCTGCGCTGTGCGCCTCGGCGTCTCGCCGCAAGTTGCGGAGCTTATGCATCGACTGAGCCGACTCCTTCAGCATGTCCGGCCGTACTGGTTCTGCCTGCTGGCGTCCGTGGTCTTCATGGCGCTGGTAGGCCTGCTGGACGCCTTTCGTGTGCTGCTGTTCGGCCCGATTTTTGATCGCGTGCTCAAGCCGGCAGCGCAGGGCCACAACGTCCTGGTAATTCCCAACCCGCTTACCGGCAGAACCATTCAACTCGGTTCTGTTGTGCCCGGGCACTTCCATAACGTATGGACCGTGGTGGCGTTCGCGCTGGTCGTTTCGACCATACTGAAAGGCATCTTCGACTACGGTGGCACCTACCTCGTCAACTACGCCGGCTTCGGCGTCATCACCGATCTGCGCAACCACATCTATACGGCAATCCTGAAGCGCTCCATCGCCTTTTTCCAGCGACACGCTACCGGCACCCTGCTGTCCGCCATCGTCAACGATGTGGAGAAGGTGCAGTTCGCCATGTCCAGCGTGCTGGCGGAATTCCTTCAGCAGTTCTTTACTTTCGTCTTCATGGTGCTGGTGGTCATCAGGCTGGGCGGGCGCCTGAGCTGGGTGCTCATCATCTTTCTTCCGTTTGTGGTGATGGCCGCCAGGCGCATCGGCCATGGCGTGCGCACCACCACCCGCAAGGGCCAGGACAAACTCGCGGAGATCCAAAACCTTCTGCACGAGACCATTACCGGCGTGCGCATCGTGAAAGCCTTCTGCATGGAGACATGGGAGACGCGCCGTTTTCGCGAGGCCGCACGGCGCCTGTTCAAGGCCAATTTGCGCTCCGCCGCGGCCTTCGCGGTCAGCTCGCCACTGATGGACATCTTCGGCGCCGTCGCGCTCGCTCTGCTGATTTATATCGGGAGGGAATACATCAAGCGCGGCATTTTCACCGAAGGCATCTTCATGACCTTCATTGTGGCCGTGTTCAAGCTCTACGAGCCGGTGCGCAAGTTTGGGCAGTTCAACAACAGCTTCCAGCAGGCGCTGGGCGCCTCCGAGCAGATATTCAGCTTCCTCGACGAGCAGGACGACGTCCACGAAGCCCCTGGCGCGATGAAGCTGCCGCCGTTCCGCCGCAGCATCTGTTTCGAAGATGTCTCATTTTTCTACCCCGGAGCGGGCGACGACCGGCCGGTACTGCGAGACATTAATATTGAAGTTGCGCCCGGTGAAGTGGTCGCCATCGTCGGCTCCAGCGGCGCGGGCAAGAGCACGCTAGTGCATTTGCTGCCGCGCTTCTTCGACGTTACCGGCGGGCGGCTGCTCATCGACGGCCACGATGTGCGCAACATCACCATTCCATCACTGCGTTCGCAGATTGGCATCGTCACCCAGGACACCATTCTGTTCAACGATACCGTGCGTAACAATATCGCGTACGGCCAGCCACACGTACCGCAAGAACGGGTGGAAGATGCAGCGCGCGCAGCCCTGGCGCATGACTTCGTCATGGCCATGCCGGACGGGTACGACACGCTGATCGGCGAGCGCGGCCTGCTGCTCAGCGGCGGCGAGCGCCAGCGGCTTTCCATAGCGCGCGCCATACTGAAGAACGCGCCCATCCTGGTCCTCGACGAAGCTACCTCGGCACTAGACACCGAGAGCGAAGCTCTGGTGCAATCGGCGTTGCAGAACCTCATGGCGGGGAGGACGGTCTTCGTCATCGCGCATCGGTTGTCGACGGTGCGGCGGGCGGACCGTATCCTTGTGCTGGAAAACGGCACCATCACCGACGAGGGGCCGCACGAGTCGCTGATGGCACGCACCGGCACCTATCGTCGGCTGTACGATATGCAGTTCGTCGAGGTATCCTCCGGGGCGGAATAGTTGCGCATGAACATCCGTTCGATGACCGGGTACGCGCAGGTTAAGGCGCACGTGAGCGACGAGCTCATGCTGACGCTGAGCCTAAAATCGGTGAATCACCGTTTTCTCGACCTGCACCTGCGCATCCCCAACGAGCTCGATCCGGTGGAGATGAAGATTCGCCGCGTGTTGAAAGAGCGCCTGCACCGCGGACACCTGGAAGTCACGCTGGGCCTGGAGCGTAGCGGGGGCGCGCCCTTCGCTGTCAATCGCGACCTGGTGGGCGGATATCTGCGCACCTTCCGCGAGGTAGCCGAGGAGTTCGGGGTCAGCGCCGAGCCTGATCTCAATGCCGTGCTCAAGCTTCCCGGGGCGCTCAATGCAGCCGAGAACGGCGACGCCCTGTCGGTTCTGGAGCAGCACGTGACCGCGGCACTGGAGCAGGCCATCGAACGGCTGAACCACATGCGCGAAGAGGAAGGGCGCGGCGCGGTGGCAGAGTTGCGCAATCGCATGACGCACCTCTCATCGGCGACGCATGAGGTCGATCAGCTTCGTGGGCGCGTGCTCAAGGCCTATCAGGAAAAGCTGCACAGCCGCATGCAGGAGCTGCTGGGATCGCACTTCGATCGCGACCGCATTCTTGCAGGAAGCCGCCATGCTGGCCGAGCGCAGCGACATTCAGGAGGAGCTGGTGCGAATGAAGAACCACATCCAGCACTTTCTGTCGCTGCTCGAAGCAGGTGGCGAAGTCGGCAAGAAGCTGGACTTCCTGCTGCAGGAGATGAACCGCGAGGCCAATACCCTGATGTCGAAGACCACCGGCGTTGCCGGCGAGGCGCTTGCGCATAACCGAGCTGGGGCTGGCCATGAAGTCGGAGATCGAGAAAGGCGCGCGAGCAGGTGCAGAACCTGGAATGAGCGGAAACATCTTCATCATCTCGGCGCCCTCGGGCTCGGGCAAGTCGACGCTGACCAACGAGCTGCGCCGCATCGTGTCCGGAACCTGGAATTCTCCATCAGCTACACCACGCGTCCGCCGCGAGGCAGCGAGCAGTCGGGGCGCGAATATTTCTTCGTCAGCCGGGAAGAGTTCGAGCGCATGCTCCGCGACGACGAGTTCCTGGAGTGGGCGGAGGTCTTCGGCAACTACTACGGCACCGCCAAGCGCTTCCTGCGCGAGGCGGCGGCGCGCGGACACGACCTGCTGCTCGACATCGACGTCCAGGGCGCGGCCCAGGTGAAGCGCAAGGTGCCCGATGCGATCAGCATCTTCGTCCTGCCGCCCTCGCGCGAGGAGTTGGAACGCCGGCTGCGCCGCCGCGCCGAAGCTGACGACAATCTGCAGCGGCAATTGCTGGGGGACGATGCCCGGCCCTTCAACACCGAGGACATCATCCAGCGGCGGCTGCAGACCGCCTCGCGGGAGATTGAGAATTTCTGCCAGTACGACTATATTCTGGTCAACGATCGGCTGGAGGAATCGATCGACCACCTGAAGTCGATCGTGGAAGCGGAGCGGCTGAAGCGCTCGCACCGCGACCTCCGACTTCAAAAGACCTGCTGATGTTGGCCGCCGCCGATCGGCCCTGCGCCCGCGCATGCTGCCGCAAGTCGAGGCGGTGCTGGCAACATTTGATCTTTCCCGTTCTCGCGTTTCGGAGTGACGTATGAAACTGGTTGAAGGATTCGACAGCAATTATCGGTATGTACTGGTGGCGGCACGCCGCGCGCGCCAGATCCAGAATGGCGCCCGCCCGGTGGTCGATCCCCATTCGCGCAAGCCCTGCCGCATTGCCGAAGAGGAGATCCAGGCCGGCAAAGTGAAGTGGGAGGTTCCCGCCGCGAAGGCGGCAGCGGCGGCAGACGTGGTGGCCGAGCCGCAAGGGCCGGTGGGCGGCGAGGCCGACGACTAGTCGCGCGCCGCATCTGTTGTCTGAGATGACTGCATTGCGCATCGTCCGGCCCTGCGACTGCATCCATCTCGTTTGAGAGCTCCATGAAAATCGCACTGGGCGTGAGCGGCGGCATCGCCGCCTACAAAGCGGCGGAAATCGTCCGCCAGCTTCAGGACCGCGGCGTGCGCGTGCAGGTTGTCATGACCGCCGCGGCGCAGGAGTTCGTCCGGCCCCTGACCTTTGCCGCCACTCTCCGGCGAGAAGGTCATCACCAGCATGTTCGGCTCGTCGGGCCGAGCAGCCGAACCTCGACTCCGCCGTCGAGCACATCGCGGTGGCGCAGTCCATCGACTGCGCTGCTGGTTGCGCCGGCGACGGCCGATACGATCGCAAAATTCGCGCAGGGCATTGCCAACGATTTCCTCTCCACGCTCTATCTCGCGACTAAAGCGCCGGTCATCGTCGCACCCGCGATGAACGTCAACATGTGGGAGCATCCGGCGACGCAAGCGAACCTGAACTGTCCTGCGCGAGCGCGGCGTGAGCATAGTCGAGCCCGGCAGCGGATATCTTGCTTGCGGCATGCTCGGCGCCGGGCGTCTTGCCGAGCCGGAGGAAATCGTCGCGGCCACGCTGGAGCGGCTGGGAGTCGCGCAGGACCTCGCCGGCGAGACTGTCCTGATCACCGCAGGGCCGACTTACGAGCCAATCGACCCGGTACGATTTCTCGGCAATCGCTCCAGCGGCAAGATGGGCTACGCGCTGGCCGAGGCCGCGCTACGCCGTGGAGCGAAGGTCATTCTGGTAAGCGGTCCGACGGCCTTGCAGCCGCCGAGCGCCGCCGAAACCGTCTTCGTTGAAACCGCGCAGCAGATGCGGATGGTGGTGCTCGACCGCTGGAAGCAAGCCGGAATCGTCATCATGGCCGCGGCGGTAGCCGATTATCGCGCCAAGAATGCCGCTGCCGAGAAGATCAAGCGCAACGGGCCGATGGCGCTGGAGCTGGAGCCGAACCCCGACATCCTCGCCGAATTGGGCAGCTTGCGGCAGGCCGACGGCGAGTGCGTCGCCGATGCTGATCGGCTTTGCCGCGGAAACCGAGAATGTCTCTGGATAACGCGCGCGCCAAGCTTGCGAAGAAGCGCGTGGATGCCGATCGTGCTGAACGACGTTGTCGCGCGCCGGCATCGGCTTCGACTCCGACCGCAATGAAGTCACCATCGTCACCGCCGACGGACGACATCCCTGTTGCCGAAGCAAGCAAGTTGGAGATCGCGCAAGCCATCCTCTCGGCCGCGCTGGCCCTACGAAAGAAAGCGCCTGTACTCAGGCAGAGCGGGCCTTTTAGGCCCGCGTCCCGCACCCGTTAATGAGCGAGTCGGCTTTCAGCCGACGCAAGACTGCCGCCCGGCGAAGCGGGCTCTGTCAGTGTGGAGATCGGTGTGACGCGGCGCTGAAGCGCCGCTCTACCCGAGCTTCTGCCATCTCGTCTGAAGCCTTACGTCTGCGTTAACATCGAACATTCATGGTCAGCCGCGCCCAACCCCTGAGCGAGCAGGATCTGCGCGATCTCGGCTTCGGCGCAGTCGTCTCGCGCGAGAGCCAGCAACGGCTGCTCAACCGCGACGGCAGCTTCAATGTCGAACGCAAGGGCCTGAGCTTGCTGGAGTCTCTCAGCCCCTATCATGTCTTGATCACCATGCCTTGGGGACAGTTCTTCCTGCTCGGTGCGGGATGGTACTTCCTTGCCAACGTGGTGTTCGCGCTGGCGTATCTCGCCTGCGGCAACGGAGCCCTGGTGAGCACCAGCCCCGGCATCTCGCAGCATCCCTTCTGGCGGGCGTTCTTCTTCAGCGTGGAAACGATTTCCACGATTGGCTATGGAAACATCGTGCCTGTGAGCCTGGCCGCGAATGTGGTTGTCGGGATCGAAGCCCTCAGCGGCCTGGCGGGGTTCGCCATCATAACCGGCCTCCTGTTCGCCCGCATCTCGCGTCCCACGGCCAATGTTCTCTTCAGTAGCCATGCGGTAATTGCCCCCTATCAGAGCATTACCGCACTGGAGTTCCGGGTGGCGAACGCGCGCTCCAATGAGCTGATCGAAGTCTCTGCCAAGGTGGTCGCCAGCCGCTTCGAGGAGGTGAATGGCGTTCACACCCGGCGCTACTACCCGCTGAAGCTGGAACGCGACGGGGTTGTGTTTCTTCCCTTGACCTGGACCGTTGTCCATCCCATCGAAGAAGACAGCGCGCTATACGGCCAGACTCCGGAGTCGCTGCGTAATTCCAACCTGGAAATCCTGGTATTGCTGAAAGCGTTTGACGAGACCTTCTCGACCATCGTCCAGACGCGCACCTCCTATACTTATGACGACATCGTCTGGGGCGCGCGCTTCGCCAATGCCTTCATGGCGCACGCCGCCGAACGCTTCGCACGCGGCTCACGCAAGGACGGAAAGGTCGCGGTTGACATGCGCTTGTTCGACATTATCGAGCCGGTCGTCGATCGCCTTGAAGGTTGAATTTCGCGTGCCGGCCGCGCACAATGTTTGTGGCCTTACGCTAGGGGCCGCTCGGGACCCTGCTGTTCACTTCCATGCGCGTCTTAAGCTTTCCGCGCAACTCAGGACGGAGGAGTCATGGTTGAAACGGTTCTTGGCGGTATTAAGCGCGCTTCCGGATGGTCAATCGTACTCGGCATCCTCATGATCCTCGCCGGCGTTATTGCGATGTTCGAACCGGGATTCGCGGGAGTGCTGATTGCCTACGTAGTCGGTTGGTCGGCCATCTTCAATGGCTTTGCGCAGATCGTCTTCGGGTTCCGCACGCATGGTGGCTGGCACGTTGCGCTCGAAGTGCTCCTGGGCATCATCTACATCGTTGCCGGTATTTTCCTGCTGTTGAATCCTGTCGCCGGATTAGCGGCTTTGACCCTCGTACTCGGGTCCTTTCTGCTTGTTTACGGAGTCTTTGCGATTATCCTGGGCCTGAAGTTGCGCCCAGTTCAAGGCTGGGGATGGGTGCTGTTCGATGGCATCATCACTTTGCTGCTGGGATGCCTCATCTGGAAACATTGGCCTTCTAATACGCCGTGGATAGTCGGCACCCTGTTCGGCATCAGCATCTTCGTCTCCGGGATTACGCGATTGATGATGTCGCTCGCGATCCGGCGTATTGCAAGCGTCGCCGCCTGAGGTTCCGCTGACGAGAGTGTTCCTGCGCGTTGCGCTTGAGCTGTGATCGGCCAAGTCGGGCCGCTTGCGCGCAGCAATTCCTGCGACTATAACCTTCAACGCGAGCTGACCTTTCGGCAAAGCGGGACAGAACTGCTGTTGCGAGCTGCCGTCCCTCATCCGTGAAGCAAACCCTTGCCTGCGTAACCGCCGTCAGAGTATGCAGGCGCGCGGCATCGGGAACTCACGTCGCGCCGCAAGGAGGCAGACATGACGAAGGCAATGATCGCTTTACTGGCGCTGGCGTTGGTGGTGCCCGCGATGGCGTTCGCGCAGAGCAGCTCACAATCCGACACCCAGAACAAAGCGCAGCAGCAGGAGGCGAACGAGGCAGCTCAAGCTCAGGTGACCGGGACGGATACTTCGCCGCACCATACCATGACCGGCACCGTCGGCGATAACGGTAACACTCTGACCAGCAACAACACGGTTTGGCACGTCAGCAATCCCGATACCCTGAAGAGCTATAACAATCAGGACGTCACGGTCAGATATCAGTTCAACCAGAACAACAGTCTCAAGGTCACCAAGGTCGAATCGCCAGGGAAGTAAGCTGGCCGCTTCTCTGCTTGATGAATGGATGAACCGCGGCGCAAGCGGCGGAGGTGACCCAACCGCGGCGCCGCGGAGATTCCAGGGTGGTTGACGCTTCATGGATAACGTTAAAGCGTTATGCGATCGACGCGCGTGGCCACGGATTGGCTGATGAGCACCGCTCCCGGTTTTCCGGCGATGTCGGAATCGTTGAAGTCGCGCCCGCGCCGCAGCGGGATGTGCATCGCATTCATATAGCCCGGGCTAATACTGCGAACATACGCGCCGGAACATGTTCATCGGCGAACAGGCTGTCCGGAAGTGGAAAGCAGTACGGGTGATGCGGTCGCGCGGGACCGCCGCAATTCACCCGGAATGAAACGCCACCCGACCGCAGCGCTGGCGAGGGCGAGCACCGCACAAATCCACATCATCATTCGGAAGCTGGAAACGAAGGACGCGACAACCGCAGATTCGATCGCAGCTGCAGTCGCGGGTTCAAGTCCTGAAGGTGGCTTAAGAGCGGCCAGGCGGGTTTCGTTGGCTTGCAATTCGATTCGCACCTGGCTGGGCATCGCCACGTTTGCCAGGCGGCGATTCAGCTCGCTGCTGAATTCAGCGACCATAATGGCGCCCAGCACCGCAATGGCCAACAGGCTGGCCACCCGAGCCACTGCGTTGTTGATGCCCGAAGCCGTTCCCACGCGGTCCTGGTCCACAGCTCCCATTACCAGCGTGGTCAAGGGAGCGACACTCACTGCCATTCCTAACCCGAGCACCACCACGGCCGGAAAAAATGTAGTCCAGTAACTGCCTCCGACAGACGGAATCGAGAACAGGACAAACCCGCAGGCAGCGATCACCGGACCGATGCTCAATGGCAATCGGGCTCCGTATCGATCGACCAAACCTCCCGACCAGCGCGACAGGAGAAACATCAGCAAGATCAGCGGTAGGACCGCCCCGCCGGCGCTCGTTGCCGAGTAACCCTGCGCCTGAATGAGATCGAGCGGAAACAGGAAGAAGAAGATTCCCACGGCCGCGTACAGGAAGAGGGTAAGCAGATTTGCGCCGCTGAATGCGCGCGACCGGAACAGTTGCAGCGGAACCATCGGCGAGACAACGCGGGCCTCGATGCGTTGAAACGCAACCGCTCCGACCATGCCGACGACAAGACTCGCCACGACGAGTGGATGCTTCCATCCCAGTCGCGATGATTCGATGAAGCCGAAGACGAGCCCCGTGAGACTGCAAGTGGCCGCGAGCGCACCCAGCCAATCAATGCTACCGCGCTGCCGGCTGCTACTCTCCGGAACGCACCAGAAGCTGACAGCGACAACTGCCACTGCGAGCGGCACGTTGATAAAGAATGCCCATCGCCAGGACAAATGCTCGATCAGCCAGCCTCCGAGCACCGGGCCGATGGCGGTGGTGATCGCGGTAGACCCTGACCAGGTGCCAATAGCGCGGCCACGCTCGCTCTCGCCGAACGAAGCGCTGATGAGGGCGAGACTGCCGGGAACCAGAAATGCAGCTCCGATGCCCTGGACAGCGCGGGCGGCGATGAGCTGCTGGATATTGGAAGCCAGACCGCAAGCGGCGGAGGCGATGGCGAACACCCCCACGCCCAGCAGAAACATCCGCCGGCGGCCGAACAGGTCTCCCAAGGCGCCGCCGACCAGAATCAGCGAAGCCAGTGTGAGGCCGTACGACTCCACCACCCACTGCACGCCCACGACGCTCGCGCCGAAACTGTTCTGCAGCGCGGGCAGCGCCACGTTGACGACGGTGCTGTCGATGAACGCCATACTGGAAGCAACGATGGTCGCCACCAGCACCCACACGCCCTGGCTAGGGCGGCAAGGCGAGGTTGCGATGTGGGATTGAATGACCGCTTCGTCGCACGGCGGTTTCATGCGAGGTATAGATGTGGGTGGATGGTGAGGCGGTTCTTAAGGCGAGGTACTCGGCAAAGCTGTTTGGTAGCTGAGTGAGGACAACCCGAATCTGATGCTGCTAAGCTTTCTTCAAAACGGTGAATCTGACCATTCCACATGCGCAGGCAAGTTGGAAGGTTCCGGAATCGGAGTGCCAGCAGCCTCCCCACGCATATCTTTAACGAGCAGCCTCAGCTTTGGCAGGCATTGCTGCGCCTCTGCCGGAGTGACAAGATTATGCGCCAGGAGAGCGGCGATGGTCGTTCGATACTTCGTCTGTTCGGCTGCAACGAAAGCAAAGAGACCACTGTAGAACTGCTGCAACGAGCGAAATTCAATTCGGGCTTGAGGCCTGACTTCCCACCCAATCTCCTCAGATGAAACGCCCAGCATCTCGGCGATCAGTCGGCGAGGTTCGTCCCTGTCGAGATAGACCTCCATTGACGTGCCGCAGTACTCCGCCCGGTAGTGAGCAACCTCCTCACGCGTGGCGTACACAGGATCGATGCCTCCCACTATGAGGATGGCCGCCTCTTTCTTATCGTTGGGCGTTGCGTACCGACGGAGAATGTACACCGGGATGAGTGGCCAGTCCTTCCTTGGTGCTCCCCAGCCGGGAAAGTGGCAGTCATGACCCGAATTCACTGCGAAACCGAACGGCTCTGAGCCGGGACGAACTCCGAACACGAACGCGTAGATGGAGGTGTCGTTAACAAGTTCTGCCGCGAACCCGGGAGGCGGATGAAGCGCCAGTGTAGCCGCAGTCACGTATCGCAACGGCCCATGAGTGTCCGAACCAGAGCGATACAGAGTCAATGCGAACGGGATGGCTTGCTCCGGAGGGGCCTGGCCTAGAAGGACCGCGGCATCATTCTGGAAGTTAGACGCCACGATGCGCGCGATTTCGACGGGAACGGGCGCTTTCATTTGAATCACTGCGTCTAGAACTACCTGCATGGCGTCTCGTCGATCTGACTCGTCTTGCGACAAGTTATCCTTCGCGTTCCAGGTGCCAGGGTTCTTTTCTTGAATGGGTTGCCATTTCGCAGCCAGAGACAGCAGATCGGGTATCAGGTCGCGGCAATGCGTCACCAGCGCGTTGTGTGCTCCCCAGGCGACGAGTCGCGGGTCACCGCTCGCAAGCAGGCTCTCGACGGTCTGTTGAGATGGTGGAGGAGATGCCGGAGAAGGAGACTGTTGTGCCGAAGCGTAGTGCGAAAGTGTGGACACCAAGCACAGTGTGCTCAGCGTACGATGAAGCAGAGTCATAAGCGAACCTAGAAAAGCAAAGCTCCCCGAGACCTGCCGAATCAAGCGTTATAGGCCCATCGCTTTTGCCGTTCCCGCCGCTGCATGTTATCCTTGACCCGTAACAACATACGATAAAAGAGTAGGAGCGCAGCCGATTCAGTGTTAGCCCGAGAGAAAAAAGCCGCCCTGATTGCCGATAACCGGCGAGACGATAACGACACCGGTTCACCGGAGGTTCAGATTGCCATCCTGAGCACCCGGATTGGCGAACTGACGGAGCATTTCAAGACCCACAAGAAGGACCATGCCTCCCGGCGCGGCCTTCTCATGATGGTGAGCAAGCGTCGCAGCCTGCTCGACTACCTCAGAAAGTCCGATACCGAACGCTACAAAGCCGTCATTCAGAAACTGGGCATCCGCAAGTAGCGGTTGCCGGCTGAAGTTCGGGCGTATTTGCGCGGCATCCGGCGCGGCCGGATGCGGACATCGGCGTACACGGGCGCAGCGTGCGCCCATTGACCTCAGCTTCTCTCGGCTGACTTGTATTTCACTCCACCTCCCTTATCGTGAAAGGGCTGGCGATGCGCGGCTTGCGCCGCGGTCGAACAGCAGGTCCCTCCGCTCGGGCTGAAGCCCCCGGTCGGGATGACAAAGAGAAAGAACGCTGGGCTGACGCGAACCCGAAGGTTTGCTCTACCCATGACATCGGTTTGTGCTCAGACAGAAGGAAACTACGAAATGAACGAACAAATGACGGCCGAACTACACGGCGTCAACAAACATGAAATCAGCGTGGACTTGCCCGGCGGCAAAACCATTCGCTTTGAAACCGGAAAACTGGCCAAGCAGGCCCACGGCTCATGCATCGTGCGCATCGGCGACAATGTTGTGCTGGCCACCGCCTGCGCCAACGCCGAGCCCCGCGAGGGCATCGACTTCTTCCCGCTCACGGTCGACTACCGCGAGTACACCTACGCCGCGGGACGCATACCCGGCGGGTTCATTAAGCGCGAAGGGCGGCCCAGCGAGCGCGAAATCCTAACCAGCCGCCAGATCGACCGGCCCATCCGGCCGCTGTTTCCCGAAGGCTTCCGTTGCGAGACCCAGGTCATCGCCATGGTGCTCTCGGCTGATACCGAGAACGATCCCGACGTCTCCGGCATCAACGGCGCCTCGGTCGCGCTCAGCGTCTCGGACATTCCGTTCCATGGCCCTATCGGCGCGGTGCGCGTCGGGCGTGTGAACGGCGAGTTCGTCATCAACCCGACTTATGACGAGCAGCGCTCGGGCGACCTGAACCTGATGGTGGTTGGCACCTCCGAAGGCATCGTCATGATCGAGTCCGGCGCACGCGAGGTGGAAGAAGAGGTCGTCGTCCAGGCCATCGAGTTCGGCCACGAGCAGGTCAAGAAGATTTGCGCGGCCATCGACCAACTGGCGAAAGCCGCGGGCAAGCCCAAGCGCAAAGTCGAGCCGCCGGTGCTCGACCAGGACTACCTCGACGACCTGCGCACCAAGATGGGCGACCGCCTGATGGACGCCGCGAACACCGAGAAGCATCCCAAGAACGAGAGCTACTCGCTCATCAAGCAGCTCAAGGACGAGCTGAAGGCTACCATCGACGACGAGGACGAGTTTGGCCGCAAGAAGGCGACCACGTACTTCGACCTGCTGCGCGAGCAGATCTTCCGCGAGCAAGTGATCAAGGAGCGTCGCCGTCCCGATGGCCGCAAGTTCGACCAGATCCGCGACATCTGGATCGAGGTCGGCACGCTGCCGCGCACTCACGGGTCGGCGATCTTCACTCGCGGCGAAACCCAGGCGCTGGTCACCACCACGCTGGGCACCGCCGAGGATATGCAGCGGCTCGAGGCGTTCGAGGGCGAAGCCAAGAAGCGCTTCATGCTTCACTATAACTTTCCGCCGTTTTCGGTTGGAGAGGTTGCCTTTCTGCGCGGCGCAGGCCGTCGCGAGATTGGCCACGGCGCACTTGCCGAGCGCGCGCTCTTCGCAGTGCTGCCCAGCGACACCGATTGGCCGTACGCCATGCGCGTGGTCTCCGACATTCTCGAATCGAACGGCTCATCGTCAATGGCAACGGTCTGCGGCGCGTCGCTCAGCATGATGGATGCCGGCGTCCCGCTGAAGGCATCGGTCGCAGGCGTCGCCATGGGCCTGGTGAAGGAAGGCGACGACTATGCCGTCCTCACCGACATCGCGGGCGCGGAAGACCACTACGGCGACATGGATTTCAAAGTCGCCGGCACGCGCGACGGCATCACCGCTCTCCAGATGGATATTAAGGTGATGGGCATCACCCCGCAGATCATGCGCGAGGCGCTGCAACCAGGCGCGCGCCGGTCGGCTGTTCATCCTCGACAAGATGAACGAGGTCATCGCCGAGCCCCGCACCAAGATCAGCGAGTTCGCGCCGCGCTTCTATACGCTGACGATTCCGACCGACAAGATTCGCGACCTGATCGGGCCGGGTGGCAAGGTCATTCGCGGCATCGTTGAAGCCACGGGCGTGAAGATCGACGTCGAAGACAGCGGCAAGGTCAATGTGTCGTCGTCGGACCAGGCGGCCGCCGCCAGGGCGCTGCAAATGATCGGCGACATCACCGCGACCGCCGAAGTAGGGAAGACCTACCTGGGCAAAGTCACGCGTCTGGCCGACTTCGGCGCCTTTGTCGAAATCATTCCCGGCACCGACGGCCTGCTGCACATCAGCGAAGTTGCCGAGCACCGCATCAACGATGTTCGCGACGAGCTGAAAGAAGGCGACCAGGTGCTGGTGAAAGTGCTCGCGGTCGAGGGCAATCGCATCAAGCTGTCGCGCAAGGCGATCCTGAAGGAGCAGCGCGCGAAAATGGGCGGCGGAGAAGCCGCTCCCGAAGGCGCACCATCAAGCGCGGCGGTCACCTTCGAAGGCGGCCACGAGCGCGCCGACGAGCCCGAGCATAACTTCAACCGCCCCGACGACGGCGGACGGCGGGAGCACGCCGGCTCACGGCCGGGGGGAGGCGCGGGTCGTCCCGGGGGGCGCGGCGGGCGTGGAGGAGATCGCGGCGGACGCGGCGGAGATCGCGGGCGCGGACGGCGCTAGCGATCTTTCCAATCCATGAACGAAAGAGCGCAGCCGACCCGGCTGCGCTCTTTGTTCTGTGACCACCGGCTGCTACAGTCCTCCGTCTAGTGGTGTTCGAACTCGTGCTCGCGCTCGCCGCGATAGCCCTGCTCGTAGCCCTTGTGGTACGCGTCTAATCTGTCACCGTGCCAGTCGCCGGTGTTCAGGTTCATAGGGTGGTTCTCCTCCCGGGCACGGACCCCGTTACGGAAGCCGGCTTGGTACGCCTTCTGCATTTCGGTGTCATGGTAGGCGCCCCATTCCTCGCCGCCTCCCCTCACGCTCCGGTAGCCCTCTTGATAGCCCTGCTGATAGGCGGTCAGGCGGTCGCCATGCCAATCGCCGGTATTGAGGTTCATGGGCTTGTTCTGCCGCGCGGCATTCACGCCGTTCTGATATCCGGTATCGTGCGCCCGCTGCATTTCATTCTGCGGGGCTGCCACAGCCACCTGGGAAAGATAAAGGGGAGCTACGGCGATCCCGATCGCCAACAACAGAATTCTGAAGCGCTTGCTCATTCGTTCTCTCCTGCACTGCAACGTAAAGATTTTGGGCCATGCGGAGTTGGGTCCGCGCAATCGTTTAGAAGCCCGTTTTTGAGCAAAGGTCGCCAGAATAAGCGCGGAAATCTGAGATGGACAGATCGTCAGCTCCAAAGCGAGATTTTGGGACGCTTGTCCGTCCGAGTCAAGAAAAGCGGGACCGAGGTCTGAGCGCGTAGAATATTTTTCGCGTACAGCGCGATGCCGAAAACCACGGAAGTTACTTTTAGCATTCCCGGATGGCTCAGCGTAAAGCTGGAACCCAATGATGTAGAGCGCCAGGCAGCATGGAAGCTCTATGTGGAGTTGGCGACTCGCGTTGGGTCGCAACCGTTCAACCCTGCAACCGGCTCCCTCCGTGCGGTCCTGGAGTCGCTTTACTCGGTATTCGCACTTACCCGAAGCATTTTGAGGGAAGCAGGGCCGGACGTTGCCCGCACCGAGAATTCGTTCGGGCCACTTGCCATTCGATTTCTAACCGAGGTCCTTGCGCCGTTTCTTCTCAAATGGAACGAGCCATTGCAGGAATACGAGGGCCACCGCCAGCCCGAGATTCCGATTATCGGACACGAGCAAAGGTGGGATCGCTATGTTGATATGTGCAGGGACGTGGATGACATCCGGCCGACCATCAACGGCTATGTGAATGCCCTGGCAAACATCGCAGGCGTTTCGCACGCCGGCGGTGAATGATGCCGCCGTAGCCGCCCGGCTCGCCATATCTCCGACTCGACCCAGGCGAGAGGCGGGTAGGTTCAAATCCTCACTGAACAACCGTCTTTCTTGATAGTTTGCAGGGGAAGCATCGAAAAACCAAGCGCGGCCCGGTAGCTTTTCGGGCAATGGCGCGCCCTGAGAGATTCGAACTCCCGACCTTCTGGTTCGTAGTAGTTGGACGGGAAACGCCGCCGGAGGTCGTGCTATAGATGTCTCCGGTTCCATCAAACACCAGACGCTCAACGGGGCATGCTCCGTCGCTGGGGCCACCGCGAAACGCGTACAGCGTAGTCTTCGTCCAACTGCCATCTGAGTTCGGTGTGAGTTTAAAGACCGTCCCGCATCCGAAGGAGCAACGGCCAGCCCTGAAAATCCCGCCGATCTGGGTCACAGCATAGAGGCTGCCATCAGGGCCAAAAGTTGCGCCGATGGGGTAAAAGCCATCAGCGCCGCACCGTGCCGGGTGCAGTCTGACAGGGCAGCTTGCGCTATGGCGAAGTTACGCCAACTAGCGGGCCAAGTCGTGCAATCTGCATTCCAGTTGCTCAAAAAGCCGAAACAGGCGGTAGGTGACTCAGTTTGAAGCAGGCAATGGTCGGACCGGGCGAGGCAGATGTTGTCTTGCGGAATGAAATTATCGCCTCTCGAGGTCAGGATCTTGTCCTGCAGGCTGATGGAAGCGATTGCGCCGCTTATAGGCCACAATTGTGAACGCGGCCGACATGAAAAAGGGAGGGACCATCAGGATGAGGATTCCGCTGCGAAACGCTTGCAGCATCCCAGCTGAGGAAGACATCGCTTTGGAGTAGCAGAACGGGCAATTCGCGCCCCAAGCCGCGAGCGGAGTAAAAAACGCCAGCAGGCTGAGAAGCACACCCGCTCGCGCTACGACGTGCGAGGATTTGCCTGGAAATTTCATGACGGTGGACCAGCCTTGTAGCTTTGTGGTGAGTTTCGTTCCATGCGGTAGCTGTCGGTCCAGCTATACTGCAATGCCGCAAAAACAAATAGTGTGATAAGGGCGACCCAGGTGACAAACGTGCGGTTCTCCGAGCCCAGGTGCATGAAGAAGATAACCGCCAGCCCAGCCTCAAGAAAGGCGATGGCGAACATGCGGAAGATCATGCTGGCGACACCGGCGTGCTGATAGGCGATGACGAACTGAAGTCCGGCCAGCGCTAAGATGCAAACATAGACAACCAGATACTTGGTCAGATTATCTGCGTACGATGCCGCTCCGCCCGGTTGCTGTTTGGTTAGATCTTCCATACGTCCTCCACCGCTCACTTACTTCGAGACGTTCAGCAGGTAAATGAGCGGCACAACAAACATCCACACCAGATCGACAAAGTGCCAGTAGAGGCCGGTAATCTCCAGGTCGTCGGCTTGGAAGCGCCCGCTCTTGTAGCGCATGCCCACCACCAATAGCACGATGACGCCTATCGTGACGTGGGTAAGATGCAAACCGGTGATGGTGAAGAACGACGCGCCAAACAGATCGTTGCCCCACGGGTTATGGAACATGCCGACGCCTTCGTGGATGAGGCCCATCCACTCACGTAGGTGCAGAAGCGCGAAGATAACGCCTCCCACTGCCGTGATAACCGTCCAGCGAAACGCTGCGTCACGGTTGCCCAGCTTGGCGGCGCGAACGCCAAGGAACATCGTCAGGCTGCTGGTGATGAGGATGAACGTCATCACCATGGCATTGACGATCGTGGGGAAGAACTTGAACGGGGTGGGCCAGTTCAGCGAGCCGTTGCGCAGGAAGCCATAGGCCAGCAGGCACGCCGCGAAGGTGGCCGCATCCGCGATGATGAACAACCACATCGCCAGCTTTTTCGTTGGGACGGCGAAGGGCGACGATCTCGGATGCCCAATCGCATGGTCATTCATCGTCAGGTCCGCGTGGCTCAACGTCGTTCCTCCTGGAGCGGCACTACACCCGCATCCATAGCAGCAGCAAAAGGTAGATCCACAGTACGGCCATGAAGTGCCAGTAATAAGAAACCGTACTCAGAGTACTGATGCGCAAACTCGAGAGCGGCTTTCGGAAGCGCCAGATCACGAGTGCCAAGCCGGCGAGCCCCCCGATCACATGCACTGCATGCAATCCGGTGAACAGATAAAAAAAGGAGCTGCTGGGATTCGTAGCCAGGTACATGCCCTCGGCCCGCAGACGCAACCACGCGAGATATTGGCAAGCTACGAAAAGCCATCCCAGTCCCATGGTCAGCCACAGCCACGACGACGCATTTGCGTGCGAAATCTGGCCGGCCTTTACGAATGCCGCGACCCGTTTGCGCGCGACCTCCAGGGCGGCGCTGCTGACCAGCAGGACTGCCGTGCTCACATACAGCATGGCAGGCAGCGTGAAGTGTTGCCAGTCGTTTGAGCTGCCCTGGCGCACGATCATCGCGCTGGTGAAGGCAGCGAACGTCATGGTGATGGAAGCGAGCCCCACCCATACGCCGGTGCGCGACGCTGGTGAGCTGTCCTCGACTGAGCGTAGCCCTCCCGCGACAGGCGGACGCGCCCGCCGTCCGCCGTTGCCGGATGACGGGCGCTCCGCCCTTTGGGGAGATTCGATCCGTGGTGGTTCGTGTACTGTCGTTGCCATGTGTTTACTGCACCCCTGCTACTTCGAAACTTAGAATGCGAAGCTTCGGCCGCGCTTCTCCAATGCTTTCTTATCTCTCATCCCGTACTACATTGATCTGCTCGGGTGAATCCTGCATCACGTAGTCGCCGGTCTCACCTTCGATTCCGTACTGATAGGGATCGTGATAAACGACCGGCAGCTTGCCGCCGAAGTTGTCGAAGGGAGGCGGCGAGGGTATCGACCACTCCAGCGACGTCCCCTCCCAAGGATTCTGTGGCGCCGGCTTGCCCCAGAAGCGGCTGTGAATCAGGTTGTAGAGGAATACCAACTGCGCTGCTCCCGTGATGAGGGCGGCAATCGTAATGAATTTGTGAATCGGCATCAGCGGCGCCATGAAATCATCGACAAACGCCTGATAGCGCCGAATGTTCCCCGCCATCCCGAGATAGTGGAACGGCATGAAGATGCAGTACGCGCCGACGAAGGTGAACCAGAAATGAATTTTGCCCAGCGTCTCATTCATCATCCTGCCCGTCACCTTTGAGAACCAGAAATAGGTGCCGGCAAAGATTCCGAACAGCGCGGCGACTGCCATGACCAAATGGAAGTGCCCCACGACGAAATAGGTCCCGTGCAGCATGATGTCGATCGACGGCTGCGCCAGGAAGAATCCGCTGATCCCCCCGCTGACGAACATGGAGATAAATCCCAGCGCAAACAAAGAAGCCGTGTTGATACGCAGCTTTGAGCCGTAGAGGCTACCAATCCAAATCAGCACGATGATGGTCGCTGGGATCGTAATCGCCAGCGTCGGGAAGGAAAACACGATCGACGAAAACGGATTCATCCCGCTCACGAACATGTGATGTCCGTAAACCATGTAGCTGAGGAAGGCGATGGCCACCATGGCATAGATGATGACGCGATGGCTCAGCAGCGGCCGGCGCATGTTGGTGATCAGCACGTGCGAGACGACGCCCATGGCCGGCACGATCGCGATGTAGACCTCGGGATGGCCGAAAAACCAGAACAGATGCTGCCACAACAGCGTCGATCCACCGGCGTGCGGCTGTAGTTGATCGTTCACCACCAGGCCCGAGGGAATGAAGAAGCTGGTACCGGCGACGTGATCGAGTATCAGCAGAATGCAGGCGGGCATCAGCACGGCAAATGCGGTCAGTCCGATGCACGACGTAATGAACCATGCCCACACGCTGAGCGGCAGGCGCATCAGGCTCATGCCCCGGCAGCGCATGTCCAGCGTAGTGGTGATGAAGTTCAGCGAGCCCAGCAACTGCCCGATGCAGAAGATGCCGATGGAAATAGCCCAGAAGACTTGGCCTGTACCTTGTCCCGGCCCGGCAACCGAACCCAGCGCACTGAGCGGAGCGTATGCCGTCCAGCCCGACAGCGGCGGGCCTTGCGGTACGAAGAAAGCGGCAATCGAAAAGCAGAACGCGACGAAGGTCACCCAGAACGACATCATGTTGATGTGCGGGAAGGGCATGTCTTCGGCGCCCACCTGAATCGGCAGGAAATAGTTTCCGAATCCCGCGAACGGCGCGGTAGTGAGCACGAAGAAGACCATGATGGTGCCGTGCATGGTCATCAGTTGCAGGTAGTACTCCGGCGTGAGTACGCCGCCGGGCGCGCCCGTCTTCGAAAGGAACTCGACTCCCGGAATGTGGAATGCCGGCCAAGCCAGGTGGATCCTCATGATCCACGACAACACCAGGCCGATGTACACGGCCACCAGCGCCAGCAGGTAGTACTGCTCGCCGATGACCTTGTGGTCGAGGCTGAAGATATACTTCCGCAGGAAACTCGTCGGCGGAGCATGGTGGTGTACTTGGGCGGAGGTAGAGTCCATGGTATGAGCCCTCACGCTCGAACCAAGCCGAGCGTTTTAGTCGGCTACTGCAAAGCGGCTTGCTGCTTCAGCCACTGGTCGAAGTCTTCCTGCGACTTCACGTTCAAATACGCCTTCATGTTGTAGTGACCCAGGCCGCAGAGCTGGGTGCAGACGATCTCGTATCTGCCGATCTTCGTGGCCGTGAAGTGCAGCGCGAGATCGAGGCCGGGCACGAAGTCCTGCTGAATGCGCAGCTCGCGCACGAAGAACGAATGGCCCACATCTTTGGAGTGCATCAGCAGTTGGATCTCGCGGTTCACCGGGATGGCCATCTCGGCCGTCACAATATCGTCTTTAGAATCCGCATCATGGTCCTGGTCGAGACCGAAGAAGTTCTCGGTTGCCTCGTTAATCTTCTCCGGGTGGAGAGGACCGAAGGTACCGTCCGGTCCGGGATAACGGAAATAGAAAGCAAACTGCCCGGCCTGCACCTGCACGGGCATTGCGTTTGGAGACGGCGGTGTGAAGTAGACGGCCGCCCATGCTCGCGTGCCGAAGGCCCCCAAGGCCATGATCTCCAGGCCGACCACAATTACCGCGGCCGCTACCAATCCTCGCGCACCACCCGGGAAGCTCCGTATCTTTTCGCCCTTAGGCCGGTTCGAGTACCGCCAGATGAAAAAGCCCAGGATGAGTTGCGAGGCCAGGAAGCAGATGCCGGCTTCGATCATCGTCTCCGACATCTGCTCGTCGATCATGTGGCCGTGGGTAGAAATGTCGACCGGCGGCTCCCAGATGTGCAGCACGATGGGAATCGCCGAAGCGATTGCAATCACTATGATCGTTACGGCAAGCAACTTCGCCATGGGCGCCTCGTTGACCAGCGTAGCTTCTGGTTGTCAGACAATGTGGGCCATGCGCGTCAGCCCACACGCCGTACTACTTGGCTTTGAACGCAAAGTTCGCCGTTGCGGACTGGCCGCCGGCGACTGTCACCTTCTGGTTCTGCATTCCGTAGGTTTCCTGCCACGCCGTCACGGTGTAAGAGCCGGGCGGAACGTTCTGGATGGTATACGAACCATTGCCGTCAGTGATCGCGAAGGGTCCCTTGACCACAACGTGGTAACCATGCATCCAGGGATGAATATTGCACTTCACCGGAATGGCAACTTCTTCGGCCTTCCAGCTCTGCACGATGGGCGGTGCGCCCGGCGGCTGCGAGCGATTCCACGGGATGTTGCCGGTCATCGGATCCGGCTCAGGATGAATGTTGTGCGCGGTCTGGTCGCTAGTCGTGACCTTATACTCCTCGCCGGGGTTCATGGCGATAACGTGAGGGGTGTACTCGCATCCCTTCTGATCGAACACGGGCACCGCGGAAGACTTCTGATTGGCCGCCTCGGGCGGGAGACCCTGGGAGAGGTAGAGCACTACATTCTGCAGTCCACCGTCCTTGCCAACCACCACCAGTTCGAGGTGCGCGGGATCGTTGGCGTGATACTTCGCACAGTAAGGATCTTTCGACATATCGATACCCTTCATGTGCGGCGCAGTACCGTCGAGCTTTACTGTCCCGCTAATCTTGCCTGTTGCCGCTGCGCTTACCCGCGGACTATGCGTCAGAGCTGCGGTTGCAATGAGCAACAACACGGCCACGAAGACCGTGACTTTCAACTGAGCTTTCATCCAGTGATCTCCTTTGGGATCCCTCATCATTGACCAGAATTGTTGGACTGCGGCGAACCAGAATGCGGCCATGCAGAACGCGGATTAGACGATGTTTGCGGCGGAGATGGAGGATTCGCAGGCGGCTGCGGTGCAGGCTGCGAATTCGGATTTGTGGGCGGCGATTGCACCGGGGCGGTATCGGAATCGCTGGGCAGCGGCTGCCGCGGATCGATTGGCGTCAAGCCCAGTTGCCGGGCAATCTGCTTCTCCGGGGTTTCTTCCGGCTGTAGCGTGCGAAGATACTGGACCAAGTCCCATGCCTGGTCGGGAGTGACGTTATCGGCGAACGAAGGCATGGGCGAGCCGTCCAGCCCGGTCATGAAGTCCTTGTACATGTCCCGATCGGTCGAGCCGCACTTGAAGCGCTGCGAATCATGAAAATTGAACGCCTTAATCGGGCGGTTTTCGTCATCGGTCAGAGTATCGGCCGAAGGTCCGTTGGCACGACCGGTCACGCCGTGACACTTCCAGCACTCCAGTTTCTGGTAGAGCACTCTGCCTTGTTTGATCCTGTCGGCGCTGACCGGCGGTTCCGGCGGTATGACGATGGGCGTGCCGGGTTTTTCCGTCACCCAGCGCGGCGAGAAGTGCTTCACGTAAGCGACAAGGTCAACCCGGTCCTGGTCTATGAGCGGCAGCCAGTGCGGCATATTGGAATCGAGCATGCCGCGACCGATGGTGTCATAGAGATCGCTATCGAGAGGCAGAGTTCCCGTCGGCGTGGAACGGCAGCGAAAGATCGCGATGGTGAAATTGCGCGGCTTGGGATCGATCCACATGGCGTTCTCGCCCAGGCCATCTCCCAGCTCTCCATGGCAACCTATGCAGAAGCGCTTGTAAATGTTTTGGCCGGTAGTAGCGAGCCCCGTCCTGCTGCCGACGTGGCTCTCCATATTCATTCGCTGGTTTTCGCTGTACTCCGTCTGCTGCGCCCAGGCGGCGACTCCAAGGAGCAGAACCGCCACAGCGCTTAACAACAATCGAGATTTCAGGTTTTGCGCTCGCATTGGATCATTCCTCAGAAATCAAAGTCCAGGCCCAGGAAGGCACTGTAGGTGTTGAGCTGCGTGAAGCTGATGGGGGCGGCCCCCTTTTGCTGAATTATCGAATACTCCCCGTGATAGGCAAGTCCGGCACGACTGAACATGAACGGATAGTAGCGGACAGCAAAGGTGTAAGCGTTAGTGTTCGCGGAGTTGCCGGGGGTGGTGAGCAGCGCCTGTTGTGACATGCGCACGAACTCATCGCGCTGAATCAGGATCAACTGGGGATTGAACACGTAATGGGTTTCGACGAACCCGCCATTCCATGACGGGGCCTGCGCGCCTGGTGGCAGCGCCGCATTGGCCGGCGTGCCGGTGCCGAAGTAGGCGCTGTCCCAACCGTGCTGGAAGTAAAGCTGGAAGTCCAACTTCTTGACGTATAGCAGTCCGAAGACACCTTCACGGTTCCACGGCTTATTACCCACACCGGTAATCGGCGACCCGAAGGACGTCAGGTTGTAGGTAGGGCCGTTGCCGATGAAGGCATACGCGCCCACGCGGTTCACTCCGCCTTGGTAACCGGAATTGAATGCCTGGCTGGCTGTGATGTAGGTCGCGTAAGCATTCTGCGAAGACAGATTGACATTGCCGTCATTGGCGCTGACCAGGGCGACGGAATAGCGGGTACGGTCATTCAGCGAATGGCCCATCAACTCCACGCCCAGTTGGTTATCTCCGATCTGGCCCCAAGCATTGGTATCGCCCAATGGCACGAAGTGATAGAGCACATAAAAACCGCCATTGTTGGACAAGCTCAGGATTCGCTTTTCGGAGATGATGTTGTCCAACTCGAACTTGCCCATTTTCACGTTGAACCATGGGCTCTTGCCGATGTTGTCGAACCGGACGTAGGCCGTCTCGAAGTGAAATGCGCCGGTGTTGTCGGAGGATGGAGTCAGGAAGAACGAGATGTTGTTGTACAGCGTGCCGCCCGTGAGTATGTCGAGGCCGCTGAGATCGAAGCCGTTCGCGGTCACGGCCCGTTCGAGCTGGGTGCCATCAGGCTGATCGACCGCAACTTTGTTGGTGTTGTCCAGGTGCCAGTTGGGCGTAATGCGGAAGGTCACCGGCCAGTACGCCGGGTTCTGCCAAATCGGCGAATCCCGGTCGTTCATTAACTGATAGCCGTTGTCCTTGAACGTCTGCCCAAAGGCGTTCAGCATCGGCCACGCTTCGTGGCAGGCCGAGCAGGGCAGTCCGTACTTGCGTGCGAAGGCTGGTATCGCCCGGCCGGGCGTGGGGCTGAAGAAGAAAACCAGTGGAAAAACCAGCAGCGCCAAAGCGCTCGCTATTCCTGGTACAAGAGACTGCAGAAATTGTCTCTTGCGCGTGACAATCGTCGTAACCCCAGTCTTCATGGCGAATGGCCTCGCTGGAAGTAAATGGCTTACTGGTACCGACTTCGCCGCCGCAACATTTGTCCCGAATCGGGAACGCTAACGGGGCGCGATGCTACGCCTGTTGCGATGTCATTGCAACAACATTTTTGAAATATTCACTTTCTGGACACAGTTTCGTGACAAATCGTGAAATGGCGTATGCTAACCGCCCCCCTCACCGTATTTCCTTGACAACGCCGGTCCGCTTCGATTCAATGCTCTCCACGCCTTGCCCTCGCTCCAATAGGCCGAACAGCATGTTGCCTGTAATCTCCAGGCGAAATCGCCAGACCGCTTCCGCAGCCTGCTGCATTCTCGTTGTAACCGTGTGTGCGCTGCTGTCTCAGGCCAAGTCCTCCAAGGACGAGGCGGCGTTCGTCATGCAAATGGAGGCGCCCCCGGCCGACGTTCTGCAAGCCGTTGAACAGGTCACACAGGACCAGATCATCCACGGCACGTACTCCTACGAGAAAGAGAGGATTCTGTACGGCGCTCACAGCGCGGGTTCGGCACGGGTATTCGGCGCCTGGCATGGAGAGGGGAAGGTTTTCTACAAGGTTGCGGAGAACGTCCTGGCGCCGCGCAACTTCAAGGACACCGGCGACATTGGCACCATCAGCGTCCGTTATGTCGTGCAGCAAATCGCTCCCACCACGATGACGATTCAAATCGATGCCGTCTTCGTGGACGCCCGCAACGTACACCACGCATCGACGCGCACGGTGGAGTCGAGCGAATTCGCAGCTATTCAGGAACGAGTGAAGAACATCGATGCCTCGCGTCGCGACGCGCAGATGACCGCCGAGAACGCCGATCGAACGCAACTGCCGGCGGCGCAATCCGCGACAATGTCCGCCGCAGCCGGGCCGAAGAAGCCCCCGCACCGCCTGCCACCGTACCGGAGTTGCAAAAGCAAATTGCATCGCTTCGCCGGCAAGTGGAGCTACGGGTGCGAGACCAGGGCGCGCAGCTGAAATCGGCGCCCTTCCACAACGCAGCGACCCTGCAATCGCTGTCTCCTGAAACCGAAGTCGTGATCGTCGTGTTGAGCCCTTACTGGTACGGCGTTCAAACCGAAGACGGCCACCGTGGCTGGATCCATCACAGTCAGTTGGAGCCGTTGCCGTGAAGCCACACGCCGCATTTCGTGCTTTCCGCAACGCGCTGTTGCTGGCAATGTGCCTGATTTCTTCCATGTTGTGCATTGCGGCCGACGCCCCTGCCGAGCGAACGTTTCACGTCTCCAAAGCTGCGGTGCAAACCGCACTTCATGCGATTCAATCCTATCCCGGCGGCAAGCTTCCGGCGCTGGAGGGCTTTGCGGATCCATCCAGCCGTGCTCTGGACGGCTACAAGCGTGCGTACTACGAGTATGCGGTGCAACTGAAAGCGAACGGCGCGGAGGACACAACCGTACACGTGACCGCGAAGATCACCGCCTGGTACGCGGGAACCTCGCCGGCCAGCGCGGGCTATCGGGTGCTGAAATCCAGCGGACGACTGGAGTCGGACCTGCTCGATGCGCTCGATGACCGACTGAATCCTCACAAAGAGACCAAACCTTTAGCCGCTGCACCCAGCGCGCCCAAGCTCCCGGATAGTCCCTCGGTAGGCGCCTCAGGGTCTGTGTTCGAGACGCCTCGCCTGACCACCGCCCCTTCCAGCGCGAGACACACTACGCCGCAGGTTTATGACCCCGCGACCGCGAAAAAAATCGCAGCCCTGACGAAGCAAGAGCAGGCGTTGGAGCAGATTGTGCACGGCCAAGTTCGACCGAACAACCTCGCGGTGGTGAAGCACTCGAACACGTCGGTCCTGGCCGAACCGCAAGACAGGGCGGAGGTACTCTTCCAGGCGGATGCGGAAGATGAATTCGAGGTGCTGGACGCGAGTGCAGACTGGGTGCACATCAAGATTTCGGACCTCTCGCGCGGCTGGATCAAGCGGGACTATGTGGACCTGCCCGGCGCGGCGACGCTCAGCGTGTCAACTCTCGCGGCCGATGCGCAGGAGACCTCGCCCGTCCGCGAGACGAAGCAGCAAGTGGGTACCTTCCCCGGAAAATGGGACGCCCTTGACGGCAAGCAGGTGAAGATTATCTGGGTGCAGCCGCACGACAATAATCAGTTCGGTTCCGAACCTAAATGGGGTGCGGCCAAATCGGTCTTCCGCAGCGTTGACGCGGGAGGACCCAGCGATGCGCTACAAATTGCCGGAGTAGTTGTGATCTTCGATGCCGAAGACGGCGGAATGGCGGCAACTACTTTGGCGAACCTGCAGCAGTGGCGCGCCGGACACCTCTCCGATGAGGCATTCTGGAAACGCTGCTGGCGCGATCCCGCCGACTCTTTTCAGGCTCAGACGAGGTAGTTGCGACCAGAAAGGGATGGAGCAACTTTCCATGAACATCACCGGAGACCGACGGCGGCCGGGGAGATTGCAACTGATGCGGCGCCTCAGCGACTACGCCCAACTCACCAAGGCCCGCGTGACCACCCTGATCATTCTGACAGCGTGGTGTGGCTTTTATTTCGGGGCCCGGAGCGCGGGTGCGCCGGCAATCAGCGCGGCCTTGCTCCACGGCTTGCTGGGAATCGCGTTGGTGTCCAGCGGAACCGCCGCCCTCAACGAAGTGATGGAGCATAAGATCGACGCCAAAATGCGGCGCACAGCAATGCGGCCAATTCCGGCGGGCCGCATGTCGGTATGGCATGGAATAACCGTCGGAGCGTTGCTCACTATCGGCGGCTCCATTTATCTGGTTTTCTCGACGAACTTGCTCACCGGAGTACTGACATTCCTTACCTCGGTCGTCTACCTCGCAGCCTACACGCCGCTGAAGGGAGTGTCTCCCATCTGCACCTTCGTCGGCGCGATTCCAGGGGCGATGCCGGGCGTTCTGGGTTGGACGGCAGCGTGTGGCCGCGTCGATTGGGGCACTCTGGTCCTCTTCGCGATTCTGTTCTTCTGGCAGTTTCCTCACTTCTTTGCGATTGCGTGGATGTACCGCGAGGATTATGCGCGCGGAGCGATCCGCATGCTTCCCGTCGTGGAGCCCGACGGCCGATCCACCGCTCTCCGGATTGTTTCTTACAGCGTGGCGCTGCTTCCAGTAAGCTTGCTTCCCGCCTTCCTGGGCATGACGGGCAAACTCTACCTGGCCGGGGCAGCACTGCTGGGATTCGTGCTGCTCTTCTTCGCAGCCCGAATGATCACGCCTGGGCTCGCGGTTGTTCAAGCGCGCTCCAGGGTTCGGGCCCGGCAACTGTTTCAATGCTCGATCGTGTATTTGCCGCTGCTGTTCGCTCTGATGACGAGCGATGCAGTGCGCTGAGCGGAGGAGATGCTGTGACGCTACGAGGTTCGATGAAACGCTCGATCATAGTTGCCCAGCTGGCGTTCTGTCTTAGCTTAATCGTGCATGCGCAAGTTCAGGCCCCGCCGCCCGGGAAAAGCCGGCGACGGCAGAACCCATAACCGTCACTATCAAAGGCTGCATGACCGGCTATGAGGGGCGGTACACGATCGGCACGGCGCGTGACGATCTGTACCGGTTGGAGGGCGACGTGGCCACGTTCAAGCAGTACAACGGCAAGATGGTCGAGGCCACTGGCACGGTGGCGCCGGCAGCGACGGAGACGTCGCCCCACGATGCTCTCTCGGAACAACCGCCGCAATTGACCGTCACGAAATTGAAGAAGCTCGCCGACAGATGTGGTAACTAGCGACTGCTCGCAGTAAACGAATTCGAGGAGGTGTCCTTTGCACACTGCCATTGGAGTCTTTTCGACCCGTGAAGCGGCGGAAGCCGCCTACAAAGAGTTGCTCAACAGCAAAGTGCCGCCGGCAGAAATCGTGTTCCTGACACGTTCGGAAGGTGAGGGCGCCACCGTTGCCAAAGAGCTCGGAACCACCGTCGGAGGATTCATGGGCTTCGCCGGCGGCATGTCGGCCGGGGTCGGCGCTGCGCTTTTGCTGGCTGTGCCAGGCATCGGCCAGGTCGTCGCGTTAGGATTTGGAGCGGCCACGTTGTTGGGCCTTGCCGGTGCAGGTGCCGGCTCCGCAGTGGGCAAAGCAGCGGCCGCCAAGAGCGACGTGCAGGCCACCGCAGATCACGAATCCCCGGAGGATATCGCATTCTTCCGCGAGGTACTTGCCGAGGGGCGCACTCTGGTCGTGGTTCGCACCGAGTCCGATGAGGTCGCGGCCCAGGCCAATGAAATTCTCAACCGCATGGGCATTGCCCTGCGGGAGCACACGCCAGTGCAGCTGGAGATGTCGACGCGTCAGGTCGGAGATATTTGCGTCATCGACGTCCGCGGGCGAATCGCATTAGGCGAAGGCAGCACTATGCTGCGCGAGCGCGTTCGCGAGCTCAGCAGCCAGAACCAGCGCAAAATCCTGCTCAACCTGCACCACGTGGGATACATCGACAGTTCCGGGCTCGGCGAGTTGGTGAAGGCCTACACTACGGTCCGCAATCAAGGCGGCCAGCTCAAGCTGGTGGCGGTCAGCAAGCGGGTACATGACCTGCTGCAAACCACCAAGCTGCATCTGGTGCTCCAAATCGAACCTGACGAAGCCACGGCCATGCAGTCCTTCCGCGCCACTTTGCAATCCTGAGCATAGCGTCGCTAGCCAAGATGGAAAACCGTACTTGTAGGCCGCCTCGATTTTGGCACGTCCACTGGTGTGTCTTTCGGCGCGGCGGGCCCATTGGAGTAGACTCATGGCCTGAACGGGTGGTACCAAGATCTAATGCTGGGCTCGGACACGCTGTCCTAGGTCCGGAGAATGAAGACTTCATGACCATCCTCGCCCGCTTAGAGAACTGGAAGGAGCAAGGCGCGATATCGCAGGAGCAGCACGCGCTCCTGTCGAGCCTCTCTCGTGGAGAACCCTTCTCGCTTTTTCTTGAGCTGAACCTTCTCCTCTATGCCGGTGTACTGGCGTTTGTTGCGGGGCTTGGCTGGACTGTCGCCACATGGTCGCAGCAACTCGGTGATGTCGTCCTCCTGACCATTCTCTCCGCCATCCTCGCCGCCTGTTTTTGGTACTGCTTTTCTCGCGCGTCCGCCTGGTCTCCCGCCGAGACGCCTGCACGGAATCCGGTCTTCGACTACGTGCTTTACCTTGGCTGCCTTGTCTGGTGCGTGGAACTTACCTACCTGGAGAACCGCCTCGGCGTGCTCTCCGGACAATGGGATCTCTATCTCCTGGTGACCGCCGTACTCTTTTTCTTTCTCGCTTATCGTTTCGACAATCGCTTCGTGCTGTCGCTCGCTCTATCCTCACTCGCCGGATGGCTCGGGCTCAAGATCTCGCACTGGCCGTCCCATCAGGACGCGGCGTATCGGCAATATGCTCTTCTCTACTGCCTGCTGGTCGGCGTCGGCGGAGTGCTTCTTCAGCGCCGCGGGCTGAAACCGCATTTCTTCGGCACTTATCTGAACATCGTGGCCAATGTTCTCTTTTGGACTTTGCTCTCCGGCGTGTTCGAGCAGGAAGGATACGGCCTGTGGTTTCTCGCTCTGCTTGTCGCCTGTGGTGTCTCTCTCGCCTGGGGCCTGAAGAGCCGGCAGTTTGCCTTCGTTGCCTATGCCGCGGTTTACGGCTACATCGGTGTCAGCTCGGTGCTCATTCGCGGCATCAATGGCTTTACCTCTATCCTGACCTATTTCGTCATTACCGCGGGTGTAATGCTGGTGGCGCTCGTCCAGATCGCGCGCCGCTTCGGGAGGCCGGCATGAGACTCTACACCGCCTCCAGCGAAGAAACGCTGCGTGCCCGCAAACTGCTGAAGGATTGGGCCGGTGAGGGCTACCTCACGAAGGAGCAGTACCAACATCTGGAGCGAGAAACAATCTCTGAGCTGCGTACGACCAACATTTTCTTACGACTGGTCTTGTTCCTGTTCACCTTGATCATCGTTGCCGGCGCCGCCGCGCTATTCCTGGAAGGTTTTCTTTCGCGGCCATCGGAGCAAACTTCGGGCATTCTCCTATTGATCTTCGCTGCTTTGTCCTACGCGGCCGCCGAGGTTGCCGTTTCCCAAGCTCGTCTGCATCGCTATGGGATCGAGGAAGCGCTCGCCGTCTGCTCGGTTGGCTTTCTCTGCGTGGGAATGCAGCTCGTTCTTTTCAGTGGCCGTTATTCGCCGAATCCGGACGCAGCCCAATCCCTGGTTCCCGCTGCTGGCGCGCTCCTTTCGCTCTGGATCTGGCGCCGCTTCGGGCTCTGGTATGCATTTCTGGCCGCCATGATCTTCGCCGTCTTTATCCCGGGCAACTGGACCTCATCTCACTGGGCGCAGCATATGATCGTCGTCGCGTTCTATGCGACCGGACTGATATGTGTAGCTGCGGTGCGCCCCCGCCACCGCTTCGATTACCTCGATGACGATTATTCGTTTGTTGAAGCATTCCTCTGGCTCGGCATCTACCTGGCCATCAACCTCCAGCTTTCGTCGTTGAACGTACGCGCGCAGTGGTGGGTCGGCACTCAGTCCGCCGCTGAATTCCCAAGGCCGTTCTACTGGACCACATGGGTGCTGATCTGGTGCCTGCCGCCCGTCATCCTCGCACGCGGCGTTCGCCAGAAGGACCGCTTCGTCATCGCGGTGGGCACGATTGCCGCCATCCTGACCTTCGTTTGCAACAAACCCTATCTCGGTTGGCAGCGGCATACTTGGGACCCGATCCTTCTGGGCATGTTGTTGACCGGTGTTGCCTTGTACATGCGACGCTGGCTTGCCCGTGGCCCGGGGGGGATTCGCCACGGCTTTACCGCCGCGCGCCTATCGGGAAGGGACAAACGATGGATGAGCATCGGCTCCGCCGGATTGGGTTTGGTATCGCCTCAGTCAATAACGCCAAGTGCGCAAACAAAGAGTCCGGACTTTCGCTTCGGCGGAGGAGCTTCGGGAGGCGGAGGCGCCGGCGGCGATTATTGAGGGACACTTAACTGCCGATTACTGCGGAGTCACAGGCAATCAGGCAGTCGGGCTGTTCACGGCCTTCGCGCTGATTTGCGATTTTCACCGCCGCGGCTCTCACCCTTCGCCGCATCGAGCCGAGCCGCGAGGGCGTCGAACTCCGGCCTCGGCCCACTCCAGCGCAGCTGCTCCACATCATCAAACAATTTGATGTCGGTTCGCAGCGTGGCCAGCGTACGAAACAGGAGCGCTTGCTCGCGCTGTTCGCACAATTTAGTTGCCAGCGCACTCGAGTTGGTAACGTTCACTCGCCAGTCGCGACAGTCGACAGGAATAACCTCCGGATGCAAAAACTTGGCCAGCACTGCCGCAGAAAATTTAGCGCCCCGGCCCCGCAGTCCTGGGTAACCGTCCGCCGCATCGCCCACCAGGGCGAGGTAGTCGGGTATCGATTCCGGCGTCACTCCGAACTTCTGCACAACACCAGCCTCGTCCAGCGTCACGTTGGTCCGCCGGCTCAACTGCACTATGCGCTTTCCACTCACACACTGTGCCAGGTCCTTGTCCGGCGTGCAGACGATCACCTGCTTCACGCGCTTGTCGCGGCCGGCGGCTGCAGCTCCGGCCGCCAGCGCGTCGTCAGCTTCAAACTCGATCATCGGCCATACGGCTATGCCCGCCGCGGACAAAACGTCTTCAAGCAGGTGAAACTGCGCCAGCAGATCGGGCGGCACGCCTGCGCTGGTCTTGTATCCCGGCCATAATTTATTGCGGAAAAATTCGATGACGTGATTCGGTGGCGACCGCAACATGTGTCGCGCCGTTGCGAATCATCCCCAACACCGACGCGAGCACACCGCGCACCGCCGCCACTTCATTACCATCCGCATCTTTCGCGGAGGGCAACGCATAGTAGTGGCGAAAGAGTTCGTAGGTGCCGTCGACCAGGTAAAGTTTCCCGATTGAAGTTCATGATAGAGGATTGAAGGGGCTAAGCCACTGAACCTCTGCCGCGCCCGGCATGTTTTATTGAGTTGGCGCGGGAGCGGGCTGCTGCGACGGCGTGCCAAAAATCACCTTTGGAGCCTGTCGCGCTCCTTCTTCTGTTTTGAAGTAAGCATCATTGCGAGTGAAGCCCGATAAACTCGCGACAATATTGTTCGGGAACAAGCTGATGTATGTGTTGTAGTCCTGGACAGCCTCATTGTAACGACGGCGCTCGATGGCTATCCGGTTTTCCGTGCCTGCCAACTCGTCCTGCAATCGAAGAAAGTTTTCATTGGACCGGAGTTGCGGGTAGTTTTCTACGACCACCAACAAGCGGCTGAGAGCTGAATCGAGCTGACCATTGGCCGCGATCTTCTCCTGCGGCGTCTTCGCACCCATCATTGCGGCGCGCGCGGCAGCAATATCGCCGAACACCTTTTCCTCGTGTGCCGCGAACCCTTTCACCGTCTCAACCAGGTTCGGGATGAGGTCGGAGCGGCGCTGCAGAACCACATCCACCTGCGACCAGGCTGCATTCACCGTCTCGCGCTTGCGCACCATTTCGTTGCGATGGCTGATGAACATGCTGCCGAACATTAGCGCCACTAAAATAATCACCGCCGACACAATGATTGCGACTTTCATGCCGATCTCTCCTCGTTAACCTTCGATCGATGGATGGTTATTTCTCCTGGGACAATTTCTGTAACTGACGCTTGGGCACCCGTACATCCAGTTCGTGACCGACCCGCTGTATCGCTGTCATGTACGCATGGTAAAGCTCTCGCGCGGGTTGCGAAGGCGAGACTTCATTTCGCAATTCCAGAATTGACCGCAGTGGTTGCGCTTCAAATCCAAAAACCTTCCCGGCATTCTCCAGCAGCTCCGGTTTCGTCTCCGGCGGCTTTTCTCCGACCACGATCAATGCATGGCGGAACAGTGTCAGGACGGAGGTGATTGACTTGGCGAGAACAGCTCGGAGCTCTTCTTCGTTGTCAGGAACCAGCAGCAAGTGATGCCGCAGCCGCAGGAGCGTAGTTCGCAACTCGTGTTCCACCTCGACGCGGTGCAGGTTCATGGGTACGTGAACGGATGCCACCACATCCTGCCCGAAAAGCGTCTTATGCGAGCGCTGAATGTCGAGCAGCTCAATCGCGAAGACATCAGCAGACTCATGCAGCTCTTCCAGCGTCATAATCATAGGCGGTCGCAGCTTTTCCTCATAACTCCACCAATGCAGGGCCGCCGAGATCGCGGGGAACGAAGCGGGTGGCAACTGCTGCGTGACCACCAGGACGTTCACGTCGGAGAACTGCTCATGGAAATCCTCGCGGGCCGCAGAACCATACAGCACGACGGACACGAGATTATCGCCGCATGCCTGCCGCAAGCGGCTAACGAATTCCTGCAGCTTGCTTTCCGGTTTCTTCATTGACCGTCACTCCAGCCTGGTAAGCTCACCAACTGCCTCCCGCGCCACCGCCGCCGCTCATTCCACCACCAAACCCGCCAAAGCCTCCGAAACCTCCACCGCCACCACCCGAGAAGCCTCCCGAACTGCCTCCGAATCCGCCGCCCCAACTTCCTCCACGACCTCCCATGGCGCTACCCGCAAGAAGCCAGGGAAGAGCAGATCCGCCGCCGGATCGTGGACCGGGGCCGCTTCCTCGAGCCGCGCGTGAAAGCGCACGCACCACGAGGAAGATGATCACAATTACCAGGACAGGGATCCACCACGGCGCCTTCGTTGCTTCGGCGCGTGGCTGGTTGGCCGGCACGCCGTTCAACTGCACACCTCTATCCGCGGCGATTAGCTGAGCCAGTCGCGTAGTTGCGAGCAACACAGCAGCGCTGTAGTTTCCGGCTTTAAGAGCGGGCACCATCTCCCGCCCAATGTCTCCGGCGCGAGCGTCGTTGATGACCGGTTCTAACCCATAGCCAACCTCAATCTTGTACTGGCGCTCTTTTGGCGCGAGTAAAAGCAGAACACCGCGGTCATCCTTCTTCGCTCCCACACCGAGGTGCTTATAGAGATCGGCGGCGTAATCTTCCTTGCTGCGACCGTCGAAGGAATTCACTGTCACGACAGCAACTTGGGCGCCCGTTTTCTGCTCGACCTCGGCGCATAGCGTCTCTAGCCTCGCCCTGGTCGCAGGGTCAATGACATTGGCAAGATCGGTGACGTAGCCCTGCGGCCGAATGTCAGAAATCCTCTGGGCCCATGCGAACGAACACCAAGCTAACAGCAGCAGCACAGCCAAGAGGGGGAATTTGGCGCGGGTTTCCATGGTTTCAACGTGATGTTACGTCGGCGTAGGTACCTAAGTGTACGCTGATTCATAGTGGGATGATGATCGAAGTGACGCGGCATCCAAATGCTACGATTGCGACATGAACGGCAATGAGATTGTGCAACAGCTCAGGGATGAACGCAGCAAACTTGATGCTGCCTTGGAAGGCGTCAGCGCGGGTGGTTCTCGTGTGAAACGCCGGGGACGGCCTCCAGGAATAACAATTAAGCCGGCAGCTGGTGCTACGCCTAAGCGACGCGCCATGTCTGCTGCGGCCCGGAAACGAATTGCCGGGTAACCCCACCCAAAGAAAGACAAGATGACCAAGTAATAGTGCTTGTAACAACCAATCCGGTTCTTTGTGGCGGAAGAATTGCCTCCAGGAACTCGTCGCGTCGGTGGTCCATTGATCTTGCTCTGCTCGTGCTGATACGCTTCACAGTTATCGGAATATTTCCATCCAACGTCACTGTGGACTTACCACTCGCTCGGTCTGGGAACTGGTCGATGACGTTTCGTAGCTTGCTAATTGCCGCGTCTGATAGCGGTCCGTGGTACGAGTGACTTAAGGCCGCTCGAAAATTGAAGCTCTTAGGGTCTTTTGACTGGCATTCGTTCCATCGAGCAGATGCGACGTTCCGGATAATGTCCTGGGCTTCTTGCAGTCGCTTAACTTCTATTCGTACCCGCCGGGCGGCGTTACGGGCGATGTAATCTACTGTCGGCTCCCTCTCGGCGAGCACAAGCTCAAGGTCCTTATAGCCAGACCTGCTGAGCCGCAAGACGGCGAAGACCTCAGCCATGAAATCATCAATGCGCCTGGCCGGACTGGTGCCTAGTTCGACATCAGCTTTGCGGACAGCGTCCTCGGGGTTTCGTAGGGCGCTTCGAAACTCAGAAATCCAGGCGTTCCATGCCCTGACCGCAGAAGGATTCCTGCCTGCTAAAGCGTCGAGGATGAAGTGGCTTTCGCCTTTGGCCGCGATGGCCCTCACGGCAGTCCCGAGCAGCCAGTCAATGGGCTTGTTTTGTCGTAGCATTTCTAAGGCTGTATGGTTTTTCGTCATTCAAGGCGCCTTCCCAAAACGGCTGCCGGTCGTTTCAGCTATCAGTCGACAAGAAGCAGACGGGCCAGAGGTTTTCGCAAAACCTCCGGCCCTTCCCGCACAGCAGAGGTAAAGGTGAACTGCGGAAAAAGCGCGGTAGACCCTCCGCGCCGCACAGGAGCTGTTCACCTTCGCCTAGGTGAGGAACTCATGTGAGGTCAACGCAGTCCCAGACCGGGAAAAGCCCTGCGGTATTCAAGGCCATTTCGATTTGCCGATCTTCGGCTGTTTTCTCTCCCGTGGTTTTCGCCAGGGCGCTGTCCCAGCAAGAAGCCGCTTTCGGCGGCAGCGTCAGCAGATGGTCACCGGGTTGGGGGCCGATCTGCGGTAGCTGGGGCATCCAATCCGAGGAGGGGACGCCCAGTAAGGTGCAGTCCCATACCGGGTGGTTCAATCCGACTTCTTCAAATCGCTGCATCAGTTCGTCACGATCTTGACCGCCGCCGGTGATGAGTTCGTTGCCCGCCTCCCTGAGCTGCTGAATTAACGCCTCTCGAATTTGGGCTGCAAGTTCTGACTGCACCGCTTGCTTAAGAAACCAGCTACGAAAAAGAGCTTTTGTCTCATCCTTGATCTCAGCTATCCGCTCCTCGGCCTGCTTCTTGAATTCCTCTTCGTACGTCACCTTTCGCCTCGCTTTCGCCCCGACTATGGCAGAGCACTTGGGCAAGGCAAGCGAAGAAAAACAAAGAGGTACCTCCTTCGACAAATCGGGCTAGCCGGGGAATCGCAAATACCTCCCGAATCGCCGCCCCCGGTAGCAAAGGGGTAGCAAGCCGCGAAAGGTCGCGACGACAATTTAACGACCTAAGGCTGAAACGGTTATTTTTGAAGGGGGAAATGGCGCGCCCTGAGAGATTCGAACTCCCGACCTTCTGGTTCGTAGCCAGACGCTCTATCCAGCTGAGCTAAGGGCGCTCGCGCGTAGCAGCAATGTGATTATAGCAAAGGTGCGCGCCCGCATGACCCGAGGGGGACGGGGTATTGATCTACGTTAGATCAGCGCCGGCGACGGTCAAACACGCTATTCCGCGCGCAGGGCCTCCATCGGCTCAACCGAAGCGGCGCGATATGCCGGAAGCCAGGCGGCGGCTGCCACCACGAGCGCAACCAGTAACACTCCGCCAGCCAGCACCAGCGGGTCGGTGGGACTGACGTTGTATAACTGGCTGCGCACGGCCCGCGACGCCAGTGTTGCAACGGGCAGCGTGATAGCGACGCTGATCCCGGCCAGCCAGAAGACATCGGCCAGTACCAAGCGCATCACGGCGCGTCGCTCGGCGCCCATCGCCATGCGGATGCCGATCTCTCAGGTGCGCTGGGCGGTGGAATAGGCGAGCACGCCGTAAAGTCCGATCGCCGCCAGCAACACGGCCAGCACCCCAAAACTTACCGACAGCAACGCGATCAGTCGCTCATTCGGACAAGCTGTCAATGACCTGTTGCTCCATAGGTTGCAGATCGGACAGCGCCAGCTTGGGATCAAGTTGTTGCATTGCTGCCCGAATACCTGCCTCGGCGGTCCGCGGCGATTGCCACGTCCTGGTCAAATAGGTGACGTAGTTCAGTTGCGGCTCTGCAACATTGCCCGGTAGTCGGTCCGCGCGCATCTGATCCCGCACCGCAGAGTGCTTGGTATCGCCGACCACGCCGATGATCTCGGTGTCGAACTTGCTGTCGGCGCCACCCGCCGAACCGAGCATTCGGCCGATGGCGTTTTGCGGATTGCCGAAGTAATGTTTGGCAAAGCTCGGCGTTGACGACGGCCACATTTGGCTTGCCAAGGATGTCCTGTTCACTAAAGACTCGTCCGGCGAGCAACGGCACCTGCATGGTCGCAAAGTACGCCGGCGTCACCAACGGCAGCTTCCACTACCATGTCTTCGCCTTCGGCTTCTTTGTAACCGGAAACCGCAACGTCGCCCCCTTTCATCGACACCAGCCAGATCGGGATCGTCCGTTGCGGCGACGCTGCGCACTCCCGGCAATGCGGCCAGTGTTCCGAGAATGCGGCGATTCAGCGGCTGAAGCTGATCGGCCTGATAGCCTGCAAGGCGGGGATTCACGCCCAAGGACAAGGTGATCGGCCGCAAAGCCGACATCGACCGCCTGCAGATTGTGCAGCGTGCGCACGAACAGTCCTGCGCCGATCAGCAGCAGCAGGCTCACGCCGATCTGCGCTCCGACGGAAATTCGCCGGAAAGCGCAACGGGCCTCCGGCTGCCGTTGCGGTCTGTTGTTTGAGCGAATCCACCAGATTTGGCCGCAAGAAGCGCAACGCCGGAGCCAGGCTGAACAGGATGCTGACCGCAACCGCCACTACAAAGTTGAAGACCAGCACGCGTAAGTCGGGCGAGGTGGAGAACGGAATTTCCATGGCCGGGATCGGTGAAGACCATGCGCACCAGAAAACGCGCGATGGCGGGCGCGAGGGCAACCTAGCGCACCACCGAGCAATCCCAGTGCAGCCCCTCGATCAGCAACTGGCGCACGATCTGCCAACGGCCGGCGCCCATCGCGTAACGCACCGACATCTCGCGTACGCGACCGGCAGCACGCACCAGCAGCAGACTCGAGACATTGATGCAGGCCATCAATATCAACAATCCAACCATGCCCATCAGGATGATCAGCGGCGTGCCGATCTGATCCCGCAGCGGCGAAAAGCCGCGGGCGCTATCCAGCAACTGGATATGTGATTCATCGAGGAACTTGTGGCGCGTGCGCTGAGAGTGATAGCCGAACTGCTTCAGCTCCTCAGGCGCAGAGCGTGCCAAAGCGGTTCAAGCCCCGCCTGCGCCTGTTGGCGGCTCTCGCCGGGTTTCAGTCGGCCGACGATCGTGAGCCAGTGCGACTCCCGGTCCTCCAGATCCTGCCAGCGGGGCGTGATGACATTTTTGGCGGAATGGGAACGAACAGCGCGGGTGTTTCGCCGGCCACGATGCTGTGGAACCGCGGTGAGGACACGCCGACAATGATGAAGGGTGCGCATTGATCAGCAACGTCTGACCGACGACGCGCGGATCGGCGCCCAGCTTGCTTTCCAATAGCTAAAACTGAGTGCGACGACCGGCTGCTGTTGGGCTGGTCGTCGGCGGGCACCAGCAAGCGGCCAATCGCGGGTTGCACCCCCAGCACCGGGAAGTAATTTCCTGAGACCAGTTCCGCGGGCGCCAGCTCGGAGTGGTTGTTCCACTGCATGCCGACGGTCTGCTCGTCGTTGGCGATCAGTCCGCTGAAGACACCTTCTTGTCCCGCAGGTCGCGGTACATCGGATAGGAGAAGAAGTCCTTGTCGTCGCCTCCATAGTTGTTGGTGTGGCCGGGGCTTTCGCCAGTGTAACGGAGGCGCACCAATTGCTCGGGATGACTCACCGGCAGCGAGCGAATCAATGCCTGATCGAGCAAGGTAAAGATTGCTGTGTTGGCACCAATTCCCAACGCGAGCGCAGTGATAGCCACCAGCGTGAAGGCCGGGGCACGGCGGAGCTGACGCAAGGCGTAAGCAAGATCGTTCATGAGCCCTGTAACTACCCCATGCCAAGAGGCAACTGCCGGGCCAAGTTGACGATTGCCGTTGAGGAACTTACGCGGCGTGCTTGCGCGAAATCTGTCCGACGCCGGGAAGCGGCGTCCACTTCCGGGCGCATCTTCGGAGTGGTTGTGTTACCGGTCGCTGCAATTCAAGAACTAAGTCCCCATGGCACATTCGTGCGTATTGTCGTTTACCGGAAATGGGCTATACTCCCGTCACTTCGGTTTTCGAAGGTGCTACTCGATATCCCGAGCCGCACTCGGTGCTCGCTGGTTCGGAGTGCGCACCTCCGCAATCGGTAGTCGCGTCATCTGCTGCCGATGCGGTAATTGCAACGCTCTGTAGTCACATAGGAGAATTTGGAGGCATCGCGATGAGGATTTCATCAGCACGGAACGCAGCATTTACCATCATCGGCGGTTTAGTGGCGCTGCTGGCATGCGGCGCGTTACTGAACGCCCAGGTACAGAGCGGAGTAGGTATTTATCCTCCCTCGAGCATTGAACATCCCTGGGATGTCGGCGTGAACATGCACACCAACTACATCATTTACGCACCGGGCAGGGAGATCCGTGCCGCTACCCAGCCTGCGGGCGAGACGCCGGCTTCTCTGGGCTGCGTCTACAACATCGTTTCGCAGCAGGTATCGGGATGCCCCATCAACGGCACAACCATCGTACCAACGGGCGGCAGCGGCGTGATTGTGATCGTGGACGCCTATGACTATCCCTCCGCGGCGACCGATCTCTCCACCTTCTCCACTACCTTCGGACTGCCGCAGGCCAACTTCAGCGTGCAGTATGCCAGCGGGAGAAAGCCGTCGAACGGCTGCAGCTCGGGATGGCAAGGCGAGGAAGCGCTGGACATCGAGTGGGCGCACGCCATGGCGCCCAATGCGCAGATCGTGCTGATGGAAGCTTCGTCCGCCAGCAACAACGCACTCTACCAGGCGGTAACGGCGGCCAACTCGTACATCGCCTCGCACGGTGGCAAGGGCGAAGTCTCGATGAGCTGGGGGGGCAGCGAAACCTCCAGCGAGACCGGTTCCGATCACTACTTCACGCAGTCGGGAGTGGTGTATTTCGCCTCGTCAGGCGATTCCCCGGGCGTGATCTATCCCAGCTCCTCGCCGAACGTGGTTTCGGCCGGTGGTACGCAGGTGAACCGCAACTCGAGCGGCGCGTACACCAATCAGACCGCGTGGAGCGATGGCGGAGGCGGAGCCAGCCGCTATGAAGCGCGTCCGTCGTACCAGAACGCTATTTCCAGCATTGTGGGGAGCAAGCGCGGAACGCCTGACCTGTCGTTCGACTCCAGCGGCGGCTCGCCCGTGGCGGTCTACAACTCGAACTGCTACGGCGGCTGGCTGGAAGTTTACGGGACCAGCGTGGCCTCGCCATCGTTGTCCGGGATCATCAACAACGCAGGGCAGTTCAAAACCAGCAGCAATGCCGAAAACACGCTCATCTACAGCAACCTGGGATTCAGCCAGTACTTCACCGATATCACCTCCGGCAGTTGCGGCACGCACAGCGCAACGACGGGCTGGGATTTCTGCACTGGAGTAGGCGTCGACAACGGGTTGACGGGGAAATAGTCCGGACTTGAATCGTCTTAAGGCCCGCTTCGCGAGAGGCGGGCTTTTTTGCGTCCGGAGCCGCATTCCCCAAACGCCCGCAGCGCTGGCGCTCACAGTTTTTTCAGGTAATCCACGATATCGGGCGAGGTCCAGTCGGTGGCGCCGATGAACTTGCGCACGATCTTGCCATTGCGGTCGATGATGAAGGTCTCGGGAAACTTGAAGGTGCCGTAGAGCTCGTTGTTGTGCTGCGTGTCGCGCACGTCAGCAGATCGACATTGTGATCGCGGACGAATTGCTTGTAAGCCGCGTCATCCGCATCTTCGCTGACCGCCAGGATGGTCACCTTGTCGCCCAGCTCCTTCTGCAACTGCACCAGCGACGGCATCTCCTCGACGCAGGGCGGGCACCACGTGGCCCAGAAGTTCAGCACCACGGGCTTGCCGCGAAGCTGCTCCAGCGAGACGGTTTGTTGCGAGTCGGTGATGGTGAAATCGGGCGCGGCACTGCCGATGCGCGGCGGATGCGACCCGGTGTTGCAGGCCAGCGAGAAGCAAGAGGCACAACAGAGTATCGCGACCGAGGCGAAACGCTTCACCCTCTTATAATAATGTAAGGGTGCCGACTCATCCGCGGTTTCGGATGAGTGAGCTCGGCGGTACAAGAAAAGCCGCACTGCGTAGTGGGCAAGCATGCATCTGCGATTAATCCCGAAGTTTCGGTCATCGTTCCCGCGCGCAATGAAGAGGCGTGCCTGGCCGACTGCCTGCGGTCGCTGGTCGGACAAGCCGGGCGCGAGCTACGAAATCATCGTCGTCGATGATCACTCGACCGATGGCACGCGCGCGATCGCCGAGAGTTTTCCGGTGCGGGTGATCATCGCGGCCGATCCGCTGCCCGCGGCTGGAGCGGCAAGTGCAATGCCGCGTGGAGCGGCGCGCAAAGTCGCGAAAGGGAAGTGGCTGCTGTTCACCGACGCCGATACGAAGCACGCGCCGAACTCGATCGCCACCGGCTTGCGGGAGGCGATCGGATGCGGGCGCCGGCGCTGCTGTCGTATTCTCCGAAGCAGGAGGTGCACAGCTTTGCCGAACGCGCGCTGATGCCGGTGATCTTTGCCGAGCTGGCCACGACCTATCGGCCGAAGGATGTCTGCGATCCGGATCGCCGGCGGCCGCGGCGAATGGGCAGTACCTGCTCATCCGGCGCGATGCTTACGACGCGGTCGGCGGACACGCCGCCGTCGCGACGGACATCCTGGAAGATGTGGAGCTGGCGAAGCGCGCGAAGCAGGCGGGCTACAAGCTGCAATTTCGCTGGTCGGACGTGGTCACGACGCGCATGTATCGCAGCTTTCCGCAGATGTGGGAGGGCTGGACGAAGAACCTGGCGCTGCTGTTTCCGCATCCGCGACGGCTGGCGCTGCTGCGGCTGATGCGAGTTTGTCGCGATCACTGGCTAGCTGGCATTTGCTGTCTGGATGGCGACGAGCGGCGGATCGGCAACCTGCATCGCGGTCGCGTCCGATACGTGGCCATCGATGTTTGCTTGTGCTTTCTTCTAGCGCGATTCGCCGCGCGCATTTTGATTGGCTGTCGAATGTGCTGGCGATTTTTGGCCTGCCGCTGTTCGCGATACTTTTGCTGAACTCCGACATCTCACATAAACGAGGCGTCAGTGAGCTGGAAGGGCAGGAAATATGGTCAGTGAAGTTGGACCATTGGCGAGCGTTAAGGACGAGTTGGAAATTGTCGGATCGGCCTTAGCGCCGCGTTCGGCGAAGATTCGGCCTTACTCGAGGTCATAGCAAGCAGACACTGCGCTTGCGAAGCAAGTCCTAGCCAGAATGCCAGCATTACCGGATGACGAACTACTAAGCATTGGTACCGGAATCTATGGTCTATCTAACCCGCAAGTGTGAATTTTCCGCCTCGCACTATTACCACAATCCAGAATTCACCGAAGAAGAGAACCGGCGCATCTTCGGCAAGTGCGCCAACCTCAATGGCCACGGCCACAACTACACGCTGGAAGTCACGGTGAAGGGCGAGGTCGATCCCAGGACCGGCTTTGTTGTCGACCTCAAAGACTTGAAGGAAATTCTTGAACCGCGAAGTGATCGACGCGATGGACCATCGGCATCTGAACAAGGAAGTGCCGGAGTTCGCACACAGATTCCGACCACCGAGAACCTGGCGATCGCCATCTGGAACCGGCTGGAGAGAAAGTTGAACGTCGCGAAGCTGCATCGCGTGCGGCGTCTACGAACTGCCCGATCTGTTTGTCGACTTCTACGGAGAAGCATGAAGGCCCATCTCACGCGCCGCTACATCTTTTCGGCTTCGCATCGGCTGCACTGCGACGAGCTGACGGAGGAGCGAGAATCGCGAGGTCTACGGCAAGTGCAACAACCCGCATGGGCACGGGCATAACTATGCGCTGGAAGTGACGGTCAGCGGCCAGGTCGATCCCGAGACCGGCATGGTTTGCAATCTGGTCGATCTGGACGAGGCGGTGCGGCGCGAGATCCTGGAGCGCTTCGATCATGTGAACTTGAATTTGTGCGCAGAGTTCGCATGCTGCGGTGCCGACGACCGAGAACCTGAGCGCGATCATCTTCCACATTTTGAAGCAGAAGTTTAGCTCCGCTCATCTGGAAAAGGTAAGGCTGGAAGAGACAGCGATGAACAGTTTCGAATACTGCGGAAGCATTATTTAGCATTTGATACTTAGCACTTGGCATTTAGCCAAAGCCGCTTACAGAGCGTAGCTTGGTTTCAACAAATGCCGAGTGCTAAATGCTAAGTGCCCCAATGAAAGACACCATCGAAACCCCGACCCTCACCAGCGCCAGCTTCGAAGAGCTCGCGCGCGAGATGTTGGTGCGCGTGGGCGAAGACCCCGACCGCGAAGGTCTGCTGCCGCACGCCTGAGCGCTACGCCAAGGCTTTGCAGTACCTCACCAAGGGATACCACGAAGATCCCGAAGCGGTCGTCCGCGGCGCGCTCTTCAATGTCGATTACGACGAGATGGTCATCGTCAAAGACATCGAGATGTTCAGCCTGTGCGAGCACCACGTGCTGCCGTTCTTCGGCAAGGTGCACATCGCCTATATCCCCAAAGGGCAGGTGATCGGCCTCAGCAAAGTCGCGCGGCTGGTGGAAGTCTTCGCGCGCCGGCTGCAGGTGCAGGAGCGGCTGACGGTGCAGATCGCCGAGACCATCCAGAAGGTCGTGCAGCCGCTGGGCGTCGGCGTGGTGATCGAGGCGCGCCACCTTTGCATGATGATGCGCGGCGTCGAGAAGCAACATTCCGCGACCGTGACGTCGTCGATGCTGGGCGCCTTCCGCGCGCAGCAGACGCGGCAGGAATTCCTCTCGCTCATCCACGCCAAGAACGGCAACGGAATCTAACCGATGGCTGCGAAGAAGGCGACAGTCCCACGGCAAAGCAAAAGTGTTCCCGTTAGCTGCATTCCGCCGGGCCCATCGCGCCTGGCGGGAAAGGTTGCGCGTCATCACCGGCGGCAGCCGCGGAATCGGCTATGCCATCGCGCGGGCGCTGGCCATGGAAGGCGCCGACGTCGTCATCACCGGACGCGACCTGGCGAACCTGACCAAAAGCGCGGCGCAACTGCGGAAGGAAGTACGCAATCGTGCGAAGATTGTGGCCATGGCTTGCGATGTCCGCGATCCGGAGTCGGTCGCCAGGCTGTTTGCCGTGGTCAAGCGGCGCTTTCGCAAACTCGACATTCTGGTCAATAACGCCGGAATCAGCCAGCCACCAACATCGCTGCAGGAAACTACGCTCGAGCTCTGGCGCGACCAGATCGATACCAATCTGACCGGCCTCTTTCTTGTGCACGCGCGCGGCGCTGCCGCTGATGAACGCGGCGCGACGATCATCAACAACTTTCGGCCGCAGCGAAGCAGGTCTTCCCGAACTACTACGGCTACACGGCAGCCAAAACCGGCGCCCTGGGTTTCACGCTGTCGCTGCGGGCGGAGCTGATGCCGCGCGGCATTCGCGTCATCGCGCTGATGCCGGGCGCAACCGCGACCGACATCTGGCAGCAGATCATGCCCAATGCGCCCTTCGACCACATGATGAAGCCGGAGAGCATCGCCGAGGCGGTGCTCTATGCCGTGCTCCTGCCCCCCGAAGCGAACCTATCGGAGATCATCGTGACGCCGACGCTCGGGGCGGTGTAGTTCACCACAGAAGCACGGAATACACGGAATTCTTGAAATGTAAGCTCATCGGCGACGGTCGCGATTCCACGCAAAGGTCAAAGAAATTCCGTGTATTCCGTGCTTTCGTGGTGAACTCACAGCCCGTAGTGATAGCGGCGGGTGCGGGCAGGGAAGAGCTTGATCAGGAACACTCCGGCGATGAACCCTCCCACGTGCGCCCAGAAGGCGATGCCGCTGGTGTTGCTGCCGTGGGTCGCGATCGAGGTCGCCGCCCCGCTCAGAAACTGCGCGACAAACCAATAGCCCAGCACGATCCAGGCCGGCAGCCACATAAAGAAGACGAAGAAGAACGGCACCAGCGTGAGCACACGGGCGCGCGGATACAGCACGAAGTACGCGCCCATCACGCCGGCGATGGCGCCGCTGGCGCCGACGCTGGGTATGGTCGAGCCGATATTGAACAGCGTGTGCAGCAGCGCCGCCGCCACTCCGCTGACCAGGTAGAACAGCAGATACAGCGTGTGCCCGAGATAGTCTTCGACGTTGTCGCCGAAGATCCACAGCGCCCACATGTTGAAGATGAGGTGCAGCCACGAGCCGTGCAGGAACATGGACGTGAAGATGGGAACGATGGCCGCCGCCGCCGGAATGTAGCGTGTCCCGAGCCCGGAAATCGAGGTTCCAGGGCACATAGCCGTGGTTGAACAGCACGACCGTGAATCGCGCCGGCACCATGCCGAAGACGAAGACCAGTTCCTGGCGCACATTGCCGACTCAGCGATACCTCATAGAGGAACGCCAGCGTGTTCAGCGCAATCAGCATGTAATTGACGTAGGGCGTGCTGACCCGCGGGGCGTCGTCTTTCAGCGGGATCATAGCGGAGCTACGGGTTGATGCGCAGAAGCTGCCCGTGCGCGGAAGCGCTACGCATTTGACCGATAGCCTTTAACATCCACGATAGCAGAGGCATGCCGCTCAACGCAGTGATGGTGGTGGACAAGCCGGCGGGATGGACCTCGCACGATGTGGTGGCCAAGATGCGCGAGCATCGTCGGCGAGCGCTCCGTCGGCCATCTGGGCACGCTCGATCCGCATGGCGACCGGAGTGCTGCCGCTGGTGCTGGGCCGCATGACCCGGCTGTGCCAGTTCTATACCTCGTCGGAGAAGGCCTACGAGGGAACGATCCGGCTGGGCTTCGCGACCGACACCTACGACGCCGACGGCGAGCCAGTCGGAGCCCCCGCAAGAAGTTAAAGTAACACTTGAGGAAATAACGGCTGCAGCCTCGCCGTTGCTAGGCGTCAATCCAGCAACTGCCGCCGCCGTTTTCGGCCAAGAAGATCAAGGGTGTTCCCGCCTACAAGCTCGCCCGCAAGAAGCAGGAAGTCGAGCTGCAGCCGGTGCAGGTCGAGGTTCAGCGAGTTCACCGTTACCGGCCTCGAACGGGGAGATGGTCGAGTTCCGCTGCCGCGTTTCGTCGGGAACCTACGTCCGCAGCCTGGCGCACGAGCTCGGCCAGAGGCTGGGCTGGGCGCGCACCTGGCCAGCCTGCGGCGGACGGCGGTGGCTGAGTTCACCATTGAGCAGGCGCACACGCTGGAGGAGATCGCCGTAGCCGCAGAGCAAGACCGGCTCGACGACCTGCTCATCCATCCGCGCCGCGTGCTGCCCCACATCCCGTCCGTAACCGCGACGAAGAAGATGTCGGCAAAATTCGTCACGGGCGCACCGTGAATCTGCCGGAGATGTCGCGCTCGCCGTGGGTGAAAGTCTTCGCCGGCCAGACCGAGCTGATATGCCTGGCCAGCCGCGTTGCCGGCACGCTGTTCCATCCCAAGGTGGTGCTGATCTGAGTGGATACGGCCGCAACCGGCCAAAGAAGGTGCGCAGTCAATCCAGCAAATGCCACCAGCTGCAACGTCCGATAACAGATATTATGTTAAGTATGCTGGCGCTCCAGCAAACACGCAGCCTACGCTGTTGCCGTCAGCAATCGCTCGAGGTCTTCCCTGAATTTCCGCAACGCCTCCAGGCGCTCGGGCGTAGCCTCGACCGTCTCGGTCTTGGCCTGGAACACCTGCCGCCCGTCCTTTTCGACCAGCACCCCCAGCACTTCGCCCATGCGCCAGCCGGGCGTGCCGATCATCTGGAGCCCGCTCGGCGTCGAGCGCAGCAGCGCGATGCAGCCGTCGCGGATGGCGCCAATGGCCTCCGGATAACGCTCGAAGGTTTGCAGCTCGAACCCGGCGAGGTAGATGCGCTGCAATTGCTCTGCTGGATCCGGCATGACGCTACGAAAATCTCTCCTGGGAGGAGCGTGACCGCTACTGCCGCCGTCTCTTCGTCATTCGGTTTTCAAAGAACTCCTGACGGCGCAGCTCGCCGCGCCCGGTCGTCACATCTTGTATCGCCCCAGGTCGTCCTCGCCCAAGTTCTCCAGCCAGTTGCGCAGCTCTTCGCTGGAGGCGCGGTCGCTCAGCGGGCCTGCGACCTTGCTGTTCTTCAGCACCTCGTCATCCACGAAGATGGGGCAATCCATGCGCAGCGCCAGCGCCAGCGCATCCGACGGCCGCGAGTCCAGGCTGATGCTCTGTCCGTCGCGCTCCAGCCAGATGACCGCGTAGAAAGTGTCTTCGCGCAGCTCGGTGACCACCACTTTGCGCACCGTCGCCTCCAGCCCCACCAGCAGGTTCTTCAGGAGGTCGTGGGTCATGGGGCGCGGCGCCGTCACCTTCTCAATCTCCATCATGATGGCGTTCGCCTCGAACGCTCCCACCCAGATGGGCAGCACTACACCGCTGCTCTGGTCCTTCAGCACCACGATGGGCATGTTGGTCATCGGGTCCGGTATCAGTCCGCTGATTTTCATTTCGACTTCCATCGTGGTCCCTCCAGCTTCCCCTCGACTACACGAAAATCATTTCACCACAGAAGCACGGAATACACGGAATTTTTCTTGGTCTCTGTCTTCGAACCGAACCAGTTCCTTGCCTTTCCAATCCTTCAGAATTCCGTGCTTCCGTGGTGAAAAACAAGTCACGCGCCAAGCATCACCCCCAGCAAGCTGTTTGGGAACGCCTGCGTCACCTCGACCAGCACGTAGTCTCCGATGCCCGGCTCGGGGCCGCCGTGGGTGACGAAGTTGAGCGTCTTGTTCTGCGAGGTACGGCCGATGATCTGGCCCCGCACCGTGTTCCTCCCTTCCACCATCACTTCAACTTTCTGCCCCAAGTGCCGCTGATAGCTCTTTCTCTGGATCTCGCGCTGATATTCTTGCAGCACCTGCAAGCGGCGCGATTTCTCCGCATCGGGGATCGAGTCCGCGTATTGTAACGCCGGCGTGTTCGGACGCGGCGAATACTTGAACGAAAACACCCCGTCGTAGCCGACTTCGTCCAGCAGCGCGAGCGTCTCGCCGAATTCCGCCTCGGTCTCGCCCGGGAAGCCGACAATCACGTCGGTTCAATATTTATTCCTAGACGAGAAGAAGCTTTACCAGCTTGGTCAGAAGTAGAAGTTTCAATCTGCGCTACCTTAAGTGGTTCAACAAAAAAGTTAGCACCTTTTAATAAAGGCTAATTGATTTGGGTATAGTTTAAGCACCTCAATCAGTTGCGGCCCTGCCTTCTTAGTGCTGAGCTTATTTTCATAATTTTTAACGCGAGTTTCGAACATTCCTCGGTCAGTGTCAGACACAGCCTCAGAATCAATCAGGAGACCCCTATTAAATTCTTTTGCAGTCGCAGCAATATTCCCCTCCCGCAACTGCTGAGTTATTTTTATAAATAAAAAATCAAAATAACTTTTCAAGTCGTTTGGGGTTTTAAGTTCCTCGGCGCGACTAATGAAAGTTTGCACGCGATCAGTACCGCCGATCAACTTTTTTTAATGCTTCTTTCAATTCAGTAATTTTCTCATCGCGAAGAGCTTGTATTTTTTTGTCTAGTTTACGACGATTCTCACTCTCATCATCACTAAATTTCTGGCTTCGAAGGTCTCGTAGTTTAGCCTCCCATCCTTCACCAAAGCGGTTTTGCAGATTTTCTAAATCAAGGATGATTTTTGGACGGATGCGGTGAGGCATTGTTACGAAGAGCAAGCTATTAGCTCTTGCTATAACACCATCCTCCCCCTCACTGTCTACTGCATCTATAAGAGACTTTCCTTGCAATGCGAGAGGTGAAAAAGCCTTTTCAGCAGCTTTAAGTTCAGCTTGATCGACGATATAAACGCGACTGACTTCATTAGTCATCAAGGTTCTCCTCACAGATGGAAGAAATACAAACAATAAAATGGCATTATTTTCTATAAAGCATAAGCTATTTTCACTTTAAAGTAAAGGTGTTTTCATACTAAAAAGGCAAATGCAGGCCCTATTTATACTCGATTTAAATGAAAATAAAACTCTTTGAGTCCATTTTCATTAATTTCCAAATCTCTTTTTTTATAATCGGTTTTGCCAAGATCGCTTGGGTATGAGGCAGGGCTATTTGCCGCTGACTCGCTAAGTGTTTAGTCGCAAAAGAAGAGGCGCCAGACCCCATGGCGATAATGAGTTCTTCTCTAGACATAATTCTTTGTAAATCATCAAGTTGCAAGCTTTCCTGGTCTAATTGTAAATTGACTGATTGCAATATTGCAATCATTAGTTTGAGCTCCTTATTCCCTAGGTCTCTAGGTAAATTAGCAGCTATTAAAATGCCGATACGCTTGGATTCGTGCAAAATAGGAAAAAATTCAAATTGTTCTTCTCGATGACGCAACTGCCAAGCTTGAATGCCGAGTAAAGCTAGATAATTGTTATACATTAGGTTTCTTGTCTTTTGGAAAAAGGTCAGTATAGTGGAAGCGATTTCGATAGTCATAGTATTTTTTTTTTGCAACGGAGCACTCATTAAGGAGCGAGTATGGATTGTTTATTTTGTAAAATAATTAACGGTTCGATCCCGAGTAAAATTATCTTCGAAGACGACCAAGTAGTGGCCTTTGATGATATCCGACCTCAGGCGCCCTTCCATAAGCTGATCATCCCGAAACAACATATTGCTTCGCTAAATGACCTTGATGATGAATCTTCGCCATTGATCGCTCGGATGATATTAACTGCCAAACAATTAGCAAAAGATTTAGGTTTTGCCGATCAAGGCTATCGATTAGTGTTTAACTGCAACACCCACGGCGGACAAGAAGTCTACCATATCCATCTGCACTTATTCGGGGGTCGACAGATGCATTGGCCTCCGGGGTAGCCAAATCCCAAAACCCATGATAGATTCGAAATTTTCAACCACATTATCATTACAAGTCTGTAGAGCAATGGAAAACAATTTTTCTGAAATACTAAAAAGCATAGGTGAAGACGTGACCCGCGATGGTCTCGTTAATACCCCAAGGCGCGCTGCAGCGGCCCTTCGCTTCCTGACCAGGGGCTATGGACAATCCCTCGACGAGATTATCAATGGAGCGATATTTCGAGTCCGATATGGATGAAATGGTGCTAGTGAAAGATATCGAACTGTACTCGCTCTGCGAACATCATCTTTTACCCTTTATTGGCAAATGTCACCTAGCCTACATTCCTAATGGCAAAATTATCGGTCTTTCGAAAGTAGCCAGAATCATCGACTACTTTGCTCGACGATTACAAGTTCAAGAACGATTAACCAAACAAATTGCCGAATGTATGTTAGATGTTACGAAAGCAATTGGGGTAGGTGTGATCATTGAAGCACAACATCTGTGCATGATGATGCGCGGCGTTGAAAAACAGAATTCAGTGATGAAAACATCGATGATGCTAGGATCATTCCGAAATGACAGCCAAACGCGCGCTGAATTTCTGACGTTGGTGACTAAATAGTACCTCCTTCTCCGTCGTCGTCCCGCGATTTATTCGTTTTTTTTTGCTCAAAAAAATAATTTAGATTCTCAGGCACGTTCTGTGTTTTCTGTTAAGAAAGACTGGTAGATAATATAGGAAATCAAAAGACACTCACTTATTTAAGTCTGAAATCATATTTTGCTACATTTATTTCATCAGCTACTCTCAGTTGCTTTTGACTCTCAGTAGCAATAAAACCTAATTGATTGATATTCTTTGCTTGTTTTTCAGCTTTGTTTGCGGGTTTCGCCTCTGAAGTTTTACCAACTAAACGTTGATAGATATTCGTTAAAAAATGCAAACATATGCTAAATAACATAAATTGAGCTTCAAATAAATTTGGCTGATTTGCCGCAAACGCAACGGCAATCGCTACTGGGTAAAGTGAGGGCTCCAACCGAGTGCCATCACCAAGATGAAATATACTTTGAAAGAAATTCGTAGTGTCCGATGTTGCATTCCCCATGCCCGTACTGGATGGACTATTCATCGATACTTGAGCTGTACACAGAATTTGCTCAGTCATAGCACTCGCATTAAGAGTAAATAGGGTATCAACTGCAGCCAGCGCTTGCGTCGTGATATTCAAAGAACTGGCCGTTGTATTAGCTGGAGCTGTCATATGAACAATGCTTTGAAAAGTCGCGGGAAAGCCCACCTGGTACATACAATTAGGAAGTTCACCTAGAGGGCCTACTTTGGCAACAACAACCTGATCATTTGGCCCAAAGCATGCACTTGGATACCCGATTTACACAATTCCTTGGTCATTAGGATCTGAGTAGGCATGATAAAACTCCGTTTCGCGACAAGTGAGTGGATTCACTGTCGGGTCTGACCCTAGAGCATTAAGCCAACCAAAACTTCCATCTGCATTTATTTTTGCTACGAGCCCATACATGTTGGGCAGAGCACCCGCAAGTATAGTGCCTCCATCTAAAGCTTCATGAGCAGTATACGCACCCACACCATTGATTGCACCTGCTACCAAACCATTGCCAGATGCGTCAAGTTTAAGCACAAAAGTAGATCCTTCGGTATTTGCAGTGAAAGCGTTGGTTCCTCCTACGATAACGACACTATTATCAGCCTTGCCATATATAGCCTGAGGAGTATACGACGCACTAGTAGAGGGTACTCCCAAAAATTGACCCCAGTGGGTAGACCAAAGCAAACCACCTTGAGCACTGAGCTTAACGACGAGGAGTAAAAGTCTGATCATCAAACCCAGCCCCAACAATAGAGCCATCCTGCATGACATTTACCGGACCAGGAGCAACTCTCCCTGGAAAACCACGAGCCCACTGCAAAGTTCCATCACTACCAAATTTAGTAAAAGTCCAAGTGACAGGTGCACATCCGTAGTGTACTCCTGGGCAAACGTAAAAACAGCTCCACCATCAGGAGTGCAGGCTAATCTTCGCGGAAAAACTGACTCACTATTTATGCCGAAAGAGGGAAAGGTGGTCACCCAAAGAACTTGGTCTAGAGCGGAATTTACTTTTAGGATGAAATAACCTTGTGGCTGCGCATTTTGCATCAAGGGAAACGGTAAAGCCTGAGTCGGAAAGGCAGAGATAAGTGAACCATCGGCACTCTGACAGGTACCGAGGATATTGCCCGTCACTCCCACAGACTGCCAGTTAACAAGATTCAGAAATTTTTGGAGTTGTAAATCACCTGTACTATTGAGGATAGAAATAAGGGCTAGCTCGCCTTGTTGTGGTGTGAATCCTGCCTGACTTACCGTCACATAACCATTATTATTACCGGGAAATACTGACCGACCAAATGCCCCATTATAGATTTTCCAAAAGACATTAGTAGAGGCCTGTCTGCGTTGATTATGAGAGAATTTCTGTTCACCAATATCCTTATACATTGCAACCCTCCAAGTGAAATCTGAGACAAATTAATTTTAATTGCTAAATAATCTCGGATTCTAAAATTGAAATACGAATTTTGTTAATAGTCCCCATCTGTTATGTCGCTAGCATGCTAATTGTCCGGATTAGGTAGCACGCGAACTGTCCGGTTTTAAACTGGTTAATTTCCTAAGAAGGAGATTAGCCATTGAAACTGACACAAGTGCTACAGGAGATCCGCAAAATGCGATTTAAAGAGGTTTACTCTCATTGGACAGAAAAGAAGGTAAGCATAGAGGAAGCAGCACAATTACTGGGAATTTGTGAGCGAACATTTAGGCGCTGGCGCGATAGATATGAAGATGAAGGAGCAGCAGGACTGGTTGATCAACGATTGGCGAAACTTGCGCATAATTCAGCTTCAGTGGATGAAGTCATGGAGGTCTTAACCCTATTTGAAACGAAGTATCGCGACTTTTCAGTGTCCCACTTTTTTGATAAGTATCGTGATGAACATAAAGGTCATCGATGCTATACATGGGTAAAAAATCAATTACAAGAATCTGGGTTAGTTAGGAAGGCTAAAAAGAGAGGGCTCATCGACGTAAACGACCTCGCCAGCCAATGAAAAGTATGATGTTGCATCAGGATGGATCTAGTCATGAATGGATTGAGAATCACCGCTGGGATTTAATCGTGACTATGGATGATGCAGACAATGAAATCTATTCTGCTTTTTTTGTTGAGGAAGAAGGTACGTGGAGTAGTTTTCAAGGAGTCAGAGAAGTGATCAGTCTACATAAACTATTCTGTTCTCTTTACGTTGATCGCGGGTCAATTACTGGTACACACCAGAAGAAAGCGGAAATTCGATAAATATCGATTGACCCAATTTGGCCGAGCCATGGAGAAATTAGGCATTGAACTCATTCCTGCCTATTCACCACAAGCACGTGGTCGATCCGAACGTATGTTCGGAACCTTGCAGAATCGTTTACCTAACGAACTTAAATTAGCAGGGATTCAAGATATCAAGAGTGCCAATCATTTTCTCAAAGAAGTATTTATTCCAGAGATGTTTTACAATAGTCAGCGTTTGCATTCTACATTGGGTTATTTGAGTCCAATGCAGTTTGAAAAAGCTCAATCCCTCTCTTAAAGGGTGTCAATTTTTACTGGACCAGAACAAGGGGTATCAGTGGGGAGAATCTCGATTCTCCCCCACTGATCGCAAGTGCGAACTTTGTTCGCGCGCCGGGTTAAATCAAGGAAGCAATTCTTAAATAATATTCACCAAGAATTGCTGTATTAAAATTAAAGCGGCTCTTTTCCTGCGAGATGCAACCAAGTTCGGACCACCGTATCTGGACTCAAGGACATACTGGTGATGCCTTCATTCATTAACCATTTGGCAAAATCAGGAAATATCTTTAAGCCGGGCCAAGTATAGACACTTGGGGCTGGATAGTTTATTCTCCTGCCAAAAAATTATGGCTAAATGGCTAGCTAACAAAAATAAGTTAATGTAATGACTGGCTAAAAAGCTGCCTAAATATTGATGTATAAAATCTTGAAAATAGTAAGACATTTTTAATTTAATTTAAGCTTAAAATAGATTTAAAAGGAGTAAATACTATGCCCTTCGAGCAAGAACTTATTGCAGCAGTTCGCGCCAATCGCCCCGAGGATGTAAGACAATTCTTAGGTATGGGTGCAAATGCTACTACGATAATTGAAAAAGAAGATGATGTGCTAGATGCAAAAATGAGCGTAGTTTTCCCTATGTCAGTACTACTTTACGCTATCAAGCTTGGCTATGATGAAGTAGCTAATGCCATTCTTGAGTATAAACCGGATATTAATCAGGGAAATATTAATGGATATACGCCTCTTATGGCAGCTGCTGATGCTGGAAAGCGCAATTGGGTGCAAAGGCTCATCGAGTTAGGTGCCGATCTTGATCTGGCGCATAAAAAATCAGGTGGAAAGCTGATTTTTTATGCTGCAGAAGGAGAATTGTTAGATGTAATTGAGCTTTGTATTGAAAGGGGTCAATCACCGAGTCAAGGTGATAACAACGGGTTGACTCCTGTACATGTAGCTGCAAAAACAGGTCACTTGTCAGCTGTCCGTTATTTAATAGAGAAATGTGCAGCGGATCCAGATAAGGCAACTGATGAAGGGTTCCGACCTCTCTTTCTCGCAGCTAAAGAAGGACATTTTCCTGTGGTTGAATATTTGGTTGAAAAATGCAAAGTAGATATCAACAGAGATGACAATAAAGCAACAAATACTGCCTTATCCCTGGCTTCCGAAAAAGGGTATACAGATATAGTACGTTATCTATTGAGCAAGGGTTCATTAGTAGATAAAGGACAGCGTAGTACCGAGAAATCCCCATTATGGTTTGCTTGTGAGAATGGACATTTTGATGTAGCAAAGGAGTTAATTGCACGTGGTGCCAACATTGATCTTGCAGATACGGATGATTGGACTCCTCTGCATATAGCCACTTCTATATCCTTTATTTCCATTATGGGATTATTATTGAGCAACGGAGCAGATATCGAGGCATGGACTGAAAAGAGAAAAAGTACTAGTGAGATCAAAGGTGGTCATACACCTTTTTTACTAGCCTGTTCAAATTCCCATCCTGAGGCTGTACATTTTCTCCTAGAAGGAGGAGCAGATCCTCTCGTTGTAAATATAAAGGAAGGTTGGTCTGCTCTCACGTTAGCAGTTCCATCAAAAGATCAAGTCACAAAAGACTCCAGTATCTTACAGCGCTCAGAGAAAGTTATAGATATGCTGCTGACTAGAACAACAATTGATCCTAATTATATGCCGAATGATACGCGTTATATGAGTACAGCCTTCAGGTTTGCAGTGTTGCATGGCTTTATTAATCTAGTCAAAAGATTATTAAATGAAAGGAGAGTTGATGTTAATCAAGATTTTCATTTTGGACACTTCGCCCTTTATCTGGCAGCCGAAGCAGGACATGAAGAAATTATTAATCTTTTATTAGCCGATAACCGAATTAACACGAGCATGAAAAACTACAAAGGTGAAACTGCCTTGTATATCGCTGAACAGAAGGGCCATACAAAGATTGCTGCATTATTAAGAGCGGCGAGTGTTGATACTGATCCACCTTTATGTCGAGCAGCACGTAAGGGTAATATGGCGGAGATGATGCGATTGGTAAAAGCAGATCGCCGTTGCTTTGGAAAAACAACAGATAGTGGTGAAACTGCTTTATATATAGCCTGTCATGCACATCAATTAGAAGCTGTGCGATTCCTATTGGGACAAAAAGAAACAGATCCCCGTGCAGTCACTCAGCAGGGCTACTTTCCACTCTATATTGCCGCAGAAAAGGGTTTTGATGATATTATTCTTGCCTTGTTAACCAATGTCGACACTGATGTGAACCAAATGAATCGGCATTCAGGTGATCAGACATCACTTTACACGGCCGTAAGGAATGGTAAAACAGAAGCAGTGCGTGCTTTACTTACCTCTCCTAAAATTAACGTCAATCAGGCTAATCGTAGCGATGGCTGGGATGGATGGGGACCAATCAATCAGGCTGCTAGTCAGGGGCATGTTGAGGTGGTACGTTTGTTGTTAGGCCACAAAGATATTGATCCAAATATTCGTTCGGCCGAATGGACAGGTTATATTTCAGCGCTGACGACCGCAGCCCAACATGAACGTATGGAAATTGTTGTCGCCTTACTGATCATCCTCGTACTAATGTTAATATTCAGACAAGAGACGGTTACACTGCTTTGATGTCTGCGGCGGATGGTGATAACGCAATGGTGGAAAAATTATTGCGTCAACCTGGAATCAAGATTAATTTAACACAAAAAGACGGCCATGCGGCTATCCATATTGCCGCTATGAAAAATAGCAGCAAAACGTTAGCAACCCTATTGGCGGAGCAACAGATCCAAATTAATTTGGTGGATAGAGATAATTGTACGCCACTCATGTTAGCATCACAAAAAGGTCATCTTGAATCCGTCAAAGTATTAGTTGAAGCAGGGGCTGATTTAACCGTTGCCTCTAAAGATTCCTTTACTGCTCGTCAGTTGGCTGCCAAAAATGGTCATGTGAAAGTTGCCACCTACTTAAAAGAATTAGAAGATAAAATTGCTTTGAAAGAAGCAGAAAAGCAACAAAAAGCATTACAGTCGCAAATTCATCAAGAAACGGAAAAAGAAGAGCATCTTCAAACACAATTAAGTCAAACGATTAATCTTAAGGATCATCAAGATGAAGTTCTTAGACTCCGCCAGGAATTGGAAAAATTACAAGCTTCAGTTAAACCGTTAGTAGATAGATATGAGCGCAAACAACAAATTCTGCAAGAACAAACTTATTTGCGTAGCCAACCATTATTAAAAGCATTTTATCAACATTTTCAAATTAAAATGACGGAATTGTTTTTAGCGTATAAAGTCATTAACTCTGGGATGGTCGATCGTACCGCTACCACATCTGATACGGTTGCTGACCAAGCAACGAGCTTCATTAGTTTAGTAGGTGGCCTTATTCCCTTGCCAGGTGCAAGCTATGTAGCTTCCGCTATTAACCTTGGGATACAATTAGGACAAAAAGTGTTACAGAAGAAAGAAGAAAATAAAATTGATTTGGTTTCTAAACTCATTATTAATTTAAGCGAGATGGAAAAACAAGTTGAGATAGCAGCAAGACTACTTTCTTTTAAATTTGAGCGACAGATTCAAGCACTGAAAGAAGAAAGTACCACTACGTTGGCAGAATGTGCGGTGTGTCGATTAATAGAATATCTGCGTGCTGGTAAAGCAAATGATGATGAACCCTTGTCTGATCAATTAATGATCGCTATTGTGGAATTTAATGCCAATCAAGGTAAGATTCCCTTTACTAATAAAACCATCGAGACACACGAAAAGAAACCTGAAAAATGGCATGATAAAGGCATTTTCCAAGAAACCGGTATTGTCACCGCAGAGGGTAAAACGTTTATTAGTGAAAAATGTCGTGTTGATGTTTATGGTTTTAGAAATGGTACCATGGACGAAGCTGTACGTTTGAAATATGCCTTAAAGGGCATAGATCAAACGCTAGTACATAGTCCATTAATGGCATCTACGAGTTCGGCGACATCCGCAGCAGCCGTAGTAGCTCCAGCACCTACTAAACCCGCAGCAGCAGCGGGACATGCTTCACCCGCACCTGTTGAACATACGAAATCTGATAGCGCTCTTGAATTAGAAAATCAGAGGCTCAAAAAACAGTTAGCAGAAATGCGGCAGCAATCACCACACCCGAAAGTTACTTGGGATGAGGTAGCAAAACAGGTCGTTCAACAAGCAGTCATACAGTTTTCCACTGGTGTTAAGATAAAACATGGAAAACTGAGTGCAGATCATGAGGCTGTCTTAGAGAAGTTCTTAACAGCTAAACTTGTAGCAGCTAAATTAAAAATTAGTGCAAAGAACTTAGGTGTTCTTCAGGAAAAATTAGCTGATAGTTTGAAAATTTTTTTTCATAAAAAAACCTCGCTAGGTTTCCATGGTGCTAATATCACAATGCAGATGTCATCTGACCAAGTAGCAACAGATCAAGTATTTAATCATGTTATAACGCAGGTATTAACAGAATTCAACTCAAGTCAACACAAACATACTTCTACTAGTGCTAAACATTGAGATTTATAATGATTATCCTTGCGCGATGGGGGGTTATCAGGGGGAGAATCGCGATTCTCCCCCTTGATCGCAAGTGCGAACTTTGTTCGCTCGCCGCGTTAAATCAAGGAAGCAATTCTTAAATAATATTCACCGAGAATTGCTGTATTAAAGCGGCTCTTTTCCTGCGAGATGCAACCAAGTTCGGACCACCGTATCGGGACTCAAGGACATACTGGTGATGCCTTCATTCATTAACCATTTGGCAAA
>CAVTMX010000006.1:0-13379 GCA_963735915.1 uncultured Acidobacteriaceae bacterium | reverse complement strand
GGGATGTCGCCGCGGCGGCGAACCGGGAAGTTGCCGATCTTGCGCTTGACGGCGCGGGGGTTTCGTCGGCTGCGGCTGGAGACGACGCGTTCTTGGAGGATCTCCTCGATGGCGCGGTCATGAAAGGCCTTTTTGTGTCGAGGGGGGAATAGCGTTGAAGGTCGGTTACGGTGCACTATGCGCACCGCGTGGAGGAAGGAGAGGCGGTCGGGGTCCTCATCGGCTTTTAGCGCTGCTTCATGGATCAGGTTTCGGATGGCGAAGTGCGCCATCATGAGTCCATAGAACTCCTGGCGCACCAAATCCGGGGTTTTGCTGCGCAACACAATCTTGCCGCCACGCAGGTGGGTCTTGAGTTCATCCAGGGAGGTTTCGATTTCCCAGCGCTCATGATAAAGCGCGGCCAGTTCCTGGGCGGGGGCCGCTTGGTGATCCAAAATACTGGTGACCAGCCGGTAGATCGGCTCGGCGTCAACGACGCCCGCCAGACGGTACTCGATGACGCGCACGGTCATCCCATCAGTCTGGTGCCGCTGGGCTTGTTGGGAGGGATAAATGTGGCTCAGATAGGAACCGTCGGGCAAGCGCTGCTCACACGCCAGGCGCATGTTTTTTTTGATCCGCCAGAGCAACGCTGAGCCGGTGTCCAAGGCCCGACTCCATAATGCGAAGCCGAAGAAAATCCGGTCCGCCAAGCACAACATGCCTTTGTGCAAGCCACCAAGCACGACCTTGGCTAAGGTGATTTCAGCCGTCCGATAGTCCGCCATCCGGCTGCCAAACAACACGTGGGTGCCGTTTTCCACCAATGATACAAAGCGGATCTGCGGATAGGCACTGTTACCGCGGCTGGCTCCGGGACGACCGAAAGCTGCTTCGTTGGCCAGCTCGTCAGCAACTTCCAGTGTGCTGCCATCCAGACTTACCAACCGCCAGGTCGCGGTACCACGCGCCTTTGGTCGCTCCAATGGCGATCGGTCTGACCACCGCATCATGCAATTGGCGCAGCGGCTCCCAGCCCAGCCGCGTGCGGGCTTGCGAGATGCCCGACTTGCCAGCAACTTTCACCACCGCCGAGGGATCCAGCAGCCATTGAATCCCCTCCAACAAACAACGCAGCACCTCGCGATACGAGGACTGCATATATAACGCCAAGGCAATCACGTAGTACACCACCACGTGCGCCGGCAGGTCGCGCTGGCGCACGCTGGCCTTGTCGGTCGCTGCCAGAACCCCGCGAACCCTCGCCCTTGGGAAAGTCCTGCTGATCACACCGAGACTTATGTAGTCCGTAATCCGGCTTCCTGCTGGAAGTGCTGCCACCCTCCGCGCCATCGACAATCCTCCCGCTCCCCAAAGAAGGATCTCATAAAAACAACCTTAAGTGAACAGTATCGGGCTAGGTGGTCTTCAGCGCGAACGGCACCACTTTTTCTCAAATATTTAAAGAACAATATAACTATGTAAGCATCAAACCTTGACAGCCCGGGGTCGGAAGCTCTTAGGCTGGTTTACCACATGAAAAAGTCGGTGGTGCTAACAGCCTTGGCGCTTTGGCGCAGGAAAACCGTTGGAGGTCTTTCGCATGCTCGTTAGGGCGGGGCTGGCAGGGGTCGCCGCCGGAGTGCTGAGCGAGCGGCTCGGTTTGTGCCCGCCAATCTATCCTTCCATCTGAATCAGCTCAGGTATGCGGGCCTGGTATGGTCGCGCCGGGAGGGCCGGTCCATCATCTACGCCGCCAACTTCGATGCGATGAATGATTTCGTCGCATATCTCACCGAGAACTGCTGCGAGGACCAGCCCCAGGCGGTGAGCTCAGGCGAACGGCCGCCGGTAAGCAAACCGATCGCGAACTTAATGTTTTGTTTCTTTGCACCCGCAACTCGGCCCGCAGCATCATGGCGGAATGCGCGATCAATCGCTGGGGCAAGGGAAGATTTCGCGGCTTCAGCGCGGGCAGCCATCCGATTAAGAACGTGCATTCCGTGGCGCGGCAGGTTTTTAGCGGCCTGCGTACGACACCGAGGGGTTGCGCAGCAAGAGCTGGAATGAGTTTGCTCGACGCGACAGCTCCGCCGCTGGATTTTGTGTTTACCCTGTGCGACCGCGCCGCTGCCGAAGTCTGCCCAACCTGGCCGGGACAACCGATATGCGCGCATTGGGGGGTGAGCGACCCGGTACTTTCGCTGGTACGAACGCCGCCAAACACCGGTTTTTTCTTCGCGTCTTCCGGGAACTGGAGCACCGCATCAAAATCTTTACCAGCCTGCCGATCGACACGCTGGAGCGTTTCGCGGTCGAGCGCCGAGTGAAGGAAATCGGCCAATTGAAGCTTGCCGGATGACCGGCAGCAACCCATCTATCCATTTCAGCGACCTGTGGAAGCAAACGATGCCCGTGCGCGTAGGAATCAACGGTTTTGGACGGATGGGCCGCCTGGCGTTGCGGGCCGCGTTCGGCAATCCCGATCTTTACGGTAGTCCAGGTCAACGAGGCCAAAGGCGGCCCCGATACCGCCGCCCACCTGCTGGAGTTTGATAGCGTGCATGGCCGCTGGCCGATACCGGTAACGGCCGATTCCGCCGGGTTCACGGTGAAGGGTCAGCGTATCGGCTTCTCCAACGGCGCGGCTCCGGAAGAAATCGCTGGGATCAAGCGGGCGTCGAAGTGGTGCTGGAATGCTCGGGAAAATTCCTGACGCCCGAGGCCCTGGCGCCGCATTTCAAACGCGGCGTGCGCAAGGTGATCGTCGCCGCTCCGGTCAAGCAGGGCGCGCTCAACGTGGTGATGGGAATCAATGACCATCTGTACGATCCGCGCCGGCATCACATCGTCACCGCCGCTTCCTGCACCACCAACTGCCTGGCCCCGGTGGTGAAGGTCGTCCACGAGCGGCTGGGAATCCGCCACGGCGTCATCACCACGATCCACGACGTCACCAACACCCAGACCGTCGTCGACGCCCCGCACAAGGACCTGCGCCGGGCGCGCTCGGCGCTGATGTCCCTGATTCCGACCACCACCGGCTCCGCCACCGCCATCGGCCTCATCTACCCTGAACTGCAGGGCAAGCTTAACGGCCTCGCGGTGCGCGTCCCACTGCTGAACGCCTCGCTGACCGACTGTGTTTTCGAGGTATCCAGACCGACGTCCGCGGCCGAGGTCAACGGCTTCCTGCAAGGATGCGGCAGCCGGGCCGCTGCGCGGGATTCTCGGCTTCGAGGAGCGGCCGCTGGTCTCGGCCGATTTCCTCAACGACCCGCGCTCGTCGATTGTCGATGGCCCTTCGACGATGGTGGTCGACGGCACCCAGGTCAAAATCCTGGCCTGGTACGACAACGAGTGGGGCTACGTGAACCGGCTGGTCGAGCTGACCGCCAAGGTCGCCGCCAGCCTGCCGGCCCTGGACGTGGAGTAGAAGCGCATGAACTCAGCCGTTCGCAATTACGCCTTGGTCACCGGGGCCTATTGGGGTTTTACGCTCACCGACGGCGCGCTGCGGATGCTGGTGCTGCTGCATTTCGACCGGCTGGGCTACAGCGCGGTCCAGATCGCGTTCCTTTTTCTCTTCTACGAATTTTTCGGCATCGTCACCAACCTTCTGGGCGGCTGGATCGCGGCACGCTCGGGACTGAAGGTCACCCTGTATGGCGGCCTGGTCCTCCAAATCGGCGCGCTGATCATGCTCGCGATGCTGCAGCCCGCAATGGTCGCGGCTGGCCTCGGTCGGCTATGTGATGGCGGCGCAGGCGCTGTCCGGCATCGCCAAGGACCTGACCAAGATGAGCGCCAAGAGCGCGATCAAGGTTGTTGTGCCGCGAGGGCGAAGACGGCGCGCTTTTCAAATGGGTTGCACGGCTGACCGGCTCGAAGAACGCGCTCAAGGGCGCCGGCTTCTTCCTGGGCGGGGTCCTGCTGAGCGTCGCTGGGATTTGTCGGCTCGTTGGTTGCGATGGCCGTCGGGCTGGGCGTCGTCCTGGTCGGCACGGTGATGGGCGCTGCCGGCAGGTATCGGCAAGGCCAAAACCAAGGTCAAATTCACCAAGCTGTTTTCCAAGAGCCCCGCGGTCAACTGGCTGTCTGCCGCGCGGCTGTTCCTGTTTGGCGCGCGCGATGTCTGGTTCGTGGTGGGCCTGCCGGTGTTTCTGGCCTCCGTCCTGGGATGGTCGTTCTGGCAGGTTGGCGCTTTCGCCGCCTCCTGGTTTATCGGCTACGGCTTCGTGCAGGCGATGGTGCCGGAGATCCTGCGCAACTCGGGCGCGCGCCAGGGCGTGACCGGCGATACGGCGCGGCTTTGGGCGTTTGTCCTGGTGGTCATTCCGATCGCCCTGGCGGCGGCGCTTGGATCTGAATTTCCCGCCGGCGCCCGCCCTGATGGTCGGCTTGGCCATCTTCATGATCGTGTTTGCGATCAACTCCTCGGTCCATTCCTATCTGATCCTCGCCTACTCCGACGACGACGAGGTGGCGACCAACGTCGGGTTCTACTACATGGCCAACGCCGGCGGCCGGCTGATTGGGACGCTCCTGTCGGGCGTGATCTTCGAGTACTACGGCTTCATCGGCTGCCTGCTCGCGTCGGGCGCTTTCGTGCTGACCGCCGCGATGCTGTCCTTCAACCTGCCGCGGGCCGCGGCAATCCCGCTTACTGTCAAACTCTCACGAGGCCGAATCGTGAGTTCCCGCGTCTACAACGTTCTGTTTGTTTGCACTAGCAATGCGGCCCGCAGCATCATGGCCGAAGCCATCATCAACCACGCGGGGGAAGGGCGATTCCGAGCCTTTAGCGCTGGCAGCAAACCCCTCGCACAGCCCGACCCGCTGGCTATCGAACTTCTGTCAAGACATAACATTCCGACTCTTGGGCTGCGGAGCAAGAGTTGGAATGAGTTCGCGACTTTGGATGCTCCGCACATGGACTTCGTGATTACCCTCTGCGACCAAGCCAAATGCGAACTCTGCCCGGACTTTCCCGGACATCCGATTACCGCACACTGGGGGATCCCCGACCCCGCCGCCGTTCATGGAACAGCGGACGAGCGTTTGGCTGCATTGCGCCATGCATTTCGCGCGCTTGAACGAAGAATTCGAGTATTCATGAGCCTGCGGCTCGAATTGCTCGACCGCATGACCATCAAGCGCCGGCTCGATGAGATTGGCGCGATCTCATCGGACTCATCCGATAACGATGAAAGCCAGCAAGTCAATGGAAAAGGTTGAATCAATCCAGCCTCCATTCTTCTCGCCGGACCGGCGCTACGCCGGTCTCCTTGGTCGCAGCGTCTGTCGTTTCTCGACCGATTTCTTACCCTCTGGATTTTTCTGGCCATGGGCGCGGGCGTCGCTCTCGGCTACCTCATTCCCGGCCTGAAAACTCTCCTGGACTCTCTCAGCATCGGCACTACCAGCATCCCGATAGCGGCGGGGCTGATTCTGATGATGTACCCTCCCCTGGCCAAGGTTAACTACGACGAGTTGGGCGAAGTCTTTCGAAACTGGAAGGTGCTGGGCCTGTCGCTGGTGCAGAACTGGATCATTGGCCCGCTGTTGATGTTCGCTCTTGCGGTCGTGTTTCTGCGTGGTCATCCCGCGTACATGGTGGGGCTGATTCTCATCGGCTTGGCGCGATGCATCGCGATGGTCATAGTGTGGAACGACCTCGCCGATGGAGACGCGGAATACTGCGCGGGCCTGGTCGCTTTCAACTCAATTTTCCAGGTGCTCTTTTATTCGGTCTATGCGTTCGTCTTCGTGACCGTGGTACCGAAGTGGCTGGGCCTGCAGGGCGTCACGGTCCATGTCACGATGGGCGAAATCGCGCAAAGCGTCGGCATCTACCTGGGCGTGCCGTTCGCCGCCGGCCTGCTAACCTGGAAGGTGCTCACCGGGCGCAAAGGCAAAGACTGGTACCGGCGCGAGTTCGTGCCGCGAATCAGCCCGATCACCCTGGTCGCCCTGCTCTTCACCATCGTCGTGATGTTCTCCTTGAAGGGCGGAGCAATTGTACAGCTTCCCCTGGACGTGGTGCGTATCGCCATCCCGCTGCTGGTGTACTTCGTGGTTATGTTCGGGCTGTCGCTGTTCCTCAGTCAGAGAGCGGGTGCCACCTATCCGCAGGCGGCGACCCTTTCCTTCACCGCGGCGTCCAACAACTTCGAGCTGGCGATTGCCGTGGCCGTGGCGACCTTCGGAATCGACAGCGGGGAAGCGTTCGCCGCGGTCATCGGGCCGCTGGTCGAGGTGCCCGTGCTCATCAGCCTGGTAAACGTAGCATTGTGGTCGCGGAAATTTTTCCCAAACAACGTAGCCAGTATTGCCGTGCTCGAATGCTGCAACTCGACCGTCATGCCGGTCGCCGCGAATCGCACGACAGACGGGGCGCTCAGTTCAGTCGTTGAACAAGCACAAGAACTCAGGGAGAAACACCGTGAAACTTGACGTTGAGGAGCGCCTAAGCCCAGGAGTGTCTTTGCTCGCCCTTGTGGTCCTTTTAGCGTGTGCCGCGGTGCGCGGGCCGACACGCTGACGATTAACGGCTCCGGTTCCACTTTCGCCTATCCCATGTATGCGAAGTGGATCAAGGAATACCACAAGACCGATCCTGGCGTGCGGTTCACTTATCAATCGGTGGGATCCGGAGCGGGAATCCACGACGTTATGCTCGGCACCGTCGACTTTGGCGCGAGCGACGGTCCGCTAACGAAGACGCAGATGCTCGATTTCAGCACCCACCGCAACTGCGAGGTGCTGCACTTTCCGACCGCCCTGGGAGCGGATGTTCCAATATACAATATCCCAGGAGTGATTCAGGAGCTCAATTTCACTCCTCAGGCGCTTGCCGGAATTTATCTGGGAAACATCACGCAATGGGACGACCCTCAAATAGCGAAGGCAAACCCGGAAGTATCCCTGCCTCACCACGAAATCGCGGTCATCTATCGCCAGGATGGGAGCGGCACCACCTACATATGGACGGACTACTTGTCCAAGGTGAGCCCTGAATGGAAGGAGCGGGTAGGCACGGCGATCTCGGTGAATTGGCCAGTAGGTTCCGACGCCAAGGGTAACGAAGGGGTCGTGCGGCTGGTCGTGCAGACGCCCTATTCAATTGGTTATGCGGAGCTGACCTACGCGGTCCAGAAGAGGCTATTTTACGGCAATGTCCAAAATCAAGCGGGGCAGTTCGTGAGAGCTGACTTCGCCAGCGTCACTGCCGCGGCCGCAGGCGCGGCGCAAAATATGCCCGACGACTTCCGGGTTTCGATCACCAACGCACCGGGTAAAGATGCTTATCCGATTTCGAGTTTTACCTGGATACTGGTCCCTTCTGTTGTCGCTGACTCGGCGAAGCGTAACGCAATCATAGGCTTTTTGCGTTGGGGGTTGACCAAAGGGCAGGATTACCTTGAAGCCTTATCCTACGCCCGTCTTCCGAGGGCAGTGATCGCGAAGGAAGAGAAGGCAATCGCAAGCATTAAAGCATCGAGTGCGGCTGAGGCTAAGTCGACGGCGCCACGTTTGCGGACCAGGCGGATCGGCCAAGGGGCGAGACGCTGATAGAGCTTTATCAACGGACGACGGCCATCGCGTGATAGCCGAAATGAAAGTCTGCGGCCCAGCCTCTAGGGTGGTTATTGAAATCGAGTTCGGAGATAAGCATGATCCAGCTTTTTATCATTGAGTCATCATCGCGGAGCGGTGGGCTGCGCGCGTTCACCTTCGGTGCATCTCGGTCTGATTGAGGGTGCGGCCGCGCTACAACGTTCTGTTTCTCTGCACCGCAAACTCGGCTCGCAGTATTCTCGCGGAAGCTTTAACCAACCATTGGTTTAAGCATCGGTTCCGTGCCTTTAGTGCAGGAAGCCGCCCGGCAGGGGAGATTCATCCGCTAACGATCCAATGTCTCAAAAGACACGGAGTGTCGAGTTTTGGTCTCCGTAGCAAAAGTTGGAACGAATTTTTCGGTCCCGGGGCTCCGGTGATGGACTTCATCTTTACGCTGTGTGACCGGGACACCAAAGAGATCTGTCCGATCTGGCCTGGCACTCCTGTCACGGTCCACTGGGGAATGGCCGATCCAACAGCGGTCAGGAGAGGGCTCACGGAACGCACAAACGCGTTTCGCACCACATTTTGCGCGCTTCAGAGTCGACTTCGCTTGTTCGCTGAATTGCCTCTTCGATCTCTCGATCGGCTCGCTGTAACACAGCGGCTTGCCGAAATGGGAAGCTCGGCGGCGTGGCTGCTGCGAGACCAGGTATTGACGGACAGTACTAATGGCGTCGAGTAGATCACAGCGGCAAGCGCCGGCAATTCGGTCGGTGGCGAGGCAGCATCGCCGTGCTGCGTTGTGGGGTTCGGCTAGCCCTTGTGCTACTGCCGTTAGCGTCGCTTTACGTGGGGTCCGCCGAAGCGGACGTGTTGTCGTCAGTTGGGCCGGGAGCTTATGTCAGGACGGAGCCCAACCCTTGGCCCGGCCAGCCCATTGGTACGGGCGGCACCGCCGGCCAAATCGTGCATGGAGCAGTTGACTTCGCGGTGAGTGATGTCCCTCTAACGGATCAGGAACTTAAGGAAGCTGGCGGCCCAATTCTACACTTCCCGACAACGTTGAACGCGGACGTTTTGATTTACAACCTTCCGCGCATTCCACGAGGCCAAAGGCTGAGACTGACGGGACCGGTCATCGCGGACATCTACCGGGGCAAGATTACAAGATGGAGCGATCGTCGCATCAGTGCCGTTAATCCAGGACTTGATTTGCCTGAATGGAAGATTGTCGCTTGCCACCGTGACGACGACAGCGGCGTCACCTACGTCTTGGCCGACTACCTCTCAAAGGTGAGTCCTGAGTGGAACCATGAAATTGGAAGGGCAATGATCCTAGCCTGGCCGACAGAGCAGGGCGCCGACGGAAATGCTGCTGTCGCGAGGCTGGTGAGTCGAACACCGGGAGCTATCGGTTATGTTGAGCTGACCTACGCTTTAAACGCGAAACTCCCGTCGGCACAGATACGAAATGCGGCCGGCCAGTGGATGGACGCCAATCTCAATAACGTGACGGCGGCGGCAGCTAGTGGGGCAGCCGATTTACCCAAAGATTTTCGCGCCTCGATCACGAATGCGCCAGGGCTCAAGGCTTATCCGCTCAGCTCCTACACCTATTTGCTGGTCTATGAGCAACAGACCGATCGAGCGAAGGCCGAGAGCATAAAGAGTTTCCTCGAATGGATGCTGCATGATGGACAACAGTTGGCTCCGAATCTGAACTTTGCGCCGCTTCCCAAAGCGGTGGCTAAACGCGAAGAACCTCAGATTCGGCGGATAAGATTGCCGTAAAGGCCAGTGTCTTGGGGGTTCATCGTTGCCGTTGAAACCGTGTGGGACGCCTGCTTAGCCGGCCACGACGTAACTGTTCTGTAATGAATCTGTAACTCTCCCGTCACAGAGCCTTAATTTTGCCCTAATTGGAGTCTCGCCACCATGGGATAGGCTAATTAAGTAGAGGTGTGTCCGAATCTATGCGTGTTGCGATGGGCGCGGACGCTAACAACAATTCTGACGAGGAAAGCGATGTCCATGAAAGTCGTGGCAAACTGGAAGAACTTGGTTAATTTACGCGCAATGCGGATCACTGTCGGCAGTTCGTTGCTGGTGTGGGCAGTGATTCTCTTTTGCGCCGCCCTGGTTAGCGCCACGGTGTCGCTGACCGGAGCAGGGGCGACTTTTCCCTATCCCATGTATTCAAAGTGGTTTGATGCCTACCACAAGCTGCACCCCGACATTCAGATCAATTATCAATCGATTGGCTCCGGCGGCGGCATCAGGCAGGTTACGCAGGGGACGGTTGATTTTGGTGCCACCGACGGACCCATGACTGACCAACAGATTGCAGCGTTCAAGGAGAAGCGAGGTACGAACATACTTCATTTTCCGACCGTCCTGGGCGCCGACGTCCCCGCCTACAACATCCCGGGCGTCACAGCGGAACTGCGGTTTACCCCGGATGCCCTGGCCGGCATCTTTCTGGCCAAGATCACGAAATGGAACGATCCGGTGCTGGCTAAGGCCAATCCTGGCGTGACCCTTCCTAATACCGACATTGTCGTTGCCCACCGCGCCGACGGCAGCGGGACCACCTACGTTTGGACCGATTACCTGTCCAAAATCAGTCCCGAATGGGAAAAGGATGTGGGTAAGGGTACGTCCGTAAAATGGCCGACAGGGCTTGGAGGCAAAGGCAACGAGGGTGTGTCGGGCATCGTACAGCAAACTGCGGGCGCCATCGGCTACGTTGAATTGATCTACGCTGTGCAGAACCACATACCTTATGGTTCGGTACAGAATTCGGCGGGTAACTACGTCAAAGCCGACCTGGCGAGCGTCACCGCGGCCGCAGCAGGCATAACCATGCCCGACGACTTCCGGGTGTCCATCACCAACTCCCCGGCGCCTACGGCTTACCCGGTCTCCAGCTTCACATGGCTGCTGATACCGGAGAAAATCTCTGATCCAACCAAGAAACAGGCCACTGTGGATTTCCTGCACTGGATGTTGGCCGATGGTCAGACAATGACCGAGGCACTTGCCTACGCTCAGCTTCCCAAACCCGTCGTTGCGAAGGAAGAGCAGGCAATCAACAAGATTCAGTAATATGGCTAGTTCGGGCGCACCACGCGAGCTAGCCCGATCAAAAGATCGGGCTAGCTCGCTTTCGGCACCCAAGCGGCTGGAACGTCGTGATCTGCCGGCGTACGTGGTAAGTCTTGGTTGCGCCGCCAGTATCATTTTGATCACCGCTCTATTGGTTTTCATCCTGTGGAACGACTCTCGCTTGTCGAGGGAAAAATTCGGCTGGCACTTCTTGTTCACTCAGAATTGGGACCCCGTAAAAGGTGATTTTGGAGCGCTCCCTTTCATCTATGGAACGGTGGTCACCTCAGCGATTGCTCTGCTGATCGCGGTACCTATGGGAGTTGGCGCTGCCATTTTTCTGGCCGAACTCGCACCGGCACGTATTTCCAATCCGCTGACATTTCTGATCGAGCTTCTTGCGGCGGTTCCTAGCGTAATTTTCGGCTTGTTGGGCATATTCGTTTTGACCTCATTGCTCCGGGGCGTCGTGCCGACCTTGAAGGATGTCTTGGGTTTTCTACCACTCTTTCAGGGGCCATTTTACGGCATCAGCATGTTCACGGCAGGCGTAGTTTTATCGATCATGATCGTGCCGTTCATCATTTCAATTTCTCGGGAGGTGTTGCTTGCCGTGCCCATGGCGCAACGCGAGGCATCAGCGGCAACCGGCGCGACCCGGTGGGAGACGACCTGGCGGGTGGTGGTTCCACAGGCCAGCACCGGTATCATCGGATCCGTTTTCCTGGCCCTTGCCAGGGCCCTGGGTGAAACCATGGCGGTGACGATGGTGATCGGCAATGACCCTCAGATCAAAGCCTCGTTGCTCGCTCCGGCGTATTCAATTGCGGCCGTGATCGCGAACGAATTCACCGAGGCCACCAGCGACCTTTACGTCAATGCGTTGATTGAACTGGGGCTGGTGCTTTTCGCCCTAACGTTTTTGATCAATGGGGTTGCCAGAATCCTGGTCTGGACCGTGGCCGAACCGGAGTCGAGTGATTAGCTGATGCGGCAGAAAACTGGTCAACGTTGTCATGTTTAGCCTGACCGGACTATGCGCCTTCATGTCCGTCGGCATTCTCGTTTTTCATACTGGGTTATCTTTTATGGCAGGGCGGCACCAGCCTTAATTGGGACTTCTTTACCAAGCTTCCCGCGCCCGTGGGAGAAGTCGGTGGCGGAATGGCCAACGCCATCGTCGGAAGCGGCAAGTTACTGGCGTTGGCCACGTTGTTTGGCGTTCCTGTTGGTTTTTTTGCCGGGGTCTATCTGGCGGAGTTTGGCGGAACCTTCTTTCCGATCGTCGTTCGCTACACCACCGACCTGCTCAACGGAGTCCCATCCATCGTTATGGGTATTTTCGCTTATGCGATGGTCGTGCAACCGTCCCATCACTTTTCGACCTTCGCCGGCGGTTTAGCATTGGGCGTAATGATGATTCCAATAGCCCTGCGCAGCACCGAGGAATTCCTGCGGGCGGTTCCTCGCCCACTGCGCGAAGGCGCTGTGGCGCTGGGAGCGAGCAAGTCCAGGGCGATTTTCACGGTAGTCGTGCCGGCCGCCATGAAAGGGATCATAACCGGCACCATGCTCGACTTGGCGCGAGTCGCCGGCGAGACCGCGCCTTTACTGTTCACCAGCTTCAGCAACCGATTTTGGAGTCCCGGCTGGAACCATCCGTCGGCTTCGCTGCCGGTCATGATTTTCACCTACGCGATCGCGCCCTATGCCGATTGGCATCGGCAAGCTTGGGCGGCGGGCTTCATCCTGGTGACCTCCGTCCTTGCGATTAACGTCATTGCACGGCTCATTCTTTCCCGCGGCGGTTACCTGGAAAAGTGATCTGGAACTCGTTTATGAATGCTCGTTCGAACGCAGCTGAGCGCATAGCGGACATTTCACCGGACGGTGTCAGTCAGTCCGGCGAGCCTCCTCTTGTCAAGATGACGCATCCGCGGCCTCAACTTTTATTACGGAAAGTCCAAAGCTCTTCACAACATCCATTTCGACATCGGAGCCAACCAGATAACCGCTCTGATAGGACCGTCCGGCTGTGGGAAATCGACGTTCATTCGGACTTTGAACCGGATGTACGAACTGGTCCGCCATACGCGTGCCGAAGGCGAAGTAACGCTGGAGGACGAAAATATCTTCAGCATGGACGTGTCGAACCTGAGGCAGCGGGTGGGGATGGTGTTCCAAAAAACCAACCCATTTCCCAAATCGATCTTCGAGAACGTCGCCTACGGGCTCCGAGTTAAGGGACAAAGGAGAAAAGTACCTGGAGCCCGCTGTCGAGCATAGCCTGAAGAGAGCTTCCCTCTGGGAGGAGGTCAAGGACAAGCTACACGAGTCGGCCTTTCGCTTTCTGGCGGGCAGCAGCAGCGCTTGTGTATCGCGCGGGCGCTGGCGGTCAATCCCGAGGTATTGCTGCTGGACGAACCCTGCTCGGCGCTTGATCCGGTTTCCACGGCCAAGATAGAGGACCTGCTCGTGGAACTGAAAGCAAGCTGCACGATTGTGATCGTAACCCATAATATGCAACAAGCGGCAAGGGTCTCAGATTTCACAGGCTACTTCCTGCTTGGAAAGCTCATTGAATTTGATAAGACGCCGACGATTTTTCAAAATCCGTCGAAGAAGGAAACGGAGGATTACATTACTGGCCGGTTCGGCTAAGACCGTTGCATAGAGTCGGACTGGTTCGGCGTGGCCGTGGCGACCTTCGGAATCGACAGTGGAGA
>CAVTMX010000005.1:0-26373 GCA_963735915.1 uncultured Acidobacteriaceae bacterium | reverse complement strand
CACGAGGTGAAGCACATGCGCAGTCGAAAGCCTGCCCTGAGCCAAGCCCCCTGTCATCCTGAGCGGAGTATTTGCTTCACGAAGTGAAGTAAATGCGGAGTCGAAGGACCCCCTTGCCTGCCAAAGTCACTTGCGACCCCGCAAGGCATTTCGACCGCTGAACCCCGCGCTCTACCGGCTCTCCGCCGCCCCAGACACCGCAGCCAGCGCCGCCTCCATTTGCTCAGCCGCTCCTGAAGGTCGCGAATCTCAGCCTGCTGCCGCTGCACCTCATTCAGCAGCATCGGGTCTACCGACTGACGGCCGTATTGTTCGACCCGATTATGCTCTCATTCAGCGCCGGACAACCGTAGCGCCGCCAGCCTGCCCTGAGCGCGGCAGAAGGGTCTCGGCGGCTGTCGTGGCGGCGTCCTCGCCCCCGCAGCCCGCACCCAGCACTCTCCTAGTTAACCCTCCCCACCCCAATCCCTTGTTGACATCCGCCAACTCATGTCTAAAATGTTTGAAACATCACGCTCCTACGTTGTTTCAAACAGATTGCCGAAGAAATGGAACGGGGAATAATGCAAGACAGCTTTTCATCGCAAGAGGTCGTCGCCATGACCGGCGTCACCGCCCGCCAGCTCCAGTGGTGGGACGAGCGCGGCGTGGTCAAGCCCGAGCGTGTCGGCCACCGCCGCCTCTACTCCATGCAGAACCTCACCGAAATCGCGGTGATCTGCCAGCTCCGGCGCAAAGGCTTCCCGCTGCAGGGCGTCCGCAAAGTTATCCGTTTTATTCAGCAGGAGTTCGGCAAAGGCCTCGCGGAAATCGTCGGCCGCAACTCCGACGTTCACCTGCTCATCGATGGCAAGCATCTTTATCTGGAAACATCCGCGCGGCAGATCGTGGACATCCTGAAGAATTCGAGTCAGCCCATTCTTGGCATCTGCCTCAGCGACGCGGTGCGGCAGGTGCGGGCTGAGGTCGTCGCCAGAAAAGCCAGTACTTCCGTAACATCGCCCGCCGAGCGCCGGCGTGCTAGAAACGTTTCATAGGCAATAAGTTGCGGATCGAGTCGGGAATCGAGTTTCGGTAACCGGAGTCTCAGTATCAGTTTTAGTAAACCAGGTTTCAGCAACAACAGGAGGAGTGCATGGTCGGCGAACTGGACATTCTCAACCAATGGATTCCCGAACAAATGCAGCCCGGAACCGTCTTCGTTCTGGAAAACGCCGGCGAAGTCGGCGAGAAAGAAGACCCCTACTGGGCCGTGCTGGCCTGCCCATCGTGCGGCATGCTGGGCCTGATCACGCGCCGCCAAATCAACGGCCTGATCCCAGTCATCTGCGGCTCGGAGAAATGTTCCGCGCAGTTTTTCATTCGCGAAGCCGAAGTAGTAGTACGCAAACCTTTCTAGCCTGCGTGGAGCGGGCGCCCTCGCCCGCTGCTGACCACGAAGAAGAATCGCGCCTGCAACAAAAACTCGCCAGACTTACACTCGGCTCAACTCCACCGGAACCTGATCGACAATCTCGATTCCGAAACCCTCGAGCGCCGCCACGCGTTTGGGCTTGTTGGTGAGCAGCCGGATGCGCCGCAGGTTCAGGTCGGAAAGAATCTGCGCCCCGATTCCGATTTCGCGCTGCGTCTGCTTTCCGGTATCGAGCAGCGCGGGCAGCTTGCGTCCGCGGTGAAAGCTGAGCGCGCTTCGCTCGCCCGCTTTCTCGATAGAAAAACCTTGCGAAGTCTGATGCAGGTAGATCAGGGCCCCGCGTCCTTCCTGCGCGATGCGGCGCAGCGAGCCTTCGAGCGTGGCGTGACACTCGCAGCCCGTCGCTCCGAACACGTCGCCCAGCAGGCAGTGCGCGTGCATACGCACCAGCACGGGCGCGTCTCCATTCTCGATGTCTCCTTTAATCAGGGCCACGTGCGACTCTCCGCCGTCGACTTCGCTTTCATAAGCGATGAGGCGGAATTCGCCAAAGCGTGTGTCGACCAGCGCCTCGCCCACGCGATGCACATAACGTTCATGCGCCATGCGATAGCGGATCAACTCCGCAACCGTCAGCATCTTCATCTCGTGTCGCTGGCAGAACTCGATGAGGTCCGGCACGCGCGCCATGGTGCCATCGTCCTTCATGATTTCGCAGATGATGCCCGCAGGAATCAGACCGGCGAGCCGCGCCAGATCGACAGATGCTTCGGTCTGTCCGGCGCGGACGAGCACTCCGCCTTTGCGCGCGCGCAGCGGGAACACGTGGCCGGGACGCGCCAGGTCTGCGGCCTGCGTAGCGGGATCGATCGCCACCTGAATGGTGCGCGCGCGATCGTAGGCAGAGATGCCGGTGGTCACGCCCACGCGCGCGTCTATCGCTTCGCAGAATGCGGTGCCGTATTGCGAAGTGTTCTCCGCGCTCATGGGACCGAGGCGCAGGTGGTCGAGGCGCTCTTCGGTCATGGCGAGGCACACCAGGCCGCGTCCATGCTTGGCCATGAAGTTGATGGCTTCGGGCGTGACCTTCTCGGCGGCGAGCGTGATGTCGCCTTCGTTCTCGCGATCTTCGTCGTCGACGACGACGATCATGCGGCCGGCGCGAATCTCCTCGATGGCAGTGGGAACGTCGGCAAAGGCTTGCCTGGTCATGGTGAGTGCATTGTAGCAAAGGCGTTGGCTAACTAGTACCTAGTACCCAGTACCGAGTTGCGAGTACCGGCGTCGGGGCAGGACATCGGACGGAAGGAACTGGCTGAGTGTTCCGACTGGAACATTTGTACGTACATAATGTTCCAGTTGGAACATTAGAGCGGTTTTGCGATTGTATGTACAAATGTTCCAGTTGGAACATAACTCGCGTTTGCCGGAACGCTGTGGAAATCTCGGAAAACTCGGAAAACCACCTTAAAGCTATAGTTTGTGGGCGGGAGTGTCTGGGGTGGTTGGGTTTAGCGATCGAGGCGGAAAAGCGGTAGGAAAGACACGGGGCGAAGGAAAAGCATCGATAGACTCAGAGCAATCCTTGCACCCCTTCGACTGCGCTCAGGGCAGGCGTCCGGCCTACTTAGAACGTCAGGTGCAGGGCCATCTGAATGAACCTTGGACTACCGATGGTGTGGGCTAGTACTCCCAAATGGCCGATCGGGGGAATTGCGTACCCTACGGACGAGCACGAGAAAGTGGGCCCGGGAGGGTTGCAGAAGGCGTTGAAATCTACGCTGTTATTGGGGATGTCGAAGCTTGGGTGGTTGAAGATGTTGAATGCTGTTACGTCATATCTCACTTGGAATCGTTCGGTGATGTTGAAATTCTTAACGGCTCCAAAGTCGAAGCGGTTCTGGAATGGTCCGCGGAATATGTTGCGGCCGCCTGACGTGTAACCGTTTTCGAACGTGTCGCAAACCTGTGTGCCGGAACTCGAATCGCAGGGCGGTACAGGAGTTGGATTGGAGGGAGTGCTGGGAGCGATGGCTGGCACAGGGCCGAACGCCGCTGCATTCAGCACAGGGTTAAGTCCGTTTATACCTGTTGTGCCCTGAAGCATTGGCTTGTTCGAAGTGGCGCCGACACCGCCTACCGGAACAATGGGATTGGTGGTCAGATCCTGGCCGCCTCCCCAGTAAATGCCGCCTACACCCCCGCTGTAATCGATCACGCTGTACGGTTGTCCGCTTTGCAGGACGGTCACGCCGTTGAATCCCCAACCGTTGACGATCTGCTTCAGCCATGCGTTGGCGTGGGCCATGGTGGGAAGTTCGTAGTGATAGCTCAAGGTAAAGATATGGGTACGGTCGAAGTCCGAATTTCCGTAGGATGAGCGCGGATTGTTGGGATCATTTCCGTTGTAGAAGAGCCCGAGTCCACTTTGCTCGTCAAGAGTATGGGAAAAAGTGTACGAGGCGGTGACCTGCAGGCCATGGCTGAGGCGCTTGTTCAGGCTGAGTTGCAGGGCGTTGTAGTTGGAAATGCCCACCCCGCGGTTGAAGTCGGAATTTGGATCGTATCCGATGTAAGGGGCCCGAAGAGCGGCGTTGCCTGTGCCGGCGCCCACCACGAGAGCGTTTATGTTCTCGGCGGCGAGGACGAGGGGTCCCGCCTGCAGGTTCGCTGTGGTGCACGGGAATATCGGGAAGCAATTCATGTTGAATCCGTAAGAATAGTTCTGCTGGAAGGGGCCGCCGGCAAGCAATGGCTTTGCGGCCGTGGCGATTTGCGCTTGATTGAAAGGCAGGGGAATGGTTTCGTGCACGCCATGGTTACCCACATAGCCCACGGTTACGACTATAGTATTGCGGGGTTGCCACTGGAAATCGAGGGTCCAGTTTTCCGAGTAGGGCAGCGTGTTCCTGGGATCGTAGCCGCCGAAGTAGAGCGGGCTACATCCCGAGGTGAGATTGTTGTCGATGCAGTATTGCGTGGTCTGGTTGATGAGGTTGGAAACATTCGGCAGCAACGTCTTGACCGTAGAAAAGTCGCTGGGCGGCGGCGGGGGTTGGCTTGTGCCGAAGGGAACCCCGAACGTAGCTCCCGCCGGAGAGTAGAACGGCACTACGAAGGGCTCTTCGACCGTAACGCCGAAGGGGCCGCTAATGCCGCCGCCGGCTGGAGGGGAGAGTTCGGTGAAGTACTCGCCGCGGTCGTAATACAAACCGAAGCCAGCGCGCACCACAACGTTCTTCACGAACGAAGGAGTGTAGGCGACTCCAATGCGGGGAGCAAAACCCCATTGCCTTCCGGTCAGGGTGGAATTGCTCACCCCCTTCGTCGGGAACGTCTTGTTGTTCCCGGCGATCACAAGGCCGACATTGGTGATGGTGTCGCTAGCGACGTCGTAGGAGTAATTCTGCGGGTAGAAGTTCGACAGCAATCCGTTGATCTCATTCAAGGGGCCGTCCCAGTTCCAGCGCAGCCCGATGTCGACCGTCAAGTTTGACTTCAGGCGAAACTTGTCCTGAACGTACGCTCCCGCTTGCCTGGTTCGGTAATGACGACTGGTTCCTCCGCTCAGTAGTTCCGAGGGAGGCTGGCCGCTGCAGGAAAAGGTTGGAGTGCACAGTTGCCCTTGCAAGAAGCCGGGGAAGTCAGCGAAGTTCAGGCTGGCCAGCTGTTCGTTCCGGTTGATGATGTTGAGCTGGGTGTAGTCGAAATTGAAGCCGGTCGACACGGAGTGGCGGCCGTGGACCCATTGAACGCTGCTGGCCACCTCAAAATTGTTTTGAAACATTCCTGTATCTGCGAAGCTGCTGGCGGGGCCAACGTATGTGCTGTCGAATAGGTTGTCCGCGTTGTGGATATTGATCGAGGGAAATAAGTTTCTCCCCAAGACGTTGATGCCGACGCTGGAGGGGGTCAGAAAGCCGCTCTGAGCGGAATAGGCGACCTCGCGAATGAAGCCCAGTCTCTGCTCCCAGGTCAGGTTCGATGTCATCGCCGTCGTATTGTCGAAGGAAATAGCCTGGCTCCCAGCATGTAAAGTCTGCGGGAAACCGAGAAGCTGGCTGTTGGCGAAGGGAGTGGTGTTGGGATCACGCTGATAGTAGTATTTTGCGGCAAACCGGTCCTTGGTATTGAAATAGTAGTCGATGTTGCCATTTGCCTGATCCGCCTTGAAAACCGAACTACCGCCCTGAACGGCGGCGTCGGCGCCCTGACCCTGGAGATTCGTCAACTGGCTGCCGGTCGCTGCATTCGGAAACCACAGGCTGCCATCCGGCGCCTTTGCCTGCATGATAGACAGCGCTTGGGCGCTGATTGTTGAGCCGTCGAAGCAGGCCGGATGCCCAGTGGTTCCGCACTGCACGTCTCCAATGAAGTCTTTGTCGACAACGGCTGCCAGACCTCCCTGAGCATATGTAGTTCCTCCCCGGCTGCGGTCACTGGTCAGGTCTGGTGGAACCGCTACCAGCGACGTGGCGAGCAGTTGATCGTCGGCGCGCTGTCCCTGGTAAGAGGCGAAATAGAAGAGCTTGTCCTTCTTGATGGGGCCGCCAAACAGGCCTCCGAAAACTTCGCGGTGCATGGGCGGCCGCGCCAATCCGTTATGCTCATAGAACCACTGGTTAGCGTTCCATTTCGACGTTTCGTAATAGTCATAGACTCCACCGTGGATGTTGTTCGTGCCCGACTTGGTAGTCACCTCAAGATGGGCTCCGCTGTAGGAGCCTTGGGATGCGTCGTACATAGCCGAGTTGACGTGCATTTCCTGAACAGTCTCAGGCGGCGGACTGGGAAGGGCCTGGCCAATTGCGCCATAGACCGATGTGCTGGTTACGATCTCGCCGCTCGGGTTGTTGCCATTCCCGTTCTCGCCAATGTTTACGGCGACTCTGCCAGATGTTACCTGGCTTGTGGTCTTACCGTTGAAGACGTTGTTGCCGGAGACGCCGTTGAGGGTGAAGCTGTTGCTGGTATCACGCTGCCCATTGGCCCAAATCGCCTGGTTGCCCAGACCAGCGTTGGTTCCGGCCGTGTTCAGAAAATCGGCGCTGACCCCGGGGCTCAGAATTGCAGCCTGGGTCAGGCTTCCCGTGCCTAAGGGTATCTCGGCGATCTGAGTGTCGCTCAGCACGTAACCCGTCGTAGTGTCAGTTTCATTCAATAGCGGCGTGGCTTCCACAGTCAGTTTCTCCGACACGGCTCCCGGCTTGAGCTTGGCGTTGACCGTCGCTGTGCGATTGCCTTGCACGATGATCTGAGGGTAGTCGGCGGTCTGGAAGCCATCTTTCGTGAAGGTGAGTTCGTAGGTGCCGATCGGCAGGTCGGCGATGCTGAAGGAGCCGTCCGCCTTAGTGGTGGCCGTCACCTCCAGGTTGGTGGCTAACGCGCGGGCCTTCACGGTTACACCTTGCACTACCGCGCCAGTGGTGTCGGTGACGGTGCCGTTTAGTGCACCCAGCGTTTGTTGGCCGAGTGCAAATGGAGAACATACGAGAAGAAATGCAATTGCCGCCAGAGCAAAGATTTTGCGGCGCGTAAGTTGTGAGGATGAGAATGCGAGGACTGGAAAGGAGTTCACGTTCGCCTCCTGAAGACCAAGAATTCTAGACGTGCGACATTCCGGGATTCAAGGCGGTTTGATGAATGGTTGGTTAAAAGATTTTCTTAGGCCGCAGGCTCGGCCAGCTCCCTTTTCGCGCCTTGGAAAAGGGCAAGTAAAGCTCGGATTACTAACCGCGCCAGCAGAACTATAACCGCTACCAGGCAGAGCGCTATGGTTGCGGCGGCGTAGGGGTGACGGGTGGCTAGCCAGGTTAGGGAGATAGCTAGGGCGTCCTCGGCCAGGCTTAGGGTGATGTTGGAGAAGGGCTCTGGGGATGGGGTTACGGCGGCGCGGAGGGCGGTTTTGCCTCCGTGGGCGGCCAAGGCTATGGCTGCTCCCAGAGCGGCTGCCAGCAGTTGCTGGGCTGGGGTTAGCTGGCGGGTGGCGCCGTAGGCCAGGAGGGCGGCTACGGGGACGCGGACGAAGGTGTGGAGGGCGCTCCATATCAAGTCGAAGGCGGAAATTTTGTCGGCGAAGAATTCGATGGCGAACAGGATTGTGCTGGCGGCGATTATGGGCCAGGTTTCCAAGAGTTGGAGAGCTGGCGGGAGGGGGACGTGTCCGAAGCGGGCCAGCAGGCCTAGGGCGGCTACCGTGGCGTAGACGTTTAGTCCGGCGGCGAAGGCTATGGCGGCCAAGACTGCGAAGAGTTCGGGTAGCGGGATTTGGAGGATGTTGAGCACTTATCGTTTCGCGGAGGTCGCTTGGAGCTTAGGCCATGATACTTCCACACGCATCTTAGGGCAGGGTTGAGGCGTGCTCCGGCCAAGATCAGAGCGGGCGCCGGCGAAACCAAGATCCCTCACTTCGTTCGGGATGACAATCCTGTCTCGTTCGGGATGACAATCCTGTCGTTCGATGACAGTTCTATCGCACGGGATGACAAGAGTTTTGCAGAATGGCGACTCAAAAGCAAAAGGGCCGCCTTCCGGCGACCCTGGGAAATCCTTACCGTTGCGGTTACAGCGTGGATTCGATTTCAAAGCCCCAGGCTTCGAGGAGGGGTTCGGGAATGTACTTCGAATTCTTGTTGCGGCGCGCCCACTCCCGCAGACGGGTCGACCGGAGATACTGGTCGGGGGAGAGCTTGTATTCGCGCACAACCTGCTCAAACTCGGTGATGGTTGGGACAATGGGACCGATGGGCTCGGGCTTTCCCCAGTTGGGATTTCCGCGTCGCTTGGCCATGCAATTATGCCTTTCCTAAGAAGGAGGATAAACTCAAAATTAGACTTATCTATATGATTCTCCGGATACTTTCGGGATTCATGGAAAACACACCACTATCTCAATCCACGATTCCACAGATCGAAAAAGCTAATCGGAGACTCAGTATGTTAGGGCAATATCGGCCATAAGTCAACTACAATTTGCGCTGCGACACTTGAGTGAATCGATCTAACTAGCTGTATTCATTGTCGTTATTGACATCTCCACTGCATTTCGCAAGGGGAAGGTTCCCGTTTTGATCCGGGGGATGGGGATCTGGCGCCCCGGTACGAAGCTCTTGGTGGAAACGAATCTCTCGTGCCGGGAACCAGCGCATTACAGCCGTAACCTGCGGCAGCAAGTGTTTTATTGATGGGCATTTGCGCGAAGCTTAGAGTGGGATGGGATGCTTCGGCTCCCGCAGTTTCTGTACGATGTGAGACGGCTCGATGAATCTGAAATCTCTCCTGCTGTGTACCGACGAGAAAATCGCGCGGGTATTGCGCCGGACGCTGGGCGATCTTGAGATCAGCGTCGAACACTGCACCAATTCGGAGACCGCGCTGCGGCATTTAACGCGGGGGCGGTTCGAAGCGATTATCGTGGACTGCGCTGGCCCCGGCTCGGCTGAAGTGCTCGGTGTAGTGCGGACATCTCCCAGCAACCAGCGGGCGGTGGCGGTGGCGATCCTGGACCCTGCTACTGGCCTGCGTTCAGCATTCGAGCTGGGAGCGAATTTCATCCTGTATAAGCCGGTTACGGCGGAGCGGGCCAAGTCGAGCTTCCGGGCGGCGAGAGCTCTTATGAAGAAGGAACGGCGGCGTAACACCCGGGTTCCGGTCCAGATTCCGGTGCAAATGTCGAGCCACGAATCGGGCGCGCGGTTCAAAGTCAACACCACGGATGTAGGCGAAGGCGGCCTCGCCGTCAGGCTGCCCCGGCGCAGCAAGCCTCAGGGGCGGTGGGAGCTGTCATTCACGCTGCCCGGTTCGACCGAAGCTCTGCAGGTGGATGCGGAGTTTGCCTGGGAAGGCAGCGCGACGCAGGTAGGGCTGCGTTTTCAGAATCCGTCTCCAGCGGCGATGCGGCAGTTGCACGAGTGGCTGGGACGTAATTCTCCGGAGATCGAAAAGGACGACCCGCCGGTCCGCTGCCAACTCATGGATTTGAGTTTGGGCGGATGCTACCTCGATATCACTTCTCCTTCTCCCGTTTCGTCCCGCGTAACGCTTTCGATGCGAGCTGGCGAGGTCGAACTGAAGGCAGAAGGCGTGGTTCGGGTCATGCACCCTGAGAAGGGAATGGGAGTGGAGTTCACTCAGACTACGCCCGAGCATCGAGCGTTGCTGGAAAAGTTCTTATGTGTGCTTATGGAGAATCGCGACGTCCTGCCGGAGTTGCTGGTAGAGCCCGAAGGCCTGGAGACCGAGACTTGCCGAGATTCACAACGGGCCACGACTTCTGACGATGCCGAGGATGCGCTGCTGGCGCTCTTTCGCAGGGCCACGCTTCCAGCCGATTCATTCCTCGCAGAGTTGCGCAAACAGCGCGGAGTTACGGCCACCTCAGCAGTCGCTTCGCTCTGATCGACGGACGCGACCGGACTCCGCAGGCGAAATGATCATAAAATGATTACCGGGGAAGAGGAGTTCCTTCCGCCGGCCCCCCTGCAACCATGTTGGTTTTGATGGTCGACTTCTGATTTGCCACAAGGTCGAGGTCGGTTTCGAAGTCGTGATATCCTGGCAAACTGATTTTGATTTTGTGCTTCCCCGGCGCGACCAGCAGGGCCTTGCCGGGCCCTTCGAATTCGGCGATGTGACCGACGAAGACGCCATCTACAAACACTCCCGCGCGATTCGGTTTTACCTCTAACTTGATCTCCGCGGTTACGTGCGGCAGAGTCACGCGGGTATCTTTTTCCATCTTGACGGGTACGATCTGCTTTTCTCCGGCGCGCACGATAACCTTTTGTGCGAAGTCGAGATATCCGCCCTGGCGTACCGTGATATCGTGCTCGCCCGGTAACAGCAGAAGCTTTTTCGATCCCTTCAGCTCGCCCAAGTAGCCGACATATTGACCATCGATCCAGACACCGGAAGTGTTTTCGACTTTTGAGGCTCCGACCAGTTCGATTTCTCCTAGCACTTGGTTCTGAGCTTGGATCGGTGGGCAGGACATCGGAAAACTAAAGAGGACTAGCAGACAAGCAAGGGCACGGTCTTTGCAGTAGCGCATGGCAAATCCTCCTGCCTTTCAGATGACGGCGAGGATTCAAAGGTAGTCGAGGGATCGTGAGTCAGCCCGATTCTGACTGACTCATGATTGGCTTTGAAGCGTTAGAATGTCTTGCGGAAGAGCCAGAATAAAGATCCCGAGAGCACCATGGCGACAGGTAGGGTAAGCACCCAGGCCAGCGCCAGGTTGCGCACCGTGGACCACTGAATTCCCGAGTGGTTGGCGGCCATGGTGCCTGCAATGCCGGAGGAGAGCACATGCGTAGTGCTGACGGGGAGACCGAAACCGTCGGCCGCGCCAATCGTCGCCATGGCAGTGATTTCGGCGACCGCGCCTTGCGCATAAGTCAGGTGGCTCTTGCCGATTTTCTCTCCCACCGTCACCACAATGCGCTTCCAGCCAACCATGGTGCCCAGCCCGAGAGCCATAGCAACGGCGACCTTTACCCAGAGCGGAATGAAGCGGGTCGAGTGGTCGATATGCTTCTTGTAGTTGGCGAGGACCGCTTTGTCGGCAGCGGTAAAAGTGGGGTTCCCAGTCTTCTGCATGATGCGCAGGGCTTCGCTGACCACATACAAATCGTTGCGGAAGTTGCGCACTCGGTCGTTGGGAATGTTCTTCAGCTCCTTGTAAAGCGCGGTCTCGTTGCCGATGTCGCTGACCAGGGTGCGTAGTGCGAGCATAGTGTTGGGCGTGAAATTCTTATCCCGGATGTAGTCGGTTACGTCTTTCTCAGCATCGCCCGAGACGGCGTCAGGGTCGACGTATTTGCTGAGGGTATCGGCGGCTTGAATGGAGACGGCGATGAAATCCTGCGAGTCTTTGAAGGTGACGGCGTGGTTGAGAGCGTAGGCGGTGGGAACCGTGCCGATCAGAATCAGCATGATCAGACCCATGCCCTTTTGTCCGTCGTTGGAGCCGTGGAAGAAGCTGACGCCAGTACAGGTGAGGATGAGCAGGCAGCGTATGTAGAACGGTGGCGGCTCGGTGCCCTCGGGAGCCTGATAAAGTTTGGGATCCTTGATGAGCGCTTTGGCAAGCAGCAGCAGGAGTCCGGCGCAACCGAAGCCCACGATGGGCGAGAGCAGCAGTGACTTGCCGATGTTGGCGGCTTGGCCCCAATCGACGCCACTGGTACCCGTTCTGGCATTCATGAGCTGGTTAGCGATACCAACCCCGATGACGGAGCCGATGAGCGTATGGGAACTAGAGGCGGGCAGGCCGAAATACCAGGTGCCCAAGTTCCAGATAATGGCGGCGACGAGCAAAGCAAAGACCATGGCGAATCCCGCCGAGCTGCCGACTTGCAGAATCAGTTCGACGGGTAGCAACGAGACTATGGCGAAAGCAACTAGACCACTGGAGGCGAGCACCCCGAGGAAATTCCAGAAGCCGGACCAGACCACGGCGATGTGCGGCTCCAACGAGTGCGTGTAGATGACTGTGGCTACGGCGTTTGCGGTGTCGTGGAATCCATTGACAAACTCGAAGCCCAGCGCCACGAACAGCGCGACACCCAGAAGCACAAAGGGCAGGATGGATGTGTTGTGCACGCCGGAAAGGTCGTAAAGCAGGCTGTTGCCAGCGTAGGCAACTCCGATGACCAGCACGATGCCGAAAATAACCATGCCGATCTTACCGGGAGAAGAACGGGCAAGTTTCTGATCGAGTACGCTCGGCGGTGCTGTAGCCATAGTTGCTCCTCAAGCCGTAAGTCGGTGGAAACTGCTTGCGAGTGTTAAAGGTCGCAACTATACGGAAGGATTGTTACGGGAGTGTGAACAACGAAGGCAATTGGTGTCTTAATAATACGTTGCCGATTTCAGCAGTTGATCTAATTCTGTCCTGCGGAATGAGAAACGTCTTCCGAGCACTTGTGCTGGTCAAACTTTTCCAACAGGTATTGTTCGGCGCCCCGGCGGTCGTGAAGAAAATCGACGGTGGTAAGAAACTTGTGATGGCAGGCGGTGCAGGACGCCACGATTGGAACCTTGTCTTTGTGCTTCAGGATGACGAGACTGCGGCCAAGATTTTTCGCCAGGCATTGATGGGCGGCAAAGGCGGCGTAGAAATCGCGTGTGGCTTTCTGAGGGTTGGTCCCTGCCTCAGGCGGATTGCTGAAGATTTGGCTGCACTTGGAACATCGCCCGCGGGTGGGAATTCCCTCGCGAGAGTATGTCATGTCCATCAGCGTCCGGTCGACCATCGTCGCAGTTTGGGGTTAGTCGTCACCGTGCGCTGTGATTAAGATCACGGAGCAGTGTGACTGAACGCAAAGTCGTAGAGCCGCCGTCCCGGCCGCCCGCAGAGCCCAGGGCGAGGACGCCCCTTCGGCAAGCTCAGGGCAGGCTCTCGGGACAGCCTGCAAGATTCCGGCGCTGCTATTGCGCTCCTGCAACCTTGGCGCGAGGAAGCGGATTCTGCTGGCGCAGAAGCTCTTCGGCGGCCTTCGCCTCGACCGGCTGCGAGAATAGATATCCCTGCCCCAGATCGCACCCGAGCGCCCGGAGGCGGTCGAGCTGCCGGGGAGCTTCAATGCCCTCGGCAATTACTTTCAGTTTCAATTTGTGTGCCAGCACGATGATCAATTCGACCGTGTCAAAGGTGGCGCGGTCGGTGAGCATTCCGTTGATCAGGGAGCGGTCGATCTTCAAAGCATCTACGGGGAACTGCCGCAGCCCGCTCAAGGATGAATTTCCGGTGCCAAAATCATCGAGGATTACGCCCACGCGCAGGCGCTTAAGGTGCGAGAGGACGGCTGCCGTTAACTTTGGGTCGGCTACCGCCACGCGCTCGGTCATCTCCAGGTGCAGGCGCGAGGGGTCGATTCCGGTCTGCCGCAGCGCAGTATCCACGTCGGTCACGAACCGGGCATCGGCCAACTGCCTGGCGGAGACATTCACGCTCATACTCATGGGCTCCATCGAGGTAATCGCGGCGGTCCATGCGCTCAACTGCTTGCAGGCCTCCACAATCAGCCACTGGCCGGCGGAAACGAGCAGACCAGTGTCCTCTGCTGCTGCCATGAATTTGTAGGGCGAAATCAAGCCTTGCTCGGGATGCTGCCAGCGCAGCAGCGCCTCCAGCCCAACGATCCGCTTCGTTTCCAGATCAAACATCGGCTGGTAATACACGCGGAACTGGCGCTGCCCGATCGCCTCTCGCAATTCCGCTTCGAGCTTCAGCCGATTGACGGCGCGGGCGTGCATGGCCTCGTCAAACACCTCGCAGCGGGAGCCGCCCATGGCTTTGGCGCGGCGCATGGCGACGTCGGCATCCTGCAGCAGATCTTCGGCACGCTTTTGCATAGGCGTGCTTAACGCGATTCCCAAGCTTGCTGAGGTGCGCACCTCGCGGCCTTCCACGAAAAATGGTTCGGCCACGGCGGAGAGGATGCGTTTCGCAACCCGCATGGCATGGCTGGGATCGGTGACTTCTTCGAGCAGGATGGTGAACTCGTCGCCGCCCATTCGAGACAAAACCGTTTCGGTAATCGGGATCTCGTCTTGTGGCCGCGAAACCGTGTCGTCGTCGCGCAAGCAGGCGCCGAGACGCCGGCTAATCTCGACGAGCACCTGATCGCCCACCGCGGGGCCCATGGTGTCGTTGAACACTTTGAAGGCATCAAGGTCCACGAACAAAACGGCGCATTGGCGCTCCGGGGTGCGCTGCGCGCGGTCAAATAAATGTTGCAAGCGATCCAGGAATAGACGGCGGTTGGGCAACCCGGTCAGGGTATCGTGAAAAGAATTGTGCTCCAGTTGCTCTTCCGCGCGCTTACGCTCCGTGACGTCGCGATTGACGATGACCAACTTGGCAACGTCGCCCTTCTCGTCGCGGACGGTGCTGGCGATTGATTCCAGAACCTTCCAGGTGCCGTCTTTGTGGCGGATGCGGTACTCGAGCTTCTTTCCGATCCCGGTGCTGCGCGCCTCGCGAGCCGCCTCCAGCACCTTGAAACGATCTTCGGGATGGATTTGCTCGAAGGCGGAGGTCTCTCCCAGCTCTGCGGCGGAATAACCCAGAATTCGCTTGTAGGCCGGACTGTTGTAAAGCCGATGTCCTTTCACGTCGACCAACGCGATCATGTCAGCGGCGTTTTCGGTGACGATCTGGAACAATTCTTCGCGTTGCTTAGACTCTCTCTCAGAGCGGTACATGCGGAACTGCTGGTAGACCACGAGCAGGGCGAGCGTGCTGAGAGCGATCCAATACCATTGCGGCATGATTTAATGCGAAGGGCCGGCTTCAAGGAAGATATCGGCAATGGTCTGCAGGAAATTTAGCCTTTCGACAGTCCAGGGCTAAACCTTGGTGCTGCCCGTCCAGGTCTCTTAGTGGCCGACGACAAACGACCAACGACGGGTCATAATGTCCGCATGTCGCCTGATAAAACCGTCCGCCGCCTGAAGACTTACGCCGGCGCTCAGGGATACGTTTACCAGTACTATTTCGTGGGCCAGCGCGCCGCACTCGCCGACGATCCCGACGCCCCGGCGACAGAATTCGTTTTCGACGTCACCTCCGATCGCAAGCTGACCTATGCCGTCAGCGTCTTTCTGCTGGATAAGGCAGTAGCGGCTTGGACCGCAACTCACGGCCGTCCGCTGACTGAGGCGGAACAATACGCTGCCGCGAAACTTCGGCTCTTCCGCGGCTTCGACGAACTGGAAGACATGAAGACCCACGGCCGCCGTTTGGTGATTGATGCGGGGTTGCTGGAGGAGTGAGCTTCACCTCGCCGAGTTTGAGCGCCTCGTCGCCGAGGCTCGTGGCGACTATCTGAGCCCGTTGGACAAGTTGCTGCGCGACAACCCTCATCTGAGGTTCGCTCGGCTGGAGGAAATTGCCGATGCCGGTATGGAGGAGGGAATCCACGACCTCTTTGTTACGCCGCCTAACACCCTGGTCAAGGAGCCGGTCCGCTTTGCGACCTTGCTCGCTACGTGGGAGTTGGAGAACACCAACAAGCGCACCCGCCGCACCTTTGGCCGCTATATCGATCAATTCGCCGAGCACCTAGGACACGGTGACGCCAACCGGGTGACTCCCGAAGATTTCGTCGCCTTCAAGGAAAAACTGTTGGAAGCGGCCAACGCCAAAAAGATGTCTCACACCACGGTGGGGAACATCATTACCGCTATCAAATCGGTGTTCGGGGCGGGTCATAAGGCCCGCAAGATCGAGGCAAATCCGACTGCCGGCATAAGCTACCGGGCCAAGAGGTCGCAGAAAGGCAAGACCCTGCCCTACACTCGCGAGCAGGTCAGGCTAATCCTTGTCAAAGGCCGCAACGAGCCGCCCCATATTCGTTTTCCAACCCTGATCGGTGCGTTTTCGGGGGCACGGATCGGTGAGCTTGCCGACGCCACGACCCATGATGTCTATCAGGTAAACGGGATATGGGTGATCGACATCCGCACCGATTTCCGCGACGAGGGGCAGCACATCAAGACCGAATCCTCGATCCGCAGAGTGCCGTTGCACCCGCAGATTATTGAGGAAGGCTTTATCGGATATGTCCGGTCCCTACCGACCGGCCCGCTGTTCCCGGCCTTTTCGCTTGGTCAGGACAACCGCCGCGCCGATGCCGCCAGCCGCGAGATCAGCGAGTGGGTGCGGAGCCTCGGCATCAGGAACCCGTCCAAGACCGTCCGCTACAAACCGAACCACTCGTTCCGGCACTATTGCAAGACCGAATGGCGTAACAACAAGGTCGAAGAAGAGTTGCATGACGCAATCACCGGCCACAGCAGCAACAGCAACTCGCGACAATATGGCGAATATGAATTGCGGCTAATGCTGGATGCCATCGAAAGCCTTCCAAATCCACTTGCAGAGACCACTGCCGACTTGGCCGAAGCAATGTTCGCGGATGACCGGCCGATGCTGCAGATCGGCTCATAAGCCTCTCCGGCATGTTCCTGCTTAGGATTTGCCGCTCGGGACCACCGGAATTTGTCAACCCCTCATTTTTCATGCCTCGCTTTTCCAGGTGAAGTCGTGTCATGTCATCGACTTCGCTCGGGTCGGGATCCGTTGAGCCTCAAAAGTCGCTACGGCGTGATGCATCGTTCCACCGAAAAGGGGACCCGCTGTCGGAAGGCCATCCGTGATTTCTAGGGGCACCGGGTTGACGAACAGAAAGATCGTAAACGGCAACTTCGCCCGCATACCGCGCCCGATCGTTTTGGCCGGTTCAGTTTTGTCAGCCGCATTCGCAGCGAATCTGTTTCCTCATGGGCGGCGAGGACGGCTGTGAGGCAGCGTTCGACGCTTCGGCTCACTGCTTCTCTTGCCGGCTATCACCCGTGCGAATTCGAGTCGTCCTGAAATGTTGACGTTCGACCTCCCAACCTGACGACCGCCGAGCCTCCAATTCTCGTGGGCGGGCTTGAAACGGGGTCACGTCACCTCTAATACCCACTGAATTGATACTGACTCTTGCCAAGGAAATTGCATCGGAGGGGGCGGGTGAGTACCAGATGTTCTAGTTGGAGGATGGGGAACCGTAATTCCTTCTCTGAGGATCCGGGATGACATCAGCTCGGAGTAATTGCGCCGACACGCCGGATGGGAGCGCGATAGCCGGATCAATGCCCGGATGATCGCGATCGCCAACGCCCTCGACGGGATGGATCGGGCGAGTGCCGCGCGGCTGGCGGGGATGGACCGGCAGACCTTTCGTGACTGGGTTCGCCGCTACAATACCGAGAGGAATCGCTGGGCTTTGCGACCAGCCCAAGCCCGGTCAGATGGCGAGCTTGAAGGGGGATTGTGCTGGCTGGCCGTGATCCGGGAATGGAAAAAGATTGGGCGCTGGCGGGTCGTCGATCTGTGTCGGTATGTCGAGGGGCGCTGGGATGTCAGCTACAGCGAGACCGGGATGCTGCGCCTCCTGCGGTTGCTTGATTTGAGTCACCGCAAGACCTAGCGCAATGCCTTCTCGTCAACCGCGCGGTCAGACGCAGCTTCACCCCCGAGGGCAGCTCGACCTCGATTATCCCATCCACCCGTCGATCGGGTTCGGGGGGCGTCGACATCGGCTCAACCGGTGCTGCGGCCAGTGCAAGCTGTTTAACCGGCGGCGCGCCAATCTCACTGGCGCAAATCCGGTCAGTTCGCCCGTGCGAAACCGACGCCGCCAGGTGTAAAGCTGGCCGCTGCTGATCCTGTGTAGCCGGCAAACCAGCGAGGCCGAGGAGCCCGGCGGAGGCTCCAGCGGCGGCGCCGCTTCGGACTCGTGAGAACCTCACCGTGGACCTTACGAGCCCTCGTATGAGTACTCCCGAGGTCCTCCTCATCGACCAGCCCCGCGTCATCAATCGCACCGCCATCCAAAGCGGCGGCAGCTTCTCAATCACCAATCTCAGCGCAAGACGCCCCTCGGCAGACGTGTGTGGACGCCCCATTGGATGCAAGAAGAATTTGGTAGCGGTACGAGCATGTGGTCAGGTGCTGACGTGTGTCCGGCCTCGAGTTGCGGCTGGGTCACATGCCGCGGGCCCTCATGGAAGTCTGCGGATCGGGTCCATTACGCTTACACGCGCTCGAGGCGCCGTCAGCTGAGCTGGTTTTCCCGACCCCGTCTTCTGACCGTTTGCCCATAATCCGCTGTTCGACCGACCACATCCACCGGCAGCTCCCGCCACTCTGCCTTTACACGGGGGCAGCCGGATGCCTGTAAACGCCGCCGTTCGCCATCAGAGCCCACGCGATCCGGCCGGTCTTATTGGCCGGCGCAATCGCCACAAGCATTCGAGGCTTCTTCGCCATCATCCTGGCGAGCCAAGATCCTGCCGGGGCACCTCGCCTGGCGGCCCATCGCACGACTGGACTTGCGTCATTTTAGTGGAGAGGCATTAGGTCATTCAGCGGCCATTTTTTCGAACTGGATCGGGCTTGTGAAGTCGAGGGCCGAATGACGCCGGACGGGATTGTAGAACCCGTCAATGTAGCGGCCAATGGCCTGGGTCGCTTGTCGGCGGGTGTAAAAGATGGTCCGCCACACCAGCTCGGATTTCAGCGTCTTAAAGAATGTCTCCACCATGGCGTTGTCGTAGCAGTTCCCTTTTGCCGACATCGAGATCAAGACACCGTGCTTGCCGAGCTCGGTTTGATAATCGACCGAACAGTACTGGCTGCCCCGGTCCGAGTGATGGATCAACCCGGCGGCTGGGCGGCGCACCGCAAGGGCTTTGCGCAGAGCGGCGAGAGCCAGGTTGCGGTGCAGCCGGTCGCCGGTGGCCCAGCCGACGATCCGGCGGGCGAACAAATCGATGATAACCGCGAGGTACAGCCAACCTTCACGGGTCCAGACATAGGAAATGTCAGCGCCCCATTTCTCGTCAGGCCCGGTTGCGGTGAAGTCCTGATCGAGCAGGTTTGGCGCCACTGGCCAAGCGTGCTGGCTGTCGGTGGTCCGCTTGAACCGCCGCTTCTGTCGGGCCCTGAGCCCGTTCTCGCGCATCAGACGCGCCGTCCGGCGGCGGCCGACGGGAAGGCCGCTGTCCCGCAATTCCCGCGTCATCCGAGGGCTGCCATAGGTGCCGTTCGACAGCGCAAAAGCCGACCGGAGATGCGCCAGCAGCACCATGTCATCGCGTTGACGGCGGCACGCCGGCCGACCGCGCCAGGCAAAATAGCCGCTTTGGCTGACACCGAGTACGTCGCACAAACGATGGATCGGGAATTCCGCTTTCGCCGTATCGATGAGCGCGAACCTCATCGACTTCCCGCCCGGGCGAAAAAAGCCGTCGCCTTCTTCAGGATGTCCCGCTCCTGGCGGAGGATCTCGTTCTCCCGGCGCAGCCGTTTCAGCTCTGCCGTGACATCGCCCTCTGCCGTCGTCGTTCGGTCGGCAGGACCCCGATCCCGGCTCCGACTCATCCAGCGGACCAGCGTCGACAGCCCGATCCCCAGATCGCCGGCGATCTCGCGCTGCGTTCGCCCGCTGGTTTGCACCAGGCGGACCGCTTCCTCCTCAAATTCTTTGGTAAACCGTCGCTGCTGCATCTTCGAGTTCCTCATGCTCATAGGGGAACTCTCCACTTTTCCGAAGCAAGTCCAGACAGCCATAGAACCGATGATCAGCAGTCGCCGCAGGTCCCGCTGACCCATCCTCGAGATCCGGCCGAGCCGCGTCTTGCCGCCGGAGGAGTTCTGCCGCGGAGTGAGCCGAGCCAAGCATCCCCTGGCAAAGGTCTCGGGCGGTGGTGTCAGCGCCTCTAGCGCCGTCGCGCAGATCGGGCCGATGCCGGGAATGCTCATCAGACGCCGGGCAGTTTCGTCCTCTCGTGCGCGGTCGCGAATCCGCCGGTCGAGGACCGCGATCTGCTCATCAAGCCTGGCGATGTGCTGAAGCAGCAGTGTACAGAGCTCGGTAACGGTGCTGGGCAGCCGCCTGCCCCGGGTCCCTATCTCGGCTGCGAGCCGGCCACTATGAAAAACCCCTTGTGGCGCAATAAACCCATGTTCCGCCAGATGACCTCGCAAGGCGTTGATCGTCTGCGTTCTCTGCCGGACCAGTAGATCTCGGGTTTTAAACACCATGCTCGAGGCCTGCTTTTCGGCGCTCTTCACAGTCACAAAGCGCATCGCCGGCCGCGCTGCTGCTTCGCTAATCGCCGCCGCGTCCGCCATGTCGTTCCTTTGCCGCTTCACAAATGGCTTCACATAGACCGGCGGGATCAAGCGCACCGCGTGACCCAGGGCTTGAATCTCGCGCGCCCAGCCGTGCGCGCCACCGCAGGCCTCCATCCCCTCCACGCACTTCGGCTGCGACGACAAAAAAGAAAGAAGCTTAACTCTGGAAATCTTCTTTCGAAACGCCACCGACCCATCAGTGCAAGCACCGTTTAGCTAAAATACATGCTTCGCCAAGTCTACGCCGATGATGCTAACCTTCTCCATGGACGCCCCCTCGTAGCCGTTCTGACACCTCTACTTGGCAATCGATGCCGTCAGAGGCCTTCACCCCATCGCTTACCTGTTTTCTGCAAAATCTATTACTTCACCCGCAGCGCGTCTAAGAGCCTGACTAGGAATCGTAGAGATTGTATATGGCTGTGTCTTCCCTCTATTAGTTGTAGGCAGGGCGTGCGAGACGCCGTGCGAGCAGTTGGACGGAGGCGAGGTAAACCCAGGCCTGACTGCTGGCGACCGTGGTTTCGAAGTCTTTGGCGAGCCGGCGGTTGCGGTTCAGCCAGGCAAAGGTTCGTTCGACCACCCAGCGCCGTGGCAGGACGGAAAATGCGTTGGCGTGATCGGATCGCTTGACGATCACGATCTGCCATTGTCCGTGCTCCTTCAGAGCCGTCAGCAGTTTTTCGCCCGCGTAACCGCCATCGGCGAAGACATGGCGCAGCCATGGGAACCGGTAGCGGATCGAAGCCAGCAGGTCGGGAGCGCCATCGCGATCCTGAATGTCGGCCGCGTGGACCTTTGCCGCCACCAGATGCCCGGTGGTATCGGTGATGATGTGGCGCTTGCGGCCGTTGATTTTCTTGCCGGCATCATACCCGCGCGGGCCACCGCTTTCTGTCGTCTTGACCGATTGGCTGTCGATCACCCCGGCCGATGGGCTGGCCTCGCGCCCGGCCCGCTCGCGGGCCTGCTGCAGCAGCAAACAATTGATCGTTTCCCACACCCGCGCGCCCTGCCAAGCATAGAAGTAACGCTGCACCGTCGAGCGGTTCGGAAAATCGTGCGGCAGCAGACGCCACGGCGTGGCGGTGCGCAACAGAAAAAGCAGCGCCTCCACAACCGCGCGCAACGCCACCCGGCGCGGCCGCCCGAGCGGCTTGGCGGCCGGCAAATGCGGCTCGATCAGGGCCCATTCCGCGTCGGTCATGTCGCTTGCATAGCGCAGATCTTCTCGCCGATACTGCCGCCGAGTGGTTTCAGTCCACATGTTGTTGCCCCCGTGCGTTATCACACACCGCGGGTACCACAACTTACTGAAATCACTCAATTCATTTTGAGCCAGCCTCTAAGGAAGGCAGCCCGCGCCAATTCGTCTGACCCTGACGTTCATATCGGGGTTTATCACCCCGTTTTTGGTTGGCATCATCAGAATTGCGTGCTAACTCTTAGCATAAGTATATTCTGAGTGTAAGAAGTTCCAGCGGCAGATCCCATTGACTGGCGTCGTTGGAAATCATATGAGATACCCAGGTACAAGTAGCGGCTTAAGAAATACTTGAAGCCGGCCCCTGTGCTAACAACATTGTCAGTTCGCGTGATGCCCTGATAGGCGTCAATTTCGTAGCTGGCGTTGACATTCAGCAACAGGTTGCGGAGGAGCTCATGGTCGGCATTCGCAGTCGCTATCGTCGCGAGATAACCGGCCCCCGTGGTGCCAATCGAAGGATTGCTCTCGACGGGTATGCGCAGGCCGGAAAAGGTGAACGTGGTCAGCCGGGTGATGTTCCATGTTAGCCGTCCACCGGCGTCAGTAGCCGCAATGGAGCTGAGGCCAGGCATCGCGTAAATTTGTGCCAGATAACCAACGTAGACTTCTCCGTATACGATATGGCGCGGAACAATTCGGAGGCCGATATCGACACGATATCCACTAGAGTTAAACCGTATACCGCCGGGGATTGTGTGCGGGTAGTCAGTCAAGTCGCCCTCCACGCGGAGATAACCCGAGTAATCCGGGACGATCTCGTAGTCGGTTCGTAACACAGCTTGCGAAATCGTTGTGTTCTGGGAGCTCTGCGGCAAAATACCCCCGCCGAATGTTGGCACCGCGTTATATTGCGTCGCAGAGAATGCGACCCCGGCCTCATAGTTGAGACGCAACCCCGTTTGCTGGTACCCAGCGTTCGCCGCGTAGTAGTCATAGGTCACTGGCTCGACGGCGTTTCCGGGCGAGGTTGGCGAGGTCCGAGGTACGGCAAGGTGGGCGGCCTCCGCACTACCGTAGAAGTTGCTGCCGGTGGTCACATCGAGCCGTCCGTCAACCCTCACATTGCCGGTCTCTGTGTTTTGTTCCGGGTGCTCGGAGTAGAATTGGGTTTGCGCGCCCGCGTGTAAATTGAGAGCGTTGCGTGGAAAATTCGATAGGAGGTCAAATCCCGGCTGCAACGTATTGATCAAATCACTGGTTGTCGGGCCCGCGGTCGCAAAGATGTTGGTGTTATAAAACTCGTCAACCTCGGCGCGCGGAAACCAGAAAAAGTCGCCGAGACGCGTCCCAATTGGATCGAACTTGGGGCGCGGGCGATCGATCACCGTCTCGCCTCGATAAACCGGCTGTCCTGGCGCAGCGGGTACTTGAGGGCCGCTCGGCGGCGGCGGCAAGGGCAATAGCGGTGCCGTTATTTGGGCGACCGCATTGAGTGGCGCGAGCCAGATCGTTAAGAGCCAAAGAGCTGCGGCTCGCGCTACTAACAGCTGGGTGGTGGGCCTCAGGCACCAATCCCCGCATAAAGGCCGTCTGCTAAACGGGCCAGCAGCATCAACCCGCCGCACCGACAGGGGCAGGAACATCCAGCCCTCCGAATTGGCATCCCCTCTCATATTATGGTCGGGCGCGATAGAGATGCAGCAGCGGGGGCGAGCAAGGTCTGCGACAGTCTAATCATCGGCCCGCACTCAAGCATTCGGACCAGCGCCTCTGCCGAGCACTACCTGGGAAGCGGGTGACGCGAGGGGCGCCGGGCACATCAGAACCGCCGAAGATGGCAGGATGCGGGTTGTAGGTAGTCTGGCGACCGCTGTGCATCGCGGGTGACTCGGTAGCTTCGAAGTTCAAACGGCACGATGTCACTCAGCAACCCATACGAGGCTCTTGGCGCATATCGTAACGGATGGGGCAAGGCGGCGACAGGTCCTCGACTGCACACAACGCAGAGCCGTATCCTGATCGAGGGGTTCGGTAGCGACAAGGGGGGCGACCTCTAGCAGGCGACGATTCGAGTGAGGTGTGGAGAAGGCAACCCAATCGTAGCGGGGCTCATCGGCGGAGTTTCACGGACCACCATACGTTTGCGATGTGGTGCACCCTACGATCCGAACCAACATATCGCATGTGGATGCAAATGCCAGGGTTGTGTCAGCGGACCGGCACTACCCAGCCTGCCACATTATTAGCCTTCGGGTAGGATACTGGCGCGGTCGACGAGAAAAGACTCGTTGGCTGACCCTCCTTGCGCGGGCGAAGGCTTCCTCTCCGACCCCTAGCTAACAAGCAAGGCTGTTTCAGATCCGTGTTATGATCCGTCAAACAGCCTGATCGCCGATTTTGAAGGAGGATCCAAGGTGAAAGGCGGTATTCGCGCAATCTATGCTCTCTTGACAATTCTGATGTCGCTGACCGGTTGCCATTCGCCGGGAAGCGACCTCCCGATGCTGCCCAAAACACCTGCGGCCTCTTATCGTTTGGGGCCGGGAGACCAAATCGCGCTCAAGGTGCTGGGAGCTAATGAACTGACAGGGGGTTATACCATACAGGATGACGGTACGATCCGAATCCTATTGATCGGAACGGTGCCGGCCGCCGGTGCCACCTCCGACGTGCTCGAAAATCGGATTGCCGACAAACTGAAGACCGGTGGCTTCATCAAGCAGCCCCAAGTGAGCGTGGAGGTCACCAGATACCGTCCGTTCTATATTCTAGGTGAGGTCGCGAGGCCCGGTAGCTATCCATACGCCAGCGGAATGCGGGTGCTCAGCGCCGTCGCCGATGCCCAAGGTTATACGTACCGCGCGAATGAGCAGTACGTGATAATCACCCGAAACGGCCAAAGCAGCAGGGCGGATGTTTTCTCATCTATTCAGCCCGATGACATCATCCGTGTTCCCGAACGCTATTTCTAGATCAACGGATTCTATCCATTTGGTGCCCTATCCTGGCATGAACCATGGCTAGCGCGCACTTTTGCCCGACCGGTTCCTCGTCACGGCTCCACACCTCAAACCTTAAGTATCGGGATCCGCCTCGGCATTTCGTCTAGGCAGGCGACAGAGCCGCGGTTTTGGAAGCTTTGTTCGGCCTTCTCGCCGCTCTGCGTATGCCGCGGCCAGGTCTTGGGCCGCTCAAGGTCGAGGGGGCGAGCGATCACAACAGGCGCGGCATCCCAGTCGCGCTGTAGCTTACGGCCGAACTCCTCGCATAGTGTCACATTTCGACGATCCGCCACCGCCCGATCTGGTTCGCTACCGGATCGGGATCGGCCAGCACAATCGCTGTCGAGCCCATCATTTTACCTCGCTCAGCTTGGCCATGCGGCCTGTCTGGGGTCGGTCACCTCCCAGCGATCACCGCCGCGTTGTAGTGATGCAAGCGGTCGCGCAAGCTCCGCCAGTCCATCCCCGGCAGCGGTGCGGCACTCGCCCAGTCTCTCGCGTCGGGACCGTTGGCGATCGGAAGCAGCCGCGTAAACTGGGGGTCATTCCCTGCTGAGCATGCTGGCGCAGTTCCTCGGCTCAGCCGCAATGGAGCCGGAAATACTCAGTAATCCTCTGCAGGAACTCATCCGCATGGAGTTCGCGACTGCGCAAGATGGTAACCAGCATCCCGGCGACTAGCAGCGGCCACCTGCGCTGGCGAGGACCGCGGATACTTCGTAAGCGGAGCGGAGTGACCACGACCGGGTTGAGTTGACAGTTTGGTTTTGTTCGCAGCGGCCTGATGATCAGCGGTTTTGAGCGGCCCAGGCCCACGGCGTCAGTTCAGCGAGGCAGCGATTGGGCCAGTTGTTGACGAGCCGGGTGAGCACGTCGGTCAGGTAGGCTTGCGGATTGATGCTGTGCAGCTTGCAAGTCTCGATCAGCGAAGCGAGCATCGCCCAGTTTTCTGCACCGTTGTCGCTACCGGCGAACAGAGCGTTTTTTCTGCTGAGGGCAACCGGGCGCATGCAGCGCTCGACAGTGTTGGAGTTGATCTCGATGCGGCCGTCATCGAGAAAGCGCACCAGCCCATCCCAGCGGCTCAGACCATAGCGGATGGCCTGGGCGATTGACGACCCACCAGCCAGTTGGGCGAGGGTTTTCTCGAGCCAGGTCTTCAGCGACGTGACAAGCGGCCTGGTCTTCTCTTGTCGCAGCGCGCGGCGCTCGTCGGCGGTCTGGCCGCGGATCTCGGCTTCGATCTCATAGAGGTCAGCGATGCGCTTGAGGGCCTCGGCGGCGATCGGCGCTGGCGGCGATTTGGCGATGTCGAAGAACTGCCGGCGCCAATGTGCCCAACAGAAGGCGAGCGTGGCCGGGCCGCCAGCGCGCTTGGGATCGGCAAGGCGTCGGTAGACGGCATAGCCGTCGGTTTGCAGCACGCCGGTGTAGCCCTGCAAGAGCGCGGTGGCGTGCTCGCCGCTGCGCCCCGGCGCGTAGCTGTACACAACTGCTGGCGGCGCCCCGCCGCGCCACGGCCGGTCGTCGCGGGCGATGACCCAGAAGTAACCCTTCTTGGTGCGCCCCCGTCCGGGGTCGAGCACCGGCGCGGTGGTTTCATCGACGAATAGCTTGGCCGAGCGCAGCAGTTCTTCGCGCAGCAACCGCCAGAGCGGCTTCAGTTCGGCCGCGGCATAGCCGACCCAGAAGGCCAGGGTCGCCCGGTCGATCGTGATGCCCTGCCGCGCCAGGATCTGGGCCTGGCGGTAAAGCGGACAGTGATCGGCGTATTTCGCTACGACGATTTGGGCGACCAGTTGCTCGGTCGGCAGCCCGCCCTCGATCAGCCGAGCCGGCGCCGGCGCCTGCACGACCGTGCCCTGACAGGCGCGGCAGGCGTATCTCGGGCGGCGCGTAACAATGACCCGGTACTGCGCCGGGATGACGTCGAGCCGCTGCGAGCGGTCCTCGCCAATCACGTGCAGCGCGCCGCCGCAACACGGGCAGGCCCGGTCGTCAGGTTCGATGATGACCTCGATCCGCGGCAGGTGCTCGGGCAGCGAACCACGACCGG
>CAVTMX010000004.1:0-37090 GCA_963735915.1 uncultured Acidobacteriaceae bacterium | reverse complement strand
CCAGATTATCATCGTACTCGACGAGCGCCAGATCGCGCGTCTTGACCGCGGTGGATTGGTTGATCGGCGTAAAGGGGAGAAGTTTGGACGGGATTACGCTGGTGTCTATTTGCCCGTGGTGGAGGTCGCCACACGGAATTGCATGACATTGGGGGGAACGACGGCGCCGCCGCGCGGGTAGGGCGCAGGGCCGTCATTCTTCATCACGACCTGCTTTCCCGCCAGCCTGGAGAAATCCACTATCACGTCGGTGCGTTCCGCGGGCACCAGCAGCAGCCTGTGAACTGCAACCGGCGCCGGTGCCAAGCCCTGGTCCGTGCCGATCTGATAGAAGGGCTGGCCGGAGGAAAGCGTCAGCCCCAGAAATCGCGCATTGCACGCGTTCAGGATCCTGAATCTGTACTTGCGCGGCTCAACGGTCAGGTACGGAATCACCCGGCCGTTGACCAGTATTGTGTTGCCAAAAAACTCCGGGATGTGCGGGGCCCCGGGCCGTCCAGAGACCGGATAGTTGAGCTGCCCGGTCGCGTCGAACGTCCGATCATTGATCATCAGCGGAATCTCAAAGGCCCCTTTGGGCAGGTTCAGGCTTTGTTCGAAGTCGTCATGAATGATGTACATCCCGTTGAGACCGGCGAAGTTGTTGAGCCGGGTGATGCCCAGGGCGTGATCGTGATACCACAGCGTCGTCGCCCGCTGCTGGTCGGGATACGTGTACAGCGCCGAATGCCCCGGGGTGTACCAGTCCTCGGGAAAGCCGTCGCTGCTCGGGGGCACGCGGGCGCCATGCAGATGGACTACGTTGCGGACATCCGGCACGTCGCCTTAGCGAGCCATGGATGGTATGATCCACAGGCAGAAAATGCTGCCTGGGCAGACTGTTTACCCAGTCGACGAGGATGGTCTGACCGCTTTGCACGTGAAACACCGGTCCCGGCAAGCTACCGTTGAAACCCCACACATGGGTAGGCGGCAGATCGCGATGCACCTTGGTCTGGAACGCGCTCATCGTCATGGTGCCGTGGGCTACGAGGCCGGCCGCCTCCCGCGCCTGCATGAGGCCTGATGGCTGCGCAATCCTTACGATCTGCAATGGGGTAACGAACGGCGCCAGCGCGCTGGCATTGAGCGCCGGTGTGGTGAAGATCTGGACCAGCCGATGATGGTGACCAGGAGTGGCCACCACTTGCTGGGTCACAGTCGAGCATACATGGGGCAATTGGAAGCCTAAGGGAAGGGCCGCTCCAAGGAGCAAACCTGTGCGGAGCAGTTCCCGCCTGTCGATCAGCGCCGGCCTTCTCATATTGAAAGTGATGATGAGAATTATTCTCATGGAGATCTCAAGCTTTTCGCGACCTCCAAAAGATGGGTAAGCAATCGTTCGAGCAGTGATAGGCTTTAAAAGTTGCTTTAATACGACGCGCGCCGTAGCCAGTATTTCAACAAAGGGCGTCGTCCGAAATCGCACGGGGCAAAAAAGCGTATCCCTCCGGCCAGCTCATGAGGCGCCTCGCGACAGGCTGGAAGCCTGTCCAGGACAGGCTTCCAGGCTGTCGTACAGGCGTTCCAGTAGTAGGGCGGGCGTCCCGCCCCACTGCTCCGTTAATCTTAGCGGAACTACGACCCTCTTGCTGCCGAAATGTATAGAACTCGAGATATCTCTCCCATAGGGAAAGATTGTGAGGAAGGAAGCCACTCATAATGCAAGCTGCTGAAGGCGCATTTCCCTGGTCCCCCATCGATCTCGGTTTTTCAGCACCCAGTTACGGCACCGTTGCGTTACGCAACACGTTGATCAGGTCGCGCTTGACGGATCGCGAGTGGGCATCGCCGAAACCTTTGCGACGGTCCGCTCAAACGGATAGTCGAGCGCCTTCAGCTCAAAGTGCCCGTGGTCCCAAATCGCGTATCTTGCGCCCGTGGATCGCCGGCCTTGGATTGTCCCAGACTGCCGGGGTTCACGATGGTTCGCTCCCCGGCCGTGCGGGAAAATTGCAGATGGGTATGGCCGACCAGGATGATGTCCGCGCCCGCGCTGGCCGCCTCGGCCTGATCCCATAGCGCTGAGTCAGGCTTGCGGTACTCATAGAGCGGATCCGAAGGCGTCGCGTGGCAGAAGTACAAGCTTTTGCCATCGGCTTGCGCGACGCAGGCTGGTAGGCAGGCCGCGCAGGTATTGTCTGTCCGCCGCGGAAATGACCGACACAGTGTAGTCGCGCGTCGCTTCCGCCATCGCGCGGAAGCGCGGAAAGCATCCACAATCAGCGGCGAATCCCACCAGCGGTCGCGATTGCCGCGAATCACCACCGACGCGTGCGAGCGCACGAAGTCGATCGTCCGGCCGGATCGGGCCCGTAGTTCACCAGGTCGCCCAGCACCCACAACTCGTCATAGTCGCGGGCAACGCCGCCAGCGCCTCAAGGTTGGCGTGGAGATCCGAGATGATGCAGATCCGCATCGAATCAGTTTCGCGCGCTCGACTGGAGAATCAAGGCTCGCAGTCCGGCGCGGATTTCTTTTCGCGACCACAGGATCGGCCTTGGGCGCGCAATGACCTCGTGGCCGCGACGGCCCGGCGCTTACTTCAGGGTAAACGCGCCGCAGGGGTCGTTGCCGCTGCTGGTGAAGGGCACGAAGGGCGGATTGAGCGCCTGCACGAACGCCGGTCCGGCCATGGCCCCCGCCGGTACCGTGAAGGTGAACCTGGTCGAGTTGACCAGCGTCAGCGGAATTTGCGGCATGCCGTCGGGCTTCAGCCCGCCCAGGTTGACCGTCGCCTCCGGCCTGCGTGTTGAAGAAGTTGATTACCGTCAGGGTCGAGAATCCCGTCCCGTCAACCGTCAGCGTGCCGCCGCTCTGGCTGACTTTAGTTACGATGATGCGCGCCCCAATCGGCACCGATACCGCGTTGCTCTTGGCGCTGTAGCTGTGCCCGCCGCCGGCGTTGCTCACGACGATCGACCCCGGTCCGGTCGGCGTCGAAGCCGGCAGGGTGAAGGTGATTGAGTTGGACTTGAGGTTGGGATTACCGGGATTGAGGAACATGGTCGGCAGCTTGCCGCCCGGACAGGCGCAGAACACATCGACCGCGACGCCGTGGCGCGTCGAAGCCGGTGCCGTTGATCACCACCGGGCCGCCCTGGATCAGCGTGGTTTCGACATTGGCGATGGCGAAGTCGGGATCGATGCTGGTTGCGGCCAGCTCATGGCCGTTAAGCCCGGTGATGCTGGGCAAGCCCGCGCCGCCGAACCCTGCAACAGGGCGTAGCCGAGATTGGATTCGCGAAGCCCTGTCGGTGTTGACCACCTCCACCGAGACGAACCCGTCACCCTGACTGGCGGTGGCGGGAACCGGCACCACCAGTTGGGTGGCGCTGACCTGCCGTCGGCGTCAGCGGCCCCTCGTTGACCGGGCCCTTGGCGGTGCTGACGAAGAAATTGACCACCGAGTTCCTTGGTAAAGCCGCTGCCCTTGATGGTGAAGCTGGCCCCGGCCAGGACCGGATTCTGTCACGTTGGCGATACGCGGATGGCCTGGCAATGGAGTCGGCGTGGGCATCGGCACGGTCGGCCTGGGCGTGGTCGCGATGCATTCAGGCGGCGTGGAGTCGGGGTCGGTGTAGAGTGTGCGTGGGCGTCGGTGTGCGGGTTGGCGTGGGTGTTGGCGTGTTAGTAGGCGTTGGGGTGGCCGTGGGTGTTGGGTCGGAGTGTGGGTCGGAGTGGGCGTGGGCGTTGGGGTCGGGGTTGGCGCCAAGGGCTCAAAAATCTGAGCAGGCGCGAATTGCCCAAATCCGAGATGTACACATTGCCATTTGCGTCCACCGCCGCGTCCATTGTGCTATTCAGGCTCTGCGCGTTGGCGCCGCCGGTTTGATACGGATTGGCGCCGGGCTCGGGCGGAGGACAGAGTGGCGGGAGCAAGCCGTTGCATCCAAATTCGAAATCGGGTGTCGTGTCGCCCGGAGAACCGGGAATTCCTGGCGTTCCGCCGCCGGGCGCAAGCGGATTGAGAAAAATCAGGACGGTGCCCTGCGGCGCAAGGTAGACATTGCCCTTTTATCGACACTAACCCCGTCGGCATTGGAGAAGATCACGCCGCCCCATTGGAGGTAAAATTAGGGGCACCAAACACCAGATCAGCGGTAGTGTCTCCCGCCGCACCGGGCTTGCCCGGGGTCCCGCCACCCGCGGCAAGCGGGTTGTCGTACTCGAGCATACGGTCGTTTGAATAATCCGTGACGTACAGGTCGCCGGTAGTGTCGAGCGCCACGCCGTTGGGATTGCACAGCGTATCGGCACTGATGTTACCGCTGCTGCCGTTGCAAAAGCTGGTAGTGAAGACGCCATTCTGGCCGAAGACCAAGTTTGCGTTCATGCCGTTGGTAATCGGTGTGCTGTACTCGACCACCCGCCCGTCACCGGTGTCCCCGACAAACACGTCACCGCGGTTGTCCACCGACACCGATTGCGGGCCGCAAAGGTTGTTGCGCGTCGTAGCGTTGGTCGGACATTGGCCGCCGGTGCCAGACAAGGCCGCCTGGCCCAGGACCACGTCTGCGGTCGTATCGCCGGCTTTTCCGGGCGTTCCGGGCGAACCGCCACCGGGCGCGAAGGGATTGAGGTATTCGACGACGCGCGCGTTCTGCCTATCAGCCACCCATAGATTGCCATGGCTGTCGACCGTGATTCCTTGTGGGTTGCACAGGTCATCGGCGGTGTCGTACCTGACATCGAAGTTGGGCTGGAAGCCCAGGTTGCAGAGATGGGAGAACTGGTCGGATTGGCCGAAGATCAAATCCGCCGGAGCGCCATTGGCAAAGGCAGTTATGTCTTTCCAGGCGAGGATCCGGCTGTTACCGGAGTCGCTCAGATAAAGACGATTGGGTGTGGCGCTCTGATCAACCGCGACGCCATTCCAAATCTCGTTTCCTCCGCCATTAAACCCGCCGATGCTGGCGCCGTTAATTTGGTTGGCAGCGCCGTGATTCAGATTGCCCTGTCCGAGCACTGCGTCGGCGGTGACATCGCCGGCGGAGCCGGGCACGCTCGGTGTGCCGCCGCCAGGTGCCAGCGGATCGAGGTACTTGAGCACGCGGCTGTTGCCTTCATCGCCGACGAACAGGTCACCCGCGATATCGAGCGCCAAGCCTTCTGGGCTACATAATCCATCGGGGTTAGGCCGGTTGGTAACAGGGCTGCCTGGCGTGCCTCCAACCTGACTCTCGTTGCCATAGCACACGGAGAGGTGAAATTCTCGTAAGGCCCGCGCGCTGTACCCACCCTGGCCAAACACCCTGTCTGCCGTGGTATCGCCCTTGGAGCCGGGCGTACCGGGTGTGCCGCCACCGGGCGCCAGCGGGTCGTCATATTCCAACACGCGGCCCGAACTGTTGTCCGCAATGAAAACATTCTCAGCGGGATCGACGATTATGCCAGTGGGACCGCATAGGCTGTCGGGATTGGCGCTGTGGCTGCATACCGGATTCGAATTGGACGTGAAACTCCCGCCTTGGCCAAACACCAGATCCGCGGTCGTGTCTCCCGCCGAGCCCGGTTTGCCCGGCATGCCTCCACCGCTTGCGGAAGGATTGTCGTATTCCAGCGCCCGCTCATTGGCGTAGTCCGAGATCCAAACATTGTTATCTTTGTCGACGGCCATATCGACCGGCAGGCACAGTGTATCTGCCGTGGGATTGGCCTTGTTTTCGTTACACGAGGAGTCCGGAAAGAGCCGTTTTGACCGAACACTTTATCCGCAGTGGTGTCCCCGGCACTCCCGGCTTGCCGGGCGTTCCACCGGTAAGCGGGATAGGGCGAAAGAATTCCAGGACGCGATTGTTGCCGCTATCCGCGACCCACAAGTTGTCCGCGGCATCCACGAAAACGGCCATGGTGGAGGCTGGACAGCAACTGCCGAGCGTATCGGCAGTGATGCCCGAACTCGAACATGCCGAGCGATTGTTAACCGTGAAACTGCCGCATTGTCCGAACACTGCGTTTGCCGGACCGCCCACACATGGGAAATGCCCGGCACATGCGGCGAATGGATTGTTGTATTCAAGCACGCGAAAATTGCCGTGTCGCCTACGTAGAGGTTACCGTCGGCTGTCAACCGCGACCCCGGTTGGTCAGTTCAGGCTGCTGGCGCTGATCCCGCCGTTATTCGACCAGTATCTGGAAAAGTCGGGCTGGCCGATCACCAGATCGGCGGGGGCGCCGTTTTTGAAGGCGGTCGCATCACGCCATCCCAGCACGCCGGCTGTTGCCGGTGTCCGAAGCATAATATGATTGCTCGTGCTGTTCCTATCGATCGCCACAAAGTCGCTGCGTGTTTCGCCGCCGCTGGCGAACATTCCACTGGCTTTCACCCGGTTGGGAACGTTGTGGCTGAAATCCGGCTGTCCCAGGACCTTGTCCGCGGCGAAGTCACCGGGAATTGCGGAGTCGCGGCAATCAGTACCGTGGCCAGCAGCCCGATTAGCGCGGCCATCGCCGCAAGCATCGACGCTTTGCGAACCATGCGACGCTCCTTCATCGCCGGAACCCCTCCCCGTTCGCCAAGCCTTTGCGCCGCGCAATGCTCCAAAAGGCGAGGACTTTGAGCAGTGGCGTCGCCGAAGCAGCCACTTGGCAACATTGGAAGCTTTACACTGTTTCCTTAACCAATCCTTTGAGCAACCGTCAAGCAGACTGAAATCGCGGCATGGTATTAAACCCTCTTGCGACAGTCACGCGAGCGGAAGCCGGCTCAGCAATAAATCGGCGGCCATTCACGGTTTGATCACTTCAACGCAAACGCGCCGCAAGGATACTTGCCGCTGCTGGTGAACGGTACGAAGGGCGGATTGAGCGCCTGTACGAGACGCCAGTCCCGCCACCGCTCCCGCCGGTTTGGTGGTGTCGCCTGCGGCGCCCGGCGTGCCGCCCCGAAGGATTCAGCTACTTCCGGACGCGCTGATTGCCGCCGTCCACGACCCGGCGATTGCTTAAGCTGTCCACGAACACTCCCAGCACCGCGGCCAAATATCAACAAATCGCAGGCGCCAATCCCGCGTAGCCGCGGCAGCTCAGTTGGTTGATTTTTCCGCCTGCACGACTGCATGGAATTTGTGCGTGCATCCGGATAGCGATCCGGTCGCATTGGGCAAGTCCGCGCGCAAACCTTTGTTTTATTCGAAAATTTAGCTCGGAAGCCTAACAATCCTTGACATTGGAGCGTAAGTTTGATTTGTTTTTACGGCTCACTCGGACATTTGGCTTATGAAATTAGGAACCCAATTTTCGCGATTGCACGATTGCGCGGCACCCGCGGAATTTGTGCCTGCATCCGGGTAGCCGTCCCGGTTGCATTGCGCGAGTCCGCGCGCAAACCTGTGTTTTATTCGAAAATTAGGTCCACAAGCCTAACAATCCTTGACATCAGAGTGTTAGATTTGATTTGTTTTTACGGCTTACCACGGGTTTTGACTTATGAAATTAGGAACCAATCCGGAGCTGGACGCGATCGATTTCGAGATCCTGTCCATGCTCCAGGAGCATTGTAAAACCCCGCTGGCCAAACTCGGCGAACAGGTAGGCCTGTCGGCGCCCTCGGTGGTCGAGCGCGTCAAGAAACTCGAAGACAGCGGGATTATCACCGGCTATCACGCGATCGTCGACGCGCGGCGCCTGGGCAAAGACGTAACCGCTTTCATCGGCGTGTCGATCAGCCATCCCAAGCTGATCGGCGAATTCGAGCGCGCGGTCGCCGACATGGACGACGTGCTCGAATGCCATCACGTGACCGGCGAACACACCCTGCTGCTCAAGGTCAAGACCGACAACACCGCGTCGCTGGAAAGCCTGATCAGCACGATTCGCTTTATCGAAGGAGTATCGCGCACCGAGACCATGGTGGTGCTTTCAACTCATATCGAGCGCGTGACCATCGCGTTGCCGGAAGTGGAAGAGGAAGAGGAGGAGGGCGAGGCCGGCAGCAGCCGGCGCCTGCGCCATAACGGCGCCAAGACCGGGCTAATCACACACGAAGCGAGCGTAAAGATGCACCAACTGCGAAACCTCCCCGCCCAACAAGGTCTTTACCAGCCCACGACTGGAGCACGACGCCTGCGGCGTCGGCTTCGTGGTCAACATCAAAGGCGGCAAGTCGCACGACATCGTCCGGATGGGGCTGCAGGTGCTCGACAACCTGACCCATCGCGGCGCCTGCGGATGCGACCCGCTGACCGGCGACGGAGCCGGAATCCTGCTGCAGATTCCCGACGCCTTCCTGCGCAAGGAAGTCGAAAGGCTGGACTTCGAGCTTGCCGCCGAGCCCGGCGCCTATGCCGTCGGGCGCGGTCTTCATGCCGCGCGACCCCAGCGAGCGCGACCTGTGCGAGCAGATTTTCGAGCGCGTGGTGAGGCGAGGAGGGACAGGAGTTCCTGGGATGGCGCACGGTGCCGGTGGTGGAGTCCGCGTGCGGCTATATCGCCCGGCGCGCGATGCCCGCGTTCGGCAGGTCTTCATCGGACGCAGCCCGGATGATCGACGGATGTCGACGCTTTCGAGCGCAAGCTGTACGTGATCCGGCGGCGGGTCGAAAACGAGGTCCGCGCCGCGCACTTCAACGAAAAGGAGCTGTTTTACGTCTGCAGCCTCTCTTCGCTGACCCTGGTTTATAAGGGCCAGCTGATCTCCACCCAGATTCCGCAGTTCTTTCCCGACCTGCTCGATCCGTCGCTGACCAGCGCGCTGGCGATGGTCCATCAGCGCTTCTCCACCAACACTTTCCCGAGCTGGGACCGCGCCCATCCCTACCGCTTCCTGTGCCACAACGGCGAAATCAACACGCTGCGCGGCAATATCAACTGGATGCACGCGCGCGAGAAGCTGTTCTCCTCGCCGCTGTTCGGCGACGACATCAAGAAGCTGCTGCCGATCATCCAGCCCACCGGCAGCGACTCCGCGATGTTCGACAACGCCCTGGAATTGCTGGTCCGGACCGGGCGCTCGCTGGCGCACTCGGTCATGATGATGATCCCCGAGGCGTGGCAGAACCACGAATCGATGAGCGACGCCAAGCGCGCGTTCTACCAGTTCCATTCCTGCATGATGGAGCCGTGGGACGGACCCGCCTCGATCGCGTTTACCGACGGGCGCCAGATCGGCGCCGTGCTCGACCGCAACGGCCTGCGGCCCTCGCGCTACCTGGTCACCAAGGGCGGCATGGTGGTGATGGCGTCGGAGACCGGGGTGCTGGATATCCCGCCGCAGGAGGTTGCGTTCAAGGGCCGCCTGCAGCCCGGCCGCATGTTCCTGGTCGACACGGTGCAGGGGCGCATCGTGGACGACGAGGAAATCAAGGAAGGGATGGCGGCGCGCAAGCCGTATCGTCAGTGGCTCAAGCGACAACCTGGTCAACCTGGAGGACCTGCCCGAGCTTCCCGCCGATCAGCCGCTTAACGGCCATGCGCAGCTTAACGGTCACGGACCGGCGTCCCTGCTCGAACAGCAGCAGGCGTTCGGCTACACCTTCGAAGAACTCAAGATGCTGATGGCCCGATGGCGCTCAATGGCCAGGAGGCGGTCGGCTCGATGGGCAACGACGCGCCGCTGGCGGTGCTGTCGAACCGTCATCCGCCGCTGTTCAATTACTTCAAGCAGCTCTTCGCCCAGGTCACCAATCCGCCGGTCGATCCGATCCGCGAAGAGCTGGTGATGTCGGCGGAGACCACGATCGGCGCCGAGCAAAACCTCTTCGAAGAGGGCCCGCTGCATTGCCGCCAATTGCGGCTTAAGGAGCCGATCCTGACCAACGCCGAGATGGAGAAGATCAAGCGGCTGGCGATGCCCGGCCTGCGCAGCATCACGCTGTCCACGCTGTACAATCCGCGCGACGGCGAAGCGGGACTGCGCGCGGCGCTGGACCGCCTGTGCGAGAGCGCGTCCAAGGCGATCGCCGACGGCTACACGATCATCATCCTGTCCGACCGCGGAGTGGACGCCGATCACATGGCGATTCCGTCGCTGCTCGCCACCGGCGCGGTCCATCATCACCTGGTGCGCGAGGGCACCGGACGCAGGCCGGCCTGGTAATCGAGTCGGGCGAGCCGCGCGAAGTGATGCATTTCTGCCTGCTGATGGGCTACGGCGCGGGCGCGTTCAATCCGTACCTGGCATACGCCACGTTGGGCGGGATGATCCGCGACGAGATTCTCAAAGGGCGTCAGCGAAGAGGAGGCGATCCATAACTTCGCCAAGGCGGTCACCAAAGGTCTGATCAAGACCGCCTCCAAGATGGGAATCTCGACGCTGCAGAGCTATCGCGGCGCGCAGATTTTCGAGGCGGTCGGGCTTCAACCGCGAGGTCATCGACCGCTACTTCACCTGGACGCGCGTCGCGAGTCGAGGGCGTGGGACTGGACGCGATCCATGCCGAAGCGCTGGCGCGCCATAATCTCGCGTTCAAGTTCGCTCCCGAACTGGACGGGGCGCTGGAGTTGGGCGGGCAGTATCAATGGCGCCGCAGCGGCGAACTGCACATGTACAACCCCAACACTATCGCCAAGCTCCAGCATTCGGTGCGCGCGGGCAGCTACCGGCTGTTCAAGGATTACACCCGCGACGTCGACACCAACGCCACCCGGCTGGCGACTCTGCGCGGCCTGCTCAAGTTCAAGCAGACCCGCACCGCGGTGCCGATCGATGAGGTCGAGCCGGCCAGCGAAATCGTCAAGCGCTTCAAGACCGGGGCGATGTCCTTCGGTTCGATCAGCAAGGAAGCGCACGAGAATCTGGCGATCGCGATGAACCGGCTGGGCGGCAAGAGCAACACCGGCGAAGGCGGCGAGGACCCGGCCCGCTTCGCGCGCGATCCCAACGGCGACTGGCGGCGCAGCGCGATCAAGCAGGTGGCGTCGGGCCGCTTTGGCGTGACCAGCAACTACCTGGTCAATGCCGACGAGTTGCAGATCAAGATGGCGCAGGGCGCCAAGCCCGGCGAAGGCGGCCAACTGCCCGGACACAAGGTCGATGACTTCATCGCCAAGATTCGCTACTCGACTCCCGGCGTGGGACTGATCTCGCCCCCGCCCCATCATGACATCTACTCGATCGAGGACCTCGCCCAGTTGATTCACGATCTGAAGAACTCCAACGACCAGGCCCGCATCAGCGTCAAGCTGGTCGCCGAGGTCGGCGTCGGCACGATCGCGGCGGGGGTGTCCAAGGCCAAGGCCGATGTGGTCCTGATCAGCGGCCATGACGGCGGCACCGGCGCCTCGCCGTGGAGTTCGATCAAGCATGCCGGGGCGCCGTGGGAGCTGGGACTGGCCGAAACGCAGCAGACCCTGGTGCTCAACGACCTGCGCGGGCGCATCCACGTGGAAACCGACGGCCAGCTAAAGACCGGCCGCGACGTCGCGATTGCGGCGCTGCTGGGCGCCGACGAGTTCGGCTTCGCGACCGCGGCGCTGGTGGCGTCGGGATGTATCATGATGCGGGTCTGTCATCTGAACACCTGCCCGGTCGGCATCGCGACCCAGGACCCGGTGCTGCGCGCCAAGTTCGAAGGCAAGCCCGAGCACGTGGTCAACTTCATGATGTTCATCGCGCAGGAGTTGCGCGAATACATGGCGGAGTTGGGCTTCCGCACCCTGGATGAAATGGTGGGACGGGTCGAATGCCTGGACGCCAACGAGGCGATCGAGCATTGGAAGGCGCGGCACATCGATCTGAGCGCGCTGCTGCACAAGCCCGACGTCGGGCCGGAGGTGGCGCTGCATTGGATCGAACCGCAGGATCACGGTCTGGAACAGGCGCTGGACCGCCAGCTCGTCGAGTTGTGCAAGGACGCGCTCGAGCACAAGAAGCCGGTCGAGATCCATCTGCCGGTGCGCAACGTCAACCGCACGGTCGGCACGATCCTGTCCTCCGAAGTCTGCCGCAGATGGGGCGAAGAGGGATTGCCGCCCTACACTATCCAGGTCCATCTCAAAGGCTCCGGCGGCCAGAGCTTTGGCGCATTCCTGGCGCGCGGCGTGGCGCTGTACCTCGAAGGCGACGCCAACGACTATTGCGGCAAGGGACTGTCGGGCGGATTGATGGCCGTGCTGCCGGCGCGCGAGGCCACCTTCAAGGCCGAGGAGAATATCCTGATCGGCAACGTCGCGCTGTACGGCGCGACCGGCGGTGAGGCGTTCTTCCGCGGCATGGCCGGCGAGCGCTTCGCGGTGCGCAACAGCGGCGCGACGGCGGTGGTCGAGGGTGTGGGCGACCACGGCTGCGAGTACATGACCCGCGGCATGGTGGTGGTGCTCGGCAAGACCGGACGCAACTTCGCGGCCGGGATGAGCGGCGGAGTGGCCTTCGTGCTCGATGAAGACGGGACCTTTGCGCGGCGCTGCAACACCAGCATGGTGGAGCTGGTCGGATTCAAGGACGACGCCGAAAGCCATCAGGTCCACACCCTGATAACGCGCCATCATCAATACACGCATAGCGAGGTCGCGCGCCGGATGCTGGATAACTGGGACCATTACGTGGGCAAGTTCGTAAAGGTCCTGCCCACCGAGTATCGCAAGATTGATCGAGCGCCAGCATCTCAACAGCGAGGCGATGAAGCTGGCGTCGGTCTGATCTAAGAGAGACCTAACCCCCCCGTCCCCTTCCCTGAAAGGGAAGGGGGGGCTGGACCGAGCGCCTTCCCTGAAGGGAGGGCGCGGGTAGGAACAAGACTCAGCAGGAGAGACTGGTTGAATGGGCAAGATCGGAGGCTTTTTGGAGATTGCGCGGGAAGTGCCGTCGCGGCGGCCGGTGAAGGAACGCCTCCACGACTGGCGCGAGTACGAGCACAAGATGCCCGAGGACAAGCTGCGGGCCCAGGGCGCCCGCTGCATGGATTGCGGAATCCCCTTCTGCCACAAGGGCTGCCCGCTGGGTAACATCATTCCCGACTGGAACGACCTGGTTTACCGCGGACGCTTCAAAGACGCGATCGCGCGCCTGCACATGACCAACAACTTTCCCGAATTCACCGGCCGCGTCTGTCCCGCGCCGTGCGAAGAGGCCTGCGTCCTCAACATCAATAGCCAGCCGGTCACCATCAAGCTGATCGAGAAGAACATCATCGACCACGCCTTCGCCGAAGGCTGGGTGACGCCCGTGATTGCCAGTGCGCGGACCGGCAAGAAGGTTGCCGTGGTCGGCTCGGGTCCGTCGGGGCTGGCCTGCGCGCAGCAACTGGCGCGCGCCGGGCACGACGTCACCCTGTTCGAACGCTCCGACCGGGTCGGCGGCTTGCTGATGTACGGGATTCCCGACTTCAAGCTGGAGAAATCGATCGTCAACCGGCGCCTGGAGCAGATGGAGGCCGAGGGGGTCGAGTTCAAGACCAGTTGTCATGTCGGGGTGGATTACCCGGTTGACCAGCTCCGCGATCAGTTCGACGCGATCTGCCTGACGATCGGCTCGACCAAGCCGCGCGACCTGCCGGTGCCGGGGCGCGAGCTCAAGGGGATCCACTTTGCGATGGACTTTCTGCCCTTGCAGAACAAGATCAACGCCGGCGACGTAATCCCGGAAGGCCGGATGATCAGCGCCAAGGGCAAGCGCGTCGTGATCCTGGGCGGCGGCGACACCGGTTCGGACTGCCTGGGCACGTCCAATCGCCAGGGCGCGGTATCGGTTCATCAGTACGAACTGCTCGCCAAGCCCCCCGACGTCCGCACCGCCGACATGCCGTGGCCCAACTGGCCGATGATCCTGCGCACCTCGACCTCGCATGAAGAGGGCGTGATCCGCGACTGGAGCATCAATACCAAGTACTTTTCCGGCAAGAACGGCCGCGTTGAAAAGCTGCACGGCATCCGCCTTAACTGGAAGACCGACAACGGCCGGATGGTGATGGAGGAGATTGCGGGCAGCGAGTTCGTGCTGGATTGCGACCTGGTCCTGCTGGCGCTGGGATTCCTCGGGCCGGAACCCGACGGCGCCGTGGCGCAACTGGGACTCAAGCTCGACCAGCGCGGCAATATCGATGCGACCCCAATTACATGAGCAGCATGCCCGGCGTATTCGCAGCCGGCGACGCGCGGCGCGGCCAGTCGCTGGTGGTGTGGGCGATCTGGGACGGCCGCGAGGCCGCGCGCTGCGTCGATCAGTACCTGATGGGCGAAAGCGCGCTGCCGAGCAGCCCGCAGCTTTAGCGCCGGCGTTGTCCCATATGACTCGTCGAGCTTGTACGACGTGACCAGACCGGCACTGAGGACTGGCTTAAGTGGACGCCGAATCAATAGTCCCGCCATAGGATAGCCGATATCGTGCCCTCGTCCTGAAACGCCTGGATCACGTCTTTCAGGCCGGTTATCGGGACATCATTCACAACCAGCTCATAGGCGAGCTTTCTTCCGCTCTTCGTCTTGATATAGCCAGCGAGCGCCTGCGCCTTCAGCACCAGGCCCGAAGCGGAGCCCGCGACGAATGTTCCGGTCTTGGCATTAACCTGCCCCGTCGCACCCGCCAGCGTGGGGTCTGATTGAAAATCAGTCACAAAGCCGAGCGAGCCATCGACGCCCAATATCGGCAGGGCGGCAAAGAAGGACGGGAAGGCCGGCTTGGCGGCCAGGTCCAAAAGCATTTTTGTCACGGCGGCATTGGTCGCGGTGGTGAACCCTCCGCCACTGCCGTCGATGAATTCAAATTGGCCGTTCGGTATCCCGTAATTCGAAATGAGATTATGGCGCTCTACCACAAGCGCGTCGCCCATGTTGTTGACGCCCTGCGTAAGTCCGTACAGCAGGAGACTGGTATCGGCGCCGATATTGTAGCTCACCTTCAATACCAGTTTCGCGTCGTCGGAATAGGGCAGGCCGATGAGTTCGCGCAATCCTGGTATCCGGCGGATACGAGTTCGGAGGCGGCAACAGACCGGCCGGATTGAAGGCAACCGCTGGCGCATCGACCTTTACTCCCGCGGCTTGCAGCGCCTCGATCAGCACGGTGCGGGCATAGTTGGAAGGCTGGACGATCCTGAAGGTCTGCACCAGGGGCAATTTGTTGGTGAGCGGAGGAACGAAATCGGCCGGCAAATCTCCGGTGATTTGCGCCGTGCAACCGGCAACGCCTATGCACGGTGGAAACTCGGGGTCCAATTCGAGGGTTTTGTTCGAACCGGGTCCGCTGGTAACCAGCGCGTTGGTGACGCCCAGCGCCGCGGAGATGGGGCGCGAAACCACCGACGCGGGCGAGCCTGCCGTGGTCGGATTGATCGTCAGGTCAACCACATCGTCGTTGACGAAGATGGGCTTGAGATCGAACTCGCCCCTGAAGTTGTATGGCTGAAAGAGCCGGTCATCTATTATTACGTTGCCGGTTATCTGCTTGACGCCCGCGGCGGCGACCTGCTGCGCAAGCTTGATGTATCCGGCCACCGGATTGGGCGCGGTGAGCACGGCGTTGCCCAGTGAGTCAGCTTCGTTATGGTCGTAATCGGAGACCGCGATAGTGCCGTCGGGGTTGGTCCTGCCACCCATCGTGAGGTCGCCCGATGCCTCGAGTATCAGATTGCCATGCAGGACGCCCGCGCCATCCATGGTGCCCCGGCGGTAAATCGGGGTGTTGTAGCGTGTGGTTGGGGCCGACTTGATTCAGCAACGCTCCCACGGAGAAGATCTTGCGCACGGAACCGATGAGAAAATGGTGATCAGGCTGCGAATTTATCAGCACGGTTCCGCTGGCGGCATCGACGACCCGCAGTCCCCACAACGCGCCTTTGTAACGGGACTGGTGGAACCGCGCCTGGATGTCCGCCGGAACATTGGCGCCGTTAGTGCCCGGTCCGGAGCCGCCACCGCGACAGCCGCCGATGCCGGCGAAGGCCGCCGCCAAAAAAGCAAGGACAAGAATCGTGAAGGTTTCAATTGGTCACCTGGTTCCCGGTAAGGTTGCCGATCAGGCCCCGGCATGTTCGCATCAACGGCGCGCGCTTTTCAAACACTCCGGCAGCCGGCCCTGGAAACGAAACCCACGTGTCGTCGGGAGATCCCATCCCGGGTTGGTCAGCGAACCATGTTTCTGGAGGCCTCTCCTCTACGCAAGGATGATCTTCTGTGCGATTAAAACAAGGGTCTTCTCTTGCATCGGCTCTGGCCAGTCCCACTCCGCTGTGCTATAAAAATCAGGCGATCTTCGTATTGCTTCAATGAGTCGATAACAGCTGCGGTCAATGACTTGGAAATAGCGCATTTGCAGGCTTAGGTTTAATAGCGCTAGATTCTCTGCGCTAGTATTCAAATTAATTCATAAGCTAACATTTACCAAATCTTGACGCCGATCTTTTAAGACCAGTTTGAAATGATCGGATGGGCTGCGCATTAAGCGCTACGAGGCGAGGGAGAACCCGTAATATGAAGGTTTTCGGCGATCCACAAACGGTAAACACCCATGGTTACATACTTCGCCCCGCTCGGTAACGGCCTGACGGCGCGCGGCGCTATGTCTGCTGGCGCGCCATTAGTGTCGCGTTGCTTGCCGGTTGCCGGCGGCAGTTCCTCGTCCACGCCGATCATTGCCCCCACTCCGAGCGCCGACCCAGACACCGACACTAATTCCGACCCCGACTGCCTCACCCAGCCCCACAGCTTCGCCAAGCCCAACAGCGTCGCCGACCCCGACTCCGGTTCCCGTGGCTGGTACCGCCAGCGTATTCGCGGTTGACTGCACGACTCAGAGGGCTTACGTGCCGATGCTTTTCCTGGGAACAGACGGCAACGGCGAGGTCGCCGAACTCGATTTAAGCGTAGACCCCGACGTCACCGATCCACGGGTCGGGACCATTTCGACCGGCATTCCTGACCGTGCCGATTTCGGCGGCGGCCGATCCTATCCATGGGCAGATACTGGTATCGAACGACAACGAACAACAGACCGGGAAAATGTCGGTAATCAAGGAAAGCGATAATTCGATCGTTTCCTTTCCCTTCCCGACCGGCAGCGCGCCCAGTCCAACCGACGGGGTGGTTTACGACCCGAGCTCAAATCTGTCGCTGGTGTCGATGAGCGACGCCCTCTTCAGTTGCGTCAACCCCGGCAGCTGCACCGGAACCGCGCTGTTCAACGCGTCCACCGGTGCGTTCACCAATTTCAACCAATTGAGTGCGACCACCAACTTCGCGCTTGACCCGAAGACGCAAACGTCACTGCTCACCGCAATCGCGCTAGCGCCAAGTCTCAACGCGCTCGACCTTCCCCCTAACCTGGCCTGTGAGTTTTCCGACCTCAACCTGACCGCGCTGAATGCCGAGCCCGATGGGGTTGGGGTGGACCCGGCGACCGGCATTTGGGTAATCGGCAATTTTGATTCGTCGACGGCTACGGTGGTAAACCTCGTCGGCGGGACTTTCTCTCCACCACCCTCCTGCATGCTCACCGAAGGCGGGACGCTGCCCAACTCGGTCAATTTCGACACCGGCACCGGCGGCGTTATGCCTGGAGTGGCGGTCAATCCCGCGACTCACCAGGCTCTGCTAACCGCGGCCTATGGCGCACAAGTTGCGCTACTGACGCTGCCTTCCGGACCCGTACCCCAATTGACCTCCGCGATGGTTACCGGCGTGCAGGGCACATTGCCCAACGATCCAGTGGGGAATCCCTGGGAGTCGACGACCTATCCTTACGCGATAGTCGCGGCTGTCATAATTTCGGCTACGTTCTCGACTACCAGCGCGACTTTCTGGTCCAGGTCGATCTAACCCAATTTCAGAGCAATCCGTCCGCCATCAGCACCGCTCTCGCCAGCGGCCATTGCGCCGGCACTTCGACCTCATTTCTTTGCGACAACAACAAAGGGGTGAAGTTTTTCCCGCTACCCGGCGTCAAATAGAAGACTTGCATGGTTTTTTACACTTCGTTATGCATCCCGGCGGTGTCTTACATAAGATGCCGCCCGGCTGCGTTTTTGAGTTGCAGGCATGAAATTACTCTCGTTTTGCGATGTTTTTCAGCAAGCGGCGGTTCGGCATTCTTCTTATCAAGAAAATGCAACCGTCAGGAAGGTCACCAGGATGTTGAATTTTAACCGCTTAAGACAAAGTGATGGGAATGCGCGCGCTGGCGTTGGAACCGCGGCCTTTGGGCCGCTTATAACCTCCGCGTTACTGATGCTCGCCGTCACGCTTGTTGGCGGATCAACAAGGGCGCAATGCACCAACCCCGCTTATACGCCGCTCTCGCGCTGCGGTACCGGCGACATCACTATCGGCGGGAGCGGCACCTGTAAAAAGGCCTATCTCGACAAGAATGCCACCATCGGCACGATAAAAATCGCCAGCGAAGGCACGCTGGTTATCAGCGACCAGGCCGCCCAGGGCGGGATCCAGCTCACCACCAGCGGAATCGACATTCAAAGCGGCGGCACTCTAAAGATTGGCGACACCAAATGTCCGATCGGCATGACCAAAACGACCGACCTCGTGACGTTGAAGTTTACCGGCACCCATCCCGCCGATTGTGGGGACGTAACCAACGGGCCAAACAATAACCCGCCAAACACTCCCAACATTTCCCCGCAATGCCAGGGTTACGTCAAGGGCATCCAGGTCGAGTCTGGCGGCTCGCTTTACATGTATGGCTTGAAGGGTGTTCCGGCCACTGGCGATACGGCTCACACCATGGATTGGACTTACCTCGCGCAGCCGGCGGGGCCAACCACCTACAATACGGCCGCCAAGGTTGCCAAACCGGCGGTCAGCGCCACTCAAATTAAGGTAGCGGGTGACGTTACTGGTGGAGGTTCGAACCGGGGCTGGCAGGCCAACGATTGGATCGCCGTGGCGACCACCAGCTTCAGCCCATGGGAAACTGAATTTGTCCAGATCACCTCCAAGCCCACCTTTGACAAAACCAGCGGCCTGACCACCCTCAATCTCGACGCCACGCGGCCCCTGGTCTATTACCATTTTGGCGGACCCGATCCGTACGCAGCCGACAATGGGGCGCCCGGACCGGGCAGTTATAACGCCTCTAACACCACCAATTACGGCGTCGATGAACGCGCTGAAGTCGGCCTCATCAGCCGCAATATCCTTCTGACTTCCGATGCCGATACGCCGCCGGTGGGCGAGCAAGGCAAGGCGGGTGGAAATCTGCATTGGGGCGGTGAAACCCGCTTCCTGCCGGGCTTCACCGCGGCGGTGATGCAGGGGGTGCAGTTGCAAAAGTTCGGCAAGGAGCAACTCGGCAGTTATCCGATTCACTTCCACATCGATGGCGACCTGTCCAAGGCACCAAAGCCCATCGTGCTGATCGATTCCAACAGCATCGACCACAGCTATAACAAGTGCATTACCGTCCATTCGACGCAGAATCTTACGCTGACCAACAACGTGTGCGCGCGGATCACCGGCCACATCTTTTACGAAGAGATTGGTGATGAACAGAACATCACCTTCAAGAACAACGTCGGCATGGGAGCAATGAGCAACTCTTTCACCGTCAACAGCGGCGCAACCACGCCGCAGGCGACGCTAATCGAGGACTATTACTGGACCGGGGACAACCTCAATAACACAAAGCCTGGCGTGGGCAATAGCCCGGGTAAGCTGCCCTTTGACCAGTTCCGCATTTTCGACCCGGACCATCAAGGTAATCCGGTGACCGGGAACTGCTTTTACCCGTTTACCGGCGCCGGAAACAGCGGCACTCTGGGTTTCAGGGCGGTAGCGGGGACTTGCAAGCCATCTGACGTATATTTCGAACCGCCCAGCGGCTTCTGGATAATCAACCCGAGCATCAAGCTGATTAACAACTCGATCGCCGGTTGTCAGGATGTCGGCATGGGCTACTGGTATGTAACGCCGACCGGGACCGGAAAAATACCTGATATTCCGACCAGCATACTCGACGACAAATTCATTCCGATTGGTCCAAAATATGCCGGAGTGCACGGCCAATTCACCAACAATCGCGTCCACGGTTGCTACGGCGGCTTGTACAGCGATAGTAACGCCAGTGTGGTCTCCGGCCAGTTGACCGGTTATCTGAACGGCAATAATCGGTACTCCCCGGTTACTACTCCGCCGAACCATGCGGTGGTTGATGAGTTCGATCAACTGACCGCCACTCGCATCCGTTGGCGCGCCCTGTGGGTGCGGCCTTCGTTCAACGTTGTTTACCAGTCTCGTTTTGCCACTAACCGCCGCAGTCTCTCATTTGTTACATCCGGGGGTGCGGACGGTAATTACCCAGGCCTGTGGGCATTGCTCAAGGATTCCTCCATAGTGGGAGTCAGTGCCAATAACCCCGATCGTTTCGGCCCTTGTGGAGCGGTTATTCCTTCGGTCGGCCAGCAGCAAAGAGGCGGTCAGCGCGGATGTATCGATGCCACACCTTTCGGACCTACCGATCCCGTAAACAGCGGCGTCTTTCTGGCTGACGGTTTTCCCACACCCCAGTGGAATTTGTTCGGCTTTCAGATCTATGATGGGCCACCGCTTATTATCCATAACCGCCTGGTCAACTTCCTGCAGGATCCGAGCTCTCTGCTGACTACCGACGACTCCGGCCTGGCGAAAAGCTGGAGATATAATGCTCCCTTCACGCGGTACGAGGGCGACGCGGCCTTCGGCTGGTTGGAAGGCAATCAAAGCGCCTATCCGACCGCTGCCACTACGAGCCAGCTAAGCTGGACCAACGTGGATTTTCGCCACCAGGTCTATACCAGCATCGTCAATCAGGGCGATTTCAAGGATGGTGACAAGAATACCGCGGTCATCGATGAGGACGGCACGCTGAGCGGATTATCGGTCGGAGATTCCACCGGTAAGCCGGTCCCAGGCACTTTTCCGATCTCGCTTAACGATTTGCCATTCAACAACACCACCAACGTGAGCAAGGGCCAGCCCGCCAATTCGTCCGCCGAATGTCACGCGCTCGGACAGCAAAACATTGATCAGGAAGGAAGCCGTCCGACCGCGCTCATGTCGCCGGGCGCCATGGGTCAGCTCGAGTTCGAAGCGCTATATCCGCCGGCGATACCCGATTGGAACATGACTCAGCAACTGACCTTCTACAAGGATAATCTGGATTTCGGGACACACGGCCCGATGGTCTTGAAAAGCCGCGATGGGCTGGGAGTATGGGAACCCAAGGTAATCAGCGGCTACGGTTACGTCGTGCGCGCGGACCCCTTTGTGTTCCCTAACGGAACCAAACCCCCGCAGTCAAAAGCTGGAATTCCCGACACGGTGGATATAACCATCGACGACGTGGTTAAACCGAACATCAGCAGCACCAAGCCATTTTATATTCAGCTTGGCATTTGCTATAGCGACGCCAAGGGCATGCCGCCGGTAAAGGACCCGTCCGCGTCGAGTATGTTCACGATTACACGAGGTTATCGGACCTACGGCAATGGCGACGGGGCAGACCCGCAGTTGGCCAATGATTGGATCCAGTTGGATGGCACATTCCTTGGGCAAAAACAGACTGGTTTGGCCAATAACGTCTGCTATATACTCGACTCGCAGCTTGAGAAGAACAAAATCAAGTATAACTGTCCGGCGCAGGGCCTGATTACCAAGCCCACCAGCGGTTGCCCGGCCGGTACCACGCCAGGCAGCGGTATAGTCAACGGTGTGACCGTAAATTGGTGCCTCTATCCTCAATCGACTCTGTCGCCCTCAGATACGGGGATAGCCGGGCTGACTACCGACGGGAAGCCCAATGGCCCGCCGAATCTGGATAAGTACTACTACGATTCAACCACCGGAATGTTGTATGTGTGGATCAGGCAGACCAATCCAATCGCGAACGGCCCCAGTCCGTTAGGTAACTGCACCGGCAATCCGGATAAGGATCCGTTTTTCTGCACGGACAATACTACCGGTGAAAGTTATTACGTTTGTCCGAAAGAAGGATGTTCTTCAATCCGAATTAAACTTAACGCACTAAACTATGAGCCCGGAATATCCAACTGTCCGGTTTTCGGCCCCGGCGGGGATGCGGCTTCGTGGACGAAGAACACGGGAGGCGCCACGTGGAACGCGCCGAATAACATTCCGAGCACCGATCAGAATTTTCTGGTCTATTCCGGAACCACCACGATTGCCCAAACCAAAGCGACAGGTACCACTTTTCCATACAACGACGTTACTTCGTCATTGCTAAAGTGCGATACGACTACCACCTCGCCTTGATTGAAAGAACGCCGGTCACGGCCCTTTTGGACCGTGGCCGGCGGGCTCACAAGAGAGCCCGGTAAAGCGTTTTATGGCTTGGGGCAAAGTTGGCAGCAATCAAGTGCGCTCCCGCGGTTCTCTGCGCGATCGTGGGAGTGCTGATTGCAGGTGCGCTGGCAGTGTCCGGTTGCGAGTCCGGCCACGATCCCGGCGCCTATGGCGCGGCCAATCTGGGCGACTGTCTGCCGCCGCTCAGCTTCACCAACCAGCACGGAAGCAAAATTTCATTGGCATCGCTCAAGGGCAAGCCGGTCCTGGTGGATTTCATCTACACGACTTGTCCCGGAGCCTGCCTGATGCTGACTCAAAAGATGGTCCGGATTGCGGCAGGCTTGCCACCGGAATTAAGGACCGGGATCACCCTGGTCTCGATCACCATCGATCCCGAGCACGACGGCCCCGGTCAGCTTGCGGACTACGCGCGCAAACAAGGTGCCGAGAGCCGCAACTGGCTATTCCTTACCGGTTCGCCCGCCACCGTCGAGGATGAACTCGCGGTGTTTGCGGTGCGGCGCGAACGCAAACCCGACGGTTCAATCGATCACGTAACCGGCATTTTTTTGCTCGGTCCCGACGGCCGGGAAGTTCACGAATACGAAGGCGAGATTGTGAAGGTCAGCACCGTGCTCGCCGACATAGAGAGCATCGTCAATCGGGAGCCCGGTTAGGCCGGGCTGCCGTTTGTGCTTCCCGGAGTCCTGTGCAAGACGCATCAGCGATAATTCCACGCTACGCGAGGTTGATCGGATGGCCGTCGGCATCGGTTGGAACAAGACCGTTGGTCTCCTGGCCCTCTTGCTGAGCGTGACCCTGATGCCCGGCGGCGCGAAAAAAGATCCTGAAATCCAAGGCCTGATTGTCACTCGAGACTTTGTCATTCCCGCCGGTCAATCGGTCACGGCAGTCCAGGATACGATGATCCTGGCCTCTCGGAAAATCCAGATTTATGGAACGCTGTTTGTCCGTCCCGGCATGAAGGTGTCTTTCAGATCGCCCACGGTCAATGTTCAGGGCGAAATTGAGCATATTCCCAGTCTTGTCAACAGGTTGCAGATAGCAATGACGTCCGCGAAATCCTTCGAGCAATCGATCTTCCAGTCGCAACCGCCGGTACCCGAAATCTGGCCTGGCCGCGGCACATTTGGTTGCAACGGTTTCACGCGCAAGTCGTTGGCTCAAATCCCGCCAGCGGCAAGGAACCCGCTAATCGCCGGGCCCGTAATTGAGCTTAATCCATGGGACGTCTGTAATGCGCATGCGTCCTTGCCTCTCATCTTTATCGCGATTGGGGTCGCGGCAGCCGCCGTGCTTTTGACTGCCGCCTTCCCCGCACGCGCACTGAGCTGATCAGCTTGTATGATGATGTGGACGTCGTCATTGGGGATCGACCGTACCCAAATCCCCCTGACGACACCTTGATATGCCAGCCAGAAGTGTGGACACTAGGTAAAGACCTGGAGAGTCTGATTGTATATGGTGGCCATGAGTTGGAATAGTCACTCCGCGCCGGCGGCGGCGATGCTCGCGTTGCTCGGTTTGATTGGCGTTCTCACGCTGGCGCCCGGCCGTTGCGCGGCGCAATCGCCGTCAACCGGCGTGGGCGAGAGCGCCCCTGAGCCGAGCATCGAGCAAAAGATCGCCGAGTTGAAAGCCGCCAAGAAAAAGATCGCCCGCCAGGCGCGGGAGACCAACGGCTACCACGAGTCATTGCGCCAGATGAAGATCGTCAAAATCGACAAGATGATCAAGCGGCTTGAAAACGGCGAGGACATACCGCAAAGCAAGATCGAGCACACCCTCGGGCATATGGGGTTCCCGCTTTACAATCCGAATGGGTAGGCTGAGCCAAGCTAACCGGCCGGTTAGTCCGGATCATCAACATGGTTTCGGGTCGGTGATAGTCAGTGGGAACTGATGCGCTGCTTCCCGGGCCGATTTTCTGTCCGATAGCACGCGCGCCAGGGTCTACTTCCCACTTTGAGACGACTTCGCCTGCGCCACGAAATCCGCCAGATGCACGACCTTGGTTGCGGCGCCGCGGCGGCGCAACTCGGCGGCGATTTGGAACTGGCATCCGGGATTGGCCAGCACCACGTAATCCGCGCCGGTGGCCATGATCGCATCGGCCTTGCGCTGCGCCAGGCTGCGCGCCGCCTCGGGATAGCGTAAGATTGTAGGTTCCCGCCGACCCGCAGCAGAGGTCGGAGGACTCCATCTCGACCAGCTTCACCCCGGCAATCGACCGCAGCAGCGCGCGGGGCTGCTCCCTGATGCCAAGTCCATGCGCCAGGTGGCACGCGTCATGATAAGTAATCGTGCACTCCAGGCGGCCGGAAATCGGCTTTTGCGCATCGAGCAGCAGCCCGCTCAGCTCTCTGACCTGGGCTGAAACCGCGCGCGCGGTCTCCGCCAGTTCGGGATCATCCTTGAGCAACTCGCCGTATTCGGCCATCGCAGTGGAACATCCCGAAGCCGTCGAGATGACGAAATCGGCGCCGCTGTTTTTGATCGCGCGGACATTGGCGCGGGCGAACTCGAGCGCTCGCTTGCGATTGCCGCTGTGCAGGTCCAGCGCGCCGCAGCAAACCGTGCGGGCCAACCCGGCGACCCGGTAGCCGGCAGCCCGCGAGCAGGTTTTGCGCGTTGATATTGGCCGAGTCGGCGAGCACCTGCGCGACGCATCCGCGATGCACCGCAACCGCAGCGCTGATCGCCGCCGGCCGCTGTGATGCTGCGCTCAATTGCGGGGACCCGCGCCGCCAGCGGCGGCAACAGCTCGACCCATTCGCGCAGCGCTCCGGGCATCGACCGCTCCAGAAACGGCCGCAAGCCGGCGCGCTCGATAAGCTTAAGCGGCGCCAATGCGATCCGCAGCCGCGCCGGATAGGGAAACAGCGCCCCGACGATCCATCGCTGGAGCCGATCCGCCAGGCGCCGCTTGTAGTTGCGCTCGACCCACGCGCGCGTCTGCTCGATCAGCGCTCCGTAATGGACCCCGGACGGACATGCGGTCTCGCATCCGCGGCATCCCAGGCAGAAGTCCAGATGGTGGATGACGTCGGCATCGGGATCGAGGCGCCCTTCGGCCAGCGCCTTCATCTGGTAGATGCGCCCGCGTGGCGAGTCCATCTCGGAGCGCGTCAGGATGTAAGTGGGACAAGCTTCAAGGCACAGCCCGCAATGGACGCAATCGAAGAGCAGCTCGTAATCGACCACGTCGCGGACCGGTCCTTGCGCCTGCTCAGCCATCACAAGCCTCCCACGAAGCATCCGGGGTTGAAGATTCCGGCCGGATCGAAGGCGGACTTGAGCCCGCGCATCAACTTCATCGCTCCCGCCGGCGGCTGGTCAAAAAATGGCACCGCGCCGCGCAGCTCGGGGCCGATCGATAACACCCGCGCGTGGCCGCGGGCACGCGCGGCGGCGCTGCGCAACGCGGCAGCCGCGGATACTGCGTCGACGCCGTCAAACGCCACCTGCGCGACCCCCGATCCGACGTGCGCCCGGAAATGCAGGCCGTCGGCGTCCAGGCATGAGGGCAGTTCGCGCGGCAGCACCGAGAGTTGCATCGTGAGCGCCGCGCCGGGCAACTCGACGTCGCGCACGGCGCGGTACAACGCGGTCGCGTCGGCGCCCTCTAGCACGATGGCATCGGCGACGACCTTGCGAATTTCGCCGATCAGGTAATCGGCATCGTGGCGGTTGCCGCCGACTCCGGCCGCGAGCAGATAGTTGCCGGCGCGGGTCATCGGCGTGCGCGCGCCCGGGCTGAGCAAGTCGAGATAAAGCAGCGGCAGAGCGTCGTGCAATCGAAACCCGGCCGCGAAGGCATCCGCGAGGCTGGCGTAATAGCCAAGCACGGCCGCGTGCACTTCCGGCAGCGGCCGCACTTTGAAGGTGGCCTCGGTGATTATTCCCAATGTTCCGAAGGACCCGATCATCACCTTCATCAAATCATAGCCGGCGACGTTTTTGACCACCCGCCCTCCGCCGCGCACCGCATGTCCGCCGTGACCCGCAAATTGCACGCCGATCAGGAAGTCGCGCACCGTGCCGGCGGAAAGTCTCAGCGGACCGCTTTGCGCGCGCGGCAAGCAAGGCGCCAATCCGGGTCCGACCCGGCGCCGGAGGATCGACCGGCAGATGCTGGCCGTGGGCGCCGAGTGCCGCGTCAAGCGCGCCGAGCGTCATCCCCGCGCCGGCCACCACGGTCATGTCATCGGGTTCGTAGGAAATCACTTGCGCCATCGCGCTCAGCGAGATTCCAACCTCAACCGGCGCGGAGCGCAGATACATTGGCTTAGTTTTGTTAGCATTAAGGCTCAAGCTTATCTCGTGCAAAACTATTTCGTAGGCATAATCTTAGATGATAGGTACCGCTAAATCGCCTTTAGTCCAAATAAATTGAAGATAGAACGATCACAGCAATGATGCCAATAAGAATGATCCAACCTAATGGATGTCCGAAATTAACTGTCCAGCCGACGCCGATTCTTTTTTCAACGAAGATAGAGGGGTCTCTAGGATTGAAATAAATGATGCCAAACTTCCAGTTATCATCATCGTTGATGGGCTGAGTCCCAGAAGCTTCCGCAGGACGATCAATACGACTGCCGCCTTGACCGGTAGTGAATGACAAAATTAAGGCGAATATCACAATAAAGCAAGGGACTAGAATACTGATAAACATATTTAGAGTATTATCCAGCGGATTAACCATATTGAACTGCATGAATGCGAATAGAAGAACTAACACAAAACCAGTTAAGATCGTAAAAAGTGACCATCTGCGGCGAAATATCGTGTTCTGACGGATGGAACGCTCAGGGTCTCCGCTATGAATTTGCTGTTTACTTTTAAGAATAGTCCAGTTAATAAACACGAACAGAAGAGTCATTAGAATTTGCATCACATTCGGAAATAGAATCGTTCTATATGACTTAGCGACACTGTTTGTGACGTTTCCTTGGAGATCATAATGCATCGGAATCAAGTCTGGGATTCTATCATAATTCATGAAAACAGCTATAACACTTATGGCGATAATGAGGCCATGAATAAGGAACCATTTGTTTGAAAAAATAAGCTTTTGATGGCGGAAACTAGTGTCAACGGTAACCACAGCCTTGTGCACTTTCCCAATAGGAAGAGAAGCTTTCATTGTTTTCATCTTGAGATGAAAGGTCACATTCATCATGAATGAGCAGGCGACCATCAGAACGATACAGACGCTTATGATGATTCCCTGAGTGAATTCATTTACTTGCATAAGACTATATAAAGCAATGATCAACAATACCATGTTAATAGCAATACTAGTGACAGCGTATTTCTTGCGCATTTGGCGTAACGGTTCGCTGCGGTAATATTCTTCACTTACAGCAATACCAAAGCTTACGGTTTCTCTAGTTAAATAGGGCGTGAAAGCAAGGGCGATCATAACTTGGCACAAATAACAAAACTAATAACAATGCAGGTAATAAACTCATATTTCATTCTCCTCTCCGGGATGCGTTATTTCTTGGTGGATTTGCTCCACAACTTGAAGCAGATCTTCTTTTGACATTCCACGACAAATCGCTTCAGCTACTATGGGCTTGAGCCCGCTTCTTTGTTTGCCCAAATAGTCGTCAGTTACAGGGGGCATACCATCAGGATTGACGACAACCCCTTTTTGGCGGTGGACCTGAATGAAGCCATCCTGCTTTAAGATGGTGTAAGCCTTATTCACGGTATGAAGATTGATTCCGATATCGGAAGCAAGACTACGGACTGAGGGTAACGCCTCGCCAAGCTGCAAACGTTCCACTTGCAATACCTTCGATAATTTGATTGACCAACTGCGTATATATAGGAGCCTCTGACTGCATATCAAGTTCAATGAGCAATGCGGTAACCTCCTTCGTTCTATCTGTTATACATATAATATAACAGATACATTTACGCGCATGCAATATTTTCCAAAAAAAGACAGCCAATCGATCACTGTGATCGAAGGGACAGTCTTTTTATCTTGTGAAACAAGTCATGCTTAAAGTTTAATTGTTTTCTCTAATCATTTGCCGAAGTACGGTTTGCAGAATACCGCCGTTATGGTAGTAATCCACATCTACCATACTATCGAGACGAGCGATGGCGGTAAATTCGAAGTGAGAACCGTCTTGACGAGTTCCGATAACCGTTAACTCTTGACCCGGCTTCACATCGTTATCGAGACCGACGATATCGAATACTTCGGTACCATTGATACCAAGCGTTTTCCAGCTGGTTCCTTCTTTAAATTGAAGCGGAAGGACGCCCATTCCGACAAGGTTACTGCGGTGAATCCGTTCAAAGCTTTCCGCAATAACTGCTTTGACGCCGAGAAGGTAAGTACCTTTCGCCGCCCAGTCACGGGAGCTTCCTGTACCGTATTCCTTACCGGCAATAACCACGAGATCTTGTCCGTCCTCTTGATACTTCATCGAAGCATCGTAGATCGACATAATCTCATCTGTAGGCAAGTATTTCGTTACGCCGCCTTCTGTGCCAGGGGCACTTGGTTACGGATACGGATATTCGCAAACGTACCGCGCATCATGACTTCATGGTTACCGCGACGTGAACCGTAGGAGTTGAAGTCTTTACGTTCAACACCATGGTCGTTCAAGTAAGTGCCGGCTGGACTTGTAGGCGAAATGCTGCCTGCTGGTGAGATATGGTCAGTTGTCACCGAATCGCCAAGTAAAGCTAGTACGCGAGCGCTGCGGATATCGTCGATATCCTGTATACCGCCTTCAATCTTCTCAAAGAACGGCGGGTTTTGGATGTAAGTTGATTTCTCATCCCACTCGTATAGTTCACCTTCAGGAACAGGAATGGCATTCCAGCGTTTGTTCTGAGTAAATACATTCTCGTATTTGCTGCGGAACATTTCAGGATTGATCGTTTGGCTGATCGCTTCCTTAATTTCAGCGGAAGAAGGCCAAATATCCTTCAAATAAACAGGTTCATTATTCTGATCGTATCCGATTGGATCGTTCTTCAAATCGATATTTACTGTACCTGCTAAAGCGTATGCCACAACAAGCGGCGGGGAAGCAAGGAAGTTTGCTTTCACTTGAGCGTGAATACGTCCTTCAAAGTTACGGTTACCGGATAATACAGCAGCAACGGTTAAGTCATTATCAGCAATCGCTGTACCGACTTCTTCAGGAAGTGGACCGGAGTTACCGATACAAGTCGCACAGCCATAACCTGCAACGTAGAAACCAAGTTTTTCAAGCGGCTCGATAAGTCCGGCTTTTTGCAAGTATTCCGTAACAACGAGGGAACCAGGAGTCAAACTGCTCTTCACGTAGCCTGGTTTCTTCAAACCGCGCTCAACAGCTTTCTTTGCGAGCAATCCAGCACCGAGCATAACGCTTGGGTTAGAGGTATTCGTACAGCTTGTAATCGCTGCAATCACAACAGCGCCAGTGCTAAGTTCACTTGAACTGCCATTCGGATGCTTAATCAGGGATTTTCTTCTCGATTTTCTCTTCGCTAAGCCATATCCGCCTTTATCGATCGGAGTACGGATCAGATTGTTGAAGGTTTCTTTCATTTCGGTCAGTTCAATCCGGTCTTGCGGGCGTTTCGGTCCTGCTAAGCTTGGTACGACAGAACCAAGATCGAGCTCGATCAAATCGTGTAAATACAGGGTCTGGAGTTTCATCCGTACGGAACATTCCTTGTGCTTTATAGTAAGCTTCAACCAGAGCGATTTGCTCTTCGGAGCGGCCCGTCGTACGCAGATAAGATAAAGTTTCTTGATCCACTGGGAAATAACCAATGGTTGCTCCGTATTCTGGCGCCATATTAGCAACCGTAGCACGGTCAGCAAGGCTAATATTGGAAAGGCCAGGGCCGTAGAACTCAACGAATTTACCGACAACGCCTTTCTTACGCAGCATTTGGGTAACCGTAAGAGCAAGGTCAGTCGCTGTTGCGCCTTCTGCCAAGCTTCCAGTTAATTTAAATCCAATAACTTCTGGAGTTACAAAATAGAGAGGTTGACCAAGCATTCCTGCTTCAGCTTCAATACCGCCAACACCCCAGCCTACAACGCCAAGACCATTAATCATTGTGGTATGGGAGTCTGTTCCGACAAGGGAGTCAGGATATACAAATGTTTCGCCGTCAACCGTCTTCGTTGCGGCTACCGAAGCCAAGTACTCTAGGTTCACTTGGTGAACGATCCCTGTACCAGGAGGTACTGCGCGGAAATTGTTAAATGCGGTTTGTGCCCAACGCAAGAAACGGTAGCGTTCTTCATTCCGTTCAAATTCAACATTCGTGTTATATTCCAACGCTTCGGCGGTACCAAATGCGTCAACCATAACGGAGTGGTCAATAACTAGATCGACAGGGACGAGCGGATTGATTTGCTTAGGATCGCCGCCTGCTTTTTTCACGGTGTCTCGCATAGCTGCTAAATCAACAACTACAGGCACACCTGTGAAGTCTTGCAGCACAATACGTGCTGGGATGAAAGGAATTTCCTTATCATCGTTGTTCTTGCCAAAGCCGGCAATTTGCTTGACATGCTCTTCTGTAATAGCTCTTCCATCAAATTGACGAACAGCAGCTTCGAGCAGGACTTTAATAGAAACAGGCAGTTTTGAAATTTCGCCAAGTCCTTGTTGTTCCAAATCCTTCAGATCGTAGTAACGGTAGCTCTTTCCTCCAACCTCCAAAGTACGTGAGATCGAGAAAGCATCATTTGTTGGCATCATTTACGCCTCCTTGTTCATGTCTTTAGTTTCGTCAGGTGAAACCTAATTTCAAAATATCGTTATCTTAAGTATACTGTGCTCCCCTTGGTGAGTAAAGGTTTTTTTATAGCTGCGTAGAGCCCATATCTCTGATCTGATGCGGTTTGGACAAGCGTTAATGAGCACATACTCTAAAACTTCTTTTCATATATATGAAAATGAGTGTAAAGGAGGAGAAGCAGATGAGCGACAACATACGAAATATATTATCAATCTATGTGAATCAGAATAATAAGGATGAAGTAGATTATCATTCCCTTAATCAAAGTAACGTAATTACGGACTTAAATTATTTAATTCGGCAGGGAGAGCGAAGAAAGAGACTGGAACAGTGGTACAGGCACCGAGGAGCTGTTCCGCTTCGAAGTGAAACAAGAGCTAAGATCGTGCGTGAAATTGAAGATCGCGAAGGTGAGGCTCAAGTGGAGCTTCAGTTGTCACGGAAAATTTTCTACGAAAAAGGCGGTGCCCATCATCAGGAGGAACGAATTGAGAAACAGCAAGTAACGCTGCGTCAGGAGCATGGAGAGTGGACGGTAGCTCAGATCAGTATAATGGTTCCGGAGCGTTACGCTGCGCCTGTGCTTCCTTCACTTGTAAGAGGTGAGGTTGGTCATGGCAAAGCGGCATCATCTCGTCCATATTTAAATCATCAATTGCTAGGTAATGGGGGCTCTCGAAGCAAAAACATAGCATATCGTCGTCATGATGCCGTATTGTACGCAGATCGGTGGTGGGATAGCTTTAATCCTGATTTTGCTGCATTTGAGGTGGATTGCACCAATTATATCTCCCAAAGCCTCTTTGCAGGCGGAGCCCCAATAAATTATACTGGAAAAAGAGAATCGGGCTGGTGGTACAAAGGCTATGTCGGCGGCCGGGAAGCTTGGAGTTACAGCTGGTCTGTTGCCAATGCTTTGGAACGCTTTCTAACTCACAATGATGCAGGACTTAGCGCAGAACTTGTGAACCGCCCCCAACAATTAGAGCTTGGTGACGTCATTATTTATGATTGGGACGGGGATGGTAATTTTGGGCACAGCACGATCGTCACAGGATTTGATGCTGGCGGTATGCCGCTCGTCAATGCTCATACGATTCCAAGCAAACACCGTTATTGGGACTACCAAGATTCCTACGCTTGGACCGAGAATACGAAGTATCGCTTTTTTCATATTTCGGACCGATTCTGACTAAATTCGAAGAGAGAGGTTACCCCATGGCACAGAATCAGGAGAAATTGACCGTCGGGCTCATTTATGGCGGCAAATCAGGAGAACATGAAATCTCGCTGCAGACAGCTTTCGCTGTGTCCAATGCGTTCGATTTTAATAAATACAATATCATTCCGTTCTACATTAATAAGCAGGGGCAATGGAGAGTTGGCAGTCAGCTTTCAGCTCCATTTTCTGTTTTAGAACAACTCAAACTTGAAGAAGATGCAGGCGATACTTCTGAAGCGATTGACTTGCTTTTTGAAAAGCTTGCATCTGGCAATACTAGAATTGATGTAGTATTTCCACTCTTGCACGGTACCTTTGGTGAAGATGGCACGATTCAAGGTATGCTTGAAATGGCTGATCTACCTTACGTCGGCACAGGTGTTCTAGCATCGGCTGCAGGCATGGATAAAGTAATCATGAAGAAGCTGTTTGCAGAAGCAGGACTTGAACAATGTAAGTATACCTACTTCACGGCTTCCGAATGGGAACGTGACAATCACACTTTGATTCAAGATATCGAGGAGATGCTAGGCTATCCTTGTTTTGTGAAGCCAGCGAATCTAGGGTCTAGCGTTGGTATTTCCAAAGCGGGAAATCGTGAAGAGCTACTGCGTGCTGTTGCATCCGCTTTTCGTTATGATCTCAAAGTCATCGTGGAAGAATTCGTCGATGCTCGTGAGATTGAGGTTGCCGTTTTAGGTAATGATGAACCTATGGCTTCTATTCCTGGGGAGATTGTATCTTCAGGCGAGTATTATGATTATAAAGCTAAGTATATCGATGGAAAATCGCAAACGGTAATCCCAGCACCACTCGATCCTGAACTGGCAGACCGTATACGTGAGCTGGCTGTCAAATCCTTTAAGGCGATAAATGGCACTGGACTTTGCCGGGCTGACTTTTTTGTTCGCAAATCCGATCAGGTCGTTTGGATTAATGAAGTAAATACGATGCCAGGGTTTACACCAATTAGTATGTATCCAATGTTATGGCGGGAGACAGGTCTTTCTTATCGAGGCTTTATTAGATCGATTAATTCAATTAGCACTTGAACGTTATGAAACACGTCAACATTTGAATTTTGAGAATGGCATCAATTAAGGAAAGCTTCTGTAAATGATTGAGCGAGATGAAAGGAGATAAGTCCATGGGCTTTCAAATGGAATTCAACTCGGTGTACAAATTGATGAAGGAACAGAACTTTATGAGCTTATAGAATACGGCCGGGGCAAAATGTTAGTTCGCTTCGGGTATGTGGCCATGTCAACTGTTGTTAAGAATGCCTCACCTTCCAAAACAATGACGCTTAAAACTTTCGATAGCTTGGCTGACCGCGAGGCTGCTGTCATAAGCTGGCTTCGATCGGAGCGCAAAATTTGCACAATACGTTAAGGCTTCTCAAACATAACCGGGCTCATGACATTCACTTGTATCGCTTCTCTTCTAAGCTGATCCCGCTGGCAACGCATGAACGTTTAGCGGACTGGGATCCTTATGAGGCGCTATCGGAGTCTTTTGCCGAAGTAGGAGATTATGTGAAGCAAAATGGAATGCGTGTCTCCTTTCACCCGGATCATTTTACAGTATTAAGCACTCCTCGTCCCGAAGTTCTAAAGAGCTCGATTCGGGATTTAAAGCACCATGTGGCTATGCTTGAAGCTATGGGACTGGACGCACGCAGCAAGAACAATATTCATGTTGGAGGTTCTTACGGGGACAAGCTGTCTGCCGCAGAACGTTTCAGAGAGAACGTAACGAATTTGCCAGAGAGCATTAAACAGCGTCTAACCTTTGAAAATGATGATAAGACGTTCAATGCACCGGAGACACTTGCTCTTTGTGAAGAGTTAGGTATTCCTATGGTGCTGGACATCCACCATCAATGGGTGAACAATGAGGGAGAGGATCCAGCCGACTTGTGGCCGAGAATCTTGAAGACATGGGCAACACCGCTTGCACAAGCTGATTCGCCGAAAGACGATCCGCTGCCACCCAAAATTCATGCATCTAGCCCTAAAAGTGAGAGCGATAAACGAGGGCATGCCGATCATGTGATCGCAGGGCCTTTGCTGCAATTTTTGCGAAATATTGCTCCTGTAACGGATAGGGTCGACGTCATGTTAGAAGCTAAACTGAAAGATGGCGCGTTGTTTGCACTGATGGAGGATTTAGCGAAATACAAGAATGATGGCGTTGAATTTGTAGATCAAGCCACGGTTCGGATTCTATATTAGATGCGGATCTTACTCGTAAACTAACAAAATCTATTTGAAGTTTAATATGAAGTAAGATAGGCTATACAAAGAGAAAAGCAGTGAATTTGAAGGAGGAAATAGTGATCTATGGGTGATTTATTAAAAGGTAAAAATGTTGTTATTATGGGGGTTGCCAATGAACGCAGTATCGCTTGGGCTATAGCACAAAGCTTAGCGGATCAAGGTGCAAGACTTGCGTTTACATATGAAAGTGAACGGGTTGAAGCGCGGGTACGCAAACTCGCAGAAAGTATTCCAAACTCATTGATTCTGCCTTGCAACGTAACCGTTGATGAGGAAATTGATAAGCTCGCTGAGTCATTGAAGACTGAATTTGGCGTACTTCACGGTCTTGTGCACAGTATCGCTTTCGCTAAAACAGAAGAATTGTCAGGTGAATTTACGGAAACGTCCCGTGACGGCTTCGCACTTGCACACGATATCAGCGTGTACTCGCTGGTGGCAGCCGCTCAGAGACTTGCTCCGCTCATGACAGAAGGCGGCAGCATTATGACGATGACCTATATGGGTTCTGAGCGTGTTATGCGTAATTACAACGTAATGGGCGTAGCAAAGGCAGCATTAGAAGCATCTGTTCGCTACCTGGCAAACGATCTTGGTCCAAAGGGTATTCGCGTCAATGCCATATCAGCAGGACCGCTTCGGACACTTGCTGCTAAAGGAATCAGCGGTTTCAACACGATTCTCAAAGAAGTTGAGGAGAAAGCACCGCTTCGCAAGGGAACGGAAACAGCAGAAGTCGGAGATACAGCGATGTTCTTGATGAGCCATCTTTCACGCGGAATTACGGGAGAAGTCATTTTTGTAGATGGCGGCTTTCATATCGTCGGCGCTTAAAAATACAATATTGTGATCATAAAAGTTCGTTTTCAGCATTAGATTCATACTTTATGACCTTCTGCTGGAACCGGACTTTTTGTATAATAAAGATAGTTAATTCATGAGAAAGTAGTGTGAATTCGTTGGAAGCGAAACCAAAAACTCCATATGTAGTTGGCAGCAAAAGTCCTACAGCTGTAGCCATCAATACAGCATCAAAAGCAGGGGAATGGATTAAGAGCAGACTAGGATCGATTAAAGAATTAAATACGAAGCTATCAGCCATTGATCTAGTTACGGACGTAGATAAAGGCGCGGAGATGATGATTCGTAAACTGATTCTTACCCATTTTCCAGATCATGATATTTTAGGGGAAGAAGGTGTACCGGTTAAAGCCGGACATCTATCGAAGCATTGGCTCAGTACAGTGACTCAGAGTACTTATGGATCGTTGATCCGATTGATGGAACAACTAACTTTGTACAAGGATTCCCATTCTTCTGTGTGTCTATCGCTTTAGCTTATAGAGGGGAAGTCATTATTGGCGTCATTTATGATCCTATGCGCGATGAAATGTTTGTTGCGGAGAAAGGAAAAGGCGCTTACATTCACGGTAATAAGTCCGTTGTTTCTAAAGAGGACAATCTTGCCAGCAGCGTACTCGCCATTGGATTTAATCCGGATCAGAATTTCGCGCTCCCCGTTAATATGAGAGGGATTGAGGCGTTATCGACTGGACTCGAAGTCTGCGGGCAATGGGTTCTGCAGCGCTGCATCTCGCTTACGTAGCCACAGGCCGAATTAGTGGGTACTACGAAGTTGGGCTGAATGTATGGGACGTTGCCGCAGGAACGCTTCTTGTTTCGGAATCAGGTGGAATAGTGACCGACACCTTAGGTAACCCTTATGACATCGGGGTACGGCACTTAGTCGCCAGCAACGGTAAGATACATTCAGAACTGTTGAACGTACTTAAAGAGGCAGATGCTACAGGAATGTAGTTCATGTGAAGCCACTATGTTCAGCTGTAACCCAAATTGCATAACCGGAAGGAGTGTCAAGGAATGAGCGATAACAATCATTTGGAGAAAGAGCTCAGCGAGATGCTGACGGAAGGGAAGCTAAGCAGCAGTAGTGAAGAAGAACGTCGGGAAGAAGAACGGCGACGGCTGTCACCGAAATACGAAATCCGAATTCAGACGAATTTGGATCCGATCGTCAGGAAATCCATACTTATCGGAGTATGGCCAAAGAAATTGACGACCGTTATGATGAATATTTAAATAAAACGACCAAAACAACGAAGCCTTTGCAAAATAACAAGGAAACGAAATAATCTTCACTGGATTCAACAAAGGATTGATGGTTTTGGAAAGGAGGGGAAAATAATGAGCGAAAACCATTTAAAAAGCCGATCCGACTGATCATGTACGAGCCCGGATTACTGGCTTTTTCGCTTATGCTGGGTGGTGCATCCTCAGTGATGGCATCGACAACGACCTACATCGCCTGCCGAGAATGAAAATAGCACAGAAATTAGCAGCCAGAAGAGTAGTGAAGTTTCGGGTGAATTGCTTATTGTTTCAGTCGGTGATTCGATTACTGCTGGGTATGAACCAGGGATGACGGAGACAAGCGTTCCCTATGGTTTTGTAGAGCGATTACAAGAACAAGGATTATTCCATGGGCCTACCGAAGCGATAAACTACGGCATTCTAGGATTGACTAGCGATGGTTTGAAAAAATACCTTACATGCCATT
>CAVTMX010000003.1:0-142210 GCA_963735915.1 uncultured Acidobacteriaceae bacterium | reverse complement strand
CCATCGCCAGCCCGCTGTCCGCGCCTCCGCCGTTTCTTTAGCCAGAGTGACCGATGGCGACACGAACCCGACCTGGTGCTTCGTCGAATTCAGACCTCGTGCCGATACTGGACCTCATGGAGCAAGGACAGCCTTCGGAAACCGGAGCCATCATCCGCGGCGGGATCCTAGCCGAGAGCCTTAACCCCGGCACGGGGTTCGACGGCCACGGCATGCGGATCATCCGCTGCGCAAGGTTCGAGGTCACCGGCGCCGCCGATTATCAGCCGCCCATCTGGACCTTGATCGAATTCGAGGCGCCCGCGAGCAGCAGCGACGCGCTGGCCAGCGAACTGGCCGACAGTCTGCTAAGCCCGGGCTGGTATGCGAACTGGAACAGCGACACCGAAGCGACCGTGGTCTTCCCCGGCAAAGTCTTCCGCTACCCGCGCGGCGACCAGCCCGGGCGTGAGGAAGCCAAGGCACACGGCCGTTCCGTTGGCGTACCCGAGCCGCAACTCGACTGGACCGACTGACGTCCGTAACGGAGCGTTTGCCCTGGCGAGTGGATACCAGATGTCCCGCGCCGGCGGGCGAGAGTCCGCTGACCAGGGCCGATGCGGAGACCTGGCGCGCACGGCGAGATCTGAGTGTTTTCGACACCATAATCTCCTAAGTCCTGGCGGGTCAGGATGAATACCGGGATCTGCCGGGTGGTGCTGGCCTGGTATTTGCCGACAGTGGGGAACCTCGCGACCAGCGTCGGCCACAGCCCGGCGCGGGCGGCGGGATCCAGTTCCTCCGCCACCACGGTGAACGTCTCGGAGCTCACCTCGACTGCGATCACGGGGTTGGCCTTGAGGTTGTGGTACCAGGCTGGGTGGGCTGGCGACCCGCCGCTGGAGGCGACGACCGCGAAGCGGCCGTCGCCCAGCGGGAGGCAGCCCAGCGGCGTGACGCGCTCGATCCCGGACTTGGCGCCGACGTGGTGGATGAGGATGATCGGGGTGCCCGCCCATTCCCCGCCGGGATGCCCGCCGGTGGCGCGGAACTCCTGGATGATCGCGGCGTTGTAGTCGCTCGCACTGGCCATGATCTGCTCCGCGCCTCAGGCGTGGTCGTCGTGGCGGCGGATCCAGGTCTGGAAGCCCGCGCCCTCGTCGCGGCCCTTCGGTACCCGGTCGAGGATGGGGTAGTAGTTCATGAGGAACTCCACCCCGCGCGCCTGGGCGGCGTAGGTCTGGCAGACGGTGCCGTCCTGGCGGGTGAAGACCTGCCACTCCGCACGGCTGACAACCTTGTGATCCGTCATCGCTGTTGCTCCTTCGCGGTTCCGCCTGCGTTCGGCTGGCGGCTGCCGATATAGACCAGCCGGGCCGTCGAGATTCGCCGGGCGCGCGTCAATTCTGCAGGTGAGCAAGATCGTTTAGCGGGTTCGGCTGGTCAGGCGGCTGGTGTCTGGTTGCGCGGTACTTGCCGGATCTGGTCTTCGGGCCTGCTGGCTTGCTGGCAGCGTAGCGTGGTGATGGCGTCCGCGCCGGCGGCGGTCCAGTGCATGCCTGACAATTTGAGGCGCTGCCCGATGACCGTTTTACAGCCGGCCTTGACGACACCGGATCCGACGAACAGGCCGCGGGATCGGCGGTCAGCAGCTTCTCCAGCACACCCAGCCCGGCGCGTTGGCGTGCGGAATGTCGTAACTGCCTGGCAAAGTAGCGAAGACGGGATGCGGGGCGAGAAGGGCGGACTCAGGTGGCGGCCGAGGCTGCGGTGACATCTTGCTCGAACGTGGACAGTGCACGAGCGAACAGGGCATCACGGGCGGTCATGGGTGACTGGAAAGCAACCGGGTGGTCGCCAGCCGCCCGGGCTGTGCTCGCGGTCGTTCCGAAGTGGTGGGAGCACCGCGCTGCTGCCGCAGGTGTAAGCATGCCGGCCGAGCTGGCCATAGCCGCCCCGCCGATTTCCCTTGACGGTGCGCCGCCGCGCGAAGATCTTCTTGAGGCCGCACCAGAGAAGCTGGCGAACGCCTACGTAGTTGCGCTCGATGAGTGCGTACGGTCGGCCGAGGGTAGGCATTACACCCCCGACCGCCTGGCTGACACTCTGTACGAGCACGCCCGTGAGGTACTAGGCAGGGCACCGCGTGGCTTGGTCTGGGACCCCGCATGTGGGGCTGGCACTCTTCTGCTGCGGCCGCTGAGGGAGTGGGTGGCGAGGAATGCGGATCTAGCGCCGGAGCTTGCGGTGGCCTCAGCCAGCTGGGCGGTGGGCGGGTGTGACACCGATTCGGCGGCGGTATGGCTGGGCAACGCGCTTCTTACCGCAGAGCTGCTTCCGCTGTGGGCGCGAATGCCGGAGACGACACTGGTACCATTTCCCCGCCCGCTGTGTTTGGGCGACGGGTTGTCGGTTTCCCCGCCCCTGGCCCCGGAGGTGGTCATCCTCAATCCGCCCTATGGTCGTGTCCGGCTCACGGATAGCGATCGGGAGCGCTGGCGTCATGTCGTGTATGGTCACGCCAACCGTTATGGCTTGTTCTTGGCGGCTTCGGCTGCTCTCGCCGCGCCCGGCGGTGTGGTTTCTGCCCTCGTGCCTGCGGGCTGGCTTGGCGGATCGTATTTCCAGCGGCTGCGTGAATACCTTGCGCAGACGGCACCGCTGGCGCGTATCACCTACGTCACCGACCGCTCAGGGGTGTTCTCGACCGGCGTCCTCCAAGAGACCGTGGTCGCGACCTTCCGCAAGGGCGCTAGTCCCGGTGACACACGCTGCGACCGTATCTTCGGCAATGGTGTGGTCATTCACGAGAAGCTCGGTTCGGTCAAGCTATCCCGCTTGGGTAACTTGCCGTGGATGCTTCCCCGCGATCCGGCTGACCGCCGCCTGATTGAGGTGGCCGAGCAGATGTCGCACCGCCTAAGCGATTACGGTTGGTCGGTGTCCACCGGTCCACTGGTGTGGAACAGGGCCAAATCATGGCTGTCGGCGGTGCCACGCGAGAACTCGGTCAAGGTGATCTGGGCCGCTGACTTCGACGGAGGCCGTCTGCACCAGGACGAAACACGTGACAGCATGCGGTATGTCGTAGTGCCGGACGGGCGCGCTCGGTCCATGGTCCTGGAGCGTCCCGCGGTACTGGTACAGCGGACGACTGCAGTTGAGCAGCGGAGGCGCATCGTGGCTGCGATCCTGAGCGCAGATGACCTTGCTGCCTGGGGTGAACGTGTCGTCGTGGAGAATCACGTGAATGTGCTGACCTGCAGTGACTCAGGCACGTTCCTGACCCCGGAGCTCCTAGGCGCGTTGCTGCGTTCCCGGGCGTTGGATCGGGCATACCGCTGCCTGAGCGGTTCGGTCGCCGTCTCTGCCTACGAACTTGCCGCCCTGCCCATGCCAAGACCAGATGTCTTGTCGGGCTGGCGTGACCTTTCGCTATCAGAATTGGAAGCGGCCATCGAGGAACTTTACGGGCTTGTGCCGAAAGAGGTCGCGTCAGGATGACCCTGCCCGCCCTGTTGCCGGATCGCGCGGCGTACAAGCTGCGGCTGGAAGCGATTCTTCCTGCCTCGGTCACGGGAACGACGGCATCGTGCAATGAAATCGCGGGAGCCGCGGCGTTTACGTTAATGTACGTGGGCGCGGTCGGAGGTGAGCGCAAGGCGCGGCCGCTGATGGTCACGCAGATGGATTCGCGGACCGGGATGTTCCGCGACGACGAGGACCGGCTCGCCTGGCACCGGGCAGCCGAGCGCGGCGCCGGTGCCATCGAGATGCTGACATCATCGTGGGGAATCACCAATCGGCAGCCATGGTATGCAACCAACTCCCGGGAAGGGATCAGAGATGAAACCTTCCGCGTCTGGGCAGCGAATGGCGCGCTTCTGGTCGACGAGAGCATTAGCACAACGAGCAGTAAAAGCAGGTACTCGCTTGCCCACGACTTCGCCGCGCTGCTGGATCCAGCCGTTGAAAGCACGGTGCTTGACGCCGCTATCGGCAAATGGCAGCGTGCGCACCTGAGTCCCACGGCGCGGCTTCGCGCCCAGCGACAACGCGCGCGAGAACGGCGGCTCAGTGCCGTCGTCGTGCGGCTTCCTGACGGTGGTAGCAGGGAACTGCTCGTAGGGCAGTCAAGTGACATCCTGAAGGGTGTCATCGAGGAGTTCACGAGGTACCTGTCGCAGCCGACGGTGCTGTTCGTCTCACAACCCGGAGAGAAGGTCAACATCGTGGACTCCGAGTTCCTCAGCGCCCTCCGGCTCTCAGTTGATCAGCAGCGACTGCTCCCTGATGCGCTCATAGTCGACCTTGATCCCGACCGTGATGAGTTCTGGTTCATCGAAGTCGTCGCGACGGACGGACCGGTCGACGAGGACCGCAAGGCGAGACTGCTCGGCTGGGCCATGGTGAACGGACTAGATTCAGGTAAGTGCCGGTTTCTGACTGCCTTCCCGAGTAGGACGAGCTCCCAGGCGAAGAAGGCGCTTCCGGTCCTCGCCCGTGACACATTCGCCTGGTTTCTCGACGAGCCGGACGCGCTGCTGTCATGGGGTGATCTGCCCAGACCGCGAGAGTCAGCCACGTGACCTCTCCGTCGCAGTGCTCTCAGCGCTGTCGGAGTTCGGCGACGGTCATCCTTGCGCCTGGGGTGAGTACGCCGGTGATCTTCTCGGGATCCAGGTCATCGGGCAGCGGGCGGAACGCCGGGGGACGCTTCTGCACGAAGCTGTCCACACCTTCGCGGAAATCCGCGCCGCTGTTCAGCACTTCCATCAACGCGTACGAGCGGCGGCAGGCGTCCTCGAACGAGGCGTCGAGGTCGGCCAGGACCTGGTGACGGATGGCGGCCATGGCGGCCGGAGAACAGTTACGCGCCAGATCCCGGGCGTACTGGAGGGCCGCGGGCAGCACCTCACCGGGCTCGAGCACCCGGTTCACCAGCCCGAGTTCCCTGGCCTCGTCGGCTTCGAAAACCCGGCTGGACAGGAGCAGGTCAAGCGCGTTGCCCACGCCGACATAGCGGGGGAGGACCCAGGACATGCCGTACTCGGCGCCGAGCCCGCGGCGGGCGAAAGCGGTGGAGAACCTGGCTCCCCGCGCCGCGAACCGAACGTCGCACATCAGCGCCTGGGTGAGCCCGATCCCAGCGCACGCGCCGTTGATCGCGGCGATCAGCGGCTTGCGGAACAGTCGCGGGGCGTACTGCGGGCGACGAGCCGAGATGTTCACCGGCCGCCCGGCCACCTCAGCCAGCCTGGTCATATCCAGGCCCGGGCAGAACGATGTCCCGGCGCCGGTCAGGACTCCGACCCGCACGGCCGGATCGGTGTCGGCCGCGGCCAGCACGTCGAAGTACCGGTTCTCCATCGGCGCGGTCCACGCGTTGCGGCGTTCGGGCCGGTTCAGCGTGAACGTCGCCACGCCGTCCGCATCGACCTCGGTGAGCACCAGGTCCTCGTCGTCTGCCATCGGGCCACCTCCCAGTCAGGCTCCATTGTTATATATTATCTGATTAAGTTAGCTTATTATAGCCCTGAGTCCAGTTCCACCTAAGTACAGGGCAGCCAGGAGTGTGATGGGCAGCCACTGATGCGGCATCAGGCGTTTCCGCGGATTTGTCAAGCTAACTCCACAGCTCTGCGAGAGCCGATCCGCTGGCCAGGAAAATAAAAGCTAAATCGAAATATTCGAACAAAAGATGCTAGTTAAACGCGACGCGTTGTGCCCTGTTTCGACTGCTTGAATCGGGGTGTCTCCCTGACTTTTGCCTGACGTCTTGAGCTAGCCAGCCTCGCGCGCGCGAGCACGCTCGGAGGGCTGAGAGGCTGGCATGTCACAACACTGGTGCCGGCGTGTCGCTGTCGTGGTGATTGACGCCGGAAGATGGCTGCGGGAGGGTGATGCTGTCTCGCTGGCCAGCGCCCGGATCTAGGATCGCTCACCAGTCCCCGTGACCAAGCGTTTGCCGGATGCCCGAGATGGTAGCCGACGATGTAGCGGACCTTGCCGATGAACTCAGTGTCATTGCACAGGCTCCAGGCTTCTACTAAGTGCGGCCTGGGACCAGACACTCGTAAGATCCGCGAGATGGCTACCTGCGCCTACCTTATTTTGCCATGCTCTCTGCCTCGCCGGACCGGTAGTTGTCACTTTCCTGGAGATCCCGCACTGCCCCCTGGCACGATAGGATGCTGTGCCAGTCACGCTAAGGAGCAGTCGGTGGAATATAGGAGTTTGCGCCCATCAGAGGTCATCCTGGACCCCGACAACCCTCGACTTCCCGATGGCACCTCCAACGATCGCGAAGCTATCAACCGCCTCCTTGACGATGGTCCCGATGCCCTAGTGCGTCTAGCCCGTGACATCGCGCAGACAGGCGAGACGAATCCCTCAGAACTCCCTATAGCAATCAAGGACGGGAACAAGTATCTGATACTGGAGGGAAACCGTCGTTTTGCGGCGCTAAAGTTGCTTAAAGATCCTGCTCTTGCAGACGTTGAAGAACAGGAAAAGGCATTCCGGCGGGCAGCGGCGCTTGGCGCACCTCCTAAAACCGTCTATACGCTTGTGATGTCGAGCCGTGAGGAGGCAGACCGTTGGATCGTGTTGCGTCATACCGGGGAGAACGACGGGGTCGGAATTAAGAGATGGAGTGCAGGTCAGACGGCTACACATCGTCGGCGTAATAAAAAGCCAATAGATTCGGGCACGCTCCGTTCGATGGTCATAGCCGATAGCCTGGAAGAGGCGTACGCGGCTGACGAGGAAATTATTGATCTAATCCACCGGGTTAAGCAAGGAAAGCTTACAAACATAGGGCGCTTCTTCTCCCGTGATGTAATGGACGCGTTGCACTTTACCATAGAAGCAGACGACGGCAGCAGTTTGCACGACAGGACGCTATTGGTTCGGCATTCTTCCGAGCAACTACGTGGCTTCATTGCTTGGGCACTAGCCTTCATTCTGAACAATTCTGTCGATGAGTACAAGAACGCGACCATACGGAAAGACGTTCTGCTGTCCGTGGCGCATCTACTTCCCGATCCCGCGGATGCTGCCACTGAGCCATTTAGATTGGTCGATAGTCCACCAACTTCGGCGAGTGGCTCGCCATCTGACCCTACGGCAGGAACAGAACCGGATGCTGGTTCGGCCACGGATAGCCCGACGGTCGATAACGGGCCGAAAAGTCCATCGAATGAACAAGGCACCACTTCCAACCAGTCATCCGCTGGGACCGGACAAGACGAACAGAAGGCGCGGCCGAAGAAGGGGGAAACAAAGCCTGAACGATACCTGTTGCAGGGATTGAGGCTTCCGAATCATCCAGAGCGAATTCGGCGACTACTTAAAGAGTGCCGATCCCTCGACTTGGATGTAGCTCCAGGTGTCGCGTGCGTCATGATGCGCGTGATTGTAGAATTGTCCGTTTCCTCGCAACCCGTATTGAACCTTTCGGGCTCGTCAGAAGGTTCCCCGCTTAGGGTTAAGATTATCGACGCGCTAAAGTATTTGGATCCTAATATCGAAGACCCACGAATAAGGGATAAGGAGTTGGCGCAAGCCTACATGGAAGCTTCAGATCTGGGTGTGCAATACATGCATAGTTTCGTACATAATCCTAGCGTATATCCTGACCAACACTTGGCGCGTAGATTTAGCATTGCTTTCCGACCTCTCCTAGAACGACTGGATACGGCGCTGTGAAAACCGCCTTTATCTCACCCTTGAGATATCCGGGAGGCAAGGCTAAGCTAGGACCCTACTTTGCTCGTATACTAGCGAATCAGAATACAACTGTTCGCACATATGCGGAACCTTATGCGGGTGGCGCAGGCGCCGGACTCTACCTGCTCTCGGAAGGATATGTCGATTACCTTCTTATTAATGATTTGAACCCTGGAATCGCTGCGTTCTGGCGCTCTATTCTCGATTCCGCTGAAGAATTTATAGAGCGCGTGGAAACGGAGAGTGTAACCCTAGAGTCTTGGCATCGGCATCGGCAGACGTACCTTAATCCAGTCGGTGTAAACGATTTGGACCTAGGCTTCGCCACATTTTTTCTGAACAGGTGCAACAGGTCGGGAATCCTCACAGCCCGCCCCATCGGTGGCCTAGATCAGACGGGGCGATGGAAGATTGACGCTCGCTTTAATCGAGCGGGCCTATCGGCGCGTATACGGCATATCCAGCGTATAGCGGCATCTATCAGCGTAACAAATAAACATGCACTGGAATTCCTAAACACTGTATCCCGCCGAACGACTCCAGTGCTGCTCTACGCCGATCCTCCCTATCTCGTGAAGGGCGCGGATCTCTACATGAGTGCGCAGTCTTGGAATGATCATGAGGAACTGGCAACGACTCTTCTAGAGATTCGCCACCCATGGATACTAACTTACGAACTGGATGAGCGTATCCGAAACCTTTACCCGTCAAATAGATGCCTTGAGTACGATATTTCTCACACAGCCCAATCACAAAAAGTCGGCCGTGAGTTCATGGTATTCAGTCGTGGCTTGAAGGTTGGCGATACAGCGGTTTCATCGCGCCGCAAGGGAACATGGACAGCTTAGTATCAGATCGCTTGCAACGCTACCTGCTTACAATGAAGCGCAGTAGCCTGGGCTCGCGGGGCTTCGTTGGCTCATGGCAACTGAATCTGAAGGAGGTATCGCAGCAGATGCGGCTCCTGTTGTCGTCCGGCTTTCAAACGGGCATCACTGAGTCTTTCCACCTCATCAACACGGTCCGAACGTCGACCTCGATACTCACGACTGAGGTCCGAAAGGTCGCCAGGGCGGGAGCGGATGATCGAGTCCTCGAAGCCCTCTATCCGCTGCCCACCGGAGCGAGCGGCCAGAACCTTCGAGCCTTCAGTAATCAGACGAGTGCCCAGCATGAATATTCACTTGCGGCACTCTGGCTATTCACAGTCATCGGCCTGTACGAGGTGTGGGCTGCCGAGCTACCGATCGCCGGTTCCGAAGACAACTGCCAGTTCCCTAGCAGAGGCTACAATGCGTTGTCGACGAAGGCTGGCGTGGGAGCAGTAGTAAGTGCGTTGCAGCCTTCGCCGTCCTTCACGACTGTGTATGGTGCAGCTATTGCAGCCGACCCTCGAATGATCGCCCATGCACGGCTCGACGACGCTCTGGCGGTTTACCGGCTCTTCAAAGAGTCCCGGAACAGCCTCGCCCATGCAGGCGGTGTCGCAAGTGATCGCGTCGAGCAGTGGAGCATTGACGTACATTCGCGTGCGGGGGATATGCTCGTGGACGCACAAGGAAGTAGCATCGCGCCCCAATTCGTGCAAGGTGACGCAGTATCGATCATGTTCAACCAGATGCGCGCCTTCGTCGCGCTGCTCCTTAAGATTGTTTTTACGATCGATGCAGCCATCCTTACGAGCGCAATCGGAGAAGCAGAATTTTTGCGCCGCTGGACCGCTAAGTATGGCAAGGACGTCATCAAAGTCCGTCGCAAGGTGCTCAACAGAGGCACTTGGATCAGTGTGCGCTTCGCGGAGCTCGGCCTTCCTGTCCCTCCGACCCAGACTGATATGATTGCTTACCTAATCAACAACAACCTAGTCCGCTATATCCCCTGAAGACGTGCAATCGGAGCGGGTCGATATTCGGGGCCCTCACGAATGTATTGTGACGTCAAGTATAATATTCGGATGATTGATGCAGTAGTCTTTGACGTCGGAGAGACTTTGGTCAATGAAACTCGGGAGTATGGCACCTGGGCTGACTGGCTTGGAGTGCCTCGACACACCTTTTCCGCAGTTTTCGGCGCAGTCATTGCCATGGGTCTGGATTACCGGGATGCGTTCCAGTATTTCCGCCCTGGATTCAGTCTGGATGCTGAACGAGTCGCGGCGCGCAGACGCGGGCCAGCCAGAGTAGTTTGGTGAGGATGATCTGTATCCGGATGCGCGGCCATGCATGGCGGCGTTGCGCGATATGGGTGTGTGGGTAGGCGTTGCCGGTAACCAGACATTCGCGCGCCGGGGAGATACTGCGGAAACTGGATTTGCCTGCGGACCTGATTGCGACTTCTGAGGATTGGGGCGCGAGCAAGCCAGACCAAGTCGTTCTTCCGCGCACTTATTTCAGCGGCGCCATGTGAGGCAAGCCGGATTGTCTACGTAGGTGACAGGCTAGATAATGACCTTAAGCCTGCTAAGGCTGCCGGGATGCGGACGGCGTTTATCCGGCGTGGCCCGTGGGGTTACATCTGGGAGCATCATCCTGATATGGCGGCAGCGGCGGATTGGCGTATGGTGTCGCTGGCGGAATTGCCGTCTCTTGTGGCTGAGGTTAACCGGTCAGAGCGTTGACCGTGGTGTTCCAGTCGTAGAGCCGTTCATCGAGTCGGCGTACGCATGGCCGTGATTCCCATTTGGTGAGGGATTCGCGGACGGCCCGGACGCGGTCCATGCCGGTTGCGTACCAGTAGCGCGCGAGGTGGTCTAGCGCTTCCTCGGCTAGCAGGCACGCCTGTTCCGGGTCATTTTCTGCCACGGCGGCAGCGGCGAGATCACCCAGTATGACCGAGCGTTGCTTTGCCGATTCGGCCGGCAGTTGATCCAGGACGCTTTGCAGGGTGTCCCGTGCGGGTCCAGGCTGCTTCGCGATCAGCAGCGTGTTGCCTTTGAATCCGGCGAGGCGTACCGGTGAGAACCAGTCCAGCCATGGCGGGGACGGGCGCGGTTCCTCGGTGGCGAAGATGTCTTCGCCGTGGTGGATAAGCTGGAGGGCTTTCCGCGTGTTCCCGAACCGGGTTTCTACCTCGGCTTCCACGGCATCGAGCCAGGCGAGCATTTCCGGGGACGCGGGTCCGCGCCTGGCGAATGCACGCGCGGCCCGGATCTTGTCGCGCGCTTCGTCGGCGCGTTTCTTGTCGCCGGAGAATGCCGGGATGAATGCCATGTGGGCGAGCACGGCCGACCCGAGCAGCGGGTCTTGGGCGTCTTGCGCGGCTTGGAGCGCGATAACCAGGCTGGCCTGTCCCTTGGCGGGGTTTTGCAGGTCGAAGAATTCGATGCGGCCGGCCAGCAGGCTTGATTCACTGACCGCTGCCGCGAGCGAGCGCCGCGCCGCTTCGGGAACGGACGGAACCAGGCGCGCGCCGAGATGAACGTGTGCAGCGACGACATCATGCAATTGGGCCGGCGGGACGGTCCAGTACATGTGCCGGTGGGCCGAGGTGATGGAGATGTAGTCGGTGACGACCGAACTCGGCAGCGACGCGGCCGGATAGCGTTGCGGAAAGACGGTCAGTGAGCCGGCGAGTGAGCTGGCCGTGAGGGCGGGGGAAGCCGGGCTGCTTTCCGGCTGCGGAGTGCCTGATCCGGTGCCGGCCCAGGGCGGGGTAAAGCCGAGTTCGGCGATCGGGCGCTGGAACAGCGCCTCGACGGCGGCCTGGTGATCGGGGTGCGGCCATGGCGGGGCGTCGGATTCCCAGCGGCGCACGGTGCGGGCCGTGATCGAGATGCGCAGCCCGATCGAGTTCCCGGCGCGGGTGACCGCGTCGGCGAGCTGCTGCTGTGACCGCAGGCCGAGGGCTTGCCGGGCGCTGCGCAGCCGTGTATTGCCCGCTTCTGGTGATCCCATGACCAGCACCTCCCGTCAGGATCGGGTTATGTCCTCGACTGTAAGCCATGTCGGTCCGGAAACGGACACTAGAGGGCCATTTACGCGCACATGGCCGCATCTATGACCTCTAAGCGTCCGCATCTGTGACCTCATTAAGGCCATCGGTTCTGGGCATCATGGTCAGCGTAAGCCCACCCCGCTAGGACGCTCCCGGAGGGAGGTGGTCACGATGACACCAGACGCGCGGTCACTGGCCGGCCCGGCCATCGGGTCGGCATGGCAGCCGGCCCGGCCCGGCCAGCCCCGGCCCTTGGATTCCGGCAGCCTGTCTTTGGTGACACTGCCCACCTCCCCGTTCTGGGCGCGCCGGTATACCCGCTCATTCCTGAATTCGTGTCGCGGGATGAGCGAGAGCACGGCCGAGACGGCAGAACTGATCGTCTCGGAACTGGTGACAAACGCGGTGCGGTTCTCCGGTGATCCGGGGCGCGCACTGCGATATTCCGAGCGCGCGGACGCGGGCCTGATAGCGCTATCGCTGCGGCATTTCGCGGACGGCCTGCTCATCGAGGTTTACGACACCGACAGCAATCCGCCGGTCCTGTGCGACGCGGACGCGGACGCGGAAAACGGCCGGGGACTCATGCTGATCGACGCGCTGGCCAAGGAATGGTCGTACTTCTTCCCTCCGAGCGGCGGCAAAGTCGTTTACTGCCTACTGGGCACGTCATGAGCCGCTGCCAAGGCCAGCGCCGAAAACCCCCGGCCCGTGCGGGACTGGATACGGCACGGGCCGGGCCTTAAGACTGCACAGCCACAAGCGAATAAATGCGGGCTGCCCCTAGCCCACTGGAATGAGTGGGGCAGCCCGTGGGAAACGCGGCGTTTCCCGGAACCGATGGTATCCGGGGAGCGCCGCTTTTTGGCGCTGCGGACCTTACGGAAAGCTAACGAGCGATGACGGGAGGTGATGAAGATGGGACGCAAGTTGACCGGGTGCCGCAGCGGGCCGATGTGCGCGTGCGGCGCAGTGGCCGGCGAGATGGCCGGGGTGTGCGAGAAGTGCCGGTTCCGCGTGCGGTGGCTGCGCCGCAAGGTGCGCCGCAGCTTCGACGCCGGATAACACCCGATCGAGCTACGGAATCAGCAGTGAAAGGAGGTGATGGGCCTTGACGGTAAGTATCTCGGCGGCGCTGCTGATGGGCATAGCGGTGTTCGTCTTGTGCCGGTACGCGGGCATGCGGATATGGCACGCCGCGGTGTGCATCATGTTCGGTTTCTACCTCGCGTCATCCAGCCTCGCGCCGGATATCGCGAACGTCATGACCAGCCTGTTCCGGCTGCTCTAGCAACACGGAAAGAACATCAAGAGATGCAAGGAATCAGCGGACGAATTCAGCGACGTGTCCCGCGCATACGCGACGCGCGGGACACGAGAAAGGACGCCATGACCAAACCCCGATGCAAGGAGGTGGTGCCTAATGCCAAACACCCACCCGGAACCGACTATCGACCTTCAGCAGATCAGCACCAGGAACACGCACGCACGCCACATCATCGCCGGCTGCGCGTCGGCCCTGCCGACGCTCGCGGGCATGTGGCACGAACTGGACGACGCGCTCACCGACGCGGCCACGCTCGCCGCGCAGATCACGCGGCTCTCGGCCGACCTGGAGCGCACGCGGCTTGAGGCCGCCAACCTGCGCGCCGCGATGCGCGCCACGCTCGCCGCGTACGCCGAGGGCGAGCAAGACCCCCTGTGGTACCTCCGGGACGAGCTGAACGCCCCTCAGGCGTCCTCTGCGGCCTCGCGGAGGCCAGCGTGACGACGTACCGCCGGATGCGCCGGCAGGCCCGCCTGGCACGGCGCAGCGGCCTCCAGCCGATGATGATGATCAACACCGGGGACGGGTTCCCCGAGACCGCCGGCGTGCTGCTGGCCCGGTGGGCCTGGCGGTACCGCTCCGAGCTCGCGCCCGTGGCCGTGGCCGCCGGCCTGGTCGCGGCCGCCTGGTGGCTGCATGCCACGCGTCCGCACTGGTGGCTGCCCGTCGCGGTCCTGGCCGGCGTGGCCGCGTGGGCGGCGGCCCTGTTCGGCGGCCGGTGGCGGCTCCCGACGCTGCCCGAGCGCGTGTACGCGGCCATCACCATCTACGTGGCCGGGATATGGCTTTCCGCCGCGACGGCGGTTGGCCCCGAAGTGACGCCGCTCCCGCAAGCGCTGGTCATCGGCGCGGTGGTGTTGTCGGTGCCGTGGTGGGCGCATCGGCGCCGGCGGGCGAAGATCCGGATTGAGCGCAAGCTGCAAGCCTGGCCGGATATCGCCAAGGCGATCGGGCTGGCCGGCACCGAGGTCATGTCCGCCACCGTCGATGTATGGGGGTGGCGTGCGCGGTTCCGGCTGGCACGCGGGCAGACCATCGCCGACGTGGTCGCGAAGATTCCCGCGATCGAATCCGGCCTGGGGACATTCCGGGGCGCGGTGCGGGTGTACCCGACGCCTGATGACCTGGCCCACCGGTGCGAGATCCGGGTTCTGGACGTCGACCCGCACGCGGGGGCCATCCCGTGGCCCGGCCCGTCAGTGACATCGATTACCCAGCCGGTCGATCTGGGGCCGTTTGAGGATGCGTCCGCGTGCCTGGTCATGTTCGCGCGCCTGCATGGCATTTTCGGCGGCACGACCGGGTCGGGTAAGAGCGGCGGCCTGAATGTGCTCATGGGTAATCTGGTGGCCTGCCGCGACGTGGTCATCTGGGCCATCGACCTGAAAAAGGGCATGGAACTAGGACCGTGGCAGTCGTGCATTGGCAGGCTCGCCACCACTCCCGGGCAAGCCATTACCCTGCTCCGCGACCACTGGCGTTCGGTTATGAACCGGGGGTGTCCTGACCTGCGGGTTCGCGGCTGCCCGGTTTGAGGCCGGGTCCGGGGTTCTTCTTTACGGAGTGTGACCGGGCGGGGTTCAGGGCGGGTGTTGCCCTGGGTAACTGGGCTGGGTGCGCGGGCGGCGGCGAGTGGTCTGCCGTGCCGTGAGCGGTTGTGCGCTGTTCCCGGGTGACACGCCGGGCGGGTTACCGGACAGGCGGGCCTGTGCGCGGAAGCATCGGCGGTTCCTGTACCTGCCTCTTGCGAGGGGTCCGCCGATGCTTCCGCCTGCGACGCTACCTGCTGCCCGCGGTTCCGTCACGCCGCATGGCCGGGGAGACGGGACGCGGGTTGCGCGGCGGGAGCTGCGCCGCCGGGAGGGGCCGGTGCGGGACGCGGAGGCGGGCCTGGCCGAGGTGATGGCGATGCCGGCCATCTGGCGGGACGCCGGCGGGCGGCTGGCCGAGCTTCCCGGCCCGGGTTCGGGGATCGTGGTGTGCGGCGCGCTGCCGGGCGCGCCCGCCCCGGAGCCGGCGTGGACCGCGGAGCAGCTGGCCGCCGCGGGGGTCGCGGAGGTCCCGGGGCCGGCGCGGGATGGGACGGGGCTGGGGCTGGCGTCGGCGGTGGTCCCCCCGGCGCTGCTGGACCAGGCGCTGGCCGGGGTGCCGGCCCGGCGGCTGCGGAAGATCACGCCGCGGCTGGCGATGCAGGTTGCCCTGGCGCGGGCGGTGGAGCCGGGGACCGCCGCGGCGACGCTGCGGCGGCTGGCGCAGCGGCACCGGGAGACCGACCCGGGCTATGACCTGCCGGCGGCGTCGTCGCTGTCGGACGCGGACAGCTTCTTGCAGGTCAGGCCGTTCCTACGGCTGCTGGCCAGGCTGTGCGGGCAGATCAGCGCGGCACCGCTGCCGGGCGTGCCGGCGCCGTGCCTTCCCCCGCCGGGGACGCCGCCGGGGGACGCGCTCGCGGTCCGGCTGCGCCCGGCCGGGCGCCCGGGCGGCCCGTGGCGGGAGGGCCGCTGGCACGGGCTGCGGGTGCTGGCCAAGGACGGCACCGTGCGCGTGGTCGCGGACCCGAAGGGCGCCGACCGGAAGGGGACCGGCGGGCAGTCCCGCAACGCCGCGCACTTCGGCCGCCCGGCCAGCACCGGCGCGGACGCGGCCCCGCAGGTCCGGATGGTAGAGGTCACCGACGTGTGGACGCGCGGCGGCGCGGCGTGGGCGGCCGGGCCCTGCGGCATCGGGGAGACCACCCTCGCCGGGCACCTCGAACCCGCCTACGGCCCCGGGGACCTGGACCTGGCCGACCGCGGGTTCCCCAGCCGCGATGCGGCCGCCGCCAAACTCGCCGCCGGGAAGCACTTCGCCTGGCGGGTGTCTTCGGCGTGGAACCTGCGCCGCTCGGGACGGCCGCTGCCGGACGGGACCTGGAAAGCGAAGATCACCTGGCGCGGCCGCACCGTCAAGGTCCGCGTCGTGGAATACCACATGGACCAGGTCTTCGATCTCCCGCCCGGCCACCCGCTGCTCACCAGCCCGCCGCCCGGCCCGTCCGTCCGCGTCCTGGACGGCGGGCACGAGTGCGAGCACGACGGCGGGCTGTGCCGCCGCCCGCCCGGCACGGTGCGGGTCGAAGTGTCCGAGACCGTCACCATCATCACCAGCCTGATGGACACCGGTACCTACCCGGCCCGCGACATCGCCGAGCTGTACGGCATGCGGTGGGCCAGCGAGCTGGTGTACCTGGAGGAAAAACAAACCCTGTCCGGCGGGCAGCCGGTCACCGCGGCCACCCCCGCCGGGGCCTACCGCATGGCCGCCGCCACCGTCGCCGCCCACCAGGCGCTGCGGATCGCCGGTGCCGCGGTCGCCGCCGCGATCGGCGCCGAGCCCGCCCGGATCAGCTGCACCGCGCTGCGCGAGATGATCCGCGGCAGCATCGGCGCCGGGCAGGGCGCCAGCACCGCGGGCCTGGCCGCCGCCATCGAGATCGCCCGCCGCGACATCGCCCGCCACCCGCTGCGGTTCGTCACCGCCTGGCGGCCCGGCCGGCACTTCCCCCGCTTCACCATCAAGAAGGTCAGGACCAGGAAGAGCAAGGACGCCGTGCCCGCCGCCACCCGGCTGCACCTGCTGCCCCTGCCCGCAACGCCCGGCACCTCCGAGGCGAACGCACCGCCAGCCGCCTGACCGCGACCCCCGCAGACCCGGCCCGGCACCACGCACCGCGCCGGCGCGCGAGCACGCCCGGAAACGACGCGAACCCCCCGCGGCAGGCGATCCCGCGCCTCCAGCGGAACTCCCGCACCGCCACTCACGCCGATCTCACCGAACGTAACCAGAACCGGGAACGGGCAGACGCAGACAACCCGAACAGCCGCTACACGCCGTCACGACACGGTGTTCGCAGCCGAGGAAACCAGCGACAGAGACGGTTCACAACCGAACGACAGTGGCTCCGCGACGCGGTCGCCGTGCTCGAGGCACGCGCGGAATTGCTCGCCGCCGCCGGCAAACGCACCTGGGCGATATCCCCGGCCTGGCCCTCGCTGGTCATTATCATCGATGAATACGCCGAGCTGGCCGACGAAGCGGCCGATGCGATGAGCGACACCGATTCCATCGCGCGGCTTGGCCGCGCGGTCGCAGTGACTCTTATCGCGGCGACCCAGCGGCCGACGCAAAAGGCCATGGGACAGGGCGCAGTACGCTCTCAGATGGACCTGCGGGTATGTTTCCGTGTCCGCGAGCCAAGGGACGTGGACCTGGTCCTGGGGCAGGGCATGCTCCGGGCCGGATGGGATGCCCACAACCTCAATGCGCCTGGGAAATTCCTCATCTCCGCGCCTGGCCACGACCGGCCGAAGCGGGCACGCGCCTACCTGCTCACCGACCAGGTCGTCGCCGAAACCGCCGCACACTATGCCCCTTACCGGCCCCGGCTCGATGAGACATCCCGCCGCGCGATCGAATCCGCCAGCCGGCCTAACGCGCCATCGTGGAATCACAAGCGTGCGGAGGCCGATTTGCCGGAAACCTCGAATGCGCAGGAAACAACGGACAACACGCTCTGGCTCGCGCTATGCCACGCCCCTGAGGAAGGGACGGGAATAAGCGAACTCATGCGCATTACCGGATGGAAGCGCACGAAGCTTTACCGGCACCTACGGCAGTACGCCGAAACGGACCGCGCCATGCAGGTCAGCCGGGGACACTGGCGCGCGCGGACCACCGAGGACGGTCACCATGAGTGATCATCCCGCCGATCGTCCCGTCCCGCCCCTCGCGCGCGCGTCTGCACGTAAACGCGCGTACACAGCCGACGGGACGAACGATAGGACGAGCGCGGAACGTAACGCATCAGGCCGCAGCCAGCACGCGGCGCGCAGCGGAACGAGGCCACGGACTGGAACGCTCGGCGGCTCCAACCGGATGCTGTCCGCACGCGAGGTAGCCGCGATACTATCTGTTCCCGAACGGACCATCCGCGAGAAATGGCGCGAATGGGAACTGCCCGCCTACAGGATCGGCAAGCACCTGCGATGGAAGGAACGCGAAGTCTACGCCTGGATCGACCGCCACGCCGCATGACAAGCGAACGGACCTGCCCGATTGGGCGGGTCCGTTCAGGGGCGGTCCGGCTGTATCGTCCGTCGTACGCGCCATATGGAGATTCGGCAGCAGCTCTGACCGGAGAGTGAAGGGAAGACGATGGAACCTGAGGATCGTGTTCACGCTTATTTGCGCATCCTCGTTGAGAATTTCTATGCCTTCATAATTCGAGGGTCTAAGAAGATTCCCTTCCTGATGATTTCTCCTTTGTATAAGGAAATAGCGGAGCATGAATGTTTCAACTCGCTCATGATGGCTATCGCCAATGATGGGAGTCTGGCAAAATTCTTCCCTACGTTGTGCGAAGCGACTCCGGATCAGCTAGATGCCGATTCAATTAAAGATCTTCAAACAATAATTGTATGGTCGGATGGCTCCTCGGAGGGAATGACTCCGCTAACGCTGTGCAGCGCCATAATTAGTGATGTCTTTCGATATCTTTGGTCCTTGGATAACAATCCAAGCCTCAATGGTGCTCTTAGGCGGCTTCCGGATTCAATTGAACTTGCTCGGAATCTCGCAGAAAAGCGTCCCGTGAAAATTCCGGCGGTAGTATCAATCCATAATATAAATCTAATAGGACGTAGCCTAAAGATAGGGCGTGCGGTTCTGCGGAAACCTATTCGGTACGATAGGTTCCGGCTACCAATGATAGTCGGCGCTCACGACACGAAAGCGCTGATCCTAAGAATCGAAGTTGAGTTTTCTGCGATTCACATTCGGGCAACGAGCCGCGATGCCGATAGAGATGAGGAGCAACAGAGGACGCAGCGGCTCATAGAATCTATTGGGTATAAAGCTATGGATCGGCAGACGCGGCACCTTCAGAATGAAGTCAATCGAACGTGCCTGGCCATAGCGCTTTCATCGTCTCCAGGTAAGATATTCGCTCCCGTGCAAGGGTGGGGCTCTACAGTAAATCCACTATCGGACCTGAATCGCTCTCAAAAAAGTGGCGCCCGCTCCGACAATGCTCCATATCCGAGCCAGGAAATCGGAACAGCCGCAGAGCGGAGAGCGATAACTCGCTTCGCTTCGCTAATCGAGCGACATCCAGATGTTCTGAACGCCGGAACTCGCCGCCTCCTGCTTGCGATCACGGAAAGAATGTATCCAGAAGATGCCTTCGTAGATGCCATTATATGCTGGGAGAATCTCTTCAGTGACACTCCGGAAACGTCGCTGCGGGTATGCGGAGCGATGGCTAAGCTGCTCTGCGGCACTGATAGCAACAGTCGCCGTGAAATGTTTAGAAAGCTGTCGAAGCTCTACGGGGAGCGCAGCAAGATAGTACACGGCTCGTCAGAGGACGCGCCTGAGAGAATTTACGAGAACCGCGACTTGGCAATCGGATACACCTTGGACGCCTTTAGAGCCATATACAAACGGGATGATCTTCTACAAATAAGGAAATCGCCCGAACGCGGGCTGATGGTCTTGCTCGGCCGATAATACGTAAACGATGGAGCCGACGCCTTCACGCAAATGCCTCGATGCGACGCGTCAGCTTAATCGTTTTTCTCAAGCTGCCTTGCTCCATTCCGCATATTCGGCGTCGAGAACGGCAAACGCGCGGTCTTCGGCTTCCGGCATAAAATGCGAATATGTGCTGTACGTCTCGCGGATATCCCTATGACCCATCCAGCGAGCAACGTCGGTGATTGGCACGCCGCGCGACAGAAGCGCTGAAGCAAATGCGTGCCGCAGGCTGTGCGGCCGGAATCCTGCGGGTATCGCGGCGCGCTTCGCCGCATTCTGGAATGCTACGCGAACGGTCTCATACACCGCATAGGGACGGTCATTGCCTGGGCATAGCGGCCCCTCGGGCAGGTCCTTGATCATCTCCCATAGCCAGGCCGGTACGATCACGTCCCGATATTCGCCGCGCTTGCGGTGCTTCAGCGGAACCTTCTTGCGCCCGTCCCGAGACGCTTGCCCGGTAAGCCGCAGGACTCGCGGACTGCGGAATTCCTCACGATGGACACCCAGCGCCTCTTCGATGCGCAGGCCGCAGCCGCGCATCAGCCACACCACGATTCCCGACGCGGCAGCAACCTGTTTGATCTGCCCATGGGACGGGAACACGAAATCGTTGCGTTCCGTGGCGCGCCCGTTGTCCTTCAGTTCGATGTCGTGCAAGTTGTGCTTGGCCAGCTTCCCTGCCTTGACCGCTTCGTCAATGGTGCCCGTGATGATCGTGCGGGCCTGCCGCCGCCTGGTGATGCTCAGGTGCGCCATGTCCTTGGCCAGCAGGTCAGCGACCCGATCCCGATCATTGGCCACGTGCGCGATGGTGCGGTTCGCGAACGTCGGCTTGACCCATGCGCGGGCCGTCACCCGGTAGCCGTCCTTCGTGGAATCGCCCACCGCGTGCCGGTCAATCCACGCATCGACCGCCGTGCCGAAGTCCTCACGGCCGAGCTTGTCGTCTATGAAGATCTGAGCGCGTGTGTCGTGGTCGGTTTTGATCTTGAAGTCTTGGGCTTCCCTGGCGGTCGCGAACGAGCGCTCGCGCTGCCTGCCATCGACCCAGTACCGTACGGTGTGCGGCTTGCGCGGGTTCTTGCCCTTGATGATCACCGACATGGCCGGACTCCCTGACTTTTGCCTGACCTCAGCCTACCTTGCAGGCTATCTACCTGCGATAACTGCTATTATCAGGCAAAACCGCGGAAACGCCAACCTCGTACCGGCAAGCGACCTGAAGCCCGGCCGCTCGCGCACGCGTCGAACGTGACCTGGTGGCCGCGAACGCCCGGCTGGCCACGGTCACGGCCTACCCGGCCGGCCCGGCTGGAGCAGTCATAGACGTGGTGGCGCTGGCGGTGGTCAGGTTGGGAAGAGCCGGATCTTGACGCCGATCGCGTCGGCGATGCGGGTCAGGTCGCCGGGGCCGCTGGTGACCACGGGGGCCTGGTGGCGGACGGCGGTCACGATGACGATCGCTTCGAGCTCGGTATCGAACGCGGCGGCGTTGGCGGCGGGCAAGGCCGCGCGTACGGCGGTGAAGGTCCGGGAATGAAGCCGCAGCGGCCGCATGTTGACCATCGCCGACCGGTTCCTACCCCCGGGAAGAAGGCAGGCCCATGACGTCCTCGCCGACCACCATGCGCGCCGTCCGGCTCTCCGCCCCTGGCCCCGTGGACAACCTGCGGCTGACCACGGTCCCGCTCCCGCCCGAGCGGGACGGCTGGGTGCGCATCCGCGTCGAGGCGTTCGGCCTCAACCGCTCGGAGCTGAAGCTCCGGCTGGGTCTGAGCGTGGGCGTCAGCTTTCCCCGGGTGCCGGGTATCGAGGCGGCCGGCACCGTGGACGCAGCCCCGGCCGGCAGCGGGCTGGTTGCCGGGCAGCAGGTCGTCGCGATGATGGGGGACATGGGGCGCACCTACGACGGCAGCTATGCCGAGTACACCTCTGTGCCGCTGTCCCAGGTCATCCCCGTCGACACCGACCTGCCCTGGGAGGTGCTGGGCGGACTGCCGGAGATGGTGCAGACCGCCTACGGCTCGCTCACCACCGGCCTGGACCTGAAGCCGGGTCAGTCCGTGCTGATCCGCGGCGGCACCTCCTCGGTGGGCCTGGCCGCCGCCGCGCTGGCCACATGGCGCGGCGCCACGGTGCTGTCCACCACCCGGCGGCCCGGCCGCCTGGCTTTGCTGACCGAGCACGGCGTCGACCATCCCCTGCTCGACACCGGCCAGGTCGCGCCCGCCGTGCGCGAGCTGTACCCGGACGGCGTTGACGCCGCCCTTGATCTGGTCGGCACGCCGACCCTGCCCGATACCCTGCGCGCGGTGCGCGTGCACGGCACGGCCTGCTTCGGCGGCAGCCTCTCCAATCAGTGGACGGTGCGGGACTTCTCCCCGAACGAGTACCTGCCCAAGGGCGTGCGCCTGGCGGGCTACTTCGGCGACGCCGCCGACCTGCCGCCGGAGGCCTTCCAGGAGATCCTCGAGGCGGTCGCAGCCTGCCGGCTGGCCTTCCCCGTGGACCGCGTCTACGACGGCCTGGAGCAGGTGCCACAGGCCCACGACGACATGGAGCACGACCGCGCCGCCGGCAAACTCGTGGTCCGCGTCCGGCATCAGAACAACAGCCATGCCACGGCGGAAGAAGTCTTCGTCGCCTGACCGGAGCTGCTGGCACTGGCGCGGTCTCGCCGAGCGTGTCGGCCGGCCGCGGCGGGAAATCATGATGGCGTGCGCAGAATGGTTATCCTCGGCCGGTCGAAATGGTTCGCGGAGCGTCCTTCGACCGCCACTCGCACCTGCCTCTACCCGCGCGGGGTCAGCCTCGCATGCACCCCTTAAGGCATGCACTCCGCCAAACTGCGGCGTTGCCTATCAGCTTCTGTTTTCTGGGTTTGCTGGAGGCAATGCGGGGCGGCGTAACAGCGCGAGTGTTACAGGTTGTAACAAGCTCACGTCCGCATGAGCGCTTCAGGTGGAAAACTGAAGAGAATTCTTTGGGAATCGAACCGCGAGGTCCGCGATCGGCGCAGGGGACGAGACTTGCTGTTACGCGTGTTACGTTGCGGTGCGCCTGAGCCTACGGCAGTTTCACAATGGACTGGTCTACAGTCCTGAAGCTGCTCTAGGCGTGTCGTTATCCACAGCTGCGATGCCGTATTTGCCCATCTTGCGGTAGAGCGTCATACGCGAGCACGAGAGGATCTTGGCCGCCTCATTCCGGTTCCAGTGGGCGGAGTTCAGCGCGCTGATGATTTTGCGGCGTTCGTCGCGGTAAGGGTGCGCGGAAGAGCGCAGTTTGTGGCGAATTTCGGTCGGAATGTCTCCCGGGCCGAGGGAGCGCGACGAGGAAAACACCAGGATGGACTCGAGCACGTTACGTAGTTCCCGCACATTGCCTGGCCAGTCGTAGCATTGCAAGCGCCGAACCAGCTCTCCTTCCACGTTGCAAGTGCGCTGCAGCCGGTTCTGACCAAGGTCGCGCAGAATATGTTCCACCAGTTCGGGTATGTCTTCCAGCCGCTCGCGCAAGGGCGGCAGCGCCAGCCGTACTACGTTCAAGCGATAGAACAGGTCTTGCCGGAATCGTTTCTCGTCGACGAGCCGTTCCAACTGCTGATTGGTGGCCGCCACCAGCCGCACCTGCACGCGGGTATCAACATTGCTGCCCAACCGCTGGATCACGCGTGTATCCACGGCGCGCAGGATCTTGGCTTGCGAGAGCAGAGACATTTCCCCGATTTCGTCAAGGAACAGCGTGCCCCCGGCCGCGTGCTGCAGCTTGCCTGCGTGTCCGGCGTGTGCTCCGGTGAAGGCGCCGCGCTCATAGCCGAACAACTCGCTCTCCAGCAGCCCGTCCGGAACCGCCGCGCAGTTCACCGCCACGAAGGGCCGCGCCCGGCGGCGGCTTTGCTGATGAATAATTTGCGCTACCAGTTCCTTCCCTGTGCCGCTTTCGCCGGTGATAAGCACGTTGGAATCGGTGTTCGCCACCTTCCGCACTTGCGTGCGAAGGCGCGTCATCGCAGCGCCGCTGCCGACGAGGGTGCTGCCCTCATGCGTGTCCTGCGCCGCCTCCGGATAGCTGCAGCATGCGCGGTGGCGCGCCACCAGAGCAGCGATAGTCTCGACCGCCTGTTGCGGGGCAGCGGCGCCGTGCAGCAGGTCGGATATACCGGTTCGTAGCGCGGTCAGGACTAGCTCTGTAGACAGACTTGGCGATACCAGCAGCAGCGCACAATGATCGTCAGCGCTTCTGATCTCGCGCGCCAGCGCGAAGTTTTCATCAAGCGAAGAGCTTCCCAAAATAATGAGGCATTCCGGGGAAAAGCGGCTCCAGAGCGACCGCAGTTCAGAGTTGGAGTTTGCAGCGCGCGCGACGAGACCGCACTTCTGAAGCGCTCCCATTAAAGAGGGAGCACGCGCTCCAGCGTCCTGCGCGAAGACTATGGCGTTTTCCAGCACGTCGCCCTCGTGTCGTTGCTGGTGAGAAGCTGAACCTGGATGGGAGCGTGGATAGATTAATACTGCTCGATGACAAAAAAGACAACTGCTTTTTTTGTAAATTTCTACGGAATCGATAGTAGTAGCTCGAAGGTGTCGAAATGTTTTGTAGCAAGCAAGCTCAGGCGTTCAGCAATGGTTCGAGCACGTAGATTTCCCGATCCGTTCTCGGCGGCCAACTATTGCTAAGCTCGCCGAAATTGTTCTCGGCAAGATCAAGCTTGGCATGAAAGCGGACCTGAGTCAGAGTGTTGGCTTGTATCAGGTCAAACTGCCGCCGCGAGGGCTCCCAGGATGTCGGAAATTCAATGACCGTGACGTTGGCGGCGGCAACCAGGCCATACAGCCGGCGATAGTCTTCGTCACTCATACCTTGCAATTCCAGCCCCAGCATCACCATCGCGTAGCTGGCCGGCTGAGCGATGCTCCATTCGACGTCCTGGAAGCGCGCCCGCAGTCTCGCAAAACGGCACTCACCGATCTGGAATTCTTCATCGCGCCCAAACGGGTCGATTACGATCACGCTCTCATGTTTGCCGGTGAGAAATGGAACAATCGAACTCCGCCCACCTCCGATCTCGATTACCGACGCGCAGCCGCGCACGAAATGCGCCGCCAGCACGTTACGGCTGGCGAAGGCCTCGGTCTCGAGATACTTCCATCCCATGCCGGCGGAATCCAACTCAACCGCATCGGCACGTTTGATTGCCGATACCTGGGAATGGAGCAAAGGGCGGATGGGGGCGGCAGCTTGTGCTGCTCCGCGAATTCGCACCAGCGCAGTGCCGGTCCCGAGTTCGGGAAATTCGATCACCTCGCAATCGGCTCGCGTGCGCAAGTAATCGATGACAGCGCCGATTCCCGCGCCCTGGTAGCGCGTGTCGTGCAACGTGACCAGTGAGCCCGGGTGCAGAAACTGCCGGTACATTAAGAAGTCTTCCAGGCCCCCCTCGAAGGAGTGGTCGGCGTCGATGTGCAGGTAGTCGATGGAGGCACGCTCTGGCGCAAAGCACTGTTCCGCTGCTTGCCTCGTGGTGGTGAGCACGATATCGACGTCGTCGAATTCACGGCGAAACAGAGAATCCTCGGGCAGCCACGCTGGCGACCCCCAGCCGCTCTCCGGCCGATTGGCATCCACGAGTATCGTCTTCGCTTGCGCTCCAATGCCCAAGTCGCGCTGCGCCTGCCGCATCAACCGCGGCACAAAACCACCGCCCGAGCCAAGGCACACGGCAGTTTTCGCCCGGAAAATATAGACCAGGGCGTAGTAAAGAATGCCCACTCCCAAAAAGTCATCTCCGGCTCCGTGACTCTCGCACCAGGGCGCATCAGCCGTGAGGTACTTCAAGATGTAATCGCGATTGAGCAGCGAGGAGAGAGTTTGTTCGGGCATGGCGGGAAGAATAGCGCCACACGAGGAACCCGGCAAGAATTCCTTCAGATCCTATGCCAACCTCACAAACCTGAAACCCGTAGCCGGATCTGCTCCGTGGCTGAGAGCTGACGGCTGAATTCCGGTAACCCTCGAAAGTGACAACCCGCTCCCTACCCGCTAGCATTAAGGGTTTGGACTTTATCGCAGGAGGCAATCTTATGGCGACCATGGAGCAGAAATCCACCCCAACCGCCGCAACAGCGGCGCCTATCGGGGACCCCGGCAAGGCGCCCAGCATCCGCACGGGCACTCGACCGAAAACCTACAAGAACTTCGTCGCTGGCGAGTGGGTGGAGAGCCACACTGGCCGCACATTCGAGAACCTGAATCCCGCGGACACCCGCGACGTGGTCGGCGTCTTCCAGAAATCCGACAAGGAAGATGTTAACCGCGCGATCGACGCCGCGAAGCACGCGTTCAAGAAGTGGCGCCTCGTGCCTGCGCCGCGCCGCGCCGAGATGCTGTACAAAGCCGCGGAGATCCTCATCCAGCGTAAGGAAGAGTGCGCGCAGCAGATGACGCGCGAGATGGGCAAGGTGATCAAGGAGACACGCGGCGACGTGCAGGAAGCCATCGACTGCGGCTACTACACCGCCGGTGAGGGCCGCCGCCTCTTCGGCCCGACCGTGCCCTCGGAGCTGCCCAACAAGTTCGCCATGGCCGTGCGCCAGCCGCTCGGCGTCTGCTGCATGATCACGCCGTGGAACTTTCCGATGGCCATCCCATCATGGAAGCTCTTCCCCGCGCTGGTGGCTGGCAATACCGCCGTCATCAAGCCCGCGCAGGACACGCCGCTCTCGACGCTGAATTTCGTGCAGGCGCTGACCGACGGCGGCATTCCCGCGGGCGTGGTGAATATCGTCACAGGTTTCGGCGGCGAGGTGGGCACGCCGATGGTCGAGCATCCCGACGTGCGCGCGGTATCGCTCACGGGATCGACTGCGGTGGGCCGCATCGTGGGGCAGGAAGCGGCGAAAACCTTCAAGCATTGTTCGCTCGAACTCGGCGGCAAAAACCCGATGATCGTGATGGGTGATGCCAACCTCGACCTCGCCCTCGACGGCGCGCTGTGGGGCGCTTTCGGCACCACCGGCCAGCGCTGCACGGCGACCAGCCGCATCATTGTGCAGAAGGGCGTGTACAAGAAGTTCGTCGATGAGTTGGTCGCGCGCGCGCAGAAGCTGAAGATCGGCAACGGCCTCGACGAGAGCGTCGACATGGGGCCGGCCGTGAACTCGTCGCAGATGGAGACCGACTTGAAGTACATCAAGATCGGCCAGGACGAAGGCGCGAAGATGCTCTGCGGCGGGCATCGTCTGGAAGGGGAGGCGTACAACCACGGCTGGTTCGTCGCGCCGACGGTGTTCAGCGATGTCGATCCCAAGATGCGAATCGCGCAGGAGGAAATCTTCGGCCCGGTGGTGTCGATCATCCCGTGCGATGGGCTGGAGCACGCGATCGAAATCGCTAATCACATCGAGTACGGGCTGTCCTCGTCGATCTATACCAGGGACGTAAACAAGGCTTTCACCGCGATGCGCGATCTGTACGCCGGCATCACCTATATCAACGCGCCGACTATCGGCGCTGAGGTGCACCTCCCGTTTGGCGGCGTGAAGGCCACCGGCAATGGCCATCGCGAAGGTGGCATCGGCGCCATCGATTTCTATACCGAGTGGAAGTCGGTATACGTCGATTACTCCGATAAGCTACAGAAGGCGCAGATCGATCGGCCGGAGTAGGCGTGGCCCCCCCTCTCGCCGAAAGCAGCGAGAGGGGGGCACCCATGCGATCCATATACGCCCGGCGTCCCTGCCGGGACGATGTTGCCTCATGCCTCCCTACGCAATGCACCAGGACGGAGGCATGGGTGTGGGACATGGGTTGAGGCTACGGTGCTAACGCGTCAAATTTTCGGTGATGTCAGGCACGCGGCCGTGTGCCGCGCCAGCATAGCGTCCCTGCCGGGACGAACCGTCCTTTTCAACGATCTCTACCCAGGACTTCGTCCTGGGCTAAACTGAGTCGTCCCGCCGTCGCGGGACGGGTGCACCGGTTCATGAAGCTAGCCTTCCTCGCAACATCGATTTTCTGCACGTTCGCCTTGGTATTCGGTACAGATACCCAACCTCAAACCAGAAGCCTGGGGACGCAGGGTGCCGCCCCCAAAATCACCGCCTCAGCTGTATGGCAGCCGCCCGCCGATTTCATTAGCAAGTCACAGACGCTTTGCGAGAAGGGCGCGGGGCCACGCAGCTTCGGCCAGTGCTTCATCGACCAAATGTCCGGGGCGGGAGCGCCCGCCGGTGCCCTGAGCTTCACTCGAGAGTTGTACGCGCAAAGCGACGGCCAAGTTGGCATCATGAGCGCCTTCAAGAGCCACGGAACAGTCGATGCGGCACAGGTCTTCTATCCCCTGCGCGCCAACGACAACTACGGCCTGCTACTGGTGAATGGCGATCCCAACTTCCTCGACATCGACAATCTGGAGAAGCTCGATCGCAAGGCGATGGAAGCCGACCCGCTGTTCCAATCTGTCAAGCAGAAGTATCCGAAGGTCGAGATCTTCCCGGGCGACCGCAGCGGCACCGCACCCTGGTCGCGGGTGCAGTCGCTGCCGAGCGGCGGAACACAGTTCATCGTGACGTATCCGCTACTGAACGGATGTCATGCCTGCCAGCATATTGGCTTGGCGCGCTTCGGATGGGAGTTCGACGCAACTGGGAAATTCCTGCATACCACATACATTCCCACGCCGCCGCCGCCGAAGATGCAACGGCCGGGGAGGCCGCAGCCTGGCGCATCGTCTCCCCCGCAGCTGAATCCGCAATAGTTGAAGCAGCGCAAGTCGAGCGTCCTGCAAGATTGCGGTCTGCTAAACTCCGGGCACAGTTCGCAACAGGGGGACTCATGCGCAATGGCTTGATGTGGCTGATTTTCGCGGCGCTTTCGGCAATCGCATCCGCGCAATCTGCGCCGGCGCCGATCACAGGTTCTGCGATATGGCAGCCGGGCGGCGAATTTTTCACTCAAGCGCATGCCGTCTGCAACAAAGTCTCGCCCTCACAGAAGTTCGGCGATTGCTTGATCAACCAGATGTCGAAGGCGGGAGCGCCCGCCGATGCGGTGAGCTTCACGCGCGAACTCTACACCCAGAACGGCGAGGTCGGCATCATGGCAGGCTTGCAAAAGGTCGGCCCCGTGGACATTGCCTGGGTGTCGTATCCCCTGCGTTCGACCTACGGTTTGCTGCTGGTCAATGGCAAGCCACTCATCATCAACGTCGAAGACCTCAAGCGGCTCGACCAGAAAAGCATGCGGCAGAGCTTCCAGTTTCAGGACTTGCAAAACCAGTTTCCTCAGCTGAGCGTGTGGCCGGGCGACCGCGACGGCAGGACATGGCCAAATTCGCAGACCGGACCCAATGGCGGTTTGCAGTTCATCGTCGGCTATCCGCTGCGCAATGGATGTCAGACCTGCGCCAATGCAGGTTTCGCCCTGTTCACCTGGAACTTCAACCCCGGGGGGAAATTCACGGGGACTAGCTTTCTCGGAATGACGCCCGCACCCTTGAACCAGCCGAGTTCAAGTCAGTAGCAAACCTCAAGAAATCGTGGGCGCCACTTTGCCGGGGACCGTTTCGATCCGTACCGCGTCGCCGCTGCCTTTCCATTCATGCGCGTGCGCGACCGGCATCCCCTTCACCCACACGATTTCGGTCCCGCTCAGCACCACGGGCCACGCGGCGCGCTGCTCGGCGGGAATCCGCTTCTCCGCGAAGAGCCGCTTTAGTTTTTCTGGCGAGCCGCGGTGGGCGGGGCGGTAACGGTCGCCATGTCGCCAGTTGCGAAGGAGCAGTTCTGGGGCCAGTAAATCCCGCCGGAGGAAAGCGTCTTGCGTCATCTCGCGTGCGAATTGCTCCCCAACAATGAGCGCGCGAACCGTGCCCTCTAGTTCGCGCACGTAAACCTCGCCCGGAACGGGCAGCAGATACTCGTAGTCGCACGGATCGTGCCGCGTGGACGCGCACAGCTTCAGCCAGCCTTTCTCGCGGGCGGCGATGCGCCCACCGGGCAGCTCACTGGCGCGCAGCTCGCCCAACGCGCAGCGTCGCAGTTCTTCTACGTGGGCGAAATCCAGCGCAGCGCAGCGCGCCTCGGCAAAGGTTTTGAGCACGCGTCTCTGCATTGCGATCGGCAGGCCGGCGAAATCATCCAGGTTCAATTCGTCCGCGCGCATGCGGTCCGCCAAATACCGCTCGATAATCGTCGCCCAGTAATCCTCTTCGCCCTGCGCGAGATCGGCGAGCGCGCTAAGGGAGGAACGAAGGCTAGGGTTGTACTCGCCCTCGAGCAGCGGCAGCAGTTCGTGGCGAACGCGGTTACGCAGGAACTTGCGGTCGAGATTGCTCTCGTCGTCACGCCAGGTTTGGCTGTGTGAAGCCAGGTAGGCCTCGACCTCGGCGCGCGTGGCGCACAGCAGCGGTCGGATGATGCGTACCTTTTCGTGTCTGACAATGGGGTAGATGCCCGCCAGTCCTCGCGTGCCTGCTCCACGCAGAAACTTCAGCAGCACGGTTTCCGCCTGATCGTCGAGTGTGTGGGCCGTTGCGACACAGCCGAAGCGCTGTTGTTCGGCGAGCTGCCTGAACCAGCGATAACGAAACTCACGACCAGCAGCTTCGATGCACAGCTTGGCGGCGAGAGCGTGCTCGCGAACGTCGCTGCGTTCGACGAAGAACTCCAGCCCGTACTGCTTTGCCAGAGAGGCAACGAATGCCTCGTCGGCGGCCGACTCTTCGCCCCGCAGCCCATGGTTGAAATGCGCGACCGCAAGCGTGGTCCCCAGCTCTGGCCGCAGCTGCAGCAGAACGCGCATGAGCGCGACCGAGTCCGCCCCGCCCGAGACTGCCACCAGCACACGGTCGCCGGCGCCCAGCAGATGCCGGTTGCGGATGTAGCGCAGCAGTTTGTCGTTCACGTGGTAATTATCGCTCTTCGTCGCTACTTCGAGAGCACGGCGAGCGCCGCGCGGAAGACCGCATCGAAGTTTTCTCGTCCGGAAGACGGCGCGACGCGTTCCACCGTTTTCTCCGCGACGGCGCGCTGGAAGCCCAGGTTGGTCAGAGCGGAGATGACATCTTCCTCGACAGCGGAGTGTGTCGCGACCTGCTGCGCTGCACCGAAGGCATCCAGCTTGTCGCGCAGCTCCACGCACATGCGTTCGGCGGTCTTGCGGCCGACACCGGGAATCTTGGTCAGGCGCGCAAACTCGTTGGCCCGAATCGCAGCCACCATCTCCGCTGCCGCCATGCCGCTGAGTATAGTCATCGCCAGCTTCGGGCCGATGCCGCTGACTGTGATGAGCTTTTCAAAAAGCCGCTTTTCTTCTACCCGCGCGAATCCATACAGCGCCAGGGCGTCTTCGCGCACGTGGGTATGGACGTGCAGCGCGACGTCGCTCCCCAACCCCGGCAGTTCGGAAAAGGTCGGCACCGAGATGGTGACGTCATAGCCGACACCGCCGGCCTCGACAATCGCCTGGTTCGGATGCTTGGTGATGAGCCGCCCGCGCAGATGAGCAATCATGAGTTTCTAGTCGCTGTAAGCTTTGCGAAAACCTGCCGCTGTCGATGGTGAAGATGTCATTGTTGCACGGACGAGCGGATTGCCAGAAACACGGGCCAACTTGCTGCGCGTACCTGGAATCTTTGTTGTATCCAAGCCCGCATTGACAAGCTTGCCGCGAACAGGCAAACTGCTCCATTCTTCCGATTTCCGTCGATACAAGCAGGACTGCGGTGCAGATTCTCGGGACACGGGCAACTTGATGGCCGCGCCACAACGCGTTTCCTATCGTATGGAGTCCACGCTGGACAGCGTGAACAAAGCCGAGGAGATGGCCGACCAGATCGCGGCCCAGGCCGGGATCGACGAGGACACGCGCGGCGGCGTCTCCATGGCGGTGCGCGAAGGCATGATCAACGCCATCCTGCACGGCAACGCCTACGATCCTGGCAAGCGCGTCAACCTGAGCTTCGAGCAGAACGGACGGGAGTTGATTGTGACCATCACCGACGAGGGAAGAGGTTTTATTCCTGACGAGGTTCCCGATCCGCTGGCCCCGGAAAATCTCTTGAAGAACTCGGGCCGCGGCATATTTTTAATGCGGGCATTCATGGATGAGGTCCGTTTTCGTAAACTTGAACCTGGCACTGAAATCACATTGATCAAGCGGCTGCCCCAGCAGTGAATGGGGCCGCCAGGAGGGCTTCCACGTGAGCATGAAAGCGAGCACTCGGCAGGTAGACGGCATCACCATCGTCGACTTGAGCGGGCGAATCACCCTGGGCGAGGGCAGTGTCGTCTTGCGCGACACCATCAAAGACCTGTTGAGCAAGGGGCAGAAAAAAATCCTGCTGAACCTTGGCGACGTCAGCTACATCGACAGCTCGGGCATCGGCGAGCTGGTCAGCGCCTTCACCTCCGTTCGCAACCAAGGCGGCGAGCTGAAGCTGCTGCACCTCACCAAGAAGGTCCACGACCTGCTTCAGATCACGAAGCTGTATACCGTCTTCGACGTCAAGGACGACGAGGCTGGGGCCATCGCGGCGTTCTCTCGCGCTAACCCTTGAGTTCGTCGATCACGCAATCCCGCGCCCTTTCGCGTCTTTGCGGAAGGGCGTTGTTATGTGTGAGGGTAGAATCATCCTGGAGTTCTACTCTCGAAAAGCCGGCGAAAGTCCACCGTGCTTATTGAGCGAGACGAAGAGGGCTATTACGTCGCCACGGTTCCTGCTCTGCGAGTGTGTCACACCCAGGCCAAGAGCCTTGACATTCTCATGACGCGTGTTCGGGAAGCGATTGAGCTATGCCTTGATGTCGCTACAATCTTCTAATGACCAGAATTTCCCGACTCGATAAAGACCAAGTCGACGCCGAAACTGCTAAGGTCTACGACGTCTATCTCCAGGAACGCGGCAACGTCCCCAACATGTTTCGCACGGCGGCACATCGGCCCGAGATTCTTCGGACGATGATCGCGCACTTCCGGGCCGTGATGAATACGGGGACCGTGCCCGCCAAGCTGAAGGAGCTGGCGATCGTCCGCACCTCGCAGCTCAACCATTGCGAATATTGACTGGCATCACACACCGCCTTGGCAAGGCGGCATGGCTGGAGCGAAGAGCAGCTCAACGATCTCGCGAATTTCCGCAACCGCTCCGATTTCACGAACGCCGAGAAAGCTGCGCTGGATTTGGCCGAACGGGTGACGCGCGATTCCGGGGTGGACGATGCCTTCTGGAGCGAGTTGCGCAAGTATTACGACGAAGGCGAGGTCGTCGAACTGCTTGCTGCGATCGGGCTCTTTAACTATTTCAATCGCTTCAATAACGCGCTCAGGATGGAGCCAACGAAATAGGAGGCCTTCAGGCCGACGACGGATCTGCGGTTCGCCGCGAGCATACAGCCAGCGCCGACGAACCGCAGATCCCTCGGCTCCGCTGGGGATGACAAAATAAATAAAGAGGCTTAACGGCACGACCGAGGTCGTGCCCTGATACAAGGCTGCACCGACCGCTGCGCAGCTAGCCGCTAGTCGCTACCTGCTCATCGCCGATTTTCGGCGCGAAGCGCATTCCATAAAAGAGCACTCCCGCCGATAAGGCCACCGCCACAATCATCGAAGTCAGCCCCAATTCCAGATTGCTGTGGTCCGAGATCGCGCCGATGAGCGTCGGCGAAAACGCGTCGCCCAAGAGGTGAATGGTGAAGACGTTAATCGCCAGCGCGGTGGCGCGAATGCGTGCGCTGACGGAGTTCACCATGGCGGCGTTGAGCGGAGCGGTGTTGAGCAGCAGGAAAAACTCACCTACGAAGATGGCGGGGAACATCGCTGGGCCGTGGTTGTAGATCGCAATTGCGATGGCGGGGATGGCCAGCGCCATGCCTACACCTGAAACCAACTGATACGCTGCGGGCGTGCGTCGCAGCAGCCGGTCACCGAGCCAGCCGCCCAGCAACGTCGCCACCGTGCCAGAGACCACCGTCATGCCGCCGAAGATTGTATTGGCGCGGTCCAGAGGAAGATGGCGCACGCGCACCAGGAATGTGGGCATCCATACCTGCAAGCCGCCGATGGCGAAGGTCATCATGGCGCCCGCCAGCGTGATGCTCCAGTAAGCCTTGTTGTGCAGCAACCCGCGAATGGAGCCGCGCTCGAAGCTGTCGGCCACGTGATCGCTGGCGCCGCGCGTCGGCTCACGCAAAGTCAGCACCGCCGCCCCAAGCACAAATCCCGGCAAGGCCGACACCAGAAACGGCGCCCGCCATCCGTAACGATGTCCCAAAAATCCGCCGACAATATAACCCAGGGCGCTTCCCACCGGCGTCGCCAGGTAGAAAAGGCCCATCACGCGCCCGCGGATCTGTTCGGGATACAAGTCGGCGAGGAACGCCGGAGAGATCGCGACGAAGGTCGCCTCGCCGATGCCGACAACGACATGCCTTATCAGCAGCTCGTTGTAGGTGTGCGTCACTGCGCTCAGCAGCGTGGCCGCGCTCCACACGAAGGCGCCCAGCGCGATGATCCAGCGCCGCGAGTAGCGGTCGGCCAGCGGCGTGATCAGCGGCGATGCCACCATGTAGCAGACGAAGAAGGCCGACGTGAGCAGACCGACCTGGGTGTCGCTCAATCCGAATTCCCGCTGAATGAGCGGTTGCACAGCGTAGAGCACGTTGCGGTCGATGTAGTTAAGAAAGTTCAGCGCGGTGAGCAGCAACAGAGCGGCGGTAGCGCTGGTGCGGTAGGACATGCGTGCGCGGAGGATAACATGACTCAAATTGTCGGTTGTCGATTGTGAGAAAAGCGGTTGTGAGCCGTGAGCTGTCGGCCGTCAGCCGGCTTTCCGTTCCTCGAATGATGGAACACGCGCGAAGCCCGAGTCGAGGGTCCGCGAAAAGCCTTTGGCATTTCGACTGCGAACGATATGCTGTCAGAGCACTTCCAGCAACTAACTTTCGCGGAGGCCCAATGAAGCGCCTGCTGCCGTTCCTTGTCTTTTCCCTGTTCCTGTTGTCGTGCGCCGCCTGGTCGCAGACCTCGACCACATCCGAAACAGTTACGCAATCGACGCCCGCGCCGGAGACCAAGCCGTCCTCCTCATCGGACCGCATGTTCTTTCCCAAGGACTGGTTTTGGGGATGGGCGCAGTTCGACATCGCGCCGCCGCACAATGAAATCGATCCCAACCTCTGCGCCGCCAACGCCGGCGCGCCACAATACGGCGGCAGGAATGCGCCCTGCAGCGCCTTCGCCCGCTACCAGATTTCGGGCGAGCTGGAGCTGCGACCCTTCGGGCAAACGATCGCGCGGCGTTTGATGGTCTTCTACGATCCGAATTTTCTCTTCGGCAACAACCTCCCGCAGGTGCGCTACGGCTGGTCCTGGACCGGCATCGGCATGGAGCTCAAGTGGGGCGTGGGAGTGGATTTGCCAAAGCGGTTCCAGTTCCGGTACACCAACCATCCGACCATCGTGCGCTTCGGCTCGCGCGACCAGCCGCTGGGCGGTGCCTGGCTCGGCGCCAACGGCCCGTGGGGACAGTACAACACCATCGGCATTCGCAAGTATTTTGGGACCCGGCGCGAGGGGACGGACTGAGTGGGAAGCGGGTAGCGGAGCAAACTCATGCCTGACCAGCGCCCCGATTCCGCAGCGGTGAAGCTGCCTCCACCGCTTACCTTTGCGGTGCCGCTGATTGTTGGCTTACTGATTGGCAGATGGTGGCCGCTGGTGGCATTGCCCGCATTCCCGTCGCGACTCGCAGGCGGCATTCTGGCAGCAGCGGGCTTGAGTTTAGGCGCATGGGCGCGAGTGCTCTTCTTGCGGCGCGGAACTACCGTCCTTCCCTTCCGGCCGACGACGGTCTTCGTGGTAGAAGGCCCGTTTCGTCTTACGCGAAATCCCATTTACCTGGGATTTACTGCGGCCTATATCGGCGTCAGCCTGCTGTTCCGCTCGGTGTGGCCGCTGCTGTTCCTGCCCTTCGTTCTCATAGGTATTCAGAAGACGGCCATCGATCGCGAAGAGGCGTACCTGGAGCGCCGCTTCGGCGACGAGTATCGCAAGTACAAAGCCAGGGTGAGGCGCTGGTTGTAGTGTGAATCTATGGCCAGTTGATCTCGCACAAAAGCACGGCCACATGCGCGATGGCGGCATTGTCGGTGCCCATGCCTTCGGGCGTCTTGGCTTTGATACCGACGCGCGAGCCTTCGATGCCGAGCAGGTCGGCGACTTTCTGCTGAATGGCCGCGGCGTGCGGGCCGATTCTGGGCGCAGCAAGGATCAACGTGCTATCGACATTGCCGACTTGATAGCCAGCCTCGTCCACCAGCTTGAGGGCTTGGCGCACGAACGCGGTGGAATCGGCGCCCTTCCACTTGGGATCGCTGGGCGGGAAGTAGGTCCCGATATCACCCGCGGCGATCGCTCCTAGCAGCGCGTCGGTGAGCGCATGCAGCAGGACATCGCCGTCGGAGTGTCCGGCCAGTCCGCTGTGATGCGGGAGCGACACGCCGCCGATCTTCAGCGGGATGCCGGGCTTGAACTCGTGCGAGTCCCAGCCGTAGCCGATGCGCGGACCTCGAGAGGTATGGGAAGTGGACAAAGTCGATGGCGAAGCAGATTAGATGGGTGGAGCACCGCTTCGGCGGTGCAGTCGTTAGGCGAGATCGCCCCGGCTTTAGCCGCTGAGGAAAATAATGAAAGACTTACCTCAGGCGCTAAAGCGCATTCCATAGCACAGGCTAAGTCTGCACGCCTAAAGGCGCGCTCCACCCAAAACTGCGACCCAAGATTCTCCTGCCTAAAATCTCTTTCTTACCCGCTCAAGCCGACTTCGCGACGGTTCTCCAGCGACAGAAAGAACTCCGCCAACTCCAGATCCGCGGGCGTAGTGATCTTCATGTTGCGCGGCGAGCCCATGACCACGTGCACCGGCGCACCGCTGCGCTCGATCAGTGATGCCTCATCGGTCCCCATGAAGCCGTCGGCGATGGCCTCGTCGAACGCTTTCTTCAGCAGCCCGAAGCGGAAGCCCTGTGGGGTTTGCGCCAGCACCATGCGCTCGCGGGGCACAGTCGCGATGACGACGGCGCCGTCGGCGGTACGCTCCACCTGCTTCACCGTATCCACGGCGGGGATGCCGGCGATCGCAGCATCGTATTTCTTCACTGCCTCGATGACATTGACGATGGTCTCCTGCTCGACAAACGGCCGCACGGCATCGTGTACCAGTACGATGTCGTCTTCTGCCGCACCCAGCGCAGTGATCGCATTGGCAACAGAGTTCTGACGGTGCTCGCCGCCTTCCACCACGCGCAGCGGTTTGTGGAAGTTCTCGCGCTCGATCTGTTTCTGGAAGGTCGCGGTTTCGGTCTGGCGCAGCGCGACGACGATCTCCGCGACGGTGTCGCATTGCGCGAACTTGCGCAAGGTATGCACCAGGATGGGCGTGCCTTGCAGCTCGAAGAACTGTTTGCTCTTGCTCTCGCGGTCCGCCGTGCGCGGCGGACATGCGCGTACCGAGCCCCGCCGCCGGGATGATGACCATAACCTTCATATCGGGGAGGCGAGTATAAATGCGCGGGGAGGGTCAGGACAAATCCGCCGGCCCACTCATTCGAAACCGCGCATCGATGGGGAACCCGGGCAGCGAAAAGCGGTTACCAGTAGGTTGTCATCCCGAGCGGAGCCGAGGGATCTGTGGTTTGCTCGGCAAGCATAATTCCCCTGCGGGCGAACCGCAGATCCCTCGGCTCCGCCCGCTAAAGCGGGCTCCGCTCGGGATGACAATTCTGGCTAATGCGCCGGAGCCGAGGTGACAACCTCAAGAAACTCGGGCCTGCCCTACTCCGGCTTGGCGGTTTCGGTAACCGCCGCGGCGGGCGCGGGACTCGACTTGCGCATGTCAGTGCGATGCTCCACCGGACGCGGCATAGTGACCGAGCGCTCGTCGAACTTGCCGAAGATCATCTTGCCGGCCGTGGTCTGCAACACCGACGTGACCGAGATATCGACGGTCTTGCCGATCATCTTGCGCGCGTTGTCCACCACCACCATGGTTCCGTCGTCGAGATAGGCGACACCCTGGTTGTATTCCTTGCCTTCCTTCAGGATGAAGACCTTCATGATCTCGCCCGGCAGCACGATGGGCTTGAGCGAGTTCGCCAGCTCGTTGATGTTCAGCACCTCGACGCCCTGCAGCTGCGCGACTTTGTTCAGATTGAAGTCGTTGGTGACGATCTTGCCTTCGTAGACCTTGGCCAGCTCGATCAGCTTCAGGTCGACTTCGCGCACGGCCGGAAAATCATCTTCGACGATCTGGATCGTCAAGCGTCGCAATCTTCTGGATGCGCTGCAGGATGTCCAGCCCGCGCCGGCCGCGATTGCGCTTCATGGAGTCGGCGGAATCGGCCACCAGTTGCAGCTCGCGCAGCACGAACTGCGGGATCACGATGACGCCGTCCAGAAAGCCGGTTTCGGCAATGTCGGCGATGCGGCCGTCGATGATGACGCTGGTGTCGAGAATCTTGTAGCTGCGCTTGGTCTGCTTCTCGCCGCCGAAGATGCCGCCCAGCGCGGCCAGGTTCAGCAGGTCGCCCTTGCCGGCGCCGACCGTCAGGCCGACGTAAGCCATCAGCAGCATGACGAAGAGCTGCAGGAAGCTCTGGGTGGCGCCCGGAGCGATGCTGTTGCGGATGACCAGGCTGAAGAGATAAGCGCCGATGATGCCGAGGATGCTGCCGATGACCGCGCCGATCAGCCGCTTCAGGCTGACCTGGCGCAGCCGAACTTCAAAGAGGATGACCGCGACGCCAAGCAGCACGCCCGAGCCGCGCGGCCACCATCGGCCTAAGGCCCAGCGGCTGTAAGCTCGTAGCAGGCCAGTGCGGTAACAGAACAAAAACGACACGTATGAGTACCAGGTCCACGCCACACCTCCCAAGGCTGCTGGGGGTCTGCGGTCGGAATAATATGCGCCGGGGGGTATTAAGCCAGCAATCAATACCGGCGACTCAGTCCTGTTACCTAGACGACAAGCGGCCTCGACTCGCTACCGTATGAAATCTTCGGGGAATATGAAAAGAGGAGCGGTCCCCGACCCGCCATCAAGGCGGCAAAACATTCGAGCAAGCGAAGTATATCTCAGCTTCGCACTTATCGGGATGCGAATAGCGGTCGCAGCCGACTTGCGCTACGATTTCCCCATAATCGGAGCGCCTCGGCTTCGTCCCGACCAGCTAGTCACACAGATGCGAGATTCCGGCCTGGCGTGTGCCCATTACGAAAAAGCGGCTCCCAGCCCCGAGATACCCAGCACCCAAACGGCCCACCAACCGAAGACGACCATCAGGCATGTGCTGCGCTTGACCTTGGCCAGGCAGGCGAGGCCTACGCCGGCCAGCACCAGCGTCCAGATGGTGAAGAGGTCTACGTTCATGGCAATCGAGTAGAGGAAGTGCGAACTGGGGTCGATCAGCGGGCTCAGGTTGCTGGCTACAGGATTCTGAAAGGTGAAGGATTCGCCGCTGCCGACCGCCAGCGCCAGTATCGCAAGCAGCGCTCTTGATCATCGCCCGGCAGCGAGGCGTACATGACTACCGCAACGGATTGGTTGAACCCCACCTCCGCGCCCATTCCGTAATTCAGGGTCGCCAGCAGGACCGCGGCGACAATCAGCAGAAACACGATGATGATGGCCGGAGACAAATAGGACGATACGCTGGTGACCTTGACGACGGTCTGCATCTGCTTGGCGCGGTCTTCAGCCGATAACTGATCGAGCCGGGCCGCCGCCTTGGGTTGCAGGGCGAGGCCGTTCTCGGCAATCTTCTCGAATCCGACCTTCTTGCCCGCCGATGAACTACCAGGGCCTCAGTCGCGATCACCAGCAGGATCAGCGGCACCAGCCAGTTGGCGTTGCGGCGCAGGTCGGTGAAGGTCTTCGCAGGCGCGACAAAGGTGTCGATAACGCGCTCTACTTCCGAAAGCGCCTCTGGTTGTGGTGGCGGAACAGTGGCTGCGGACACCATAGGCATTCTCCATGTGTTGAGGTGCGGCGCGATTTTACCACCGGAGGGAGGCGCGGTCTTGCTTGCGATTCTGGGGAGCTGCGCTTATCGCGGGTTCGGCGTGCCTGTATTGGCCGTGCCCGGCGCGGCAGACGGCTGTCCGGTCACCAACAGCTTGTCGTCAAACTTGCGGTTGCCGTCGAACGACTGCGCTATGCGCTCGGCGGTCTGCTTGTCTTTGCTGGAAGGTACGGTGCCGGAGATTGCAATAGCGCTGTCGGTCACGTTGACGGAGATGTGGCTGGCCGCAAGTTCCGGCTCGTTGCGCAGCGCTTCCTGAATGCGGCCTTGCAAGGCCCCGTCATCGCCGCTATTGGGTTGGCCGGCAGTTGCGGTGCTGCCGTTCGCAGCTTGCCCTTGCGCCGGCGGCGAGGGCGCGGGTGTCTGCCCTGTGTTCGCCTGGGGCGTTGCGGGCGCTTGCGAGTTGGGTTCAGCCTTCTGAGCCGCGGCGACCGCGATAGGGTAGGTGTTCGGTTGGTTGCCGCGGGGGTTCTGGGCCGCGAGGAAAATTGCTGCAAGAAAAACAAAGGCCGGCAGCGCTGTCCGCTTGTTCATGAGATCTCCAACGCAGTTGGATGTTGCGGCAGGGCGAAACGCTGTCGAGGTGAGCTGATTTTGGGGACGGGCAACTCGGGGTATGGGAACCCACCCTGTCCGCCAAAGGAAGGCGGCAAGGGTGGGCACCCGATTTAACGACTTCGCTGCTAGTTGCTACTTGCTCTCCGGTGGAGTCTGCCGTCGGCTCGGCGGGATGTTATCCAACTCGCCGCGCTGTCTCGGCGCATGGTCCGACTTGATGCCCGGGATCGGCTGCTCACCGGCCGAGCTCACTGGTTTCTCCACCATCTCGTCCTGGCTATATCCAAACGAAGCGGTGTAGATGGCCTGCTGGTACAGGCTGCCGACCGGAGCGAACGCCAGCGAATAGATCGGGAACGCGCGACCTCCTGCCGGAAAGGCCGTCGCGACATAGTCGGCGACCATCCTCCCCGAGAAGGTGTTGGGCAGCCAGTTTAGCGACATCGCCGGCGTGAGTTGGCGATTCGGCGTCCACGTCTGTCCGCCGTCATGCGACAGCGAGAAGCCGGCGTAGAGCTGGCAACTGTTCCCGCAGTTGGTGTTGGGGTAATAGTAATAGGTCATCCCCAGGTGCGCGCCGCTGCCGGAGGTGTTCAGGTCGGCGCCCATACCGTTGATGAAATGGTCGACGCCGCTGCCGATGGGATCGAGCGGAATGCGTGACTTGGCCGTCCAGTGCACGCCGTCGGTCGTGCTGCTGAAGACGATGTCGTTGGCCGAGCAGCCGCTTTCAAAGCTGCAATCCGGCCAGGAGATGTACACGCGTCCACCACCATCGATGGTGCTGGAAGGCAGACCGGCGCTGCGCAGATCGCCTGCCTCGCCGTGACTGGGGGCATTGGCAATGCTAATAGCCGCCGTCCAGCTCTGGCCGCCGTTGGTCGAAGTGAACGCCGACATGCCGCCGTCGAAGTCGGCAAAGGGAACCACGACTGTACCGTTGGGCGTCACCACAGGATTGCCGCTGATGCCGAAGTCTTGCGCTTGCGTCGTCTTGGGCGCGCCCCAAGTTGCGCCGCCGTCGGTGGAGGTGCTCATGTAGAGCTCGTCGCCCACGTCGGGATTGTCCCATTCGACATAGCAGTTGCCATAGAACGGGCTGGAGGGCGTGTTATCGCACCCGATCCAGTTCTTGTCGGCATCCATGCTGCTTTCGACGTAAATGGGATTGTCCCAGTGAATGGCGTCAGAGGAGCGGCTTACTGCCACGTTATCTTCGTTGCCGATGGGCAGCGTGCAGATGAGCCACTTGCCGAACTTGGCGTTGTAGGCGACCGCGGCATCGCTGGCCGCGCTGTTGGGGCCGCCACCGGGACCGTTTACCGTCAGGCCGGGAAGATAGCCGTTAGTCCACGCGATACCGCTGTTGAGCGACGTGGCCCAGCCGATGTCGGCGCCGCCGCCGCTGGAGATACGGGCGACCTGGAAAGCGGTAACGATCACCGGTCCGTTGCTCGCCGCGCCCGGTTCAACTTCGGTCATGTGCTGGCTGCTGGAGTTGGTGAAGCTATCCTGGCTGAGCTGGCGGAACAGGCTCTGCGCGTTGGCAGAAAGCGTTCCAAATATTGCGAAGCCCATTGTGAGGGCGAGAACTGCCATCGTCCGGCTTGCGCCGCGACAAAAATACCCTTGCGTTGCTTTCATGCGGATTCCTTTTGAGTGGAGGGTCTGAGTATCGGTTTTAGGCACGGGGAGCTGAGGTTGCGCTGACAGGAGTGAACGCGACGACTGTCGAGGCGTAACAACGCTAAACGCTGAGTTGCTGCATGTCAACGACGACGATAGTAATTGGCCCGAATTTTGACAAAGTCTCCCACACCGAATTCCGAACCTGTAACTCGGCCGCCCTGCCCAGCCAATCGACGCTGCACGCGTGCTAGACTGCCTCTTTCCATGTTTACTCAATCCGCGCAATTACTCCGCCGACTTGCTCACACTGCGAGTTTTCTTTCCCTACTTGTCATTAGCGCCGCTGCCCCTTCCTTAGCGCAGCGCGTCGTAACGCAAGACGCCGGAGGCGGACGCAAAGTCGAACTGCATTACAATGCCGCCGGTCAGGTCACCGAAACACGCACGATTGGCGCTGACGGCAAGCTGCTCGAAAAAGATACCCTGGAGTATCCTGCTGGGGCGCTAGTGCCGCAAAGCGTCTCTACCTCGTACTGGCCCAACGGACAGCCCCAGAAGATCACGCACAATACCTACGACAACAACTCGAACTTCACCGGCGAATTCGTTGAGATCTTCGACGAAAACGGCAAGCAGACGGGCGGGCATCGGCTGACGCACGATCCCATCACCAACGTCTACAGCTGCGCCGAGTGGAACGACGCCGCGCATGCGTATAAGAGCGTGGATTGTCCCGCGGGCGAGGAGTCGGGCGGGGGCGGCGAGACGGGGAAGACGTTCACGGCCAATGAAGTCATGCAACAGCTCGCAGGCGCTCGCGCAGCCCCGCCACCTCTGCGCCGCGCCGCTCCCGCGCCGCCGTCTCCGGCAGCGGCCTCCAACGTGAAAGAGGTTGGGTTGATCTTGCCGGCACACATCCGTCCCGGCGAGCGCGTCTCCGGCAGCGTGGTGGAGAATCCCCTCGACTATGAGAGCGCCCCCGAGGTGATCATCACGCGCTTCGCGCTGCCTTTCGCTGCGTCGGGCAGCGCTGCAACTTTAGCCGCATGGCAAGTTGAAATCTCCGGCGAGCCGCCGCAAGCTGCCAACGGTCCCGTTGCCCTGATTGTCCCGCCGGGCCAGGTCGCGCTAGCGGTGTTGTTTCGCGCGGCCGATAATGCCGCCGCGCCGGTGTCCAAGACGGTCAAGCTCGGGGGAGTAGGACATGCTAGCGCTGGGCCGGGTAAAGACAAAGCTCCGACTTCCTATCTGGCTCCCGCGCTGTGCGTGAAGGGTCAACTTTGCGTGGTGCGCGGCCCGTTCAGCGGAGACAGCAGCAAGACGTACGCGGCCGTTGAGCAGCGGCCGGCGAAGATCATTGCCGAAACCTCCGATGCTGCGTACGTCAAAATTCCCGAAGACACCGAACCAGGACCGCGGCCGCTGGCCCTCGCCGAGGGGGGCAAGGCGATCGCTTTTCCCATGGTCGTGGTCCAGTTCAGCATTCGTCCCGAGCGCCGCGATCTGCCTAAAGGCGAGACCCTGCTGATGTATGCCACAGTGGAAGGCGCTGGGGATTTGCCGGATCAGGAATGGCGCCCCGGGAACTTCCCGCCGTCAAACCTGGAGCAGGCGCGCAAGGTGCTGCCGGGTTTCCAGCCGGCAGGCGCCGAGAGCGGGCATGAGAAGCGCGAAGCCCGCGAAGCGGAGGAACGGCGCGAGAAGGAAAAACGTGCTGCCATGAAGGGCGGGGCCAAAGACAATTCCGAGGCCAAGGGCGAATCCGAAGAGAACGAAGGCGGAGAAATCCTGCTCGTCGTGAAGAATCTCACGCCGGAGATGGCAGAGTTCCGCGACACCAGGAACGGCATGTACGTCTTCCATCTGAACGCCGCCGCCTTCAAGATGGGCGACTTCCAGTACAAGTTCGAAGTAGAAGCGAAGCAGACCGGCAGCTTCGGAGTGCAGGGCTGGCTGATTCCCTTCCTGGCGCCGGTAAAGGGGCAGGAGTTCTCGATGGAAGTTTCAGCCTCGAAGTGAGCGCGTAAGAGCTGAACTTTGATCGCCGAAATCATACCGGAGGCCTACGACGTCAATGGCAGAAAGGTCTTTCGCCCTGACCTTCGTCGCCACAGTGGCTTCAAACCCACCTTTCCTGCCGGCAGATTTCTGAGCCAACCTTTAACGCACTGGTGCACCGATTTAGACGAGCTGCGGCAATTTCTATGCAGCTGTAGATACGTCTCCGATCAAGAGCAGTTTGGAAGGAAGGATTACTGGGAACCTCCAGACGAGTTCGAGCAAACGAAGCAGGGCGACTGCGAGGATTTCGCGTTGTGGACATGGAGGCAGATGCTGCATTTGGGTTACCCGGTGAGATTTGTCGTGGGGAGGTCGGGACGCTACGGCGATGGCCATGCTTGGGTGATGTTCGGACAAGGCGATAAGACGTATGTACTCGAGTCGCTTGCTCGGAAGGTGGGGTCAAAGCTACCCAGGTTATCGATTTTGCGGTACAGACCGAGATTTTCTATGGCTTGGGACGGCCATGCCGTTTCGTATTACCAGCACGAAGAAAGACGACTAAACGCTTCGCCTGCGCAATGGACGGCGCTGTTAGCGGAGTGGGCATTTTTCTGGGCGGGTTTCTGGATTCGGGCTCTCCCCAAGATACCTCTCGCCCTCGCACGCAGGGTATTGGGGAGAGCACATAAACAAAATCAAAGCGGGCTTAGTGCGGACTGACCGGCCTGCGCCGCGCTGCCGTGTATACCCGATTGACATCCCCCGCCCGGCTGCTTACCCTAAGCTATCGGCATCGTGCGTCTTAGCCCCTCGAGGAACATCCAATAACCATGCGTTCTCTGCTTCGCCATTTGCGGTTCTTAGCGGCCGTCCAACTCCTGCCCGCGCTGGAAAGCGGCGAGGAAGCTACCCTGGTCGGCGGTCAGGCCGTGCTGGAGGGCGTAATGATGCGCTCGCCACACGCCTGGGGCATCTGCATCCGCCGTCCCGACGGCACGCTGGCGACGCACTCCGAACCGCTGGATAAGCTCTCCGACAAGCACAAGTGGATGGGCTGGCCGTTCGTGCGCGGCATCATGACGCTGGGCCAGGCCATGACGCTGGGCTTCCGCGCGCTGCGCTACTCGGCTGACGTGGCGCTGGAGCACTTGCAGCCCGAACGGAAAGAAGAGAAGAAGGCTGAAATCAGCGGCTGGATGATCGCTGTCAACCTGATTCTCTCGCTCGGCTTCTTCATTTTCATGTACAAGTTCGTGCCGTTGGTGGCGGCCACCAAACTGAAGAACCACTATCCCGTATTCGGCAATCAAGTGCTCTTCAACGTGGTGGACGGCGTCATCCGCATCGCGCTGTTCCTGCTGTTTATCTGGGGCATCTCGCGGATGGCCGACATCCGCCGCGTCTTCCAGTACCACGGCGCCGAGCACAAAACGGTCTTCGCCTTCGAGAACAACGACCCGCTGACCATCAAGCACGCGCAGGCCTACCAGACCTTCCATCCGCGCTGCGGCACCAGCTTCCTGATGACGGTGATGCTGATCGCCATGGTCGTGTACATGCTCATCCCGGCGACGACGTTCTGGCCGCGCTTCGGCTTCCGCCTGGCGCTGCTACCCGTGATTGCCGCTGTGTCGTACGAGATGATCCGATTCGCCGCCAAACACGGGTCGTCGCTGTTTACCGTGTTGACCAAGCCCGGACTGTGGCTGCAACGCATCACCACGCAACCGCCGTCGGACGACCAGGTGGAGACCGCCATTGCCGCCCTGAACGAGGCCATGGAGCTGGAGAAGCAGCGCGGCGGCGAGTTGGTGATTGCCTAGCGGCGCCCGCCGCGAAAAGAGCGATTCCCCACCATAGCTTTGAAGGGGCGCGGCTTCAGCCGCGCCGATAGACGATCATGAAGCCAACTATGCGGCGCACCTGAAGGTGCGCCCCTTCAAAGCCCGATATAGATATCGCTTCCGTACAATAGAGTTGAAATCATGTTTGAACGCTTGGAACAAATCGAATCGAAATACGAAGAGCTCAACCAGGCCCTCGCCTCGCCGGACATCGTCTCCGACTCGCAGCGCTACCAGAAGACCGCCAAGGCGCACAGCGAGCTACAGCTGGTCGTGGAAAAATACCGCGAGTACAAAGACCTGACGCGCGGCATCGAGGAAAGCAAAACCCTCGCCGCCGACGAAACCGATCCCGAGATGCTTGCCTATGCCAACGAAGAGCTGGGCAAGCTCGAGGAGCGCCTCGCGCAGGTCGAAGAAGAGCTGAAGGTCCTGCTGCTGCCCAAAGACCCCAATGACGAAAAGAACGTCATCGTGGAGATTCGCGCCGGCACGGGCGGTGACGAGGCCACACTCTTCGCGGCCGAAATCTTCCGGATGTACACGCGCTACGCCGAGTCGCAGCGCTGGAAGGTGGAAGTGCTCTCAACATCGGAGTCAAGCGTGGGCGGGCTGAAGGAAGTCATCGCCATCATCGAAGGCCAGGGCGTGTACTCACGGCTGAAGTACGAGAGCGGTGTCCATCGCGTGCAGCGCGTGCCCGAAACCGAAACCCAGGGCCGGGTACACACGTCGGCGGTGACCGTCGCGGTGTTGCCCGAAGCTGAAGACGTGGACATCAAGATCGAAGCCAAAGACATTCGCATTGACACCTTCTGCTCGTCCGGCCCGGGCGGCCAGTCGGTGAACACGACGTACTCCGCAGTACGAATTACACACCTGCCCACCAACACCGTCGTGAGCTGCCAGGACGAGAAGTCGCAGATCAAGAACCGCGAGAAGGGCATGCGCGTGCTGCGCGCCCGCCTCTACGAGATGGAGCAGCAGAAGCAGGCCGACGCACTGGCGAAGGAGCGCAAGGCCATGGTGGGCTCCGGTGATCGCAGCGAGAAGATCCGCACCTACAACTTCCCGCAGAACCGCGTGACCGATCACCGCATCGGCTTCACCGCCCACCAATTGCCGGAGTTCATGGACGGCCGCATCCAGCCGATGATCGACGCGCTGATCACGCACTTTCAGGCGGAGAAGCTGAAGCAGGAGTCAGTGGTGACGGTGTGAGCGAGAAGGATATCTGGCGTAAGGATTCTCGCGTCAGGATACGCAGCTCGAATCACGAAATTGTCATCCCGAACCCGCTTCAGCGGGTGAGGGATCTGCTGTTACCGCGACCGCCAAGGCACTACATGCCTGCCCGAGGCTACTTTCAGCCGAAGAACGCCTGAAACTCTGCCACGATCTTTCCCGGCAACTCTTCGCGATTTGATTTCTGAAGCAGCCCATGTCCGGCACCTTGGATGGGTACCAATCTTGTCCGCGCGGAGATTAGGTTAATCGCCTCGCGCAGTTCCACTTCTGTCCCGAATGCATCCTTCGTGCCACTGACAAACAGCACCGGCGTTTGCAGCTTAGAGAAGTGCGCCGTCCGCAACTGCGCCGCGCGTCCCGGCGGATGCAGTGGATAGGACAGCAAAAGCAGACCCTCAACCAGAGCGGGTTCAGTCGCTACCAGCATGCTCGCCTGCCGTCCGCCATACGACACGCCGCCGAGAAATGCGCGCCCGCCGAACCTCTCCTTCATCAACGCGACCGCGCGCCGCAGTCCATCCTGATCGCGTTGCGCATCGGAGGGCGAAGGCGGCCCGCTCGGACGCCGCTGCCGAAACGGCAGATCGCAGCGCAGCGCGTTGATTCCAATCACGGCGAACCGCTCCGCAAGCGCGACCAGCAGTGGAGCGTTGGCATTCCCTCCCGCACCATGGGTGAGCACGATGCAACCCGCGTGACCGCCCTCTGCGCGATGCAGGTATCCCCGCACCGGCGCGACACCGGGCTCAACATCGACGAGCGTTTCAAACGCAAGATTCTTCACGCTATAACCAGGTGCGGACTAGATACGAGGAGTGGCAACGCGATTTCGCGTTGTCAGCGCTTTGTAACAGGGCACGACTTCAGTCGTGCCGGCCAGCATATTTTCTCGCACCAAGCCGCGGAGCGGCGACACTCAAACTTACCGGACGAAAATCTTATACAGCATCACGTAGATCACTACGCCCGTCAGCGAGACGTACATCCAGATCGCGAAAGTATACGGCGCGATTTTCTTGTGGCGCTCGAACTTCCCCTTCAGCGCGCGCGCCAGGGTGATGAGAATGAACGGTACCACTACAGCAGCCAGAATCGTGTGCGAGATCAGCAGCGCGAAGTAAAACGGGCGCGAGACGCCCTGTCCTTGAAAATGCGTGACCCCGGCCCGAAGCACGAGGTGATAGTACAGATAAGAGATCAGAAAAAGAGTTGAGGTGAGAAACGCTGCCAGCATCATGCGCTTATGCGCCTGCTCGCGCCCGCGCTTGATGAAGTACAGCCCCGAGCCGATCAGCACGGCGCTGGAGCCGTTCAGCACCGCATCGAGCGCGGGGAAAAAGGTCGGACTCAATTGCATCATGCGGCAGGTTTGGTCGTGCGCCGGTTCGCCACCAGGAATGACAAGGCGAACATCACCAGCGTAAATATCGCGAGTACGGCGAAGTTGCCGCTCAGCGACAGATCGGTGGAAGCGGATGTTGGGAAAAGCAAAGCGCGCAGCGCCTCGGTCCCGTAGGTCAGCGGATTGATGCGCATCAAAATGCGAATCCACAACGACGCTCCCGAGAGCGGAAACAGCGAGCCGGAGAGCAGCCACAGCGGAATCAGAAACAGGTTGATGATGGCGTGAAATGCCTGAGTGGAATCCATCGGCCACGCGATGATGAAACCCAGCGCGGTGAGCGAAAACGCGACCAGGAAGATCGCCAGCACGGTCAGCCCGAAGCTGGCGAAGGTGAAATGCACTCCGACTGCTGGCGCGAACACCAGGAAGATAAGGCCTTGCAGCGTCGCCAGCGTCGCCCCGCCGAGGACTTTGCCGAGCACAATCACCGAGCGGCTCACCGGCGCCACCAGCACGGAGAGCAGGAAGCCTTCCTTACGATCCTCGATCACCGACATCATCGTGAAAATGGCGGTGAACAGCACGATCATAATCAGCGCGCCGGGAAAGAAGAATTCGAGATAGTGCTGGCCCCCGGCGCCGGAGCGGAACGAGGTCCCGAAGCCTGAGCCGATGACGACCCAGAACAGCAGGGGCGAAGCGATGACGCCGACTACGCGCGCACGCTGCCGATAAAAGCGAATCACCTCGCGCCACCACAACGAAATCGAAGGCAGCAGGGTACCCGCGCCGGCGGGCGCCGCGGCTACGGGGAGAGCAGTAGTTCGGGTTGCCATGAATTCCGTTTCCAGCTCAGCTGTGAGTCGTCAGAAGCGATCTGCGCCGGGTCGGACGATCGCAGCTCTTCATTGATTCTAGCAGTTGAAGCTTGCATCCGAAGCTCGCTACTACACGCGTGGCCCCATGCTATGATGGCTCACCTTCCGCATGAGTTCTTCCCCGGCAGTTGTGCAGCAGGCGCCGACCGAGCGCGAGATCTTCCAGCCAACTTCCAATAGACGCCTCTTCTACTTGCTCGGATTCTTAGCGCTGACCTATGCCTTCTTCGCCGGATTGCACACCGTCTCGGACTTCGATCTCGGCTGGCAAATGGCGACGGCACGCTGGATCGTCCAGCACCACAGCATTCCTTCCGTTGATGTCCTCTCCTACACCGCGGCAGGACAGCCGTGGATTTATCCCGTCGGCGCGGGGCTGATCTTCTATGTCGCATATCTGCTGGGCGGATGGGCGCTGCTGTCGTGGATGGGCGCGGCGGCGTGCGTCGGCACAGTCGCGCTCTTGCTGCGTAAGAATTCCAACGTGGGGGCGGCGATCGCAATTTTGGCGGTACCTGTCGTCGCGCTGCGCACCACGCCGCGCGCTGACATGTTCACCGTCGTACTGTTTGCGGCGTTTCTGTCGATCGTCTGGGAGCAGCATCGTAGCGGCGCTGCGCGTTTGTGGCTCATGCCGATCGTGATGTTCGCCTGGGTCAACCTGCATCTGGGATTCGTCGCGGGTTTAGGACTCGTGCTCGCCTATGTCGTCACTGAGCTGTTGGACGCAGCTTTCGACGAAAGACGCCGCGCCGCATTGCAGCGATTGTGTCGCGCCGCACCGTGGCTGGCCTGTGCAGCCATTGCCACGCTGGTCAATCCCTGGGGATGGGGCATCTACCGCGCGCTGATCATCCAGCAGCGCGTGAACAGCCAGCACGAGTATCTGATCGCTGAGTGGAGCAAGCTTCCCCTGACGTGGAGTGCGATCGGCAACGCGTTTACGCTGCGCCAAACAGGCGGCGCGATCTACATGCTGCTGGCGATTGCGATGATCGCCGCAATCATCGCCTTGCAGCGCGCGCAATGGGGCGCCGCGTTGATGCTGCTGGGTGCGTGCTACGTTGGCGCGCGCTACATGCGAATGGGTGCCATCTTCGTGTGCGTGGTCGTGGTCGTCGGCGGATCGATCCTCTCCCGACCGGCGCAGAAGCTAGTGTCCGAGCTGAAATCGACGCGAGTGCGGGCGCTGATCGCGCCGGCTGTGGTTGCGGTATTGGCGCTGCTGGTCGCGGTGCGCTGCTTCGACCTGGCCACGAACCGCTTCTACCTGCACGGTTCGTCCGAGAGCACCTTCGGCGCGGGCCTGAGCTGGTGGTTTCCCGAGCGCGCGGCGGAGTTCATCGCGACCCACAATCTTCCCGGAGAAATCTTCAACAGCTACGATGCGGGCGGGTACATCGCCTGGCGGCTCGGCCCCGAGCGCCGCGACACCATCGACGGACGCGCGCCGGTCTTCGGGGTGGGGGCCATACAGCGCAACAACAAGCTGCTGCAAACCTCGCCCGATACGGCGATGTGGCAACAGGAGGCAAGCCGCTACGGCATCAACACGATTCTGCTGCCGCTCGCGCGCTTCGACGGCATTGAGCTGACGAAGCTACTGGAATTCTGCAACAGCGCCTCGTGGCGGCCGGTTTATCTCGACGAAGTGTCCGCCGTGTTCGTGCGCCATGACGCGCCGGGCACCGGCGATCTGCTCGAACGTTATCCGGTGGATTGCCCGACCGCGCCCTTGCCTTTACAGCCGCCGCAGAAGCCAGGTGCTGAGACATTCAATACCTGGGCGAACTCGGCGGCAGTCCTGGCTTCATTAGGGCGAAACTCGGAAGCGCTCGCAGCCATCGACAACGCGGTTGCGATATTTCCCGACAGCTCCTTCGCGCACTGGTTGCGGGGGAATCTTTTGGCGGCAGCCAACCGCTCGGACGAGGCGCGGGAGGAGTATCTGGCTGCGGTCCGCCTGGAGCCGAGCGACGTGACCTGGGCGGCGCTGGCCGACTTCTATCGCACTCGCGGCCGCACCGCGGACGCAATCGATGCCATGCGGCGCGCGGCCGCACTCTCGCGGCGGCCATTTACTCTTCAGTCGAATCTTGGCTATTTGTACTTGCGGGCCAACCGACCGCGGGATGCCTTGCGAGCCTTCGACACCGCCGAACGTAGCGCGCCGGCGAACGTCACCGCAGCCGACAACGGCACCTTCGATTTCATGCTGGCGCAAGGACGCTCGGTGGCGTGGAACCAGCTCGGCGACACCACCCGAGCCATTGCACTTCAGGAGAAGGCGACGCAGATGCAGCCCGAGGCTCCGGAGCCTTGGCGACGCCTTGCGAAGTTGTACCGCAGTGCGGGGCGGAACGACGATGCGGTTCGGGCCGAGCTAACCGCAAGCGCAGCGGAACAAAAACACTAGTAGTTGGGCACAACGCTCCCGCCCATCAGAGTGTCATCCCGACCGAACCGCTTTAGCGGTGAGTGGAGGGACCTGCTTTTCGCCGCGCGACCGCAAATTACTATTCGGACTCGGCTTCAGCATCCTCTTCCGTCCAGAAGCGGTGGCCAGTCCTGCGGATGAAGACGTCTTCCAGGCTAGGCTTGTGAACGGATACGCCCTCGATCTCGCCCGGGAAAGCTTCGACCACGTCGGTCACGAAGCGATGGCCGCTTTCGATCTCCAGCCGAACCCGGCCGCCGAGCACAGTGGGATGCATGGCGAAGCGCTGCTCAATGCGTCGCGCCAGCGCCTCCGGTTCGCGTGCTTCCAGCAGGATCACGTCCCCGCCGATCTCGCTCTTCAACTCCGCCGGCGTGCCCAGCGCGACCACACTGCCGTTGGCGTAAATCGCCAGCCGGTCGCAGCGTTCGGCTTCTTCCATCAGGTGCGTGGTGACCAGCACGGTCACACGCTCCTCGTCGCGCAGGATCTGCAGGTACTGCCAGAGGTCGCGGCGCGCGCCGGGATCGAGACCGGTCGTCGGCTCGTCGAGCAGCAATACTGAGGGGTGATGGAGCAGGCCTTTAGCCAGTTCCAGCCGCCGCTGCATGCCGCCGGAGAAGGTCTCGGCTTTTTCCTTCGCACGATCGGCGAGGCCCACGCGCGCCAGCATCTCAGCGACGCGCTGCTTCAGCTTCGCGCCGCTCAGGCCGTAGATATGGCCGATCAGCATCAGGTTCTCTTCCGCCGAGAGTTTCACGTCGATGCTTTGCGCCTGGAACACGACACCGATGTTGCGGCGCACCAGCGCAGGCTCGCGCGCCACGTCGTGCCCCATAATGAGCGCGCGCCCGCCCGAGGGAATCATGAGCGTCGAGAGGATGCGGAATGTCGTGGTCTTGCCGCTGCCGTTCGGCCCGAGCAGTCCGAAGATCTCCGCCGGACGCACGTCGAACGAGACGCCGGCCAAGGCCACCCGGTCGCCGTATTGATGCCGCAAAGCTTGCAGTTGAATGACGGCTGACGATTGGGCACCAGAGTTCTCGATCGCGGGCTGATGAAGTATGTCGGAAGCGCTCATGCGGACGGCCACTTATGATTCTATATGGCGCGGCAGGGCCGGTCGAACGGGCCGGTTGACATTCTCGCCGTCGCCGTTAAGATTCAACCAAAGGCAGTCTGCCATGAACATTGAAATCCGTGATCAGGAAACCGCAGCCCGGCTGGAGAAGCAGCGGCAACGTACCGGTTCGGACAGCGTCGAAAAAGTCGTGCTCCACCTTCTCGAAACCCAGGAGGAGCCAGATCGCTGGTTGGTGGAAAATCGCGAATCGAATGACGTGAAAATCCAGCGCGGCATTGAGCAACTTCAACGAGGCGAGGGCATTCCCGAAGATCGCGTTCACGACTATCTGAGCCGCCTGAAAACAAAGGCTGAATGACGCCGCGCTATGTTCTGGCCCCTGAGGCGGCTGATGATTTTCCAGTTTATTCCTGTTTAATTGTTTACTTGCCTGAGACGAAGCCCCTGCAGATTGTTTCTATTCTGCACGGGCACCGCAACCTGCGGAGGGTGCTTAGAAATCAGATAGCCTCTAGTTATGGGAAACACCTTTAAGACAGCTTTCCTGCTCACCGCGCTGACGCTTCTCCTGCTTCTCATTGGCAGCGCGTTTGGCGAGCGCGGTCTGGTGCTCGCCTTCGGGCTGGCTGTCGTGATGAATTTCGTCTCGTACTTTTACAGTGACAAGATCGCCCTGGCTATGTATCGCGCGCAGCCGGTCACGCGCGAACAACTGCCTCGCGCTTATCAAGTGGTCGAGCGCCTCACGCAGAAAATGGGGATCCCGATGCCGAAGATGTACGTGATCCCCACCGAATCGCCGAACGCCTTCGCGACCGGACGCAATCCGGAGCACGCGTCGGTTGCGATGACCGAGGGCATCCTGAACCTGCTGAACGACGAGGAGCTGGAAGGGGTGCTGGCGCATGAGCTGGGACACGTGCGCAATCGCGATATCCTCATCAGTTCGGTAGCGGCAACGCTGGCGGGAGCGATTACGATGCTGGCGCGCATGGGATATTGGGCGTCGCTGTTCGGCGGCATGGGTGACCGCGACGATCGCGATCGCGGCGGCGGCTTCGTCGCGCTGCTGATGCTGATTCTCGCGCCCATTGCGGCCACGCTAATCCAGTTGGCAGTCTCGCGCTCGCGCGAGTATCAGGCCGACGCCACGGGCGCGCAGCTCACCGGAAATCCGTATGCATTGGCCAGCGCACTGCGCAAGCTGGACGCCTACTCGAAGCAAATCCCGATGCAGGCTTCGCCTTCGACCGCGCATCTGTTCATCGTGGCGCCGCTGCTGGGCGGGATGAGCTTCGCTAACCTGTTCTCGACCCATCCCCCGATCGCGAAGCGCATCGAGCGGCTGACGGGGCGCCCGGCGGAGCTGGATTACTGAGGTGAAAGCGCCGGGCTTCAGCCCGGCGGAAAAACGAAAATCAGAACTGTGGCTTTAGCCCCGTAACCCCAGGGCTGAAGCCCTTTTCGATACTCGCGGTTTCGGCACGGCTGAAGCCGTGCCCTTCCACCAGATACGGCCCGACCATCAGCGGGCGTGCGTCGGGTTCCACCAGCCATACCCGCCGATTGGCATAGTGGCGAACCAGCTCCAAGTCCTCGTCGGGACGCATCTGGCGCGCCCAGATCACCTTCGCGCCGTCAATGTCGGGCGGGTTGTAAACCCATTCGTCCAGCGGATTGTGGTCGCCGGAGTAATGCACGATGGCGAGATGCTGTCCGGGAAGATTTTCCAGCGCAGTCTGGATCTGTGCGCGGTGCTTGCCGAAATCGGCGGGACCGTACCAGTTGAAGTTCCAGGCGGAGGCCGGCCAGTTGGGTATGTCGAGGTGAAGCGGGCCGGCGAGGGAGCGCACGCCACCAAGCGCGACGCACAGCAATACGATCATGCGCACCAAACCGATCCCAACCCGCACGCCATCCGCCTTCGCCACTCGCAGGTGCCGCATGGCCTGTAATCCCACGCCGTAAAACACGACCGTGAACGGCGCAATGTAGTAAGCGAGGAAGAAGATTTGCAGCAGCATGCCCGCGGTCATGACCAACAGGCAGTCCACCAGGAAGCGGATGCGGCGATCCAGGAGCACGCGGCGGAACATCAGCAGCGGCAGCAGCAGCGCCACACCGGAAAAAAACAGGACACCACGCGCCATCTTGAGCAGCGTCTGCTGCGCGAAGCCCCAGGGCTTGTGCATCTCGTCCAGCGCGGCAAGCTCGTTATCGTAATAGAAGCGGCGCATGACCTCGTGCCGGTACACCGGCTCCGGCCGTGGCGACTGCCAGATGAAATATGGGGCCATGGCGTAGGAGTTGCGATTGAGGGTGTAGGGCAGCGTGGCCGGGCTGCCGAAGACGCGGTAGTTGTAATAGCCCATCCATGCGCCCGCAGCCAGCAGCAGAGCCAGTGGCAGCGCCGTAACGCGCACGAGGGCCGCACCGCGAAGTCGGGTCTTGCCCGCTGCCAGCCAGTGTCCCAGCACAACCAGCGCGGGCAGGCAGATCAAGAATCCTTCATAGGGACGAGTGCCGGCCAGCAGGACCGTGCCCATGGCGAGCAGCAGTGAGTAGCGAAGCCGGGGCGATTTCACGAATCGCGGCAAGGCCCCCAGCACCAGCGCTCCGGCGAACGCGGCGATCGCGCCAGCGGTGTGATAGCTGTTGATCCAGCAACTGAATAGACCAAGGCGCAGAACCGCCAGCATTCCGCCCAGCAACGCCCATGAGGGCGGCAGCCACGCTTGCAACGCCCAACAGATCGCCGCGCACATCAGCGCGTTCATCAGCAGAACGCCGAACCAGGGATTGCCAGTGAGCGTCTTCGCGGCCGCCAGCACCAGTCCCTGCGCCGGGAAGTACATGGACATATACGTGGGCAGCATGCTCACGTGAATGCTTTCCAGATGTACCCACATCGTGGGAGTCGGGTTGGCGAGCCGGCCTCTGGCGAAGGTCTCCGCCGCGAGCAGGAAGCTGAAGTCGTCGGGTACGAACGGGTGCGGGAGCGGACAAAGGGGCAGCAGGGCCAGACGCAATACCAAGTCGGTAAGGGCTACGCAGATAACAGCCAGCGTGCGGCGGCGGGCCAGCCCGGCGAACGCCCGCTCCACGCGCCCAAAGAAGCCGGAGCCAAGCTCGGGCCAGCCGAACGCCACGGCAGCGGAGATCAGCGTCAGGCAGACCTCAATGGTCATCAGTCCGGCTTTGTCACTGTGAAGCTCCGGGGATAGGATCACAGCCAAAGCGAGCACCCGCCGGTCATTCCAATAGGGATCTGCTACAGCACTGCATCACTCTTGGCATCGGCAAATGCGAATGGCGTCTTGAGATCGGGGCACGGGCGTTGGTCGCGCCCCGGGGTAAACCGTATTGACCAGATGGGTGCGTACTTCCGGATGGGTCAGATTACAGTTGGCGACACGACTGCCATCACCAAAGCGCCGGGGTCGTGCGGTTAACCTACGAGCTATCTGTTGATGTTACGAAACTGAGTTACTCAAGTGCCTCTCCGGTGAGAAAAATTCAGCTACAAAGTTGCAATTCGTTGCATTCAGGCGGACGTAACAGTCATGTTTCAGCGGGATTTCGCGGAATTCTGCTTGCAGAGTACTTCTGGACACTGTAGTTTGTGTTTGCGTTACCTTCTGAAATATTGCGGCGTCTACCCGGGTGGCACTTATCGCTGGTCGCAGTTGAGGATTTGATGTCGGTGGTCTCGAACCGTACGACCCCTTTGGAGGGGAGGAAACATGCGTAAGTTGGTGCTATTAGCGCTACTTCTTGGCGGGGTCGTGGGTGCCTACGCTGAGCCGATCGAATTCAAGTTTATCGGTTTTTTCGGGGGACAATGGCAAAACGGTTACCCCTATCTCATTCTACCGACTCAGCTGGATCCGCCCGAACGTCCTCCCCGTGATGTGTGACGATTACACGCACGGCGGAATGCCAGGCGAAACATGGCAGGCCAACATCACCCAGTTAGGAACCGAAAACATCGATCTGACTCGCTTCGACAACATCCCCGGGCCGGACGAGCAATCTCCCACTTATTCTGTACCAGGAAGCCGGCTGGATCCTGCTGCAGACCGAGGTCACGAGACCCAGCGAATTCCAATCCATGAACTACGCGGTCTGGCACATATTTGACCCCAATGCCCCGCTGGTCGGAGACGCGCAATTCTGGCTGACCGAGGCCATGCTGCAAGCGCAGACGCACTTCCCCGGCTCCGATTTCGATAAGGTGTACATCATCACTCCCGTCAACCAGCACGATCCGGATCCAATGGCGTCCAGGAATTTTTGGCACTTGGCCCGGATAGCGGGTTTCGTAGCGTCAATCAGCAGGGTGCAACCGCTCCCGAGCCGGGTACGCTGCTGTTGCTGGGCGGCGGAGTGCTTGCGTTGGTTGGCCGCAAGTTCCTGAGCTGACGAGCGCATCCGCAACGACAACTCTTCCACAGGAATTCCAACGCTTCCGGGCTTCCCACACCTTGTTCCCGGAAGCGTTTCCCGTCATAATTGGTAATGCACGCCTGTGCGCTCCACCCGTTCTGCGCTGAAAGGCCGGCGCAGAGGGGTCTTCTTGCGGAGCGCGGCTCGCGGCGGCGCAAATCCCCACAACAGAGGAACGAATGGCGGCAAAGTACATCTTTGTGACCGGCGGTGTTGTGTCTTCGCTTGGCAAGGGCCTGGCAGCGGCTTCCATCGGCTGCCTGATGGAAAGCCGCGGGCTGAAAGTCACGCTGCAAAAGTTCGATCCCTATCTCAACGTCGATCCCGGCACCATGTCGCCCGTTCCAGCACGGCGAAGTTTTCGTCACCGACGACGGCGCCGAAACCGACCTCGACCTCGGCCACTACGAGCGCTTCACCCACAGCCAAGCTGACGCCGCGACAATAACTGGACCACCGGCCGCATCTACGAAACCATCATCGCCAAAGAGCGCCGCGGCGATTATCTGGGCAAGACCGTGCAGGTGATCCCGCACGTCACCAACGAAATCAAGGGCGCGATGAAGAAGGTGGCGCAGGACGTCGACCTCGCCATCGTCGAGATCGGCGGCACGGTGGGCGATATCGAGTCGCTGCCGTTCATCGAGGCCATCCGCCAGATGCGCCAGGAGCTGGGCCGCGAGAACACGCTGTTCGTGCACGTGACGCTGGTGCCGTACATCGCCGCCGCCGGCGAGCTGAAGACCAAGCCGACGCAGCACTCGGTGAAGGAACTGCTCGAGCGTCGGCATTCAGCCCGACATCCTGCTGTGCCGCACCGACCGCTTTCTCTCGCAAGGACATCAAGTCGAAGATCGCGCTGTTCTGCAACGTGGAGAACGAAGCCGTGATCACCGCCAAAGACGTCGCTTCCATCTACGAAGTGCCGCTGGTGTTCGCCGCACGAGGACGTGGACCAGTTGGCGCTGCGCTACCTGCGCATCGATGCCAAGGAGCCCGATCTCACCCGCTGGGAAGAGCTGGTGCATCGCGTCTACAACCCCAAGGACGAAGTCACGATCGGCATCGTCGGCAAGTATGTCGAGTATGAAGACTCCTACAAGTCGCTGAAGGAAGCGCTGGTCCACGGCGCGCTCGCCTACAACCTGAAGCTGAACGTCAACTGGATCGAAGCCGAAGGCTGGAGCAGAAAGACCACAGCGTCCAGGCGCAACTGGAAACCGTCGACGGCATCCTGGTGCCCGGCGGCTTCGGCAAGCGCGGCATCGAAGGCATGCTGATGGCCATCCAGCTACGCGCGCGAGAACAAGGTGCCGTACTTCGGCATCTGCCTGGGCATGCAGACCGCGTGCATCGAGTTCGCGCGCAACGTCTGCGGACTGACAGCAGGCCAATTCCAGCGAGTTCGATCCGGCGACGCCGCATCGCGTCATCTATAAGCTGCGCGAGCTGCGCGGCGTGGAAGAACTGGGCGGCACCATGCGCCTGGGCGCGTGGACCTGCAAGCTGGAGCCGGGCACGCTGGCGCACCAGGCCTACGGGCAATCCGAGATCAGCGAACGCCACCGCCATCGCTACGAGTTCAATCGCGAGTATGAAGAGCCTCTGGTGGCCGGCGGGCTGCGCATCAGCGGCGCGACGCCCGACGGCACCTACGTCGAGATCGTTGAGATCCCCGACCACCCGTTCTTCCTGGGCTGCCAGTTCCATCCGGAATTCAAGTCCAAGCCGCTCGAGCCGCATCCGCTGTTCGCGGGATTTGTGCAGGCCTCGTACGAGAACCGCCTGCGGCGCGAACACTCGCGGCACAACGTGGAAGAGGAGATGTTCCACCGGCCGGAGAAGGTGAAACGGTGAGGACGATTTGGTGTTCTAAAGTTGCATCGAAAGAACACCTTCACTGGCCGCTGAAAAGCTCGGCGTTGCAATGCTTTGTAACAGGGCACGAGTTTACTCGTGCCGAACGGGCCTCTTTTCGCTCTCGGGAGCCGGCATTCAGCCGGCGACACACGCGTATGACGTCGGCTGAAGCCGACTAGAGAAACAAAACAAGCTGTTTCCGGCACGGCTGAAGTCGTGCCCTGTTACAAAGCACTGCGACACCGCGTTTTTCAGCGGCCTGTTCAGGCGTCCCGCAAACTGGTTATCCAGAGAACTGGGTTCTTGCTAAATGCTAACTGCCAGCTCGTTCCAAGTCGGCGACGTGACCATCGGGGGCGGCGAGCTCTTCCTCATCGCCGGGCCGTGCGTCATCGAAAGCGAAGAGCACGCCATGAAGATGGCGCGGGCGATCGCCGACATCGCGCGCAGAGAAATCTGCCGTATATCTTCAAGGCCTCCTACGACAAAGCCAACCGCACTTCCATCCGCAGCTTTCGCGGGCCCGGGTTGAAGGACGGCCTGCGCATCCTGCGCAATGTTCGCGAGGCGGCCTATGTTCCTGTCCTGACCGACGTTCACGAGGCTGCCGACGTGCCGCGCGTCGCCGAAGCCGTGGACGTGATCCAGATTCCGGCGTTTCTCTGCCGGCAGACCGACCTGCTGGTTGCGGCGGGTAAGAGCGGCCGGGCGGTGAACGTCAAGAAGGGCCAGTTCGTCTCGCCGTGGGACATGCGCCACGCGGTCGAGAAGGTTCGCGAGGCCGGGAGCGAGCGCGTCTTTCTCACCGAACGCGGCGCCAGCTTCGGCTACAACAACCTCGTGGTCGATATGCGCTCGCTGGCGATCATGCGCAAGTTCGCGCCCGTCGTCTTCGACGCGACGCACTCGGTGCAGCTCCCGTCGGCGTCACGACGGGCAATGGACTTGCCGCGAGCGGTGGCCAGCCGGAGTTCATCCCGCTGCTGGCGCGGGCTGCGGTTGCCGCAGGCGTGGACGGAGTTTTCCTGGAAGTGCACGATAATCCCGCGCAGGCCAAGTCGGATGGCGCGAATGCGCTGGACCTGAAGCTGCTGCCCGAAGTCCTCGACCAGCTCATCGCGATTCACGGCGCGTGGAACGTGTCGCGGGTTTCGGTTTAGCGCAACAAGCACACTGTTTCCACCCCGCAGCACGAACAGCAGATTCCTCGCTTCGCTCGTAATGACAATTTGGTGGTTCGGACGTCGTCGGCGGAGGACCGGTCGCGATTGTTTTGGAGTGTGCGGGGGCTTTCCCGGGGATTGCGCTTACCGCGAGCGCGGCGCGAGCCAGCCGTTGATGTGCGGCCAGGTGAGCTTGGCGGCGCCGCTTCCCGCCATGATGCCGATGTGGCCGCCAGGGATCGCGGAACAGTTCTTTATCCTTGCTGCTGACTTTCCCCATGATCGGCTCCGACTGGCACGGCGGCGTGATGTGGTCGCCCTCGGCAATCACGGTCAGCAGGTTGGCGCGGATCTTGCTCAGGTCCACGCGCTCGCCGCGGATCATCAGCTCGCCCTTCATCAGGCGGTCATTGCGATAGAGATCGACGATGAGTTGCCGGAATGCGCCGCCCGCCATGGGAATGTTGTCGGTCACCCAGGTGTTCATGGCGTGCCAGGCTTCGACCACGCGGGGATCGTCGAGGTTGTCCCACAGCTTGAGGTAGTTGCCGACGTAGTTCTCCACCGGCTTCAGCGCCTTGGCGCCATAGTCGATCATCTCGCCGGGCATGTTGCCGAAGGCGCCCAGCACCTTGTCCATGTCGAAATAGCGCTCGTCGACCCAGCGGGCGAAGGTCATGCTTCTGCTTGTTGGAAAAGTCGAGCGGCGCGGTCAGCAGGATCAGATTGCGCAAGCCATCGTCCGGCCGCAGCGCCGAATAAATCGATGTGAGGATCGCCCCGATGCACCAGCCCAGCATGCTGAACTCTTCCGAGCCGGAGATCGGCTTTCATCTTGCGGATCGCGCGCGGCATGTAGTCCAGCGTGTAATCGTCGAACTTCAGGTTCTTGTCTTCCGGCCCGGGAGCGCCCCAGTCGAGCAGATAGAGATCGTAGCCCTGCTTCACCATGTACTCGACGAAGCTGTGCCCCGGGCGCAGGTCGAGGATGTAAGGCCGGTTCATGAGGGCGAACACCAGCAGCAGCGGAACGGGATGACGCTTCTCGGCGGGGACGACCGGCACGTAGCGATAGAGCTTGGCCTTGTTCAGCGCCCACACCAAGCTCCTTGGGAGTTTGCGCGATTGCCGCCTTGGTCGTCATCACCTTGGTGAGTGTTTGCAGCCGATGGGCTGCCTCGGTGAACGGATCGGTCATCACCGGCGCTTCTGCCATCCTACTTCTTCCCCTTCCTTGCTGTTTTGGACCGGCCGGCTTTCTTGGCGGCGATTGCGGCGCTCGCTTTGCCGCCGGCGGAGGCGCTCGCCGCGGGCTTCGCGGTCTGCGAGCTCACGGTGCCAGCATCGCATCGATCTTGGCATCGAGGTCGTCCAGCCGCATCTCGATGTTGGTCATGCGCTCAGCAATGGATATGATATCGTTGCGCGAGGGCATAGCCAGTTGCTCCAGCGTCTTGAGCATGGCTTTTTCCACGGCTTCGCGGAACGGAGCGGAGACGGTCAGATAGGTATCGAGCATCGTGCCCGAGGCCTGGGCATAGGCTTCGGTGTTCACCATGTCCACCATGGTCTTGGCCCACGCGTCCAGGTAGGCGTCGCGCATGCCGCGCCACGGCTCCATGGGATCGAAGGGTTTGCTGTTCTTGCTTGCTTCGTCAGCCATTCCAGTCCTTTCCCTAATGACGATACACCCGGAGACAGTCGCGCGCTATCGGCGCGGAAATGGTAGAGCGGGGTTTTCAAGCCGGGCGCAGGGCGGTAGAGCGGGCCTTCAGGCCCGCGTCCAGCCGTCGCCCCTGGAAGCAGAGCGGTTTTTAGCCGACGACACTCCTGCCGCCGGCTGAAGCCGGCTCTGTTTCGAAAGGGCGGCAGCCTGACGCGGCGCTGAAGCGTCGCTCTACCCGAACACGCCGAAGCGAAAGACTCTACCTTAGCCTGCGACTGCCTCAACTGGCATGGCCACGCAGTCGGCACCAAGGCTCTTTTGCCAGGTGCTAACTGCTAGCTGCCAAGTGCTGTCTTCTTACGATACGAACGGAGTCGTGGTGGCTTCCAGCAGCGACTTCTGCGCTTCGATCACGGTGTTGGCGCCGCGCTCGAAGGTGTCGATGATGATGCTGGCCGGCCCGTTGCCGATCTGCTTCTTGGTGGCTTCGCACACGGCCTTGTTTTGCTGCGCGGCGAATTCCAGGGCCTTCTTCTGCGCTTCGACCGAGCGGGTCACGGTGGTCTGGAACGCGGCGGTCGCGGTCTCGGTGATCTTCGAGTAGGCGTCGGCGCGCTGCTTGGCGATCTCAGTTACGGCCTCGGTCTGCTCGACGGCCAGATCGATGGCGCTCTTCTGCGTCTCGACGGCGGTCTGCACGGCCTGGCCAACCACGTCGAAGAAAAATGTCGGGGTGGTGACGGGAAGATAGCTGAAGGCCTTCTTCCAGGCGCCGATCCACTCGGTGGTCTGCTCGGCAACCACGTCCAGCGAGTTCTTCTGGAGCTCGGCCACGCGGGTCACGGTGTTCAGGTAGAGAGGGGTAAAAACGTCGGTGGCTTCCGCTTCCTGGTGGTGGCGGCGCCATTGGTCTTCTTGCTTGACTTCGAGGTATTCGGCATGTTCTGCTCCTTGCGTTAAGAATCCATGTTGCGATTTATGCTGCACTGCAACATAACTAAGTTTGGCGCTTACTGGGCCCCCATGTCAAGCGAAAAATGAAAAATAAAAATCAGCCCCTGATCATCAAGAAATACGAGAACCGGCGGCTCTATAACACACTGACCAGCCAGTACATCAACCAGGAGCAGGTGGCGCAACTGGTGCGCGACGGCCACGACGTGCGCGTCGTCGATGCGGCCACCGGCGAGGACATTACCCGCATGGTGCTGGCGCAGATTGTGCTCGACGACGCCAAGCTGCCCAATTCGGTTTTCCCGCTCGACGTTCTGCGGCAGATGATCGTGGCCAGCGGCAAGGCCACGCAGGAGAACGCGCTGCGCTACATGAAGGCGATGATGGAGATGTACCAGAACGCCTATCGCGCCATGCCGTCGCCGCTGAACGCGCTGGAGTTCATGCCGAACGTGTTTGGACAGGGAAAAGCCGCTGAGGGTGTAAACCCCAGCGCTCCCGGACCGTCGCCTGAGGAAGCGCCGAGCTCAGAAGTAGTGGAACTGCGGCGGAGGGTTGAGGAACTTGAAGCTGCGCTGTCGCCGAAGCCCGCCCAGACGGCGCGCAAAAGAAAGTCTCGCCGCAAGTCTTGACGCACTGCGGCAAAGCTTCTACTCTGTTCTGTTTGACAGTGGGAGTTTAGCTGTCCAGGCACTTCCCGTGACCTTGTCCCAAGCGACTGCGCCCCCCGAGCACGCATCCGATAATCAGGAGCTCCGATGCCGCACCCTAAAGATGCTGTAGGCAGCACTGCTGCCGAAGCGGAAGATGTTAAGCCTGCAACACCTGCCACCAGCGTTCCTGAACCATTGGACAACACAGCCGACGAACTTCCCGGTATTTACGAGAAGCGGAAGCCGGCGCGCGAGAGCGGGCTGCGCGACAAAGTAGTCGTCATCACCGGCGCGGGAGCAGGTATCGGGCGGGCGACGGCCATGCGCTTTGCCGAAGAGGGCGCGCGCATCGCGGCGTGGGACGTTTCGCCGAAGGCCGCCACGCAACTCGAGTCGGCCATCAAGTGGGCGGGCGGCGAAGGCTGCTTCCAGGCGGTCAACGTGACCAGCGCGAAGGATGTGCAATTAGCGACCGAGGAGGTGCTGGACCGCTGGCAGCGCGTGGACGTGCTCATCAACAACGCCGGCATCGTACGCGACGCGCAACTGGTGAAGTGGAACGGCAATGGCCCCGAGTCAATGTTGTCGGAAGAGAACTGGGACGCGGTCATTAACGTCAACCTGAAGGGCGTTTTCCTGGCCACGCGCGCCGTGGTGCCGCAGATGATCCGGCAGCGCAGCGGTGTGATTATCTCGGCGGCATCGGTGGTGGGCCTCTTGGGGAATTTCGGGCAGACCAATTATGTGGCGTCAAAGGCGGGCGTGATTGGGATGACGCGCACCTGGGCGCGCGAGCTGGGCCGCTACAACATCCGCGTGAACGCGGTCGCGCCGGGATTCATCGCGACCGACATGGTGCGCGCCATGCCGGAGAAGGTGCTGCAATCGATGATCGCGCGCACGCCGCTGGGCCGCGCCGGCACGCCCGAGGACGTGGCCAATACATATGCATGGCTCGCCTCTGACCAGGCCAGCTTCATTCATGGCACGGTGATCTCGGTCGATGGCGGCGTGGTGATTGGGACGTAGAGGCCGCAATCTGAATATGGTGTCATCCTGAGCGGTGCGACCGCGCAACTACCCTGACGAGCGCGTCTTTTGCGCTTGGCGGGGTAGCTGCTCGGTCGCGGAGTCGAAGGACCCCTATATTGGCTTGATCATAGGTGGTCCTTCGACTCCGCTGCGCAAGAGAAGCGCGCCTCCGCTCAGGATGACACTTTTGTAAGACAGCCCATCTATCCTGGAAGACATCATCATGGACATTAGAACAGTGGGAGTCATCGGCGCGGGCACGATGGGCAATGGCATCGCCCACGTCTTCGCCAAATCCGGGTACTCGGTCGCGCTGCTCGATGTCGAGCAGCGGTTCGTCGACCGCGGACTGGGAACGATCAAGAAAAATCTGGAGCGCGAAGTCTCGAAGGCGAAGCTCACGGCCGAGCAGCGGGACCAGGCGCTGGCGCACATCCGCGGGGTCACCGCTCGGCAAGAGCTCGCCGCCTGCGACTTCATCGTCGAAGCCGCCAGCGAGCGCTTCGAGATCAAGGCCGAGCTCTTCCGCGACCTCGATGCCATGTGCCGCCCCGAAGTCATCCTCAGCTCCAACACTTCATCGATTTCGATCACCAAACTTGCCGCCGTCACCAAGCGCCCCGACAAGATTATCGGCATGCACTTCTTCAATCCTGTGCCGGTGATGAAGCTGGTGGAGGTGATCCGCGGGCTGGCGACCTCGGACCAAACCTACGCCGCCGTGAAAGCCCTGGCCGGGAAGCTGGAGAAGACCCCAGTCGAGGTCAACGATGCGCCGGGCTTCGTCTCCAATCGCGTGCTGATGCCGCTACTCAACGAGGCCATGTACGCGGTGATGGAGGGCGTGGCCACACCCGAGGCTGTGGACGAGGTCTTCAAGCTGGGCATGGCGCATCCCATGGGGCCGCTGACGCTGGCCGACTTCATCGGCCTGGATGTCTGCCTCGACATCATGCGCGTGCTGCACTCCGGTCTGGGCGATCCCAAGTACCGCCCATGCCCGCTGCTGATCAAAATGGTCGACGCCGGCTGGCTGGGCCGCAAATCGGGCCGCGGCTTCTATCAGTACTGACACGTGCTCGTCGTGCGACGACAACGGGTAGAGCGGCGCTTCAGCGCCGCGTCCAAGCATCGGCTTTTCGGGGAAAGTCGGCGTTTAGCCGACGACAGAATGCCGCCCGCTAAAGCGGTCTCGATAGAAAGAATATTCGGCCTGACGCGGCGCTAAAGCGCCGCTCTACCCTACTCCGGCGGCGAGAAGCTGTACAGGTTCGTCGCCAGCTCTTCTTCGGCGAGCGCGTGCAGGTCGATCCAGCCCTCCAGCGGCAGCGAGTCCAGCGGCAGATGCTCGCGCCAGATGGAGAAGCGCAGGCGAATGCGGCTGCCCTGCTCCGCTCCGATGAGCTCGAACGGCACCCGCATCTCGAAGATCTCATCCAGCGCGACTTCGACTCCGTTCGCGCTGGATCTGTCGTCTCCCGGGGCGAAGTTCCCCAACATCAGCTTCTCGCGCGCATCGGTCAGCGCCCAGCGCTGCAACTCACTGTCGTGCGCATCGACGGTGAGACGGTAAGACCACGGCGACACTTTGTGATCACCGCCGCGCCACACTTCAAGGTTCACCACCAGCCGGTATGCGCCCTCGGGAATGCCATGATGGAAATCGAGCCGGCCGGAAACCGAATCGGCATCCAGCCCGGCGTAAACCGCGTCCAGCAGAAACTGTTTGCCATGCATGGCGCTGGTGCGCTGGTCGGAGGTGTAGCTGGCCGCGCCCATCCACTCGAAGTAGCCGCTGACCAGGCCATCGACGTGCGCGCGCACATAGGCGGTCTGCGGAATGTAGCTGGGCCGCACCACGCCGCTGCATGATCGGCGTGCTCAGCTCCTCCGGCGGAATGCCCTCGCAGCGCGTGATAGACGTTGGACAGATGCTTGCGATAAAGCTCGTCGAAGTCGCGATCGTTGGCCGAGTGATGCTCCGGACCGTACCACCAGTTCCAGTCGCTGCCTTCGGCAATCAGCAGCTCCTCCCACGCGAGCTTGCGCTGCGCCTCGGAGACGCGATTGGCGTGGCGATCGTAATAGTCGCGCGCTTCCGCCAGCAGGTCCCAGGCGTGATTGTCTTCCGGCGCGCCGATCCAGACATTGAAGTTGGCGTCGATCCACGAGCCCGGCACCAGCCGCTTCGAGCTGCGCCGAAGTCCGCTTCCTATGTGCGCGCGATGGCCTCGCTGATCGTCACCGGCTCGATCTGCGGATCGCGTTGCAGCGCATCGTAGAAGCGGCGCAGAAATTCGCGGCCCGATTGCGGGTAGTATTCCCAGGCATTCTCGCCGTCGAGAATGATCGACACCACCGCATCCTTGCCTGCGTCGAGCACCGGCTGCGCCGAGTCCTTGATGTTCTGCGACGAGATGGTTGGCGGCATCCTGCGCCGGCATTCCGGAATAGACGAAGCCGATCAGGTCGGACAGGCGATGGTCGCGAAAGACCAGATGCATCCGCGTCTCGTCTTTCTCGTAGCGATAGATGTTGTAGAGCCGCTCGGCGCCGTCGCCGTGCAGATGGTCGCCGTTGTGGCGCGCGAAGTTGAAGTCGAGCGAGCGGCCCAGCACGCCTTCGTCGGTCGCCATCCACTGCACGCCCTGCCGCGCCGCCAGCTTCAGCGCTTCTTCCGAGACGCTGCCCTCCGACGGCCACAAGCCCTTCGGGCCGCACGCCGAAAAGCTCCTCGTGCGAATCCAGCGCACGCTGGATCTGCAGCGCGGCATCGTCGGGATGCTTGAAGCGCCGCGTCGGCAGCGGCAGTCCCGGCGACGACTCCGCGCCCGACATTCGTATCGCACAGCAGCGGCAGAATCGGATGATAGTAACGGCGTTGCCGAAAGCTCGATCGCGCCGCGCTGCGCCGCCTCGGCGTACGCGGGCAAGACCTTCGCCAGCATCTCGCGCTCCTTCGCCATGACCAGCTGCTGATCGTCGCGCGTGAAGTCTTCGCCCTTTTGCACCAGCGCCGCGATGTCGGGATCGGCAAGGAAATACTCGTCGAACCATGCCATCTGCGACAGCACCTGCAGGTCGGCGTAATCGCGCGTGACGAAGTACGACTCGGCGCCCTCGGGACGGTCGCCGGTCGCGCGATACCGCTCCCACAACTCGCGATAGCGCGGATAGCGGCCGATCATGTTCACCGGATTCGCCTGGAACAGATATTGCAGCGCGAACTGCGCTCTGCCGCGCTCAGCTCGCCGGCCGGCTTGGCGACCAGATCGAAGAACGGATCGTGCGCCTGGCCGGAGACATAATCCTGAATCTGCGCCACCAGCGACGGCACCAGATTGAAGTTCTGGTGGACGTCGGGAAACTCGTCCAGCAGCTTCACCATGCCGTAGTAGTCCTTGAGCGCGTGCAGCCGCACCCAGGGCAGGCGATACTCGCCGGTGACCATGTCTTTGTAAAAAGGCTGGTGCATGTGCCACAGCAGCACCAGCCGGATCGTTGGGGAATCTTTCTGCGGACCTGTCTCGCTCATGCGGCCGTGCAAGTTTATCAGGCGGCAGCGAGTGCGCGAAAGTTGCGGAAGGTAGAGCGGCGCTCTAGCGCCCGCGTCAAGCCAGCCTTTTTCAACTAGAGCGGGCTTAGCCCGCGGCACTGCTGTCGTCGGCTAAACCAACTCTCGAGGATGGGACGGCTTAGACGCGGGCCTGAAAGCCTGCCCTGAGCCCAGTCGAAGGGGCCCACTCTACCACCGCAATCACGCCACGCGCCGGCTGCGGCCGCGGGACGATGACGATGCTCCCTTGCGCGACGATCCGGACGATTCTTCCTGCTCCATCCCTTCCTCTTCCTCCATGCCCATGTTCTCCAGCTTCAACTTCTTGGAGAAGCCCTGCATCTTCTTCAGCGTCTGCTGCTCTTCCTTCAGGTTCTGACTGAGCAGCTTCTCCGCTTTCTTGTGGCCCATCTGCTGCGCCAGCCGGACCAGACCCTCGTAGGCGCAAATCTCGTAGCTCTCCACCTTCTCCGCCGCGCCGGCGTTGAAGGTGTCCATAATGTCTTCCGCCGGGTCTTCTTCCTCTTTGAAGTGGTTGTGCTCCTCAATGAGGCCTCGGATACCCTTGCACTCGACCTCCTCGGGCTCTTCGCCCAGCGATTCGAATACCTGATGCAGGCGCTCTACCTGTTTCTGGGTCTGTTCCTGGTGCGACTGAAAGGCCTTCTGCAGGTCGGGACGGGAGCTCTCGTCGGCCTGCTCGCCGAGCGCCTCCACCAACTGCTGTTCCGCATCCAGCATGTCCTGCAATTCGTGAATGAAAAGTTCGTGGGCAGTTTGCATGTGATTGCTTCCTCCTTCTGAGCGCAGTGTGATGCGATGCGCCCGGAGGCGGTTGGAAGAAAAGCAACCGTTGGCAGTTAGTACTTGGCATTTGGCCTTCGCGTCGCCGCTCGCGGCCAGCCGGGGCTAAAGCGCGGTTCCACCGTCGTCCTTTCGGCACGGCTGAAGCCGCGCCCTTCCACCGCTCCGACTTCAAACTGAGCCACTACCGAAACATCAGCGCAAACGTCGAGGCCAAGTGCCAACTGCTAAGTGCCTGCTTTCTTCGCATGCGGATGCGTCTTGTCGTACACCTCCATCACATGTTTCACCGTGAGCTGGGTGTAGCGCTGCGTCGTGGAGAGCCGCTCGTGGCCGAGCATCTCCTGGATAGCGCGCAGGTCGGCGCCCTCCTCCAGCATGTGTGCGCCGAAGGCGTGGCGCAGGGTGTGGGGATGAACGTCAGGCGAGAGGCCGCGCGCCACGGCGATGCGCTTCACGATGCGCCCGACACTGCGGGTTGTCAGCCGCGTACCGCGAAGATTGATCAGCAGCGCCTTCTCGTTCGTCCGCCGGGTCTCGACCAGCACACGCTGGCGTTGCGGTAGATAGGCTTCGATGGCCGCCTTGGCAGAGTCGCCGAACGGCACATAGCGCTCCTTGCGACCTTTGCCGCGCACCAGCACCAGTTCGTTCAGCCAGCGAATGTCGTCGAGGTTGATGCCGATGAGCTCCGAGTTGCGAATCCCGCAGCCGTAGAGCAGCTCCAGCAACACGCGATCGCGTTCCGCGAAGGCCGAGCAATCCGGCATCTCGGAATCGAGCACGGTGTTGACTTCTTCGATGGTCGGCACGCGCGGCAGCTTCTTCGGCAGCTTGGGCGTGGACACCAGCGCCGCTGGGTTCTGCTGCACCTCGCCCTCTTGCGCCAGCCATTTGTAAAGCGAGCGCAGTGCCGCCAGCGCGCGCGCCACCGAGGTCTTGCTCAGGCCGCGCTCGTACTGATACGCCAGGTAGCCGCGAATGAGCACGTGGTCGATGTCGCTCCAGCCCTGCGGGCCGACGTACTCGGCGAACTCCGCGAGATCGGTGCGATACGCCTTGATGGTGTGCCCCGAAGCGTTGCGCTCCTGGAGCGCGCGCAGGAACTTCGCGACTGCCTTCTCGACGATGGTTGCGGATTTGGTCATGGGTAGAGCGAACCTTTAGGTTCGCGTTCGCCAGTCAAATGAAATGCTCGAGCCGGCTTCAGCCGGCGACTACCTGACCTGCCACCTCCAGACGCCGCACTACCCAACACGCCGTTTTCCCCGCGGATGGTGCTGCCGGTGCACCTGGTTCAGCCGATCGAGCGCCAAGTGTGTGTACACCTGCGTAGTCGAAATGTCGGCGTGGCCCAGAATCGTCTGCACCGTGCGCAGGTCGGCGCCGTTCTCCACCATATGCGTGGCCGCGCTGTGGCGCAGCATGTGCGGGCTGGCGTGTCGCCCGTGGGTCGAGGCAGCCGTCACCATCTGCCAGACGCGCTGCCGCGTAATCCCTCGCGCACCGCGCGCGATGAAAAGGACCGGCGACTGTTTCTGCGCCGCCAACGCCGGACGCGCCTCGCGCAAATACTGCTGCACAATTTCCTGCGCGGCGCGGCCGAGGGGCACAATGCGCTCCTTGTCGCCCTTACCGCGCACCAGCACATACCCGAGCTCGAGCTTCAGGTCCTCAAGCTTCAAATTGACGACCTCCGACACGCGCAGCGCGCCGGCGTAAAACACCTCCAGCATGGCGCGATCGCGAAGGGCCAGCGCCTGCGACATGCGATCGTCCTTCGCGCGCGGCGGGCCTTGCAGCACGCTCTCCACTTCGCCGGCCGCCAACGACTTCGGCAGTACCTTCCATTGCCGTGGTGTGTCAATGTTCAGCGTAGGATCCACCGCCACGTAGCGGTCCATCAGCAGGTACTTGTAGAAGTGTCGCAGCGCGGAAAGCTTGCGCGCGACGCTGCGCCCATCAACTCGGTTCGAAAGCAAAGCGTTGAGAAAGTCGCGGACGTCCTGCCGTCGCGCCTGCCCCAGCCCGCGCTTCCGCTTGCGCAGGAACTCGGTGAACTGCGCGAGATCGGTGTGATAGGCCGCAACGCTAAACGGCGCCAGCCCCTTCTCGACCTTCAGATAATGGAGGAAAGACGTAAGCAGCCGCAGCTCAGGATCGGCACTCTGCACGAGACTAGTATGAACGGTGAAAGCGCGGGGCGGGAATAGCAACGCAGATGCGATAGGACGGCCGAGCTACCCTGCCGCCGCAAGATTATTTACGATACGGCGACTTATCGTAAGGTAAAAAGCCGGGTGCCCCACTCATCCGCGGGGTTCGGATGAGTGGGACCTCGACGGATTCCGGGGCATCTCGATTGTGGTCGAGACAGCAGACGCTGTCGCCCGCTCTGTGTGAAAAAGCCGACGGGCGCTTATAAGTCGAGGCACCCACTCATCCGAACACATCGGATGAGTGGGGCACCCGGCGATGTTACGCCAACCATGCCCCCACGGTATGATAGAGGAAAATCGCCTAAGCGGATTTTTCCATTTTTAGGCGCATTTGGATGAGAAGCGAGCAGCGCGTCCTGCGCAAGAAGCAACAAAGAAGGCAATGGTCAATTGAAGTTCTCACGCAAGGTCTGACACTCCTTGCCCAACCCGCAGAGTTTCACGCACAGCATCTGCCCCCGTACCAAGTCATCTCGAAAGAAGTTGTGGACAGAGCTTCCATCTTGTGGGATTGCGTGCTCTTGGTCTGTCCAGATGAGCTGTCCGATGCAACCAAGCGATTGCTGAGTGAGCTAAAAGAAGCGATTGAACAAATTCCGTCCCATCTTTGGGGCGAGGCCGCGTTCAGAGACAGCACTGAGTGGGATTCGGTCAGGCATCTCGCCGCGCAGACTTTAGCCTCTCTGGGCTCAGAGAAAGCCTAAATGTTGCAATCAGGCCTTACCGTAACTGACCCTCACAGGCAAACAGCCGCCGAACTGCCGGAGACCCTCTATTTGCGACAGTGCGGCTTCCAACTCAACGCCCTACTTAAGCCCGGCCTGGGCCAGCATCTCGCGGAACTGCTTCTGCGTGCGCATGTCGATGGATTGCGCCACCAGCTTGCCCTCGCGATCGTAGACAAAGCTCTTGGGGATGCCTTCCACTTGGAACAGCGAGCCGACCTTGTGCCCGGGATCGAGCAGAACGGGATAGGTAATCTTGCGCTCGGCGATGAATGGCCGCACCTTGTCGGCTTCTTCATCGGAGATGGCCAGGATCACGAACCGCTGGTGGCGGAATTCCTTGTAGAGCGCCTCCAGGTCGGGCATTTCCTTCTGGCACGGCGGACACCACGTGGCCCAGAAGTTCACCAGCACCACCTCGCCGCGCAGATCCTTCAGCGTCCAGGTTTTTCCGTGCAGATCGGTGAGGGTGAAGTTCACATCCTGGCGGCGCTTGTCCGCGGCCTCCAGGCTGGCCATGGCTTCATCAAAGCGCGGATCGTTGAGTGTGGCCTGCACGTGCTCGTAGCGCACCAGTTGCGCAAGCTCATCGTAAGGGTCCGGGCTGAGCTTCTCTTGCGGAGGCTGCTGTTGCAGGGCATTGGCCAGCGTGGTCGCAACCTCCTGAAGCGTGTCGTGCCCGAAGTCGCCCTCGGTGGCGCGGCTGGCGAGCTTGTTGGCGAGCAGGAGTTTGCCCGGAGTTGCCGGCAGCGCGCGAATCTGGAGCGCGAGGTCCTTTGTGGTCTGGACGCGCACGTCGTCGGGCAAACCGCGCAAGCCGATAATCTGCGCCTGAATCGGTTTCTCCTGCTCCGTCCAGTTCGGCGTCTGCTGTCCGAGCGCCACGCCCACGAGCAGAACTGCGGCGACTGCGGCGACAAGTGGGCGCTGGCAGGCGCGCCGCAGTTTACGAAGATGCCATTCGGGTTTCATATAGTGCACCGCGCGAATTGTACCCCAGCTTGCGCGGGGCTCATCGAAGGAGCGCACGCGCCCGGTCGCACCCCGGTGTCTTCGCAGTAGGGCGGTCTGCTTCGAGTAGCGGTCCCTTCGGCAAGCTCAGGGCAGGCTCTTCGACTCCGCGATCGGGCAACTAGCCCGCCAAGCGCAGAAGACGCGCTTGTCACGCTAGTTGAGCGATCGCTCCGCTCAGGCTGACACCGGCTTTTCGACCAGCGTCCTGTCACCCTCAAATAGCTCCCGAATCGCCGGCTTGGTGACCTTGCCCATGGCATTGCGCGGAAGCGCCTCCAGCACCAGAAGCCGCGATGGCACCTTGTGCGCCGCAATGCGCTGCTTGGCCCAGACGCGGAGCTCTTCCAGTTCGAGCACGCACGCGTTTCTGGTGACCACGGCTGCGGCCACGCGTTCGCCCCACTCCGGATCAGGCAGGCCCACCACGGCACACTCCGCAACGCCGGGATGTTCGCGCAGCGCCTCCTCGACCTCCAGCGCGGAGACCTTGTGCCCGCCGGTCTTGAGGATATCGACATTGCTGCGACCCAGAATGCGGTAAGCGCCGTTCTCCAGGACGGCGGTATCGCCGGTGCGAAACCAGCCGTCGCGGAAGGCCTCGCGGGTGGCGTCCGGGTTTCCCCAGTATTCGACGAACACGTTCGCGCCCTGCACTTCGATCTCGCCCGGCGTAGCCGGCCAGACCTCGCATCCGCCTTCGTCGACGAGCCGCACGGCCACTCCAGGCAGCGGACGGCCGACGCTGCCCGGTATGCGCTCGCCGCGATACGAATTCGAGATAGCCATGCCGATTTCCGTCATGCCGTAACGCTCGAGCAGCGTGTGGCCGGTAATCTCGCGCCAGCGCTCGAGAGTGCTGACGGGCAGCGCCGCCGAACCCGATACCATCAGGCGCAGCTTTGACGCAGCTTCACTCCACGTCGCGCGCTGCTCGGCAGGCGCTTTTTCCCACGCGGCGATGAGGCGGACGTAGATCGTCGGCACCGCCATGAACAGCGTCAACTCTCCGCCGGCAATGCGCTGCCAGCCGAGTTCGGCGTCGAAACGCGGCAGCATCTCGCACACAGCGCCTGACCACAAAGCGCACGAAACCACATTGATGATGCCGTGGACATGATGCAGCGGCAGGCAGAGCAGGATGCAGTCCTCGGACGACCACTCCCACGCCTGTACCAGGCTGGTGATCTGCGCGGCGATGTTGCCGTGCGTCGTTACCACGCCCTTGGGACGGCTGGTGGTGCCGCTGGTGTAGAGGACCATCGCTCGCCGCGGGTTGGCGACGGCCGGCAGCGTCACCGGCTCGCTGGCGGCAGCGTCCTCGTACGAAAGCAACCGAGTGCTCGCCTTCGCCGGCGCGAGATTTTGCGCGTTCGCCGCATCGTGGATCAGCGCCGACGCTTGCGTGTCCTCGACGTAATACTCCAGCTCGCTCCACGGCGTCCCCAGCGGAAGCGGGACGGCAATGCCTCCCGCCCGCCATATACCCCACTGTGTCGCGACCCAGGGAAATCCGGGCGTGATCGCGAAAGCGATTCGCTCCTCGCGAAGATCGGCGCGTCCGGCAAGCAGCGTGGACGCGATGCGCGCGGAGGCTGCCAGCAGGTCCTCAGAGGTGTAAGCCCCGTTGCAATCGATAAGGGCCGTGCCGCTCGCGTGCTGCTGCGCCCGGGCAATCAGGTCGGGCATGGTGGCGTGCGCCATCGCGCCGAATATAAGGCCACCGGCCGAATTTGTCACCTTCGGAAGCGCTCGCGAGAAACTCTCGTGATTCGTGGCTTCAGGTGCTAGACTTTGCGCGTTCATCGCATTTCGACAATGCAGGCGAGGAGTTGCCCATGGCAACCAAGGCGCAGGGACGGACGCAGAATACGGAAAGCGGTCTGGCACGCTTCGGTCTGGCGTTGGCCAATTGGAGCGAGCGCTGGTTCCCCGATCCCCTGGTGTTCGCGTTGCTGGGCATTCTGGTTGTCTTCATCACCGGACTGTGCCTGCACCAATCGCCCGCCAAGCTGGCCGTCCAGGGCGGCAAGAACTTCTGGACGCTAGTCCCGTTCACCATGCAAATGGTGATGATCATCATCGGCGGCTACGTGGTCGCGACGACGCCGCTGGTGAGCCGCCTGATCCGCGCACTGGCTGGAATCCCGAAGACCGGGCGCGGCGCGATCGCAATGATCGCACTCTTCTCCATGCTGACCTCGCTGATCTCCTGGGGCCTCAGCCTCATTTTTAGCGGGCTACTGACGCGCGCAGTTGGCCGCGCGCGTGAAGGGCATGGACTATCGCGCCGCCGGCGCAGCCGCTTATCTTGGCCTGGGCGCGACCTGGGCGCTCGGCCTGTCATCATCGGCCGCCATGATGATGGCGACCAAGAGCGCCATTCCTGCCGCACTGTTCGCCGTCTCCGGAATCATCCCGCTGCGGCAGACGCTGTTCCTGTGGGAGAGCATCGCGATCGCCGTCGTGCTGATTGTCGTTTCCGTCATCATCGCTTACTTCTCGGCTCCGTCGGCCGAGAACGCGCGTACTGCCGCCGATTTCGGCATTGACGTTGGCATCGCCCCGCCTCCCGACGTGCCGCGCAGCAAGCCCGGCGAGTGGCTGGAGTACAGCCCGCTGCTGTCCGTCTTTGTCGGCGCACTGATCGTGTGGTACCTCATCGACTTCTTCCGCAGCTCGCCGACCGGCGCGCTCGCGGCTCTCGACCTGAACACTTACAACCTGATGTTCATCACGGCGGGCCTGCTGCTGCACTGGCGGCCGCGACGCTTCATCCGCTCGGTGGCCGACGCCGTGCCCGCAACCGGCGGCGTGCTCATCCAGTTCCCGTTCTATGCGGTCATCTTCGGGATGATCGTGGGCACCGGCATCTCCACCTGGCTGGCCGACCTGTTCGCCCGCGCGACCACGCACGAAACCTATCCTCTCCTGGTCGCGCTCTATTCCGCCGTGTTGGGGACGTTTGTCCCGTCGGGCGGCAGCAAATGGGTCATCGAAGCGCCGTATGTGTTGCAGGCCGCCAACGTGCACCACGTGCATTTGGGCTGGGTGGTGCAGATTTACAACGCTGCGGAGGCGCTGCCGAACCTGGTGAATCCGTTCTGGATGCTGCCGCTACTCGGCATCCTGAGGCTGAAGGCGCGCGACCTCGTGGGCTACACCGTGTTGCAGATGATGCTGCACATTCCGATCGTCTTCTTCCTGTGCTGGTTCTTCGCGCGCTACATCGCGTATGTGCCGCCGATGAAGTGAGCGGCATGGTTAGAACTTGTTACGACACTTTGGCCAATGCCCTCGGCACGGTTGGAAAGCGTCGAACCCTCGGTCGTTTACTCTTCTGCGCTCGCCAGAGGTCGTACTGCATCTGCATTTTGAGCCAGAACTCAGGTGAGGTGCCGAGCGCTGCGGAAAGTCTGAGCGACATCGGTGCCGAGACGCCGGCGCGCCCATTGAGGACTCGCGATAGGTGCGCACGGGTTACACCTAAGCGAGTTGCTGCTTCCGAAACGCTCATCTCGCCCAGGTAGTCCCTTAGGACCTCTCCCGGGTGCGCGGGATTGAAGATCATTGCCCTGGCTCCTAGTGATAGTCTTGGTAATCCACCGGCACGGCATCTTCGCCTTCAAACCGGAATGTCAGCCGCCAATTCCCGCTGACTCGCCTGAATGCCCGCTTTCGAGCCCGTTTCCGCGAATCTCTTTAACGCTTTGTGCCGGTAGCTCCGGATCACCTGTATAGCGTATAGCTACACGACACGATTTGTCGAGGAGGCTACATCATGCAGCTTGCGGGCGCAGGTCGGGCGAAGGCCTCGCGATGAGACTACGTTTTGGCGCAGTCTCCCGCACCAGCGTCTGAAACCATAACGCCCCGCAAGCCGCGATTCCGGCGAACACCAGCAACATCGTCGTGAATCCCAGGTGCTGTCCGACCAGCGACAACGCTAGCGCAGCCAGCACGGGCGCCAAGAAACTCTGCGCGGCGCCGGCGGTGAACAGCATCGCGACGATCCCGGTAAAGCTATGGGCCGCGGCGGGAAGAAAGACGAAGCAGAGGCCGACCACGAGGCAAGTCGCGGCAAACAACCCACGCCGTGAATTGATCCGGTCGGTGAACAGCCCGGCCGGCGTTTGCATCACCAGCGTGCCGAGTCCGGCGGCGGCGGTGGCGATCCCGATCGCGTCGAATCGCCAGCCCGATGCGCGCAAGAACGCGCTGAGCACCGGCAGGACGACGCCAACTGCCTCGGCCTGAAAGAAGTTGGCTGCGTTCAGTCCGGCGCGGCTGATGCCGGACTCCCTCGGTTTATCTTGCACGTGGGGAACTTCAAAGTCTGAGACGTGCATGCGCTTGCGCCCTGGTTTGCCTGACGCGCTCACGTTTCTGATGCCAGCCCGCAGACGGCTGCGCATGCCGAGATTGCAAAGAAGTGTAAAGGCGGCAGTTCCGGATCACCGTGGCGCCGCCGCCATAGTGCCAAACCGTCACCGGCAGCTACCGGCGGGCATAGTCATACAAAATTGATTACCAATTTGTGAATCCGGCGTTATAGAATTTCCCGCATGCAAGAGAAGCCATTGGAAATTGACAAGATTGAAAAGGCGCCCGGCGTTACTGTGTTGCGGCTGCATGGACCGTTGCTGCTGGGCAATTTCTTCCCGTTGCAGACCATGGTCCGGGCCGACAATTCCGAACTGCTGATCATCGACGTTGCGGACATGCCGTACATCGACTCCGCCGGCATCGGATGCCTGGTGGGGGCCCACGTCTCGCGCGACAATTCCGGTCGCAAGATGGTGCTGGTGGGCGCCAACGATCGCCTGCTTACCTCGCTCAAAGTGACCAAAGTTGAGCAACTTTTCACCTTCGCCCCCAACACGGAGCAGGCAGTGGCGCAGTCTAGCGGCGGATAGTCGAAGCCCATTGGTGCGAGATCTCAGGTCCCATTGCGGGTGCTCCGGCTGTCTCCTTCTCTGATACACTCACAGGCTGAAAATCTTTGCGAGCGGCGTGACAACCTCGCGCCCAGCTCTCTCTTCCCGCTCGAATTCTGTAGGAGGTTCCGCATGTCCGCTACCGCCAGTGTTGCGCAGGTCCATCCGCGCGTGCAGAAATTCATTGCCACCGCCCGCAAAATGTTCCTCAACGGCCGCTGGGTGAACGCCGCCTCCGGCAAGACGTTCCCCGTCTACAACCCGGCAACCGGCGAAGTGATGGCCAAGGTCGCCGAAGGCGATCGCGAAGACATCGACCGCGCAGTCAAGGCGGCGCGCAAGGCCTTTGAAACCGGCCCGTGGACGAAGATGAGCGCCTCCGAGCGCGGGCGCCTGATGTGGAAGCTGGCCGACCTGATCGAGCAGCGCACCGAGGAGTTCGCGCAGATCGAGAGCCTCGACAACGGCAAGCCGCTGGCCGTAGCGCGCGTCGCCGACGTGCCGCTCGCCGTCGACCTGTTCCGCTACATGGCGGGATGGGCGACCAAGATCGAGGGCAACACCATTCCGTTTTCGCCGAAGTATCTGGCCTACACGCGGCGCGAGCCCGTCGGCGTGGTCGGGCAGATCATCCCGTGGAACTTCCCGCTGCTGATGGCCGCGTGGAAACTTGGCCCCGCGCTGGCGACGGGCTGCACCGTGGTGCTGAAGCCGGCGGAGCAGACCCCGCTGAGCGCGTTGTTGCTGGCCGAGATTATTGCCGAAGCCGGCTTCCCCGAAGGCGTGGTCAATGTCGTTACCGGATACGGCGAGACCGCGGGCGCTGCGCTGGCCGCGCATCCCGATGTCGATAAGATTGCCTTCACCGGCTCGACGGAAGTGGGCAAGCTCATCGTGCAGGCTGCGACGGGCAATCTGAAGAAGGTCTCGCTGGAACTGGGCGGCAAGTCGCCGAACATCGTCTTCGACGATGCCGACATGAACGCCACCATTCCCGGCGCGGCCAGCGCCATCTTCTTCAACCACGGGCAGTGCTGCTGCGCCGGCTCGCGGCTGTACGTCGAGAAGGACATCTTCGACGAGGTGGTCGAAGGCGTCGCCGAGCGCGCCAAGAAGATCAAGGTCGGCCCGGGCTTCGATCCCGACACCGACATGGGCCCGCTGGTCTCCAACGAGCAGCTGGATCGCGTCTGCAGCTACCTGGAGGCGGGATTCAGCGAAGGCGCAGAAGCTGTCGTCGGCGGCAAGAAGCGTCGGGGTCGGGATACTTCGTCGAGCCGACGGTGATGGTGAACACCAATCCGGACATGAAAGTGGTGCGCGAAGAGATCTTCGGGCCGGTGGTGTGCGCCATGCCGTTCAGCGACATTGACAAGATCGTGGCCGAAGCCAACCAGAGTGAGTACGGGCTGGCCGCGGCGGTCTGGACGCGCGACATCAGCAAGGCGCATCGCGTGGCGGCGAAGCTGCGCGCCGGAACGGTGTGGATCAACTGCTACAACGTCTTCGACGCCGCGCTGCCCTTCGGCGGATACAAGCAGTCGGGCTGGGGCCGCGAGATGGGCCACGAAGTGCTGGAGATGTACACGGAAGTGAAAGCGGTTTGCGTCGCCCTGTGACAGCCGCGGTTTCGGCTTCCGCCTATTTGCCCATGCTGAAAACACACAAACGCGCGCTGTCCGAGATCAAGTCTGCCCGACAACGGGTGGCCAAGGCAACCGAGGAACGCGATAAGCAAAAAGAAAAACTAAAGAAGGCCCAGGCGCGACTGCTGACCGAAAAAGAGCGCCTCAGGGCGAGCGAGGAAAAGCTGGAAAGCTAAATCCGGCGGGTTGGTATCAGGGCACGACCGGCCGCGTACCCCTGCTGGCCAGGTGCATAGTTGCCTGAGCAAAATAGAAATAGCGAGACCGCAAATAGCATTCTGCGGACATCACTCGCCTCGTTCCGGACTTATCGATGGATCAATTCTGGCGTCAATGTCCCGGTGCAGCCGCTTGCACCGTCTTCGCAGCCACCCCGCGCAGGCCATCGTACTCGTTGAAGGGACGGTCATCCTCCAGCGCCGGCGTCTGCGGCGAGAGCGCGATCAACTGCTCCGGACGAATTTCCTGCTTCAGCATCAGGTCGAACTGTTGCGGCGGAGTTTGCGCCGGGCCCCACTCCATCATGTCGCTTACCGCTGTGGGAGGCATGCGGGCCATCAATTCCAGCGCGGTGCGATCTGCAATGGGCTCCATGCTGGCCAGAATGAAAGCATATGGCGCTGAACGCCGTCCCGCCATTGCACCGGACCATACACCCGCACATAAGGGAATACTTGGGTGAGCGCCCGCGTGGCCGCAGCCCTGTCCACGTTGTCGCCACGCCACAGCCATTGTTGCAGTATGCCGTCGGGGCTGAGGTGCGCCTTCGCCAGCTCATAGAACTCGCGCGAGTACAGCAGACTGGAACCCGCCGCGTTGATCGGCGGTGGCGGATCGATGATGACCGCATCGAACCGCTCCGTCGAGCGGTCGAGAAAGCGCCGGCCGTCGTCGACAACAATATGCGCCCGCGGCGAGTGCAACAGATCGCCCGCACCGGGATGGAAGTAGGTGAACAGCTTAGGCACGCTGGGCACCAGTTCCACCACCGTCACCGGAATGCCCCACGACATCGCCGAGCGGAATGTTGTGCCCATCCCGAAACAGATGATCAGCGCGTTGCGCGGCGGCTGCTGCAGATGAGTGAAGCGTGAAATGGGCCATCATCTTGGTGATGGGCGTGAGCATCGTCATGCCGAAGCCGTTGACCAGGAGCTGTTTCCCCATGCCCTCGCCGGTGGCGATCACCGTGGCCGTACTGTCTCGCCGGACCTTACTCTTCGGGTACAGCGCCTCGTAGTCCTGGTGAAGAAGAGCAATGTGAGCGGCAGCGATGACGTCAATACGGCAGTCGCACGTCATGCAGCAGTGCTGCGTCTTTTCCTCCTGAACAGCGCCATAGCCAAACCACGGCAGGCCAGGACCAGCATCGAAGTGTGCTCACCGAAGAGCGGAAGCAGCACGAAGCCCGCCAGCAGCGGCCCCAGAATGCAGCCCACCACGTTGACCGCGTAAGCGCGGCCGGCGCGATCGGGATCGCCCTCCGACCAGCGGTCCACCAGCATCGGAGTGAGAAAGCCGATGATCGCAGCGAACGGGAACACGCCCACGAAGACACGCAGAAAGCCATACATCGGCAGGCGGCTGTCGGCCGTCAGCAGCGGCAGCAGGCTGAAGAAGGCCAGCGAAATCCACAGCAGTCGCACATCGTACTCCGAGCGCCGGCGGCTCCAAACGCGGTAAAGCTTCGAGCCCAGGAAAGGTCGCCACCAGGTAAGAGGCCAGAATCGCCGCGAAGGAATAGACCACCGGGCCGATGTAATACGTGTACAGCCGAATCCAGATGACCTCCGCGCCCATGGTCGCCAGGCCGGTGGTGAACAGAAGCAGCAGCGCGGAGTTGTCGCGCTCAACGTTCTCGATTTCGCTGAGTGAGTGGTTGAGCCGCGGTGGAATCCACAGGCTCGCTTCGTGACTCGAGCCGCCAGCACCTCGAAGCCGGACCGCGACCACCATCGCCGAAGCGAAGATCAGCGCGTTGAAAATTGCGCCGGTGCGCAGCGTGCCGTGAAATCCATACAGCTCGATCAGCACCGGAGCCAGGCAGGCGCCCGCAACCGCCCCCAGCACGTTCGCCAGATAGAGCAAGCTAAACGACCGCTCCGATTCTTCCTGGCGCTGCATTCGAATCGCGAACATCGCGACCGGAATCGTCGCGCCCATGCACGCGCACCATGGAACCAGCGTCACCGCGAGCCACAGGCCCGAGAGGAAGTAGTAGCTTCCGGACGAAATGGACGCCGAGCCGGCGATGGTCTCCAGCAGGCGGCTTCCCCACGCAAGCTCCAGCGGGACCGCGAGCGCCGAAATGCCGATCAGACAGCTCGATGACTCCGTATAGGCGGAGAGGCGAGAACTTGATGCGGTCGCCGGTAGCGCCGGACCGCCACGCCCGGCGAGCCACGAGCCCGCGCCCAGGCCGGCCATGAATACGGAGAGGACGATGGAGACGAGCGCGCTGGTTACGCCGAACTTGGCCATGGCCAGGCGCAGCCATACCAACTCGTAAACAATGCTGCATAGTCCGGAAACAAAGAAGAACAGAGAAAACCAGATCATGGGTTGGCCGCCGCTAAGTTTCGGAGGAAGCAACAGCTTACCGCGACGGCTTGCCGATGTAACGCGGAAACAGCGCGGGAGTCCAGGTACTTTGGTCACCGCCCCAACGCCAGTGGATTTCGGGTGGTAACCCCCGGCCCGAATTACGTTCGTTGTGCTTACAGATGGATTCACGTTAGCCTTGGTGCCGATCTTCCTGTACGCTTGGCCCATTCCACCTTTTTGGAGACGGCAATGAACCTTTTGAAGAGGCTATACAAGGAAGACGCCGGCCAGGACCTGATCGAGTACGCGCTTGTCGGCCTGATCGTGGCTCTGGGCGCCCTGGCGGGAATGGGCAAACTGGCTTCGTCGATCAACGGTGAATACACCAAGATCGCGGGCAGTCTGACTTGAAGAGTTGCGCGGCGGGCAGGAACCCGCCGCGCGATGGTTTAGGAATTCTGCACCGAAACGCTAAAGCGCAGCCCATCGCCACCCGATCCGCCGGTGCTTTACTCCCCCGGTTCGCCCTTCGCGGCGTTCCCGCCGCTGTGCCGCCCGCCCGCGTGACCAGCGCATCACCCGCTCATGGAACTCAGCGTCAGACAGCCCCGGATCGAGCAGGCCGCGCCCGCGGATGGTGGCGCGGCCCTTCGGCCCGCCCAAGCCCAGCATGGTACGCATGGCCGCTCGCTATCGATCACTTCGCTTTAGAGGAGTTGCGCAGCGCGATTGATACGATCAGCAGGGAACTAGCAGAAAAGAATGGCTCCTCAGGTAGGACTCGAACCTACAACCCTCCGGTTAACAGCCGGATGCTCTGCCATTGACCTACTGAGGAGTGTGGGACAGCGTTTCGCGCGCCGATTCTCTGACTGTACCGGCTTCAATGTACTGTGATGGCTTTTTCAAAGTGCTGGTAATCTTTCAATTGAACAAAATGACCTCCCCATGTCCATCCTTTCTTAGCGAAAATCTCGACTTCGAAGCCATGGTCCAGAATAGATCCAGGAAATGCCAGGTTCCGGTCTAGATACTTGCTCGCACCTGCCGGCAATACAGTGTCTCCCTTCACGTAAGGGTTGATCATGGGGTTAATGTCAATAGCTGTTCCCCAACTATGGATGGAGAATGTACCTGGGCTGCTCGTGTTTTCGCGGCAATTAAAAGCCGAGGTGTTATCGTCGAGCATGGACGCGTCATCACTACCGCCGTATTCTTCCACAGGGCGGATCTTATCTATTAAGAACCCATGCTGAAACATTTTCTGAAAAATGCCGGCTATTTCCGCTGCCACAGCCTTGTTTACCACGAGAGTTCCCACAGATGGAACATTATGAAAAGACCAGAAAGCAACGGTCACTTGCCGCAAATCATCCGGAGATACAGGACAACCAGGATGCCAAGTCGTGCGCTTTATCTTGACAAGCAAGTCATCAGAGACAGGCGCTACATGAAAAAAGGCGTCGATACCCCTGCCAGCAACTGGTGGAGCAAGAACCTCGTCCCGTGCATACTCCGAAAAACCGGATGACAGGCTGAGCAGAAACGTGAACATCATCACCGACATGCACTGTCGCATTATGAGTAACGTTTATCTCCTAGTCGGTAACGACAGCCTCGCGTCAGCAAAACCCGTGCAGGCTCACCTTTTGATTAATTTAAATCGGTCTTCCAAGGCAAAGTAACGAGTTCAGAAGAGCTTCTGAAGTTGTTTGACCCCTAATAAGAAATATCCAGTGATATGTCGCCGCGCCCAGCGCAACACGGACGCAAGTACGCCAGTGTCAATTTATCTGGGCTTCGCGGGAAAAGCTTCAGCCATGCTGCCGCTTCCACCCAGCCACATCCCTATCGTCTGCGCACGTGACCGGAGCCGGCTGTAGCTAGGTTTTGCAGGGTTCCCCTTCTTGTGCTCTTCTTTCACAGTAACGACTTCGAAGGTATTCGAAATTGCTCCAGAAGTCTTTAAGAGGTTGCTTGCCGTCCCAGTTGCCACGCGCGCGTGTCCGCAACTCGTCGCTGGCAGCCCAGAACGTATCAGGAAACGGAACTACCTCGTAGACCAGGTTGAAATCGATGTAGTTTGTCCGCACGAGCGCACCGAGTATCTCATAATGATGACCGACAGTTCGCACGGACTTGAGGTCATCCGAATGATAGGCCGACTCGACAGTAGGGTATTTCGCGAGAGCCTCGCTGATTCTTGCGCGGTTCCAATCCTGATCACTCTGCAGCTCAGAATTGCGCAACTGAACATCTTTCTCAATGAAGGCAGTCACCGTAGGCAACGCGGTCAGCTTGGCAGCTTGAGCCGAGGCCCTCATCTCTTCTGCCGTCTTGGAGATCTCGGCAAGGGCCAGAATAATGCCAAGTACGACGCTGAGGGTCGTAGCAATCTGCGCAATGCTGGCCGCCTTGTCCAGCTTCGTGGGGGGCGCGGTGGAATGCATCAGAATCCTCCCGCAATGTCCTTTGGTGCAGCGAGCTTCAATTGGTCCAATTCCCCACGGGGAACTTGAATCAGGAGGGGGTGCTTGGCAGGATCAAGCCATTCCAGCAGGTTCAACAAATTGTCCCTGGCCATGGCCGTGCATCCCGCTGTGGGTGTCCCAGGTTGTCGCCAGATATGCAGGAAAATAGCGCTGCCTTTGTCTGGCACTACCGGATCCGTATTCTGTATCACGACGATACCCAACTGATATAGGTAGTCCGGTCGTTTCATTTTCTCGGCTGACTTCCATCGTGGCGTCGATTTTTGATCCAGGGTTACCCACTCGTTGTAATCTGGTGAACCGGGGTCATCGACGAAGAAGTCCTTTTCCGTAATAGCGCGATAGGGAAGCTTTAATCCCGGAGGCGGCTGCGGCTCATACCCGAAAGCCGTACCAAGGGAAAATATGCCGGCGGGAGCCTTTCCGTCGCCTTCCATTTTTTGAGGGCCGTCGCCCGCAGGTCTTTCCAGTCCCCTGCCCCAAGCCAGACCGTTGCGTCCTAAGCTAACGGGGATTTTGTCACCGACCGGAACCCAGCCACTGGACGAGCGCGAGAACATCTGAAGCTGGCCGGTGTTGCTGGTCCACGAATCCGTTTCCACGATTACGACCTGCTGCGTTTGAGTCGGCAAATGCAGGGAGTCGATTGCAAAAGCCGGATTGGAAGCCAAGAGATACACCAGCGCCAAAAACATGGAACTCCGAACGCACCTACGCATGTTGTGATTCTAGCGTGGCAAAGGCCTTAGTCAAGTTCCCAGCTATATCCCCCCCTTTTTTCACATCTTGTTGGATTATGATTGGCGCCACTGTTCGCGGGAGGCGGAAATTGGAGCGGAGCTGCGTGATTGAAAGAATGGCTCCTCAGGTAGGACTCGAACCTACAACCCTCCGGTTAACAGCCGGATGCTCTGCCATTGAGCTACTGAGGAGTGTGTGGGACAGCGCTCGCGGTCCCGATTTTCTGATTGTACCGGGCGATGCGCGGGGCGTCAAAGCTGGCCCGTGCTGGTTGCCTTGGCTGATGCCCGGCTCCGATTTCACCAACTCGTAACCCGCAGGTGCCCTGGCCTGAGAGATCATTTCAGGCAACAGCGGCATCACACAAGTAGTGCAATCTGTCAGCACTTGAGGATGGCGACCTTGAGCACCATTGGCAAACTTGTCCGCTCGATGCGGGCCTTCTCCCGCGAGCTGTCGCGCCCCATGATCCGCGAACAGCGGCTGCTCGAATTCGCGGAGCCGCGCCGCCTCAAGCTGGGCGTGGCGCTGGGCGGCGGCTTCGCGCGCGGCCTGGTGCACATCGGCGTGCTCAAGGCGCTGGAGGATGCTGCCATCCCCGTGGACTTCGTCGCCGGCACCAGCGTGGGCGCCATCATCGGGGCCTGCTACTGCGCCGGGGTAAGCGCCGAGGAGCTGAAGGAAATCGCGCGTGCCACCCGCTTCAAGCACTTCGCGCGCTGGACGCTTTCGCGCTACGGGCTGTGCAGCAACGACCGCATGACGGCCTACTGCGCACGTATCCTGAAGGTGACGACGTTTGAAGAGCTAAAGATTCCGCTGGCGGTTGCCGCCACCGACTTTCACACCGGCGAGTCGGTCATCTTCAGCAAAGGGCCGCTGGTTGCGCCGATCCGCGCCAGTTGCGCCTATCCCGGCATGTTTCTGCCTGTGGAGATTGAGGGCCGCCGTTACGTCGATGGCATGCTGGCTTATGCCGTGCCCACGACGCCGTTGCGCCAGATGGGCGCCGACCGCGTGCTCGGTGTCTACCTGAGCGCGCACTGGACGCAGAAGCAGCCGCGTCATCTGTTCGAGGTGATCGGCCAGTGCTTCTCGATTGCGCAGGACAAGATGTCCGAGTTCTGGAAGAAGGACGCCGACCGCCTGCTGGAGCCCAACGTGAGCGGCTATTCGTACAACTGCTTCGAGCGCGCCCCCGAGCTGATTGAGCTGGGCGAGAATGCTGCGCGTGCCCTTGTACCCGAACTGCGCGCGCTCCTGAACATCGCCGCTCCCGCCCAGACGTTTGCGTCGGTGCTTCCCCAGGTCACGTCGCCGGCGTCGCCAAACGCCAGCCTCGCCGTGTAGCCCGGCTCGCGCTACGCCGCATTCGCGCCCGATCCGTCGCCTGCTTCATACTGGAAGACATCCTCGAGCGGCACTCCGAAGACGCGCGCGATGCGGAACGCGACCTCCAGCGACGGCGAGTACTTGTCGCCCTCGATGGCGATCACCGTTTGCCGCGTGACCCCGACCTTCTCAGCGAGCGCCTGCTGCGTCATCTCCGAACGCTCAAAGCGCAGCCGGCGAATATTGTTGTGTATGCGCGCCTTCATCAGAATCCCTTCCGGTAGTACAACAGTTGCGTGGCCAGCTTCACGACTTCGGCAATCACCATGAAGAGCAACACGAGGTTGACGACCAGAAATGGCGTGACAACGATGTGCGTGGGAGCGGTGTCGTGCGCCAGCTCGGCGGCGATGACCGCGCCGATAACCAGGAACGCTCCCGTGGCCAGCGCGAAGTATCCGTTGCGATAAGCCTTGGCCTCGATGAGGATGTCGCGCTCATCTTTCGGCTCCGGGTGGGACTCGACGGCCAGCGCGATCTGGTAGACCACCTGGATAACGATGATCGCGATGACCGCCAGGATGAGGCGGCCGAGGCCGGTGCCCGCGAACGTGGGCTCGCCGATTTTGCGTAAGACTCCGGCGAAGTAGTAGCCGTAGACCAGCAGCGTGGCCACCAGTGATCCGGCGATGCTCTTTTCCTGATAAGACATATCCATGACGTGCTCTCCTGCTGCGATGTAGCTGATGTATGCTTCAGATGACTAAATGTAACTTGTAGTAGACAGTATGTCAAGTATATTTGACTTAAAGGCAGCGAATTCTTGGCGGATGATGGTCGGCGATAAGATAAGCGCTTGATCAGCAGGACACTTTTGGCAGATTCGACTCCAATCGTCACGATTAGCCGGCGGGGCGCAGCGCGCCTGCGCGCCGGACATCTTTGGGTCTATCGCTCCGATATCGTGGGCGACGGCGCGACGCCGCGAGGCTCGCTGGTGCGGATCCAGGACGAGCGCGGGCGGTCGTTGGGCTCGGCGCTGTCCAGCAGCTCGTCGCAGATCGCCATTCGCATGTTGAGCAGCGAAGCGATTGGCGAGGCCGCGCTGCCGGATTTGCTGCGAGGGCGCATCCTCGCGGCCATCGAGTTTCGGCGGCAGCGCGTGCGCGACAGCGATGCCTGGCGCGTCATCTTCAGCGAGAGCGATCTGCTGCCCGGGCTTATCGTCGACAGGTACAACGATGTGCTGACTGTGCAGGCGGTAACGCAGGCGTTCGATCGCGAAGATTTGCGGCAGGCCGTACTCGATTGTCTGGCGCAGCAGTTTCCGGATGCGAGCATCGTTGAGCGCGTCGATCCGCACATCCGCGAGCTGGAGCAGCTAGCGGAGCGCTCATCGCAGATGCTGCGGGTGCCCGGTGCTAGCAGCCATTCTTCTAGGGTGGGGCGGGAGAAGGCCGATCACTCGAGCACGATCTTCACGCTGAACGGCGTGAGCTTTCACTTCGACGCGTTCGCGGGACAGAAGACCGGGGCGTTTCTCGATCAGCGCGAGAACTACGCCGCGGCCGCTCGTTATGCGCATGGGCAGGCGCTCGATGTGTTCACCTATCAAGGCGGCTTTGCGCTGCATTTGGCGCGGGTTTGCGAGGCGGTGGGCGGAGTCGACTCGTCGCGTCCGGCGCTCGAGGTCGCTGAGCAGAACGAGCTGTTGAATCGTGAGCAGCATCGCTCGGGCGAGATCGAGTGGATAGAGGCGAACGCCTTCGACCTGCTGAAGGACTACGCCGCAGCGCAACGCGAGTACGACACCATCGTCCTCGATCCGCCGGCTTTCGCCAAGACCAAGCGTGCCGTGCCCACTGCGCTCTCCGGCTACAAGGAACTGAACCTGCGCGCACTGAAAATGCTGCGCCCCGGCGGCGTGCTCGTCACCTGCTCGTGCTCCTTTCACGTGAGCAAAGCTGAGTTCCTCGACATGCTCGGCTCGGCCGCAGCCGATGCCGGGCGCCGGGTGCGCATCCTGGAGAAGCGCGGCGCCGCGATCGATCATCCCGTCCTGCTGAACATGCCCGAGACGGCCTACCTGAAGTGCATCGTCGGCCAGGTGCTGGCCTGAGGCGATGCTCAGAAAATTCGCCCTCCTAAGACGATTAGGACAGCGCTGTAAAGTTGAAATGCGCCTTATAGCGCACCGCATCAGCCACCCGACCGTGCGATTTTGGAGCATCCATAGGGCGTGTCACCGCTGACACACTGTGTCATGCCAGACACAGCTTCCGCACTCCAAGAAAACGCTGGATCGTAGCCCTCTGGGGAGCAGGCCGTTCGCGCTCTCGAGATCGTCAGCCGACATCGCTACGATCAAAATCTTACTTGACAATAAAGCGCTCATATTTTATGCTCCCATTACGCTAATAAATGCATCGAATTACTTAGCTGGCCGAGAAGGCTAAAAGACTCTTAAATCCGAATCTTGGAGGATGTGAAACCATGCCTGTAATTACTCGTTGGGACCCCTTCCGTGACCTCGCGGCGTTGCAGAGCCGTATGAACCGCCTGTTCGAAGATCAGTACGGCGCGGCGCGAGGAGCAGTTGACCACCGGGGCGTTTGTGCCGCCGGTCGATATCTACGAAGACGAGCACGGTATCCAGTTGAAGCTGGAAGCGCCTGGCATCGACGAGAAGGACCTCGACATCAAGGTCGAAAACAACGTTCTCACCGTCAGCGGCGAGCGTAAGTTCGAGAAGGAAGAGAAGGAAGAGAACTTCCATCGCGTGGAGCGCCGTTATGGCAGCTTCAGCCGCTCCTTCACGCTGCCGAACACCGTCGACACCGAGAACATTCACGCCGACTACGAAAACGGCGTGCTGAAGATTCGCCTGGCCAAGCGCGCCGAGGCGAAGCCCAAGCAGATCAAGGTCAACATCGGGCAGAAGGCGGTGGAGGGCAAGAAGCCCGAGTCCGCTACCACTTCGGCCGCGAAGGGCCAAGTGGCCTGATCGATCGCCGAAGCTTGGTGGAGCGGGCCTTCAGGCCCGCGTCAAGGCCGGTGATTCTACCGTAAGCCGGGCTTCAGCCCGGCAACAAGTTTCGCTCTTCGGGAGAGCTTCCTGATGGGAGACGAACTGGGGAGTTCAAGGGAGGCGTAAACTTGCCTCCCTTTTGTTTACCGGAAGGAGCTCCCCGAAGGGGCGAAAGCAGTATTGAGATTCTCAGCCAGTTCCGAGTTACATTGATGAGGGGTGCCCTAGGTCTCGCGCAGTTCGAGACCTGGGTTCCGGTTGATGCGCCGCCCAGGTCTGGAAAAACGCCGACCTGGGGCACCGACCTCAATCCTCTGAGAAGTTGTCGGTTGTTGGAAGCGACAACTGTTTGGAGTACTACCATGGCCATTCGTTGGGACAAATTAACCGTTAAGGCGCAGGAGGCCATGCAGCGGGCGAACGATCTCGCCAGCGAGCACGGCAATCCCGAGCTGCAGCCGGTACACGTTCTGGCCGCACTGATCGAAGACCGCGAAGGCATCGTTGCGCCGTGCTGGAGCGCGTAGGCGTGCCTCTGCCCGCGCTTCAGGCCGAGGCCATGCGCGAGATCGGCAAGCTGCCCAAAGTGTCGGGCAGCGGCGCCACCCAGGCGCATCTGTCCGATGCCAGCTCGAAGCTGCTGGAGGACGCCTTCAAGGAGGCGGCGAACTTCAAGGACGAGTACGTCTCCACCGAGCACCTGCTGCTGGCGATGACCAAGCTGAAGCGCGATGCGGCGCAGGAGATCCTGACGCGCATGCGGCGCGACCTACGACAACATTCTGCGCGCGCTGACCGCTGTGCGCGGCAATCAGAAGGTCACCGACCAGAATCCCGAAGCCAAATATCAGGCGCTGGAGCGCTACGCGAAAGACCTGACCGAGCTGGCGCGGCAGGGCAAGCTCGATCCCGTGATCGGCCGCGACGAAGAAGTGCGTCGCGTGGTGCAGGTGCTGTCGCGCCGCACCAAGAACAATCCGGTGCTGATCGGCGAGCCCGGCGTGGGCAAGACCGCCATCGTCGAAGGCCTGGCGCAGCGCATCGTCTCCGGCGACGTGCCCGAGCAGTTGAAGAACAAGCGCGTGGTCTCGCTCGACCTGGGCGCGATGCTGGCGGGCGCGAAGTATCGCGGCGAATTTGAAGACCGCCTGAAGGCGGTGCTGAAGGAAATCGAGCAGTCGCAGGGGCAGATCATTCTCTTCATCGACGAGCTGCACACGCTGGTCGGCGCGGGCGCGGCCGAGGGCGCCATTGACGCCTCCAACATGCTGAAGCCGGCGCTGGCGCGCGGCGAGCTGCGCGCCATCGGCGCGACCACGCTGAACGAATACCGCAAGTACATCGAGAAGGACGCGGCACTTGAGCGGCGCTTCCAGACCGTCTATCGTCGGCGAGCCGACGGTGGAGGACACGATCGCGATCCTGCGCGGCCTGCGCGAGAAGTACGAGGTGCATCACGGCGTGCGCATCAAGGATTCGGCGATTGTCGCGGCGGCGACGCTGTCGCATCGCTACATCACCGACCGCTTCCTGCCGGACAAGGCGATCGACCTGATCGATGAGGCCGCGGCCTCGCTGCGCATCCAGATCGACTCGATGCCGACGGAGATCGACCAGCTTGAGCGCCGCGCCACGCAGCTCGAAATCGAGCGGCAGGCGCTGAAGCGCGAAGACGATCCGAACTCGCGCGAGCGGCTCGCCGTGCTCGAGAAAGAGCTGGCGCAGATTCGCGAGAACGCCAACGCGCTGAAGGCGCGCTGGAAGCAGGAGAAAGAAGCCATCGCCGAAGGTGCGCGAGCTGAAGGAGCGCATCGAGCGGCTGAAGGTCGAGCAGCAGGAAGCCACGCGCAAGGGCGACTACGAGCGCGCCGCGCAAATCCAGTATGGCGAGATTCCGCAGCTCGAAACCGAAGTCAAGAAGCTGAGCGCGATGATGGACAGCAAGCAGTCGCGCATGCTGAAGGAAGAGGTCGACGAAGAAGACGTCGCCAAAATCGTCAGCAAGTGGACCGGCATTCCGGTGTCGAAGATGCTGGAGGGCGAAGTGAAGAAGCTGGTCACGATGGAAGATCGCCTGCGGCAGCGGGTGGTTGGCCAGGACGAAGCGATCGAGCGCGTGTCGAATGCGATTCGCCGCTCGCGCGCCGGGCTCAGCGATCCGCGGCGTCCGATCGGCTCGTTCATCTTCCTGGGCCCGACCGGCGTCGGCAAGACCGAGCTGGCGCGGGCGCTGGCGGAGTTCCTCTTCGACGACGAGCACGCCATGATTCGCATCGACATGTCGGAGTACAGGGAGAAGCATTCGGTGTCGCGGCTGATCGGCGCGCCTCCGGGATACGTGGGCTACGAAGAGGGCGGGCAGTTGACCGAGGCCGTGCGCCGGCGTCCGTACTCGGTGGTGCTGTTCGACGAAATCGAGAAGGCGCATCCCGATGTCTTCAACGTCTTCCTGCAGATCATGGACGACGGCCGGCTGACCGACGGCAAGGGCCGCGATCGTGGATTTCAAGAACACGATCCTCATCATGACCTCGAACATCGGCTCGAGCGTATCTGCAAGACCTGACGCTACGCCGGAGCGCTTGCCGAGGCGCACGAGCAGGTGATGGAGGCGCTGCGGGCGCACTTCAAGCCCGAGTTCCTGAACCGCGTGGACGACATCATCATCTTCAATCCGCTGGGCAAGGAGCAGTTGACGAAGATCGTCGATCTGCGGCTGGAAGACCTGCGGAAGCTGCTGGCGGAGCGCAAGATTTCGCTGGAGCTGACGCCGGCGGCCAAGGAGCTGGTCTTCACCGAAGGCTACGATCCGAACTACGGCGCGCGTCCGCTGAAGCGGGCCATCCAGCGCCTGATCCAGGACCCGCTGGCGATGAAGATCCTCGACGGCGAGGTGCTGCACGGCGACCACGTCATCGTGGACGTGGACAAGAAGCAGCACAAGCTGATGTTCAAGGTGGCGCGCCGCGTGGCAGAACCAGCGGTGGTGAAATAAGAGCGTGAGGGCTCCGAGGATAGAGTTCCCAAGGAGCGGGTTAAGACGCATGAGGGCATTCCGAACGAGGAGGTGTTCGCCGAATCTGGCCTTACCCCGGAAGACTTCGAGCGTATGGGCCTCACTCCGCTGGAGCCCGACTAAACAACTCGATGGCGCTCTCACCCAAACAACTTCCGCTCCATGCAATGCAGGTCGCTGTTATTGAAGTACGGCTGCGACCAGGAGTCGTCGGTGTGGAGAAACATTCTGCTTTGCACCGCGGCCTGTTGTTTGGATTGTGGCTGGGCGGTGACCAGGGGCTTGGTTGCGGACGGCCCACTCGACTGCGCGGGCGCCGCGCTTGCCTCGTTTTGGGGCACGCTGGAGCTCTTGCTGCGAGCAGCAGTTGCTTTCTTCGTCGTTTTCTTCATATCTGCAACCTTTCCCGGCGAGAGCGATCGGCTGGCGTGCTCCCCGCCCTGTCAATGCGATTAACGCGATCGCCCGGCCCCAGCAGCGAGGCTCTTGGCAGGATGTTTTGCGGCGGTCTTCTTCTTCGCGACTGCTTTTTTCGTCGCTATCCTGGGTTTCGCGGCTTTCTTCGCGGGAGCCTTGCTTGCGGCCTTCTTCGCTGCTGGCTTCTTCGCGGAGCTCTTTGCCGCGGTCTCGACCTTTGCGTTTGCGACTTTCGCGGCTGCTCCTTTTGCTGCAGCCTTGGCCGGCGCTTTCTTCGCAGCGAAACTCTTTGCCGACTGCTTCTTGGCCGTCGCGAAGCGGTCGAGAAACGCGTAGTGATCGACCAGCAGAAGCGCCTCGATGGCGAAGGCGGTGGCCACATCGGCGTCGTGGATCTCGAGCAGGTTATCGCCGTTAGCCGCTTCGCCGCCGCTGGCCAGGTTGGACGAGCCGCACCAGACTACCGGGTCCTTGCCGTTGATGCCGCAAACCACGAACTTGTCGTGGATCTCGTGGCCGGGGGGAACGGGCACCTGGTCGAAAGGCGTGGGCAGCGTGGTTTGGCCGGGCTTGCCGGTCACCAAGACGCCGTCCGCAGAGCCGGCGGAATACAAAAACGTGCCCTGCGGTGCGTCCGAAATGCCGTAGCTGTACAGCTTCGTATTGCCGTGGACCGCGTTCAGCGCGTTGTAGACGGGTGTGTCGCTGCCGGTAAGCTGCATGACGGCGAAGAGCACGCTGCCATTGCCGGCGGAGGCTTCCTGGTTGACCCGATTGACGATGCCGCCCAGTATCTTGCTCGCGTCCGCGGGAGTGTGCGGCGAAAAGTTGATGCTCATCTTCGGAGCAGACGCCGGACCGGTGTATGGTTGGCTGGCCAGGGGCGAGGCGCTGAACTCGTTCGCCGCAGCTTTGCTGACTTTGGGGTACTTGCCGAGGATTTGCCAGCTCTTGTCGAAGACCTTGGCGTACTCGGCGGCAACTTGCGGATCGTTGAACACCAGCACGTGGTTGGCGTTGACGTAGAGTCCGTTGACCGAGAAGTTGGTCGAACCGGTCAGCACCTTCACCGGCGTCCCGTTCTTCGACACGATAAGAATCTTGTCGTGCGAGTAGCGATCGAAGCAGCCGCGCACGATGGCGGCATTACCCGTTTTCTGCTTCTGGAACGCGGCCGTGAAGGTGTCCTCCATGGGAGTGACGGTCTTCTTGGTCTTGGAGTCGACATGGGTCACGTGGAGCTGGGCGCTGTCGAGGATGATGCGAATGCGCCCCTCGGCCGCGAGCTTCAGGAAGTCGCCGGCGACATCGGGCTCGTCCAGGTCATACGCAAAGACGTCGAGATGGAGGGAGCCGTCGTTCAGCACCTGGTTGAGGATGTCAAACACCTGCTGTCGCGCGCTGGCGCCCATCCACTCATAAATTTCGGCATAAGTGAAGTTCTGGCCGTTGTTCGAGCCGGCCTGCGCCAAGGTGGAAAACTGAAGGTCCCGGTTCGCGGGCACCAGGCGCGTGGTCTTGCCAAAGTGATGGACGAACGCCTCCGACTGCATGTAGCCGCGGGTGAAGCCAAGGGCCAGCGAAGCCTTCTGGAACGGCCCCACCGCGACCGCGACCTTCGCACTCAGCGAAGCATCCAGCGGCTTCATGTGCTGGTTGGCGTCGAAGTAGCGCGGCGTGACGGTGTAGGTGTAGCTGCCGGTGGCCGGATCCAGGCCCTGATGGAACTGTCCTGTGACGTGCACCCAGCGATATTTCTGTATGGGCGCATTGGCGGTCGATTGCGGCGGTTCCCCGGTTACCTTCGCGTGAACGGAAGTATCCTGAAACTGCAGCTCGTTCCATAGATAATCAGCCGGCTTGCCCGGCGGCTGGCATTGGATGGTAAAACCGGCAAGATCCTTGGCCGCAGACTGGTCGGTGAAATTGAAGGCCAGAAGAGTTTTGTAATCGCCAATGTAGGCCTTGACCGTAAAGGCGCCCTTGCTTCCGCTCTGGAATGCCATGTTACCTCCTGGCCAATTCAGTTGTTGAAGCTGGCTGCGAAGTGTAGCAACGTCTTACTTCGCTGCCAAGTTAATTGCTGTTTAATTTCGCTCAAATTGAAAGGAATTGTAAGCAATTGGGCTGCCGTTTGTTCGCGGCGATAGATGCGACAGAGCTAGCCGGGAAACATCCGTCAGCATGCCTATGGATAAGCTGCAGTGATGGGCAGACACTACGCCGCAGAGCGTCTTGGGAACGTTCGAGACTAACGCTTCGGATAGTCTACTTCGTCTTTTGGATAGCCTGAGCGTTGTTGACCTGGAGCCGGCCGTTTCTATCTGCTGTGCCGGGCATAGGTTACAAATGGAGGGACACGCGGTACCTGGTGGAAGCGAGTGGCAGGATAGGTGCAACGATATTCTACAAAGCGAGCCATGTGGATGGTGCTGGCAAGTCACCATCCGGAGATATCTTCTCAGCGCGGTTCTCGGAGTCTGATGAAGCCGCGCTGAGAAGACGGTTTTGCGGGCCACTGTCAAAAGACCCTCCACCTTCTTTGCTCCACATAATTAATGACCGCCCGATCGCAGTTTGTCGCGCGCGATCTTGTATACCGCGTCCACTACCTGGTCGATGCTCATGCATGTGGTGTCGAGGACGACGGCATCGGCCGCGGGCACCAGCGGCGAGGCGACACGGGTGCGGTCGCGCTGGTCGCGGGCCGCGATCTCGGCCTGGACACGCTGCGCTTCGTCGGGCGATTGCAGTCCCTTCTGGAGAACGCGGCGTTCGGCGCGGACGGCGGGATCGGCATCGAGAAAGATCTTCACCTCGGCGTTAGGAAAGACCGCAGTGCCGATGTCGCGCCCTTCCATGACTACGCCGCCGTTGGCGCCCATCTCGCGCTGGCGCGCGACCATCATCTGGCGCACCGGCGGATGCACCGAAACGCGCGAGGCGGCCAGCGTCACGTCCGGCTCGCGAATGCGCTGCGAGACATCGCGGCCATCCAGCAGCACGCGATTGCCGTCGCCGTGACGGCTCCAGCAGCACCACCGTGCTCTCGGCCAGTTGGCGCAGTGCCTCGGCGTCGTCGAGCGGCACGTGCTGCTCCATCGCCTTCAGACCCAGCGCGCGATACATCGCGCCGCTTTCCAGATTGATGTAGCCGAGCTTGCTGGCCAGGCGCGCGGCGATCGTGCTCTTGCCCGATCCGGCGGGACCATCGATGGCGATGACCAGCTTGCGCGTCGCGTTCATTCCTTCCCGGCATCCGGTCGCGGAGACTTGACGTGGGAGTCCGGGCCGGTGCGGTCGCGCGCGGTTGGACGCAGGGCGCCGCCTTTCTACCAGCGGCATGCCCGGCCGGGGAGGGAGCGGCTGGAACTTCGGGCTTGGGCTTGAACTCGGGCGGCGGCGGGACCGGAAGCGAAGCGGAGTGCAGCATCACGCGCCCGCCGACGTGGACGAAGCTGAGTTCGCGCGCCGCTTGCAGGGCGTTGATCGCCTCGCGCACGCGCGCACGTCCGATGAGGTGGGAGAAGAATTGCTCCACCTCGTCCTGCGGCACCGCCAGCACGCAGTCGAGATACTTCGAAACCAGCGCGGTCAGTGACCCCGCGACGGAAACGTGCGATCCTTCTTTCACCGCCTCCGGCGACCAGCGGAACAGCACGTCCCAGAAGACGCCTTCGTCGGGCTTGTAGTCGACGCGGGTGATGCGCAACTGGGCCCAGAGCTCGTCGAGCGCGCGATCCAGCGCAGCTTCGGAGATGTCGCCGCCCAACAGCTCGCGCAGGCGATGCTTGGAAATCGGTCCTTCTTTCTGGATAAGCTGGAAGGCGTGCACGGCGAGCGGCGAATAGCCCGAGCGTGGTCCGCCTTGGGCGGCTGTTTGCTGATTGCGGTCGCCTACCAGTCCGTAGAAGTAAGGAAACACCGCAGCCGAGACGATGAAATTGTTGTCGGGAAAAACGTTGGCCTCGTACGCCGACTTCTCGCGCAGCAGGCGGACCATCAGCTCCTTCGCTTCGTGGCGTCGGGGTCGGCAAAGGCCATTTGCGTGATGGGCAGCTTCTCGTCGCTGCCCTTGTATGCGCCGACAAACGTAGGAGCCAGCACGGCGGGCCGCTGCGGATACAGCAAGCAGAAGCCGACCGAGTCGATGAACTCGCGCGCGTCCTCGAGCGTGCGGACCGGCCGCCCGTTCAGCCGCCATTTCTCGCGGCGAAGTTCCTGGAGTTGTTGTTCGTGCATAAAGAAGCGGGCCGGAAATCAGCTATCAGCCGTGAGCCATCAGCTATCGGCGGATGTTTCTAACGCCAGCTTGCTGACAACTAGATCCGCTTGAACGCCTTCTGAATGTCCTTAACAGAATATCGCAGAACCACGGGGCGGCCGTGCGGACAGCTCATGGGGCAGTCGGTTTTCGCCAGCTCGCGCAGCAGCCACTCCATTTTGTTCTGCTCCAGCGGCATGTTGATCTTGATGGCGGCGTGGCAGGCGATGCTGGCGGCGATGCGGGTGCGAATGCGCGTCGAGGTTCAGCGACTGCTCCTCGCGCTCGAACTGCTCGAGGATTTCGTGCAGCAGGTGCTCGACCTCGCCGCCTCGATACCCGCAGCGGTAGTTTTCACCGCGATGGTGCGCGGAGCCGAAGGGCTCGACTTCGAAGCCGTTGCGATTTAGCTCGTCGGAAATCTCGGCGAAGACCGCCATCTGGCCGGGCGTGAGCTCGACGATGAGCGGCATCAGCAGCTGCTGCCGCTCGGGCGATTCGGCCAGGCGCTGCTTGCAGATTTTCTCGAACAGAACGCGCTCGTGCGCCACGTGCTGATCGATGATCCACAGCCCCTGCGGATTGACCGCGAGGATGAACGAGTCGCGAATCTGGCCGACCGGCTTGAGCGTCGCGAGCGATTCGAGGCCTGACGGGCGCATCGTCTTCCGCGACCTCCGGCGAGCAGCCATTGCCGCTGGGCGCGAGTGCCGGAGCGTCGCGGGGCCGCCGAAGGTCTGCGGGCCGAAGCGCGCGACAGGAACCGCGGCGTTGGCCTCGACGGCGAATCCGCTGCCTTCGAATTGCAGCGGCGCCGTGAATGGCGGCGGCTCTTGCGCGCGCAGTGCGAATGCCGCGTCGGCTTCGGTCACGTGCAATTCGCTGGAGGCAAAATCGTACGCGCCCGGCGTCAGCGACGGCGACGCTGTGGGCTGCGCGCGCATCTCGGTCGTGAACGACGGCACAGGGCGCGACTTCATCAGCGCAGCGCGCACCGAGTCGCGAATGAAATCGTGCAGCAGCGAAGACTGGCGGAAGCGCACCTCGGTCTTCGACGGATGCACGTTGACGTCGACCTCGGTCGCCGGCATCTCCAGGAAGAGCAGCACGACGGGATAAACCGTCGGCGGAATGATGTTGCGATAGGCCTCGGTGAGCGCGTGCTGCACCAGGCGATCGCGAATCAGGCGGCCGTTGACGAAGATGAAGATCGAGTTGCGATTGAGCTTCTGAATCTCCGGCCGCGAGACGAAGCCGTGCAGCTTGAGCTCGCCCTTCACCGGCTCTTCCGGTCTCTTCGATTTCGCTGCGGCGCCACGGCGGAGGCTGCGGCAGGCCGTGCGCTCCAGCGGCAGCAGCGCGCTGAGCGGAATCAGCTGATCGAGCGTCTCGCTTGCCGAAGACCTGATAGATGCGCTGCGAGTGGTCGCCCACCGGCGGCGCGACCAGCATGGCGTTGGTCGCGGAGTGCAGCTCCCAATGCATCTCGGGATGCGCCAGCGCGTAATGCGTCACCAGCGACGCGATGTGCGAGAGCTCGGTCGATTCGGCCTTCAGGAATTTGCGCCGCGCGGGAATGTTGAAGAAAAGATCGCGGACAGTGATGCAGGTGCCGAGCGGCAGGCCGGCTTCTTCGACGGTCAGGATTTTCCCGCCGGCGATCTCGATCGACCGTTCCGGCGGCGTCTTCCGGCGCGTGGGTCTCCAGGCGCAGGCGGCTGACGGAGGCGATCGACGGCAGCGCCTCGCCGCGAAAGCCGAGGGTCGCGATGGTCAGCAGGTCGTCGGCATTGCGGATCTTCGAGGTGGCGTGGCGCTCGAAGGCCAGCATGGCGTCGTCGCGCACCATGCCGCAACCGTCATCGGTGACCTGGATGAGCTTCTTGCCGCCGGCTTCGATGTTCACACGGATGCGCCGCGCGCCCGCATCCAGCGCGTTCTCCAGCAGCTCCTTGACCACCGAGGCCGGGCGCTCCACCACCTCGCCGGCGGCGATCTTGTTGGCTACATTTTCGGAGAGAACGTGGATGCGGCCCATGGAGTACTACGTTACACTCAGTGGATAGTGGATAGTGGATAGTGGATAGAACGGTGTGCGACAAGCTGCGGCTAACCCAGAAATCTGCGGCGCACGGGCGGAACATTCAGCAGCGTGCCCGTGATGATCGACGGTATGCTGAAGACGAACCCGGCCAGCAGCAGGAAGGCCGCCTCGGAGCGCTCGAAATCGTTGGTGGGGAAGAAAGCGTACCAGAGGCAGAGCAGCCCGAACCCCAGACTCATCGCGGCCAGCACCTGCGCGCTCCACCAGGCCCACTTCTTGCCGCGGATGAGCTGCACCACCGTGAAGAAGCAGGCAACGGCCAGCAAGCTCATGGCTGCCGAAGCCGCGAAGCGGCGAGCGAAGTCGAAGCCCGTCCGCCCGGTCATCCAGGGGAACACGGCATAGAACGACAGAAGGCCGGCCAGCAGCGCACCGAAGATTGAAATCACCGCAATCGCTGCCCTTCGGATCGCCGATGCGGAGATTGAGACGGCAAGCAAAGCGGTGACCGAAAGCCTAGCTCTTGACCAATATTGTAGCTGAGCGGGCGCCCCACTCGGTCGAGGTCCTCGATTCAGTGGGACGCCTCGGGCTCTCTTCTAGCTTGCGACGGCCTGCTGCTTGCCTGCTGCTCTGCGCCGTCTTCCCGCCATTAAGTAGATATTTGCGCGCGGCTCGAACAGCGGATCCGCCGAGGCCTCGATGCCCTCCACCCGCGGAATGGGATCGAAGATGATTTGCTGCTGCTCCCGGCATTGTCCGGCGTGATCCCCGTCAAGCTGATTTCGCCGAACGGATCAGTGGACGATCCTCCGGCCAGCGGACAGTGGCATCGTCAACCGTGTCGCCATCCTCCGCCAATTGCACCACGATGCGAAACCCAACCGGCTCCTTCGCGATCCGCTGCTCAATCTCGTCGAAGAGGAAGTTTGGCGTCTGTGCTGGCAGCGCCCGCCTCGTCCAGATATTCGTTGCCGGCCACGGGAAGCACCCGATAGCGGCCGAAGCGGCTCACGCCCTGCGCATTTGTGAACTTGAATGCAGATACGGCGAAGAACGACTCTCGCGCAAAGCTGGCCGGGATCGGCTTAGGAATCTGCACAAACGCCAGCGCCGCCGGATGTGAGCCCAGATACTGCTCGATAGCATTGGGGTGAGGTCCGGCGGGATCAGTCGCAAGCAATGCGTTGAGGAACTCCAGAAACTCTTCCGCCGTGCGAGTGGGGAAGCTGTCAACCGAATGGGCGACGATGTCGGTATGAATTGCTCGGCGAGGTGGAAGCGGACGGCGAAACCGCGCGGGCTGGCGTGTTGCGGATCGTTGTCGGCGACGGTGGGAATTCCTGCGAAGTCCGAGAAGCGGACGGTGATCGGCGTCGAAGCTCGCTGAAAGTGTGGCGCGCGCGTAATGAGCCGGCCTCGGATGATGGCGTGAAGGTACCGGCAAGCAGAATACCTTTGGCGTGAGCAGGACGGAAGCCGGGATGAATCCTCCATCCGCTTTGTCGAAGCCTTCAATCAGGTCACGGCTAAGGGACAACATTTTTCGTCCGTAGTCAGGGGCATGATCTTCGTTCTCCTGCAGATGAATTGCGTTCAGCGTTACCTATGAATAGAGCACTCGGCCTCCAGTGGGGTTCAAAAATGTCTGGGACAAAAATGTGGCGATGCCGAGCGCGATGGCGGCCACATTCCTGTGTGAGCCTAAGGAACTGGGTTGTTGACGATGTAACCCACTGGCATGCTAACCCGGCGGCCAGGTCATGTCGCGCCCGCCGAGCAGGTGCAGGTGCAGGTGGAACACCGACTGTCCCGAGCGCGGGCCGACGTTGTACACGGTACGGTATCCATCTTCGATGCCGCGCTCACGTCCGAGCTTGGCCGCGATCAGATGGCAGTAGCCGATAATCTCGGCATCTTCCGCGCTCGCCTTATCGAGCCCCACAATGTGCTGCTTGGGGATGATGAGCACGTGCGTCGGCGCCTTGGGATTGATGTCTTCGAAGACGTACACCTTGTCGTCCTCGTAGACCTTCTTCGAGGGAATCTTCCCGGCGATGATCTTGCAAAAGAGGCAGTCTTCCATGGGGACATATTAGAGCAGATTCGAGGTCCCGGCGGGAGGGAGGTCCGTTCCTTGACGGGCTTGGTAACAGGGCACGACCTTTAGTCGTGCCGAAGGGCGGCTTGTGTTGATTTGTCATTCCGAGGAGGCCTTTCAGGCCGACGAGGAATCTGCGGTTTGCCCGAACCGCCATCCCGCGCGCGCGAACCGCAGATCCCTCGGCTCCGCTCGGGATGACAAAGAAGAGAACGGGGCGCGCTAATTGGTACGAGTAAACTCGTGCCCTGTTACAAGGTACAGACCGGGCAAATACTCTACGAATTGGACCGGGCACATACTTTACACCCAGGTCCGTTCACGAAGGCATGTAGAAGGAAGCATGCCTTCCGCACGTCCCGCTACAATTTCCTCATGCGCGTCGTGTCCACTATGCAGCACCTGCCGTACCGCGGGCGGATTGCGCCTTCGCCGACTGGCCTGCTGCACGTAGGTCACGCCTGCACCTTCTGGATCGCGCATCAGCGCGCGCTTGCCAACCGCGGGACGCTGATGTTCCGCAACGAAGACCTTGATCCGCAACGCTCGAAGCCGGAGTTCGCGCTGGCGATGCTGGAGGACCTGCGTTGGCTGGGCATCCGCTGGCAGGAGGGGCCGGACGTCGGCGGTCCGTTTGCGCCCTACGAACAGAGCCGGCGGCGCGAACTGTATCGGGAGACATGGCGCAAGCTGCGCGACGGCGGATACATCTACCCTTGCTCTTGTTCGCGGAAGGACCTGGCATTATCGGCGGCGGCCCCCAACGAGAGCGACGACGAGCCGTTGTATCCCGGCCGGTGTCGCCACAAACTCCGCGAGGCGTGCGAACACGGCGCTCCCGCAGGCGTGAACTGGCGGTTCCTGGTCCCCGATGGCGAGCCGGTCGAGTTCGACGATCTGCGTCAGGGCGCGCAATCGTTTGTCGCCGGCCGCGACTTCGGCGACTTCCTCGTGTGGCGGCGCGACGATGTGCCCGCGTATCAGCTCGCCGTCGTTGCCGACGATGCCGCGATGCAGATCACCGAGGTGGTGCGCGGCGCCGATCTGCTGAAGTCTACAGCGCGGCAACTGCTGCTGATTCGTGCGCTCGAATTGCCGGTGCCTGCGTACTACCACTGCGATCTGGTCCGCGACGAGAATGGCGTTCGCCTGGCCAAGCGCCACGCCGCGCTAAGCCTGCGCGCGCTGCGGCAACTGGGCCGCACGCCGGAGGAGGTGTTGCGCATGTGTGGGTCGCGTCCGTAGGGACGTCATTCTCCGGCCAATCGCGATGCGTTCTTCTCCTACTGCTGATTAGTTTCCGTGTCACATCGCGTTCGAGGCGGACTATATTCAGTGTGATTCTCCCGAATACGGGCATGCGAGGGATTGATGAGAAGGTTCGCTATTCCAGTGATTTTTATAGTGGCTGCGTTTCTCTCGACCAGCGCGCTCCATCTTACAGGCCAAAGCGCAACGGCCATGCACCACGCGACCGGAACATTTGAAGTTAAGCTGTCGCCGCAAACTTCCAACCCGCCGCTGGGCAGGATGTCCATCGACAAGCAGTACCATGGCGGCCTGGAGGGCGCCGGCACCGGCGAGATGCTGGCCACCGGCAGCGGCAAGAAGGGCTCGTCGGGCGGTTACGTCGCGCTGGAGCAGTTCACCGGCACGCTGGACGGCCGCAAGGGTACGTTCATCCTGCAGCACAGCGGAACGCTGGAGCGCGGCGTGCAGCACCTCAGTATCACCGTTGTGCCCGACTCGGGCACGGGCGAGCTCGCAGGGCTTGCCGGCCAGCTCAGCATCACCATCGCCGACGGGAAGCACTCGTACGATTTCGAGTACAGCTTGCCGCAGCAGAAGTGACGCGCCGTTCTTGGTGGAGCGGGTGATCGGCCGGCTGGAGTATCTCACGCTATTGCCAAGCCGACGCGAATCAATCATCTTCAAACAACGAAGCTAAGTCTCTTCCTGTCAGCTCATTGCACCGTAATGCAAAATTAAGTTAGCTCCGCCGATAGCGAGTGCTATCCTCGCGCCTAACGAGCCGCAAAGGGGAACCGAAATGACCCGGCAACAGATCGCAGCTTCGATTTTGGTGATCAACTTACGTGCAAAGCTGGCGGCCCTGGTCTCACTGGCCAGCTTGGCGGTACTTCTCGCATTCGCTCCAGCCGCAAAGGCACAGACCTTTACCGTCCTGCATACCTTCGATGGGCCGGATGGCCGTGCGCCAGTTGCTGGACTGGTGATGGATCGGGCGGGAAATCTCTACGGCACGACCTTTGATGGCGGAAATGGCAACAACGGAACCGTCTTCCGCCTGAGCGCCCGAGGCTCAGGATGGATTTTTGCGCCGCTTTATAAATTTTCCGGCGGCAGCGACGGCGGAGAGCCCGACGCCAGGGTGACCATAGGCCCCGATGGCAGCCTTTACGGGACAACCTACGCCGGCGGAAACCAGACCTGCGGATTCCACTCACCCTGTGGAGTAGTCTTTCGACTGCGACCTCCGGCAACTTTCTGTGGTTCGATTTCCTGTCCCTGGACGGAGACTGTGCTGTATAGCTTCAACAGCACTACCAGCGGGAACAATCCGGCGGCAGAGGTCACATTTGATCAGGCCGGCAACCTGTATGGGACGACCTTCTACGGCGCCCCCGGCAGCGATTGCGTCGAAGGGGCATGTGGAGTCGTCTTTGAGCTCTCGCCATTTCAGGGCGAGTGGACCGAAAGCGTGCTGCACCAATTTACCCTCGACGACGGAGGGCTCCCGTGGGGAACAGTCGTCTTCGACCGGGCCGGCAACATGTATGGAGTGACGTCCGGCGGCGGGAGCGGCGGTTTCGGAACGGCGTACAAACTTTCGCCATCGGGCAATGGCTGGACGGAACAGGTTCTCCACTCATTTCTGTACGCTAGTGATGGAGAGTTTCCTATCGGGAACCTGATCTTCGATACGGCCGGCAATCTCTATGGCACAACCTCTGGTGGACCTGCAAACTCTGCCGCCGGAACCATCTTTCAACTGACTCCGTCCAATGGCAACTGGACGTTCGCCACAACCTTCGACTTGCCTGGCTCTGGGGCAGGCCCCGAGAGCGGCCTCGTAATGGATGCCAGCGGGAACTTGTACGGCGCCACTATCGGCGGCGGAACCTACAACGAAGGCACCATTTTCAAACTGAGCCCCTCAGGCGCTGGCTGGACGTACACATCGCTACACGACTTCACCGGAGGGCCTGACGGCGGTGAGCCCTATGGTCCGCTGATTCTGGATGCGAGCGGCAATATCTACGGCACTGCATCGAGGGGTGGAGACTTGAACGACTGTCCCATTGGCTGCGGCACCGTATGGGAGATCACTCCATAACCGGTTGGCGAAGGGCGGAGCTGCCATGATGGCCTCACGACAGCGTGGGAGTTCTATCGTGGTCCGTCGGGCGGGCATCGCTGCCGTTTTCATTCTGCTCATGACCGGGCCGTCAGTTCCTTCCGTTTACCGGACAAGTAATAACCCAGGGTGAATCACTTCGCCGGTGTTTTCTCGGCCCCGCGTTCCGGGCGGTGTTACCCGAGTATCTGTAATCGAGGTCACAGGTCCTTGTGAGACACGAAGGTATTGCTACTTTAGTTTCCTCCATGTTCGCTATTTGTTCGCTTTTCGGGCATAATCGCGTGTAATAATGAAGAGTCAGGATTCAAGCAGTTTCCACGCGAATCGCCCAGTGCGCGGCGCCTGCCTTACTGACCCCATCGCAATCACTTCAACTTGCCTCCCGGCAGTACTCTCGCCGGGGCAGCCAAGGAGCGGCATTCATGGCGGACGAGAAAACGGAAAAAGGCCGGGCCATCGACCTGGCGCTATCGCAAATCGAAAAGCAGTTCGGCAAAGGCTCCATCATGAAGCTGGGGAGCAAGGGCGCGGTCGTGCCCATCTCCGTCATCTCCACCGGAGCAATTTCGTTTGACGCCGCGCTCGGGGTCGGCGGCTTCCCGCGCGGGCGCGTGGTGGAGGTCTTCGGCCCGGAGTCTTCCGGCAAGACCACCATTGCGCTGGGAGTGATCGCGCAGGCGCAACTGCAGGGCGGCATGGCGGCGTTCGTCGACGCCGAACACGCGCTCGATCCTATTTATGCCGCCAAGCTGGGCGTCGATGTCGACAACCTGCTGGTCTCGCAGCCCGACTACGGCGAGCAGGCGCTGGAGATCGCCGAGGCGCTGGTGCGTTCGGGCGCCATCGACGTGCTGGTGGTGGACTCGGTCGCCGCCCTGGTTCCCAAGGCCGAACTCGACGGCGAGATGGGCGACAGCCACGTCGGCCTGCAAGCGCGCCTGATGTCGCAAGCGCTGCGCAAGCTGACCGGCATTGTCGCGAAATCGAATACCTGCCTGGTGTTCATCAACCAGATCCGCGAGAAGATCGGCGTGATGTTTGGCAATCCCGAGACCACGACCGGCGGCCGCGCGCTGAAGTTCTACTCCTCGGTCCGAATTGACATCCGGCGCATTGCGGCCATCAAGGACGGTGACCAGGTGGTGGGCTCGCGCACGCGGGTGAAGATCGTGAAGAACAAGACGGCTGCGCCGTTCCGCGAGGCTGAGTTCGACATGATGTACGGCGAGGGCATCTCGAAGGAGGGCGACCTGATCGATCTCGCGGTGAACGCCAACCTGCTGGAGAAGTCGGGCTCGTGGTTCAGCTACAAGGGCGAGCGCATCGGCCAGGGGCGCGAGAACGCCAAGCAGTTCTTAAAGGACAACAAGGACATCACGGCGAAGCTGGAGGCTGAGGTGCGAAAGGCGCTGGGGCTGGCGTCAGCAGCAGATAAAGCGCAGGCTGCTGCCGCGAATGCCGAGGCCGCTCCTGCTTCACAGCCGAAAGGGCCGGCGGGACGGAAGTAGTTCACAAGCTATTCCGACCGGCGCATCACAAACGGTGTTGCAGCCGCCGCTTTGCCGCGGCAGTTAATTCCGGCCATTGGCCGGAAAGTCGCCAGGGCATCGCACGAAAGTTCGCCAGCAGCCGTCTGTTCGTGACAGACAAGCCCCTGAATCACCCAAACGTGGGGCTGCCGGATCGAGAGGCACCCCACTAACGATGGAAGTGCGAGCTAGGTTCGTATGGCCATTTGATGTTGCCTCTTTATCGCCCTTAAGGCCATAGATTCCAAACACATACCGCGATACAGTTGCGGTATGAAACGCACTCTGGCCGACTTGTTTTTTCTCGTCTCCGCCTGCTGCGTCATCCTACTGGCATTCGCGGCGTACATCGTCTTCTTTGGAGTGCCGAACACGGTTGGGTTGAATCGCAATTCAGTGTTGGCCTTCGGCTCTCCCGCCATCGACGCCTTCATAGAGAGCAGGGAGCTGCCGATTCTGTGCGGGCTGAGCTTGTTCGTCGGTGTACCGCTTGCCATCATGCTCATTCGTTACGCTCAGCGCCTGCACTCCCGCGTAAGCTCTGCCACATTTCGTCTGCAACGTGCTCCCCGAACACGGTAGGGCCCTTCACGCCAAACAGTACTAGCCGAATGATCAGACCCGTCCAGGCGATGCGTTCAAGCCTCGCGGCCGCGGCGTTTTCCCCTTGTGCGATGCCCCCTTCGTGTGAACGCGGGGTCGGCGTCGAAGAGATTGAAGACCGCCAGGAAGAGGATGTTTGCGGCGAACAAGGTTGGAGGCGGCGAGGCGCTGTGGTGGGTGGTCGAGTTGCTGAATTACAGTCGCGTTACTATTCAATGCGCAACGCCTGCATGGGATCGATGCCGGAGGCGCGCCGCGCGGGGAGGAAGCCCGCAAGCGCCGCCGCCGCCGACAACACCGCGACCGCCAGCCCGATGCTGAGCGGATCGTAGAAGCGCACCTGAAAGAGCTGGCTCGCCGCAAGACGGCCGCCGGCCAAAAGAATGGGGATGCCAATAGCCAGCCCCAGCAGCAACTGGACCATCGTGCCGCGCAGGACGAGCCCGACGATGTTGCCGCGATCGGCGCCCAGTGCCATGCGCAGTCCAATCTCGCTGGTGCGCCGCGCCACCGCGTACGAAGTGATGCCGTAGAGTCCCACCGACGCCAGCACCAGGGCCAGCAATCCGAACAACAGCGTCAAACGCGCGACCGCTCTTTCTTCCGTTAGTTCCTCGCTCACCTGCTGGTCCAGCGACATGAAATCGACTACCGTGAGATTCGGATCGATCTCGGCCAGGGTGTGCCGCACGTTCGTCTCCGGATTCTGCGGCTTGCTTCGGAAGTACAACGTAATCGAGTTGATGTACTGCGACCAGTTCTCCGCCATCAGCCCATTGGGTTCGGTAACCGGCATTTGCTCAAGCAGCGGCCGAAAATACATCGGCCGGATGTCGCGTTGCGGGCTTTGATATTTTGCGTCGGCCACTACGCCGACGATCTCGAAGGCGCCGGCGTACTTGTGATCGAAGACACCAAAGTGCCGCCCGATGGGATCTTCCCGGGGGAAAAATCTCTTCACGAAGTTCTGGTTAACGATGGCGACCAGATGGGCGTTCGGAGCGATGTCCGCATCGCTGAAGCCACGCCCGCGAATGATGGGCTGGCCCACGGTCTCAAAGAAGTGCGGGCTGACCCGGTCCCACGAGGCGTTCGCATCTTCGCTGGGGCGTGGCTCGGGGCGTCCTTCGACGCGAATGGTTTCGCCCCAGTTGTTGCCCTCCAGCGTGCTGTAGAGCGCGAGGCCCACGTTCTTGACGCCGGGCAGCGCGCTGAAGCGCTGCTCCAGCGCCTGGTAGAGCGCGGGTAATTTGTCGGCGTGTACCCTGCGCCGGCAGGATCGAGGTGCAGCACATAGCGGTTCGTGGTCTCGATACCAAAATTCTGATGTTCGAGATTGCGCAGCGTCCTAGTCAGCAAACCCGCGCCGCCCAGCAACACCAGCGACAGGGCCGCCTGAAAAACGATGAGCGAGCGCTGCGGCAGAGACGAGCCGTCGCGGGTTGAGCGATTCACGCCGCGCAGCGCCTCCGCCGGGTCGGCATGCGAAGTGATCCAGGCGGGCGCGAGGCCGAACACAATGCCAGTGACGATCGAAACCGCCAGCGCGAACGCCAGCACCGGCAGTGATGGGCTCGCGGTGATGGGCAGATGCGGCGAGTCAGGGAAAGCGAGCGACAGCAGGATGCGCGTGCCGCGCATAGGCCACGGCCAATCCCACTGCCCCTCCCAGCAACGCTAACAGCACACTCTCGGCGAGCATCTGCCGGATCAACTGAGCGCGCGCCGCTCCCAGCGCCATGCGCACCGAGGTCTCAACCCGCCGCGTGGTGCCGCGCGCCAATAACAGGTTAGCGATGTTGGCGCACGCCACCAGCAGCACCAGCGCCGACAGTACCATGAGCAGGTACAGCCCCTTGCCCGTTCGCTCCTGAAGATTCTTGAATGCCGGCGCCAGCCCGCGTTAACACCACGTGTTGTTTCGGAATCTCGGAGGCGCCGCCGTCGTGCGTGTAGGTATCCTGGGTTGCGAGCCACAGCCGCAGGTTGTTGGAGATCTTCGCCTGCAACGGCAGCACCGGTGTTCCCGGCTTTAAGCGGCCGATCAGATATAACCAGTTGCTCTCGGGAATATGCAGGAGGCTGCGCTTCTGATCGATCAGCGGCTCGGCATTCAGCGGGAGCCACAGGGAAGGCGGATTGTCGCCGACACGGTCCCCGAAAAATCCCGGCGGTGCAATACCGGCGATCGTGACCGGCTGGGTCTGCATATAGAAGGTCGAGCCGACGACTTTGGGATCGCTGCCGTAGTCGGACCGCCAAACGGCATAGCTGAGCACGGCAATCGGAGCGGCGCCCGGGGTGTCGTCCGCCGCCGAGAATACGCGCCCGGCGAAGGCCCCGACGCCAAAGGTGCTGAAGTAATTTCCGGAGACAAACTCGACGCGCTGCTCCTTGGCAATTTCCGGACCTCGGCGCACAGCCAGCAAGCTGCCGCCGGCTTGCATCGCCGCCAACTGCTCGAACTCAGGCGTGGTCTCGCGGATGTGCCGGTAGAGTTCGTAGGAGAAAATGGAGAAGTCGCCATTGTCGCTTATGAAGCCGCCATTGACGCAGCATTGGTCGACGTCGCCCACCCGATACAGCGTTTTGGGATCGACGACGGGCAACGATTTGATCAGCATTGCATGAATGAGGGTAAAAATGGCGGTGTTGACGCCGATGCCCAGCGCCAGCGTGAGGACGATGGTGAGGACGAAGTCTGGGGTACGGCGAAATTGTCGGAGGGCGAGGCGGACATCGCGCATCGGGTGACTCTCTTCCGGACAAGTTTGTTAACGGCATTTACGCAGCCACGACTGGAGAAGTTCAACCGACGCGATTTAGGGTCGTCCGGTTCCGGCATCTCGGGAAGGGGCGTTCACTGCGGTCGGCAGGCGTCCGTATTCGAACAGTTGGGTAGTGCGCGATCGCGCGGCTAAGGGCCGAAGCGTAGCACCTGGACATCGGCGAATTTCTGCACGGCGGGTGTACCGAAGAGCGATTGCAGCTTCTGGATCAGTTGCCCGCTGCGGTCGAACGCGTAGGCGGTGGCGTCGTGGTTGGAGACAAAGACCCACACGTGGCGGAACTGATGCGGATCGTGGTCCAGCGCGGCCAGCAGGTCGCGCGCATCTTCACCGCCGGAATAAAAACCGGGAGCGAAAAGATGCAGCGGCGGAGGGGAGGGGCCGTAGCGGTCGCGGTAGTAGTCCAGCATGGTTCGCGTGTAGAACGGCACGAAGGCCACGGCGTCGCCCGGCGCAGCCGACGCGAGCACCGAGTTGGCGGCGCCGCGCCAGTCCTCGCGCGGCTTGCGCGACTGCTTCACGATGGCCACCATCGACATGGCGCAGAGCGCGACCACCAGCACGAGGCCAATCTTCCATCTTTGCAGAACGTCCGCGCCCAACGCGGCCAGCAGAATCGCCGCGGGAAGCGAAAAGACCATGTAACGCTGAAGGAACATGGGCTCGCGCAGCGAGATCAACGCAAGAACGACCGGCGGGACAACGGCCCAGAGAAGGACCAGAAGCGCGTGCCAGTAATCGTCAGGCTGGGTGGTCTGGCGGCGACGGACCATGCCGATGATCCCAGCGATCCAGAGAACGAGTGCAACGGCAACTTTGACGCCGCTGCCTCCGAAGAACATTGCCAGATGCCAAATCTGTGCCGGCGTGGCGCGCGGCATCCAGACAAAGTGCAGGTTCTCGGGTGCGGCGCGGAAGACGTAGCTTAGGCCAGGAACAGCGAGAACGAAGATGATCGCGGCGCAGGCAAGAAAGCTTCGCCACGGCCGGGGACGGCGGTGGAAGAACAGCGAAAGCGCCTGCGCCACCAGCACCAGCGCCGCGAAGTAGTGGGTGTAAAACGCAGCGATGCCGAGAATCGTCCACATCGCCCAGTCTCGCGGGCGGGCGTCCTGCGCCGCCTGCACGAAGAAGTAAGTCGAGAACAGCACCAGCAGAATGGCCAGCGCGTAACCGCGGGCCTCTTGCGAGTAGTAGACATGTGCGGGGCTAAAGGCTAGTAGTGCGGCGGCTGCCAGCGCGGCGGAAGACGGCATCAGTTTGCGCGCGACAATGTACAGCATTGGTATGGATGCGATGCCAAACAGCGCCGAGGGTAGGCGGAGCCACGTCTCGCTCAGCCCGACGTGTACCCACGCGCGCATGAGCAGAAAATAAATGGTCTGCAGGCTGGCTTCGCCATGCCACCACACCCAGGTGAAGTGCCGCCACGAGGTACGTGCGAGCGCGACCGTCGCGCCCTCGTCGAGCCATAGGCTTTTTGCGCCAAGATGCCAGAGGCGCAGCACAGCACCGGCGAGGGTAAGAAATGTGAGGATAAGCGTGTGACGGAGCGGGAACGCGTCGGTGCTGACGGGCGAAGACTCGGCGAGTGCGGACTCGCGAATTAGAGGGGACATCGGCGAGATTCATGATACGGGATTCGTTGACGATGCGAACTGCCCCGCCCTAGGCCAAAAGATCGTAGAACGGGGCACCCCAAGTTCTTGAGCACCGTGGCAGCCGGGTCAACTCTCACTTTGCCCGTGCCAGCACCAGGGTCACGTCGTCCGGCTGCTCGCCGCCGGCGATCCAGTCGGTCACGGCGGTGGTCACCACTTCGCTGATACGCGCCAGCGGCTGGTCGCGATGCTGCGAGATCAGCTCGATCAGGCGCGCTTCGCCGAATTCGCCAAATTCGTTTTCCGGCTCGGTGATGCCGTCGCTGTAAGCGATGAAGATATCACCCTGCCGCATGGTCACGGAACTTTCGCTCGTACGACATGCCATCGAACAAACCGACGACGGTGCCGGAGGTCTCCAGGCGCCGCACGCCGCCCGCACTGTCCAGCAGCAGCGGCGGCAAGTGCCCGGCATTGGAGTAGGTCAGCGAGCGCGAGACCGCATCGTAGCAGCCCAGGAACATGGTCGCGTATTTTTCCGGCGGCGTGCTGCGGAACAGCTGATAGTTCAGCGTCTCCATAAGCTTTCCGGGGCAGGGCTCGCAATCGCCGTTGCCGTTCGCGCGCAACGCCAGGCGAGAGCCACTTTCCGAGCCTCCCGCGGCCAGCGCGAGCGACGCAAATGCGCGCTCCGGCTCCAGCGTGTAGGCGCGCACAAACGCATGCACCGTAGCCATAAGCAACGCCGCCGAGATGCCCTTGCCGCTGATGTCGCCCACGCACAGCATCAGCCGGTCTTCGCCGAGCGGGATGAAATCGTAGTAGTCGCCGCTGACAGTGCGCGCCGGCCGGCAGACACCGTGGACTTCCAGCGTGCGCAGCCCGCTGCGTTCGGCGGGGAACAGCAGGTTCTGCACCTCGTGGGCGATGGCCAACTCGCCCTCCAGACGCTGCTTTTCCTTCTGCTCGGCAATCAAGCTCGACAGCGACTGCGTCATGGAGTTGAACGACTGTTCCAGCGCCGCCATCTGGTCTTTGGTGCGCACGCGGATGCGATGCGTGAGTTCGCCGCGATTGACATGCTCGGTAGCGGTGTACAACTCGGCCACCGCGAGCGTCATGCTGCGCGTCAGTCGCATGCCGATGAACAGCGCGACCAGCTCGATCACGGCAAAGAAGACTGCGATGCCGATGAGCACGTCGCGGACGATGCCGGACTGCTCGCCCAGCGTGCTGAACAGCGTGGCGTAGATGCGCGACGGCCGGGTGTCGACGGTGATCAGGCCGGTGACCAGCTTGCCGCTGTTCCAGTCGGTGATGTCGAAGCGCGTTCCAAAAGCCACGCGCATGTCCAGCGCATGCGCGGGAGGCGGCACGCTGCCGGCAGTGACGGAGCGTCCTTCATCGCCGGAGATGTTGTAGGCGGTACGGGAATTTCCCAGGTCGATAGTGAACTGGTCGCGCTTGCTCTCGTCCTTCGCTTGCGGGCCGGCTTCGCGGCGCGGCGGTCCCGTTGCTCGCTGGCCGCTGCCGCCTGCTTGCCGAGGTACGGCGCTGGCGGTGAACCGGCCTTTGCTGTCCTCGACCGGCGGGTAGATATTGATCGCGCCGAGTTGCGAAGTCGTATGCCGCAGCAGCTCCGCTGTGATCGGCATGTTGGAGATGACGATGAGGTGATGCTCGCCCTCATCCAGCCGCTTGACGGCGCGAAGTTGCAGGCGATTGTTGTCGAGCACGAAACCGGAGAAGTCCCCAGGCAGCGCCGCCGAGGCCTTCACCGGGACGGGCTTGGCGGCGCCAGCCTCGCCCATCACGAAGACCTTGTCGCCGTCCCATACGGTCACCGAGCGATGGCGAAAGTTCTCGTTGGAGGCCGCGGCGATCTCGCCCGCGAGCTCCGGGGTTAAGCGGCCTTGGCGCGCAAGCACCCGGAACTGCGTGGCCAGCGAGCGGTTGGTGGCATGAAGGCGTTGCAGCTCGGATTGCAGATCGGAGCTGGCAACATACGTCGCGAATTGCCCGGAGAAAAGATAGCCGGCGACAAAGCCCATGGCCAGCAGCAGAACAATCGGTATGACGCCGATGAAGACGTAGGTGACGACAAGCCGGTTGCGCAGCCGCCACAGGAGCTTCTGCCGGACCCAGCGGAGCGCGAGCAGCAACACGCAGTTTATGAAAACCAGAGACGTGAAGGTCGCCCAGCCGCTGAGCAACGTCCCCGGCGCGGAGTGGAAGATGAGCTTCAGCAGCTCCAGCAGCGCTGCCAGGCATCCGAACCAAAGCGTGACTTTGCCCAGCTTCGACTTGGGGCGAAACACGCGCCGCGCGGAGGCGCGGAGGTCAGTCGAACTCGGAAGTGCAAGGGGCATGAAAAAAGCCGTCAGTCGACGGCCATCAGCCGTCAGCCAGGTGTTCGCGACGCGGCAGCCAGCTTCCGAGATACAGCACGTTCGGGCGCGCGATCCTGTGAGCTATCTCCGTTCGATTCTAACCGTTTCGTAGGGGCAATCACCTTGTTAGAATCCGAGAGCTGCATCTTCCCGGTCAATAAAGAATCTAACGAGTCCCTATGTCCGACAACATACGTAATGTCATAATCATCGGCTCCGGCTGCTCGGGGCTGACCGCGGCGATTTATGCCGCGCGCGCCAATCTGAAGCCGCTGGTCATCGACGGCCACGAGCCCGGTGGCCAGCTTGCCATCACCACGCTGGTGGAGAACTTCCCCGGCTTTCCCGATGGCATCCAAGGCCCGGAGTTGATCGAGAACATGCGCCAGCAGGCGGCGCGCTTCGGGGCCGAGTTCCTGTCCGGGCATGTGGTCAGCGTGGATCTCAGCCAGAAATCGAAGGAGTTGGGTAAGAAGCCGATTGAGGTGAACCTGGGGCGCGAGAGGTTGCTGTCGCGCACGCTCATCATCGCCAGCGGCGCATCGGCGCGGTGGCTCGGCCTGCCCAGCGAGCAGGCGCTGATTGGGCACGGCGTTTCCTCGTGTGCAACTTGCGACGGATTTTTCTTCTCCGGCAAAGAGATTGCCGTTATCGGCGGCGGCGACTCGGCGATGGAGGAAGCGCTGTTCCTCACGCGGTTCGCCACCAAGGTCACCCTCATCCACCGGCGCAGTGAGTTCCGCGCGTCGAAGATCATGCTGGATCGCGCCCGCAAGCACGAGCAGATCGAGTTCCTCACCGACACCGTAGTCGACGAGGTGCTGGATCCCGGCAAGAAGGAAGTTACGGCACTGCGGCTGCGCAACGTCAAGACCGGCAAGCAGTGGGAGCTGCCGGCGAGCGCTATGTTCCTAGGCATCGGACATACGCCTAACGCGGCGTTTGTGGGCGACCAGTTGGCGCGCGATGGCGATGGCTACCTCATTCCCGACGGCTATGTTTGCTCGCGCGCGCCAGGCGTCTTCATCAGCGGCGACGTCGCCGACCGGCACTATCGCCAAGCGGTGACGGCGGCGGGCACGGGCTGCATGGCCGCCCTGGAGGCGGAGAAGTATCTGGAAGAGATCGGACGATGACCGTTCGGCGGGTGCCCCATCCCCTCGCCGTCTCTTGGCGAGAGGGTGGGCCTCTTACGACGCTGACTTTCTCGTCGCCGTCCGCAGCACCTCAGGTTGCGGGCCGCTCTCGGCCACAATTCGGACCAAGGCATCGGGCCCATCGGCGCCTACGATGTAGCGGTCCGCTTCGACCTCCGGCCACTCCCCGTAGATGTGCGAGATGTACACAACTTTGCCCGGGCGTTTATCGTCGCGAAAGATGCGCATGATCTTTCGCCCGGCTCCGGCGGGCAGGCGATGGCAGATGAGCGCGACATCGAACGGCACCTGCTTCTCGGCGGCATCCACGGCTTCTTTCTCCGTGATGAACACCGAAACCTGATGACCGGCCGCCTGCAGAATATGCTGTCGAAGCAGGGCTAGTTCCTTGTCAGTGGTGAAGACGAGAATATTCATGAACCGAGGTCGCCTGGCTGAAATTGGGTCTTTGCGGGAGGATATCAAAACCCGGCCGGATCGGCAGCGGAATTCGTCATGGTGGGCTGAAATGTTGCGGAAAATGGACAGTGCACGCAGCGGCCAGCCCCTCCCCATGACGCCTTAGTACCGCAGTGCCGCGTGCTGCCCGGGGCCGCGTAACCGTGTTATAGTTTCGCCAGCAATGCTTAATTCTGTCCTTTGGTGGCTGCACGACCACTCCCTTCCGCTGGAAGCCCTGGTGGTGATCTTCAGCGGCCTGGTGGCGCTCTATGCCGACACGCTGCGGCACTTTTTTTCCTTGCCGCCGCAACGGCTGAGCACCTGGTTCCTGAAAGCGCGTTTGCTCTCGGTCAACTCCAAGCTTTTCAACCTCTGCGAGTGCCACAACAACGCCTTCGCCACCATCGTCTACATCGCTCGGTCCTTCGTCTTTATCTTCGTGCTGATGGGACTTTTCCTGGGCGGCATCTTCCTTGAGGTCGTCTCCATCCGCGCGGCCAACCGGGCCGTCGACTTGGCGCTGGACGACGCCTACAGCCGCTTTCATGCCAATCTCGACATCTCGCTGGCCCTGGTCTTCATCGTGGTGGTGTGCTGCCGCCTGCTGCTGCTGGGGGAATTTCTCTACCGGCTGCGCAACTTCAAAGGCTATGATCACTACCTCATGGAGCACGTTGCCGAGCTGGAGGACAGGCTAGTAGTGGCGGAGAATTCCGATATCACATCTGTGTCGGATGAATAAACGGCACGCTTGAGCTTTGAGCGATAGCGACCAGCTTTCGACTCCGCGGCTGTTCCGCTCACCAGCGTGCCCACGGATACAGGTCCACTTCCCAGACTGCGCGGGTCGCCAACAAGTGATCATGTCCCGAAGCGTCATCCTCCATGTTGCCGTGAGTGCGGATGGTTTTATTGCCCGGAGGGATGGTGCGGTCGATTGGCTCGAGCGTCCGCGTCCGAAGGACAATTATGGCATGAACGAGTTCTATCGTTCAGTCGACACTATCCTGTGGGGCAGAAAGACCTACGAGATGGCCCTCGCTTTTCAGAAAACGGGCAAGGGTGCTTCGGCTTTCGATCTAAAGAGAAAGAACTACGTCTTCACAAGCACACTCGCGGTGTCCGATGCTGTTGCGGGAGTTGAGTTCGTGAAGGAGCCGGTGAAGGAATTCGCCGCTCGCCTGCGTCGAGAGACCGGCAAAAACATCTGGATCATGGGCGGCGCTGCGATCGCCGCCACGTTCCTCGACGCTCAAGAGGTCGATGAGTTCGAGATCACCGTGGTGCCCGTGTTCATCGGGGAGGGCATTCCGCTGTTCGAACCACGCCGGCGCAATGTGCCTCTTGAACTGCTTTCGTGTAAGAGCTTCCCCGACGGTGTTGTCGCGCTGCACTACAAGCGCGTGCGCTAGCTTGAATGCCTGACAAGGTCTTCTGCCGCTGGAACCGGCACGGCCTGCCTCGGAAGCGTGAAATAAAACGTCGAGCCGTGATTCAGTTCGCTCTCGGCGCGGATAGTTCCAGAGTGTGCGCGCACTACGTGCTTGACAATTGCCAAGCCCAGCCCCGTTCCACCCGATTCGCGCGAGCGTGCCTTGTCCACGCGATAGAAGCGCTCGAAAAGCCGCGGCAGGTGCTCGCTGGGAATGCCGGCGCCAAAATCGCGCACGAAAAACTGCACGCCTTCCTCGTTCTCGCCCGCCCCTATCAGGATCTTGCCGCCCTGGTCGCCGTACTTGAGCGCGTTGTCGATCAGGTTGGACAACACCTGGTGAATGGCGAAGCGATCGACCAGGACGGCGGAGGAACTGGTGTTAATCAGCGACAATTCGACGCCCCGATCGGCCGCCAACTCCTGAAATGTCTGCACCGCATCGTCGAGCAATTCCTGCGGCATGGCGAATTGCAGGTTGAAGGCCTGTTCGCCCGATTCCACTCGCGCCAGCACCAGCAGGTCCTCGGTGAGGCGGCCCATGCGTAAGGCGTTCTTGCGGATGATCTCCAGAAACTCGCGCTGGCTGCCCGCCATGCCGTTGCTCTCCAGCAAGGTTTCGGCATAGCCCTGGATTGAGGTGAGCGGCGTGCGCAGCTCGTGCGAAACGTTGGCGATGAAATCGCGGCGGGTTTTTTCCACGCGCTCGATCTCGGTCTGGTCGTGCAGCACGGCGACGGCGCCCCCGCCCGGCATCGGCGCGGCGGTCGCGTCGAAGATCCTGCCAGATGCGATCTTCGCGGCGCTAACCATGGTAACGTCGCGCGTGTCCAGCGCATGCTGTACCGACTCCAGAATCTCAGGGTCGCGCACCGACTGCACCAGCGGAGCGCCGAGGCGAACGCCGCCGGGCAACAGTCGCTCCATCCGCTGATTGGCCCAAAGCACGCGACCGTCCTGCGCCACGGCAATGACCGCTTCCTGCATCGAGTTCAGCAGTGTCTCCAGCGTCTGTCGGCTATTGTCGAGGGCGCGAAATCCCTCTTCCAGCTTGCGCGCCGTCTTGTCGAGCGCTGTGGCGACGTGAGCAATCTCGTCGCCCGACTCCTCTTGAATTCGTGCCGAGAGATCGCCGGCCGCAACTCGTTCGGCGAACTCGGTAATGCGCATCAGCCTGCGCCCGATCGATTGCGTCGCCACGAAGGCCAGCAGCAGCGCCAGTACCGCGGCGATGGCAGAGCTCTTCACCAAATTATGGCGGATTTGCAGATTCGCTTCGTGGATGACCGTCAGCCGCTCGGCCAGACGCACCGCTCCTCCGCGTATGGGGACCGCCACATAGAGGAGATCGCCGCCGACGGTCTGGCTCGCGCGGGTGGAGCTGGCTTCTTCACCACGCAGCGCGGCGGCAAATTCCGGACGCGTGGCATGGTTCTCCATGACGCTGGCATCGGCTTCAGAGTCGGCCAGCACCTTGCCGGCGGAATCGATAACGGTGACGCGCGCGCCGGACGCTTGCGCCGCCTGCCGCACTACTTCAGCAAGCTGGCTGGCCGGAGCGTTCTGCACGCGCGCCGCCAGCATGTGGGTTTTCTGGCGCAGCGAGGTTTCCATCTGGCTGCGCAGCATGTTCTCCCACGCCCGCCCGATCAGCAGATCGAGCGAAAGCGTGCAGGCCGCGATGACCACCAGCGCGCCTGCGAACAGCTTGAGGAAGATGCGACTCTTCACGGTTACGGCTCTTCAGGGCCCCCAGACAGCGTCGTCTTTGCGCTCGCTGGGGCAGAGGACCTGGGAATTTCGAAACGATATCCCGCCCCGCGCACGGTCCTGAGATAACGCGGCTCGTCGGGATTCGCTTCGATCTTCTCACGAATACGGCGGACGTACACGTCCACCGAGCGCGGCGTCACGTAGTGGGTGTCGCGCCAGACGGCATCGAGGAGCTGGTCGCGGGTAAAGACGCGGCCGGGATGCCGCGCCAGGTATTCCAGCAGGCGAAATTCGGTCGCAGTGGTTTGGGTGGGCTGGCCGCGAACGGTCAGGGTCATGGCGCCGCTGTCGATTTCGATGTCGCCCGCCTTGACGATGGACGGCGCCAGCGGCCGCTCGAAGCGCCGCAGCACGGCACGCACGCGCGCGACCAGCTCGCGCGGACTGAACGGCTTGGGAATGTAGTCGTCGGCGCCCAGCTCCAGTCCAATCACGCGGTCGGATTCGCTGGTCTTCGCGGTAAGGAAGATCACCGGGGTCATGGCCAGCGAGGAGGTCTGGCGGATGCGCCGGCAGAGCTCCAGTCCATCGCCGCCGGGCACCATGATGTCGAGCAGAAACAGGGATGGCCCCTGCTTTTCGGCCTCGGCGATCACACCGGCGGTGGAGGCAAAGGTGCGGACGGTATAGCCTGCCGTCTCCAGGTGGTGACGCACCAAGCGCGAGATGTCGGCATCATCCTCCACGGCGAAGATGGTCTGCTTCACGGCTGTATTGTAGCCGACGGTAGGGGCGGTATTGTCCTGTGTGGGTATCACACCATAAGGTTACACGCTCCTTTGTTACAGGATGATGAACTCTGCACAGGTAGTAAAGCCAGGATTACACCGAAAGCGCCGGTCAGGAATCCCACAATGTCAGATCAATAATCGGTTATCTCACATTGTGGGATCCAGATCGCAGCGTATGTTTACCGAATATGGAGCCGAAGCGGATGATTGTCATTCCGAGCGCAGCGAGGGACGCTGCTGTTTGTTGACAGGGCAGAAAAGCAGGTCCCTCACTTCGCTCGGGATGACAAATCTTCTAATTCGTCCGGAGCCGACTGTTCGCACCGCCGGTACGTAGTTTCCCGCTAGATCCCGGACGTGAGCCAATGCCGCGTCATGTAGTCGGTCAGCGTGAGCGAGAACATGATGAACAGCCAGAACAACGCGGCGATCACCGTGACCATGGTGAGCTTGGTGCTGTAGCGCAGGTGCATGAAGAAGAGCACCACCAGCGTGCCCTTGAGGGTCGCGATCAGCAGCGCCACCACGATGTTAAAGATGCCCAGGTCGACCGAAGCCGCGAATACCGTCAGGGCGGTACAGACCATCAGCGTGGCCCAGATGGCCACGTAGAGGCTGATCGGGACGACGTGCGATTCCGGAGAGATGTGTTCGTTTTGCGCGTGATTCGTGACTTAGCCGCCATGCTTCTTGCTGATCAAATAGAGCAGCGGGAATAAGTAGATCCAGACCAGATCGACGAAGTGCCAGTACAAGTCCGACGATTTCCACGGGAGTGTAATACGACGGGCGTGTAAGCCCGCATCAGCCCGGCAATGATGATCCACGTCACCAGGCCGACGCCGATGATCATGTGCAGGGCGTGCAGCCCGGTCATCGCCCAGTACAGCGAGAAGTAAATCTCGGTGTGCTGCGGATCGGTGGGCGGCAGTCTTATCGCCCGTCTCGAAATGGAAGTTCGGCCCGGGAAACTCATGATTTTCCCAGTGCTCGTGATACTCGACCGCCTTGATGCCGAGAAAGCCCAAGCCAAACAGGATCGTGATCAGCAGCAGGACGACCATCAGCTTGGGCTTGCCGGTCTGCGCCGCGCGAACGCCTAACGCCATGGTCAGCGAGCTGCAAATCAGCACCGCGGTATTGGTCGCGCCCAGCCAGATATTCATCTTCTGGCTGCCTTCAACGAAGGCCTGATAGTACGAGGCGCGGTAAACCAGGTAGGCGCAGAACAGCCCGCCGAAGAACATGATCTCCGTCAGCAGGAACATCCACATGCCGAAGGTGGAGGTCTCCTGCTGCTGCTCCATGTCGGCGAAGTGATGCTGCAGCGCGTGCTCAGCGATCTGGATATCGACATCGCTAGTGGCCAACGGTGACCTCCTCTTGCGGCTGGTGCTCGTAGTCGTAGGCTTCCCAAGTCACGACCGGCGTCTCGTCGAAGTTGTGCGTGGGCGGCGGCGAGGGCGTCATCCACTCCAGGCCGACCGCGTTCCAGGGATTCGGCGGCGCCTGCTCGCCGTAACGCAGCGACCACAGGAAATAAATCATCGGCAGCACGTAGCCCACGGCCAGAATCGATGCGCCGGCGGTGGACAGCACGTTCAGCACCTGGAACTCCGGCGGATACGCGTGATAGCGGCGCGGCGTGCCCATGTAGCCCAGAATGAACTGCGGAAAGAACGTGGTGTTGAATCCGACGAACACCAGCAGCGCCGAGAGCTTGGCCCACGCCTCGGGATACATGTCGCCCGGTCATCTTCGGCCACCAGAAGTGCAGTCCGGCCATGTAGGCCATCACCATGCCGCCCACCATCACGTAGTGGAAGTGAGCAACCACGAAGTAGGTGTCGTGAACGTGCACGTCGAGGCCCAGAGATGCCAGGAAAATGCCGGTCAGGCCGCCGATGGTGAACAGTCCGATGAAGCCGAAGGCGTAGAGCATCGGCGTGTTGTAGCGGATCGAGCCTTTGTACATCGTCGCTGTCCAGTTGAAGACCTTCACCGCCGACGGAATCGCGACCAGGTAGCTCAGGAGCGAGAACACCAGCGCGGCGTAAACCGAAATGCCGGCGACAAACATGTGGTGCGCCCACACCAGGAAGCCGAGCACCGCGATGGCGATCGAGGCCAGCGCGACGAACTCGTATCCGAAGACGCGCTTGCGCGAGAAGCAGGTGACGATCTCGCTGATCACGCCCATGCCCGGCAGGATCATGATGTATACCGCGGGATGCGAGTAGAACCAGAACAGGTGCTGGAAGAGCAGCGGATCGCCGCCCAGCTGCGGGATTGAAGACGCCGATGTTGAACGCCCGCTCCAGCGCCACCAGCAATAGCGTGATGGCGATGACCGGCGTGCCCAGCACCATGATCAGCGCGGCCGCATAGTTCGACCAGCAGAACAGCGGCAGGCGGCGCCACGTCAGGCCGGGCGCGCGCATGCGGTGAATGGTGACGATGAAGTTCAGTCCGGTGAGAATCGAGGAGAATCCGGTGATGAAGATGCCGATCGCCGCGCCGATGACGTGCGTGTTGGAGTAGGTGGTGCTGAACGGCGTGTAGAAGGTCCAGCCGGTGTCGACGCCGCCGGTGACCATCGCGGCGAGCGCGGTGATAGCGCCGAGCATGTAGATGTACCAGCTCAGCAGGTTCACTCGCGGAAACGCCAGGTCTTTGGCGCCGACCATCAGCGGAATCAGGAAATTGCCCAGCACCGCCGGCACGGAAGGAATCAGGAAGAAGAAGACCATGATGATTCCGTGCATGGTGAACAGCTTGTTGTAAGTGTCGGACGTGACCAGGTCGCCGGCCGGGGTCAGCAGCTCCAGCCGGATCATCATGGCGAAGAAGCCGCCGATCCAGAACATGGCCGTGATCGACATCAGATACAGGATCGCGATCCGCTTGTGGTCGGTCGTCAGCAGCCACGACTTGATGCCGTAGTTCGAGTTCAGGTAATTCTCGCGCTCGACGGTCTGTACAGCGGTTGCCATTTCTTCTCTCACCCTTACTGCACGTTGGACGTTACAGGAACAGCCGGACGATTGCTGCCGGCTCAGCCCTGCTGCGGTTGCGCCAGCGACTTGATATACGCCACCAGCGCCATCAAGCTCTCCTCCGACACCTGGCCCTGGAAGCTCGGCATGATCGGCTTGAAGCCGGAGACGATCTTCGCGCCGGGATTCAGGATCGATTCGCGAATGTAATTCTCGTCGGCCATCACCGTGCGGCCGTCCTCCAGCAGCACCGGCTTGCCGAATAGGCCAACCAGGTTCGGGCCGCGGCCTTGCGTATCGGAGCGATGGCAGGTCGCGCATCCCAATTGCTGGAATAGTTGCTGGCCGTTCGACGCCAGCGAGCCCGTGCTCCTCCGCCGCTGAGCCATGCCTGGTAGGCCGCCGGCTCCATCACGATCACTTCGCCGATCATGCCGGAGTGCTGCGGTGCCGCAATATTGCGAGCAGAACAGGTGATAGGTGCCCGTCTTGGTCGGACGGAACCAGGTCTCGGTGAAGCGGCCCGGCAGCACATCGGCTTTGATGCGAAACGCCGGCACGAAGAAGCTGTGGATCACGTCCTGCGAGCTCATGATCATCTTCACGTCGCGGCCCACCGGCACGTGCAGCTGATTGATCTCGCGCTGGCCGGTCTCGTGCTCGAACTTCCACATCCACTGCTTGCCGACGGCATAAACTTCCATCGCGCCCTTGCGGCGGGCGCGCTTCCTGGAAAGTAAATCAGCGAGCCCCAGGCGAAGAAAATCATGCAGATGCCCAGCGGGATCAGCGTCCAGGCCAGCTCCAGCGGCAGCGAGCCTTCGATCTGCACCGGATGCGGATGCACCGCGCGCCGGTACTTCACGGCGAAGAAAAAGATCAGCATGAAGATCAGCACCGTGAAGAATGCCGACACCGCGATCAGCAAGAAATAAAGTCCGTCCACCTGCCACGCCAGCGCCGAAGCGCGCGGAGGAAAGAGTGGGAAGTTCTTCCACATATCGATCAGGCCCGTCCTGTTCCCTGGTTGCCGCCGCGCTTATCGCGGCGGAACATCACGATGAGGAATCCGCCGAGAAGCAGCATGGTGGCCGCTCCGGCCAAACGCATGATGTTGGTGATGACCGCGCCGTATCGGCCCGTCTTCGGGTCGTAGTGATAGCAATACAGCAGCACCTGGTCCACCACGTTGCCGATGTTGCCGCGCGAGGCCTCGATCAACCCCAGGCGAATGTCTTTGGGCGAGAACTCAACCCCGTAGTAGTACTGGGCGATCTTGCCTGCCGGCGTCACGATCATGATGCCGGTGGCGTGAATGTACTGCTTGCTCACCGGATCGCGGCGGTAGTGAAAGCCGACCGCGTCGGCGAGCTGCTTGATCTCGCGGCTGCTGGCCCGGTCAGGAAGTGCCAGCCCGCGCCGTCGGTCTTGTGATCGAGATGTTCGTTGATGCGGGCGATGTACGTCTTCTTCGCGGCGGAGGCGTCCTTCGGCGTCTCGTCCGGATTGAAGCTGACGGAGACGATTTCGTACTCATTGCCCGGCGTGAACTTCAGCATGCTCAGCGCGCTGGCTTCGCCTGCCAGCTCTTCGCCGCAGAGCATCGGGCAGGTGTAGTAGACCAGGTTCAGGATCACCGGGCGGCCGGCGTGGAAGTAGTCGCCGAGCTTTACCGTGTTGCCCGATTCGTCCTTGAATTGCAGATCGAGCGGCACCGGTTGGTTCAGCCGCTGATCGATGCCGATGTCCTTCAACTCCGGTGGGGCGACCTGCGAAGCCGTGCCGGCGTCCTTGTCCTGAAAGGACGAGGGCGGCTGCGCGACGGCGAAGGTCGCGGCGAGCATCAGTGCGAGTTGTACAAATATCTTCACAGCATCAGATCCAGTACATCACTAATCTGTCATTCTGAGCGAGGTCGCCGCGGCGACCGAGTCGAAGGACCCCTATCGCTCGTGCTTCTGCTTCGCTCCTGCGCCTCCCGGCGGCAGCGGGCCGGGCACTTCGTTCAAAATTTTCGGATTGCCCGACTCGGTCTGCGTATTAATCTCCGGCGGCGGAGCGCTCGGCCGCGTCGGCAATCCGCGCTGCTCGATCAACTTCATCGCCAGCGAGATCGGAATGTGCACGGCCCCGCTGGAATCCGCGAACGGCTGCGGCGGGTTCAGCAGCTCCTGCTCCGACTTCAGAAAGTTCTGCATCTCGCCCGGCATCGTTCGTCTGCAGTCGCGGCTGGGGGAACACGGCCAGGTTCACCGACGGCGTGTTCTGCATGATCGCGCCAGGCTCGTTCTCCGGCACCGCCCGGTGCTGCGCGCTCATAATCGGGCTCACCCTGCCTTGCGGGAACAGCGCCTCGCTGCGCGCCAGGAAGCGGAACATCCCCCAGAGCACCAGTTCGATGAACACTCCCGCAATGAACAGTCCGAGAAGAAACAACAGGATGCCGCGCGCGCTGAGGTCGGTGCGTTCGTAGTCGACCTGCGGGTTGCGCAAGGATCGTAATGTCCGGTGTTATCAGTGGCCATGGCCCGCCTTCTGGTGCAAGAAATTCGGCATTTGCGGCTCGTACAGCGGCAGCAACGGCCGCTGCCGGAAGTTGTAGAAGAATGCCGCCAGCCACAGTCCGCCCAGCCCGATCGGCGCCGCCAGGTACCAGATGCTGAACAGTTTCGCGTCGTGGGAAGTTCGGCATCGTGTACCAGTAGATGTCCACCATGCGCATGAACATCAGCAGCACGGCCAGCCCGATCAGCCGGCGCCCGGCGCGCTTGCGCTCGCGCGACAGCAGCAGCGCGAACGGCAGCGCGAAATGGAGCAGCATGATGCCGATGATCACCCATCCCCATCCGCCGCGGATGCGGTGCAGAAACCAGCTGATCTCGTCCGGCAGGTTGCCCGACCAGATGATGAGCCACTGCGAGAACGAGAAGTAGGCGAACAGCATCACGAAGGCCAGCGTCAGCTTGCCGAGATCGTGGAACTGCATCGGCTTGATGATCTCGTCGTACGGGCTGTAACGCGTCAGCACCGTCAGCATGATGATGCTGAAGCACAGCGCCGACAGGCCCTGGCCGACCAGGAAGATGAGGCCGTAGATGGTCGAGCCCCAGTGCGGATCGAGCGACATCACCCAGTCCACCGCCGCGAACGAGACGGTCAGCGCGTAAAGCACGCAGCCCGATGCCGCTCAGGCCCTGGAAGCGCGGCTATGTCCCGGCGGGTACAGGGGCGTCCTGCATGTCGCCGCGCCGGACCAGCGCGTACGTCAGCAATCCCCAAATCGCGAAATAAACCAGCCAGCGGACGATCCACCCGGCTGGTTCAGGTACCAGTGGTTCTCCTTGGTCAGCGCCGGATCGCTCATCCAGGCGTACAGATGATGCCGCAGAGAACAGCATCGGCAGGAACAGCACGAACATCAGCGGCAGGTTCTTCGCGCCCGCTTCCAGCATGCGGCGGATGCTCAGGCCCCAGAAACCGCCGGAGAGGTACTGCACCATCAGCAACGCCATGCAGCCCAGCGTCAGGCCGGTCCAGAACATGTAGGCGATGAGATAGCCGCGCAGGAACTCCTTCAGGTCGAGGACGGCGGCCGACGACGCAGAAGACCACGCCGGCAATGCCGACCATCAGCGCGCGGCTCTGCCAGCGCGGCGTGTCGGGCGGGCACCGCGAAATCGGCGGCGCGCAGCTCTACAGTTTGCTCGGCTCATTGCTTCTGCTCGCCTCCTTCCGCCGGCGCAGGCGGCGGAGCTGACGCGGCCGTGGTCGCGCCCTGCGTGTCGTATGGAGGCATGATGATAATCCCCGGCGGCGGCGCGTTGGCGATCTGCGTTCCCGGCGGAACATCCGCCTGGGTGGCATGCTGGCTCAATTGCAGCGCGCGAATGTAAGCGGCAATCGCCCAGCGATCGGCCGCGGGAACCTGCTCGGAGTAGTCGGGCATGGCGCCGAAGCCGTTGGTCATCACGTCGAAGAAGTAGCCGATCGGCGCCCTGCGCAGGCGGTCGATGTGATACGACGGCGGATGCTTGTAGCCGCGCTGCACGATCATGCCGTTGCCGTCGCCCGCTTCGCCGTGGCAGGGCGAGCAGTAGATGTTGAAGCGCTGCTGGCCGCGCGCCATCACCTTCGGCGTGACCGGGAATGGGCAGGTATTCGCCGTCGTTGCTGCCGATCTTGCCGGTATAGAAATAGGTGTCGGCGTCCAGATGCCCGCGCGCCACGGTCCTCGGGATGATCGGACGCGCCGAACGGCGGTCGGCGTAGAAATCGCTCTCCACCAGCGGACGCTGATACGGCTGCTCCTGCATGTCGGAGCGGCAATTAAGAATGGGAAGCATCGAAGCGGCCATTAAGAGCAGTAAGAGAGGTCGGTGGAAGGGCACGGCTTCAGCCGTGCCCAAACGCCGCCGCAAATGCTGGGCTTTAGCCCTGGTCCACCGTGGCTGAAAGCCACACCTGGTGCCGCCCGAATTCGCCGGGCTGAAGCCCGGCGCTTCCACCACCACATGCGGTCGCGGATTAATGCGGCACCTCCGCAATCGACAGCGGCCTCAGGCTCTGCATAAACTCGTGCGTCTCTCACCAGATCGAACTTGGGATCGGCGGCCTCGACGCACAGGAAAAACTTGTCGCGCGTCACCGCGGAAAAGCGGTCGACGTTGAACACCGGATGATGCGGCATCGGCAATCCGTTCAAGCGCGAACATCCCGAAAACGCCGGCCAGTCCGCCGAACAGCACCGTCATCTCAAACGTGGGCACGATGAATGCCGGCCACGAATGCCACGGCCTGCCGCCGATATTCAGCGGATAGGAGATGACGTTGATCCAGTACTGAACGCGTAAACGCCGCAGTCCGCCCGAACAATCCGCCGACCAGCACAATCAGCGGCACCCGCGTCTTGTGAAAGCCGAGCGCCTCGCTGGCTTCTTCAATCGGAAACGGGCTGTAGGCATCCATCTTGCGATAGCCGGCGGCGTAGGCCGCCCTGGTCGCGACCACCAGATCGGTCGAGCTGCCGAACTCGGCCATCAGGCCGTAAATCGCGGGCGCCAGCGTTGGCTTCATTCGGCTTTCACCTCCGCCTCCGGCAGCAGCTGCCGCATTTCAAAGATCGAGATCGCCGGCATGATGCGAATGAACAGGAACATGCACAGGCTGAAGAAGCCGAGCGTGCCGGTAAACACCGCCCAGTCCCAGCGCGTCGGCGTGTAATGTCCCCAGGAGGACGGCAGGAAATCGCGGCCCAGGCTGGTGATGACGATCACGAAACGCTCCAGCCACATGCCGATCAGAATGTCGAGCGAAATCAAGAACAGGAACACGGTGTTCGAACGCAGCTTGGGAATCCACAGAAGCTGCGGCAGCGCGATGTTGCACAAGATCAGAGCCCAGTACATCGCGGAATAAGGGCCGAACCAGCGGTTCTGCAACATGGCGCGCTCGTAGGTCGAGCCGCTGTACATGCCGATGAACGTCTCGAAGAAGTAGCCGTAAGCCACGATCAGCCCTGTCGCCAGCATGATCTTCGCCGAGTTCTGCAGGTGGCGCATGGTGATCAGCGCTTCCAGGTGGTAATACTTGCGAATCGGAATGGCCAGCACCAGCACCATGGCAAAGCCCGAGTAAATCGCGCCGGCGACGAAGTAGGGCGGGAAGATGGTGGTGTGCCAGCCGGGCACGATGGCGATCGCGAAGTCGAAGCTCACGACCGTGTGCACCGAGAGCACCAGCGGCGTCGCCAAACCCGCCAGCAGCAGGTAGACCGATTCGTAACGCTTCCAGTGCCGTGCGGAGCCGCGCCAGCCCATGGCGAGAATGCCGTAAAGCTTCTTGGTAAGCGGATGCCGCGCTTTTTCGCGCATGGTGGCGAAGTCAGGCACCAGGCCGACATACCAGAACACCGCCGAAATGGTGGCGTAGGTCGAGACCGCGAATACGTCCCACACCAGCGGGCTGCGGAACTGCGGCCACACGCCCATGCTGCTGGGATAGGGGAACAGCCAGTACGCCAGCCAGGGACGGCCCAGGTGCAGGACGGGGAACATGCCCGCGCAAGCCACGGCGAACAGCGTCATGGCCTCGGCGAAACGGTTGATCGAGTTGCGCCACGTCTGCTTCAGCAGCAGCAGAATCGCGGAGATCAGCGTGCCCGCGTGGCCGATACCGATCCACCACACGAAGTTGATGATGGCGAAGCCCCACGCCACCGGAATCTTGATGCCCCAGATGCCGACGCCGCGGAAGAACAGGTAGGTAACCGCGACCAGCAGAATCATCACGAACATGCCCGCGATGAAAAGGCCGCTCAGCCAGCCCAGTCCGATGGGGCGCTTCAACACCGCGTCGGCGATGGTGTCGGTGACGCTGTCGTAGGTCTGCCCCGGCAACATTACCGGCGGCTCATCGGGCCACGGCACGTCCTGAAGCAGCGTTTTTTCCTCGGGTCCTTCCCTCATCGCTAGGTGAGCTCCGGCTGTTCGATTTCGGGGTTCGGGTTGACGCACCACCGCGAGATACGTGGTGCGCGGCCGCGTGTTCAGATCTTCCAGCAGTCCATAGTTGCGCTGCTGCCGCTTGATCTTCGAGACCTGGCTGTTGGGATCGTTCAAATCGCCGAAATAGATCGCGTCGGCTGGGCACGCCTGCTGGCACGCGGTGATGACCTCGCCGTCCCGCACGCGGCGGTTCTCGCGCTCGGCGGCGATGCGGCCGTTGGCGATGCGCTGCACGCAATACGTGCACTTCTCCATCACGCCGCGGCTGCGCACGCTGACCTCGGGATTGCGCATCATCTTGAACTGCGGCGTGTCCCAGTCCTGCCACAGCAGGAAGTTGAAGCGGCGCACCTTATACGGGCAGTTGTTGGAGCAATAGCGCGTGCCCACGCAGCGGTTGTACACCATGTCGTTCAGGCCTTCGGTGCTGTGCACCGTCGCGCCGACCGGGCAAACCACCTCGCACGGCGCGTTCTCGCACTGCATGCACGGCACCGGCTGGTAGTACATGTTGGGATTTTCCGTGCCGCCCTCGTAGTACACGTCCACGCGCAGCCATTGCATCTGGCGGCCGCGCATGGTCTGCTCCTTGCCGACGACGGGAATGTTGTTCTCCGCCTGGCAGGCCACGATGCAGGTCTTGCAGCCGATGCATTTGTTCATGTCGATGGTCATGCCCCACTTCAGCTCGGTGTACTGATAATTGGGGTACAGCGTCATCTCCGGCGTCGGCGCCTCGATGCCTTCGTGGGCGAAGTTGGGGTTCTTGATGAAGTCCTCGAGCGTGGCCTTGCGGATAATGTGACGCCCTGCCAGGTTGTCGGTGCCGGGCGGCAGGTCGGAGAAATCGATGTACTGGAATCCTTGCGGATGGGCAAAGCCGAATCCCGAGCCGACTTTCGTGATCTGTGACTTCGGCGAACGACGGAGCATCGCTGGAGCGCAGCTTGTAGGCGTCGAAGCCCACGTCACGTCCCACATTGCCGGCCTTCGGCCGACCGTAGCCGAGGAAAACGGTGATGGCGTTATCGGGATGTCCGGGCTGCGGCCAGATCGGCCCATTGACCTTGCGGCCGTTGACGTCGATCTCGATGATGTCGCCGGTCACCAGCCCGGATTTCTTCGCCTGGTTGGGACTGATGAGCACGCCATTGTCCCAGCAGAAGTTCATGACCGGCTTCGGCGTCTCCTGCAGCCAGGCGTTATTGGCGCGGCTGCCGTCGAAGATCAGCGGATCGGGGCGGAACATGACCTCCATGGCATTCGCGCCGACGCCGTTCGTCGCCGGAATATCGCCGCCCTTCGGCGCGACTGTCTTCGCGGGAAGCGCAGTGTTCGCGATGAAACCGTCGTTCAGCGCCTTGCGCCACGCCGTATCGAAGTCGCCGCCCTTCATCTGGTCTTGCCAGTACTTGCGCACGATGTCGTAGCCCGCGGTCTCCGACGAGCCGACCAGCGAGTAGATGAACTCGTACTGGCTCTTGCCGTTGTACAGCGGCGCAATCAGCGGCTGGATGATGGACGCCGTGCCGTCGAACGCGCGCACGTCGCCCCACTCCTCCAGATAGTGCGTGGCGTTGATGTGCCAGTGGACGAGCTCGGTGGTCTCGTCGTTGTACAGGCTGTGCTGGATGCGCAGCGGCACCTTGTTCATCGCGTCGGCGAAGCCGAAGTCGACCGGCGCGTCGTAAACCGGGTTGCTGCCCATGATGATCAGCAGGTCAACCTTGCCGTCGTTCATCTCGCCGACGAGATCTTTCAGCCCCGCAGTCTGATCGGCCGGCTTGACCATCACCGTCTCGGTGTAGATCACGGTGCTGCCATGCCGCGCCCAGCGCGTGATTGATGGCGTGCGCCAGAGCGTGTACGGCAGGCGGCTGATTGTCGCCGGGCATCGACGACCGCCCGGCCCTTGTTCGCCTGGAGATCTTTCACCACGGCGGCTACGAACTTCTGCTGCTCGGGCGTGAGGTTCGCATTGCCGCCTCCGCCCGCCCCGAGCTGCGCAGCAATGGCGCGCGCAATGCCCTCGATCTCCGAGGCGCGCACCGGCAGGCGATCGTCGGCCTTGCCGCTCGTATTCGTCGGCGTGCTCTGGATGGAGTAGAAGCGCGACATCTTGCCGCTCTGGTCGGGCACCCGCCGCGCCGCGAATTGGCGCGCGTAATAGAGGAAGCCGGGATAAACGCTGGAGAGAAAGTCGGCGTCGAGCGAGAGGATGACGTCGGCCTTGGAGAAGTCGTAGCGCGTCTCCACGTACTCGCCGAATGCGAGCTTCGCGCCGGCATCGACGGTGTCGCGGTTGACCGGCTCCCACTGGACCCACTTCGACTGCGGAAACGCCGCCTGCACCTGATCCATCAGCGACGCCATCGTTGGCGAACTCGTCGGCGCGCTGAGGATGCGCAATCCCGCGCCCGTTGAGCGCCTTCTGCGAATTCAGCGCGCCCCGGAGCGCGACGGTGAAGTCGCTCCAGGTGCTCAGCGCGCCGAGGTAGGTGATGGTCTGCGCGCGGTCGGGATCGTACATGTCGAGAATGGACGCCTGCGAGAAAACGTCGCTTCCGCCCAGACTCGCGGGATGCTCGGGATTGCCTTCGATCTTCGTCGGCCGGCCTTCATGGCTTTCCACCAGCACCGGCGCAGCGTAAGCGCCGAACGGCATCGCGCTGGCGAAGAAGAGCGGAATGCCGAGTGTGACCTCGTTCGGCTGCCGAACGTAGGGAACGATGGGCTGTAGCGGTTGCTTGACGCACGCCGAGAGCCCGGCCAGCGCCATCGACGCGGTCATCAGCTTGAGGAAGTCGCGGCGCGAGGCGCTCTCCGGCCAGATGGACGCCTGGCGCGGAAACTCGCGATGCAACATCTCCGTGAAGGCGTCGGTCTGCGCCAACTCCTCCAGGCAGCGCCAGTATTGCGGGCCGCTCTTGGCGCGCGACAGCTTGTCGCGCACTTCCGCCAGCTCCAGCTTGCTGGGACAGACTGCCTCGGATTTCGTCTGCTTCTCGTTTTCCATTCTCTCGATAGCTTCCTAGCGATGGCAGGTGTTGCAACTGGTAATGTCTTCCACCGTGCGAACGTTGTAGGTGCGCTTCAACGCGTTGCCTAAGTCGATCTGATCGGTGAAGGCGCGACCGTCAGCCAGCTTCACCGGAGTGTCCGAACTGGGTCCGACATAGTCCATGTTGAATACCTGGTCGCGCGGGCGCAGAAACTTCTCCGGCGCGCGATGGCAGTTCAGGCACCACTCCATGCGCAGCGAGTTGGCCTCGTACATCAGCGGCATTTTGTTAACCGGGCCGTGGCAGGTCGCGCAGCCCACGCCCTTGGCCACGTGAATGCTGTGATTGAAGTACACGTAATCCGGCAGGTAGTCCACCCGCGTCCACACCAGCGACTTGCCCGTGCGATAACTCTCGCGCACTGGCTCCAGCATGGGGGCGTTCGTCCAGATTTGCGAATGGCAATTCATGCAGGTCTTCGTCGGCGGAATGCCCGCGAAGCTGGACCTGTCGACCGAGGTGTGGCAGTAGCGGCAATCGATGCCGTCGCCCGCGTTGTGATGTTGATGGCTGAAGGGCACCGGTTGCGCCTGGGCCACGTCCTGCCACGTCGCATAAGGCGAACGTTGCAGCTCCAGCGCCGCCCACAACAGCACCGACACGATCACCACCACCCCGATGATGGAAAGCCGCGCTAAGGTATTCGCACTGCGATGAAAGATCTGGGCCATTTATGTGAAGCGTTCCACTCTTGCGGGTTCGGGCCCGACTATCCCGGCGGGACCCAGCTTCATGCGGTACCGCGAGATGCCACAGCCTGCTGTGACTGCGTTCACCTAAACGGGTGATTATAACAACTGCGATTGCGTTTGTGGCAAGTGCAGCGGCGCTTGCGCGAAGAATCGTTTGCACGACAGAGGCGAAAAAGAACTGCGCAGGACACAGCGCAGCGGCACCTGCGAGCGCAATGCAGCTGTTTTCAAGGCGCTAATTGCGAGTCACTGTCCGAAATCGTGGTAGCAGCAGCATCGCGCCAATATACGCCGCCGCGCCGCAGGTCAGCGTCGCCGTCAATCCGAATTGAATGGCAATCACGATGGCCAGCACCGAGCCGAGCACGCTGGCGGCCGCATTCATCGCCCACGCCCACTCGATCGCGCCGGTTTCGCTGCGATCGGCTTCGGATGTAGAGCGCGCAAGCCGCTGGGGAAGGGCATGCCCATGGCAAAGCCGAGAGGAACGATCAGCAACCCGCTCATCAGCAACTTGGCCGCGAAAGGCAAACCGATCATCGCGTCGAGCACACGCGGCAACACGAAGACGTAAATCGCGAGTCCACTCACAATAAAGATGAGCGCGACGCCCACTCGCGACGGCTCGCGGAACCAGTGCCGTGAGACCAGGCTCCCCGCGCCGCTCGAAAGCAGCATCAGGAAGACGACGACGGTAAGGGCATACGTGGGATATCCGAGGAAGAGCACGAAGCGCTGGATGAGCGCGATCTCCACCATGATGTAGCCGAGCCCGATGGCGACGAAGTACAACACGCGCAAGCTGCGTCCCGAGCGCGTCTCCGGTGAAAGCGCGAGCGGCAGCACCAGAAACGCGATCACCGCCGCGACGGAAACGACGAGGACGATGCCCAGAATTGCGATGCCGAGGTTGACCTTCCAATCGATGCCCCCCGCATCCGAACCCCGCCATACCTGCTCCGGCTTCAGCGTGAAGAAGAAGAACGGAGCGTTGTCGGTGACGGGTGCCACATTGTAGGAGTACCGGGCCGAGAAGGCGCGCGCGTCCTGCCCGCGAATGAGTTCGGCGAATGCCGGGTGCGCCATGCCGGGACGGTCCGCCGTGACCGGCAGATACAGGACATGCAGGTTGAGATTGCTATCGCCGCTGCCATCGCCCTGAATGTGGTTCAGCACCGCGCGCTGCTCTTCCAGCGTGAAGGGCGACTTCTTGGCCAACACGATGACGGCCTCGCCGTCTTCCTCCAGCGTGCCATCGCTGACGACGATGAAGTTCTGCGAGCTGTCCTCGACGCCCATCTGGCGCAGTGCTTCCATCGCTTGCGAGACCACGCGCAACGCCTCGCGCGGACGGGCGAACTCCCAGCGTGTGATCGCGATCATCCCGTCCGGTTTGAGGTGCCCGAAGTACTCGCGGAAGGCCTCGACGGTGTACAGGTTGTTCTCGCTGAGCGCGAATGCGCCCGCGGCGGTTGACGCCCAGGTGTCCACCAGCGTCATCTGCACCACGTCATAGCGGTCGCGGCTGCCGCGTACGAACGAGCGCCCATCACTGACGTGCAGATGCACCTCAGGGATCTCGTAGAGGTGGTAGGCGTAATCGGCGAAGCGATCGCGCATGATGTCATTGGCGATGATGGGATTGATCTCGATGCCGGTGACGTTGGGGCTGCCGTTGGCGACGGCGCGCAGCACGTCCACTCCGCCGCCCGGTCCGATGATGGCGAAGTCGCCATGCGGGCGCAGCACATTCGCCAGCGAGGCCGGCTCCGACATCAACTTGGCGCGGTAGCCGTCGCTCCAGTGACGGGGATCGGTGTTCATCAATGAGGTTTGAGCGTCGGCGTCGATGACAATCGCTCGCCCGCGACCCTGCTGGTCGACCTCGACACGCGACAGCGCGTTCCAGCGCGCGAACAGCGGGGCCTCGCGCTTCATACCTTTGGCGTACACGATATCGATGAGGCGGTCATGAAAGTTCAGCGCGATGACAACCAGCAATACGAGGCCGATTAAGCCGGGATACGCGCGCCTGCGGCCGCCTGACCAAACGACCCCGGCCAGCGCGACGGCAACGGCGGCGAACAGAATCGTGTTTGGCCCGCCGATGAAGTTAAGCAGCGGCACCAGCGCCAAGCACGCCAGCGAGCCGCCCAGCAAGTCCGCGCCGTAGAGCTGCGTGACGCGCTCGGGGTCTCGGGCGAAAACGACAGAGAACAGCAGGCCAGTAACAAAGAACGGCACCGCGGAGGCGAGATACAGAGCCGTGAGACGCCAGAAATTCGGCCAGTTCAGGCTGAGCGAAACCGAGGTGTGCAGCACGATTTCTAATGTGGCGAAGATGAAGCACGCGTTCGCGGCGCAAAATGCGCTGCCGAGTTACTCGACCGGCCACTGCGCCAGCCATTCGCGCCGCAGATGCGCGAAAACCGCGCCTGCGCCCAGCCCGAGCAGGGCAATCGAGATCGCCAGAAACGCGAAGTGATAGAAGAGCACCACAGAGAACAGCCGCGTCAGCCCAAGCTCCAGCAGCAATGCCGAGAAACTCATGAGCGCGACGGCAAACGGGGCGCGCCACCTGGTGCCGCGGGCGACCGCAGGCGCGGAGGCAATACTTCGGTTGTATCGAGCATGAAGAACTGAGATTACTACGAACCCGATCTGATCCGTCGTCCGTGGATGGCATAAGGAACGCGAAGACGCAACTCGCCACCGTTGCATTCCAGAACGCGCTAACGTTCCAATTTCCCTCGCGTCGATGCGGCGAGGCTCACGCTATTGGCTGCTGCTCAGCCCCATGCCTGGTTGCTGCATTTGGTCGGGACTATAGTCCTGGCTGCCGGCCTGCTTGCAACTTGGAGGGACTTGCGCGATGCGCCGCTCTTGGACAAGCTCATCGCGCTCGGGCCGTTGTTTTTCGCGATTCCGCTGGCTGTTTTCGGTACCCAGCATTTTGTCCAGACCCGGCCAATCATGGGACTGATGCCGTCCTGGATTCCCTGGCACCTCTTCTTTGTGCTGCTCGTGGGGGCCTGCCTGATTGCTGCGGGGCTGAGCATCGCCACGCGGATCTACTCCGGACTGGCGGCTTTGCTGGTTGCCGTGATGTTTGTCTGCTTCGAGGCCCTGATGATCATCCCGGGCGCGGTCGCGGACCCGCGTAACCGATTTAGCTGGGTCATTGTTTTGCGCGAGTTCACGTTCTGCGCAGGGGCTTTGTCGATAGCCGCCGCGCAAGCGCAGGCGTGGTCCGATCGCGCCAGGCATGCCGCCCGGACATTCGTGCGCCTTGAGCTTGGTGTCGCTCTCGTATTCTTCGCTGTCCAGCAATTTCTGCACCCAGCGCATGTTCCTGGTGTTCCTTTGCAGCTACTCACGCCAACCTGGATTCCTGGACACTCGATTTGGTGTTATGTGACCGGCTCGGTCTACCTTTCGGCGGCGCTTTGTCTGATCGCGAACCGCCGACCGCGTTCGGCGGCCATGGCGGCCGGCGTGATGCTCTTGGTCCTGATGCTCGCGGTCTACTCGCCAATGTTGGCTGCGAAGCCATTCGATATCGAAGCGATCGACTACTTCTTCGACACTCTGCTGTTTTGCGGTAGCGCTTTGAGCGTCGCCGGACTTCAGGGCCGAAGACAGAGAGCTCTACGCGGTGGCCATGCGCGTTGCTCAAAGCTGAGCGCGAAGGTTGAGGTCACTGCGGCGAAAGGGCAACCGCTGCGCCGGCAGTTCAGGCGTCCGCTGGCCAACCCGAGTATTCTGAAGTCGAGTATCTTCCCTGAAATCAGGACGGCCAGAACTGAATCGAATGACTTACCTTGCGCCCATGCTTCTACTCGTCTGCACTGTCCTGGCGTTCCTTGGCCTCGGGCAGGGTGGATACGCCGGTTTCGGAACTCCACAATTGGTGATACGCATCGTGGTCGCGCTCCCGTTGTTGATCTCGGCCGTTCTGCTTCATTTTTTCCGCACTGACGTCACGGCCAGCATCATTCCTCCCCTATTTCCCGCGCGCCATTTCCTGGTGCTGCTCACGGGAGTGTTCGAAATCGCGGGTGCATTGGGTTTGTTTGTGCCCAGCCTTCGCCGAGCTGCCGCGTTTTGGATCGCCATCATGATGATTTCGGTGTTTCCCGCCAACGTCTACGCGGCCGGCAAAGTTGTAGGCGGCCTGCCCATGCCGGGAGTTCCTCTGCGCACGGCAATGCAGATGGTGTACATCGTTCTTGTGCTGCTCGCCGGGTATGGGTTGCCCCTGGCCGCTCTTCGCGGGAATCATTAGGCCTCGAGGATTACCTGTGCCATGGCCGATTCGGCGGTGTGGGTGATGGACAGGTGCGCGCGCACCGCACCTAAGCTTGCGGAAGAACTCGGCCGCCTTGTTGTGATAGGCGATCGTGGGACGGCCTCCGGGAGCTCGGCTGACCTCTACGTCGTGCCAGGTGACGCCGCGATTCCAGCCGGTGCCGATGGCTTTCATGGCGGCTTCTTTGGCGGCGAAGCGTCCGGCGTAGCGCTCTGCCTTGTTGGCTTTGGATTCGCAATAGCGAATCTCTTCGGGCGTGAAGACGCGCTCGAGAAAACGACGCCCGAAGCGCTCGATGGATTGGGCGATCCGCCCGACTTCCGCGATATCGATACCGGTGCCGACGATCATGGGAGATGCTTCGCGGTTCGTCATTGGCTTTTCGCCAGAATGCGCCAGCCTCAACTCGGCATTTTACAAGCAGGCGCAATTCTCGTTCGGCTGCGGCGCTCGCTATCTGGCGACAAGCGAATAGCGAAGAACGGACCTTGCGAATACAATGTAACACATTGAAAAAGGCACATGTTACTCCGTCGCTGCGTCGGTCCGGTATCGAAAATGCTTGCGGATTTGTGACTCTGCCTGCTATGATGAAGCTGCTCGATTGATCGACGTTGTAGCAGCAAGTTCCTGCCTTTAGAGCACTCCCTGCCTGCATCACATCCCGATCGAATTGCAGCTATATCAACATTTGAAGGAACATGCATCACCATGGAACAAGGAACAGTTAAATGGTTCAATGACGCGAAGGGCTACGGCTTCATCAGCCGTCAGAATGGCGAAGACGTTTTGTTCACTATTCTGCGATCCAGTCGAACGGCTTCCGCAGCTTGCAGGAAGGCCAGGCTGTGCAGTTCAACGTAGTCAAAGGGCCCAAGGGCTGGCAGGCAGAGAACGTACAGCTTCTGTAGATCTCGAGCTCCAAAGCTTCGAAGAGGGCGGCCAACCGGCCGTCCTTTTTATTGCGGCCAGGTCAGGTCGGCGGCAATCGCGCCAAGCTACTCTCCCGACCATGGCATGGGGACGCGGGGGTTGCCCAGCCGGCCGCGTGTCATAATGCCGCCTGAGAACTGCACGATTCCGCAGGTGGGCTCGCCGTGATCACCAACAACTCGTCCATCGGCTCCAATGCGAGGCATGAGGTCCGCTTGGCAGGTGCCGACGACCTTTCCGGCATAGCGGAGCTGCTGCCCGAGCTGGGCGGCGCGGATTACGGTGAGCGCTTCCCGGGAAAGACCTGCGCGGATTTCACTCGCTGGAAGTATTTCGCGAATCCGGCGGGCGATGCGGCGGTGGGCGTGGCGCTGGAGGGCGAGCGCGTGGTCAGCATCGTGGCCGGCACGCCAAAGCGCGTCTGGCTCGACGGCGAGGCCGTTTTAGCGTTTGAACTGGGCGATTTCATCACTGCCGCCGACCATCGCGGTCGCGGGCTTTTTTCCGCTCTCATCAACCTGGTCTGCGATACGGCCCGGGAGAGGGGCGCGGCATTCGTATACGTCAGGCCGAACGATGTCTCGTTCCCCATCCTCTCCTCGCGGCTGTCGTTCCAGGAGCCGGGGAAGATCGAGTCGCGGCGGTATGTCGGGCTGAGCGGCGCAATGCGCCGCAAGCTGGGGATACCAGAGATACTGTTGCGGGGCCTGGGAGTCGATGCGGCATTCCGCAGGCTCGCCATCCCTCGCCCAAGCGCGTCGGTGCAGACCGCGGAAGTCGCTCGCTTCGATACGGATGCGGACGAGCTTTGGAGGCGCACGCGCGACAGCTACCGCTTCAGCCTGGTGCGCGACAGCAAGTACCTGAACTGGCGCTATGTTGAGGGCACCACGCCGTATCGCCGCTGGCAAGCGCGGCGCGAGAACGAATTGGCCGGGTATCTGGTCGCGTTTGTGGCACGTGCGGAACCCATTGCCACGGTCCTCGACCTCTTCACTCATCCGCAGGATGACGCGGCCGCCGGCGCTCTTCTCCATGTCGCATTGCACGACATGCTGCGGACGGGAACGCAGGTGGTTTATACCTGGACACCGCAGACCGGCGCGAATTCTGCGGCCGATCGCCTGCTCAAGCGCACGTGCAGGTTTGTCCACCAGCAGCTTCACTTCGCCATGCGGCCGCTCGGTGAGCACGGGCCGCGAGTGCTGCCGACATCCGCTTGGCAGCTCGCCGCGGGAGATTTCGACGGCTTTTAGCCCGCGCAAAAAGGAATCGACCCCGGCCTGGAACATCCCGCCGAGGAACCGAGCCCGAGCCCAGAAAACGACTGCGCGGATGCGATAATAACGGTTGCACGGCCCTGTAGCTCAGATGGATAGAGCAGCGGTTTCCTAAACCGTTGGTCGGCAGTTCGACTCTGCCCAGGGCCTCCATCCCTACCTTGCACATTCTGAACAACTAATTCATTGCCACTGGCGTGGTGTTATGCTGCTCTGGCGCACGATTGGCGCACGTTAGGAAGGAATCAAGCGCATTCATCGCCGCAACGGAATCGGCGCTCACGGTTTTGACGTAAATATTCATAGTGGTGGCGAGATTCGAATGTCTCAAGATGGCCTGAATCGTCTTGTCATCAACCCCCAGCCGATGCAGGTTTGTTGCAAGTCCGCGCCGGAAGGCGTGCCAACCGTGCCACTGCGGAAGCGAAGCATCAGGCTTGTACTCGTGCTCCGCTCCCGAATGATCGGCGCGGGCCTTGTTGCAAACGGAGCAGCGTTGCAGTAGCGGAAGAATCGAACGCCGCAGGAGATTGTTCAGGCACATCGGTCTCCCGGCGTCATTTGGAAACATCGGTCCTGTGGGGGGATTCCCGCAACGTTCACGATGCGCGTCAAGCATGACTTTCAATCGTGAGATAACCGGCACAGGAGCCTTCGACTTCGCTGTCTTAGGCTCGGACGCAATGCCGTTCCAGATTGACTGCTGAACCTGAATCTGCTGCCCGTCATAAGCCTCCCACAGCAGCCCTTGAATTTCACCTCGCCGCAAGCCTGTGAAAGCTGCTGTCGCCACAACCGTGGTGGCAGGCTCCGGCAAACGCAACAGCATGTGCGAGATTTCCTCCAGGGAATATGCGTGGGTTTCTTGCCCTGCTGGAGCCTTGGGAATTGCCGCCCCTTGTACAGGATTCACGCCGTCAAAGTAACCCTGCTGCTTGGCATAGTTGAAAATGCCCGAAAGCACGGCTTTGATGTGCTTTAGAGAAGTGCGGCTTTGTTGCGGGTGATCGTCGCCGTTCGACGCTATCTCCTCCAACAGCCGTTGTACGTCACACGTCCTGGTTTCGCGCATCCACCAATCAGAGCAACGTCCCTGAAGATGATTCTGCCAGATGTCACGATAGCCCTTGTGGGTAGAGACGCGTTTCTGCTCTTTCACGTGGGGCAGGTAAACCCCATTCACGAATTCCCCTACTGTCGTAATCGTCTCTGGAGAATAGAGCCGTTCGTTCGTCGGCTTCAGAATGGCCTCTGCTAACGGCCTAACACTGGCTTTCGTCTTGTGTCGTGTGTCAATCGGCGCAAGCTGTTTGGCCCTTTGGACTGTTTTCAGCTTGCCGTCCGCCATCACTCGCACACGATACCGTAGCACCCAAAAACCAGCACGACGATATATGTATCCGGTCTGTTTTCTGTCACGTTGCATTGTTCCTCACTTTTTTGTTTTGTCCCATCGCGCTTCTGCGGCTTTCTTCGCGATCTCCGCTCGACGCTCTGGGGACAGGTTCTTCGCGCGCTTCTTGCCGCCCTTGCGACCTATTGCACGCAGGTAGTCCGAAAATTCCGATGGAACTTTCTTCCGTGCCATGCCAGTCATTATGCATAGCCGCTAAGCATACGTCAATTGAATTTTGATGCGGAATTCACTGCGGAGGCGCGGCGCCTGTTCCACCATTTCAGCAGTTCCGGCGAGTTCCACTCGAAGCGCACGTATCGCCCGAGTCGCACGTGAGGGATGGCGTCAACAGCTCGGCTCCGGGTCTGCTCCCGAATCCAGGACTCTGGGACACACCAACGGTGTCCCAACTCTTTCAGTGAGCAGCGGTTCGGGCACCCGATCAAGTATTAGAGTTGTGTTGATTCCTGATTACGGAGAGGCCGTTCTGCTCCGTCGATTTACCTTCTGCATGGCACTTGAACGGGAAGGTAGAATGACGTGTGGCGCCCCGGAGGCATCATGCAAGTCGCGCGCTGGATTACCTCCAGACGTGTGGTTTCCGAGTTGCGGAAGCTCGCCCGGCTCAGCGCGTTTCCACTCACAGTTCTGCCCTGCTATGCTTTGCGGCGCTCTGCCTAACCGGGTGCAACTCGAAGAAGACGACCTCAGCGGACGAGCGAGGCGGGGGCTTTCAAGCACCGCCTGACGCCATTCAGCTGCTCTTCACCTACGGCTCTGAGAAGGCATAGGGCGTTTTACGGCCAAGTGGCGGCATTAATCGCTCTGGACTTGGCGACAAGGCAGGAGTAACCCACGAGCCGGGGTTCAATGTCGGGGTGCCCGACAATCCACTCTGTATCGGCTGAAGTTCCCAGAACGGCATTTGTGGCCAAGCTTCTCTCGTGACGCTTCCTCATGTGATGCAGGGCACTGACTTCCCTAATTAAATGAGGCTAGAGTTCGCTCTACAGGGTGAAGGGATAGGAGTGTGTTCCCATGGCCCAGCAGGCATTGCACGAGGAATCGCTTGTTGGCCAGACGCTTGGGCACTATCGCTTTGTTGAGAGGATCGACAAGGGCGGCCAAGGTGTGGTCTATCGCGCCTGCGATGAGCACCTGAAGCGCGATGTGGCCATCAAAGTCCTGCCTGCGGGCATGCTTGCCGATGCTACCGCCCGGCAGCGCTTCCGTAAAGAAGCGCTGGCGCTCTCCGGACTGAACCATCCCAACATCGCCACCATCCACGATTTCGACACTTGCGACGGAATTGACTATCTGGTCGAGGAGTTAATCCCCGGTCGGTCGCTTCAGGAGAGACTCGAGTCGGGAGCGCTCAAGCAAGAAGAATGCATCGATCTCGCCAAGCAACTCTGTGCCGGATTGACGGCGGCCCACGAGCGCGGCATCATCCATCGCGACATCAAGCCGGGCAACATACTCATCACGCCGGAAGGGCACTTGAAAATTCTCGACTTCGGCCTGGCGAAGTCGGTTTCCGCACCGATCCTGGCTGCTGACGAATCACCGACGCTCAGCGAGACGCAAGCTGTGGCGGGGACGTTTCCTTACATGTCTCCTGAGCAGTTGAAGAACAAAAAGCTGGATGCGCGCACGGATATCTGGTCAGCAGGCGCGGTGCTGTACGAAATGGCCACGGGACGGCGAGCGTTTCCCGGCACAGGCGCAACACTGACGGATGGAATCCTGCATAGCGCGCCAGTTTCCGCTGCCAAGCTGAACCACGGCGTGTCGGCGGGATTGGAAGCCATTATTCAGAAGTGCCAGGAAAAGGATCCCGCACTACGTTATCAGTCGGCGCGTGAGATTGCGGTTGATCTGAAGCGGCTCACGGCCCCTTCGTTGC
>CAVTMX010000002.1:0-171755 GCA_963735915.1 uncultured Acidobacteriaceae bacterium | reverse complement strand
GCGCGGGATTCGGGTGCTGCGGGCTGGTTTGGCTTTGGCTACTTGCCGAGTTTGACGTCGAGCAGTTCGAGCGCTTTGGCTTGGATCGGGTTGGTGTTGGTGAGGCGGGGGAAGGTGTGCTCGCTGTCGCCGATGCGGAGTTGGTTGCGGCAGATCGTGCCGAGCTCGGCGATCAGGTCGGGGAGGTTGTAGGCGGGCAGCCCGTCGGGGGTGCGGTGGCTGCCGGCTTTGGCGTTGGCGGCGGGTGAGCGGCGGGCGGGCGCGACGGGGTCGGCGGGGGTGAGTGGCGTGTCGTCGGTGAACAGCATCGGCGCGAGCCGGGCTTGGAGCTCGAACAGGACGTAGTAGGCGAGCAGGAACAGGAAGAAGTGCGCTTCGACGCGGTCCTCGAGGTGGTGGCGGATCGGGCGGACGTCGAGCGCGTCCTTGATCGTGCGGTACGCGCGCTCGGCCATCTTGAGCTGCTTGTAGACGCGCACGACCGCTTGGGTGGTGAGCTGCTCGGTGGGGCAGGTGGTGCGCAGCACGTAGAGCCCGTCGAGCGCGGCCTCTTCGTCGATCTGCTCGGTCTTGCGCTTGTAGGTGAACGAGCCGTCGGCGATCTGCGAGTTCGAAGTGTTTGGCGACCTTGTACTTGTTGATGACGCGCCCGACGCGCTCCCCGATCTCGCCGGCGTCGGCGTGGTGCAGGCGTCCGCGGGGGTTGGTGACCATGCTGTTGACCTTGTCCAGTTCGCGCTCGGTCGCGGCAGGAGGTCCTCGCGTTTGCGCGCGCGCTCGGCGGCGAGGTGCGGGTTGCGGCACACCACCAGGCGCTCGCCGGGGAACTCGGTCGAGGTGATCTCGGCCAGGTTGGTCTGATCAAACAGCGACAGCTGCAGGTCACCCGCCTTGATCAGCTTGCGGATCTGCGCGCTCTTCAGCGCGGAGACGAACCCCGCGCCCAGCTCCTTGAGCGTCTGGGCGTGCGCGTCGGTGATCATCGCGCGATCGCCGACGAGGATCACCCGCTCGATCCCGAACCGCTCCTTGATGGTGTCGATCACACCGGGGACGGTGCTCGGGTCCGCGGTGTTGCCCGGGTGCACCTGCACCGCGACCGGCCGGCCTTCGGGCGAGCAGACCAGTCCCCAGTTGACCTGCGGTTTGCCGGGCTTGCCGTCGCGGCTGTGCCCCAGCGCCGCCAGCGGGCAGCAGCGCCCCTCCACAGTAGCTGGAGGACAGGTCATAGAGCACGAACCCGCCATCGGTGAGGTGCCGACGCGCGAGCGTGTTCTCGATCCGCTCCTGGCGGTCGGCCAGCCAGTCCATCGCGGCCAGCAGCTCGGGCTCGGTCACCTCGCCGAGCGACAGCTCGTCGGCCGAGCGTGGTCTGGTGAGAAGCGGCGGGTCATCGACAGCTTCGAGCACGGGCGCGATCACCAGCTGGCAGATCATCGCCACCGCCAGGTCCCGCTCGCGGCAGCGCTCCGCGACGAGCAGCCGCTCCAGATCCAGCGACGCAGCACCCCCAGCACCGCGGCGACGTGCCCGTGCGGCAGCGAGCACTCGATCTCAAACTGCTCGTCGAGGTCGACCAGCACCCGGCCGGCGAGCATCTTGCGGATCGCGTCGATCACCTCGATCGGCAGGTGCGAGAGGTTCCCGAGGTTCTCGTGGCGGACCTTGCCGCCCTCGCGGTAGGAGCGGCGCAGCAGGTAGGACGTGTACACCGTCCCGCCCTTCCCCTTCGTCTTGATTGTGGCTACGTGAGCTTGGCCACCACGCCGAGGCATACCAACAGACTAGCCACTACATCGGACGGAATCAAGGAATAACTTTGGCTACATCAAACCGCCAAAAAGAAGCCCGATCCCCGCAAACACAGGCGATCGGGCCTCAGACCCTCAAAAACTTCCGCCTAGGGACGGCTCCGAAAGGAACGACGGGAGGGCCACCCGGCGGGAGTTGAGCTTAGGGTAGTGCTAGTGGACCCAGAGCTGGTCGAGCAGGACGCCGAGCTGGGGGTTGTATTCGTAGTTGCCGACGCGGTGGAGAAACGAGGTCGGTCTGGCTCGGGGTAGCGAGATTCACGGTCGGGGCCTGATCGGTGAATTGTCGGTCCGCTTTGGTCCAGAGCTGCGCTGCGGTTGGCGATTTGGCGGCTTCGGCGGCGAGGGCGCTGCGAACTGTTGCGTCGAATTGCGGATCGCAGAACTCGCTGAGGTTGTTGTTGCTCGTCGAGTTAGGAACGAAGCTCGTACAGCTCCAGAATTGCTGGCCGAGGAATTCCGACGCGCCCGGGTAGTTCGGGGTCCAGTTGAAGAAGTACACCTGAGGGCTGGTTCGCGAGTCCTCGAGGCGGGGTAAGTAGGTGGTGTCGTTGACGGAGAACGACCGGACCCGCGTCGGGTAGCCGAGCTGGTCAAGCAAGGATGCCACGTAGCGTGCCGAGGCCGTGAAATCTGTTGAGAAGCCCGGCTGGTTCCAGATCGTGATCGGCGTGCCACGGGTTCCCGAGGCGGCGATCAAGCTTCGCGCTTTGCCGAGGTTGGGGCGTGCCAGACACCCGCTCGCTGGGGTACAGCGTGTAAGGGCAGTAGGGTCGATGCCCGGGAATGAACGGGGGCAGCATCTGGCAGATGGGATGCGAGTCCTGGCCTAGCAGCTGCGATAACTCGGGAGCGGTTAATCGCGTAGCTGAGCGCTGCGGTGTTTCTGAGTTTGCGTCAGAGCGGCCGACTTTTCTAAGCCAACGCTGAGCTGGGCCGGGGGGCGGGTTGGTTGTTGTTCGGAGCGAGCTCCGAGGCGACGTCCGTGCCGGGTTCCGCCGGCGTCCGTGCCGGCGGGCGACGACCTCACGCAGGCCGCCTCCAACCCCTGAAGCGGGGAGGAGGCGCACGTGGGCGGTCGCGGCGGTGGTACTGATGACTTGCTGGCTCGATTCCGCTCGATCCGCTCCGCTCGCGCTCGGCGCAGTCCGGCGGCGCGGGCGCGGCGGATGCCAGGTCCGCGGCCGTGATGCTCGTCGTCGGGGGTGACGTAGCCGATCGAGGCGTGGAGGCGAACCGTGTTGTACTCGGTTCGGATCCGGGCGAGCTCTGTGTCGAGCGCGGCCGGGTCGGTGATGCCGGTCAGGTGCGGCCAGTCGCCCTTCAGGTGACTGAAAAACGACTCGATGTGCGCCTGATCGGTCGGCGTTCCGGGTTGGCCGTGATGTTGGGTGATCGCCATCAGCGCCATGAACTGGCGGGTGTCGATCGCGCTGATCTCGGCGCCGTTGTCAGACCACGCGACCAGGATCGGACTGTCGTCATCGTCGTCGCGGAGCGCCAGCCCGTCGGGTCCGAGCAGCCCCTGGTCCTCGAGCGCTCGGGCGAACAGCAGCTGCACCTGGGTGTGGGTCTGCTCTGTGGTGAGCAGGTAGCCGATCCAGTAGCGGGTGACGACGTCGACGATCGCGTACGCGACCCGCTTGCACCGCGTGAAATGGGACGCGTCCCAGATCCAGATGCGGTTCCGCTCCCAGGAAATCTCGGGAAATGGCGGCTTTAGCGGCCGTGTGCGGAACGGCTCGCCCGGCAGCTGCACCCGGTTCTTCAAGGCGACGCGCAGCACCGTGGAGGGGGCTCACGAACACCGTACCGGTATAGCTACCGCGGTGCGCGAGCTTGCGATGCGACCGGTCAACCCAGCCCCAGGTCTCGATCAGATCGAGGATCGCCTGCTCCTCCCACCCCAGCAGCCCATGCACCGCGCCGCCACCAGGACCGCGATCCTCCAGCGTGCCGGTCTCCCGCAACCGTGCCCGCCAGCGATGCGCGCGCTCATCGACAAGCTCCAGCACCCGGCACGCCCCGGCGTGCGGCCAGCCGTCGGCGACCGCACCATCGATCAGCCCCAACAGCTCGAGCTTGGTCTGCGCGCTCACACGCGCGGGGACCGGCTCGAAAAGCCCGAGCGCTGCTTTCCCCGGGAACAAGGTCAACTCGACCGCCATCTCCTTCAACGCTTCCGAGAGCCTGTCGTTCTCCGCCAGCGCCTCCTCGAGCTCCACCTGCTCCGGCGAGGCAAAATGCCGCCCTGGTTCGACACGAACGCAGCCAACGCCGCGTCCCTCGCCAGCGCCCTGAGCCTGACCACCGTGCTCACATCGACGCTCCACTTCCTGGCCGCGTCTGGCTGCGAGAGCTCGCGAGGTGACCTCCAGAAGATCTCCACTTCTCCTCCGGCGACAGCTGCCGCCGCTTGCGCGGCTTTCCGTCTCCATCATCTCGACCTCCTGATCCGTAGCCCCAACAGCCTCTCAGGATTGGCATGGAAGACAGCCCGACCTCTGACGCGAAGTCAGACGCGAACCACCGACGATGAGCGCGCCGAGGCCGCATGTCGGTCGGGAGCCTGCGGCCCTCGATGCTCGACGTCGCGGTCGTGGGCGCGGGTCCGGTCGGGTTGTGGCTGGCCGCTGAGTTGCGGCTTGCCGCGGTCGGCGTCGTGGTGCTCGAGCAACGGGCGCAGCGGAGCCCGCATTCGCGTGGCTTGTGGATCCAGCCGAGGACGCTTGAGGTGCTGGACATGCGGGGGATGGCCGAGGCGCATGTGTCGGAGGGTTGGGTGGTGCCCGCCGCCGCGTTCGCGTCGATGTCCGTTCGCTTGGACATGGGCGGATTCAGGCGGTCATCGCAACAGTAGTGGTCCGATCTCCTCGATGGGCTTTGCTGAAGCCTAGGCGTTTGCGGGGTCGGTCGTTGAGTTCGGTGGCGACCCAGTCGAGGTCGAGTGCGTCGTGGACCGACAGGTCGGTGCCTTTCGGGAAGTACTGGCGCAGCAGCCCGTTGGTGTTCTCGTTGGTGCGGCGTTGCCATGGTGGTGCGGGTCGCAGAAGTAGATGTCGATGTCAGCGGCGACACTTACTTGTTGCCATTCGCGCATCTTGGGGCCCTGATCCCAGGTGAGTGACGCGCGGAGGATGTCCGGGTACGTTTTGATCTTGTCGGTGGGCGCGTCCGGACCTGCTCGGCTTTGTAGCCGTCGGGGAGGTGCACCAGCATCGTGTAGCCGGTGCGCTCAACGAGCGTGCCGATCGCGGTGGCGTTGTTCTTGCCGATGATCAGATCGCCCTCCCAGTGGCCCGGGACAGCGCGGTCATCCGCCTCCGCCGGACGCTCTGAGATGTTGATCATGTTCGGGACCCGATTGCGGCGCTGGCCGGCCTGGCGAGGGCGTCACACTTTCTGTGTAAGCGCTGTGGGTAAGTTACCGGTTACTCTTTCGTGTGTCAATCAGTGACGGTGAATTTGCGATGACAGTCAGGCAGTGTCGGGGATGCGGTCGCCGAAGTGGATTCGGAAGGCTGTGAGGGCTGTGCTCCAGTTGTAGGTGTGCCTCCATTTCTGTTGGGCTCGGGTGATCGCGAGGTAGAGCAGCTTCCGGGCGGAGTCCTCGTCGGGAAAGCTGCCGCGGGTCTTGATGATCTTGCGGATCTGGCGGTTGAGCGCCTCGATCGTGTTGGTCGTGTATACCGCTCGACGGACGTCCGGGGGAAACGCGAGGAACGGGACGATCCGCTCCCAGTTCTCGATCCACGAGGCGGAGATCATGGGGTACTTCGGATCCCAGGTCTCGGCGAAGCGCTCGAGCTCTGACTCGGCGTGGTCGCGGTCGACGGCGGTGTAGATCTTCTTGAGGTCGGCGGCGACCTTTTTCTTGTCCTTGTAGGGCACGAATCGCAGGCTCGAGCGGACGACGTGAACCAGGCACGTCTGCACCCAGGCTTGGGGGTAGACGGCTTCGATCGCTTCGGGGAAGCCGGTCAGCCCGTCGACGCAGCAGACGAGCACGTCCCCGACGCCGCGGGTCTTCAGATCGGTCAGGACTTGCAGCCAGAACTTGGCGCCCTCGGTGCGCTGGAACCACATGCCGAGCACGTCGCGGTCGCCGTCGAGGTTGACCCCGATCGCCAGATAGCAGGCGAAGTTTCTGACCGCCTGCCCGTCGCGGATCTTGATCACGAGCGCGTCCAAGTAGAGGATCGGATAGATCTGCTCCAACGGCCGGGTCTGCCAGGCCTTGGCGTCCTCCAGCACCGCGGCGGTCACGCGGCTGACCGTCTCGCGGCTGACCCCGGGCCCGTACAGGTCGGTGATGTAGGTCTCGATCTCGCGGGTGGTCATGCCGGCGCCATACAGGGCGATGATCTTCTCGTCCAGGCCGGCCAGTCGACGCTGGCCCTTCTTGACCAGCTGCGGCTCAAAGCGGCTCTTGCGGTCCCGCGGGACGTCGATCCGGACCTGGCCCTGGTCGGTCAGCACGGTCTTGGGCGTGCCGCCGTTCCGAGGGTTCCCGGTCCCGCCGGGCGGTGCGTGCCCGGCCGGATAGCCCAGATGCTCGGTCAGCTCCTCCTCCAGCGCGCGCTGGACCATCCGGCGAGTGATCTCGCCGAGCACGCCATCCCGTCCGAGGATCTCGCGCTCGCCCCGCTTGCCGGCGATCAGCTCATCGATCATCCCGTCAAGCAGCCGCTCGCGCAGCTCGTCGGGCAGCCCGTCACGCTCGGCTCCGAGCTGATCCAACAGCGCGTCGATCAGCGTCTCACGCGCATCGTCGGTCATTCCCGCCACCGATCTTCTCAACCGGGCGTGGTCCAGCGCCTCCTGGACTACCTCCTCGCTCAAGGGTCGTGACGCTTCCGCACTCCTCAGAGGGGGCGCCAGCGGCTCGCCTGGCGGCTCGCCGCCGGCGCCGTACGGATCAGAACAAGCTCGCTGGAATGGGATCTTCTGTTGTGTTGAAGGCATGAGGCTCCATTCGCTCCTGCCTTACACAGACCTTGTGACACTCCCGGCCTGGCGGCACGGGCGCCGTAGCGCCCTCCCGGTCCGCAGGCACTTCGTCAGATCACGGCGCAACGCCCCGCGGGACTGGACATACAGCGATTGGTAGATCGTCTCGTGCGACACCCACATCTCCTGGTCGTGCGGGAAATCCTGGCGCAGCCGCCCGACGATCTGCTCTGGCGAGTAGCGCCGCCTGAGATCTTGCTCCACCTTCTCTCGCAGCACCAGGTTCGTCGCGAGCTTCGCCGGCTTGGGGCGACTCGCGCGCTCATACGCGAGCGCGTGCGCCGTTGTCGCGCGATAGCAACCAGCCCGATTAGCGTTACGCGAGAGCTCGCGACTGACCGTCGACGGGCTGCGACCCAACCGGCCGGCGATCGAGCGCATCGACTCACCACCCGCGCGAGCGAACGCGATCTCTTCGCGCTCGGAGAACGTCAAACAGCGACCCTTCAGATCCCGCCCGCGGCGCGGGCGGACACCGCCCTCAGCTCGCAGCCACCTCATTCCCTTCATCCGGTAAGTACCCGCCTCCTCAGCGGCGCCGGTGATGAACTCACCGCGTGCCATCGCCGCCCAGAACTGCTGCACAACCTCAGTGACCATCCGCTCCGAGAACCGCGCCATCGCACGCCTCCGTTCACCGCCTCCCAGGAAGGGACCTCGCGGGCCCCGGCTCCGGGCCGGACAGCGCGCCGATCGCCGCGGGCGCCTCGCCCTACGGGCTCGGCTTCGCGACGACCGGCGCGCTACTCAACCACGGGGCCCAGACGACCTAGAAAGTCCCTCCAAAGCGGCGGGTGTTGCGATCACCGCGAGAACCCAAGGAATCCCGAGGGCACGCGCCCCCGTGTGACCGAGGAGGCGCGGCGTGTCGCCTACTTCACGCGGTAGCCGCGTGATGCTTTTTGGATGTGGCCTGTCTTCGCGAGCTGGGTCAACCGGGTGGACACACTCCCCGGATTGAGATTCAGGGCCTTCGCGATATCACCAGCGGTACTCCCCGGGTGCTTGGCGAGAAACTCGATGATGCTCGCCTTGATGTCACCCTGACGGCTGCGGGCAGTAGCACGCCGAGCGCTCGCACGCCGCGCGGTTGAGCGGCGCACGGACCGAGCCGGAGCGGCGGTCGCAGTGCTGCCATTGTGGGCTTCGAACTCGTTGATCTGCCGATCAAGCCACGCCAAACGCTCCTGAACCTCAGCACGTTCAGCCTCAAGGGTGTCGATGACTTGCTGAATACGAGACAACGCCGCCTCCTCACAGAGCGGGGACTGTCGGTCGAGCATCACGCTCGACGAAACCCACTCTGCCGAGCGAGTCTAGTCGCCTGACTGCTATCCGCCTGGGAACGCTTACTGCGACGGGCCACGCCGTCGTCCGCGCGTTCGCTCGCACCGTGCCTCGGGACGCCGCTGGGATTCGAGCTCGTAGCCGGAGTCGGCTGGAAGCAGCCGTCTCGCAAGTGTCGCCGAGAGAGTCCAATGTTCGTGCAAGCAGAAGCGCGGGTGCCAACGACTCACCCGCCTGGGCGGATGCATGGCGGCAAGCCCGGGACATGCGCATCCCGCCTCGCCGCGCGTGATCGAAGCAGACGCTGGGCGGGCCTGTCCAACATCGGAGATTTGCACCGAGACCAGTGAACGGCCACGTCTGCACCCGATTGCGAATCCCTGACTGCCACTGCCCACGCGACGCGGAGCGAAACCCCGGCTCGGTCGGTGAGCCGAGGCAGCTCATGGTTCGTGTCAGAAGCCTCGCTCCGACCGAGTGGGTCGCCCCGCCGCCTCGAGCTGGCGTCGCGGCACGTGCGCAAGTGTACCGGGGGGAACGCCGCACCGTCTGCGCAAGCAACCGCGGCGACCCGGGTCCCGTTTTTCACGTTACGCGCCGGCCTGGTTGTGGGGTCGCTAGCTCGCCACGCAGGTTTGGATCACCTGAATACTTGTCACCTTCCCGTCTGATCCGACGTTCACCGTTGTGGTCGAGGTTGGAGTGCAGCCGAGCAGCTTCTTGGCGGCGCCGAGAACGCCTAGCAGGCCATCACCGACCGCCCCGACAAGTCCGGAGATCGAGAACTCACGCACGCCGGGGCCTGTGACGAGGATCGTATCGCCGGCCTCGCTGGTCAAGGTCATGTGATCTGCCGTCATGATCGCCTGGAAGTGGTGCCCACCGGGCGTGACGAGCGTCTTCGACACCTGCAGCTGGTCGAAGCCCTTGACCTTTGTGAACGCCAGATCATTCTGGTGTGCGACTGACATAGTTGCCTCCGTTTGGATGAGTTGTTTGTGGCGGCGTGCCGCTCCGGTCATTGCGAGCTGCGCATCTCTCAACGTAGGTCTGCGCAGTCGGCTTGCATCAAAGACCCTTACGTCGTCTTTGGTGCGAGTACCGCATGCATCGCAAGTCTCCAGCGATCGCAACGCTAGGCGCTGAAGCCGGATCGCACATCGGCAGCAGTACCTATGTTGCAAGCATCCACTCCCTATCTTGGGGCCGCCAGCTCGCCCACCCCTGCCTAGCAGGAACCAAGAAAACCCACGACAAGCCCGGGTGCACGAGGACGCTGACCGTCGCCACGGTCACCGCACCGGTCACGCGGGTCCCAACCACCTGTCTTCCAAAGGACGCATCCCGCGCTCAAAACGACTCGGATCAGGAACCTATACGCGCGTGATCACCGCACTGGTTTGCGTCTGACTTCGCGTCAGAGGTCGGGCTGTTTTTCATGCCAATCCTGAGAGGCTGTTGGGGCTACGGATCAGGAGGTCGAGATGATGGAGAACGGCAAGCCGCGCAAGCGGCGGCAGCTGTCGCCGGAGGAGAAGTGGGAGATCTTTCTGGAGGTCACCTCGCAGGAGCTCTCGCAGTCAGACGCGGCCAGGAAGTGGAGCGTCGATGTGAGCACGGTGGTCAGGCTCAGGGCGCTGGCGAGGGACGCGGCGTTGGCTGCGTTCGCGGTGTCGAAGCCCGGCGGCCGGTTGCCCTCGCCGGAGCAGGTGGAGCTCGAGGAGGCGCTGGCGGAGAACGACAGGCTCTCGGAAGCGTTGAAGGAGATGGCGGTCGAGTTGACCTTGTTCCGGGGAAAGCAGCGCTCGGGCTTTTCGGCCCGGTCCCCGCGCGTGTGAGCGCGCAGACCAAGCTCGAGCTGTTGGGGCTGATCGATGGTGCGGTCGCCGACGGCTGGCCGCACGCCGGGGCGTGCCGGGTGCTGGAGCTTGTCGATGAGCGCGCGCATCGCTGGCGGGCACGGTTGCGGGAGACCGGCACGCTGGAGGATCGCGGTCCTGGTGGCGGCGCGGTGCATGGGCTGCTGGGGTGGGAGGAGCAGGCGATCCTCGATCTGATCGAGACCTGGGGCTGGGTTGACCGGTCGCATCGCAAGCTCGCGCACCGCGGTAGCTATACCGGTACGGTGTTCGTGAGCCCCTCCACGGTGCTGCGCGTCGCCTTGAAGAACCGGGTGCAGCTGCCGGGCGAGCCGTTCCGCACACGGCCGCTAAAGCCGCCATTTCCCGAGATTTCCTGGGAGCGGAACCGCATCTGGATCTGATCGGAGTCATCCCGTACTGCACCATCAGCTCGTATTCTCGTGCCTGCGTGCCGTGTGGGAACGGCCCCACGTCGGAGCCCACCGCCATCGGCACGCCTGCGGCGAGCTGCTTCTTGAATTCGCGCGCGTGAAGATCGAGCATCTCGCGCTCGCGTTGCGCCGCCGCAGGATTCGGTGCGTGGCCGGCAAAGTACTCGATGATGGTGAACGTCGGCACCGCAGGGATGTTCTTCTCGTGCATCAGGCGCATGGTCTGGTCGCTGAGCTGGAAGGCGTGGTCGACCGACGAGACTCCCGCCTGGACAGCGTACAGCGCGCCGGGATCGCCCGTGGCATGAACCGCAACCTTCCTACCCGTGCGCGCCGCTTCCGCCACGGCGGCCGCGAGCTGCTCCTCGGTGTACTGATACGGCGTGATCAGGTTGCCGTTCACGATGCGGTCGTGGCCGGTCTGGTAGATCTTGGCGAAATCCGAGCCTTCCTTCTTCTGCTCGCGCATCACCTCGACGAGCTGCTCAATGTTGTTGGCGTAATCGGCATTCGACAGCACGTGCTGCGCGGGATTGAAGCGGTTGGCGTCCTCGTGTCCGCCGAGGATGTCGATGGCATTGCCGCTGACGCGCATCCGCGGGCCGGGAATCAACCCGGCGTCGATGGCGTTGCGCACCGCGGTGTCGGCGGAGCCTGCGCCCTCGGTGCCCATATCGCGCTCGGCGGTGAAGCCGGCCATCAGGTCATCTTTCGCGGCGAGAGTCGCGAGAATCGTTCGCTGCGGGACGGACTCTTCCACCGTCTGCAAGTCCTCCGAGCCGGGATGAAGGAACAGGTGAACGTGCGCGTCAATCAGCCCGGGCATAAGCGTGACGTCACCCAGGTCGATGACCTCGGTGCCCGCAGGCCGGCTGACTTTCGGCCCGGCCTCGGCGATGCGCTCGCCTTGCACGAGCACCTCGCCAGGCGTGACGATCTTGCCGCTCTCGATGTCGAGCATGCGCGCGGCGTGCAGGACGATCGGGTGCGGCTGGTTTTGTGCGTGGAGCAGGGAAGAGGCAAAAAGAAGGACCGCGGATATCAGAGAGAGCTTGTGCTTCGCCATGACGCGGAAATCGTAGCAGAATTCCGGGATGGGCCGTCTCAGATCGCCAGCACCGTTCAACCAGAAGCGCTCGCCTCGACAGCCAAAGAAAAAAGCGGGGCCAAGGAAAGCCCCGCTGTCCATGCTGCACTGCGCTGTCACTGCTCAGCTATCAGCGATGGAAACCTCCGCCGTGAAAGCCTCCACCTCCGCCGTGGAACCCTCCACTCGCAATGCCTCCGTGGAAGCCTTCGCCCATCACTCCAAAGTGAGACGCGCTAGCCACCGCTGGCGATGGCCCGTGAAAGCCGGATTCCAGACCTGCACGTCCGCGATAGGCATTGGGCGCCCCGTGTCCCAGGTAGGGCCGCGCCGTCTCATATGTGCCGTAGCGTCCATAGAACGGGCGGTAGTACGGTGCGTAGCTCACCCACAGTGGCGAGTAGAATCCCCAGCCGAACGGGCTGTAGAAGATGCCGTCGCCCGGAATCCAGGTATACGCGGTAAAGAACGGGTCCCAATACCAGCCGGGACCATACCAGCTCGGTCCACCGTAGTAGGTTTGGACTGCATTCACATTGGCTTCCGCCAGGTACTCCGAACGCAGGTTGCTGAAGCGATACAGGTCCGACTGCTCGAAGCTGTTCTTATCGAACTTCGTGGTCTTCAGGCTCGCGGTGTTATTCACCTCGAGCTGGTGGCCGCTCTTCACCTTGATATTGCGATCGCCGTCCTGCACCAGGGCCTCGCCCTTGAAGACGCGCACTTCGCCGTTGTTGGCATCAAACGCGTACAACCCGTCTTTGAGCAACTGCGTGGTCGCGCCGGCTTGTTGCACACGCAGCAGGTTGTCCTTGTGGATCTCGGCCACCTCCACCATCGCCTGCCCCTGGTTCAGGGTGACTTCCGTGTTGGTCAGGCTGAGTGAAACCAGGGTCGCGACGCTGTTATCGCCTAGGCGGAAGAACACGCCCGGCGTGAGCAGCATCTCGGCTTTACCCGTTCCGGTGGTGAGGGTCTGGCCGGTTTGCACATCGACCGACCCGACAGATTTGGCAGTGAGGGCTTCATTGCCGATGCTGGCCTGACCCTCGACGTAATTTAGTGTTCCCGGCAGCGCTGGAGTCGTGGCCCATGCGGGCGCGGACAGAATCGCTGCCAAGAAGAAACTTACAATCAGCTTCATTCCCAACAGCTTCATAATGTTTTCTCCTTAACCGCACTTAATTGGATGTGTGAGGTTCCAATTGGTATCGGAGTAGATGAGGCTGCTTTACAGTAATTAACAAATCGGGGTTAACGGCAGCTAAGACAAGAACGCCGCCGGAATTTGGGTTCCGGCGGCGGAGGCGCTAGAACGAGGTTCAGTAGGCGAAGAACGGCCCCGTCGGCCCTCCTTGGACTGGCGCCTGGTCGATCGCGGTAAAGACGCTCCGTCCATAGAAGAACGACAACCCAAAATCGAAGACGCAAACGGGATTGCTGCCGCCCGAGGTACTGCACGGAGAGGCAATCGGACCGCCCAATGTGCTGTACGCGGTGCTGTTAGTGGCGAACAAACTATCGGCGTTGCCGATGGTCACGCTGACCGTAACGGGCGAACCCGTAGCTCCGCTATTGTTCTGCCCCTGGTTTGTCAACGAGGGCGTGAACGGCGAACCCGGACAATACCAGTTAGGCCCGGATCCGCTCGAAGTGCACACCGGTATACCTAGCAGACTCGAGTCCAGGAAGAACAGCCCATTCGAGCCGCTATCGATGAAGCTCTGCGGATAGGCCTGTCCGTTGAACGCGGTAATGAAGTCCCCTGCATTGTTGCCTGAGTCCGGCACCGGATACGTATTGGCCGCGAGAGACAAGTTGTTGTTCGATTGCGTACTGATGCCGAAAATCAGGGAGCCCTGAATATTCGTCCCGACATTGTTGGAGCCGGCTAGAGACGGCATCTGGATCAAGACACCGTTGTTGTCTCCCGTCGCGGTAAACAGCACGACCGGATTGGGCACTTGCTGGCTCTCCGACACGTTCACACCGCTGCACGATGAACCGCTGGGACAACTGTAGTAGACGCATGGTTGCGAACTGGAGCCGCAGCCCGCGCCATCGACCACGCAGTATTGTCCGCAATCCGTCTGAAACGGCCCAACGCCGAGAATGCCGTTCGCTCCCAGGTCGCTGGGCGTCCCACCCTCATTGCCGCCGCTGGTCTGGCTGGAGCAGGTCCCGGGAACGGGCGGCGAACTACTTGACGCGAGCGTAAGCTGCACCGGCACGCTCGAGGCGGTTTCACCGCCGACGGTAACGTCTGCGGTCCCGACCGGCCCCCAAACATATCCATCTGCAAAAACCAGGCATTCGAAAAGCGAATTCTGCAGCGGCAGCGCGATTTGGTTCACCACGCTGGAGACCAGGCGCAGCCCTTCGGAGCCGGTATCCACTTGGATATGGTCGATGGTCTGGCAGGTCTGAGTGCCCGGCACGCAAATCTTGACTGTGGTGTAGGCGATATTCACTTCCTGCCCATCAGGTCCGGAATCAACAATGATGGGCGCGACGTTGCTGGTCGTGGTAACGGGATTCACGGTTATGGTCGCCGTACCTGCTACATTCGTGTTCTGCACCGAGGTCGCCGTCACCGTGGCCTGGATAGACGCATTCATGGGGCTCGGTGGGGTGAAGAGTCCGGATGAGGTGATTGTCCCGGTACTTGCGCTCCACGTCACAGCCGTATTGAAATTCCCCGTGCCACCAACCGTAGCCGAGCACTGGCTTGTCTGACTGTAAGTGATTGTCGAGGGCGAGCAGCTCACGCTTACGGAGGTGACAGCCGACGATCCCCCGCCATTGCCGCCGCAGGCCGCGAACCACAGCACATTCCCGAGTAACAAGAAAAGTCCAAACTTGCGCACGATGTCTCTCTCCTTTCAGCTCACCCCAGCGGAGCGCGAAGTCGCCACTCGCCCGGGGGCACGGCTCAGCGGATGTCGCCGGGCAACATTCCCTGCGGAATCAGTTGCGGGATATAAGCCATTCCATGGAAACTGCGCGGGTGTCCCGTTTGCACGAACACCAGTCCGGGAGTCTCAACGACGGCCGCACCGCCGCGGCGTCGCGGGACGCGCTGCTCCGCTTGTTCGTCGGCAGCCTTCTTCTGCGCTTCCGCTTGCTGCGCCTGCTGATAGTAGAGGCCAAGTAAGTTCTGAAAATTAGGCGGGAACTGTCCCTCCCAGGCGACCCCGAAGACCAGACCCGCGGGCGAGACGTACTCGCGAACTTTAGCGCCGGATGGCCCGGTGATCTCGTGCATCACGTAGAGGCTGTGGTCCACACTGTGTAGCGTGCCCTTCATGCGCGCCTGGTCGGTTAGCACCGACGCTGCGTTGTCGCCCAGTACTGCGAAGGCGGGTGCGGAGAGCGCGAAGAGCAGAGCGCCCATCAGCGCCCAGCTTGCAACTTGTGACTTCATTTCACACCGTCCTGGTTTCAAAACAAGGTGAGGCATTGGTTACTTCGGCAAGCTCGGCTTGCAGAGTTCCCGGAATGTTCTCAAGACGAGGCGGCTGGGAAATTCGTAGACATATAAACTCGGTGCATCGGGGATTGTTGCGCCGCACGCGCCATGTCCAATTCGGCTACTCACAATGCGATACTCGAGGCAGCAATCTCGTGCCGCGAACTTTCCCACTCCCATTCAGAGCGATAGAATGAGGCGTGGGGTTGTAAGTCGCTCGTCCCTATGTCACTGACCAAAGCCCAAGCGCTGGAGATGTATCGCTCCGATGACCTGATCGGCATCGGCATGGAAGCCGACGCCGTGCGCCGCAAGCTGCATCCCGAAGGCGTCGTCAGCTACATCATCGACCGCAACATCAATTACACCAACTTCTGCACCGAGTACTGCACCTTCTGCGCCTTCTATCGTCCGCTGAAGGGCAAGCTGGCGAAGGAAGGCTACGTTCTCGACTTCGAGACGATTTACGACAAAGTGCGCGAGACGGTGGAGTTGGGCGGCACCGGCGTTCTGCTGCAAGGCGGCCTGCATCCCGACCTGAAGATCGAGTGGTTCGAGGCGCTGCTGAGCGGCATGAAGCAGCGCTTTCCGCAGGTGCATCTGCACTGCTTCTCGGCCTCGGAAATCATCTGCATCGCCGAAATCAGCGAGCTAAGCATCGAGGACACGATTCGCCGCTTGCGCGATGCGGGACTCGACTCCATTCCCGGCGGCGGCGCGGAAATTCTCGACGACGAAGTGCGCTACAAGATTGCGCGCCTGAAGTGCCTCACCGACGACTGGCTCAACGTGCATCGCACCGCGCATAAGCTGGGCATGAGGACAACGGCGACCATGATGTTCGGCGTCGGAGAAAACTACGAGCACCGCATCAATCACTTCCAGGCCATCTACGACCTCCAGGAAGAGACCGGCGGCTTCACCGCGTTCATCCCGTGGTCATTTCAGCCGCAGAACACCGCGCTCGGCGGCCGCGGCTGGGACGAGGCCACCGCAGTCGAGTACCTGAAGACGCTGGCCATCGCGCGCATCTTCCTCAGCAACTTCAAGAACGTGCAGTCGAGCTGGGTCACGCAAGGGCTGAAGGTCTGCCAGACCGGCCTGCGCTTTGGCGGCAACGATGTGGGCTCGGTGATGATCGAGGAGAATGTGGTGCGCGCGGCTGGCGTGCGCAACTGCACCACGGAAGAAGAGCTGCGACGCATCATCCGCGACGCCGGCTTCCGCCCCGCCCAGCGCGACACGCTGTATACGAAGTTCTTCCTGAACTAGGGAGCCATCCCATCGCTTTGTATCAGGGCGCGACTTTTAGTCGTGCCGGTTCAAGCTCCATAAATAACGTGGGCTTCAGCCCCCGTCCACCGTGGCTAAGCCGACCTTCCAGATATCCGGTTTAAGCCGGGCTGATGCCCGGCCCTTCCACCGTCGGTAAGGACATTACTACTGCAGTAATCAATCAAGCCCGGGTGGTTGCAGCTTGGTGCGGCACGACGCAAGTCGTGCCCTGATACAAACCGAGCCAAGTTGAAAGCTGAGGATCAGCTCTGGAATTACTTTGGCGCCGGAGGCGGAATAATCCCCGCCAGGCGCGGGTCCTGGCGCACGCGCGCGAAGGAATCGTCTTTGTAGACGTCCGTCAGGTTGGCGTAGCCGTTCTCTTTCGCCTTCTGGAGCGACATCAGGGAGCCGTCGACGTTGCCCAGGTCGGCGTAGACTTTTGCCGTCATGAACTCCAGCCGGGCGCGCTCCTCGTGGGTGGCGAGCTGCGCTGACATTCCGGTATTCGAACTGTGGCTCAGCGCCTCAGGATCGAGTTGCAGCGCGCGCGTGTACTGTTTGATTGCCCGGTCCAGTTGATTCATGGTGAAGTACGTGATGCCGAGGTTGACGTGGAAGTTAGGGCGAGCATCATTCAGGGCGATGGCCTTGCTGAAGTACTTTGCGGCTGCCTTGTAATCTTTCTCGACGTAGGAAACCACTCCCAGATCATTCCACGCCTCAGGATACTTGCGGTCATATTTCGTTGCCCTGGTAAAAGACGCGCGCGCCGCGTCGTAGTTGCCGGATGCTAATTCTGCGAGGCCAAGCTTGTTGTTCAGCTTGGCATTCTTGGGCTCCTTACGCAGCGCCTGCTGGAATAAATTGATCGCCTGCGCATAGTCCTTCTGCGCTCGCGCTGTGTCTCCAGCCGTCTCCAGATCGGCGACGCTCATCGACTGCGTGGCGGCGGTGTCCTGCTTCGGTGGGACGACCGAGGCGCCCGATGCAGCTGCGAGGAGCGCGATTACCACGATGAATGTCGAGATGATGTTTCGCATAAGGACTGCTTCTCCGCGAGGGTGATGGCTCCGCTCGGAGCACACGACTCCGCATCATCATACCTACGCCGCGCCAGCGGGGAATGTCTATGACCGTACGCACGGAAACAGGTGATAGCAGCGAGGCTTTGGAATTGGTGCCCCAGGTTCGCGTCCTTCGTTTGGACGCTAACCTGGGTCCGCCTCGTACCGGACCCGGCGCGGAGCACAGCGTTGTTGCGAAGAGCGGTGTTATGCGGGCGAGACAGGCTTGCTGGTGATAACCATCTCGCACCCGCACGCAGGCCGGAAAGCGAACGGCGACCTTTCTACGCGGTTCCCAATCGCTTCAACACGTTCTCGCGGAAGCCGCGACTCAGCGTCAGCTTCGTGCCGTCGCGCAGCAGGATCGAGTAGTCGCCATACAGCGATGGCCGTAGCGTCTTGATGCGGTCGACGTTCACCAGCGTGGAGCGGTGCACGCGCAGAAACTGGTGATGGCCGAGCCGCGATTCCAGCGAGGTGATCGTCTCGCGCAGGATGTGCGTCGCCGGCCCGACATGCAAACAGACGTAGTTTCCGGCCGACTCGGCCCAATCGATCTCCTGCGGCTTCAGGCAGACGATCTCGCCGTCAGCCTTGATGACAATGCGCTGCGGCGGGCTCTGCCGCGAGTCGAGATCGGAAAGCAGGTTCAGCACGCGCCGCTGGAACGTCGCTTCCGAAGGATGCTGAAGCTGTTTGCGCGCATGGTCGAGCGCCTCCGACAGGCGCTCCTTCGAGACCGGCTTCAGCAGGTAGTCGAGTGCGTGCACCTCGAAGGCCTTCATCGCATAGCGATCATAGGCGGTGACGAAGATGGTGAGCGGCATCACCTGATCGCGCAGCGCGGAGACGACGCCAAAGCCGTCGATCTCCGGCATCTGGATGTCGAGAAACACCAAGTCAGGCTTCTCGCGCTTGATCACAGCAATGGCCGACTTGCCGTCGCCGCACTCGGCCACGATCTCCACATCAGGCTCATCGTCCAACAGGCTGCGCAGGCGTTCACGCGCCAGGGCTTCATCGTCGCTAAGCAACACTCGAATGGGCATCGCGGGTCGGGACCTCCTGGGAATAAGTGCGGAACGGAATATGGATCTTGATGACGCAGCCTCCTTCGGGCGCGTCTTCCAGAATCAGGCGGTGCTCGTGGTTGTAGAGCTGTTGCAGCCGGGCGCGCGTATTGCGCAGGCCGACGCCTTCGGGCGGAATCGTGCCGTCGTAGCGGGTAAGGCCGATGCCGTCGTCGGCGATCTCCATCCACAGCTCGTCGAAGACCACGCGGCTGGAGACGCGCACGTTGCCGGGCGCGCGCCGCGGGCCGATGCCGTGACGGATTGCGTTCTCCACCAGCGGCTGGAGAATCATGTTGGGCACCAGCGCCGATAGCGTGCTGGGTGCGATGTCCATCGCCACGCTGAGCCGGTCCTGAAACCGCATCTGCTGGATGTCGATATATTTCTGGAGCAGGGTGAGCTCGCGGCTGAGCGGCACTTCATGGACACCCATCGCGTCGAGCGACGAGCGCAGCAGGTCGGAGAGCTGCAGAGTCATGTTTTCGGCGGCAAGTCCGTCGTTGCGCGCCAGTGCGGCGATGGAGTTCAGCGTGTTAAAGAGGAAGTGCGGCTCGAGCTGGCTCTTCAGCACATCGAGCTGGGCCAGCGCCAGTTGCGCCTCCAGTTGCGACGACTGCAGCTCGCGCTCGCGATACTTGCCGTAATAGCTGATGGCGGCGGTGATCAGCACGATGTACCAATAGCGCTGGAGGTCCATGAAGGCGCGCGCCAGCACGTGCGAGAGATACGGCAGCCGCGCTTGCGGCGTCCAGGTGATGAAGGGTTCGAGCCAGACGATGAGGCAGGCGGCGAGGAAGGTCAGCGTGATGCTGATGGCGAGATGCAGCGGCAGCATCCGCGGCCAGTTGCTGCGGTCGAAGGTGAAGCGGCGCGCCAAGGCGTAAACCGGCGGCGTCAGCAGCGACCAGACGAAGGAGATGGTGATATTCCAGGCGAGAAGCTGCGCCCAGCTTTCCGGGCTGCCCATCGACGCGGTGTAGACGTGCGCGCCCGCGGCGCTAAGAAACGCCAGCACCGTCCACAACACGAAGCTGATGGCCCAGATTCGTCCCCAGCGCTTTACGCCGCCCAGAGAGCGTGCGGTTCGAAAGCGCTCGCGATGTGCGGAACGAGCGAGCCCTGAGAGTTCCATCATGGTGAGCTACCCAAATCTGTGTTACCACCCCAAACACACGTAGACCAGCGCACCTGTTTAGGTGATAGACGAAATCCAGCGCAGAATGTTTCCGGAAATTGCGGGTATGATGAGTTTGGTTCCTCGTCGGCGCATGTCCGCTTACGGACATATTGCGCTCCCGACGGATTGTTCATCACGGAAGCACGGAACGCACGGAAACAGACCAGCATCATCAAGTTCCGTGTCTTCCGTGCTTCCGTGGTGAATAGATCTTATGCACGAACTTGGCATCGCCGCTTCCATCCTCGACTGCGTTGACCAGGAAGCCGAGCGTCATCCCAAAGGGCACATCTCCAAAGTAGGCGTTAAGATTGGAGAGCTATGCGGCGTCGATGCCGATGCGCTGCAGTTCGGCTTCGAAGTACTGGTGAAGGACACCGAACGCGAGCCGCTTGCGCTGGAGTTGGAATTTGTTCCGCGCATTCAGCGGTGCGCTAAGTGCGAACACGACTTTCGCATGACCGAGTTCGATCCGCGCTGCCCGAAATGCGGCGACTTCGGCACGCAATGCGTCAGCGGGGAAGAGCTCGACATCGCCTACATGGAAGTGGATGAATGAATCGAGTCGCCGTCGAAAAGAAGGTCCTCAACGAGAACCAGATTCTGGCCGAGCAACTGCGCGAGCGTTATCGCGCGAATGGCGTGCTCTGCGTCAACCTCATCAGCGCGCCAGGTTCAGGCAAGACGGCGCTGCTGGAATGCACGCTCGAGCGCATGGACAAACGCGAGCGCGTCGCCGTTCTCACCGGCGATTTGCAAACCGAGAACGACGCGCGACGTTTGGCGAAGTTCGGCTTCCCGGTGAAGCAGATCACGACCGGCGGAACTTGCCACCTCGACGCGCGCATGATCGAGCGCCATCTCGAAGATTGGCCGCTCGAAGATCTCGACCTGCTGATCGTGGAGAACGTCGGCAACCTGGTTTGCCCGTCGAGTTACGATCTCGGCGAGGACGCGAAGATTGTCCTGCTCTCGACGACCGAAGGCGAAGACAAGCCGCTGAAATATCCCTCAATCTTCTTCAAATCCGAGCTGATGCTGCTCACCAAGATCGACTTGCTGCCTTATGTTCCGTTCATCGCCGAAGTGGCGCGCGAGAACGCACGACGCGTTCATCCCGGAATGGAGATCATCGAGGTCTCCAGCACGACCGGCGAAGGACTGGATCGCTGGATGCAATGGCTGAAGGCACGGCAGCAGGCGCGAGCGGCGGTGTCCGGCTAAGGTTTACCAGCCCGCCATCAGAGACGGATCGATTCCGGTACCCCCTCCCCCTCCAGCAAAGTCGTTGTTATGACGACTTTGGCCGCAAAGTCGCGTCAACAAAGCACTTAAGACGCAGCGTAACTGTCTGCGAATCAGCAGGTTACAAGTCAGGCCGCAAAGTCGCGAAGGCATTGGAGTTACCGCAAAGTCGTTGAAGATAAGCAGTTACTCCGCTAAGAGCGCCCGCTCTCTGCTTTCCTCCAGCTTGTCAAAGATCCTGCCGCAGTAACTACTTCGACATCTTTGCGGACCGTAGGATTACCTTCGGCGCGATTAGTTTACCGGCCGCGAGCGAACGGACCAAGAAGAAAGCGCGCGGCTGCGAAGGAAGATGACCCGCAATTCCCGAAGTGGGACATCGAGACCGGTGTCGCGACTCGGTTGTCGTCGTGGCGCCTAAAGGCTGTCCCATTCGTGCCCAACGGCGGCTGAAAGCCGTGCCGTTCAAAAAGGCAGTGGGGCATTTGACGACGCGCTTGCGGAAAGTGGCTCTTTTCACGCTGTCCAGGGGCTCGCGGCGGGAAAATCCCAAGAACTATCTCCTCATTGATTCAATTACTTAGGTAAGAACTGAGCGGCCATTCACTTCGGCGTATCACGTGCATTTGTGATATGCGGAGGACGATGGGGCCCGGACTCCAAGACTTTGCAGCTTCACATCAGGAGATCGATCTCATGAAAAAAGCAATCTTAGTAACGCTCATGGTTCTGGCCGTCGGGCTGTTCGCGGCGGCGCAGATCCAGCCCCCCACGACTGACGTGCTGGGCGCTCACCTCAACTACGGCCGTGGTTGCGCCGCCTGCCACGCTCCGCATAGCGGCGCGCTCGGCAACGGCATTGCCACCTCCGATCCCAACACCGGCAACATCGCCCTGTGGGGCCAGAACGTTCAGCCCTCTGTTCGGCCAGACCTTCCAGGTCGGCGGCACCCAAGGCACGAGCGGCATTAGCAGCTATGCCCTGACCTTCCCGTCCAGCTTTCAACGGCAGCGACCCGGTCATTTCCAGACACCATGACCTGCCTGAGCTGCCATGACGGCAACCTGGCGCAGGGCCGCACATGCTGAACCAGGTGTATGAGGTCCTGCCCGGCACCTACGGCACCAACCCGCATTCCGACCCTGCTCGGCAACAACGGCGCCGGCCAGATCGGCGACTACCTCAACGATCACCCGGTGGGCGACAACGCCATCGTCGGTTGCGGCGGCCAGTACAACTGGGACTGCACCATTGCGGCCAACGGCACCATCCTGATGACCGGCCCGAATTCGTCAAAGTTCGTCCAGAACTACGGATTCTTCGTCAGCACGAAGCCCTACAACAACACGCCTAGCGTACAGTGCACCACCTGCCACAACCAGCACCTGATGAACGTGGTGAAGGTCATCGGCCAGCAACTCCGGCCTGCCCCCGGGCTACTACGCCACGATGTTCTTCATTCGTGCGCCGTATAACCCGGCCAGCGGCACGGGTGGCTCCAACCAGACGGCGCAATTCTGCCGCCAATGCCACGGTGGCGAAGGCAACGAGTCGAACGGAAGCTACAACATTCCGACGACCTTCTAACTTGCAATGCCTTGGGGAGAGAGCAATCTCTCCCCAATTCTTCCTTCGGGTGAGGAAACACGGGTGAGGAAAATGAAGTTCAAGCTTTCAATCTGCGCAGCGGCCTTTTTCAGCGTCTCGGATCGCCCTCGGCCAGGTAGCCTCCCATCAGCATGCGCAGCCGCAGTCGCAATTCAACGTTCCCTCCACCCAATCAAGCCGGCGGGCAAGCCGGTAGTGCGAGTGAATGGCGTGGTGCTTACGGACGAAGACCTGGTTCGGGAGGAATATGCGATCTTCCCTTATGCCAAGCAGCACGGCGGCAAGATCCCGGCGGACATGGAGCCCGGCATCCGCAAGGGCGCCTTGCAGATGATCGTTTTCGAAGAGCTGGTGTATCAGGACGCGCAGAAGCGCGGAGTCGCAATTTCGCCGGAGCGGATCAGCAAGGCCGAGGCCGAGTTCCGCAAACAATTCAATAGCCCGGCCGAGTTTCAGCAATTTCTTCAGTCGGAGTTTCAGGGCAACGAGAAGGCGCTGCGGGAGAAGATCAAGCGCTCGCTGCTGATCGAGCAGCTACTGAAGACCGAGGTGGAAGAGAAGTCCACGGTCTCCGCGGCGGAAGTCAGGGCTTACTACGACAAGAATCCAGCACGATTTCAGTATCCGGAATCGTTCGCCATTCAGACGATTTCTATCATTCCGCCGGAAAAAGCAACCCCAGAACAGTTGAAAGAGGCGAAGAAGCGCGCCGACGACGCCTACAAGCAGGCGAAGGCGACGAAGACGGCCGAACAGTTCGGACTGCTGGCGGAAAAGATTTCCGACGACGATTACCGGGTGATGATGGGCGATCACAAGTGGGTCGCGCGCGACAAGATGCCGCCGGAGATGCTGGCAGCCTGCCCTGAAGATGAAAGACGGCGAGATGAGCGCACTGCTCCAGGTGGGACCAAACTACGTGATCTTCCGCATGAACAAGCACATTCCCGCCGGCAAGACGCCGTTTGAGCAGGTCAAGGTTCCATTGCGGAAAGAGTTGGAGAAGCAAAAGACAGACCAGGTTCGTATGGCGCTCGACAAGCGGCTGCACCAGAACGCGAAAGTGGAAACGTTGTAAAGCTACGAGTTTCGATCCGCGAGCCGCGAGCCGAAAGGGATGTAAGAACCAAAGCCTCATGAGCTGGCTCGAAGCACGGGGCTCGCAGCTCGAAGCTAAGGCCACGAAGATGGCCGCAAAAGATGGGGTGGGGGTTTGGCAAGGGGAATTCATACTGCCGTTCATCTTAGGCGGACTGCTGCTGCTCTCGCCCCCTTTAGCGGCACAGATCACCATCGGCGATAACCTGAACCTGACCATCGTCGGGGACCATTAACGCCGGATATAACGACACCTACGGCAATCAGATTGAATCCAGCCACGGCCTGGGCTTTGGCGGCGCGGCATCGCTCAACGGCTTTTACTACAATCCCAGTTTCATCTCTTTTACCCTAACCCTTATTACAACCAGTCGCGCAGCAACTCCAATTCCGGCTCGGTCACCGATGCCTCCGGAGTCACGCTGGGCAGTTCCATCTTCAGCGGCAGCCACTTTCCCGGTTCTGTCAACTATTCCACCGCCTTCAACAGCACGGGAATTACGGAATACCCGGTATCAGCAGCCTGACACCAATGGCAACAGCCAGAATTTCGGGATTAATTGGGGCGCCTATGTGCCTGGATTGCCGACTTTGTCCGTCGGCTATCAGATGGGCGACAGCAACTATCATCTCAACGGCACCAATGAAGACGGCAGCTCAAGCTTCAAGTCCTTCCATATCGATTCCACCTACAACCTATTCGGGTTCGGCCTGGGTGGCGGGATTTCTCACGGCACATCGGATGCGCTGATTCCGGGAATCATTGTCGGCGACCGAGAATGCGATGTCGAATTCGGACAGCACGACATACAGCTTCAGCGTCTCACATCAGCTCCCCTGGAATGGCACCTTCACGACCGCTTTCAACCGTACCGACCTTAACTCCGATTATCTCGGCTACCGATTCAACGGCGATATCGACACGCTGAACACGAGCGTCGGGCTGCATCCCACGCCGAAGCTGAGCTTTTCGCTGAGCGCCGACTACACCGACAATCTCAGCGGGTCACTGTTTCAAGCCTTGGTGCCCGGCGCCTCGGGCAGCGGCCTGACATCGACCCTCGGAACCGGTATAGGCACGAACCAGTCCTCGACACGGCGGTGGTTGGCGTGCTGCCGACAACCGAGCGAGGAATCGTCGCACGCCTTCAATTTCCAGGCGGAAAGCTCCTATTCCTTCGCTCCCGAACCTGCAAGCTCAGGCGTTCTTTGAGCGGCGGGTGCAGAGCTTCCGGGCGAGAACTTCGGATCGAACCTCTACGAGGCGGGCGTCTTTTACAACCGGCCGGTGGCCGGCGGTTATTTCGGAGCGTCCGTCACCTTTTCGACAGCACAGTGGATAACCAGCAGCCAGAATCAGCTTGGGCTTCAGCACCAACGCCAATTACGGCCGCCGCATCGGCGAGTGGCAGGTGACCGGCTATGTGACCTACGTTCAGAATGTGCAGACGCTTCTGGTCACCTATGACACATCGGCCTACAGCTTCTCCGGCAAGCGCGAGCCGGAAGCTGGGACGAACTTCTACTGGTCAGCGCGAGTGCGCGTCGGGCCGCACCGGCCTGACCGCCCAGCCCGGAACCAGTAACAGCAGCGAGAGCTTCGCGACATCCTCGGCACGAGGAAGTACGCTTTTGGCGCCAACTACGCCAAGTCCGACGGCAACTCGCTGGCTGGGGGTAGCGGGGCTGGTAACAACGCCGCTGCCGCCCATTATTCCCGCCAACCTGCTGGTGCTCTACGGCGGAACCAGCTACTCGTGCTCTCGGCCTCGGCAGCTCCGAAGCGACGCCTCAATGTCTCCGCCAGCTACGTGAAATCGAAGAACAACTTCAACAACCTCGGCATCCTTACGGCTTTAATAACTATGAACCGGAGAATGCCTACGTCCAGTACCAATTCCGGCAACTGGGCATGAACGGGGGATACACTCATTTAGTGCAAGGATTCAGTGCTTCAGGACTCCGCCAGCCAGGATTTCACTCGTTCTATATTGGTGTGTATCGATGGTTCAATTTCTTCTGAGCGGCGGGCGGGCAAGAACATTTCAGACTGCGCGTGGTGCGTAGTTGTGTGGCGATCGCATGTTGCCGCCGCAGCCTGGGCCCGAGGCAAGAACAAAGCGAAGACCAACCACGGTTGCAGGTCCCAGAGCTGCTGCTGGAAGGTGGCCGCAAGCTGACTTCGAGCGCACCCTCAGCACGGACCGCGACGTTCGCCTCAAGCCCGGCTTCTTCACCCAGGTCTTCGACCTGGTGGTCGGCGCGCCCGATCTGCACTTCCTGGTGCGGCCTTATGCGTTGTCGAGGACTCGCGCGGCCGCATCATCGTCACCGACCCCGGCGCGCAGGGCGTGCACATCTTCGATCCCGCACAGGGAAGTACAAGTTCATCGAGCGCATCGACAAGGGCAAAGACGCGATGCTGGCGCCGCAGTGCGTCGCCGTCGATGACAAGGACAACATCTACGTCACCGACTCGGAGTCGGGCAAGATTTTCGTCTTCAATGCCGATGGCAAGTATCAGCGCGCGCTTGGCAGCATGAAGGGCGGCGAAGGTTTCTTCAAGCGGCCTACGGGGATCGCGGTCGACTCCGCCGAGCAGCGATATCTATGTGACCGACACGCTGCGCAACAAAGTCTTCGTGCTGGACATGAACGGCGAGGTCCTGAAGACCATCGGCAAAGAACGGCGACGGAGCCAGGGCGAGTTCAACTATCCCACCGAGTTGCGGCTGGACGGGCAAGGACCTGCTGGTAGTGGACGCGATGAATTTCCGCGTGCAGGCGCGTGGACCGCTCCGGGCAGTTCGAGTACGGCATCGGCGCGATTGGCGATGCCGGGGGCAATGTTCCGGCCCAAGGGAATTGGGGTCGATTCCGAGGGGCATGTTTATGTGGTCGAGGGCTCGCACGACATGGTGCAGGTGTTCGATCGCGAGGGGCGGCTGCTCTACTACTTCGGCCAGCAGGGCACCGGATTCGGCGATTTCCGGCTGCCCACTGGACTTTTTCATCGACCACAACGACCGCGTGTTTGTGGTGGATTCCTACAACCACCGCGTGCAGATCTTCCAGTATTACGGGCTGAAGCAAGCGAAGGGAGGCGTGCAGTGAAGTCGAGGGTCGCCTTGGCTTGCGTTCTGCGGTATTGCTGCTACCGCGTCCAGCCCTGGCGCAGGTCGAGACAGCCGCAGGGAAGGCGAGATGCGGAGTAACACAGCCGCCGGTAAAGCGCGACAGACTGGCGCTACGCAAGTGGCCGGGCCGCGCAGTCGAAGTCCAGACTCGGACGATCAGCGGGCGATGTGCTCGGGCATGCACAACCTGTCGCCCGGCAGCCCGTCGCCGATCCAGGGCTCGCGCCGGAATGGTCCGTGCATCTACTGCCACGTGCCGCACTCGGGCAAGCAATCTTGCGCCGCTGTGGAACCAGAAGCTGTCGACGGCCACCTACCAGACCTACACCAGCAGCACCAGTACGAATCGCGAGCAACCAGCAGTTGCCGCTGGGCAGTTCCAGCAACATGTGCCTGAGCTGCCATGACGGCACGGTCGCTGTAGCCGATACGGTGCTGTTCGGCCAACTGCCGACGACGGCAACTGGATCCAGGGCGACAACTTCGCCACGCAACTTGCAAAGCTCGCATCCGTTCAGCCTGGTCAAGCCGCTGAAGGACAATATCGACCTGATCTCGACCTGGCGTCGCAGCGGCAAGACCGGCGATAAGACTGGGCGCGGTGCATCTGGTCGAACGGTAACGTGGAGTGTACCTCGTGCCACAATCCGCACGTGCAGGCCGATCGACAAGGTCTCGCAGAACTTCCTGGTGCGCGACAGCTCCAGTGGCGCAATGTGCCTGGCCTGCCACGATCCGACGCGCACGTCAATGGCGGGCAGAACCAGGTGAACCCGCTGGCCGGATGGGCGACGGGCGATTCACGCCACCTCGCAGAGCAAACGTGTCCGGGCAGGCGCAGATGGGCGAGCTACGGCACGGTCGCGGCCAATGCCTGCATCTCGTGCCACGCTCCGCACAATGCCGCGGGCGGCGCCGCCTGCTGCGCGGAACCAACGAAGCCGCGTGTGTCTGCTGCCATGGCGGCGGTACGAATCTCTCTCCGGCGGCGCCGAACGTCGTCGCGGAATACAGCAAGATCAGCCATCCCTTCCCAAACGGCACAATCAGCACGATGCAGCGGAAGCCGCGGTGCTCAACAACAATCGTCACGCCACCTGCGTCGATTGCCACAACGCCACGCGCGCAGCAGGTGACTTCGTTCAATATTCCGCCGCTGGTCCGCGCGTCGCAGACCGGGCGCGAGGCGTGGCCGCCACGGACGGGACCACGTCGTCAATCCCGGTCGGTGAACCAGTATGAGAACTGCCTGCGCTGCCACGGCTACAGCGCGGGCAAGCCGATCAATCGCATCTACGGCTATCTGCCGCTCCGCGCCGCAAGCGATCCGCTGAACGTGATTCTTGCAGATGAACACGAGCGCGAAGTCCAGCCATCCGGTGATGCATCCGCGCAGCAGCAGCTTGCCCCAGCCCAGTCTGCTGCCGACCATGCTCGACTTCAGCCGGCGGCACCAACAATGGCCGCTACGATGGACCAGCAGATCTTCTGCACCGACTGCCACAACGCCGACGACAATCGCGAGTTCGGAGGCGCCGGCCCCAATGGCCCGCACGGCTCGAAGTGGTGGCACATCCTGGAACACGACTACGAAGACAGCCAGGCGCCGGGCGGGCCGGGCACGCTGATCACCATCAATCTGAATCCCCAGCCCGATCTGAGCGTTAACGGTCCCTATGGCATGTGCGCCAAGTGCCACGACCTGAGCATCGTCATGCAGTCCGTTTCGTGGAGCCTATCACAACGATCACGTGTACACCGACGGCTTCTCCTGCTCCACCTGCCACAACGCGCACGGCATGACGTGCCACCAGCGCGAATCCCACCGGAATGCGCATGGTGGACTTCGATTTGAATGTCGTGGGGCAAGAATGGCCAGTTGCCCGTCTCCTACAATTCGGGCTCGAATACTTGCGTGCTGATATGCCACAACACGGCGCACGATCCCGGCGGCGGCATCAGGAGACTTCCCGGAAGTCAGCAGGCCGGCGAATCGGCATCAAGAGGAGATAAAGCCGCCCACCGGCGATGATCAGCGCCCGAAATGTCTCCTGCATCGGTTGCATCTGACCTGTCCTCACGCACGGCCGGCGTCGTGCTGGTACGACTTTGCCCCGGTGCGCGTGGTGGCGCTCGCAGCGACGGTCACCGCGTTCGGCGGTGTATGAGATCCATCGCCTTCTCGCAGCTCACCAATAACGACATTTGGTGGCATCTTCGCACCGGGCTCTGGATCCTGCAAAACCACGCTGATTCCCCGCAACGGCCTCTTCTCGCAGTCGGCCACTCTTCCTTGGGTCGATGCGAGTTGGGGATTCGATACTGCTCGCCGCGCTCTTCTATCGCGCCGGCGGCCCTGCGGGATTGCCGATCCTGCTGATGTGCTTGCAGGTGGCGATTGCGGTAGCGCTGTTTGCGCTAACGCTCACGTGCAAGCGCGCAAGTTTTGGCTGGCGATAGCGCTGGCCGCGGTTGCTCAGTTTTGCCTCACGCCGCTTCAAGCCACGGCCGGCGCTAAGCTCCATCGCGCTGCTGGCGATTGAGTTGGCGCTGCTGCTCCGTGCGCGTCGAAGCGACGATACTAGCGCGCTCCTCTGGCTGCCGCTGATTTTCCTGCTCTGGGCGAATCTCGACCGGCAGTTCTCGTATGGACTGCTGGTTCTGGCGCTCTTCTCGGTTGCGATGATGGTCGAGCAGGTTGGCCGCGCTCCGGCGCGGCTGGTTCGACGGTTCCTCCCCCGCGATGCCGGCTCGGCGAGTTGGCGGCCGGTTGCGCTCGCGTCGTTTCCGGCGACGTTCCTGTCTCCTTACGGCTGGCACTTACACGCGCTGCTCTGGTACAGCGCAACAACACTCGGCAGCCGATCGTTTCTTTCGCGAACTGCACTCCCTGCGCTTCCGCCAGCCGCAAGATTATCTGCTGATGCTGCTGGCCATGACGGCTTTCTTCACTTTGGGACGCCGCCGCTCGCGCGATGTGTTCCTGATTTCACTGCTGCTGGTCTTCGCGGCGATTTCGTTTCGCACGAGCGCGACAACTGGTTCGTGGTGGTCTGCTCCGTTGCTATCATCGCTAACTGTTTGCGAGACGAAACGGCGAGTGCGACGCGGAAGTGCCGTCGGTTTGGCGGCGCGGAGAAATGGTCGCCGTGGCAGCGCTGGTGCTGCTGACATTCCTGCTACTCGGCCGACATTCGCGCTTTCCGCCGAAACTCAGCGAGACCTTCCCTCTTCGCGCGGCCGACTATATCCGCCAGAATCATCTGCCGCGCCTCTCTTCAACACGTATGAGTGGGGAGGCTTCCTGACCTGGTACTTGCCCGAGTATCCGGTTTCGATCGATAGCCGCAGCGATCTCTATGGCGACGATCTGCAACGTCGCTTATTTCAAACTCATGCAGGCGGAAGTTTCTCTGCAGTCGGATCCCACCTTCGCGCGGGCGCAGACGATCCTGCTGGAAGCGAATTCCCCGATGGCCCAGGCGCTTCGCACCCTACCGGATTTTCGCGAGCTGTACCGGGACAATGTGGCGGTGGTCCTGGCCAGGGGAACTTCTGGAACTGCAAATAAGGCGTCCCAAGACATGGTGGAAGGGCACGGCTTTAGCCGTGGCGGAAAATCCAATTAGGAAACGGGCTTCAGCCCGGGCTCTGCCGAGGCTAGAGCCGACGTTTATGCCTGTGCGATTTCGCTGGGGTGAAGCCCGGCGCTTCCACCGTCACTGCCGGACGAAAACCACCGCCATCTGGTCTTCGTAGACTTTGCGAAAGCGGGGATCGGCGTCCAGCGCGGCCGTGAGCCCGTCGCGCCGGCCCAGCAGAACGAGCCCGGCTTCATTCAGGTGAGGGTCCCGCTCATAGGACGACTCGCCGTTCAGCGTCGTGAGCAATGTCTGGTCGAGCTCGTCACCGTACAGATCGGTGCGCCCGTCGATGGAGACCGGATACGCCGGGCAGATACCACGTCAGAAATCCGCCCCAATCGAAGTTGTTGAACAGCGGGCCGGGAATACGGTTCTGGAGAACGAAATTCGCCGCATTCACTGGAAAGCGGCCGGTGATCGCGCGATCCAGGCCGCGGGTATTGAATTCCAGGCCCGGCGCAAGGATGGCCAGGACGACTACGACCGCGGCGAAGAACGCCTGCCAGTTGCAGCGGCGTGTCTTCCCGCTCGCGTTCGCGCGTTCCCCTCGAGCTGTCCGCGATGCAGGCCGCCGCCGTGATGCACAGAAACCAGGAATCGCGCATGGTGCGGAAAGCGACAACGCACGCTATCGCCATTAAGGCCAGTTTGAAGAGATCCACGCGCTTCTGCCGGGCGATGGCGAAGAAGGCGGCGCCGGCCAGCAGCAGCTCTACAACGTTTTCAAAGGCACGAAAGCTCAGCGGCTGCAACTCGGTAATCATGGAGTAGATGAGCTGCGAGCGGGAATAGGCGAAGATGACGCCATAAAGATGATAGGAATAGGGGCCGATTAACGTCGCAATTAGTGACGCGCCGAATAAAGCTGTGAGAGGTCCCGCCGGCAGCGTGGCTTCGGCAAGATATGCCGGAGTTATACGCAGGCGTTTTGCCAGCGATTGCATGAGATGCACGGCGACGAACAGTCCCCATACGCCGAGGCCATAGATGAACTGAATGTGCAGATTCGCCCACAGCAGAAAAATCACCGGCAGCCAATAGAGCTTGCGAACATCGGCGGTCCGCTCTGCCTCGAGCAACAAAGTAAGAGTCACGCACAACAAAGCGATGGAGAAAAAAACCGGGCGCGGCATCATCAGGAAAAGGAATGAATAGCAGCAGAGGGCCGCGAGCAGGCAGGCAATCCAGAAGCTTCCCGAGAGCCGCCGCAGCATCCAGTAGACGCTGAACGCCACCAAGAGCGTGAGCACGTTCCATAGAGGCCAATCCCGATCAGTCCGAACCAGACGTAGAAGCGCGACAGCAGCACTTCGTAGCCCCAGCTATACGCCGCCCACGGACGGTCCGCCGCGCTGCGCGACAGAATGTCCGGTATGCGGGAATGCGGCGTGCTGGACGATCCAGTCGCCCGTCTTCAGGTGCCACCAGACATCGAGATCGAGGACGGAGAATTTCAGTTGGAACGAGACGGCGCCGACCACGACCAGCAGGGTCGCCAACGCAGCCAACTGAAGCCAGCGCAGGCGCGCCAGCGGAATTAGTTCTTCGATAAAGCTCAAAATCCAGAGCTCCTGTTGGCGTCCGCAAGCTGGATGCAGGGGCTGAGTGTCTCGACACCGTGTCGCCGCTGCCGCGGCTCAGTTTGTTGCCACTTCGAGCGTGGGCTTACGCCCACGCCTAACGCCATCTCGCCGCTGCGCGGCTAATCTTTTCGCAATTTCTGCTTTTCATGCCATCGCACAGTCGCTTATTTCGGATCGTGGACTTCAAGTCCATTGCGAAGAATGAAGTCCTTCAGATATTGCACTTGCTGGGGACCGTATTGCGGGTCCTTGCGCACCAGCGCCAGGGCAGTGTCGCACTCCAGCTGGGCCTGCGTCACTTGCCCCAGCACGCGGTATGCGCCGCACATGACGACGTGGGCATCGCCGCTGCTTGGATCCAATACCGAGGCTTTTTGCGCCAGCTCGATTACAGCCTGCTCATTGCCCTCGATCTGTCGCGCCTGCACCAGGACCTGTGCTGCGACGAGGGGGCTGACGTCAAACGTTCCTTCATACACCAGCAGCGCGCTGCCGCCAAGTTTGGCGACGGGCGTCAAGCCACTGAAGGACCGCCGCGTCTGCACACTTGCGCCGCGCACCCCGATGCCGTTCACCATGCTGCTGCTCACGATCATTGTTCCCGTGTAAGGGGTCTGGAGCGCGTCCCACTGAATTTCGGAGACGCCGCCGCAGGGAATGCCGTAGTCGCTGTTCTTGTTGTTATAGGTCCGCAGGAAGAAGCAGTTTGCCGGATGGGTCTTCGCGATGTAGGCCGCCGCCATCTTCTGCGCCTGCCCCCAATCGACATCAGAGTTGGCCAGGTACTTGTAGGTCTCGCCGGGCCCACCCCAGGCTTCATTGGCGTAGCTGAGATAATTGGGATAAGCGCGCAAGGATGTCGCGATGTGAAATGCGAGCAGCATAACCAAGGCGGCCACGGCCCACCGACGGTTGCGCACCATGTCCCATACACCGGCACTGGCGAAGATGATGAGTAACGGCAGTACCGGCATCAGGTGCCGGATGCCCATGTTCAGCTTTGAAGTCATGCTGAACAGGAGATAAATCGACGCGGGGCATACGAGGCAGATCAACTGGCGCGCTCTTGCCTTCCAGAAACGCAGCGCCAGCGCCGACGCAAGCACCATCAGCAAAAGCGGCAGCGTGAACTTGATCGACGCCGAGATCGGAAAATAGAGCCAGGTTCCACTGCGATAGAGTTTGCCTAACAGAAAAGTGGGACGCCCCAGCTCAGAACAGACCAGCACATCCTGCAAGCCGACCAGATAGGCCTCGGGAAGAACATGCCAGCGTTGCAAGTGCGGAATGACCCTGGTGGGGAATGTGCCGCGGGCGACTTCCAGCCAGGGCGGCGTCCAGACGCTTGCGCCATAGGGCCTGGCGGCATAACGGAACCCGTAGCAGGCCCAAAGCATCACGAAGCCGATAGCACCTGCTGCCATAATTGCGCCTGCGTATCGCAACAAGCGGCGGCCCAATTCCGCGCGCCGCGGAAACAGCGCGTCTGCCAGCATCACCGCGGGCAACATTACTGCGAGCAGGATAGTCGAATGCTTCACGCAAAGCGCAAACCCGACGGCCAGGCCGAGGACCAGCACGCGCGTGGAAGTCGGCTGCGTGAGATAGCAATAGAGCGCATACAAACTGAGAAGAATGCCGGCCGAAGCGGCGATGTCGGTGGTAACCAGCGCTCCGTGCGCGAGGATGTTGGGCTCGAATACGAGCAGTACACCGGCAACGATCGCGGTGGGCACCCCGAACATCTTGCGCGTGAAAAACCAGGTGGTCAGCAGCAGCACAACGGAGAACAGCGACACCGCGAACCGCGCAGCGGTGAGCATGCGTTCCGGATTAGCAAATACGAACTGGTGGCCGGCGAGGAAATCAATGACCTTTGAGTTCTCCGCGCCACAGGCGTGCGGAAAGGGATCGTTGATGTGCATCGCCTGTAGCGGGAGCCCGGCGACCAGCTTCACCAACGGCGGATGCTCCGGGTTCCAGCCGAAGTCGTTGCACTGCCAGTAGCGATAGGCGGCGTGAAGGTGATCCACTTCGTCGGAGGTGATGGAAAGTTGGACGACGCTGCTCCACAACTGCGCGAGCATCGCAACGGCGAGCGCGGCCAGGACCGCCCATTCGAGCCAATTTCTGGTTGCGGGCGCAGCATGCTCAGCGGCTGCCGCTGCTGCGTCGAGTGGCGCCCGCGGCGGTTGGGTTTCAGGTGTCGTTGCGATCGTCATCACTGCTGCGAAGTGGTCGCCGAGTCAATGGCTGGTAATGTACCTCATCTACTAATTGTGAAGCATCTTCAGCGCCAAGTCTGGGTCGCTTGGAAGTTGCCGTATTCCTCTGAATACATTGGGAGTGCATGGTGGAAAGGTCGAAACGTCGCGCCAAATCACTCCCAAACTGGGGCTTAAAACGCTTCGAAGTCCCGATGAGTATCGTGTGTGTCCTCTCAATTACCTCGTAAGCGAAGCAGCTAAAGCCCTTTAGCGAACGGGTCGTAAGCGACGCGTTTGGCAAAGGCGGTGCAGTTAGTGCTGAGGGGTGGCAGTTTCGTTTCTTGACGATGCACTAGGACGGAGCGCCAAGCTCAGATGCCTTGCACAATTGAAGCGACTTCACAAGTCCAGAGCGCGCCGCTACAGGGGCAGGCAGATTCGCGCCTTGGGGGTACTACTCAATGGCGCGAGATGTTGCTTGTGGTCGCAGCCGGTCTGCTGGCGACGACTCCTGTCTGGCTCGCCTCCTATCCCCCGATGGTGGACCTGCCGCAGCACGCGGCGCAGATCGCGCTGCTGCGCAACTTGCATGATCCGAGCTTTCGCTTTGCCGACCTGTTCCGGGTGAATTGGTTCACGCCCTCGCTGCTTGGCTATTTGGCGGTGTACGTCCTGGTGCCGCTCTTCGGGATTGTCGCCGCTTGCAAGATGGTGATCGCGGCCGCATTGGTGGGCCTGCCAGTGACGACCGCTCTGCTGATGAGGGAGACCGGCGCGGATTGTTATTGGGCCATCCTCACGATTCCCGCCATGTACGGATTCAGCTATACCTGGGGCTTCTTCAACTTTCTGGTCGCGGTCCCTATTGGCTTGCTGTTTCTGATTTTTCTCATACGGCACCTGCGAAAGCCCAACTGGCGAAGCTCAGCGTATCTCGCGGTCTTCGCGGCACTGCTGTTCTTTGGTCATGCGGTGGCCTGCGTGTTCTTTGGCACGATCGCATGCGCTTACTCGCTGGTCGAGACTCGCAGCCTGCGCAAGGCAGTCCTGGCGCTTCTGCCGACCGCCAGTTTGGTTCCGCTGATGCTGCTTTGGTATCTGCGGACAAGGTCCGATCCGGGCACGCAAAAGCCGGTGGTCTGGGACTTGGGCTGGATGCATTCGGTTGACCCCCACGCGCTCGGTGGACGCCTGACGGGATTCTTTCCGCGTTTGCTCGGGTTGCGTCCGGGGTGGGCCTGCATCGCTGCCGGAGTAGTACTCTTTGTACTCCCGCTGTTGGCGGGAGCGCGGACGAGCAAGCGTCTGGCGGTTTGGGTGCCGCTGGCTGTCTGCGTGCTGGCGCTGTTGTTTGCCCCTACTACAGCTTTCAGCGGATGGGCAATCTCTCACAAACTCACCGTCTTCGCCTTGCCTTTCTTCCTGCTCATCTTGCGGCGCGGCGATGGGGAACGTCCCGCATGGCGTGCCGTAGCTGTGTTTCTGCTCATCGGCTGGATTGTGATTGCGTCGGCGAAGGTCGTACGTTACGAAGCCGAAGTCAGGGGCTTCGACCAGGTCCTGTCGAGGATAGAGCCAAATCAACGCGTGTTGTCACTCATGTTCCTTCAAAACGCCGAGGTGTCTCCTGCGCCCGTGTTCTTGCATTTTCCTGCCTGGTACTCAGCTACGAAAAAAGGCGTTGTGGACATGAACTTCGCCGTTTTCCCCATCGAACCTGTCCGTTATCTGCCCTCGGTACCTCGGCCGGACCCCATCGTCTCCGAATGGCACCCGCAGACCTTCCGCTGGAGGGAGTGGCGGGGCGGCACGTATCGCTACTTTGTGGTGCACGCGCCCGTCGATTTGGGCTACAGGCTATTTGCCTGGGCCCCTTGCCCCGTGAGCTTGGTAGCACGCTCAGATAATTGGTGGCTGTATGAAAAAGATCCGCGCTGTAATCCGCCCGAAGCGCAATAGTCTCTTTTCCCGCCCGCGCGAAATGACTCGGCAAGCAGGGGGATAGTCCGCGGCTGAGACTCTTCCTGACCTTCCTAGTTTCTATTCAAATCGCGGAACTCGAATACGCAACGTCAGTTACAAATCCTTGTGTGACTTCGGTCGTTTGGCAAGCGTCGTGCCACTACTGGTGGCAAGAGACTATGCTTTGGCGATGCAAAACCTTCTTCGCCGTTGTCCTATGCGCTGGGATAGCTCTGCTCGCCGCAGAAAATCGCACCCCTGAGTTCATCTCACTGGAGGCGGCGAAGCCTGCGCTACAGAAGTTCGGAGCGGACGACAGTGGCCGTCCCGGCGCCAACGTGAGTCCGCAGGAATGGCTCGCCTGGTTGCAAAAGTCCGACGTGCAGGTGCGGCAGCGTCTCGAAGTGGGGGAAGAGGACAGTCTCACCAACCTGCTCCGCTTCGGCGTGACGTACACCAAGGAATACCGTATCGACGACGACTACCTGCTTCTGTACGGCCAAAGCAGTCTGGTCAACGCGTTTGCCGAGAACCGTGCCAATGATCTCATTCGGGCGCTTGCCTCGGCCAACGGCAATCCCGGTTTCGTCGAGATGCGCGCCTTTGTCGAGAAGAAAGGTTTCGCGTTCAACTCACCGGAAAGCCGCAAGAAACTGAAGGCCTACCTGCTGGCGAATCTCGCCAGAATGCAGAATGACCTGGCGCAGGCGCGCAAGGAAGCGAAGGCGAATCGCGACCAGATGTTTCAAAATCGCGGCATCTCGCTTGATAGCAATTTGTGGCCGGATTACGCCCTGGACCTGACGCTGCAACAAATGCAGAAGCAGGGACTGGTCAAGCCGGGCAGCATCAGGCGGGTGGCGATCGTGGGTCCGGGGCTCGACTTCGTCAACAAGCAGGAGGGTGTGGACTACTATCCGCCGCAGAGCACGCAACCGTTCGCCGTCCTCGATTCGCTGCTGCGACTGAAACTCGCCGAGGCGAATACGATCGAAATCTACACACTCGACATTAGCCCGCGGGTGAACCTGCACCTGCAAAATGCCATCAAAAATGCAGCCTCGCGCAAGCCCTACATTGTCCAGTTGCCGTGGTACGCCGAGGGCCGCTGGAGGGATGAGTTTCGCGGCAAGTTCACCGAGTACTGGCAGAATCTGGGCTCGCAAGTCGGACGGCCGGTGACTGCGATTCCCGTTCCCGCGGGATCACCAGGTTTCGCCACGCGCGCTGTGGAGGTTCGTCCGTCCATGATCGCGCGTGTGCAGCCGCTCGACATGAACATCGTCTATCAGCGGCTGGCATTGCCGGCCGACGAGCACTTCGACCTGATCATCGGGACAAACATCTTTCTCTACTACGGTGGATTTGAGCAGTCACTGGCACGCGCCAATATTGCCAGCATGCTCGATGCCCGGCGGCTTCCTGCTTTCCAACGACAAGCTGGAAGACACAATTCCGGCCGGCCTGGACCAGGCTTTCGTCACGGCCATCGCCATGACCACGCCTCCGGTTATGACGGACTACATCTACGTATACCGGCGGCAATCGTCGGCCGCAGCGGAACGCGCCAACCTTTTGAAATGGGTCGTGTGCACCTTTCCTAAACGGTCCTTGCCTCGCCAATCATAATACGGCAAAATGCATCGCATAATGTCGATTGTATTCGTTTAAATCCGTGGGTGATTTTCTAGAGGGATTGCCGAATGCTTAAGGGCATCCGTCGTGTTCTCCTTGCCGGCGTGCTACCGGCCGGTTTCCAAAGCTTGCTCGCCCAAAACTGGATTGACGAGTATTTCTGCGCGCATTCCGTCATCGTGTAGCATCGAAGGTCACCGAATTCGCCCGATGCTGACGACGAAATATAAGACCCTGGTTGACGCGCTCTACTCCGCGCCGGTCGAGCGGCATTTCGTCACCGCCTGGATCGACCAGGACGAAGAGGAGACCGTCACGTTCGGCGAGTTTCGCCGGCGGGCTGAGGCGCAAGCGGGGCTGCTTCAGGGGAACGGGGTCCAGCGCGGCGATCGCGTCGTGCTCATCATGCCGCAAGGCATTCCGCTGATGTCGGCCTTCGCCGGAGCGATGCTGCTGGGCGCGGCGCCGGCCATCATTGCCTATCCCAACTTCAAGGTCGATCCCGCGAAGTATCGCTTCGGGCTGGCGGGAGTCACGGCGAACTTGCGGGCGCGCGCGGTTGTCATCGACCAGGAATTTCCCGACGAGTTTCTGAAGCATGTGGCGTTGGAAGGCGACACCCAGCTCGTGCGTGCCGCCGGTCATGGGGGCAACACCGCGCCTATGCCGGCTGAATCAGCCGGGCAGCCAGACGATCTCGCTTTCATCCAGCACTCGGCGGGAACAACGGGATTGCAGAAGGGTGTGGCGCTGACGCACGCGGCGGTGCTGCGCCATCTGGAGCACCTGGCATCGGTGCTGAACATCGACGAGGAGCGCGATTCGGTTTACAGCTGGCTTCCGCTCTATCACGACATGGGGCTGATTGCCTGCTTCATGCTGCCGATGGTGTGCCACCTGCCGGTGGTCATGCAGTCGCCGCTCGACTGGGTGATGCGCCCGGAGAGTATGTTGCAAGTCTTCACCCAGCACCGCCTGACGTTGGCTTGGCTGCCGAACTTCGCCTTTCAGTTCGTGCCGCGGCGTACGCCCAAAGAACGCTGGGCGCAATACAAGCTGTCCTCGGCGCGCCTGCTCGTCAACTGCTCCGAGCCTGTACGCATGGCGAGCATGAACGAGTTCTATGAGGCGTTCGTCGGCTGCGGGTTGAAGCGCTCGGCGCTGCAAACGTCGTATGCCATGGCGGAGAACGTATTCGCGGTGACACAGTCGGGGATTGGTGGCGACGACGACCCCAGGTTAGCGTCCAAAGGAAGGAGGCGAACCTGGGGCACGGGGCCGGAGGTCATCTGGGGGGATGGGCCACGCTTCCGCAGCGAACATTTCATTGCGCCGGTCACGGAGGAGACAGCGGGCGCGGTGTGCTTCACCTCGTCCGGGCGCCTGCTGCCCGGCAATGAAGTGCGCATCGTCAACGATTCCGGTGTTGATCTCAAAGGCGGGTTCGTGGGCGAGATCGTCATTCGCAGCGACTCGCTTTTCCAGGGCTACTACAACCGGCCCGAGCTTACCGCGGAAGCCATTCGCGATGGCTGGTATTACAGCGGCGATCTTGGATTTCTGCTCGACGGCGAGCTGTACGTCGTCGGGCGCAAGAAGGACCTGCTGATCGTGGGCGGCGAGAACATTTATCCGCAGGACATCGAGGAGATTGTGTGCAGCCATGCGGCAATCCATGACGGGCGCGCAATCGCGCTGGGAGTCTTCAATCCCGAGCTGGGTACGGAAGACATTGTCGTGGTTGCCGAAGTCGAGAGGGAAGAGGAGCTGGCGCAGGCCGACAATATCGAGCGCGAGATTCACGCGCAGGTGGTGGCGAGCATGGGGGTGGCGGTGCGCCGCATCTTGCTGAAGCCGCCGAAGTGGATCGTGAAGAGCACGGCGGGGAAGGCAGCGCGGTCGACTACGCGGGAGAAGTTATTGCGGGAGCATCCGGAGCTGGGCGGTGAGTGAATCCGAGCTAGGGACGGGCGCGTCGATCGCGCGTATAAGCTAGTAAGCCCGATCGCGCGTTGATGGCCGCACGATGTCGGCAAGAGTCTCGCTGCGCGAGACTCTTGTGAATGTCACCGCACGAAAACCGCGCTTACGGCGCACACAATCCCAATCGCGGCCAGCACGAAGCCGAAGTACCAATAGCCGCGGTTGTCCGTCAGCAGCGTGATGGACGTTACCACCAGCGCGATTTCCAGGAACACTTCGCCCAGGTCGAAGCGGTCGGCGCGTCGGCTGAACAGGCGCACCTCCTCATCCAGGGAACGCGCCTTTTCCTGAATCTCGTCCTTCTGTTTCTGGTAACGATCGATCTGGGCGTGGAAGCCTTGCTGCACCTCGTGCGCGCGCTCTTCCTTGGTGTTCTCCAGCGCGGTCAAAACCTTGTCGAGCGCCTCCAGGTCATTGCGACGCGTGTCCTTTGCCTGGTAATAGCTCCACTGGTCGGTGGCGCGGGTTTGCAGCAGGATCTCCTCGGTATGCGCGCGATGGCCGAGCAGGGTGGCCACCGCGACCAGCACGGCGAGGATTGCCATAGTGAAGCTGACGGGCGCCATCTCGCGGCGCTCCTTGGCGCGCTCGGCGGCTTCTTGCAGTTCATGTTGCAGTTCTTCCGAATCGCTCATCGGTCTCCCGCTATAGGTGAAAGAGGATGGTACGGAGTTGGAGGGGCAGTTTCAAGTTTCGAAAAAAAAAGGGCTCAGGATGAAATTTGTCGACGCTAACGGCGGGCTTACGGCCACGGCAACACCAATGTCGCGTCTGCGGCGTCGCGGGCCGCGCGCGCAGAGTCGAGCGTCGTAGACGCGGAAGAGTTTAGCCCAGCCTTTCAAGGCTGGGTGCATCGCGACAAATGCGAGCGAGTGCCGTAAGGCACGACAGGCCTGTCGTCCCTACGGGACTCGGATTTTTTGCTTGCTTTCCCAGCCTTGAAAGGCTGGGCTAAACTCTTCCGTCTCGCTGCGCGAGACTCGTGCCATGCAATGCCTCGGACCTCGCTCGAAAGTCAGGAAATGTACTTCGGTAGAAAGTCACGAAATGTTCTTCGCTAAATAGTCACGAACTGTTCTTCGTGTTGCCCTCGGCGATTTCTCCTAGCTCCCAGTATTTCTTCAGCAGCGTCTCCGGCACCGGAACCGCCCGGCCGGTGAGCATGTGCTTCAATTGCAGGGCGTTTACCGCCGCCTTGCCCTCGAAGTGATTGTTGGCGATGACGAAGGTCTTCTGCGCCTTCTCTCGCAATCGCGTCGATGCGCGTCTTCCACCCCTTCAACTCCGGCTCGGTGTAGAGGTAGTTGTAGCGGTCGTTGCGCGAGTCGCTGTCGAACCACTGCTCGTAGTTGCGGCCGTGCAGGCGCACGTAGCCGATGGGCGCAGTCACGTGCTCGCTGGGCGTGATGGCCTTGCCCAGCTTCGGCTGGTCGATGTTGCAGAAGGCGACGCCCTTCTCGGCGAAGTAGCGCAGCGTGCCTTCGTTGGTCCAACTGTTGTGCCGCACCTCGACCACGAGAGGGAACTGCTTGAACTTTTCGATCACCGTCCCCAGGTAGTCGCGATTGGCATTGGTGTTCTTGAAGGAGATGGGAAACTGGGCCAGCACCGCGCCCAGCATGTCTTCGGCGGCGATGGACTCCAGGCCCTCCTTGGCCAGGCGCTCGTCGTCCGCGGTGGCGCGGATGGTCTCGGCGGAGGTGCTCTCCAGCACCGCGATCGGCGAATGGGTAAACGCGCGGTTCAACTTTGCGGTGAACAGGAACCGCGGATTGACGCCGCGAGCCATGCGACACCAAAGCTTGCCCCACTCCGGCTTGATGTGGCCGTAGAACGAGGTGTTGATCTCCAGCACATCGATGTAGCGCGCCAGGTATTCCACCGGGTGCTGCGACTTCTTGATCTGCGCGGGATAGACGATGCCCTCCCAGTCCTTGTACGACCATCCCGCCGTTCCGACGTAGATTTGCGGCGCTTCTGCCATTGCTCGACACCGAAAACGCGAGGGTAGCACAGGGGCGTCGGCTGCCTCTGGCGGGGCGCCTCGCGCTCTGAGTATTAAGTACCGCTTGGTCAACGCTGACGCACAATGGCACTCACGGAGTGCTCCGGCGAGAGGTATACATAGGTCTCAGTCCTTTCCTCATCAACCTGTATGAGCCCTGCGGAGCCAAACCCGCGTTCGGGACAGCGTTTCGATCACCGGCTGGCGCACGATGGCCACTGGACCATCATCGAATCCACGTGCCGGGAGTGCCACGTCTCCCGGTTGGTCTCGATGGCCGACGGTTTCCTGGAAATCTGGGAGCGCAACCATTCATGCCCGACCAATGGGGCAACGGTGTCTAACACCTCGGCAAAGTAGTCTCATCAGGCGTTGATTGGCGCTCTTCCTCCCGCCAAATTGGACAAAACTGGCAATACTATTGCACTGCAACCCAGCCGCATCTTAGTATCTAGATAGTTGATTTTCTGCACGATCGTGGGAGGGAAGACAATGTCTTCGTCCATCACTCCGCAGCAACCAGAGCTGCTGACGTCCTGGAAGGAAATTGCCTCGTATTTGGGCAAGGGCGTGCGCACGGTCCAGCGTTGGGAGCAACAGTTCGCATTGCCGGTGCGGCGTCCCAACGAGAAGACGAAAGGGATCGTACACGCCACACGCGAAGAACTGGACCAGTGGTTGCGAGATCAGTGGTCAGAGCGGCCACGGGAATTCGCGCGCGCCTGCGCCTTGGACACAGTGTCGCTGGAGCTCATTCGCGCGCGAATCAAGGAATCGGCCGAATTGCGCAACGCCAATCGCCTCCTCCTGAAAGAACTGCGTCTCAGCGTATCGAGTATGCACCGAGAGTGTGAGGCGATCGCCCGGAGCATGAACGGCACACTTCCAAACGCGCAGTGTAAGTGAAACCTAACAGCGGGCAATCCTGTGCCGCGGCGGGCCCCACCCGTTGCGGCGCCGGTTGGTTGCGACAGGCAATGTTGTGAGCTTCGTGTCCCCAACGCCGCCGGAGGAAATCGAAAGCGATTCCAGCAGCAAGGACCAGGCGCGGGTGCCGTTCCCGGTAGTCGGAATCGGCACCTCCGCCGGCGGCCTGGAGGCGTGCCAGGTCCTGCTGCGCACTCTGCCTCCAAACCTCGGCATGGCTTATGTGTTCGTGCCGCATCTGGATCCCTCGCGCGAGAGCGCCTTCCGCGAGATCCTGGCGCGCACGACCTCGATGCCGGTGGTAGAGGTGGAACACGGCATGATCGTCAAGCCGGACCACGTCTACGTGATCCCCCGTAATTGCGAGATGAGGATGGCCCGCGGGGTGCTGCATATCACACAGCCCGAACACGCGCGGCCGGTCAACACCATCATCGACATCTTCTTCCGGTCGCTGGCCCTCGACCAGGGCAGCAACATCATTGGCATCGTTCTTTCCGGTACGGCTTCGGACGGCACGCTGGGGCTGACGGCCATTAAGGGCGAGGGCGGTATTACCTTCGCGCAGGACAGCTCGGCCAAATACGATGGGATGCCGTCCAGCGCCATCGCCTCGGGCTCGGTCGACCTGGTCTTGCCCCCCGATGCCATGGCCCGGGAACTGACCCGCATTGCCGGTCATCCCTATGTCTCCGGCGCGGGCCTCGAACTGGATAGCGAGGCCGGAGAGATCAAAGACGCGCAGATGGGCCAGCTCTTTTCCATCTTGCGGCGGACCACGCGCGCGGATTTCTCGGAATACAAGCGGCCCACCATCGGCCGTCGCGTGGCCCGGCGCATGGCGTTGCACAAAATTGAAAAGCTGGGAGAGTATGTTGCCCTGGTGCAGCGCGACCTGGGCGAGGTAAACGCCCTCTATCAGGACCTGCTGATCAACGTAACCAGTTTCTTCCGCGACCCCGAAGCCTTCGAGGCGCTGAAGCGGGTGGCGTACCCGGAGCTGATGCGGACCGCGCAACAGCACAACCTGCCAATCCGTATCTGGGTGCCGGGCTGCTCCAGCGGCGAGGAGCCGTATTCGATAGCCATTTCATTGATGGAGTTTCTGGATGAGGAACGTACGGAGGTCCCCGTCCAGATTTTCGGCACCGATTTGAGCGCGACCGCCATCAATCGCGCCCGCGTGGGATTGTACAGGGAAGCAATTGCGACCGATGTGTCGGCCGTGCGCTTGCGGCGATACTTCCACCACGTCGACAGCGGCTATCAGGTCAGCAAGACCATCCGGGATTTGTGTATCTTCTCGACGCAAAATGTGTTCAGCGATCCGCCGTTCTCGCGGGTTGACCTGGTGAGTTGCCGCAACGTGATGATCTACCTGAGCCAGCCGCTGCAACGGCGCGTGGTCCCGGTGTTTCACTATGCCTTGAATCCCAATGGCTTCCTGATGGTGGGCAACGCCGAGGGCTTGCTACCGTCGGGGACCGAGCTCTTCGATGCCGCCGACAAGAAGCAAAAGATTTTTCGTAAGAAACCGGTCAGCACTCCTGTAACATTCGGTTTTTCCGTGCCTATGAATCCATTAAATGCTGAGGGTGTCCCGCCTGTGGCAGCGCCCAGGCCTGCCGCGTCCCCGCGGGTCGCCAGCGATCTTCAACGCGAAGCCGACCGCCTGCTGCTGGCGCGCTATGCTCCTCCCAGCGTGGTGGTGAACGAGAATCTGGAAATCGTGCAGATCAAGGGACACACCGGCCCTTTCCTGGAATTGCCTGCCGGCAAGGTGAGTCTGAACCTGCTAAAGATGGCCCGTCCCGGCCTGCTCTCCGAGCTGCAGAGCGCCATCGACGAGGCCGCCAAGAGCGGCATCGATGCGGTGCGTGCGACCGTCCCGGTGGGAGCCAACGGCGGCACCGTGATTACGTCGCTGCGCGTGACTCCCTTCAAGACCCCGGCGCAGAACAGGACCAGCTTTCTGGTCACCTTCGAGCCGCCGGAGGCGGGCACGATTTCCACGGCCGCCGAAGGGTTCATCGCTCCGCTCAGCGAAGATGAGCGCGGCCTTAAGGACAAGCAGATCGCGCAGCTCAAGCAGGAGCTGGGGGCAACCAAAGAGTACCTGCAATCGATCATCGAGGCGCTGGAGTCGACCAACGAAGAGCTGCAGTCCGCCAACGAAGAAATTCAGTCGGGCAACGAGGAGCTTCAGAGCACCAATGAAGAACTCCAGACCTCGAAGGAGGAATTGGAGTCGGCCAACGAAGAGCTGCACACCGTCAACGAAGAGATGCAGCATCGCAATGAGTTGTTGACGCAGCTCAATAACGACCTGACCAACCTGCTCAACAGCATCAACTTGCCCATGGTGATGGTCGGGCCAGACCTGAACGTCCGCCGCTTCACCCCGCAGGCGAGCCGGGTATTGGGCCTGACTGGAACCGATGTGGGGCGGCCGATTGCGCGGCTAAGGCTCAAGTTGTCGGTAGCGAACCTGGAGCAGGCGATGCTTGACGTTATCTCCGAGGTGCGCCCGGTGCAGTTCCGCGTGCGCGATGCCGAGGGCAAGTGGTGCGACCTGCGGCTGACCCCGTATCGCACGGCGGACAACCGCATCGAGGGCATCGTGCTGGCCGTACTCAGCTTCGAGGAGTTGGAAGGGGCGCAGGGCGCGCGGCCTTCCGGCGAGCGGCGTGCGAGCGCCAAGAAGCGGAGCGCGCCGGCGCGGGCCGCGAAGAAGCCGAAAGGGAAGAAGTAGGGACAGAGAGTCTCGTCGCGCGAGTCTCGCGACACCCCCGATCCCGCTACAGAGTGCTCCCGGCATCGACGCGAGTCTCGCGCAGCGAGACGGAAGAGTTTAGCCCAGCGTTTCAACGCTGGGAAAGCATGGAGAGGGAATCCGAGTCCCGCCAGGGACGGCAGGCCTTCCGCGCAACGCACACTGCTCTGTGTTCAAGATCACGGCTGGGATGGAGGCGCTTTTTCTACCCTGTCCTGATGGCGCACACCCACACGTGCAATTTGATTCATTGCGTCTTCAGCACGAAAGAGCGCACGAATTCCATCCCCGATCCTCCGCGGCTCTGGCAATACGTCGGCGGGATCGCGCGCCAGAAAAACATCGTTCTGCTCGCGGCGGGAGGGACTAACAACCATCTTCATCTCCTCATTGGATTGCCGCCGACATTGCCTTTAGCCAAAGCAGTCCAAGAGCTTAAGGGCAATACATCACGATGGCTGAACGAATTTAAGCGGGGATTTGCCTGGCAGCAGGGATATAGCGCGTTCAGCGTTTGCCAATCGCAACGACAAACTGTGATTAATTACATCGATGGACAAGCCCAACATCATGCGAAGTGGAGCTTCGAACAGGAATATCTCACGCTTCTAAAGAAATCCGGGATCGAGTACGATTCCCGTTTTGTGCTGGGATAGGAAGGCCTGCCGTCCCTAACGGGACTCGGGATCCTTTTTCGACGGTTTCCAGCGTTGAAACGCTGGGCTAAGCTCTTCCGTCTCGCTGCGCGAGACTCGTGTCGATGGTTTGGCAGCGCTCGACGCGAGGGGGGAGTGTCGTTTGTGGGCGCAGGAGATCAAAAGCCTGCCGTCCCTAACGGGACTCGGCTTCCTTTTCACGTTTTCCCAGCGTTGAAACGCTGGGCTAAACTCTTCCGTCTCGCTGCGCGAGACTCGTGTCGATGGGCGCGAGAAACAATGACGACGAAACAGGCTGTACTCGTGCGGCGCTCGCATCATGCGACCACGGGAAGCGGGACGCCCTCCTCATAATGTTTATTCGGAGCGACTTCGCCTACCCGACCGGCGAATCCCGGTGTACCACCTTCACGTTGTAGCCCGCCTTGGCCAGGCGCTTCCGCACGTCTTCGGCGATCATCACCGAGCGGTGCTTGCCGCCGGTGCAGCCGAAGGCGATGGTGAGATAACTCTTGCCTTCCTCAATGTAGTGCGGGATCAAGTACACCAGCAGCTCGGAAATCTTGCGAATAAACTCGCGCGTCTGCGGGAAGGAGCGGATGTACTTCGCCACCGCGGGATGGCGTCCGGTGAACGGGCGGAACTTGGGAATGAAGTGCGGGTTGGGCAGGAAGCGCACGTCGAAGACGAGGTCGGCATCGTCGGGCACGCCCTCACGATAGCCAAAGCTCACGCACGAGATGAGGATGTGCTTGTCGCGACTGCCGCGCTGGAAGCGCTCGGTCATCATGGCGCGCAGCTCGTGCACGTTGAACTTCGAGGTATCGACGACGAGATCGGCGAGCGCCTTCACCGGCGCCAGCCGCCGCCGCTCGGCGGTCAGCGACGCGCGCACCGAAGCGTTGCGCCCCAGCGGATGCGGACGCCGCGTCTCGCTGTAACGCCGTAGCAGCGCTTCCTCTTCGGCTTCGAGGAAAATGAAGGTGGTCTTCAGCAAGTGCCGCAGGGAGGTCAGGATTTGCGGCAGCCGGTCCAGCCGCGCGCCCTCGCGGATGTCGACGACGAGTGCCGCACGCTGGATCTCCAGGCTGTCGAGCACCAGTTCGGCGAACTTCTCGATGAGCCCGACCGGCAGGTTGTCGACGCAGTAATAGCCAAGGTCTTCGAAGGTATTCAACGCCGACGCCTTGCCCGCGCCGCTCATACCGGAGATGATGACCAGCTCGTGCTGCTCATGGGGCCGCGCGGCTGGGGACTTCGCCACAGCATCGGCCTTCCGGCGAGGGGACTTGCTGGTGCGTTTGGAAGACGGCATTGCTGGAAATCCCGTGCGGCGAGAGTAGCAGAGATAGTGCGCCGAAGTCACCCGCTATGGACACGACACGGTCTGCTGTCGTACAAGCGAAGTATGCAAGTGCGGAAGGGAACTATTCGGCTGGCGCTGCTTGCCATCGCGCTGTGCGCCGTCGCCGCAGCCGCCGACTTCACCTGGGACTGGCGCAACCAGGAGGCAATCAGTCGCACCGATCAGAGCCTGGGTACCACCTCGAAGCTGAACGAGACGGAGCGCGCCGCGCTGATGGATGTTATTGCCGCGCGCTTGCAAAAGCCGCTGACCGAGCGCGGCTACGACAACGACCGCATTCGCGAGATCGCCTCCACCACGCGCCTGCGCTTCGTCGGTGTTGGCGAAGGAAAGTGGGTGGTCATGGCGACCTCTCTCGGCTTGGAGGGCGGCTGCGACATACTGGCCAATTGTCCGTTCTGGGTTTTTCGCTCCAGCGACAAGGGTTACGTGACCATGCTGGAGGCGGACGCCGCCAGCTACACCGTCCAGTCAACCGCGACGGGCGGCTACTCCGACCTGGTGCTGGCGCGCCACATCACCCCCAACGAGAACCGGCTGACGGTCTACAACTATGCCGACGGCAAGTACGCCGAGGCCGGCTGCTACACCGCGACCTTCTCACCTGCAAAAGCGGGCGACGTTCAGGACCCGGAGATCGCGCCGTGCAAGAACAACGGGGCCAGGGATTAGGGACAAGAGGCTCACGAGCGGAGCCAGGAAGAGCGCGACTTCCTTCCTGGCTCTTCGTAGTTGTAGCTGTCATTGCCGCGGCGCAACCGCCAGTTCCGCGACGTTGTTGAACAGGTGCGGGGAGCCGGGAGCTTGGGAAATAGGCGTGGCGGCTTGGTGCCCTGTGGCACATGGATCGGGTCGGCGTGCGCCCGTCGCCGCCCTCCTGGTACTCGCAAATGGTCTGGCTTGGGCGAGAGTGAGCCGTGATACCGCGCCACGCTGGCGGATTGCACGAAATTGTGGGGCCGAATCTGTGTAGGCTGAGTAAGCGTCAATCGATTGCCGCAGTGCCGAAGGAATGACAGGGTATGCACGATTCCAGTGTGTGCACCTCCTGCGCTGATCCGCAGCACCAAAGGTTACAACAAGCTAGTTCCCGCAAAGTTGTATTCACCGCATCGCACAATTCGCGGAATGGACTGCCGATTGCGAGTAAAATTGCAGCAGCATCGGATGGGGTCGACCGCAGTCACAGGTAACCGATTCACATGCCATTAATTGGAAGCTTTGCCCTGCTGCTGGCGCTTGCGCTGGCCGCCTACTCGTTCGTCGCAGGCGCGATGGGACTCTCGCGCAAGGACGATCGCCTGGTCGAGACTGCGCGCCGTGCGGGCATCGGTTCCTGGGCCGCGGTGACCATCGCCGGCGTGGCGCTGGTGATGGCCGCGTTCGGCAACGATTTCTCCGTCTCCTACATCATGCACCACAGCAACCGCGACCTGCCCATCGCCTACAAGTTCGCGGCGCTGTGGTCGGGACAGGAAGGCTCGCTGCTGTTCTGGGCGTGGCTGCTGTCGACCTACGCGCTGGTGCTGCGGCTGCGCTATAAAGTCGACGCGCAGCTTTTCACTTACGCCTCGGTCATCATCGCCGCGGTGCAGGTGTTCTTCTTCTCGCTGGTGAACTTCGCGGCCAACCCGTTCGGGCTGGTCAGCGGAACGATTCCGGCCGACGGCAACGGCCTGAATCCGCTGCTGCAATATCCCGAGATGGTGATCCATCCGCCGATGCTGTACCTCGGCTACGTCGGCGTGACCGTGCCGTTCGCCTTCGCGCTGGGCGCGCTGATCATGAAGTATCCCGGCGAGAAGTGGATCCACATCACGCGCCGCTGGACGATGGTGGCGTGGCTGTTCCTGACCTGCGGCATCTTCCTGGGCGCGCACTGGGCCTACGAAGTGCTGGGCTGGGGCGGCTACTGGGGATGGGACCCGGTGGAGAACGCGTCGCTGCTGCCGTGGCTGACCATGACCGCGTTCCTGCATTCGGTGATGATGCAGGAGAAGCGCGGCATGATGAAGATGTGGAACATGTGGCTGATCTTCACCACGTTCCTGCTGGCGATCTTCGGCACGTTCCTGACGCGCAGCGGCGTGGTGAGTTCGGTGCACGCGTTTGCGCAGTCGAGCATCGGGACGTGGTTCGTGTGGTTCCTGGCGATCGCGTTCGCGACCTGCGTGTTCTTCTTCGTGCGCAATCGCGAGACGCTGCAAGAGCGAGCACCGGCTGGAGTCGCTGGTCTCGCGCGAGTCGAGCTTCCTGTTCAACAACCTGGTGCTGCTGGTGTCGTGCTTCGCGGTGCTGTGGGGCACGCTGTTTCCGGTGCTGTCCGAGGGGGTGACGGGATCGAAGGTCACGGTCGGCCCGCCGTTCTTCAACCGCGTCAACGTGCCGATTGGATTCTTCCTGGTGCTGCTGACCGGCGTGGGCCCGCTGCTGGCGTGGCGCCAGACTTCGTTCGATCGCGTGAAGCGCAACTTCGTGTGGCCGACGGCGCTCGCGGCTGATCACGGTTATCGTCCTGATCGCCGGCGGCATGAGGCCGTGGCAGGATTCCGCGTACTTCTATTCGCTGATGGCGATTGCGCTGTCGGTGATGGTCGTCGCGACGGTGGTCGGCGAGTTCTGGCGCGGCGGGCGGGTGATCGCGCGGCAAACCGGCGTGAACATCGCGCAGGGCATGGTCGTCATCACGCGCCGCAACACTCGCCGCTACGGCGGATATCTGATCCACATCGGCGTGGTGCTCATCGTCATCGGCTTTGCCGGCCTGCCCTTCAATGTGGACAAAGAGCAGGAGATGGGCTTCGGCGACAAGATGCAGATCGGCCACTACACGCTGGTCTGCCAGTCGTACACGCAGGACGACAAGCCGAACTACTCGAGCGAGTGGGCCGTCATTGACGTGTACAAGAACGGCAAGAAGATTGACACCATGTATCCCGAGCGGCGCTTCTACAAGGCCAGCGAGCAGACGGCGACCATGGTGGCCAACCGCTCGCGTCCGAACGAGGACCTGTACCTGGTGTACACCGGGCGCAATCAGGACACCGGCCGGCCGATCATCAAGGCGCATGTGAATCCGCTGGTGATGTGGATCTGGATCGGCGTGCACGTCGTGCTGATCGGAACGATCATCGCGCTGTTCCCGAACATGAAGCCGGGGAAGACGACGGTGAAGGAGAAGGAACGCGAGGCGGCGGAAGCAGCGCGCAGCGGGGCCGTGGGAGTGGGCGGCAGGTAGGCATGAATAAAGGAACCCGAGTTCCTTGAGGGACGGCACAAGACGCGTGGCGCGACTGATAGGCTGCCGGTCGAACAGCAGGTCCCTCGACTGCGCGCCCGCCCGACCCGCAAAAGACGCGGGTCGCGAAACCAAGGCGGGCGCTCCGCTCGGGAAGACAGATAAGTAGAGGGATTGTACGGCGCGCCTGAAGCTGCGCCCCTTCAAGAATTGGTACTCATATCTTGAAACTTGAAACTCGAAACTCGAAACTACTTCGCATCGCCCAGCTCGTGCTCATCGCGCTGCTGGCCGTCGGCTTCATGGGCGCCGACACTGACGCCCGCTTCAACAAGCTGGGCCATCAGCTCATGTGCATGTGCGGCTGCAACCAGATTCTGCTGGAGTGCAATCACGTCGGCTGCACCTACTCGGACCGCATGCGCAACGAGCTGGCCGCCGGCATCGAGCGCGGCGATAGCGACTCGCTCGTCCTCCAGAGCTTCGTGCAGAAATATGGCAACACCGTGCTGGCCGCGCCGACCACGACGGGCTTCAACCGCGTGGCATGGATCATGCCCTTCGCGGTCTTCGTCGGCGCGATCATCGTGACCGTGTGGCTGGTGCGCGTATGGAAGTCGCGTGCCGTCGCCCATCCCGTTCCGCAGCCGGCCTTGCAAGCGGAGGAACTCGATGGACTTCGCAGGAAAGCGCGTCAGGAGACCGAATTCTAGGATCCCGGAGGCTACCGGGCCCCCGCACAAATGTTGGGGTAGAGGAGACTGCATTTGATGTTTCTCGCTTTAGCTATGGTCATCGGACAGGACAGCGTCTTCGCGCTCTTCGGGTGCGCGCTGTTCGCGGCCGCCCTGTTCGTTTATGTTTTCTATCAGCCGGGCGAAGTGGAAGCCGGCGAGGAGAAGACTCGCCAGATGTATCTTGTCGAGCGCAAGGAGGCGACGTACGAGAACCTGCGCGACCTCAACTTCGAGTACAAGGCCGGCAAGCTGAGCGAGCAGGACTACGCCGTCCAGCGCGCGTCGCTGGAAGACGAGGCGGCGGTGATCCTGGCCGAGCTGGAGCAGATCGAGAAAGCACGCGCGATTGTCCGCAAGGGCACGCGTCCGGCGGGCGTGCGGACGAACGGGGGCCGCGCGTGAAAAGTGGATTCTATGTGAACGGGGTTTTGAAGGGGCACAGCTTTAGCTGTGCCGTAAGAGTCCAGTTTGGGATTTCGGGCTTTAGCCCCTGAGGTGCCGGCGGCTGGTCACGCCGCGGGCGGGCTAAAGCCCGCCCAAGGAAACAATAGGCTATGGAACGGCGCAGCTAAAGCTCGCGCCCCTTCAAATCGTTTTGTGTGCGCTCCTGCTAAGTTGTTTGGCTGCCGCCCAGAACATCACCGGCACGGTCACCAATGGCACGACGGGCAAGCCCGCGGCCGGCGAAGAGGTCACGCTGCTCTCGCTCTCGCAGGGCATGCAGGAGATCGGCAACACCAAGACCGACGCGCAAGGGCACTTCTCGTTCCCTGCACCGAAGGACCAGGCGCCGCACATGGTGCGCGTGACGCATGAGGGCGTCGGCTACTTCCCGCAGGGTGGCCCGCTGATGCCGGGCACCACCACGGCCGAGCTGACGATCTACGACTCGGCGAAGAAGATTGACGGCCTGAGCCAGACGGTTGAGGTCGACCGTCTGCAGAGCGATGGCAAGCAGCTACAGGGAATCGCGCTGTACGCCATCACGCAACCAGTCGCAGCCGCCGCGCACGCTGGCCGACGACAAGGGTACCTTCGAGATCGTGCTGCCCGACGGCGCCGAAATCGACAGCGCCGAAGCCAAAGGCCCGGGCGGGCAGCCCATCGCCACCGAGGCGCAGCCCGGTTCGCAGAAGAACCACTTCATGCTGAGCTATCCGCTGCGCCCCGGCGAGACGCAGTTCCAGGTCGCGTATCACATGCCGTACAGGGGCGAGGCCAGCTTCTCGCCCAAGGTGCTGCGCGATGTGCAGCACTTCGTGGTCATGGTCCCCAAGAGCATGACCTTCGCGGCGAAGGACGCGCAGCACTTCCAGGCGATGACCGACCCGCAGATGGCGGATCCGCGCACCACGGTGATGGTGGCCACGGACGTGAAGCCGGGCCAGGACCTCAGCTATCGCGTCTCTGGCGCAGCGGATCTTCCAGGCCGACAATCAGCAGGGCGGGCAGGGAAGCGATGCAGGTGGCGGCATGGGCGGCGGGCAGGCGGCAGCCAACGATAACCGTCCCGGCGGAGGGCTGGGCGCGCCCATCGATGCGCCCGATCCGCTGCACCAATATCGCGCCTACATTCTGGGAGCGTTCGCGCTGGTGCTGGTGATGGGCGGAGCGTATATCGTGTCGCGATCCAATCGCCCGCATCCGGCGGCGCGCAGCGGCCGGCAACGGCGGCAAAGTCGAAGCCGATCTCGGCGGAAGCCGCAGCCGCGTTCGCGGATTTTGTCGAGCCCGAGCGCGCCGGCGCGCGATCGCAACGCGCTGCTGCTGGAAGCGATGAAGGAAGAGCTGTTCCAGCTGGAGATCGATCGCCAGCAGGGCAAGATCGCGCCTGAGGAGTACGCCAAAGCCAAAGCGGCGCTGGATGAGACCATCAAGCGCGCGCTGGCGCGGGGGAAGACCTCATGAATTTGGTTTACCACGGGCCTTCAATGTAGAGCCGGGCACCCACGTGCTTTTCATATCGCGTCGGGACCCAGGTTAGCGTCCAAAGGACGGACCAAACCTGAGGCACCCACAATGTTTACTGTAGCGAGTTTCCGCCAACTTCCAATGGCGGGCTGGCATCTCTAACCAGAGCGTTCGCAACTCCGTGTGTGTGTAACTATCGTGGAGGTTGGTCATGCCGCTATTGCAAACAGGCGCCAAGTTCGCCGCGCGCAGATTGCCCGATGTCATCAATCCAACCACGCATGCTGTGCTGGACTACGTCGTCGCCGGGACTTTTTGCCTGAAAGCAGCGCTGTTGTGGAAGCGGCATCGGCGCGCGGCCGCGGGCTCGCTCATCTGCGGCGGCGCGGTCGTGGCGAACGCGCTGGTGACCGATTATCCCGGCGGCGTCTTCCGCAAGATCAGCTATCGCACTCACGGACGCAACGACATGGCTATCGCGGGATTCACCGCGTCGGCGCCGCGCCTGCTTGGGTTCGACAAGCAGGATGACGCGACCTTCTTCAGCGTGGGCGCCGTCGTGGAGACGGTCGTCACCGAGCTGACGAATTTCGATTATTACGAAAAGGAATCGCTGGCAGCGTAGACAGAGCAAGGGTGCCCCAGGTCTCGCGTCGTTCGAGACCTGGGTGCCAGCGGGTACCCAGGTCTGGAAAACCGCCAGACCTGGGGCACCCTATTTTCTCAACCCGCGAACGCTTTCGCCAGGAAGCGCCCGATGTGCCAGGCGTCCATGTATTTGTACGGCGTCTCGCCCAGCGAATAGTGGCCGCAGGGCAGCGCCTTGATGGTCGTGTCCAGCCCGTGCCGCAGGAACTCGCCCGCGGTCTTCACCGAGAACTCCGGCAGAAACGTCAGGTCGTAGCGGCCATAGATCATCAGCGACTTCTTCGGCCAGCGCTTGAACTTGTCGAAGTAGACGATGGGGCTGATCGACATCCACACCCGTCGCAGCTCTTCCTGGGTCAGCACCGGCTTCCATGCCCTGACGGATGTGCTGCGTGTCGACTGGCCGGTCCAGACCACATCGCCAAACGTAGTGGAAGCGTGGTTGAAGACGTTGACGCGAATGCGCGGATCGTGCGCGCTGGCCAGGAAGGCATAGCACGAGCCCAGGCTGGTGCCGACGATCCCAAGGCGTGAGTAGCCGCGCTCCTCCAGCCAATCCATGCAGGCGCGAATGTCGGCGATGCCCTGGCGCGTGGCGTCGATGGTGCGTCCCACATTGGCGGACACGGCGTAATCGGCGCGCGTGATGCCCGCCGGGCGACGGATGTCGTGATACGGCATGCTGAGGCGCAGCGCCGCGATGCCCAACATGTTGAACAGTCGGCAGAGCGCGCTCTGGCTCACGCCGTCGGCGTTCCACTGCGGCAGCAGCACCACCGCGCGGCGGCCGTGCGCGGGGAACCAGCGCGCATTGGCCAGGTTGTTCTCCGGATAGGGCGACGCGATGGGCGAGGTGAAGCGCAGGAACTTCGCCCACTCGTCCTTTGGCTGCTTCTTGGGAGGCGCGCTGCCGGTGTGGAAGAGCTCCACCTTGCGGTGTTCGAGGTGGAAGTCCGTCGGCGTGCGGTAAGCGAAGAACCGGTCGCTGTTGCCGACGACCCGCTCGTTCACGGCGGCCATGTAGTCGACCATCTGGCTGATGATCGTCCTGGTCGCGCGGAAGCGGGAATCGCCGTCGATGCCGCGGCCAGTGCGGGTCCACTCCAGGCCCCACTCGAACGGACGCACCACGCGGTTGTTGTCACGCGTGGTCAGGCGCGACTCCCAGTCATAGATCCAGCGGCGATAGTGTTCTCGCATCTCTCTTGATGGTATCGCAGGCAGGGGGCGCCGCAGAGCGGATGACAACGAATGGAGCGTTGCGGCCGCGAATGGAGACTATTCGCGGCTGGGTGGAGAGCGCCGCGTGCGCCAAGATCAGCAACTCTCGCCGGCCACGTTGACTCTTGCTGCGCAACGGCGAAGAATATGGGGAACAGCCCACGATTCCCGCGATGCGTCTCCTGCCCCAGCTGCGAGCGTTGTCTTGCTGTGTACTCATCTATGGCGCTTGCCTGGGAGCACAGGATGCGACAATGCGTGGCATAGACGCCGGCTATCCCGAGCAAGCCTACCTTTCTGCGTCGCGCTATGTGAACGCGTACTTCGGGTTCAGCTTTGACCTGCCTCCGGAGACGCACCTCCATCCGCAAGCCGACCCTGCGGCGCGGGATGGGAGCATGCCTCTGCTGCATCTGGCCGGCCCGGCGCCGGCCGATGCGGAAATCGTGATTTCTGCCATTCCCACGGCAGTCGGCAAACGTGAAGACGCCAGGTTGCTGCTGCGCCAGGCGCTCGACCAGGACCTCTATCGTGGCGTGGAAGAGCTGCACGGCTTGAGCAAAGCGAGCTTCGGCGGTCATCGAATTCTATCTATTTCGAGACGCGGCGCGGCATCGAGCAGCACATGCTGCTGGCCACCACGTCAGGCGAGTACGTGCTGCGCTTCTTTGTGGCGGCGCACGACGAAAAGACGATCAAGCGGCTGGAGACCTCGGTCGAGCACCTGGTGTTCTTCGCGCCCGGCGCGCAGCGCCAATACATCGATGCCGACGCCAAGCCGTATGAGGGCCCGTCGATTTCTTCGCACCGGCTCGCGCAGTTGGAGAGCGATCCGCCGGCGAAGCGCATCGATGGCGGCAACATCAGCGGCGACTTCTACGAAAATTCCATGCTGGGGTTCAGCTATCGCATCCCACAGGGATGGTCGATTGAGGACCACGGCGCGGTGCAGCCGGCGGTGGAAGATGTCGCGCCTGAAAGACGACTTCGGGCGGCCGCGCATGGGGCGCGTCGAGCGACGGCTGGTGGACGCATGCAGCCGCACCTTGTTTAGCGCGTGGGCCAAGCGGCCCAGCCCCGGCGGCCCGGTCTCGTATGACGACTTCGGCGAGGTTACCGTCTCGGCGATGGCGTTGTCTTGTTTCCCCAACATGAAGTTTCCGGAAGATGCGAGTGATCGCGACGCGTTCAAGGCGTTCCTTTCGGAGTACGCGCTCACGCACCCCATCGTCGAAGACATGCGCGACGGCAAGGTGTTCACGCAGGACGGCATCACGTTCCTGTTCCTCCAGGGGACGGTTGCGTTTGGGGTGCGGGGCGACGAGCTTTCGAGAAGGTTGTCGCTGGGGGTCGCGATCACGCAGAGACGTGGCTATCTGCTGACGTGGTTCTTCGCTGCGCCGCATGAGCAGGAATTGCGTGCCTTGACCAACGAGCGCGCCAGCTTCGATCGCGGAGGCGCGGTGACAGCGAGCAATGCGCCGCAACCTGGCGGCGGTGTTGCGGCAGAGAACGCGCCGAGCGCATCGCCTGTCTCAGCGTCAGACGTCCGGCAGCCCGAGACGGCAGATGGAAGTGGGAACAAGGGAACTGCGTCGACGGCGCAGCAAGCCGATCCGTCAAGTGCGCCTCCTGCATCGTCGGAAACTGCGGGTGCAAGCTCGCGGCCCTCATTGCTGCGGCCCGGCGAGACGATGGAGAGTCAGCAAGGCAAAGGCGCGGCGATCAAGAAGCCATAGGGTAAGCATCAGTCGTCGGCCACCAGCCGTTAGCCTTCAGCATGGGCGCAATCAGCCAAGTCGGGCGGCAAATCGCTCATTACCTACTGCTACATCAGGCACTCTGCTTTCTGATCGGCGCCTGTTCCCGCTCCTGCGACGAGCTTTGCGCACGCTCCGCGTACTCCAAGGTCGGGACCGCTCCCACTCGCGATTCATCGGTGATCAGACGCGCCCCGCGCTGGAACGTGAGATAACTCCACGCCCATTGGATCATCACGATAATGCGATTGCGGAAACCGATGAGGAACAGGATGTGCATAAACAGCCAGGAAGTCCAGGCGATGAAGCCCGGAGAGGTGTATTTTGCCGAATTGCGCGATGGCCGCCGCGCGGCCGATGGTCGCCAGCGAGCCTTTGTCGAAGTAATGAAATTTCTCGCGCGGGCGTCCGCCGAGGTCGGCCTGCACTCTGCCGCCCGACGAACTTGCCCTGCTGCATGGCGACGGGCGCAACGCCGGGAAGGGGATTGCCGTGCTCATCCTTCATGCTGGCGAGGTCGCCGATGACGAAGACCTCGCGATGTTGCCGGGAATGCTGAGGTCCGGCTCGACGAAGCACGCGCCCGTTGCGATCGACCTTGCTCCCAAGCCGCGCCCAGGGGCGAGGCCGCAACTCCCGCGGCCCACATACACTACCTCGGCGGGCAGAAGGTCGTCGCCAATCCGCACTTGCCCGGAACGTACGTCGGTGACCGGAGAAGTTGGTGCGCACCTCCACGCCGAGATGCTCAAGCTGCTCGACGGCGCTGCGGCGCAGATCTTCGGGATAGGAGCTGAGGATCGACGGCCCGGCCTCGACCAGCAACACTCGAGTCTTGGCGGGATCGATGTTGCGGAAATTTTCGGCCAGCGACTTGCGCGCGATCTCGGCCAGCGTGCCGGCCAATTCGACGCCGGTAGGCCCGGCGCCCACTACGATGAAATTCAAAGGACGATGATTGCCGGTGAGCGCCGCCTCGCGCTCCGCCAGCTCGTAGGCCAGCAGAATGCGGCGGCGAATCTCCAGCGCGTCCTCGATGGTCTTCAAGCCGGGCGCGAGCGGCTCCCAATCGTCATGGCCGAAGTAGGCGTGAGTTGCGCCCGCCGCGACCACGAGGTAGTCATAGCGCAGCTCATAGCCATGCATCAGCACTTGCTGCTGCTCCAGATCGAAACCGGCCACCTCGCCGAGCAGCACTTCCACGTTCTTGTGCGGGGCCATGATCCGCCGAATGGGTGCGGCGATTTCCGCCGGCGAAAGGCCCGCGGTCGCGACCTGGTACAGCAGCGGCTGAAAGGTGTGATGGTTCTTGCGATCGATTATCGTGATATCGACAGACAATCGGGCGAGTGCCTCAGCCGCCTTCAGGCCGCCGAAGCCGCCTCCCACGATAATGATTTGCGGACGTGTGTGGTTCATCACCTATATGTGATGTTGAAGGAGCGAAGGCTCTCGCAGATTCGATTCCCAGTCGCTGCGCATGTCTCACGCGTCAGAATCGCACGCAGTGGCTGTGTTAGATTAGCTCATGTGGGCCCGTAGCTCAGTTGGTAGAGCAACGCACTTTTAATGCGTGGGTCGCAGGTTCGATTCCTGCCGGGCTCACCAGAATCAATAACTTAAAAGCTCTCTTAAACACCTGTCCGATGTTTGTCCGACATTGCATCAGACAGCCCTACGATCGACAGTTGCTCGGAGAGCTTTTTCATTGCTTCGGTGATTGCTGGCGGGCGCGTCTTCCGGTAAAACTTCTCCGTCGTTCCGACGTCTCCATGGCGCAGGATTTTCTGGATGACATTGTCAGGAACACCCAGCTCGGAGAGGTTACTGGCCAGCCCTCTTCTGAACGCATGCCACCCATGCCAGCTGAGTTCTGCCCTCTTCATCGGCTCAAGGATGTGCCGCCGGTGGAGGTTGTGGAAAGCGATCGGCATGCCACCCTTTGATGCCCGGCCAGACCCAGCCAGCGGCTGGTCTGTCGGATCCTGTCCAATACTCATCGAGGATCATGGCCAACTGAGGAATAATGGGAACGGTCGCGGCACGACTCTCGGTCTTGGTTTCCTTCTCGATCCCTTCCCAGACGTTGCGCCGGATATGCAGACAGCCATCGATGCGATCTTCCCAGCGCAGTCCTTGCAGCTCCGCTTTCGATAAACCCGTGAAACTGGCAGTGGCGATCGCCGCCTTCTCGCGGAGCCCCAGGACGCTCATGATTGCCAGTTCTTCGAGCAGGCCATAAGCGTAAGTCTCCCGTCGCCCACGCGCCTTGGGAAGCCTCACCCCGGTCACCGGGTTAGCTCCATCGAAGTGGCCATGATTGCGGGCCCAGGAATACACGCCGCTGAGGAACGCTTTGACGTGCTGGATGCTGTCCCTGCTGATATCGTGATCTCGTACGATCGTTTCCAGCAGCGCATTTATCATGACCGGGCGGATGCTGCCCAGGGTCTCGTCTTTCAGTCTCGACTTCAGATAATAACGTTTCCACATGCCGCGATATTCGTCGGTGGTGGATCGACTGAGCGAGAGAAACTGATCTGACTTCCAATAGACCTCTTCCACAAACGCACAAAAAGGGGGGTCCATGCCGGCCACCCTGACATATCTGTCATTGATGGTGCTCATGAACCCCTGGAAAATGTCCCAGATGTCCCGCTCGCGCGGGTAATCGCGCCGCCCGATCGCGGATGACGTTTTCCGCCAGCTGCGCACCCCGTTCCCGCCCGGCACTTGCTGGTAAAACTCCACGTGCCAGCTTCCGTTCTTGCGGAACAGGTGGCCCTTCTGGATTTTGTGGCGCTGCAGGTTCGGCACCATGCCGGCGATGTTGGTCCCACCAGTGCTCAAGCTCATGCGATCCCCATTCAAAGCGTACGAGAGCGCCCAGCTTAACATGTGGGATGGGGTCGCGGCAGTGACGGCGCGTGTGGTTCTGCACCCAGGTCAACGGGAGGCCACGGCGCTTGGCGAACTCCTCGCTGTCAATGGTTTCGACCGGAGTGGGGAATTCATTATGTGGTGAATCTGCCATCTACAAACCTCTCAATGTTGATTTGGTGCAGGAAGGCAAATCTCAGTGTCGCCCTGCGACGACAACAGTCCGGGCGAATTTAGAGCGCCGTGGCCCGGCCGGCCCGATGTAAGGGTTCAATCGTACCGACTGCAGGTCGGTCTGCCTGTGACCTGGGTCACATGACGTTCGTTCGTATAATCGCGCACCTCCATTGAGGCTGACTTCATTCCTTTGGCTTGGGGTCCGGCTTGCTCTCGAAGATCTGCCCACAGCTCCGGCAGCGCAGATGATCAGCGTCAAGGCGGCGGATGTCGGCCGGCCGGTGAACCAAACCACGATGGGGACAGGTCCAGGTGGGCGCAGGTCAGCCGCTGAACGTTGAGTGAGTCCGCCAGCCACAGGACACAGGCGATTGTCTGTAGGCCTATCAGAAGAGAGTATGCGCGGTAAGTGAAAACGAACGCCCAATCGGGTTGAGACGCCGCGCGGGAAGTTAACCGCGTCTGCACGGAGCCTTCCAATCCAGGGGCCGGAAGCGCTCGTCGGCATTCCCACAGTAAGTAGCTCCACCGGCTCGAACAAATACGGACAGCTACTGACACTTGGCCTAGCCGCAGGGTCGTCTGTCCTCAAATCGTCCGGTTACCTCGCAATCGACTTCGCCGCAGACAAGCAGCCGTTGAGCCAATGTTCGGAACCAAGACGAAAGCTCCCTGCCCCCCAGAGCGTTTCAGTCGCGCATAATTCATTGGCTATCCTCCGACCTGCGTCATTGGCCGCAAACCCGATGAGGGCCTTTTGGGACGGACGCAACGCAATGCTCCTTCATGCCCCGTCTGAATCTGGGACAATGCTTACCCTGGTAAGCAATGCCAGATGCGTGGGCAGCCAGTGCCGTAACCGGCTTGACGATCGGAAGAAGGCCGGAAAGCTTTAAATACTTGCGGATTTTCAACCCGCTACTATCAATTTTGATGAAGTGCGATGAGCGCCTCGGAAGTCAGGGCACCGCACGAAGCTGGCACACTCGTCCCACGACGTAATCGAAATAGATCCCGCTGGGTCTTAAGCCGACCATTGATACTTCGCACTTGTGATCGCACGGCTGGACGACCAGATGGCCGTTCAGCAGAGAAACGCGGGCTAACGTGAGGCGTTGCTCGAGTTGCACGAGGTAAAGGTTCGGTCGGGAGCGATGGTAGGGCTGCAGCGACGTATAGTGACGATCGACGAGAACCGTTGCTCCTTTGCTGGCTGTCGGAGCGATGCCTCGGACATCTGCCCCGCCTAGCTCGACGAGCACAAGCGCTCCCACAATTTTCGTGCCGCGACATCGTCGCTTCTCAATCTCCGCAGCAAAGACTTGTCAATACAATGAACCTCCAGCACCCCATTGCGCGGCATTCGCGGGGTCATCGCGAAACTGGGCGAGATTCTGGGGACAACATCGTACCGGGAACGAGAAGCGGGCTGAGCGTTCCAATGCTGAATGTCGTCAGTCGAGAACAGGTCCATGACCCCGATTGCCAGCGCCTTGCGGAAAGATAAATCGGCGCATCCGATCAGTTGACCCAGGATAGGTGTCGAGAACGGGTTGGGGTTACGACGATCAGGCCGTGAAGGATTACGACGAACAGGAACACACACACAAGGCCGCAATTAAAGCCCTGCATTAGCTGCAAGCTCTGCATTCTTCGGCAAGACCATAAACACATGCCCTGCGTCACATCGGTACGCTAGAACGCCGGTTGTTCTGTGGTTCTCTTCACCAATTTCAGCCGACAGTAGCGTACTGCGAAGGATGGGCGTAATCACGGACGTGCTACATACGGGGCATGTCTTGGGAGAGCACATCAAACAACCGTAGCAGCGCGGCAGAGTCCCCACATCCCTCATGCGAGGGATGATGCATACAACTTCAGGAGTAGCGAAGGGGACTGTTCCCCTGTGATGCAGCCCCCCCCGCGTAATCGAAGTGGCGCATGGGAGGAACTTACCGCACATAATAGGTGATTGCGGGTAAACCTCTCGGCTTGGCAAAACGAAAGTTTCTGCCTGCAAGTGTTACTTCGTAAACTGAGCACAAGTACAAGGACGAAATGAGCATGTGATTCGGAGGCACCGCCGGCTGGATGCAGTTAAGTCCTTCCGGCGAGCCAAGAAGTTTGAAAGGCCGCGCGCCCAAGTCGATGCTGCCACTCTCTTTGCCACCTTCCGTCCGGTAGGGACTGATAACGTCCTTTATCATTCCCTAAAACCGACGGCTATAGAAAGAAGCTGCCGCAACCGCTCGCTCGCCCCAACCGGCGCCACCTTACTTCTAGGATGCGAGGATGTTCCACACTTCCCCGAAGCTGACATCGGTCCGCCCCGCATCACTTAACCGGGTCGGGCGTTTCTCGTCCAGGTGGATTACTTCCGAGTTGCCCGTGATCCAGGACGAATCCCAAGAGGGTAAGCGGCGCAAGGAGCCGGGCCGCTCACTCCTCGCGGAGTGATAGTATGGGTCGTTGCTAAATCAGACAAAAAGTTGCGGATGATCTGGAGATAGACATGAAGAAATTGCTATGCGTTGTTATGTGGTTCCTCCCTCTAATGTTGTTTGCACAAAGCCCATTCGACGGCACTTGGAAAACCAACATGGCCGAGTCCAAGCTGTCGCAAAAGCCCTACGTTTTTTCAGTCAACAATGGTATGTACGACTGCGAAAGTTGCGCCCCCAAAATCAACATAAAAGCCGACGGCCAGGACCAGGCTGTCACTGGCCAGCCCTATGACACCATCTCGGTGCAAGTGGCGAACGATAATTCGATTCACGCCGTTACGAAAAAAGGTGGCAAGCCCACCAGCGATTCCACCCGGACGCTCTCCGCTGATGGGAAGATGCTGACCGTGGCCGGCACCAGCTATCCCGCCGACGGCAGCCAGCCCTACAAATACGAAGCCAAGTACATGCGTGTGGCCAAGGGCCCTGCCGGCTCGAATGCGACCTCCGGCTCCTGGCGTATTGAGAATGTCAACGAAGATACGGCAGGACTCACCACCATGTGGAAGGTCTCGGGCGATGAGGTGAGCGTGTCCACGCCGACCGGCGAAGGCTGGCAAGCCAAGTTTGGCGGCCCGGAGTCGCCAGTAAAGGGTACCTATGCCAATGAAACCGTGTCCGTCAAGAAGTTGGGACCGCGTGAGATGGAAGTCACCTACAAGCGCGATGGAAAACTCTACAGCGTCGAAAAAATGACAGTCTCCGCCGATGGAAAAAAAATGACCGGCGTCGTGGACAACAAGTGGACCGGAAGGGTTTCGACAATGGTTGACGAAAAGCAATAGCCAAGGTCGAATGCGGGGCCCAAGCCAAGCAGCCGCTTCCCGCTCCGAAGCGGGAAGCGCGCTCCTTTCAAGAGGACTTGCGGCTGAATTTTGATTCTCCAGAGTTAATTCAGCACCTGCTAGCCGGGTTCCCGAACGACTTTCGCCCGAAGATTAAGCCGTCGCGGAACTGGCACGGAGAGTCCAGGCTGATTCCGGCTTGCACTTTGCGTAGCGTATTTTGGCTTTTGTCCTATAACATAGCAAGCCTGTATACACGAGGAAGTCATGCCGCTGAGTCTGAACTCACGCTTTTGTGGGAACGTCTACATCATTCAGTGCAAGGGGCGCATTGTTGCCGGGGATGAGGTGAGCTCGCTGGAGCGCGAGTTCGACCTGGGGGCGCGCGGCTTCAGCCGGCTAGTGCTGCACGTCAGCGAAGTGGATCGCCTGGACAGCACCGGGATTGGGCTGCTGGTGCGATACGCCGCCAACACCCGCAAACGTGGTGGCGATATGCGGTTGGCCGCTCCACCGCCGTTCGTTGTGAACCTGCTGGATGTGACCAAGCTTTCCGGCGTACTCCAGATCCATGCGACCGAAGAAGATGCCATCGTGTCGTTCCTGAAGGAACGCGCGCCCCAGACGACGCCGGGGAAAGCTGTCGCTCGTGTGCTGCTGCTCGACCAGTCTGCCGATCTGTGTGCGTTTGTGAGAACTGTTCTGATGCAACATGGCTTCGATGTGAAATCGACCAACCGCCTTAGCGATGCCAAGATCCTGCTGCGAGTGGACAAAATGGACTATATCCTGCTCGGTCCCAATACTTCACAGTTCTCGTCCGAGACAGTGCTGCGATCACTGAAAGCCCTTGCGCCGAGCGCGTCCGCTTTTCACCTTGGTGCGGACTTCAACTGCCGCGACGCCCATCAGGCGACTGAGGCCCTCTTGCGGCTGTTCGGAGCCAACAGCGCTTCTGCAAGTTCGAAAAGTGCCACCTCATGAATTCGGTTTAGAGCTTTCCCGAACAGAACAGAACAGAACCAGTGAACCGATTCGGCGGGTTCCTCCGCCGATATCAAACTGGCAAGCCAGGCGTATCGTGGTTGCCTTCGTGGGCAGTCCGGGTGCTGCGTTCTTCGGAGCGCAGCGGAGTCCGACGATTCCGAACGGTTAGTCGGCAATCCAGAAGTTGAGAGCTCCGACAGGCGTCTTGGTCTAGCCGGTCGACACCACTATCACGACCAAGTGTCGGGCCTCGCCCTCCGAGACGTCGCGCAAAGAGCCTCGTATGTCTGTGGAAGACAACCTGCAACGCTCTTTTCTCTACTCATAGGATTGGTCGGGTTCTAGCCATCCGTTAAGCGGATAGAAGGTTGTCTCCTCCTCTCACACTCAGTTGTGCACTGCACGCTATTCCGAATGTCATATAGGCCTGCAACCATCCGAGAAGCGCTACGGTATGTAGCTGATCGTCGTCGCGTGGTTCCCATTATTGTCCACGAAAGGCAACGCGACCCAGAATGCATTGTCGTCCGCTGGGTCTACGACTGTCGTGGTGTAATCGACGAGGATCACACCGGGCGCCCCACCTGCCCTGACCAACTGACTCGGTTGCGGTCCAGGGGCGCCGGCAGGCCAGAATGTGACGCGAGCTTCCGGGAACAGTGCTTTGCCCGTAAACGGCCCGCGGTGGTAGCCGATGAGCATGTCGCCGGCCGCGTTTACGTCGATGGAAGCGTCATCGTAACTGAACTGGTCATTGGGCCCATCCTCGTTGGGATTGTTGTTTCCCAAGTTGTAATCTAGGAAGCCATCGCTGGAATTGGTCGAGGTGGAAAGCTGGTTCCCGTAGCGAGTGATGGGAATGCGGGTCACCCTGACGCTGTTCAATTTCTTGTCGCCAGAGCTGTCTTTTTGATGCGGGCTGACGAAGTAGAGATTGCCGCCGCGATATACCGCCCCTATGGTGGCGGGCGGGCTATAGCCTAGCGTCTCGGTGACTTCGATGGGCGACGGGACCGTCCAGGGATCGTAAGTGTCGGGAAAGCCAAACATAGTTAGGGTCTGGGTCTCCCCAGCCCCTGCAACCAGAAACGTCAGCCCCTGGGTATCGCCATGGTGCGTCGGCGGCTGGACGGCCTTGGCCCCATCCAAATCCTCGGGGAAGTAGCGGAAGTATGCCGGATGGTGATCGCCGCGTACCACGGCAGTCAAATCGAAGACCTGCACCACGGGCATCTTGCTCGGCCATTCGGGGGGTTCCAGCGACTTGTTGTGGTTAGCCAAAACCACCCGATTGCGGTTCACCGCTAACCAGGGGAAATCCGCTTCCATGTTATCGGTCAACACATATTGGTTAAAGCCGTCGGCTGGATTCTCCGTCTTGGAGACCGCGAAGGCGAAGAGGAACCGGGACCAGAGGCAGTCCTCTGGTTTGAACAGATTGACCTTATATTTCCCTTTGAAGGGTGGAATCTTGTCCCCGGGCGGAACCTTGTAATATCCGCATGCTCCGGGCAGTGCACCGTCAAAGTTGCCGGTGAAGTTCACTTGTACATTGTTGGCCAAGTGGGCAACGATGAAAAAATGCTTGCTTACGGAGTCGAAGTAAGCCCGGGCATCGTAAAAATCAGTGACACAGTAGCCGACCAGCGGCTGGTCCTGGTGACCCGCGGTCACTGCCGGTATTCCCGGACCATCGCACGCCCCAACGAATCCTACGTTGCGATCGAGCCTGATTTCATTGGCCGGCGATGGGTCGATGAATGCCCCGAAGAAATCGCTGATGTTCATGGGCGACGAGGGCATTCCCGGCAGAGCATTCCCCTGCCGGTCGGCGAAGAAGATGGTCGTGGCGCCGGATATCACCATGTAATCTTTACTGAGCGCCACCATTGGATCCTTTTCGCCGCCGAGAAACTTGACGGATTGGGGCCCGGTGGCATTGTCGTACGTCTTGATTGGCCCGGGAGGAAGCTTCAGCCCGACTCCCGTGTTTGCTTGCCGCGCTGCGCCGGGGCCTGCGGGGCCTGGCACCGGCGGGATTGCGGGTCCAGCAGGATGGGCCGGTTGCGGTGCAATATAGCCTCCGGGTGGCTGTCCTGTCTTGCCGCCGAGCGGTCCGATTCCGGGGGGCAATGTCTTCAGCGGCGCCCACCAGTTGTAGAGCACCCGGGCTTTTATGTATGGGCCCATGGAATAGCGGGCAAGGTTTCCGGAGCTACCTTCCGAATGCATCCCGTTGCGATACCAGGTATAAACGTGGTCGTTCTTGGCGATGTCCATCTCGACGATATCGTCCACGGTCAGCAGCGCGCTGGGGTTGTAGGGATCGTTAGGCAACTGGTAGGGATGTGGCCCATCGAGGGTGAAGCTGCGGGAGTTACCGATCCAGACCGTCCGGTCCCGGAACCAGATGTAAACCTTGTCGTCGGACCCCGCAATGCCGATACCAACAATATCGGCCATGGTTTCGTTTTGCGGCAGGGTGACGGATTTCCGGGCCTGGGAATATTTGGTGAGTTCACCCGAGGTCCCCTCGCTGACCGTCCCATCGCGATACCAGGTATAGACGTGATCGTCTCCGGCGATGGACATGGCGACAATGTCGGAGGGTTTGGTGGTGCCGTCACCGTTGTAAGGAAATGCGTGACGGTACGCCTCTAGGTCGGACGATGTTCCTTCGGTAAACGTGCCGTCGTCGAACCAGGTAAAAACGTAGTCGTTGGACTTGGCAATCGCCATTCCAACAATGGACCTCGCCAGCGCTGTGAGGGGCGCGGCGGCAAGAAATAAGGCCACAATCACCCTGACCAGTTTGTGTGGCATAAACGCCTCCGAGCAATTGGGAGAACTGTATCACCCGGTCCCGCGTCCGGGTTGAAGTTTCTTATGCGGCAAGAAGCGTAGGAGCACCCAACATAATCTGATTCCTGCGAGCGACCGGGAACCGGTTCCGTCCGTTCCTGGATAACTTGCTGAGCACGGCGCGAGGGTCGCGCCGTTCGTGTGGTCAATATACGATCAACGATTTGCGCCACTTCTTATGGGTGTTTCAATCTCGCAGCGTGGGTAGCCTTCTTTGCAATTCACCTCTGCGCGGCTTGGGAGGTGGCCCTTGCCGGTAGAGCCCAGGCGTTCGATGTCCTCTTGGAAGCCCTCAAACGGCGTGAAATAGCAGAACGTGGCTCTATGGTGTGCGATCAACCGCGGAATCACAACGCGCTTTGAAGCTCAGTGGGCGCACAATTGCCGTGGCATCGATCGAAGGACTCACTTCAATCAAAGCGCAGTACCCTACCCCGCGACTTCCGGGACGACTGCGCTCTGGACGTGCTCCGGCGACCGGTCTGGCTCGGCCGTCAGCAAGCTTGTCCCTGCGGTGACCAGCATATTCACGCACAGGGCAATGAATCCCGCGTTCACGCCCATTACCGGATCGTGTTTGGTGAAGATCAGAAGCATGCTGACGCCGACTCCCGCGAGCAATCCGGCGAAAACGCCAACCGCGTTTGCGCGCTTCCAGAACAGGCCGACAATCGCGCCCGGAAAGAACTGAGCAACTCCGGTGTACGCAAACAGCAGAAGCCCTACCAGCGACGCGCTGCTGAAGAGCGCGAAATACATCGCCAGCCCCGTCACAATGACGACCATGATCTTCGCGAGCTTCGCCACGCCCTCGTCGGTCATCGTGGGCGCAAACAGCGGGCGGAAGAAGTTCTTCGCAAAGAGCGTGCCAGCGGTCAGGATCAAAATGGCGGCAGGAACCATGGCCGTGAGCGCACCCGCCCCGCCGATCAAACCCAGCAGCCACCCAGGAAACGTATTGCGCACGGTCAACAGCAGCGCCATATCGCCATTCTTCAACCCGGGCGTCACCAGAATGGCAGTGAATCCAACGAAGAACAACAATGGCGGCGTCAGGTTGTAGAGCGGCATGATCACGGCGTTGCGGCGCAGCGTGTCACCACTCTTGGCAGAGAACACCGAGCCGAAGTTATGTGGCCACATGAATCCGCCCATGGCCGTGAGCAGGACCGTGGTGATGTACCAGCTATGCCCGAAGTGCGCCGTACTTCCCGGCATCGTGAGATGGGAAGGATGGCTCTGTATCAGCGCATGGAACATCGGCCGGATGCCGCCAAAGTAATGATAGAGCACGCCGATTCCGATGATGAAGGCCGCCAGCAGCATCAGCGAATCCTTCAGCACGCTCACCCAAGCCACTGCACGAATGCCGCTGGAAAGGACAAAGCCCGCCACAATGACGAATGCAATGGTGATTGACAACGGCCGGCTGATCGCATCGAAGCTCGCCACCCGCACGATGATCCCCAGCCCGGTGAGCTGCAGTTGCTGGTAAGGGATGATGAACACGAATCCCACCGCCGCGACCAGCGACGCGAGCGGCTTGCTCCCATAGCGGTGCTGGAAAAAGTCGGCCTGGGTGTGAAGGGAGAACTTACGTGCGATTTCCCAGACTCGGGGCTGCACGAAGAAGCAAATGACGTATCCCAGCGAAAGGTACGCCAGGATGTAGAGCGTCGGTCCGCCTCGCGAATACGCCCAGCCGCTCGCGCCGAGAAACGCAAAGGTTGTGTACACTTCGCCCGCGGTAAGCAGCCACACCAGAACCAAGCCGAAGCCTCGCCCGCCAACGGTCCACTGCTCCAGGTTCATCACGCGATGGAAGCCGGCGGAGATTCCAGTAACGGCTGCCACCAGGATGATTCCAAACATAATTCGCATCGCGATCAGGCTCGCAGTCATCGCGGGCCCTCGCCGGTATCGGCAGGCTTGCGCAGCCGATAGATAACCCACATGCATAGGCTGGTCAGCGGCATCTAGGCGATGAGCCAGAAGAGGTTGAATGGCAATCCGAAAACCAGCGGATACACGCGGTCCCACAGGGGCACCGAGAAGCAGATGGCAAGGAACGGAATCGATGCAAGGATGGTTGTGAGTGGGTTCTTGCGGTTCATGGTCTTGAAGTGAGTTATGAACGATACCGCAGGACGTTCACAAACGCAATAACCACGCCCGCTAGCTTTCGCCCACTTGGGGTCCACCGCTATTGATGGCTGCAAAAGAAAGTCTAAGTTCCACGCACGGAAGCGACCCAAGGGCTGTGCTACTATCTCGGTCACACTTTGCTTTTCAGCCCCTAAAGGAGTCTTTATGCGGAAGACCGCAATATCGCTGGCTGTTGTTGTGCTCGTAATAGCATCGACGTTCAACCTTCACGCCGGCAACCTGGCGGGGGTGACGCTGCCAGACACGGAACAGGTCGGGAGCACGAAGCTGGTGCTTAATGGCCTGGGAGTGCGAACCAAGCTCATGGTCAAGGTTTACGTTGCGGGACTCTATCTTGAGCAGAAGTCGTCGGATCCCAACGCCATCATCAAGGCCGATGCGCCCAAGCGGATCGTCATGCAGTTCCTGCACAGTGCGAGCAAGAACCAAATGTCTGACGCATTCAACGAGTCGTTCAACGACAATTCGCCGGAAGCCGTGAAGACGATGAAGGCCGACATCGACCGGTTGCTGAACGCGCTGGAGTCCGTTAAGGTGGGCAACCAAATGGTCTTTACTTATGTTCCGGGAACGGGCACGACGTTCGCCATGAACGGCAAGGAGAAGCTGACCATTGCCGGTCCGGCTTTCGGCCCAGTGCTCTTCTCGGTATGGCTCGGCCCGAAGCCGCCCAATGGGGATCTGAAAAAGGGCATGCTCGGACAGTAGAACCAACGGCGTTGTCGGGGAAAACTTCCGAATGCAACCCCGCGCAGCCCGAATGCTCGGGGTTCCAGCATCCCGCTGGACGTGGTATCGCAATCAAGGAAGGATATACATGGACATTCAAAGCATAGCGGCACAACTTAAGCAGGAAGCTAGCCGTATCGAGCACGCAATTGCAGCTCTTATGGGACTAGGTTCGCAACCTGCACGGCGGGGTCGTCCACCTAAAGGAAGCCAGACTAAGACTGCAAGTGGCCCGAAGCGTCGTCGCATGAGCGCGGCTGCTCGTGCGAGGATTGGCGCCGCCAAGAAGGCTTGGTGGGCAAAGCAGGAAGGCAAGCCTGGGCCCAAGAAGCGTGCCGCTGTCTCCAAGAAGGCCAAGGGTCGTCCTCCGATGAGTGCTGCTGCCAGGAAGAAGCTGTCGGCGTTGATGAAGGCGCGGTGGGCAGCGAGGAAGAAAGTGGCGTAAGTCGGACAGATTGGTAGGCCGCAGCAGGCGCCACGGCAGCGTCGCGCGACGCGTCGAAGGTTGTTTTCTCGGTGGGACAATGACGGCAGTGGTGCGGTTACTACAGAACAAAGGCATTGCGGTGACTGCAGGGTTGGTCATCTTCACGCCCATCCAGGCACTGGAACGCCAACACGTTGCGATGGACTTTCTTCAGCAATGTTCCGGGAGGCGATCCTCGTGAGAAGCGCGTTAAGCGCGTTCGCTGCAATCATCCTGTGCGCGGGAGCCTGTATTTTACTCATGGCGCAAACGGCGCCTCAGCTGCAGCCGGGACCGGCGTCGACACCGCGACAGATGATGGGCTACTTCGCCGGCGACTGGAAACTGACCGGCACGGCGAGGATCAGTCCTGGTAGCCCGATGGTTCCTTATACCGCAACCGAACACGGCGACTGGCTGCCAAACGGCTATTTCCTCGAGATCCGTTCTGTAAGTCGTGGCCCGATGGGCGATGTGCACAGCGTGCGCATGATGGAATACAACCCTGGCGATAACACTTATACTTACAACGCCTACAACAGCTTGGGCGAACATCAAGTAGCCGTGTGCAAGGTGCAGGGCGCTACGTGGGTGTGGAGTGCCGCCGAGAAGATGAACGGCATCACGGCCAAAAGACGATACACCATCAATCTGACTTCGCCCGATGCCTATAACTTCAAGTCGGAAGTGCAGAAGTCGGGTGGGGGATGGGCCACGGTGATGGAAGGCTCAGCCATGCGAGTGCCCGCGCAATGAGGCACCACTGCGGCCGTTTCACAACACTAACGTCCGATTTTGAGCTGCACGTTGGAGAGGATGCGACAATTCTGAGCGTGTTGTCGGCTACCTGGAAGTTGGCTTTTCAACTCCGCGGCCCTGCCGCAACCCCGAATTTGAAAAAGATAGGTGACGGCTACGCCGTCATCCACCCAGTTCGATCCGTTGCGAACTACACTTGGATTGATGACAAAGCCTAAAACAGTTTTCGGGCTGGCTCTGTCCGCACTCCTGGGCACAGTTCTGCTGTCATATTCTGCCGCTCAACAACTCGACGCGAAAAACTGGGGCAAGAACTCCCCCGGCGTTACTCTGGCGCTACGAGAAGGTCCGCGGCAGAAGACCGCTCAAGGAACGCTTCTCCTGTACAACGTTCTCGGTCGAGGGTTCCCATCCGGCATTTCTTACGAACTGTGGCAATGGAAAGCAGGGCAGGAACCTAAGAAGCTGATGCAGGGAGTCAGCTTCGACGAACGTGGCGTGATGGTTTGCTCAGGCCGAGCGGGCTTTTGCAAGGGCGACGGCCCCGATGACCCCGTCAATATAAGAGCGACAGCGCAGCCCGGCGAGCCGAAGCGCGTTGCCGTGGTCTCTCCGGACGGTAAGATTGCAGGCTTTGCTGAGGCTGTGCCATTCCCCGTTGAACACTAAGCTCTCGCCAGCGGCGCCCTTGGCGCGTGGCTGAAGGCAGCTTTGCGCGACCATAGGGACACTAGACCACTAATCGAACCAGTTCGCGTATGGTCGGCTACTCGGAAGTAATCCAGTTTGACGGGTAGTCGGCGTCCCGTCCTTGTGACCGGGACCTCCAAGGGGTGGGTTGGGCGTTATACGGACAGGTGAAAGAAAGCACTCGTAAACCCTGGCCGAATTGTCGGCAGTAATTTTCCACACGCACGTTTTTTGCGAATTTTCTGTTTCGCAAGAGTCCGGTCTGCTGGTTCAGTTTATCGGGCCTAAGTAGAGGTCCAGCCAATCCAGCGTTCCTTTGATGAGCTCGTTGCGAGGGATGGCGTGACCGGTGTCGTAGACCATGCGTTTCTTCTGGTCTTTCGGCGATCCCAGCAGGTTGTAAAACGGCACTTGCGTCGTCTGCTCGGGGAAAAAGAAATCGTAGTGTCCATTCAGCATCAGCACCGGTTGCTTTACATGGGGAAGAAAGTTGATGATCTCGACTTCAGGAAGAGATTTCTCGTAATTCAGACCACCAAGCGCAATGATGACGGCCTTAATCCGCTGGTCGACGGCGGGAACGATCGCTCCCATGACCGCACCCCAGCTGTAACCGTAATAGGCGATCTTCTCGTGGTCGAGGTCGGGCCGCGTTTGCGCGTAATCAATCGCGCGCGAGGCATCCTTGACCCACATGACAACGTGATCTCGCCAGTTACTGCTGGTGTCGGCCGAATCCGACTCCATTCCGTCGCCGCGCTCGTAGGTGCTCTTGTAGACCGGATAGAGAATGGCACGCCCGCTGCGGACTATTGCATCGAGAGATGCGGAAGTTTGCACAGCAAAGTGGCGCAGGCTCAGAGCGCCGGACCCGGGGAAGAACAGCACCACCTGATATGGCGGCTTGCCCTTCTTGGGCAGCAACAGATACGAGATCGCCTGCTCGTGACCGTACGGTGCCGAGTAGGTAATCTTCTGAATCGTCCAGTCCTCGTCCTTGCTGTCTACCGGCTCGACTCTTGCATCGAGCGGCGTCCTGTCATACGAATAAAGTCCCTTGTAGGCATCGAAGATCTGGTTCGAAACCGGCTTCTCTTTTGTCAGGTCGCGTCGCGGTGTTGGCATTGCCGCGAACACTTGCTGGTTAATTGAACTTGGATCGACATACTTGACACAGCGAAACCCAATGTCTGCGGCACGCAGAAACGGGGATTGCGCATCGGGATCGATAAACATGTAGTTAGGCTCGTCCCATGCGCCGCCCAATACATAACGCTTGCCCTCTTCCGCCTCCGTCCAGATCCACTCCTTCACATTGCCCGCCATGTCGTAAGTGCCCCAGGGACCAACGTCCGGTTTGCTGCCGACGGGCAGGACCCCCGTACTGCCAAAATTGCTTGCCGGCACAATCACCGAGGCGAGGAACGGGCCGGCAGCGCGGTTCCAGTGATAGATGGTGGGAAGGCTCTTGCCGGCAAATTCCGCATAGGCGGCAGCTTCGTACCAACTGATGCCGGTTACGGGATAGTCGTCGTGACCTTTGGGATATTCGCCGGCAACCCAATCCTTCGGTCCGGGTCGCCCGGTCGCGTCGCGGAAGAGCGCCATCGCCTGCTCCCAGGTGAGGCGCTTGCCATCGCGAACGAAGTCGTACTTCCAATACTCGCGTTTCTGGTAGCCGCCCTGATCGACAAAGTCTTTGAACTGCCGGTTCCTGACCTCGTACTGATCGATCCAATAGTCGTTCAGCGGCAACTGCGGCATGCTGTCGTAGCCGGGAATGAATAACAACTTGAAATACTTTTGCGGCGTGACCCGGACCATGCCGGCGGGAATTTTCGCCGCCTCGTCCAGAGTGACGTTCCCTTGAACAGGTTCGCCGGGGGGAGGGTAATACTTGGGTATCAGGGCTGGCGTTAGCCGCAGAACCGTACCGTAGCCCGGCTTCTCAAATTTCCAGATGAAGATCCCGCGCGGCTGGCGGACACTCTTCAGCGGAGTCGTTCCGACGTATTCCCAGGAGTTGTCGCTGCCGTCGTACTCGCGGCGATAGACTTTGGCGCCGGGAGGATCCGACTCCAGTGTCATCTCATAGGAGATGAGCGGCCAAAGCTTGGCTAGCTCGGGATCGCCGGGAATCGCCCGCTCAGCTTTGGATGCGAGCTTGAACTCAGTGTCGAACGCCCCTTGAGCAGCCGCGGCGCCGTACTTGCCCTGATCGTAGAGCTGCCTGATTTCCGGCAGTGCCACTTCGCGTGCCCATCGCGCGTCGCGGGAGCGCTTCACCAGCCAGCCAATTCCCGCGCACGCCACAATGATAAAAAGCAGCAAGGCCGCCAGCACACGCGGTCGCCGAACTTGTCGAATGATGCGCGCCGTAGCGAATGCCGCGCCAGACTCCGGGAACAGCAAGGCGCGGCATTGACGAAGATCCTGCGCCAATTCGATACCCGACGCATATCTGTCGGCCGGATTTTTCCTCAGGCAGCGCGAGACGATTTGCCGCACTTCCGGAGGCACATCGCGCTTCAATTCGCCGACGGGTGTCGGATCGTCGCGCATAACCGCCGCAAGCAGAGCCGTTCCCGATGGAGCAATGAAAGCGCGCTTCCCGGTCAGCATCTCGTAGAGCACCGAGCCGAAGGAGAAGACGTCGCTGCGCGCGTCGACCATCTTGCCCTCGGCCTGCTCGGGCGACATGTAGGCCAGCGTTCCGACAATGATGCCGGGACTGGTGCCGGCACTGGCCTCCATGGTTGCTCCTTGATCACCGGCTCGGGGCGGCGCGACGGCCATTTTCGCCAGTCCGAAGTCGAGCACCTTCACCAGCCCACTTTCATTGACCATGATGTTGCCCGGCTTCAGGTCGCGGTGCACGATTCCCGCGGTATGAGCGCGTGCCAGTGCGTCAGCGACCTGAACGGCATAGTTGGTGGCGACATTGGGCGGGAGACCGCCGGGAGGGATGACGCGGTCGAGCGGACGCCCTTCCACGTACTCCATGACCATGAAGTCAACGCCGGCTTCGGAGCCGATATCGTGCAGCACGCAGATGTTGGGGTGTTGCAGCCCGGAAATCGACTTTGCTTCTTGCTCGAATCGCGCGTGCTGCACCGGGTTCGACGAAAGATGTGCCGCGAGAATTTTGATAGCTACTGTGCGTTGCAGCCGGGTATCGCGGGCGCGGTAGACTTCGCCCATACCGCCGGCGCCTACCAGGCCTTCGACTTCGTAGGGGCCGAATCTCGTTCCTGCAACGACTGCCATAGGCACGAGATTATATTCCAGCGCCGCTAGAGGCCTGCTTCTTTGGGAGCTGTGGCTCGCTGAACAGCTCGCCGAAACTCATTTGATCGACGTTACGCTCGATTTCACGATCCTAAAATCGCCAGCGTTGCGGCCTGCCACCACCTCGGGTTCACCAACTTCAAGTACGTGGCCAGGGACTGCAAAACAATTATGGCCGGGAAAACATAGAGATAGATCCTGTTGATTCGGCCATCCACTACCAGGTCGCGCAACATTCCAGCCACAATCAGCACGTCTAGCGCGGGAAAAAAGAGATCGTGGTGCCCGATGTAGTGAAACCTGACGAAGACCGCTTGCATGAGCTGGCAAGTTGCCACGAAAACCAGCCGACGATGGTACTCGGGCCGCTTCCGAAAGCATATTGCCAGAACCATGCACCCGCCGAAAATGATCATGTCGCACCATAGAATCGACAGGAACGGCGCAACGTTCTTACGGTGGAGCACGGTCATTTCGAACCGCAACATGACGACCGACACGATGAGACCTGAGACGACCATGATTGCGGACAACGTCGCACCGAACCAGCCGAGTGTGCGGTGCACGCCGACCTTGCGCACCCGCACCAGGGCCGACTGCACGATGAACAGCACGATCCAGGCCGTGAAGACTGCGCCATGAAACCACAGTAGGAGTGGTCTTGGAGGCTTGGCGTGCAACAGATGACCATCGACGGTATCGCTGAAGGCCCAGACCGCAAGTCCAGCCATCAGCAGCGCCATCGAGAAATAGAAGTACCGGCTGAAGAACCGCTTGAGCGTGTTCGGCGAGCTTGCCTCTCTCGCGCTGCGAGCCGAAACGGCCGTGCGCCCAGTGGCCACAGAAGTCTCCTCTCAGAAGACCGCAACCTTGAGATTTCCCGGGAATGGACTGCGATTGTAGGCAATGATCAGGCAGTTGTCATCTCAGCTGACGGAATGCCGGCCATACCACGGCCTACCTGCCCTGAGTCGCGGCGCCTGATCGTCGAAACCGCCCGCCTCTTTGCAACAGAAGTCTAGCTCAGGGCTTCTGTCCTTCGGTTTCGACCCCAGAATGACTTCGATTTTGCGTACATCCTGAATGCGCACCGGAGGCGGCTGATGGTGTGATGAATCAACCCTAAATGAACCACGACGCTGGCTGCCCAAGTGGGAAACAGCGAGGCCCGGGCCACCAAACCAGTTTTGCTCGCAAAAAAACAGCAATCGCGCTATAGTTCTCCCCCGACCCAGGAGGTGCAAGTGACTCTAACCAGGCGTGATGTTTTGGAACGCTGCGCAGCGTTGGGTGTCCTCGCCTTTGCATCATCCATGCCGGTCTCAGCAGTGGCTGCGGCATGGGACGATGCGGAAAAGAAGCGGCAGCCGACTCCGTTCTGTGAGCTCGGTCCTTTCTACAAGCGGCAGGCGCCGCACACATCCATGTTGCGGGCGGCCGGAGATCCCGGCATGCCGCTGGCGCTCTCGGGAGTGATCTATAACACGCGCGGCGAAGTCGTGCCCGATGCAAAACTGGAGATCTGGCAGACCGACAATGCCGGCCAATACGACATTCAGGGGTATCGTTACCGCGCCGTCCTCGAGCCGGGGGCGAAAGGCAGCTACGGCCTCGAGAGCGTCATGCCCGGACACTACCCAGCGCGCGTGTGCCAGCATGTGCATTATCTGGTCACAGCGCCGGGACACCAGCCACTAATCACCCAACTCTACTTCGCCACTGATCCGGTGTTTGACGGCGACCCGGACAAGAACTACAGCCGGGATCCGCTCATCACCAGCCGCGAACTGGTGCGCCCGGTGATGATCAAAAGCGATCCCAGGCAGACGATCGCCGTCGTCAACTTCGATCTGGTGATGGAGATTCTGTGACGCACAGGCTCGCCGTAGCTGTTTTTCTCTCACTCGCTGCTCTTGCCGCATCAGCGCAAACCGTCCACAAGGTCCAATTGCCCTGTGAGTCGCGAAATCAACAGTTGTCGCCCACCGGCACTCAGCTTATTGCGTTCTGCAAGGACCACACTCTGCACCTGGTTGCGATTCCCAGCGGAGCGGAACGGACCGTGGCAGGGGGAGACCGGCGTGTCAACACAGCAGTTTTTTCCCTCGATGGGCAATGGCTGGCGATGGGATTCGGGGATGGCACGGTAAGAGTCATCCCAACCGCGGACGACCGAACATCCGGGAAAGAGTGGAAAGCGGGGGCACGCCGCATCGACACGCAGTACTTCTTTCCCGACGGCAAGCGCCTCTTCGTCGGTCCGGTCGACAGTCCGGGCACGGTCTGGGACATCGCTGGAGAGCCGGCGTTGCTCGCCACTCTGACGGTCGAGTTTGGAGGGATCCTGAGCTGCGCCGTCAGCCCTGACGGCAAGCTGCTGGTTGCCGCCGGGGACGACACAGTGCTGCGCTGGTACGATACCGCGACTTGGAACAAGAAGGCAGAAAACCGCGACTTCCTGCTGGAGACGTTTGCTCTGCAGTTTACCCCGGACGGAAAATTCTTGTTGACCGGCGGAGCCGACTCCCGCATTACGTTGCTGGACGCGGCGACGGGAAAGCAAGTGAGGCAACTGACACCCGATCCGGGCTCCTACATCGCTGATATCGAGATGATGGGCGACAAGCAACGGGTGGCTACGGTGTACCTGGATGACGCCGGCAGCAAACCTCCACGCGTTCTCGTGTGGAACCTGGCGACAGAAAAGTCCGTGCCGCTGAACATAGATGCTCATCCCACCTGTGGCGGGGTTGCGTCGGGCAAAATGTGGCTGTGTTCCACCGCTGGGAATACGGTGACGATCTCGCAATACGAATAGTCAGAATCCCATCCCTTATTGTTGGATGCTGGGCCGATTGGGAACACTGCACTTGGTCGTATTGTTTGAATGCTAAGTCCAGAAGGAGCGCGAGGTGTTACAAGAAGCTGAACTCGGCACAACGCCGATTCAGAGAACACCTCGGAGGCTCCTCAGAGACTATGTACTTCATCGGACTCGATGTACACAAGAAGACGATCAGCTATTGCGTGAAAGACGCAGCTGGTCGTGTGTATCAGGAAGGCAAGATCGGGTCGACCCGCTGGGAACTGGATGGGTGGATCCGAACGATGCCTCAGCCCCGTACCATCGCCATGGAGGCGACGATCTTCACCGGGTGGATTTACGATCACCTGCTTCCCCATGCCGAGAAGGTGAAGGTAGCGCACCCGCTGATGTTGCGCGCGATCGCTGCGGCCAAGAAGAAGAACGACACAATTGATGCCGGCAAGATCGCCGATTGCTTGCGGTGCGATTTCCTGCCCGAGTGCCACATGGCAACGACCGAGATCCGGGACCGGCGCCGCACGCTTCGCTATCGCAGCCTGGTAATCAGGCAGATGGTACAGATGAAGAACCGCGTGTCCGGCCTGCTGATGGAAACCGGGGTCAGCTACAACAAGCAGCGGCTACACAAGGTGGGCTACTTCGCGGAACTCATGACAGCCAACGAAGACGTGCAGGAAAGCATACGGCCGCTGCTGAAGCTGAGCCGGGACATGATCCGACGGGCGCAGAAGCTCGATTACGCCCTGGTCAGTTCGCTGCAACGAGATCCACTGCTGAAGGAACGCCTGGGGAGGTTGAGGACGGTACCAGGCGTGGGTCCCATCACTGCACTGACGTGGGCCCTTGAGATCGGCGACTTCACCCGGTTCTCATCGATCAAGCAGGCCATCAGTTACTGCGGGCTCTGCGGAGATGAAAAGAGCTCAGCTGACAAGGTGATGCGAATGCCGATCTCTAAGCAGCGCAACAAGCATATCCAGCGCGTGCTGATCGAGGCAGCCAAACTGGCGCCGCGGCAGTCACCCGAGCTGGCCGCGATCCGCGCCAGAGAATTGGAACGAGGTAATCCAAACCGCGCTACGCTTGCCGTTGCCAGGAAAATGGTCAGCTATATGCTCGCGGTCGAGCGCAGAAAGCAGGATTTCGTGCCTGCCGAAGAGTTCAGCCGAACAGCGGCTGCCTAAGAACCTTTTCCTGCTAATGGAAAAGCAAAAACATCGGGATACAGGAACGCGCAGTCTGCCAGGTCCCGCCGTTTGCCGACTGGGCGAAGGGGCAATACTCCCGGAGGCTCATTACGAATTGTTTCGGGACTGGCAGAGAACACAAACTCAATCATCTGTGACGGCTCTGGCGAGCCCGAGACAGCAAATGGATGTCCGGTCCTGCATCGGATGCGGGGACCATCCGCCGTGAGGCACTCGTGCGCAACCCTGAATCCGGATCAACCCAACGCACGCTCTCCCGAGCGTGCCCAGAGACCTTGCGTTTTCTTCTTGACTTTGACTTACATGGAAGTCGGCATCTCGGACAAGTGACCCCAAAAACGCTGTTGGGGGGCTGCCAACACAAGCAGTGAATGATAAAGGACATTCACGATGATGACCTGATGACCGACCCAATGACGGGGGTTACGTCTTTTCGCCCTTGTCTGTAGCCTGCGAGCTGGCCGGCGCCGTGGACACCGTGGAGAAGGTTGAGGTATTCGCCGTATTGAAGCTCGTCGCGCTCGATAGCGAGGCGAATGCCGGGTAGGTCCTGCGGAAGGTCGAGAAAAACGCATAGAGGTTCTTGGCGGCATACTGGACGTCCTACTCAGCGTCGTCCCACGTCTCCGCCTTGCCATGTGAGAATACCGCCGACGTCCATCCGGGGTGCGAAAGTGGTGATTACTTTCGTAACCAAGATCGGCTCATTGTCACTGACTCTCTTTTTCGGCAAGAGTAAGAGTGAGTAGTGATGCAGCGTCATATCTTAAACCAAAACTGGGGAAAGATACGCCGCGAGGCCGCAGCGGGCTGCTCAGAGCATTACCGACCTTTCCTAGCTGGCCGACTCTGACAGCCCCTGCGGGTTTTCGTTTAAACCGCCAGAGGCTGTTACTGTGGTTGAGTGGCTTCCAGAAACGCTCGACTCGGATAAACATTCTCGCGAAGAGCAACATGCTCTTCGCGTTTGTGAAACGTGTGCCGAGAGGGGTCGGCCAAATGAGCCGGTCTACAAGATGGGGATGTGCGAATTTTGCTATAAGGGTCTGCCACATCCCAAGGCGACCAGAAAGCAACTAATCACAGAGACACTGGGGCAAAGACCTTATTAATGCGGCACGCACTTATTCCAAACGCTGCCCACAACTGACCCGGATCGCCCCCAAGAAAGGCGTTCAGTTGCGCATCCCGACATAGCGTTTATACCCCTGAGGTGCAGCATGAACGCGCCGCAGTTTGCACACCGCTATCTGGACAGTCGCAGAATTGAATTCATCTGCATGAACTGCCTCAATGTAGTTTGTACTGTTCAGCGCGAAGAACACGCCCAACCTTTCTTACATGGCCACATCTGCGCTCAGGCCAGAGTCATCGAGCGGGCGGTACTGGCACGGCCTGACTGATACCAAGGTCACGCAAAGGGAACCCCTACGCTTGGTTGACTCGGACTGCCAATCAATTCAACCGATGCTTCTCATAAGGACGGCTGTCCGTGTCCGATTCAAGTTGAGCTTCATCGAAGGTCACGAAGAGATGTCCGGCCTCACACAAGAACATCGCAGCCGTGATATGTCTGTAGTTTTGGACTTCCTGTTGGCCAACAATCCGAGAGTAACCGAACAACTTTCCAGCAGCGCGTTTAACACGACTAATCTGCATTGATCGGCACAACCGCTTCGATCATCACGGCTTCGGGGTCATGGCTGCCGGCACATCGACGGTATGGGCGTTTTACGTCCAAGTGGTTGTGCCAATGCGATCGCCAGATGCTGGCCGACTCCCGAGGAATATATTCCATCCGGTTTAGATAGGTGCGAGTTGGCCTGCTATCGCACAACTATTCCGATTTGCCCCACAGTGACCAGCTCACGAGAGTAACAACCCACCTATCGGCCCGCTTTCGCAGTATCCACAGATGGCTTCCCAAGGCTTGTCTAGGAGTGGAGTCATCCGCGGATGAAAACGTGGTTTCATAAGTTGCGGTCAAGTACGCAATCCCGTTTGAGCCTCGAATACGACGGTTGGTGATCTCAATGCGGTGGATTCTCGCAGTCCCGTGCGCCATCTGCGCCGAAACCGCCGTGCGTCCAAGCACGGGCCGCAAGTCAGGCGGCCACAACTCGATGTCGTCAGCGCACACCGCCATCAAGTTATGCCATTGTCCAGCAACTTCGAATTCGATCCAGCTGGAATGGATCTCCTCAATCTCGCGGACGGCATCTTTCGTGAGTTCTTCCATACATTGGACATGGATAACAGATGCCCCATGGCCCTGCAAGGCCACGCCTTTGGTCGTGCGGAATAGCCTCAAGGAACTGAACGAACGGGTCACTGTCTTAATATCGCCATTTCGTAACTGACACGCGCCCGCTTCTGCACCGGCAGCGGTGCAACCGGGCCAAATATCGCCTGATCACAACAACTGACTTTAGCGTCCCAAATTCCCCGCTACCACAGCTAGGCGCGGGCGGGATACGATGCAACGGTTTTCTTGAGTCGGGAATGGGAATCCGGCGGTTGGGGAAATAATGTCGTTGAACGAAGGGCAATCGGTGCTAACATCCAAGCCGTATCCAGAGTGTCTCAATCGGGCTGCCCGAACAACGAACACAGTGTTGTTACCCCGCAACGTGAATCGGTCTAGCGAAGGCTAACCCGCGGTTCATGGCCCATCGCAGTCGCTCGCACGTTCCACGGAGGTAGCAATGCGTACTGCAAGCCGGGCGCTCTCGACAAAATTCAACTTATCGAAAATCGCCAGCATAGTTCTCGTATGTTGCGCCGCGATGAGTATCGCCTCGTCAGCCCAAACCTTACCCTTGAACGGGCAGTACGCGTTCTCGTTCACCGGCTACGAACCAACTTTCTTTGTTGTGGCGGGAAGCCTGACTTTGGATGGCAATGGCAATGTGACCGGCGGGGAGTTGGACGTCTACAACACTCGGTATCAGTTCAACACGGTTACAGGCGGAACTTATTCGGTGAGCTCAGACGGACTGGGCCAGATCACGTTCACCCTCAACACGGGCGATAACGTTCAGATGCTGATCGCCGCCGGGAATGGCGGGGACATACGTGTCATCTCCATGGACACCAGCCTTCCTCACGGCTTCTGGGGTGCGGGCGTCTTCCGGCAGCAGAATCCGACTGCCTTTAGCTCCTCGGCGCTGGCGGGCAATTGGGCCTTTGGCTTCCAGGGCTTCGATTCCGCGAGCGAGCCCATATCCGGCAATGGGACCTATCAGGAGGATTCCGGCGGTAACCTCACCAACGGCAACGAGGACATCAATGATTTCGGCACGCACACGCAAAACACCTTTACCGGCAACGTGACCAGCAATCCTCCCGTCGACGCCAATGGCCGAGTTACGATGCAGTATCAAGTCGCCGGCGTCGGGACGCTCAATCTGGCCGTGTACGTCATTTCCGCGGGCGAGGTAGTCGGGATCGAGATCGACAGCGGAGGCACCCTTTATGTGACGAACGTTCTCAAGCAGACCGGAAGACCGTTCAACAACGGCAGCCTACAGGGAAATGCAATCGGCGGGGAAAGCAGGCAAACGTATAACGACCAGACGCTCGTTAGCGAGGCAAGTGTGTCTCTGCTCTCGTCCGACGGCAACGGGAATTACAGTCTGACCCAGGACACCAACAGGGGCGGCACAGTCGCCATGGGGATGAATTCGGGAACCTACTCTGTCGCTTCCAACGGGCGAACGACGGCCATGGACAGCGGTGGCGGTGATGGTGGTGAGGTCTGCTACCTCGTGCAGCAGAATGAGGGGTTCTGCATCGAGGCCTCTTCAGGAAACCCCGGGTCACTTTTCTTCCAGCCCCAGGCTACGGGGCAACAGTTCGGCACGGGATACCTGAACGGCGAATACCTGGGCGGCTCGCTGCCGCAGTACGTCTCCGGTCCCGATAGCACCATCGATACCGCTTCCTTCGACGGGGCGGGAAACACCAGCTTTATCTATGACACGAGTGGGCCGGATGGCGTGTTCCTGAACCAGACAGCGAGTGGAACCTATACTGTTGACAGCACCGGCGCAGTTACCATCTCGTTAGATAACGAAATGCTATATGGATATATTGTTGGATCTGGGAAACTCGAGTTCATTTCGACCGGGAGCACTCCAAATGTTTTTGTCCAGACGTCCAATTCCACCTTAACCGTATCAACCTCGGGCAGCGGATCGGTCACTAGCACCGACGGTTTCATCAACTGCCCAGGCACCTGCACGCACTCATATTCGCCAGGAACACCCGTGACACTGAATGCCACGCCGGCGTCAGGATCTATCTTTGTGGGGTGGAGCGGGGCCTGTACTGGAACGGGGCCATGCAATATAACGATGACCCAGAGCCTGTCGGTTACCGCCACATTCAGCCAGTTCAGCATATTGACGGTATCGACTAACGGCAGCGGAACAGTGAGCAGCACGGACGGTGATATCAACTGCCCCGGCACGTGTGGTTATTCTTATCCCATCAACACACCCGTCACTCTAAACGCCGCGCCCGCCCAAGGCTGGAGCTTTGCCGGTTGGAGTGGAGCCTGCAGCGGGACTGGTTCCTGCAATCTCACGATGACACAGGACCTGTCGGCTACAGCTAGGTTCACGCAGAATCCGGGTAACTACAGCCTGACTGTATCGACCAGTGGCAGCGGAACTGTGACTAGCACAGACGGTTTGATCAACTGTCCTGGGACATGCAGCTACACTTATGCCAGCAACGCGCCAGTAACTCTGAACGCCAGCCCAGCGCAGGGAGGCATGTTCTCCGGCTGGAGCGGAGCCTGCAGCGGCACCGGTTCCTGCAACATCACCATGACCCAAAACCTGGCGGTAACAGCGACCTTCACCGGGCAGCCGGACACGGTGATGCACAGTTTTGGCAACGGGAACGACGGTCAAAACCCGGTCGCGAACCTCATCTCCGATTCCGCAGGAAATCTTTACGGCACCACGTCTGTGGGCGGGATGTATGCAAAGGGGACGGTTTTTGAAGTATCGCCCAACGGCGCGGAGACAATCCTGCACAGTTTCGGCAACGGCAATGACGGGCAAATGCCATTCGGGAATCTGGTCTTCGACTCCTCCGGCAATCTTTACGGCACCACGTCTGCGGGTGGCGCTAATGGCATGGGGACGGTCTTCGAGCTGTCGCCCAACGGCGCCGAAACCGTGCTGTACAGCTTCGGCAGTGGCGGGGACGGGCAGAACCCCTACGCCGGGCTGATCTTCGACACTTCCGGCAATCTCTATGGCACGACCCTCAATGGCGGAACTTACGGCGGCGGGACGGCGTTTGAGCTGTCACCCAACGGCGCAGGGGGCTGGACGGAGACGGTTCTATACAGCTTCGGCAACGGCAACGACGGGCGGAATCCCTACGCCGGGCTGATTTTCGATTCCGCCGGCAATCTTTACGGCACCACGTCTGCGGGCGGAACGTCCGGCAAGGGGACGGCGTTCGAGCTGTCGCCCAATGCGGCAAGCAATGGATGCTGCCGGGAAATACTGGTGTACACCTTCGGCACCGGCACGGACGGGGCGAGCCCTTACGCCGGGCTGGTTTTCGATACTTCCGGCAATCTCTATGGCACGACTGCCAATGGAGGAACGTACAGCGGCGGGACAGCGTTTGAACTGTCGCCCAGCGGCGGAGGAGGCTTCACGGAAACGGGGCTCTACAGCTTCGGCAACGGCACGGACGGGGCGAACCCTTACGCCGGGCTGGTCCTCGATAGCTCCGGCAATCTCTATGGGACCACCAAGAATGGTGGACTTTACGCCGGAGGGACGGTGTTCGAGCTGTTGCCCAACAGTGCCAGCAATGGATGCTGCCGGGAAAAACTGGTGTACCACTTCGGCAACGGCAGCGACGGGAAGAATCCCCTCGCCGGGCTGATCTTCAGTGCTTCCGGCACTCTCTATGGCACGACGGTCAATGGCGGAGTTCATGGCGGCGGGGCCGTGTTTGGGATCATGCCCGGGTCGGTGCAGTTCATGGCGGCCACGCCTTGCCGGGTAGTGGACACGCGCGGAACGGATGGTACCTACGGCGGACCGCCCATCAGCGGAGGTACCAGTACGCTCGTTCCCGCTGGCGCAGAGCGGCAACCCGTGCAACATTCCGTCCAATGTCATCGCCTACTCGCTCAACGTGACGGTAGTGCCGCAACATACCTTGGGATATCTGACCATCTGGCCGACAGGGCAAAACCAGCCTCTAGTCTCGACACTGAACTCACCGGATGGACGCACCAAGGCGAACGCTGCAATCGTTCCCGCGGGTACATCGTTGGGCGCGGTGAGCGTATACGTCACCGACACCACGAACGTAATCCTCGATATCAATGGGTATTTCGTCGCCAGTAGCCCTGCCACCCTGGCCTTCTACCCGCTGACCCCCTGCCGCCTGGTCGATACTCGCGGCACCGACGGGCCGCTGGGAGGGCCGCGGCTTCCCGCGCAAGAGGAACGCGACTTCCCCTTGCTGATGAGCAGTTGCATTCCCGCGGGAGTGAATCCGGCAGCGTATTCGCTGAACTTCACCGCGGTGCCCAACCCTCCGCATCAACATCTCGGTTACCTGACGGTGTGGCCAGCCGGTCAGACTCAGCCGCTGGTTTCGACGTTAAACAATCCCACGGGAACGGTCGTGGCAAACGCGGCCATCGTTCCGGCCGGCAACAATGGTGAAGTTGCGGTGTACGCCTACAACACGACCGACCTGCTGATTGACATCAACGGATATTTCGCGGCGCCGGGGCTGGGAGGGTATTCGTTTTATCCGACGGTACCGTGCCGCGCATATGACAGCCGAAACAATAACGGGCAACCGTTCAGTAACGAGCGCACGGTAAACATCGTCAATAGTCCGTGCGCGCCGCCGAACAACGCAACCGGTTATGTCTTCAACGCCACGGTGGTGCCCAATCACCGCTTGGGATATCTGACGTTGTGGCCGGAGGGCGAGATTCAGCCGGTGGTCTCGACGCTGAACGCGTATGACGGTTTCGTGACTTCGAACATGGCGATTGTACCGACCATAGATGGCATTACTGATGCCTACGCGGGCGATGGAAGTACGCAGTTGATTCTGGACATCTCCGGGTACTTCGCGCCTTAGGGTTGAACGCGGGGGCCAAATTCAGCTTGAAAAGAGCCAATGACGATAGCTATCGCAGACGTTCGTACTCGGTTCGGGCGGCCTTAAGGACCGGCAGATTGGAGTCGGCATCCTTCCACAACCCCAGGAACTCTACGTATTGCTTGCGCGCGGACGCGGCGTCGCCGCTCATGGCTTCAGCACGCGCCAGTTCGAGCGTTGCCAGCGAACCAATTACAAAGTTCAGCACGACGCCCCGATGATCCAGTATCTTCTGAAACTCTCCAGCAGCCTCACGCCCGCGCCCTAACTTCAGATAGGCCTCGCCGCGAAGATAGGACGGGGTACATATGTCCCAGGTACCGGAGTCGCCAACTCGTAAGGGACGGTCTGTTCCAGCAACTCGACGGCTTTCTCGGCATTGTTTTTCTGCAGCTCGATGGAAGCTCGTATGGCGGGCAGCCAGTAGTTCTGCATCAGGGTGCTGCGGGGAAATTCTGCATCGAGCTCCGCTGCGATTTTTTCGGCTTGTGCTAATTGTCCGGCCCGGGCCAATGCCAGTGCAACCTGGAGCTTCCACATCTCTGCCGCGGCTCATCTCCAGCGCGTCAGCAGCAATGGCTCGTGCCTGAACTTTGTTCCCGACTTCGGCTTCGTACAGCGCCGCATTGGCCTTCCACCCCGCGGCTCTTTCCGGCGCATCGGCGTTCTTGGCCGACTGCACTGCTCGCTCCGTAAAATTCCGCGCCCGATCGAATCGGCCGTAGAAGGTCTGGGTGTCCGATTCGGCAGAGAGCAGTGCGTCTTCCGCTCCCGGTCTTCCCATCGCCCACTCTAGCTGCTGCTGCATGGTCGCGGTATCGGCCTGAAGAAAAGCCGTGTATATCGGTAAAGGCCGAGAAAATTGTGGTCCAATTGGCGCTGGCTGCGCCTGTTCAAAAACATCGTTCGCTTTCTCGAGCTGATCCAGCGCAAGCTAGATCGCCCATAAGGCTGGTAAACGCATTTACATTGTTAGGCTGTAGTTGCAGGACCGTCTCTTCTTCCTCTACTGCTTTCTCATACTGGCCCATATCAGAATAGTTCGCACCCAGGTTCTGGTGCGGCCGGTGGTCGTCGGGATAAACCTGGATCCAATCCAGGTAGGTCTGATCGGCCTTTTCCGTCTCGCCCGTCACGGAATCGTAATAGTCTCCCTCAATATGGAACCTCTCACGCTGACTACTCACATGGTCACGAAGTTCGTAAGCTTTCCGGCGAATTCTCCATCGACAGCGTATCCTCGCCCAAGTCGCTGTAGGCAGCACCCAAAGCGGCATAGGCATCGGCGAACTCAGGATCAAGTTCGATGGCCCGTTTGTAGAATGGCACTGCGGCCCCGGAGCCCTGCGCGGCCTTCATCTTGAGGCCCATGGCATAGGCCTGGATCGCTTCCAGCGACGAGTAGTGGCTTGTTGGCAGGGGAGCGTCGAACTTTTGCACCGAGCCAGCGACTCGCCCACCGCTGCTGCGCAGTTGGCCGCTGGCCTTGGCTTAACCGCCACTATTACCTTCTCCTTACCGTCGCGCCCGCACCTGCTCCTGTGCCAGTGGCTCGTTCCACTCTGGCAGTTCATCGCCTTGAGTCCCACGACGTACTGGCTACCCAGGCTGGCGATCGACCCGGCAACGTACGCCCGACTGTTCGCTCGCTGGCAAACCTCCCTCGCCACCTGCGGCGTCAGCTTCGTATCGGCAGGGCGTGTCATCAGCTTCAAGGTCCGAGCTACTTGGTCTGTCGGACAACATATTCAGATACGGAGACTCTCTCAGGGTCACCGTCAACGCTGTTTTCAGCGTGTCATCGAAGACCGCTATCGCCGGTTCTGTTGTCGAAGTCGGCAACCACAATGGTGTCTTTCTCGGTCAGCTCCAGTGCTTGACGCGAGCGGTAAGTAGAGAAGCCCAGTCACGAGCACGGCGATGACAGGTACTACCGCCGCGGCGGCCATCGGCCAACGCCGCTTCTTGCTGCCCGGGTTGACTCTGGCCGGAAGGCGCATCGAGGACCTTTGCTCTTCCCGAGCTCTCTCCCCAGACTCCGCCGCTCGCCACCGGCATCCCGCCCGAGCCCGATCCCACCACCGCAAAGCGGCCGCTTTCGGTGTCGCGCTTCAACCGCTGCAGATCGGTCCGCATGTCCGCAGCGCATGCTGATAGCGGAGATTGCGGTCCTTCTCCAGCGCCTTGCCGATCACCGCTTCCAGTCCGGCCGGGACCTTAGGGTTCGACTGCGAGGGCGGCGCAGGTTGCGTATGCAGAATGGCGCCGCAAATCTCCCCCGAGCTCTCGCCCTCGAACGGCATCCTGCCCGTCGCCATTTCGTAGAGCACCCCTCCGAAGGAGAAAAGGTCGGTGCGCGAGTCAAGATCACGGCCCTTTACCTGCTCTGGCGACATATAGGCGACCGTGCCCAGCATTGCGCCCGGACTCGTCAGGTGGTCGGCATCGGACGACGCCATCTCGGTTGCGGTTTGCCGCGTAGCCGACAACTTTCGCGGTCACCTTCGCCAGTCCGAAGTCCAGAATCTTGGCATGACCGCGCCGCGTGACGAAGATGTTCGCCGGCTTGATGTCGCGATGAATGATGCCTTCGCTATGCGCGGCATCCAGCGCATCCGCGATCTCCGTCGCCAGGTCCAACAGCAGCTCTGGGTCAAGCGGCCGGCCCGCGATGTGGTGCTTCAACGTCACCCCGTCGAGGAACTCCATGACCATGTAGTAGCGGCCCTCTTCCTCGCCGGTGTCGTAAATGGTGCAGATGTTGGGATGGTTGAGTGCCGACGCGGCTTTGGCCTCGCGCCGAAATCTCTCCAAAGCGTGGTGATCCTGGGCTATATCCTCAGGTAGGAATTTGAGTGCGACGAAGCGGTCGAGCCGTGTGTCCTCGGCCTTATACACCACGCCCATGCCCCCACCGCCCAGCTTGCTCGAGGATGCGGTAGTGGGAAATTGTCCGGTCAATCACTGGCGCGAATCTTACGTGGCTGCAACAACGCAGGTCAATGAGAACCGGGAGGTTGGTGGCATCTCAGTCTGATCGTTGGTGCAAAATCGCCATCTCGCACGTAACCCCGGCTGAGCGGCCCCTTCGGTTTTGGTCGCCAGTTGGCGTGCTCACGACAGCGTAGCGACGCCAGAAGTCTGGTTCGGGGAAGTCACTTGGACGTGTTGTCGGCAACCTGTAGAAGTGGACCGTTGCGGTTGACGAGCAAATCGGAAGTTATGCCTTAGGAAGGCATTTCAGAAGACGCGGGCCAGAAGCCCTGTTCTGGGAGTTGGGGGATATGCATTCCGAACCACTGCCGCACTCTCGAACTGCATTCCGCAAACCCCACGGTTGCACCGAATTGCACGAAACTGTCGAGAACAGATCGGCGCTCTCGACGTCGGAAGATCGCCTCAACTTCAGTTGACGTGACGGTTTTCCGCTTGAGGGCCGGCAGCCGGGCGGCGGCGGCTGGACAGATCCTTCGGTATCCTATGACTAGGTCGTCCCCGATCACCTACCAACCGATCCCGGGCGGCGCGCCCAAAGCCAATCTCTTCTTATCCGGTCCTTGGACAAACCCATCTCCCAGTCTCCAGCTTCCGGCGGCGGCGCCTGAAGCAAGTTCCTTGACCGTCTTTCTTCAGCCGTTATAACCAAAGCCGGGCCCGGGAAGAAGAAGATGTATCCACCCATCCGGAATCACTGTTCCACCAGGCCAGTTCCCAGTACCGTTCGCCAGGTTCGTCCGTGCCAGCTTCGCCCCCAGGGCGCGCCGCGCCCAGACGGACACCCTCCTCTCCTATCCCCTCCTATATCTCCCTTCCCTCCTGCATCCGCCGGCGGCGCCCACAACGTCCCCACACGCTTCGATATGTCGCCAAGCGGCTCTCGTAGACCATGTCCCTAAAGGGCGCCTGCCGGCGCCCTTCTACCTCCTTGAATCCACTCACTCGCTGCCGCATAAAATCGCTGTCCCAGAACGTATACCTAGTGGGACACCAACCGCAAACCTCAGCAGACAGTTACTTGTGCCCTCTCTCCCTGTTGCAAATGGGCGAACAAACGGCGCACACTTACGCTATCGCCTGTTAGCTTCAACTATCGCTCACCCGGTCGCTGGTGTCGAATTGTTGGCCGTGCAATCGACAGTTTGCTGGCATTCGACACATCTTTGCCAGGCGGCGCCCGCTGCAGTTCGCGTTTCCATGCATTTGCGCAATCCCGGTTCTGGCAAGCCACGTGCCCCTGTAAAGTCCGAGATGAAACCCGTGACCCGGAGAACTTCAAAGACGCGGTTTTGGCTGATCCTCGCAATCGTCAACATTGCTGCGATGATTTATCCCATCGGCCTTTATGCTCAGGCCGACGGCAACGAATCGCAGGTTTCCGCGATCGTTGTCGTGGTGGGCGTCGCATTCTTATTAGCAATCGTAGATGCTGTGAGTGGAATGCTCGCTTACATGAAGTAAGCGCATCAAATCCAGCACCGGAGGCTTCCTTGGCTCGCGTTCCCAAGATCTCTCCCGCGCTCAAGAAGCGCGCCGCGCAAATCAAGCTGCTCCTCATGGACGTAGACGGGACGATGACGGACGGCAGCGTCACCCTGCTTTCGCAACCCGACGGCACCGCCCTCGAAATCAAAACCTTTGACGCGCACGATGGCCAAGGCCTCACTCTCGCGCAAACCGCCGGCCTGCGTACGGGCTGTATCACCGGTCGTGAAAGCGCTGCACTCCTCCGCCGCGCCCACGAAATGAAGATGGAGTTTATCTACATGAAACAGCCGGTCAAGATGCCGGCCTATGAAGAAATCCTTCAAAAAGCACGCGTCTCCGATTCTGCTGTCGCGTTTATCGGCGATGATCTTCCGGACATTCCCTTGATGCGCCGTGTTGGTCTGGCCGTTGCCGTGGGTGATGCAGCCCCTGAGGTGAAAGAGGCAGCGCACTACACTACGAGCGCCCGCGGCGGTGACGGCGCGGTCCGCGAAGCGGTTGAGCTCATTCTCAAGTCCAAGGGTATATGGGAAGCGATGATTGATAAGGCACGTGCGTGACGCAGTTCAGCTCCCGGTTCCCTGTCTTCAATTTTCTCTCTGCGTCAACAACATAACGCAGTGGCGCCGCTTGGCACGCGCTGCCGCGCTCATGCGACGGCGTTTCTGTCCGCTTGCTGGTTGACGGCTTGCGTCTCGCTATTTTAATAACTGCCTGCACGGCGAAAGCTCGGGAAGGTTCTTGCGGAGCACAGTCGTTCATCTTGTCCTGATACTGGCTCAAACCAACTGACGTTTTTCATGCTGCCCTCTTGCTGTATCGTCCATCCGTGACGCAACCGACTGCCAATCGCGCCTGCGATGGGAATGCACTGCCGCTCACATGAACACTGTCCTGCTCGATCTCCGGCGCCGACGCCGTAGCGCGGGTGCGCACCCGGACAATGCTCGCGTCGCGTCGGAGAGCAGAGGGCCATTCGAGGCAGGCTGCCAGGAAACTCCGGCTCCGCGGGTTTGCATGTAGGCGAACAGACGGCGCAAACTTACGCTATCGCTGATTACGCCAACTGGCACCCAACCTCAGGTTTTCACGTTATACGACCGGAACCGAAACGAGGTAGCATTGTTGGTCGATGCGCTGCCGGATGGGCCAGTCGAATTGGGCTGCGGCTCATGGCTGACATCACGAACAAAAGACTTTCTAATGCCGTTGTACTGACAGCAAAAGGCAACGCCCACCGCCTGTCGGGATTACTGGGCAAGTGAGCTTAATCGCCTGGGCGTAGGCGTGTGATGGCGGTTCTACAAACAATGTGTGGCACGGCGGTGGTCGTCCGAATACGGGCACGACGCGTCTTCGTGTTGGGGACCGTGTTGGCGAGTCTGTTGATCGTAGCGCTTCCCCGTGCGCACGCTCTCGATCCGGACCGGCGGATTTCTCAGTATGCCCACACTGCCTGGCGCGTGCGCGGCGGCGCCTTCGCGGGAACACCCTCTGCAATTACCCAAACAACCGATGGATACGTGTGGATTGGGACAGCCGGCGGCCTGGTTCGCTTCGATGGAATTCGATTCGTTCCCTGGTCACCACCAGCCGGCAAGCAACTGCTGTCCTCCAATATTTCTGCTCTCCTCGCTGCACGGGACGGGAGCCTTTGGATAGGTACACGCTCCGGATTGTCCCGCTGGAAAGATGGAGACCTGATTAACTATCCGGATCCGATGGGAGTAATCAACGACATCCATGAAGACCGTAACGGGACCATCTGGCTCTCGCGATCAAACCTGGATGATGACAAGGGCTCTCTTTGTGAAGTCGTCGGCACAAAGCTTCGCTGCCACGGCAAGTCCGAGGGAGTGCCACCTCTCGACGATGGTCCTCTGCTCTGCGATGCCTGGGGAAATGTCTGGATTGGCGGCTCATCCATGCTCACCCGCTGGAAGCCAGGTTTATCCAGCACGTACGCTATAAAAGGCTTGGAATCCGGGGGCGATTTTTCCGGCGTACAGGCCCTTGCCAACGCACCGGATGGTTCGCTCATGGTTGGAATGACGCAGTCCGGTCCTACTCTGGGGCTGCAGCAACTGGTGGACGGTGTTTGGAAGCCTTTTGTCGTACCGGGACTAGATGGAAGGAATCTTGCAATCGCAGCCCTATTTCTTGACCGCGAAAAGGCTCTGTGGATTGGGACCTCGGCTGAAGGGGTCTACCGTATCTACGACGGCACTGTCGATCATTTCCGAGGCGCCGATGGCCTTACGGGCGAAGCTGTATATAGTTTCTATGAGGACAATGAAGGAGATGTGTGGGCCGTGACTTCCGGGGGGCTTGATCGATTTCGCGACTTCCAAGTCACCAGTTTTTCGACCCGCGAGGGCCTGCAGGCGGATGGGGTCCAAACCGTCTTGGCTTCGAGGAACGGAACAGTATGGGTCGGCAACTTCGCCACTCTGGATTCTCTTCACGATGGGAGGATATCGTCGATCGGGAGAAAGGATGGCTTGCCTGGCGAGCATCCATCATCATTGTTCGAAGACCATGCCGGCCGTCTTTGGGTTGGAGTTGACAGCGAACTGTCAGTCTACGAGAAGGGGAAATTCACACCCATCCGCCGACCGGACGGATCTCCAGTAGGAAGGGCGGTAGCATTGGCTGAGGATAAGGACGGGGACCTGTGGATTGAGTCCTATGCACCTCCCAGGGGTCTCCTTCGTATCCGTGATTTCAAAGTGCTAGATGAACTACGGCCGCCCGGGATGCCGTACGCCGCATCGCTTGCAGCCGACCCCGAAGGTGGTATCTGGTTGGGCCTCGTGAACGGCGATCTCGCGCGACACCGGAACGGCCAATTGACCACCTACAATTTCGACCTCGGCCAAAGTGACTCCAGAGTGCGCCGAGTCGAGGTGAGACCTGACGGCACAGTGCTGGGTGCGACGCCAAGTGGGGTAATCGGATGGCACGACGGAAAAAAGCAAATCCTCAGTTCGCGGAATGGCCTGCCTTGCGATTTTATCTATACGTTGATCTCAGACAAGACGAGCACTCTCTGGCTGTACACCCAATGCGGATTGGTTGCTGTCGCTTCTGACGAACTCCAAAGATGGTGGGATCACCCGGAAACCACATTGAAAGTTCGGACCTTTGATGTGTTCGATGGGGCACAACCGGCAATCGTCTTCAATCAACCAGCAGCATCTCTATCCCCGGATGGACGGTTGTGGTTCGCGAATGGGACCGTCTTGCAGATGGTCGATCCGGCTCACATAGGTGGCAATTCTGTGCCACCGCCGGTGCACATCGAGGAAGTCACGGCGGATCGAAAACGCTACCAGCCAGTAGAAGGTCTTGGTCTGCCCCCGTCCACTCGTGATCTCGAAATTGACTACACGGCACTGAGCTTCGTCGTTCCTCAGAAGGTGCATTTCCAGTACAAGCTGGAAGGCTATGATCGCGATTGGCAGGATGCCGGAACTCGAAGGCAAGCTTTCTACAGCAACCTTCCGCCGCGAAACTACACCTTTCGGGTGAAAGCCTGCAATAACAGCGGCGTGTGGAACGAAGCCGGTGCGTCGCTCGATTTCTTCGTCGCTCCGGCCTTCTACGAGACCGTATGGTTCCGCTCCCTAGGTGGGTTTCTCTTCTTGGCAGTTCTTATTGGACTTTATCGCCTTCGAGTCCGCCATTTGGAGCGTCAGCGGGATGCCCTTCGTAAGAGTGAAAAAGAGCTTCGCGACGTAATCGATACGATTCCGGCGTTAGTGTGGAGTGCGCTGCCCGATGGCTCCAATACTTACGTTAACAAGCGATTTGTGGAGTACACGGGATCATCGGCGGAACAGATGGCCGGATCAGGGTGGCAAGCGCTAGTTCACCCTGATGACCTTGAGCGACATGCAGCTAAATGGATCGAAGCGGTTGCTACTGGCAAGCCTCACGAAAGTGAAGTGCGTTCCCGCCGCTCGGATGGGCAATATCGCTGGCAGTTGGACCGCGGGCTGCCGCTCCGAGATGAAGATGGAAACATCGTCAAGTGGTATGGGATCACGACCGACATCGAAGATCGCAAACGCGCCGAGGAGGCGCTTCAGCAAAACCAATTTTATCTCGCTGAGGGGCAGCGCCTTGCCCATATGGGAAGCTGGGCATTCGACGCTACCGGATTCAGTTACTGGTCTTCCGAGTTATTCCAGGTTTACGGCCTTGATCCGCGTGGCAAGCCGCCAACAGTAGAAGAATATTTGGCTCTTGTACACCCGGAAGATCGCGCGTTCATGAAACAAGGCATTGCGAAAATGTTGGATGACCATCTTGCCTTCGACTTCACAAAACGAATTATGCGGTCTGACGGAGAGATTCGTCACGTACGTTGTGTGGGTATTCCGGTCACGCAAGGGGGGATTTTCCAGGGCTTCCTTGGGACAGGGATGGATGTTACTGAGCACGAATTGCTAACTCAGGAGCTCCGACGCCGCGAAGCCTACCTGGCAGATGCTCAGAGGCTCAGTCAAACGGGCAGTTTCGGGTGGAGACCTGACAGCGGAGAGATTGTCTGGTCAGACGAAACCTATCGCATCTTCGAGTACGACCACGCGGTGAAGCTAACAATGGATTTAGTGGTGCAGCGCGTCCATCCCGACGACCGGCCCGGGTTTCTGAAGGTCATCGAGAGTGCTTCTGCGGGAGCGACACAGTTCGAGCATACCTATCGTTTGCTGCTGCCTGACGGTAGTGTCAAGCACGTCCACGCCCTGGCCCACGCATTACAAGATGCATCCGGCAACCGCGAGTTTGTCGGGGCGGCGACCGACGTTACGTCGATCAAACGAGCAGAAGAGGAACTCCGCAAGAGCGAAGCGTACTTGGCGGAAGCGCAGAGGCTGAGCCAAACCGGCAGTTGGGCCTGGAGCCCAGACCAGGATATTGGGTACTGGTCGGAGGAATGCTACCGTGTTCTGAGTTTCGACCCACAGGATGGTTTGCCCCGATTCGAAGACTTCTTTCAGCGGCTTCATCCCGACGACCAACCCGGCTTTAAGGAACTAATCCAGACGGCTATCCGCGAGAAGGCAGAGTGGGAGGCGGACTACCGCATCGTGCATCCGGATGGCCCCGTCAGGGATATTCACGTCGTAGGTCATCCTGTTCTGAGCACGTCCGGCCATCTCGTTGAATTTGTGGGCACTGTGATCGACGTCACTGAGCGTAGACGAGCTGAGCAAGAGAGGGAAAGGCTGCGACAACTTGAGGCGGATCTGGCACACACCAATCGAGTGAGCACGTTGGGGGAAATGGCAGCGTCGCTGGCACACGAAATCAAGCAGCCCATCGCTGCCGCCATCATCAGCGCCAACGCGACCTTGCGATGGCTGAAACGAGACCAGCCCGATGTGGAAAGGGCGTGCGACGCGACAACCAGAATCGTTAAAGACGGAACCCGTGCCGCTGACATCATCGACCGCTTACGGTCGTTCTACAAGAAGTCTCCCCCGCAACGTGAGTTGGTCGACGTGAACGGATTGATCCAGGAAATGCTCACGCTGCTGAAAGGTGAGGCCGATCGATACTCGATTGCGATGCGCACGGATCTTGCCGCCGAACTGCCCAAAATTATGGCTGACCGTGTGCAAGTGCAGCAGGTGCTCATGAACCTCATGCTCAACGGCATCGAGGCAATGAAAGAGATGGGTGGAGTCCTTACGGTGAAATCGGAACTGGACCAGGATGGCCGAGTGCGGATCTCGGTAAGTGATGCCGGCGTGGGCCTGCCTGCGGAGAAGGCGGACGAGATTTTCAATGCATTCTTTACCACTAAACCTCAAGGCAGCGGCATGGGGTTAGCGATCAGCCGCACAATTATCGACTCGCATGGTGGCCGTTTGTGGGCGACGGCGAATGACGGACGAGGCGCGACATTTCTCTTCACTCTGCCGACCGCTGCCGAAGCGAGGGAGCCCGCAGCGGGAACCTAATTGAGTGTCCCTCGGGCCGCCTCGCGGTGATACAGATCGAGGTCTGGACGGCGAACGTATTGCTAGGATGTCGGCAAACCGGAAGTTATGCGTCTAGATTCTCAGTTGGCGTAACATCGCCATATCACAAGTAACTGTCTGCTGAGGTTTGCGGTTGGTGTCCCACTAGGTATACGTTCTGGGACAGCGATTTTATGCGGCAGCGAGTGAGTGGATTCAAGGAGGTAGAAGGGCGCCGGCAGGCGCCCTTTAGGGACATGGTCTACGAGAGCCGCTTGGCGACGTATCGAAGCGTGCGGCGCTGATGGTGGAGTGCTCGCCGCAGTTCGGCGCAGCGCCTCAACATGTCTCGGTGCTGCCGCAGTAGTTCGCGCTGAACTTCCACGAGCAGGTCTTCATGGTCGCGCTTGCGCTCCCACTGCTCGTGATCATGCTGCCGGCTCCAGATCAGGTAAAGTACAACCGCAGCGGCAATGACTGTCACTGCCCACATCGTTGTGATCTCGCTCAAGCGGCGCCTCCTATATTAATGTTGTCTTCTAAAACGCGGCATACCGACGTCCTCGACAGCCGGTGTAACTTTGCGATCTGACGGATGCTGTGCCCTCGCTGGCGATCGCGGACCACCGCATCACGATCCACGATGAGCCGGGGCCGGCCGATGTGCTGGCCTTCCAGCTTGGCGCGCCGCATGCCGCTGCGCACTCGTTCGATAATAAGGTTGCGTTCCAGTTCGGCGACTGCACTCAAGATGACCATCACGGTGCGGCCCATCGGGCCGGAAGTGTCGATGTTTTCGCGATAGGAAGCAAATTCGATGTTGAGATGGTTCAGTTCATCGACGACTTGCAGAAAATGCCGGACCGAGCGCGCTAATCTGTCGAAACTCCACACCGCGATAACGTCGAAGCGCCTGCGGCTGGCATCGTTCATGAGGCGATCCAACCCGGGCCGGCGGCTCCGGACTCCGGAGATCTGGTCGCTGTACTCTTCGATCACTTGCCAGCCGCGCTGCTCGACGAGCTGCAGCAGGTCGCCGCGTTGGGCGCCGGGATTCTGATCGGCGCTGCTAACTCGCAAGTACAACGCCACTCGTTTAGGCACCGACTCGAACTCCGTAAAGGGCGAGGCAGCGTCGTACGGCCTTCTTCTTTGCCCGCAAAGCGAGGATCCTTTCCTGGTCCGGCTCGTCGCCGAGTCCCGCGAGTTCGTTCTTGAGCTCGCGGTAGTACCACACCATAATCGTCACAAAGCGGCTATTCTCGGGCGGCCGGCCAGCCTCCTGCGGTTGCTGGGCCAGGGCAGCGGCTTCTTCGGCACTGACCAGGTGCAGGCCGCGGTGGGTGTTCTTCATTTACGACCTCCGCGCCGGACCCTGCCGGGCTGGTGTTGCTCGACATAGGTACGGATAAAGTCCATCAGGACATCGGTCATCTGTTTGCCCTCGGCCGCCGTCGCGGCCTTGAAGGCATCATGCAAGCCTTTGGGAACATTCATGTTCAAGCGTTTTACCTCCAGCACTGCTTTGGCTCTGGGGCTCATGGGAGACCTCCGGCGATGGACATTTACTTCCGCAGGTGAGTATATGCACCCTGGCGGCGACGGCCGAGCCCGAAAAAGCCGCCGCGCCCATACCCACCCACCCGGATAGGCTGTTTGGATGTGTACTCATATACTCATTATAGCAGAAAGGGCTTCCCGGTCAAGACCTAATTCGGGAAAGCACATCGATCAACTTCCCCCTTTCAACCTTACCCTGCTGTTCTCCAACGAGCTGGGCTACGCCAGCTACCAGCGCCTGCTGGGCGTCAGCTTCGTCGACGACGGCGCCGTCTACTCCATCCAGGACCTGTTCAGCGAGCGCACCCTGGTCTTCCTGGCCGAGGACTTCACCGAGCTGATGCCGCTGACCTTGTCCAGCCTGTACCAGCGGTGCCAATCATGATCATTACGGTTTGGGACGGAATGCACATTACACCAGGGCTCTTTCTCTAGTTGAGAAGAAAAAAAATCCGCGCGCGCGGGAACCAGCTCGAGACGCAGCACCCAGCCATCAGGACTCAGGACTCACGCCCAGCTGATATCGCCCGGGAGACTCCAGCGGAAGCAAGCGACGGTTGATGGCTGGAGCACTGGCATTGGGGGGTGGTGTTGGCTCATCCGCGCGCGCGGGAACCGGCTGGAGACGCCGCAGCACCCGGCCATCAGCAACCAGCAGCCAGGAAGGACGATATTGCCCGGGGTGGGACGCTCAAGCGGGGCCACGGATTAGTTGAATGGCATTGGGTGTGGTGTTCCTTTAGGGAACGTGGTTGGGGGTAGACAGCTGGCAGGGTGTCCGGGACGTTTCGGGCGCCGCCGGCGGATGCAGGAGGGAAGGGAGATATAGGAGGGGATAGGAGAGGAGGGTGTCCGTCTTGGGCGCGGCGCGCGCCCTTGGGGCGAAGCTGGCAGTGGCGAAGCTGGCACTGACAAACGTTACTGGGGACTGGCCTGGTGGAACAGTGATCTGGATGGGTTGATGCTTGCTTCTTCTTCCCGGCGCCGGGCTTTGGCTGTAGCGGATGGATGAAGGCGGTCTGGGACCTTGCTTCTGCCGCGCCGCAGGGATCGGCAGTAGGCGATGGGGAAGGACTTATCCATAGACGAAGGGTTCTGTCTCGCCGCCGCCTTTCCGGCGGCCGGCTTCCGGCGGCCGGCTTTCAAGCGGAAACCCTCACGTCAGCGGAGGTTGAGGCGATCTCCGGCTTGGCTGTACCCCAATTAGGACAATTAAAGAGAAATTCGCAGCGTTTGAACAAAAGGGCCCTGGGGTGACGTGGAGGGTTCTTTCCACGACAAAGAGCGAGGAACATATGTTCCCGTCGCAGGGACCGCGACTTATTTCCCGTGGACCCTTTTTCGGGGCGTGAAAACGGTCAATAAACTGGCTCGGAACATCATCAGGGTATACACTGCATAGTATGGGGCTTTGTAGAATGAATTCTGAGAACTTTACATTTATTTACCATTCAATATCCAAAATCCTCCAGACCTCCACCTAGCACCAAATCGCCACCTTTCACGCCGTTCCTATACCGTAGATGTCCTGTACGCTGCTCTGAGATTTGTGCTCAAATGTCGGGCCGCGCCGAACGGGCTCTTCTTCGTTTGCGGGGGCCCCACTAAGATCTGCCGGGCATCGCCTGGCTGCCTCTATGGTAAGCAACTGCTTACCATAGGCGCTGTGATCGACGACCACCTCCCCAAAGTGGTCAACGATGGCTTACCATAGGAGTGGCTACAACATGGTACTTAGCTCTGCAGAACCGGACGCGGCATCGGCCCGTCACACCTGCGCATGCAGGCGCAGTCGGTCGCCGAAATCGAGCCGGGATGCGAACTCCAGGTGACCCTGAGACCTACCGCCATCGTTTCCATTTCGCGGCCGGCCGTTTCCCAAGCTATGAAGCTTTGGTTGCAAGCAAAGCTGGTTAAAGACCGATATGAACGCAAGCGCCATTTCTTTCAGCTCGATCAAACCGGCTTCGGTGAACTGCGCTTCTACCAGGAACGCCTTAAGAGCCTTCCTGGATTTCGCTCTTGATACCCAGATCATGGTCGAGGCGAGAGCACTTTCCTCGTCGCCTCCTTTGCCCGGTTCCATGCCTCGCATACCACCCCGCTGGTGGGGCTCGGTAAGCAATTACTTACCGATATCGGGGGGCGCTACAATGGTCAACGGGTGCTTACCATGGCTGGGGATTACGATGTAGTTGCTAAAGCTCTTCAGGGCAGGACCCGCCGCAGGGTGATCAATGCCCTTCGCATGCAGCCGCTCTGCGTGGCAGAAATCAAGCGTAAGCTCGACGCTCAGCGGCTGCGAGTCTTTCCTGGAGGAAGTCCCCTTCCTGCGGTTTCGCGCCCGGCCATCTCTCAGGCCCTTAAGGTACTTCGGCAGGCCAAGATGGTGAAGGCACAATACGAGGGCATGCGTCATGTCTATCAGTTGGACGACACCGGCTTCGAACGGTTGCGTGATTACCTGGACGACCTGAAGAACCTTCCTGGGTTCCGCTCCTGAGCAGCCTGCCTTTTTGCCGAGGCGGGACCACGGGATGCCGCTTGCTGCTGTTTGTACAACGCGGAAAGCCCTTTTCAGCGCTTTCTAGCAATCGAGATTCGTGCTCCAATCTCGATGGGGTTAAACTGACCAGTCGAGATTCGTGCTCGAATCTCGCCGGTGGCGATGTTGGACCAGCGTGCTCCCGTTCGGACGCCACCGCCTCTTGAGGACCTACATGTACGTCGACATCGTGCATCAGTTGCTTGCGGTCTACGACGAACGGCTCGGGAAACTGTTCCCCAACGACCATCCGTGGCGTGTAATCACGGTTCTCAGCCTTTGCCGAGAGGGCAAGTTTACACAGAGTGTCATCGTCGAGCGCTCCGGACTCGGCCAATCGGCTTCCAGTCTCGTACGGAAGTTACGCACGGCCAAGCTCGTTGAGTCCCCCGCCTCGGATAAACGTGGAAGCCAGCGTATTGGGCTAACCGACAAGGGCCGCAAACTTGTAGCGGACCTCGAGAACGATCTGCGCCAGGTGTTGTTGAAAGTTCCAATGGAACAAAGGGGCTCGGGTCAGGCCAGCCCGGGCGGGGCGGCGGCGACTGACGGAACCACCGGTATTTACAAGGCATATGTTGGAACGTTTCCTGAAAGACTAGCGCAATACGACACGCATGAAAAAAAGCGTCTCAAGAATTTGGTTCCCCGAGCGGCTAGACGGATATAGCTTTGTATCCAGTGGCCGGTAAGCCTTTCTTCTCCTGCCGCGCCAGCCTGACCGCCTGCCTTCCGTGGTCCTCCGAGTGTTCAGCAATAAATGATTACCTTGGCGAGCACGTGGGCACTAGGGAACGTTTGGCTTTGCGCCCTCAACGTCTTCCCCAGTGGCTTCGCGATAAGCATGACGACCGGCTTCGACAGCGGAACGAATCTGCTCGCGCTGCTGATTGAGATACTTGCGCCCTTTCTCTGCCCATTCCCGTGCCTGGCGGGCGCGCTCCTTAACCGTGTTGCTGCCGTCCTCCGCCACTTCGCGCAGTTGCTGCCGCAACTCGCCGCCTGACTTCGGAGCATACAGGATTCCCACAGCTGCGCCGATACCCAGACCAGCCAGGAACCACAGGAAACCAGCACCCCCACCATCGTTCTCTGACATAATCTCCTCCTGGAAAGCTCGCGAAGCCGGATGCTAGCACTGGCATTCCGGAATTACAAACCGCGCGGCCTATAGGCGTCCGAGAGCTCGGCTCCGCAACTCGCGATTGTTTACAACTTCTTGGGTGTTAGCAGCGCACCCCTTTTTCAGTGCCGTTGCATCGGCTTACACCGGTCCCGAAGACTTTGGGATCAAGCCTGCTAAGCATCTGGCGAAGCTTTGCGACGGATGCATCGGTTGTCGCTTCCCCGATTCGAGCCATTTCATCGACCCGAGTGAATTCCGATATATCAAAGGACGTCACGTCGGGCGCGAGCACAAAGTCTGCCGGTTGTACTCCAACAGAGTTCATCTTGTAGCCCTGCACCATGGTCTGTCGCATGATCGTTTGAATTGTTGACGAGAACCGACCGGTGAATCTGGAACTAATTCCTTCAAAATCCTTCTCTAGCTGTGCTGTCACAGTCGATGCGATGACAAAGTTGCATCCCTTGGCCACCAGCACATTGGCGGGAACGTTGTTGAGCAGCCCGCCGTCCACCAACGCCTGGCCTGACTCAATGATAGGAAGCGATAGAGGAGGAAGATTGATACTTTCCATGACGCCGACTGTCGCATCGTTAGCCTCGCGCACTACCGCTTCTCCTTGGACGAGATCGACGGAAACCGTAAACGTCGGAAGTATCAATTGCTCCATCTTAGTTGGACCTAAGTATTTCCGCAGCATGGAATCGAAGTGGCCCCACCGGTACTTGTAGAGCAAATACCAATAGCCGCCGCCGGGCAGCTGGCGAAAGAACCACGATGGCTGCAGATCAGTCTTGAAGCGTTGAGCAATATACTCAGGATCTAAGCCAGCCGCATAGAGGATACCAACCATCGCCCCAGCGCTCGTGCCTGACAGCATGTCGATGTAGATGCCATGCTGCTCAAGCGCTTTGAGCACCCCGAGATGAGCCATGCCTCGTGCTGCGCCACCCCCGAGCGCCAAACCAATCTGGATGCCCCGCAGGTGATGAATGATGCGTTCGAATCCATGTTGCAGTAAGGTGTTCTGATTTGCTCCAGCAGCATCAAAAGTAAGTTTAAAGTCCCGTTGAGCGAGCTCATGCAACTCCGGTACATACGGAGCGATTCGTGAGCTGCTGTCTAGCACCCACACGATCCGGATCTTATCTCGCCATCGGGGTACGCTCTTCTGCAGTGTCTGGAGCAGAAGTACTGCTTCCCGCGTATCTTGTGGGCGAACACACCAAAGCACTAGGTCGGCGTAACTCACCAGCCGCGTCATTGCCTCTGCTGAATAGTCGGCTCGAACATCTATCAGAAGCCGCTTGTTCGAGGGCCAGTCTTTAAGAATGTCCTGTCGACTCTGGCCTTCTCCAACAAACAATTTGAAGGGGGTATCCCCGCCGGGCGTCCAGTGCTCGTCGTCACCGAGAACCGCCGGATCCTCGTCCAATTCTCGAAGTCGACGTGCCAATCGACCGGCGAGTGAACGGCTCGCCTCGCTGTGATGGATAATACCCACGACGGATGGCTTGGGGAGGGTACGATCAGCTATCACGTATCGCTTGAACGCGTTTACTACCAAACCAAATAGAGCAAGTTGAAAGTCTGCATGCCTTGCTGCCAGCTGCAGCAGGTCCTTCCGCGTCAATCGTATTGCTGTTGAAGGCTCAATAGCTTCGACGTGCAAGAAAGCGCGATCCCTTGAACCGAGGGCAATCAATCCAATGGCACGCCCCGGAACGAAAGTATCTGTCTGAACTACCTTACCAAGCGTATCGTGGAGCGTTGCCTGCACCCGACCTGTGATGAGGAAGTACATGTGAGTGATTTCTGAGTCGACGTCGATGACCACTTCCCCGGTGTGAAACTCAACCCAGTCAGCCGTTTTCGTGATCGCCGTTAACGTTTCCTCGCTTAGTTCCAGTGCCCATTCGAGGCGACGAAGATCCACATGAAGTTGTTCAAGAGTAGGCCGACCTGGTTTTTCGTCGATGTTCTTCGCCTTATTCGCCTCGACGCTCAGAATCGAGGGACTCTTCTGCCATTTCAGAAAACGCCAGGAACTAGCCCATTTCAGCGACCGTTGAAGCATGTTCTTAAATTGCATCGACGTGCTCCTATTCTTCCGATCTTGCTAGAAGTTTTGTTTGCCAATCTGGTTGATCACCCGGTTGTCTCCTAAGGCTACCGTCAGCATATCCGGGCTTGACTCGCAGATGACATTCGCGGTTTAACTCGCGAGAGATCTGCTTGTCGCCCGCACTGGTCGCAGTTTGTGCCATCCAATGAAGGCCAGATGGAAAAGCAGGTTTGTTGGCACCATTAGCGATAAATAAACCAGCGGGATCATAAAGACGCTGGTGCCCGGAAAGCAGTAACGCGCCACATACAGTACGACGATCACATTTCGCATGCCGGTGGATGTCGCCAACACCCGGCGTGACTCGCGGTCGGGGCCGCCGATCAGCCAGCCTATCAACATGGACAGAAGCAGCAATAGGAGCATCGCCAGGATGGTCCCGCGGCCGCGAACGGAATTGAAGGCTTCGCGGCGCAGCAGTCGCGTCTCCCACATAAGAACACTGAACACAACCGAAGCCAAAACGCCCAGAGGCAACACCAGCCGGGGAGCTATCTTCGGGGCCCTACGCGCCGCCCACAAACCCGCGCACAGTGGCAACGCGATGTACAGCGCGATGCTTGCGATCAGCATGAGGATTGGCCGCTGATTGCGCTGTGCCGTCTGCGGCATTACCTCGATGGCCAGCGGGGTCATGGCGATGCTTACCAGCGACAGCAAGAAGATCATGGCGGCAGCGAAGGCCAACCGCGTTTTGGCCTTTCGCGTATATTGCAAAGCGATCGGCGTTCCCGGGATCGCAGCCAGCAGCAGGAGGCCGACGCTTGCGTCGGGTGTCAGCGGGAAGATACGGATCAGCAGGAAGCCGATGGCCGGTATCAGAAGGCAATTTGCCAGCAAGATGCGCGTGAGCAGCGCAGGGTTGCGCAGGATGTCGAGCAGCTGTCCGCCACTGACACTCAGCCCGATGGAGATCATTACGGCTGCGACGAAGACGTTGAGCAATAGCACCGGCGGAATCAGCATGCCTTACTCCGCTAAAGAAGCCGTGAACTCTCCAGGGCAACAAGACCCTCGCCAGTCATCCGTGCTGGCCGCGAGACTCAATTTACGAGACTCTTCGACCGGGCTGGACCACCCGTCGGTCGCCAAAAATAAACCGCGAGATTTATCGGGCTGAACGACAGACGTAACCATGTTACTCCGGTTCGTCGGTTAGCGGTTCATCCGATAGGTCGACTAGTACCGCCAACACAATGATCACTGTCGAGGATCGTTGCCTCACAAGTCCCCGTTCCAAACGATGCGATGATATATCAGCTTAAACCTACTTTAGGTTCGATCCAACCGCCGGGCGGCGCCAACGTGTCTGCCTCACGCGGCCCCCAAGTACCGGGAATGTACGGGTAAATCGTGGTCGTTTTGTCCAGGACAGGATCTACGATACGCCATGCCTCTTCCACATAATCCTGTCGCGCGAAACGAGATGAGTTCCCGGCCAACGCATCTCCCAGCAGTTCTCCGTACGCTTGCATCTCTTGTGGGTCCGAGCTCCGTGAGATCACAAGCTCCACTTCCTCGCCGAGCAACGTATCGCCCGGACGTTTGACGTGCGAGCCGATCGCTATTACGAGATCGGGAGCCAGTAAAAACCGGACGTAATTTGCTGGAAGCGGGTTCTCCAAAAAAATGTCTGGAGGCTGGCGTAGAGTGACGATCACCTCGGTGGCGGTTATTGGGAGATACTTGCCTGTACGAATGTAGAACGGCACGTCCTTCCAACGCCAGGAATTGATGAAGAGGCGCAGGGCGACGTACGTTTCCACTTGCGAATCCGACTTCACGCCAGGTTCATCGCGGTAGCCGTTGAACTGTCCGCGAACAATGTCCTTTGGCTGGAGCGGCCGAATCCCCCTGAGCACCTGGACTCGCTCATCCCGAACAGCTTCGACTGCCAGACCGGGCGGAGGTTCCATCGCGATATTGCTCAAAACTTGCAAAAGATGATTCTGTACTACGTCGCGGATAGCGCCCGTATTGTCATAAAATGAACCCCGGCCCTGTATCCCGAAGTCCTCTGCCATCGTAATCTGTACAGCTTCTACATACTGACGATTCCAAATCGGCTCAAGAAAGGAATTCGCAAAGCGGAAATATAATAGGTTTTGTACAGCATTCTTTCCGAGAAAGTGGTCGATCCGAAACACATTTTCTTCGGCGAACGCGCCGTGAACCACTTCGTTCAGAACATGAGCCGATGTTAGGTCGTGACCAAACGGTTTCTCGATGACCACGCGCCCACCAGCCGCACATCCCGACGCATGCAGCTGCGTCAAAACCCCCGGAAACAAGAACGGTGGCACTGCCAGGTAGTGCAATGGATGTCGGGAGGAGCCTAGCTCCTGACGCAACTTGGTGAAAGTCGCAGGGTCGCCGTAATCGCCGTCGATATAGTTCAACCTTGAAATCAGTTTGCCAAAGCCTTTCGGATCTAGTCCACCGTACTTCTCAACGCTGTCCTTCGCGCGATCTTTGAGTTGTTGTAGGTTCCATCCGGACTTGGCAACTCCGATCACAGGGATTTCCAATCTACCTTTTTGGGCAAGCTTTTGTAGGGCTGGAAATATCTTCTTGTGCGCTAGATCGCCCGTGGCTCCGAAGAATACGAGCGCATCCGATGAAGTCTGTGCCACTTTCGCTCCTGGACTACGAGCCGCGGGCCGGTTGGCGTTTGGCTGTGAACTAAGCTTAGACCTGTGATCGTCGAACGGTCTACTCAAGCGTTTGCGTGGTTCCACAAACCTCGGGTTGAAATCGAAAGCGCGAAGTGCAGCTAAGCAGGTTGCCGGAAGCTGAATTGTATTCTATCCGTGCCCGCAGCGCTCATCGGTCCAAGCGTCCCGGGATGACGCGCAAAAAGTGAAGGGCCGTTTGAGCTCCAACTGGAAAATCGTTGACACCGGCTGGAAGAATCAGGATCGCGATCACGCCAGAAATCACAGGCGGGGACGGGTTTCCCTCCGTCGAGCTCTGGTTTAGCCCTGCAAATCATCGGTAGGAGGCTACGCCCAAGCGCGTTCTGGTTAGCCGACAACTTGCAGCCAACGCTTACGCCGAACAAGGGATCACGCACTGGCCATCGATCCGCGAAGCGCCGAATGATGGCATTGAGCTGCGTATTCTCCTTGATCATCGAGACCTGGCCGAGCGTGCCGAGTCCCAGCCAGTTGAATCCGTTCCAGGCAAGCGGGCCGTAGCCACTCCTCACGCGTTCGATGGACTGAGGAAGTGCAGCTCGGTCAAAGAGCGCACAGCGAATCTGCGCAGACCTTCACCAATTCGCTTTCTGGCGTCGACAATCGGCTGCTCTCGGAGGCCTTGACCGAGGTACGACGGGGTCTGCCGGTGAAATTCTGGCTGGTTCTTTGACAACGCCGGCAATATCGTGGACGCGCCGATTCTCTGCTACGCGGGCCGCATGGACCAACCGACGATCCTGGAAGGTACGGACACTTCCACCATCTCCATTGCCGTCGAAAACCGGTTGTCCGACCTGCAGCGCCGCATCGAGCGCCGCTTCACCGACCGCGACCAGCGCCTGGAATATCCCGCCGACACGGGCTTGGCTTACATCGCCTGGACCATGGACTGGAACGGCGCCTGGGGTACGACCAGTAAGTAGGAGGACGCGGCCATGTTGGCCCGGCACGAACAGTGGGAAGCCAAGCGTCACCATTCCATCGAAGCGCACAAAGCAAAGCCGTTTGCCTGGGGCGAGCATGATTGCGCTCTTTCCGTGTGCAATCACGTCCAGGCGATGACCGGGATCGATCTCGCGGCCGCGTTTCGCGGCCAGTATGAGAGTGAAGACGCGGCGCTGGCGGCCATGGGGCGGATTTGCCGAGACGCGACAACGCTGGAGCATGTGGTCGAGCAACTCGCTGCCCAGCGCGGCATTCCGGAGATCAAACCGCTGCACGCGCAGCGCGGCGATGTGGTGCTGCTCGACAATCCCTCGCCCTCTACCGGACTCAACCGCCAGGCCCTCGGCATCGTGCATCTGAACGGGCGTCACGTCGTAGTGACCGGTCCGGATGGGCTACGCCTGTTGCGACTGGCGCATGTGCGTCGCGCGTGGCGCATTGGCCCGCTCTCGGCGGGCGCTCATATCGAGGATGGTGATGGCCGGGTGCGCTTCGCGCCATTGACCCGGACGGCCCAACCGCCCGCGCAAAGCTAATACGGATTGATAATGCAAGGGCGTTTTCCGTTCCTAATCCGCGAAAAACAGCGAGGAAGCCAATTCGGCGGTTTGCCCGTTATACGTCCAAATGAAGCATTCGTAAACACTGGCCAACTCCCGTTACAAACATCGTCCTCGATGACATTCGCTGGCCGGATTCGTCGTGCACTCACCGGGTCATATTGCCAGCAGCGGGACACACACCGAATCCCTCAGCGGAAGGCACTCTGATTATCTAGGCTCGATATCGATGGCAAAGATCAGGCAAGTCGTTCTTCACCTCTCCGACGTCCACTTCGGGTGCGATAAATCTGAAGCCGCCCGCGCCCTTCGCCAACTCGCGCTTGATGGAATCACCTCGGCAATCCTAAAGCTGGAACCCGAGTGGCGACCGACCATTGTCTGCCTCAGTGGCGATATCGCATATCGAGGCAAGTCCTCTGAATACGAGGAAGCGGCAAAGTGGCTGGAGAAGCTGCTGAAAGAATTGTCCATACCGCCAGATCACGTCGTGACTTGCGCAGGGAATCACGACATTGATCGTGACAAGGTCACATACGCTCGTCCTGCGGCCGCCCCTGAGGCGGACCAGATGCTTTCGTATCCGCTGGATGCTAAGTATGAAGTCCCCTTCGAGGCCTATACCGGTTTCTCCGAGAATTTTGGAATTGGGCAGCTTCAGGTCGGCAGCAACACGTCCTTTCTGATCGGACATCGCGACTTGGAGGGCATCTCGTTCTGCTCACTAAACTCCGCCTGGTTCTGCCGGGACGACACCGACAAGGAGCAGCTTTGGATTGGGCGCCCAATTTTTGATGTCCTGGAGACTCACGGGCAAGTGCTGCATACCCAGAAACTCGCAAGCGCGCCTCCCACCATATTCCTGCTCCATCATCCCAAAGACTGGTATCACGACTCGGAAGTTCACGCGCGAGGTCGAACCAATACGTTCGACGTGGTCGCTGGCCGTTGCCATTTGATGCTGACGGGGCACACTCACGGCGAAAGCCGGCGGCCAGATCGCAATGGAGGCGCGGCATACATCATGACCGGCGGTGCCACGTACGCCGATGCGACCTATACGAACTCGTTCTCGCTCATTCAGGTTCACGAGGACAAATTTATTTATCGAACATTTGACTTCGATCCACAGTCGGCAATCCGGGAATGGCGCCAGTCAATCGAAGCAACAGATTTATTTTTTCGTGATTCGGTTGTCCAAGGTGGAACGCCCGGCCCTATGCGCTTTTTCCCCCAGTCGGTAGATTACCGACGAGCCTGCGAGAGCCATGCGTGGAAGGTGATCGAGGCAAAGTCACGGGCCTTAAGACCGTACGGCAAGCTACCACACACCATTCCGGCATTTGTAAGTATCGAGCTGGCAAAGCTCAAGGCGCAAATAGAGCAGCCCGATCAAAGACAACAGGTTCGGCAGGTTCGACCCATTTTCTTGGGCGATGCTATGCGTACCACTCGACGGAGCCTCCTATTGGGAGACCTCGGTTCGGGGAAAAGCAGATTGGCTGCGGCATTCGCTATCGAGAGCCAAGAACGCAATCAGAATGCAATCGCACTTCTTGTTCCAGCGAAGATGTTGCTGCCGGGCACCAATGCGGAAAACCTACGCTGGCCCAGCGTCAAGGAATTCATCTCCTCCCTCTCATCATTTGTAAACGATCAGATTTTCCCCACTGCTTCGGGTTTCGATCTACAGGATCTTCTGGATTCGGGCCTTGAGGTTGCAATCCTCATCGATGGCCTTGATGAAGTCTCGCCGTCGGTTGCCAGAGAAATTGTCGAACGTCTTGGTCAAGTCGTCGACCATTGGTCCACGGTGCAGGTCCTGGCAACGGGGCGCCCGATCGAACTTGCGGGGCTCGACCACAGCAGATGGCAACTTTGCGTTCCTTATCTAATTCAAGATGATGACAAGCACCAGCTTTTCGTAGAAGAAGCGATCGCCGATGGGAAAGAGGATGACAGCGCAATTTCGACGGCTTCACTCGCGCTTAATCGGTTACGGTCTACACCTGAATTGTCCTTAATGGCGGATACACCGCTATTTTGCCGCCTCCTCTTTGACGGATTGCAGAGCGGCACGGAACACGAAACGAGAAACGTTAGGCGATCTTCTGTATCAGCTTCTCACCAAGAGGTTGAAAAGAGTGGGCCGCAAGTGACCAAAAGGTGAGCCTCACCCCTCAATTCGACGCAGAGTATCCCGACGCCGGATCACGAATGAAGCTGCTTTCCGATCTTGTTGCCACCCTCGATAGAGACAGGCCAATCCGCGAAGAAGAGGCTCGGTCGAAACTGGACGCTTTGCTGCCAACCATCGCAAATGTGAGCAAGGCACGGCTGGCGGATCAGGCCCTTCGAAGTTTTCAGTCGGTCGGCTTGGTCGTGCTTGAGGGCGGACGCTTCGAGCTATCTCTGCGCTCTTTTGATGACCTTTGCAGGGGATACGCGATTGCGGACGCTGCACGCACCAACGCTGCAAGGCTGCTCTCCAGCAATCAGGCTGAGTGGCGTAGCTTTGCATTCGCCGCGACGGTCGCCCGGCGGCTCGGATGGATTGAGCAGGTTCGCCCTGCTCTCTGTGATTGCGTCAAGGACATTCTGAGCAAGATCAAACACGTTCCCGCCGCAGCTTATATCGTCGCCGAGGCACAGGATCATGCACTTGCAGTTTGCTTCATCGAGAAGCTCGCCGAATTGGGGCGGCGGCCTTTGTGGTTCTCGTACGACGATCCTATTTGGCCGCAGGCCGCTCAGGCGATCGCAGAGAGTCTACGACTGGCGTCCGATCAGGGATTTGATTGGTTTTTCCGCGAGTACCTCGATCCCCAATATCCTTTCGTCTTCGCAGGGAGCCAGTTGACGGAGGAGGTCTTCAATCGCTGGGTGGCTTTGCACCTCGGGAAACTGACGAGCAGGCAGCAGGCTGATCTCACCTCGATGATCTTTCCGCATTCTTCCGCAGATTCGTATCAGACCTCGTCTCTCATTCCGGTACTGGCGTTACTCTTGCCGCAAGAGTTCGAAGCCGAAAAACGACTCAGGTATTGCATCCGCCTGCTGGAATCCCCTCTGTTTCGCGATGCCGCGGAAGCGGTCATCCGCGGTGAGATCGACAAGGGAGATCCCGACCGTGTTCTCAATCTCTTTCCCGCCACTATTTCGAACTGGGATGGCGCACAGAACGCGACTCTTCTTTATCTGAGCTTGCGCGACGGGAGACCTCCCACTCAAATAGTTCGGGCCGTCATGACGCAGAAGCGGGGACGGCGGCCTGATCGTCAACACCTTCACACTGTCCAAAAGCTGAAGGAACGCCTCGGTGATCAACTTTTCCACCGCTGCTGCCGCTGGTATCTCTTCGAGGGCGATACCTCACTTTCCGCCGGCGCTGCCATACAGCTTTTTTGTCTCGGTGAGCGTCGGCTTGCTGTGCTGGCTTCACCACTGATTCAAGCACTACACGATGGTGGCTATTTACCTCAGGCCGAAGAAATCCTCGCCGAGTTGATCGCTGGCGAAGGGCATGAAGCAACGAGAGTTCTTGCAACGTACATCGGCGAGACCCGCCACGATGGGCTCGGGGGGCACTCAGGCTGGTGGCGTCTATTGTTCCGCTTTATCCATGATCCCAATCTGCCGGGACCAGAACTGCTCGTGCACTGCATGCGCGGTGTCGGCGAGTTTCTGTTGGCGCGATATCCGGAGATCAGGAATAGCTTTCGTGAGTTGGTTCTCAGTCCGCAGTACGAGCGGTTTCGAGCCGCTATTCATGATGCGCTCAACGACACCGAGCCGGAGATTCGACACGGCGCGGCCATGGTGCTCGTTACCAGTGACCCTGAAACGGAGGGCCAGGCGCTGGAGATCGTCGTCCGCTTCAAGTCTCACCGGTCTCACGGCGCCTGGTTCGAGTGGGAGCGTTATTGCCTGACACTGAGGTTCGGCACATCTGTACTTTTGTATCTCCAGTCACGGCTGCCGTTCTTTTCTGGAACGGCGCGAGTATTTGCGCTCGCCATCCTGTTCCAGAATCGCGTTGAACTTGGCGATGTGCAGTTCCGGGAATTCATTGAAGGAGCGCTGACGACCTTCTACGGTGCCCCCATCTCCGATTCCGTCACTCATTCAGACGGTATTCGGAATGCCCTGCTCGAGATAACCGATAACGGAAGGGAGCCTGCCAGAAAGGCTGCGGAACTACTGCTTGGGCAAGCGAAGGAGCAGCTGGACGAAGAGCACTACGTTCGGTGTAGAGTGCTCTCTCTGGATGGCAACGAATGGCGCAATCCAGAATTTGCCGTCGAACTGGAACGCATGAGGGACTATCCCGAGTACGCGGCGCTTGTAGTTCAGGAAGCAAAACGGCAGGTTCAAAGAGGTTTCAAGCACCCTCTGATCGATCAGATCTACGAAGCGCAGCAGAATCCGAGCCTATGGGAGGACATCGTCTGGAACGAGATTTGTACCTCATCTCCCGGGTCCAGGATTGGGTCGCAAGCACAATGGATTTTGGAATTCATGCTGAAAGTGCCGGACAGCAGACAAGCGGTCGGAAAGGCAGCGCGGAAGTTTCTCTTCGACAAACGAATATCGGAGGGATTCAACACCGATGAGCCGTCCTCATGGCTTGCGTTGCTGGCTCACGAAGGAGGAGAGTTAAGCACAGAGGAACTCGGTACAGTCGTTGACCGCATCGATCCAATCGACAAGAGCGCATTCGTTCCCTTGGTCACGCGGCTTGGTCGCGCGCCTGCCAATACTCGGCCGAGATGGCCCTCCTATTCAGTTCTCCCTCAGATAAGTGCGAGCGAGCAGATCTCTCCCGAGACTGCGACGTTTGAGCGATTCTCTGGAATTTGCACGCCCCGGAGGACAATTCCATCCAAATTTCTGTTCCCTGATTGAGCAGTCCCTCTACAACGATCCATTTAACGAGGAACAGTTGCAGACCCTTGCAAAGAAAGGAGAGCATGGTACGCTCGTTGCCATCGTCCTTGCGTTTGCCTACGGGCGTTTTCCTGATCCTGAATGGGCTATCGCTGTACTTGGCGTGGAGCCGCCGCGGACAATGCAGAATGAGCCATGCCTGCGGAGCACCCTCTCCCGCTGGGAAAACATCCTCTTCGCAGCGAAGGCCGACCCTACGTGGCGAGCCTCCTACCTGGAGAAGCTGAAAGAGGCGATTAAGCCATCACGGCCGCATCTCTCTGAAATTGCGAGTGAGATGCTCTCCATCGATCCCTCGTTAACTCCAGAACAGCTCGATATTCTTTTGAAGCACCTTATCCATGTGTACTTCGACGATCAGAAGCTTTGTGCCACGCTATCCAGGCTGCTGGCGGACCTCCAGAACGAAGAGTTATTGAAAGGCGCATCATCGTCAGTGGACAACGCGCTTGCGGACTTGGATCTTCAACCTTGGAATACAGACGAGATGCAGCCGAAAGACGCGGGAGCGTTTTTGATGTTTCCCCTCTTGCGGTGGCGAATCACAGGAGTGAGCGACGTCTTGAGTCGCCGCGTATTTTTGCGCGGTCTGAAGATGGCGCTGTTACCTGCTAGAAGCCCAGATGGAAAGCTCGCTGGCTGGCCCAGCCGGTTCGTCGGTATCGAGGATGTTGCACCTCTGATGCAGACGGCAAGCAAAGCAATTATTAAGGACGCAATTCAACACGGCTCGACGATGGAAGATGCCGAATTGCGCGCTCTGTGCCGGCTCTTTCTCTTGGCGGATATCAATCAAGGGATATCAGGGGACGATCCTATCGAGCCGCATCCATCAAGCTAGATGGACACCCCCAGGTCTGGCCAGGACAGTTCACACAGGTTGTGAGCGGTCAGCGATGGCAATTCCTGCCCCATCAATGCCGACTGCCAAACCGGAAGACAATTGCTGAAGTCCAGGCCATCACAGCTAATTGCGTATTCCGTCATAGACCCCTTCTGACACCGCTTTGACCTGCCCGCGATGTCTGCGTGATATCGCCGCTGTTTTCTCGCCCCATGGCAAAAAACCATCGTTGGCGCCGCGATGCTGGTCGCTGGCATCGCGCTCATGATCTATTGCGGCCCGATGGGCGCCGCTGCAATGATGGCGCTCTACGGCGCGATTGCCTCGACCGGCTTCTCAATGGTGCTGGGAGGCATCGCTCAGAAGCTGCAGGGGCAGTATTCGCCCGCCATCGGCATTGCGGTGAAGCAGCCCGCGAGCCCCTGGAACGTGGTCTACGGCCGCTCGCGCGTCGGCGGTGTCATCGCCTACATCAACACTTCCTCGTCGCAGAACACGCGGCTCGACCTGATCGTGGCCCACACCGGCCATCACGTCGCGCGCGTGGGCGATGCCGGTCGCAATGGGCTGCCTTGGAGGGCTGTATCTCGACGGCAAGGAAGTGCTGGCCGACATTCACGGCGATTCGCGCGGCGGCAAACTGACCGATGCGTCGGGCAACGAATATTCTTTCGACAATGCCCAATTTCCCTTGGGCGATGGTCGCTCGTTTGTAGTTTGGGAGACGCGCCAGGGCGCGCCCGGACAGGTCGCCTGCTATCCGCTGCAGAACCAGCAGGACCCGAACTGGAAACCGAGCTGCACCCTCGATGGGCGCGGCTACAGCTACATCAGCCTGACTTGCGATCAGAACCGCTTCTCCAACGGCATTCCGGGCATTCGCGTCGCGGCCATAGATCACGGTAGGTAGGCTGCTCACCCGTCATGGAGTCGTCAGCAACAGGTACGCGGGGGACCTTCACGATGCCAGCTTCGATGGCGTCAATCAGCGAGAAATCGCTGACGACCCAGGGGAAGAGTGTGCCTTCGTCATAGCCCGAACCGCGTAGGAAGAATGGCGTAGCGGAGAGGTCGTAAACCGCCTTGACGCCCATCTTCGACTTGACAGCTTCAAGGCCGGAGATCCAAACGCGGGCTTCGCGATTGCGCTTCTCAGCTTCCTTACGTTCCTCGCCGGTGAGCTGCACGCCGTTGTCACCATTGGTTGTCTCGACCTTGCCCCGGTAACAATGGTGGGCCTCGTCGTTCAGCACGATGATGTTCTTCTTGCCACGAAGCTCGCGGCAAACCCGGCGCACCATCTGGGCCGGGCTTTCGGCGAATAGATCGTCTTGCCCTTTGCCGAGAATGGCCTTCGTGAGTTTTCCGGCTTGGACGGTTTCGCGGCGAAGAAAGGCGTGATAGTTCGTGATGACGATCCTGGCCTGTTCGAGCTGGGCGATCTTCTCGGAGGGCAGGATGTCCAGCGCCTTGTAATAGTTCTGCGGGTCGTTGGGCAGCAGAACGCGAAGACGGTCGCGGATGGTGATGCCAGGGCAGACGACGAGAAAGGCGTCGGAAAAGCGGGCGTCCTGCGGGTTCGCGAGCTTGTTGAGAGCTTGCCACGCAATAAGCATCGCCATGACGACGGTCTTACCACTGCCGGTCGCCATCTTGAAGGAGATACGAAACAGTGCGGATGAACCGGCGTTGGCACGGCGCAGGTCATCCTCAATCCATCCCTGGCCGACTTTCTCCGCGATTTCCGCGATGTAGACCGCCGTTTCCACCGCCTCAAGCTGGCAAAAGAAGAGCCGACGGTCACGATCAGGTCGTTGCCAGTAGTCGAGCAGGGCCTTCGTCACGGTGGTGGGCCTCGGGTTGTAACCGCCACGCCGCCACAACTTCACCTGCTCGCGCAGTTTGTTGATCCAGGCGTTCTCCTCGATGCGGTCGGATGTCCACTCGCTGTCGAGTTGGAGTTGCTGCTTGCTTTTCTTCCTGGTCTGCGGGATCGGAACGAAATACGAACTGAGACGCCGCGGGGTGACAACGTGGTTCGTGATGCCGTCCTCGTCGAAGAGGAAATGCTGCGTGGGTTCCTCGAACGGAGAGTTGAGGATCGGGTTCTCAATGATTATCTGCTTGCGTGCGGGTGCCTCTGCGGGCGCCGCTGCCTTCGACATTTGCCGCTCCGGGGCTTACTCGGGTGGAAACAGAAACTTACCACGCCTGGGGAGCTAGGAACAGCAGCAAAATCCCTGAGAGAAAAAGACAGACGAGGCATATGTTCCAGAGGCGATAATCGGCTTCTATGCGGAATGAAGAGGTTGATTTCCCGCTCGATGTCATGCTGGCAATGGTCGTTATGCATCGGAGGGTTGTACGTTCGGCTCCAGAAGGCTGACCTGATAGGACACGTGTTCACAATCCATAGAATTTGGACCAGCGAAAATCTGCAAGTTTGGGTCTGTGTTTTCAATGAGCTGCGCGGCTCACGGTGCTAACCTTTTTGAGCTGCTAAATGCCAGATCGGCGCGCACTTGGCTAGTGTCAAAAAGCTTTCGCAGGAGTGGGACTTGCAACAGCCCTTTTGGACACTGGTGTCAGAAAGCTCTTGTGCGCCTGTGCGCCTCTGAAAAACTGACTTCGGTTCGGGTTGACGGCGACTTCAACCTGGCCGATCCAATGATAGGCCTGCTGCCGGTCTGCCGAACGTCGAGATCGCGCCTGCGGTCAGGAACGGCTTCGCCACCTATCCCTTCCTCTCCCAGCACGGCGCCCTGATCGTGAGCCGCGCGGAACGCTTCAGCAAGATCGCGGGCCGCGCCGCTGACACGGCGGCGCAGTGGTTCCGCGACAAGGCCATTCCAATGGGGATTGCAAAACCGTTCAAGATCCTGGCGCGGGCCCACACTCACCAATACGCACAGTACTTCGGTGACGGCGGCGTCTGGATCTTCGAGACGGGTGCCTGGCTAAGACACCGGACTACGATGCCGGGCCTAAGCTGATGGGCGCGCCGCGCCCGCCAGCACTCGGCTATCTCACCCTGGTCCAGGAGAACGGTGAGACCAACATGAACGAGACCCGCTGGGTCTCATTGCAGGATGTTCCGCGGGCCATGGCGGCGCTGCCTAATGACAACCGCTCACTTCGCATCGAGCAACACCATCGCCCTGGCCGCTCTGCTGGTTGCCAGCCATCCTCGTCCTCGCTGGCCACCCGGCTGAAGGTGGAGCAATGGCGACGGGAGCATTCGCACTGTTACAGCACCAGTCTCCGCCAGCAGCGAAGGAGACACCGTAAGCATCCGACCGATGCACTGAGATCAGTACAGTAAATAGAAATGGGGAGCCTTCACGGGCTCCCCTCTTTGCCCCGTCTGGGTGTTTACAACTGTCCGATGTTTGTCCGACATTAATCTGCGACTAGGTACCAACCCTGCGATTGGCGTAGGGTTTTGTACGACATTTGCGCAGGGTTGCGACATCTAACCTGTTGAAAACAAAGTGCGATATTCACACTTTTAATGCGTGGGTCGCAGGTTCGATTCCTGCCGGGCTCACCAAACGCAGCGACTCGCAACTAGCAATTTGCGATTAGTTTTAGGACGATCCAGCTCTCGCTCCTTGGGCCCCATGAACGACAACTAAGCTGCTAATTGCTAGCTGCTGCTTCTATAACTTCTCCACGTACACCGCCGTCCCGTAAGCCAGCACCTCCGTTACGCCCTGCATGACTTCCGTCGCGTCGTAGCGCATGCCGATGACGGCGTTGGCGCCGAGTTCCGCGGCGTGTTGCAGCATCAGTTCGAAGGCATGCTCGCGTGTCTTCTCGCACAAATTAGTCAGTATCGTAATGTTGCCGCCGACCAGCGTCTGCAATCCGGCGCCAATCGTGCCGACGATGGAACGCGAACGTACGATGATCCCGCGCACCAGCCCGAGATTGCGCACGATACGGTAGCCGTCGAGCGTAAACGCGGTGGTCACCATGTTGTGCTGGACGGCGTACTGCGTCGCAGCGGGATTTGAGGTGCTCATAGATTTCTCCTGAGTTCGCGGGCAGGATAGCACGATGTGTCTGCCGGCGTCCGTGCGCAGCCGCCCTGGGCGCACTACACTGGAAGGGAAATGCCCGCTTCGCCCGGCCCGCGCAAAGAGAACTATCTGGTCATCGTGTTGTCTCTCAGCCTCGTGCTAGGGATGGGAGTCGCGCTGGTGGTGTACTTGGGTTGGACATCGGGGGTGATCCCGCGATCGCTCGCGCACCCGCTGACCGTGCTGGCGCTGATCGCCTGTCCGCCGTTCGTTCTGTCGCTGGTCGTCGCGCCCAATCCCGACTCCGGGCTCGCGCTCACACTAGTGGTGGGCACCATTGTCTTCGCCAATGCATTCCTATATTCGGGAGTTGCCGCGGGATTGTACTTCGTGGTGAGCGTTGTGCTCAGCAGAAGGCAGCAGGTCAGATGAAGAAAAGGTGGAACACGTCTTCAGGTATCCGTATCATCCGGCAATTTACCTTAACCGCTAAAGCCCCGTTTTCAAGAATCAATCAATACACGCCTGAAGGCGCGGTCCACCCGAGTTATTCAAGCTGCAAGGACTAAGTGGTCCTCCGTAAGTTCGCGGTTTGCGCACTCGCGCGCTGTCGCGCGGCCCTGATCGGCGAAGGTGCGCAGCTTCGCTTCGTTAATCCACACGCTCTTCAACGGCATTTTGGGATTTCCCGTCTTGATCCACACGCGCGAAAGCTGGGGATTGACGGTTGCGGGACGATTGTTCTTGACCTGGAACAGCATGGCTCCTCCTTTATAGGTGGGCGCAGCAAACTGCGCGGCTATGGAGGGTGATCCGGAATCAACTTCAGGGTTCACTCACCCGGGTTCGCGTTGCACTCCGCGAGCGGGCGAGCGATGCTGCGGTCAGGCGAGCATGGCGGGACGGTACGCGGAGCCGGAAATCTTTAACATCCGATTACTCGGAGGTTCTGGTGCTTTGTCGAGTTTCATACAGTCCTAATGGCACTGAATGTTCTTAACCACATGGTTAGACGCAGTTACGCGAGATTCGATTCTGAAATGCGGCGCGAAAACCGTCCCAGAGATGAAACGTTGTGCTTGAGATCACAAAATATCGTGACGAGTCAGTTACTCCAGCCCGGTCGCCGAAGCTTACACTGAAGCTTTAGCAATTCCGGAGGACGATTCATGACTACCGCCGCCATCAAGCCGCAGTCCACCACCAAGTTGAAAGCTGACCCTTCCTCCGTTTACCGCTCGGAGACGCACCCCCTGGACACGCTGTTCATGCCGCAGAGCGTCGCCGTCATCGGCGCCTCGGAGCGGCAGGGCAGCGTGGGCCGCTCCGTGCTGTGGAACCTGCTGAGCAGCCCGTTCGGCGGCACGGTGTTCCCGGTGAATGCAAAGCGCTCCAATGTGCTGGGCATCAAGGCTTATCCCAGCGTCAAAGACCTGCCCGACAAAGTCGACCTCGTAGTCGTCACCACGCCCGCCGACACCGTACCCGGCCTGATCGCGGAATCGGTCGAGATCGGCATTCCATCTGCGATCGTCATCTCGGCCGGCTTCAAGGAATTCGGCGAGCATGGCAAGGAGCTGGAGCGGCAAATCTCCGAGATCATTCGCGGCAAAATGCGGCTCATCGGGCCGAACTGCCTGGGCGTGATGAACCCGATCCGCGGCCTGAACGCGACCTTTGCGCACAGCGTCGCGCGGCCGGGCAACGTGGCGTTCATCAGCCAGAGCGGCGCGCTGTGCACCGCGGTGCTCGACTGGAGCCTGCGCGAGAATGTCGGATTCAGCGGTTTCGTCTCCATCGGCTCTATGCTGGATGTGAACTGGGGCGACCTGGTCGACTACTTCGGCAGCGATCCGCGCACGCAGAGCATCGTGATTTACATGGAGTCCATCGGCGACGCGCGCTCGTTCCTGTCCGCCGCGCGCGAGGTGTCGCTTACGAAGCCGGTCATCGTGATCAAGGCCGGGCGCACTGCCGCCGCCGCCAAAGCCGCTGCGTCGCATACGGGCTCGCTCACCGGCAGCGATGAAGTGCTGGACGCGGCCTTCCGCCGAAGCGGCGTCCTGCGCGTGAACAGCATCGCCGATATCTTCTTCATGTCCGACGTGCTGGCCAAGCAGCCGCGGCCGCGCGGCAAGCGCCTGTGCATCCTGACCAACGCAGGCGGCCCGGGCGTGCTCGCCACCGACGCGCTCGTTGCCGGTGGCGGCGAACTGGCCGAGCTCTCCGCCGAAACCATGAAGGCGTTCGACGAGATCCTCCCAGCGCAATGGAGCCACAACAACCCGGTCGACATCCTGGGCGATGCCGAGCCCGAGCGCTATGCCAAGTCGCTGGAGATCGCGGCCAAGGACGCCAGCATCGACGGCATGCTGGTCGTGCTCACCCCGCAGGAGATGACCAACCCGACGCAGATCGCCGAGAAGCTGAAGCCCTACGCCAAGGGCCTGGGCAAGCCGGTGCTGGCGAGCTGGATGGGCGGCGCTGAAGTCGCGGCCGGCGAGCAGATCCTGAACCAGGCCGGCATCCCCACCTTCCAGTTTCCCGACAGCGCGGTGCGCGCCTTCAACTACATGTGGCGCTACGCCTACAACCTGAAGGGCATCTACGAGACGCCTTCGATTCCGCAGCATGCTGACGCTGCGCTGCACCGCGGCAACGCCGAGAGCATCATCCGCGACGTGCGGCAATCCGGCCGCACCATCCTCACCGAGTTCGAGTCAAAGCAACTGCTGAAGTGCTACGACATCCCCACGGTTGAAACGCGGGTTGCTGTGACCGAACAAGAAGCCCTGCAGGCGGCAGAGGAGATAGGCTATCCCATTGTGCTGAAGCTGTACTCGCTGACCATCACGCACAAGACCGACGTCGGCGGCGTGCAGCTCAACCTGCGGGATGCGCAGGGGGTGAAAACGGCATTCAACGGCATCAAGCAAGCGGTCACGGAGAAGGCCGGCGCCGAGCACTTCCAGGGCGTCACGGTTCAACCGATGGCCAAGCTCGACGGCTACGAGTTGATCATCGGCAGCAGCCTGGATTCGCAGTTCGGCCCAGTGATTCTCTTCGGCACCGGCGGCCAGTTGGTCGAGGTGTTCAAAGATCGCGCGCTAGCGCTGCCGCCGCTGAACTCAACATTGGCACTGCGCATGATGGAGCAGACGAACATCTTCAAGGCGCTGAAGGGCGTTCGCGGCCGCAAGCCGGTCGATCTCGCTGCGCTGGAAAATCTGCTGGTGCGCTTCAGCCAGCTTGTGGTGGAGCAGCCGTGGATCAAGGAGATTGACATCAATCCGCTGCTGGCCTCGCCCGAACGGCTGCTGGCACTGGACGCACGCGTAGTGCTCCACGGTCTCGAAATGACCGAGGACAAGCTGCCCACGCCGGCGGTGCGACCGTATCCCATTCATCTCGTCTCCGAATGGAAGATGAAAGACGGACAAACGGTCACGATCCGGCCCATCCGCCCTGAGGACGAGCCGGCCATGATTAAGTTCCACACCAACCTTTCCGAGCGCAGCGTCTACCTGCGCTTTTTCCAGCCGTTGAAGTTGACCCAGCGCACCTCCCACGAGCGGCTCACGCGGGCCTGCTTCATCGACTACGACCGCGAGATGGCGCTGATTGCCGAGCGCGAGGTTGACGGCGAGCGGCAGATCCTGGCTGTGGGCCGCATGAGCAGGCTACACGGGCTCAACGAATCGGAGCTCGCGGCGATTGCCGTTGACGAGGCGCAGCACAAGGGCCTGGGTACCGAACTCTATCGCCGCATGATTGAATTCGCGCGGGCGGAGAAGCTGGACAAGGTCGTCTCCAACATGTTGCCGGAAAACCGCGAGATGCGGTCCCTGTGCACCAAACTCGGGTTCAAGATGTACGCCAACCTGGAGGACAACATGATTTGCGCGGAGATGGAGCTGTAACCGCGGCCGGCCGCTTGGCTTCGCCAGCGCCCATGTTATGATTCCCTCTTTCAGGTGCGGCAGACGGATCGGTTGCGGCGGCCGCGTCTCAGGGACGATCGCTAGACCTTGCCAAGCGAAAAACAGGTCCGTTGGTCGCAGCTTCGAGTCGGCATCACCGTCCTGGTGGCGCTGGTTACGCTCGCCGTCCTCATCTTCCTGATGACCGGCACGACCGGTCTATTCACCAAGAAGCTCACCATTCGCGCGTACGCCGACAACGCCGGCGGTCTGCGCACGGGCGCGCCCGTGCAATTGGAAGGCGTAGACATTGGCAACGTGCTGGGCATTCAGGTCGTGCCGAACCCGCCCAACAAAGCCGCGCCGGTGGAAGTCAGCATGAAGATCACCACCAGGTACGCCGACGTCATGTCGGACAAGTGTCAGGTCGCTTTGACGACAGCCGGTGTGCTGGGCCAGGAGTTCGTCGATATCGATTGTCGGGGGGCGAAGGGCCGTCCCCTCCAGTCGGGCGATGTCCTGCCCACGCGCGACGTGCCCCAGCTCCAGGACGTGGTGCGCGCCAGCCAGAGCACGCTGGAGAACGTCAACCTGCTGGTGAAGCAGTTGAGCGACATCCTCAACTACATCCAGAGCGGCCAGGGGTCGATCGGCAAGATCATCTACGATTCTGAACTCTACGACCGCGCCAATGCCACCCTGAGTGACCTGCAGCACGTCGCAAACCAGGTCAACTCGCCCAACAGTTCCATCGGGAAGCTAATCAACAGCGACGAGCTCTATCAAAAGGTGAACGGCTCGGTCGACAATCTGAACAAGATCATCGACGAGGTCAACAACGGACATGGCACCGTCGGCAAGTTCCTCAAAGATCCCTCGCTGTACGATAACGCGAACAAGATGGTCGCCAATGCGAACCAGCTCGTCGCCGACATGAATGCCGGGAAAGGCACGATAGGCAAGCTGGCCAAGGATGAGGCGCTGGCACGCAAGATCGACAATACCGTCACGCGGCTGAACAACATTGTCGATCAACTGGACGAGGGGAAGGGAAGCGCCGGCAAATTCCTGAAAGACCCGGCGATGTACAACAACACCAACGATCTGCTGGTGGAAACGCGCGACCTGATCAAGGCGGTGCGCCAGAATCCGAAGAAATACCTCACCATTTATCTGAAGATCTTCTGAAGCCCCACTTCATCGCGCTCATTGTCCTCCGGAACGTATCCGAATTTGATTGTCATCCCGAGCGGGGCGAAGCGCAGCCGAGGGACCTGCGGTTCGCCAAGCGCCATCAATCCCCGACGCGCGAACCGCAGGTCCCTCGGCTTTGCCCGCTGAAGCGGGCTCCGCTCGGGATGACAATCAAGAAAATGTGGCGCCGCTGAAATTCCCAGATAAATGGTCTACGTTGTCATTGCTCATGCGAGACAGTCTGTAGTTCGTTCCAGACTTTCTCTACCTGCGTTTCGAGCTCCGCAATCGGGCCGGAGTTCTTGATGACGTAATCGCCGTGATAGGCCTTCTCCTCATCGCTCATCTGCGCCGCGCTGCGGCGCTCCACCTCCGCCCGCGCTGCTTCGAGCGTCAGGCCAGTGCGCCCGGCATAACGCTCTATCTTCTGCTCCGACGGGCACGTGACGACGATGATTTTGTCGAAGTCCTGCTGGGCGCCTGCCTCTAGGAGCAATGCTGCCTCAACCACCGCAATGCCATATTTGTCCTCGCGTTCGACCTCGCTCATCCAGCGAGCCTGAGCCTCAATCACGGCGGGATGGACGATGGCATTCAGCTCTGCAACGCGGTTGGGGAAGACGGCGGCCGCCAGCTTGGCGCGGTTGATGCAACCATCCTCATCCAAAATTGCACGGCCGAATCGCCGAACCACCTCGTCGTAAACCACAGCACCCGGCGCGTAGAGCTGGTGCGCAAGCTTGTCAGCCGAGAGAATGCGCGCGCCGCGCCGCACCAGCATCTCGGCCACGGTTGATTTGCCGCAGGCGATGCCGCCGGTAAGCCCTACCCGCAGCACAAGCCACCGCAACGCTGTTTTGGAGGTGAGCAGTGGATGGAACATTACGCAATTGAAACAGACGCAGTATATAAGGGCGGCTTTCGCGCCAGCTTCTCGCCCCCGGGCCTCGCTTCGTTTAGAATCTTTTGTCTTGTGGTTCCGGCCTGCCTGTCGTATTCTGCCGGACTACGTACCCATCCTTCATTTCAATCCGGGCCATCGCGCCCGTGGAGGTCTCATCATGAAGCTTACTCCTGGAAAACTTGCGGGCATGAAGGATGTTTCCAACCAGCGCGGAGTGATTGCCGCCGCCGCCATGGACCAGCGCGGCTCGCTGAAGAAGGCTCGGGCCCAATGCCGGCGATCACGAACTGGAAGAGTTCAAGATCTCGTCAGCGAAGTTCTGACCCAGCATGCCAGCGCCATCCTGCTCGACCCCGAGTGGGGACTGCCCGCGGCCAAGGCGCGCGCCAAAGAGCTCCGGCCTGCTGCTGGCCTATGAGAAGACCGGCTATGACAAGCAGACGCCCGGCCGTCTTGCCCGACCTGCTCGATCACTGGTGCGTGAAGCGCCTGAAGGAAGCCGGCGCCGACTGCTTGAAGATCCTGCTCTACTACGCACCCGATGACGACCCAAGAAGATCAACGACGTGAAGCACGCGTGGGTAGAGCGCATCGGCGATGAGTGCCGGGCCAACGACATTCCGTTCTTCCTCGAGATCGTCGGCTACAAAGAGGGCATGGACGAGAAGAGTCCCGAGTACGCCAAGATCAAACCCGATATCGTCAGGCGCTACATGCGGGAGTTCACCAAGGACCAGTATAGCGTAGACGTGCTGAAGCTCGAGATCCCGATCAATATGCAGTACGTCGAGGGTGCGCGCAGCTTCAAGGGGACGAAGGTTTACACCAAGAAAGAAGCCATGGATCACTTCCGCAGCTACCGCGACCGCGACGAACAAGCCGTTCATCTATCTGTCGGCGGGCGTGAGTAATCCCGAATTCATCGAAGACCTGGAGTATGCCGCCGAGTCCGGCGTGAAGTTTAACGGCGTGCTCTGCGGACGCGCGACCTGGACGGACGGCATCCCGGTCTACGCCGAGCAGGGCGGCAAGGCGTTCGAGGCGTGGCTGAAGGACGAAGGCGTGAAGAACATCGAGAACGTCAACAACGCGCTGAAGGCTGCGACACCGTGGTACAGCTATCTACGAGGTGCCGGAGGCCGCGGCCGCGCGATAGGTCTGTCTAACACGGTTTGTATCAGGGCACGACTTCAGTCGTGCCGCAAGGTACGTAACAAATTCTGGGCTTTAGCCCCTGCACGCAGCCGGCAGGGGCTAAAGCCCAGTTTCATTTCTGATGCAGCGGCACGTCTAAAGACGTGCCCTGATACAAACCGTGGACGTGCCCTGTTACAAACCTTGGCGCTCGCGCCGGTGATGTTTGCTCGCGGCGAAGTTATTTCCTCGCGAAGACTTCGTTTGCTCGCGGAGACGCTTTCAGCGATTGCTATTTCTGTGCCCGGCGGGATTGAGGTGCGGTGGCTGCGATTCCGCCGCCCTCTTTCGTGCGGCATCGCGGGCCGGCTGTCTGATTCGGCGGATGCAGCGTGTCCAGGAACGCCACCAGGGCAGCCACCTCCGCCGGATTGAGCTGCTTGCCATATGCCGGCATGTTGCCGCCGCCCTGCACCACCTGGCGCACCAGCTGGGCGTGAGTCATTCGCACCGCGACGCTGTCCAGGGCCGGGCCGCGCTGCCCGCCTGAGCCGCCGATGGAATGGCAATTGCGGCACTGCTTCTCCTGGAAAACCGCCGAGCCCTGTCGCTCCAACGGCGAGCGTCCATTCAGATACTGCACCGGCACCGGATCGCCGCTCCACGCATCCATGATCGGGCTCCAAGGCGTGTAGCTGGCCAGGTGGGTGAGCGTGCCGAGCGAAACCGCGACCAGCAGGATCGTCACCACCGCAATCGGGCGCCGCTTCCAGCTCTTCTCGCCTTCGCCGGCAAAGAACGGCAGCAGGATCAAGAAGCCGAGAATAATGACCGGGCCGATCAACAGAGCCGGAGTCTCCATCGCGGGCGGCAGCAACGCCAGCAGCGCGTACAGCCATTGGAAGAAGTAATCCGGCTTGGGGAACGGTCTGGATAATGGTCGGATCGGGCTGTCCGCTGGGACCGAACGGCCCGAATACCGCGGCGCACACCAGAACGCTGGCGATGACCGCGGACGCGAAGATCATGTCCTTCCAGATGGCGCCCGGCACAAACGGCATCCCATCCTTGTGCGTCATCTCCGCATATTCTTGCAGGTACGTCGAGCGGCGCACCAGCCGGCCAGGCATCGGCCACTCGTTGATGCCCAGCTTCAGCACCATCAGCAGATGCAGCGAAACCAAGCGCGATCAACAGCCCGGGAATGACGAAGACATGCATCGCGAAGAACCGCGACAGCGTATCGCCGGCGATGATGGGTCCGCCTAACAGCAAGCTGGACGACCCACGCGCCGATGAATGGGACACGTCCGCAGATCGACGCGCCGATGCCGAGCCCCCAGTACGCATCCTGATCGAAGCGCAGCACCTGTCCGGTGAAGGCCATGCCCAGGGTCATCAGCAGCAGGAAGACGCCGATGATCCAGGTCAGCTCGCGGGGAAATTTATACGCGCCGAACAAGGCCACCTGCACCATGTGGATGAGCACGATGGCGACCATGAAGTTCGATCCCCAGCCGTGCACGGCGCGCAGAAACCAGCCCAGCGTGACGCCGTGATTCAGATACTGCAGGCTGTCCCAAGCCTGCCGCCGCGGACGGCACATAGATGAGCGCCAGCATGATGCCGGTGAAAACTTGCACGATGAAGACCGTCAGCGCGGCGCTGCCGAAGACGTAAAACCAACTGGCCGACCGGCGCGGAACGGGGTGCTCCATCGTTTCCTTGAGCACGCGGTTCGACCTTCAGCCGCTGCTCGAACCAGTCGCCGATCTTCTTGCTAGCCTTGACATCCGTCGCTCCGCTCCTTGAGGCTCGCCTGCGTGGACAGCGTGGGCAGTTGTCCGCCCTCGATCATCAGGTGGCCGTTCTCAACCTTGTAGGGATATTCGAACAGTCCGCGCGGCGGCGGTCCGGAAGCCCGCGACGCCATCCTGGTAATACACGCCGCCATGGCACGGACACATGAACAGCCCCGACTGCGCGAACCAGCGCACCGGACACCCCAGGTGCGCACAATTGATGGCGAAGACCTGAAACTTCTCACCCTGCACGCGGCGCACCCAGCAGGGATGTTGTCGGTCTCGCCATCCCACGCGTTCGGAAATCGGATTCTTGTACTTGGCCAGCCGCGTCTGGCCTTCGGGGAATTCGTCGAGCTCGCCAAGATCGATCCACTGCCGATAGCGTCCGTCGCTGGCGCGCAGCACCGGCCCCAGCAGATATCCAATTACGGGCAGTGGCGAGCACAAGCGGCGGCGAGTCCGTTCAGCAGAAGGCCGATCTTCACGAAGAGCTCTCGCCGGGAAACATTCTGGTCGCTCACTGCTGCCCTCCGGACGAAGAAGATGACGCAGGTGTTGCCGTCACCACTCCCGACGGCCGTTGCGCAGCCAGCCAGGCCACGACATCGGTAATCTCCTGGTCGTTCATGGGATGTCCGGGCACGTTGTTGCGCCAATCAGGGGCATTAAAGTCAGGCCGCCCGATGATGGTGATGGTGCGCAGGCCCTGGTCGGTGATCAGTGTCAGATAGTACGGATTGACGATCGATCCCACTTTGTCGGACCCCTTGCCTTGGTCGCCGTGGCAACTCGCGCAGTAAGTCGCAAAAACATTCGCGCCCTCGTTGCGAATCGCCGGCAGCTCTTGGCGGCATAAGGTGGAGCTGTCACACCTTGTAGGACATCCGGCTTGCCCCAGCGCTGGCGGATTCCCTGTACGATGGCGTCGACCTGCTTGCTGGTCAGCATGCCGCCTTCGCTTTGCGCGAACGCCGACATCGGGGTGCCCGCCCGGCCTTTCGAGATCGACCTTGCGCAGCGTGTCGTCGTCGACAATTGCGAGATACAGCGGATCGCCGATCGGCGGCGCCGGACCGAGCTTGCCGTCAGCGCCATGGCAGCCGGCGCAGTTCTGCTTGTACAGCACGACCGGATCGAGATTATCGCTGGGCCGGTGCACGATGTCTGCGGTGTGGGCTTTCCCGGGCAGGTTGCATGCCAGCCAGCGCCAGCAGCGCACACGGACGACCAAGCAATGCACGAGCGCGAGTGTTCATCGCTTCTTGTCCTCGCTCTCGCGCTCTTCCATTAGGCCGGGCGCTTCGATGCCGGCGCGCATGGCAAGCGGAATGTTCTCCGGCAGTCAAGACCTTGTTTTGGCTCGTCGACCACAATGCCCGGCGACAATGCCGAACGCCGCCTGCGAACCGCAAACCACCACCAGTTGATGCGCGCGTCCAGTCAGCGGATTGACGTAGCCGATGATGTGGTACAGCAGGCCTGTCCACAGCAGCGGCCCGATGACTCCGCCCAGCACGATCGGGGCTGCGCGGCAACATCGGCAACATGGCGCCGTAAAGCAGTCCCACAAGCAGGCACATGGTGATGTGCATGGCCAGCGCGAACAGAAACCAGCCAAAGTTGAAGTGCATAAGCGCCTCCGTCGAGGGCATCGCCGCCGGCGCATACAGACTTCCCGCAAGCAGATTGATGGGATACCACACACTGTGGTAGACGAAGAGCGCCATAGAGCATCGCCAGGATCGCCATGGCCACGCCCCCGGCAAGCCCGCCTTTCACGCCTGCCGACAACGGGATAGGTCTTCAGCGGCAACTAAGCGCGCGGTACCTCTTTGGCGCCACCTCCATGCGCGCAACCGTCGCGGGGGATGCACGGGTGCAGGCTCGTCGGCACGCAGACGGCATGCACCTCCTCGTGCTCGTGCGGGAGCACCTCGCGGAACCAGCCAACCGCGCCGAAGACGGCGACGATCGCCCCCAGCACGCTCACCGACGCATTGGTCAGCAGCCCGGCCAGAATCAGCGCGCTGCCGACGGCCAGCGTGAACGGCCACGCCGTCGGCGCGGGCACTAAGACGCCCTTCGGCGCGGGCCTTGCGTCGGTATGCGGTTCTGCACTCATGAATCGCGTTCTCGCGAACAACCTACCGCGCAATGAAGTACACCACCGACAGCACCACTACCCACACCGCGTCCACAAAGTGCCAGTACATGGCGAAGACACTCGACGCGCGGCGAGTGCTCCTGCTTCACCGCGCCGAACAATGTGAGCAGCATGATGGTCGTCAGCCCGGTACGCCCGATGATCACGTGAAAGGCGTGCAGCCCGACCAGCGAATAAAACGTCGTGCCGAACAGGTTGGTGCTGATGGTCAGCCCGTCGTGATAGATCAGGCTGTACCACTCGCGCGCCGTTCCCACCAGAAAGATGACGCCCAGCGCGATGGTCAGGAACCAGCACAGCCCGAAGCGCTTGATGTTGCCGGCGTGCAGCGCCTTCTCCGCCAGCACAATCGTGAAGCTGCTGGAGAACAGGCAAATCGAATCGAAGATCGGGACGTCCAGCACCTGCGCCGGGGTGGGGCCGCTGAGGCTCTTGCCCGCGTAGTAGAGGTATGCGACTACGAAGATGCTGAAGATGGACGACTCCGCAATAATGAGGCACCACATGCCGACCTTGCCGCGGTAGTGCGCGAAGGGCGGCATTTCGTGATGCGGAACGGCGATGGTCGCGGCTGCCAAGATCTTCTCCTCTGCGGGTGGAGCACGCCTTCAGGCGTGCATCCTTCCAGTGATTTAACTCGCGCGCTTTAGCGCCCGAGGTAAGCTCTTAACCTCAGCGGCTTATGCCGGCATTCTCTATATATCCCTAAAGTGCACGCTAAAGCGGTGCTCCACCCACCGTTACTCGTACTTCCAGTCCGGATCTTCGGGATGCTTCAAGTCCCACAGCGGACGCCGGCTCCGCACCTCCGGAATCTCGGCGAAGTTATACGCGGGCGGCGGCGAGGCTGTCGCCCACTCCAGCGTCCAGGCGTCCCAGGGATCGTTGCCCGCAGCTTTGCCCTTGTACAGCGACCAGATCACGTTCAGTACCCACACCAGGATGGCCAGCGCCTGGAAGATGACGCCGATGGAGACGATCATGTTCCAGCCCTCCCAGCCGCGGCCGGCCTCATAGGTATAAATGCGGCGCGGCATGCCCAGCAGGCCGGGAATGTGCATGAAGTCGAACGTCAGATGAAAGCCGATGACGAACAGCCAGAAATGCCACTTGCCCAGCGTCTCGCTCAGCATCCGGCCCGTGACCTTGGGGAACCAGTAGTACACGCCGCCAAACACCGCAAAGACGATGACGCCCAGAATCACGTAATGAAAGTGAGCTATCACAAAGTAGGAGTTGCCCAGCTGCCAGTCGAAAGGCGCAGCCGCCAGCATGATGCCGGTCAGTCCCGCAATCAGCATCTGGATCACCGCGCCGACGCAGAACAGCATCGCCGTCGTGAACCTGATCTTTCCTCCCCACATCGTGCCCACCCAATTGAAGATCTTTATACCCGTGGGAACCGAAATCGCCGCCGTGGAGGCCACGAAGAACGCGTTGGCGTAGGACGTCATGCCGACCGTGAACATGTGGTGGGCCCACACGCTCAGGCTGATGAAGCCGATGGCCAGCGTCGCCGCAACCATGATGTTGTAGCCGAAGATCGGCTTGCGCGAGAAGACCGGAATCACCTCGGAGAGGATGGCGAACGCCGGCAGCACCAGGATGTAAACCTCGGGATGGCCGAAGATCCAGAAGAAGTGCATCCAGATGACGGCCGAGCCACCCGCCTGTGTGTCGAAGAAATGCCCGCCCAGGTAGCGGTCGATGAGCAGCATGAGCTGTGCGGCGGTCAGCGGCGAAACCGCAACCAGCACCAGGAACGCCGACGTCGCGTTCAGCCACGCCATCAGCGGCAGCCGCCGCAGCGTCATTCCCGGACAGCGCATGCAAGACGTGGTGGTGATGATGTTCAGCGCGGTCGCGATGCTGCCGACGCCGCTGACCAGCAGGCCGACAATCCAGTAATCGGTGCTGTGTCCCGGCGAAAACGCCTGCGAGGTGAGCGGCGCGTAGGCGAACCAGCCTACGTCGGGCGCGCTGCCCGCGCCGTAAAGCCCGAAGCCGCCGACGAAGCTGAAGTACAGAATGATGCCGCCCAGCGCGCTCATCCAGAAGCCGAAGGCGTTCAGGCGCGGGAACGCCATATCGCGCGCGCCGATCATCAGCGGCACACAATAGTTGGCGAAGCCGAAGACGATGGGCATGGCCGCGAAGAAGATCATCGTGGTGCCATGCATAGTGAACATGCGGTTGAAGGTCTCGGGCGAGACCAGATGGTTGTTGGCGACCGCGAGCTGCGCCCGCATGATCATCGCTTCGATGCCGCCGATCACCAGGAAGACAATGCCGTAGCTGAAGTACATCAGGCCGAGCCGCTTGTGATCGACGGTGACGATCCAGTCATGCAGCGTCTGCACGAAGGGGCGCGTGCCCTCGCGCTCCGGCGCGACCGCGAAGGGCGGCATAGTTGGGACGATGGGTCGGGCGTCAGCCATTGGTCTTTCCGCCTACTTCAAAGTCATCAAGTATCCCACCAGCGCGTTTACGTCCTGCTGGTCCAGTTGCATTGCGGGCATCAGGCATCCGGGCTTGATGGCATCCGGTTGCTCGACCCACAGCGTCAGGTTCTTTGCGTCATTGGGAGCGGCGCCAGAGGCGATGGTGGTGCGGCTCATCAGGTGCGTCAGGTCCGGCCCGAAAATGCCCTTCGAATCCGTGCCTGCGATCGTATGGCAGTTGACGCAAGCGTTGGTTTCGTAGACGCGCCGCCCGGCTGCGACCTGCTCCGATGCCACGGCAGGCGCCTTCTGCCCGTCCACCCACTTCTGAAAGTCCTCAGGGCTGTCGACCATCACGTTCAGCAGCATCTTGGCGTGTTGCACGCCGCAGTACTGCGCGCACTGGCCGAGGTAATGTCCCACATCGTGGGGCTCGATCCACATCTCATTCCGGCGGTTGGGGATCAGGTCGATCTTGCCCGCCAGCCTCGGCACCCAGAAGCTATGGTCGGTGTCAGCCGACAGCAGCGTGATGTGCGTAGGCATCGAATGCCCGGAAGAGCTTACGGGCACGTGCAGTTCGTTGGCGGTGACGAAGCCATATCCCGGATAGCGGAACTCCCACCAGAACTGGTGCCCAATGGCTGTGACCTCAATGGTATCGGGCGGGAACTGCGCGTCTTCCACGGCGTGAATCACGCGCGCCGAAGCGAGAAAGAGAACAACCACGATGAGGATCGGGATCACCGTCCACGCCAGCTCGACCTGGTTGCTGCCGTAGATCTGCGGCGGCTCGCAATCGTCGTCAGTCGGACGCCGGCGGAACTTCACGGCAGCATAAGCGATCAGCCCAAATACGACCACGAATATTGCCAGGCAGATCGACAGCACAAACAGCGACAGGTGGTAGATGTCGTGCGCCGGAGTAGAGACGGGGCTGAAGATCGAGGTAGGGGATGGTTCAGCGGTGAGCGCCAATAGACTGGCGGGAACGCCAAAGGCGACTGCCGCGAGTGCTTTGAGCCATGCGACCGAGCGCAACGGCGTTCTGCAGCCGTTCGGCCTGGCACGCTCGGAGTTCGAGGGTCGCGAGTGCATGTGACCAAACTGTCAGCCGATGTGTCAATCGCCTGACATCACTTCATTACAAAAGCGATTTCGTGCAAGTGCGAAGCCAATGCCAAGCCAAGGTCCTCGGAACGGGTCCGCAGATCGAACATTCAGAGTGCCACAACGGGATTGTCAGGCTTTATACCGCGAACAGAACGCTTTTGCAAGAGCACTTAGCGGTAGGGAAAACGAGACTTGGCGACGGGCAACAACTGACATATCATCTTGGGCCATTATGGCCGAGATCGACACCGCGCAGGAGTGGAGGCGACTGCAATCTCTCTACGCCGGCATGAGTGAAGAGGAGCTTGAGGCCGTTGCCGGCGAGGCCTACGATCTGACGGATGTCGCAAAGCAGGCGCTGGATGCGGAGATCGCGCACAGGAATCTCAAGCTCGTGGTGCGGCTGGCGCCGACCCCGAAAGAGCCGGAAGCTACCCGAGGCGTCCGCGACGATTTCGATGCGGCCGATCTCGACCTGCGAATCGCTATCGTGGTGGACAATCGAGAGCAAGCCGAATGGGTCAAGAAGAAGCTTAACCAGGGCGGGGTCCTCTGCCGCTTCGGCCCTCAGGTCATCGAAGATGTGGACCGCGTGCGATTCTCGAATGAAAATTCCGTCGACGTGAGGGTGCTCCAAGAAGACGAGAAGCGCGCCCGTTACTTGCTGGAAGATTTCTCCGTACATTTCGGAAAGAGGGAAGAGAAAGAAGAAGGAGACTATTCCGCTCACTGCCCAAAGTGTCACTCGACGGAGATCTTGCTCCTGGGCCTCGACTCCGACATGACCGACGAGCAGCAGGAAACTGAGGACAGCGAAAAGCCGGAACAGACTGGTGGGGAACGCGCCGGTGCCAACCCCCAATACAACTGGAGTTGCGACGCCTGCGGCTACCAATGGAAAGACGACGGCGTCGAAATGAGAGCTGAGTGAGCCAGGCGCCCTGCTGAGGCGCAATTGTTCGCGCCCCGCAGCCGATTTGCTCATCTTAAGCAGTAGCAGTGACTTATGCCTTTTCCCTCTCCAGCACTCAGGACGTTTGCCGCTTGCCGGTCGATCATCTGGCTGGCAAGCTGGGTTGCGCCCGCCGACGCGAGAACCCGCTGGCGCATGGCATGGACGAAACAGGTTTGGCACTGGTGCCTGTTCCTGGAGGAAAGCGGCTCCCTCAATCGCCGCAACAAGCTGGAGCTGGCCCGGTTCTGCTGGAGCTCGTTTCCGGCGGCATTCTGGCTGCGCTATGACCGCGAGCAATTCTTCGCGCGCTGGGAGCGGGTGCGCCGCTCTCCATCGTTTGCCTTGATCGCGATTGCCGCCGCCGCCGTGCTTCTGACGGCGACGAGCGGAATTGTGCCTACGCTGCATTCCTTGCTGTCGTCGCCCATTCCCAATCCTCAGCAGGTGCAGATCATCAGCATCGACGGCAAGTTCCGCCGCGTACGCACGGAGACGCTTCTCGACCTCGCGGCGGCGTGGAAGGGCAGCAAGCTATTGACGGCGGTCGCGCCCTATTCGTGGGCTGCGGGCAAGCTGCAGACGCAGCAGCGCACCGTCCCAGTGCTGACCGCGCGCGTGGGATCCGAGTTCTTCCAGGTGCTGCAACTCGATGCCGCGATCGGCCGTACCTTCCGCTCAGGCGACGAGAACGCCTGCATCGACTGCGCTGTACTCAGTTATGAGATCTGGAGATACCAGTTCCGCGCCGATCCGTCGATTGTCGGCCATAAGGTCGTGCTCGACGGTTATCCGCGAACAATCATCGGAGTTCTGCCCCATAATTTCCGTCTGTTGCCGGCCGATATTTCGGCATGGATGCTGCTTGATTGGGCGCAGCCGCCGTACTCGAACTTCATCGAGCGCATCGGTGCTGTCGCGCGCACCGCGCCGGGCGCGACCACTCGCGGGGTGGAAACCGAACTCGCCGACGTTACCGAGAACGCCGGCTATGTATTTCCGGCTTCGCTGCTGACCGTGACTTCGGGCCCGGCCGAGCTTCGGCGCTATATAGGCACTTATCTTTTGCTCGTGCTGCTGGCGGTGGCCTGCGCCATGATCATCGTATGTGCGCGCGGCGGCGGCGTGGGACGCGCGCCGGTCTCGCTGCGCGACCGCTTGCACTGGTGGTCTTTCTTCGTCGCCAAGACGGTTCTGCTTTTAGTCGCGACCGGATTGTTCGCCTGGAGCTTCGTTCATCATCTTTCCATTGCCATCTACGGCTCGGTTCATCCGATGACCAACGCCGTCGGGCTGTGGGTGTTCCTCGTGCTTTCACTTGCGCCACTCTCCTGGGCCATACGCGATCAGCAGCGCCGCTGCCGCGTTTGCCTCCGCCGACTGGGGACGCCCATTCCCATCGGCGCCCCCGGGTACGTTCTGCTGGACTGGTCAGGAACGGAGCTGGTCTGCTCCGAAGGCCACGGCGTGCTCTATCTGCCGGACTCGCAGGCGAATTGGCTGGAGCGCGCCCGCTGGGACAATCTCGACTCGTCGTGGGCGGACTTGTTCAAAGACAGTGGCTAGTATTCAGTGGCTAGTGGCAAGAAGTTGGTGGTCTGCGGATTATCAGGCCGCTGGCCACTAGCCACTACTGTTATGGCGTGAGCATCCAGACTGTGCCATAGCCGAAAGCTCCGCCCTCGGCTGTGGTGCCATATAGATTGCCGCTCGCGTCAAGGATCACCCCTCCGGTCGGGCTTGCACCGTCACCGCCACTGAAGTCATGTAGGTCGGCGTACCGCCAGGTGCCATTGGAGTAGCTGAGTTTGAATATGTTGCCCGTCTGATTGCCGGTACCCGGGTTCGCCCCGTAGAGGTTCCCCTGCGCATCAATCGTGAGATCGGATTGCGGTCCCACTCCTCCCGGAAGTTGGTAGATGTTGCTGAAGTTCCAGCCGCCACCGGACGGTGTCAACTCGAAGACCCAGCCGTCGATGAACGTGGCCCCGTAGAGGTTTCCGGCCTGGTCCGCAACCAGTCCCGCGAGCGGGAATGTGCCTTGGTTATTCCCGGGAAAGCTGTAGAGCGTTTGCTCTGACCAACCGGATCCGGACGGCGTTAACTCGAATACACTTCCCCAGCGTTGCGATCCTCCATGTACCGTCGTACCGTACAGATTGCCGGCGCGGTCGAAGATGACGCCTCCATTGGGATTGGCTCCGTCAGGAGGGCCGGGAAATCCGTAAAGCACGTTGAACGTCCACGAGCCGCCGGAGTGGACCAGTTCCCAGACCGTGCCATTCGCGTAGCCGCCCAAGCCGCCTTCATCTACGACAAAATATCCAAAGGCTGTGCCGTAAAGATTGCCGGACGGATCGAAGATTAAATGGCCCTCCGGCGCTTGTGAGTCCACGCCGCCGGTAAAAGCGTAGAGCATGGTTTCGGTCCAGGGACAGGAAACGGCCGCGCAGAACATGGGCGGCGGCCGGAGACTGAAGACGGCGCCGTACGGGCGTCCGCCGCCGCCACCGGTGCTGGTCGTACCATAGAGAGCGCCATCCGGGCCAAAAATGAGAGGCGCCATGGGGTCGCCGCCGTCGCTACCTTGAAAACGGTACAGCACATTGAAGACCCAGCCCTGGCTTCGGCGAGTCAATTTGAAAACCGTGCCATAGCCGAGGCCGCCGAAAGCCGCAGTGCCATATAAGTTGCCGGCGCGGTCCGGCGTTAGCGCCGCCTCCGGGTAACTCCCATCCTGACCGCCGGTGAAATTGTGAAGCACTGTCAAAGTTTGGGCTTGCGCCGATGGCACCAACGCCAACAGCAAGGCACACATCATCGCCGGCGGAAGCAGGCGCTTGCGACAATTTTGCGTGAGATGGTGTAGCAGGCGGGTCATGGCTTCACCTCGGGAGTGGGGTTTCGCCTCGTGCTGGAGTGCTGCCAACTCTACACCGAACCAGCAAGCGTTTCCAGGGGTTCTCCCGGTCCCTAGCCGCGAAAATGTTCCCAGCCACGCGCCAGCAGCGGCTTGCTCCTTCCATCCGACAAAACCAGCTTCATCCGCTTGCCGCGAACGATCTCGCCAACCTGCGTGACGGGCACGCGCGCAATCTGTTTTGGTATGCGGCAACGCGGCGGGGCTGTGAAAAGTAGCTCGTACTCGTCTCCACCATGCAGCGCGAATTGGAGGCCCTGTTCGCCGCGCACCGCCTTCGGCAAGGAGCCAGCGTAAATCACCGCTCCCGCACCGCTCTCCTCGCAGATGTGGCTCAGGTCGCTTGAGAGCCCATCGCTGATGTCGATCATCGCTGTTGCCAGCTTGTGCTCGCGCAGGTACTGGGCGACTGCAATTCGCGGCTCGGGATAGAAGTGCTTGCGATGCGCGGCGGGCCGCAGCTTCTCTCCCTGCTGGAGGCGAGTCAGATCCGCCAGCGCTGCCCCAAGATTGCCGGTGACATAGATGAGATCGCCGGGCTTTGCGCCGGAGCGCAGGATCGCTTCGCCCGCGGGGACCGACCCGAGCACAATGATGTCGGCCAGTATCCCGTCTGGGGACTGAGCCGTGTCGCCGCCGGCCAACACGACTGCGTGCCTCTTGGCCAGCTTCAAGAGTCCACTGAGGAACTTATCCACCCAACTCTGCTGCGATCTCGGCAGGAAGCGCCAGCGAGAGGAAGGCCGCGCGCGGTGTGCCGCCCATGGCGGCGATGTCGCTCAGCCCGCGAGCCAGGCAGCGATGCCCCACAGCGTCGGGCGGGTGCCACGCCGCGCCGGAAGTGGATGCCTTCCAGGCTGAAGTCGGTCGTCACCAGCGCCTCGTCGCCCTCGGCAATCGCAAGACGGCGCAATCGTCGCCGATGCCGACTCCCGCGCTCCGGCGAAGCCGTCCGGCCTGTCGGCGAATGCGCCCGATAAGCTGGCGTTCTTTCAGCGGCAGACACCCTCCCGCGAGAATTCAGCGTCAATATACGTTAAACGAATTGCAACCAGGAGGATACGCGGCAGGTTTGTTAAGTCCGGGTTAACCAACCGTATAATGTCTAGCAAATGAGGGTTATCCCTTTATGTACGGTGCCTAAGTGGTACAAGCTTGTGTCAGATTCATTGACATGGCTTTACGCCCTCTGTTACGGTTTCATGTCGCTCCCGAATTCCAGCCGAATCACCCGGCATCGCAGTTTTGGCCGGGAAGGGAAGCCGCCAGCCCGCGGCGTCCCGGTGACCCGATGTTCGTTATCGGTCAGGCTCATGGTTCCGGACCTTCATAGCCGTTTGCATCATCCCCGGAGCCAGATTACTAACTGAGGGTTATTGATTTGCGAAAACGCTTTTATATTCTTTTCGTAGCCCGCGATGCGGAAGGCCAGCTACGAAAGATCCCGATTCCCATTCACTATCTGTACGTGTTTCTTGCCGGCGCGCTGATCGGCATGTTCACCATTACCGGCATGGCGGGCTCGTATGCCCGCATGCTGTGGAAGGTGGCCAGCTTCAACCAGTTACGGCTCGGAGAAGACCGCGCTGCAGACGCGCTACCAGCAGCTGGAGAAGGTGAACCACGAGAAGGACATCCAGGTCGCCTCGCTGGGCTCGCATTGCCAATGAAGTCTCCGTCATCTACGGGCTGAAGCCGAACGCCAAGCTGATGAAGGCCACCGAAGGCCCGGTCCAGCCCGAACGAAGTGAAGTACTCGATGGACCAGCTCTACGCGTTGCGCAGCTCGGCCTTGACCGGCGCGGCGACGGCCGGCCTGAGCATGGGTCTGACTCACAATGCCACCCTGTCGGAGTGGACCAACGCCGCCAACGCTCCGACGCTCTGGCCGGTCATTGGACCGATCACCGGCGCTTTCGGCGAGCGCATCGACCCGTTCAACGGTGAAGGCGCGTTCCACTCCGGCGTCGACATCTCCTGCCGCTACGGCCAGCCGGTGCTGGCGCCAGCCGACGGCATCGTCACCTATGCCGACTTCTACAACGGCTATGGCCGCATGATCGCAGATCGATCATGGCGACGGCGTCTCAACGCGCTACGGACATCTCTCCGGCTTCGCCGTGACTGATGGGCAGACGGTACACAAGGGCCAAGTGATCGGCTACGTCGGCCTGTCCGGCCGCAGCACCGGGCCGCATCTGCACTACGAAGTCCGCATTCACGACACGCCGGTGAACCCGCACAAGTTCCTGCGCACGACGTTCGCGCAGCTCCAAGGCGGTCGCGGAGCGTAAGGTAGAGCGACGCTTTAGCGTCGCGTCCGCCCGCGCAAAATCATTCCTTGGGATACGGTGGTCATTTACAATGACTACCGCATCCTTTTTACGACCCCGTTTGACGCGACCCTGAAGGGTCGCTCTGCCTCCGGAGCCCCCGTGCAAGCTTTCGAATACGTCAGCGCGACGAGCAAAGAGCAAGTGTCAACGTTGCTTGCCGACAACGCGTCCATTCTTGCCGGCGGCACCGACCTGCTGGCGCTGATGAAGGACTACATCATCACGCCGCGGCGGCTGGTTAACATCAAGCAGGTCGAGCAGCTTCGCGGCATCAGCTACCAGCCGCGGAGCGGATTGCGCATCGGCGCGCTGACCACCATCGCTGAACTCGCCGATGCCAGGACGGAACTGGCCGCGTATCCCGCGCTGCTCGAGGCCGCCAACGAAGCCGCTAGCCCGCAGATTCGCAATCTCGCAACCATCGGCGGCAACATGTGCCAGCGCCCGCGCTGCTGGTACTTCCGCAACGGCATGGGCCTGATGCCCAAGGCGCCCAGACGGCAAGTCGATGGTCGTCGAAGGCGACAACCGCTACGCCGCGGTCCTCGGCAACGACGGCCCGGCATATTTCGTCAGCCCATCGACCATCGCTCCGGTGCTGATCGCCTATGGAGCGAAGATCCGCCTTTACTCAGCGAACGGCCGGCACGGGTGCGCGAGTTGCCACTGGAAAAGTTTTTCATCATCCCGCGCGCGGAGAACGAGCTGGAGCACGACCTGAAGCCCGGCGAGATCGTGATGGAGTTGGTCGTTCCCCCGCCGGCCGCAGAACCTGAAGGTCGCCAGCTACGAGGTGCGGCAGAAGGCCGCCTTCGACTGGCCGCTCGCCACCGCAACCGCCGCGCTGGAGATGGACGGCAACACGGTCCGCAGCGCGCGCGTGGTGTTGGGGCACGTTGCGCCAATTCCGTGGGTCTCACCGGAAGCAGCGCAAGCCTTGGCCGGCAAGAACATCACTGAGAAGAACGCGATGGCGGCCGCGAATGCCGCGCTCGCCGGGGCCAAGCCGCTCAGCCAGAACAAGTACAAGATCACGCTGGCCAGGGTCGCGGTCAAACGCGCTATTCTTGGAGCGCTGGGTGCGCAAATGGCCATTGGGCTCGTGGTTACTGGATAGTGGGTCGAGCTAGCTTCGACAGCTTTGTAACGGGATACGACTTCACCGGCCGCTGAAAAAGGCGCAATGGCTATGCTTTGTAACAGGGCACGAGTTTACTCGTGCCGACCAACGACATTCTTTGTTTGTCTAGCCGGCTTGCCGGCGTCACAATTGCGGTGCGATGTCGCCGGCTGAAGCCGGCTAAAACAACGTAGAACGACCTTGCTCGGCACGACTGAAGTCGTACCCTGTTACAAGGCATTGAGAACCGGAAGCGGACAACCGACAACTGCCGAGAGGCATGCATGACACTCATCCTCGACGCCGAACGCTTCGACCCCGACCGCGAGCACCTCTGCTCGGCGCTGCGCTGGAAGGGCCAGTTCATCGAGGCCGAACCCGATCCCACGGTGCCGCCCACCAACGACGGCATCTTCTGGTGCATGTTCACCCAGACCTGCATCGGCCCCGACGGCGAGTTGGCCGAGCCCGGCAACTGCGCCTCACGCTCCCGCGCCTGCCATGGCACGGGAAAGTGCTCGAGCACGTAACCGCGCTACTTGCTTCGGAAGAGTGACATAAAGTCGCGCAGAGGTTCGGTGATCCGCCAGGAGCGGCTGGATACGACATTGTGCAGATCGGATTGCGCTTTCTCCGCGGCCGAGCGCCAGGACTGCTTCTCCTGCTCGCACTCCCGCAACGATAGCCTCAATTGTGCAACTTCGGTTCGCGACTTGTTCAGCTTCGTAGGAAGATCGGCAAGCGGCGGCACGGTCCCGACTCTTTCCTCCCGCCGCGTCAGCAGCACAAGGTCCTGATGCCCGAGGTCTCCGCGGACCACATAAGCCCTGAGATCGAAGATACTGCCCCAACGTTCGAACACATACCATGGCGCGTGAAAAGTGGTGTGATAGAAATCCGGGAAGGGACTGTTCACCATGCCGTCATCGGCGATGAAGAGAATACCGCGGTTGTGGAAGATCTCGCGAAAAGCCTGCGAGTCCCGGCCCGATTCCGCCAGTTTTCTTTCAAATTCGGCAAATACATGCTCTCCCGAGACCGACAGAATCACCGCTCCGCCCGGCGTGGTGATCCTCTCCAGTTCTAGCAGCCACGCGTCTTGATAGCTTTCGTCGAGATGCGTAAAGACGCTGTGGTTGAAAACCAGGTCGAAGTGTTCGTCCGGAAATTCCAGTGGCGGCAGGCCCTGGTTCACGGAGAACTTCGCCCAGGGTATATGCTGCTGCGACCAGGCAATGGATTCGGCATCAATGTCGACACCGAACAATTCAGCCGTCTTTCCGACATCGTGCAGGTGCAACATCATACGACCACACCCACAACCGAAGTCGAGGGCACGAGGGAAATCGCTGAACGACTTTCCAATATGCGACAACACGGCGTTGATCTGGTCGATGGAGGTGCGACCTGATCTCCAGAACCAAAGCGGATACGACGTCCCGGCAACACGAAACATCAGGTCGTCGCCCGGAAGTTCGGGGATGTGCTCGTCAATTACTCGCGCTTCGCTCACTAGGTTGTCCTTGTTAGATTCTAGCGCGCGCGGCCGATTTTTCACGCTCCTGTTTGATATCGATAGGTTTCGCTTTGTTTAATTCCTGCCCTATGCGTCCTTGATCTGACTTGGCAGTTGACCTTTGTTGCTGCTGATATATAGTAAGCGTGTTGGGGCGAGGCGGAGGTTCCCATGCGTGCGACCCTGGCACTTTCCCTCGGTGTGTGTCTTTCTCTGGCAATCATTCTGGCGGGATGTGGCTCCTCTAACCACGCCCCTTCTTCTGGTGACCCGCCACTGCAAATCACCACGCAATCCCCTTTGCCCTCAGGCGGGTCAATGTTGCCTATAGCACAAGCTTCACCGCAACCGGCGGCACGCCGCCGTACGCCTGGAGCGCCGCGAGTCCACCTCCGGGCCTGGTGATGAGCCCGGCCGGCGCACTATCGGGCACGCCGACTTCGCCCTGCTCCCCGTGCACCCTGACCGTAGCGGTTTCAGACTCGGCAGGAGCCAGCGGCAGCGGCAACTTTGCGATCACCATCGCCGCACCACTGCAAATAACGAGCACTTCGCTGCCCAATGGCAGTCCCGGCGTTTCCTACCAGACGGTACTAATTGCGACCGGTGGCTTTCTGCCTTATACGTGGTCAATCACGCAAGGCAATTTGCCCAGTGGCCTCACTCTGAATGCAACCAGCGGCCTCATCACTGGAATGCCGATGAGCACAGGCACCTCGAATTTCACCGTGCAGGTCACAGATAACGGAGCGCCGACGTTAGCAACAACGACCAACCTGAGCGTCACCATCAGCCCAGCACCAGCGAGAGGCGCGGCCCTCTATGGAACCGATAGGACAGGAGTGCAGATCGCTAACGACGGTTCGCTTTCGGCATTGCCTTCTAGTCCGGAACTGGCCATCAACGGCACCCCGTTTGGTTTTGGCTCTTCGCCCACCTTACCTTTGATCTTCTTGAGTACGAACTCCAATGGCGGCCCGCCCACAATAGTGGAATCGCTCATCGTTAATCCTGACTATTCGCTGGGTATCTCCAGCAGCAGCGCTCCGCTGCCGGATGGCACCTGTGCTTACTTGCCGGCGGTGGACCCCACCGGATCGAACCTCTACTTGTCCGGCTGCATCGACGGGAACGGCACCAAGGGAGCTCTCATCTACCCGGCCGACGGCTCGCTGCTCATGTCCGGCAGCATCGCCGTGCCTGATCTGAGTGGCCTAGCAAACGGGTACAGTCCTGCCCGCATGACATTTACGCCGGATGGAACTTTGGCATTCGTTCCGACATGTGCGAACGGAGGAAACGGAACGATTCTTTCCTACTCGCGGGCTCCCAATGGGATGCTCACCCTGACTGCTACCTACAACCTGCCAGCCGATGCATGCCCGGAAGAAGCCATGGTGTCGCCAGACGGCAACTACCAGGCGGAGTGGGAGTACAGCTCGCTCGCCGTGCAGATTTTCAGAATAGCGAGCGATGGCACGCTGACCCCAGCCTCACAGAGATTCAGTGTGATGCTAAACCCCCACGGTCAATTTGCCGCTTTGTATGATCTGGCGTGGGATTCATCCGGGTCATACTTGATCGCCGCCCTTCACGGTACCAGCATTTTTGGCGACGGGGGAGGCCTCGCCGTACTTAACTTCATGGGAGGTTCTTTGAGTCAAAGCGACTATCCCGGGCAAATGCCCGCTGAGCGCATCGTACGAGATGGCTCCTTCTTTTACACCATCTGTGTAGCGTGCGGGAGCGGGCAACTAGAGGGTTACAGTTTCCAGAGCGGTCAGTTGACGTCTCTTCCCGGTTCACCTTATCCGTATGGATATCAAGCCGGAGACATCGTGATCTACTGAGCGCCAGGAGCGCGGTCAAGACGCGGTGCGATGCCGATAAATCACTACCTTTCCGATTCCTGAACACCTCGTCCGCATCCTTCAGAATCACGCGCCACTTGTAGTTCGCGTTCTCGATGCCGTCCTTGAGAATGCCGTCGGCGAAGATGTACTTCACGCCTGAACCCCAGAAGTCGCTGCGCTCGCGCCGGGTCGTTCCAATTCTGCGGATGCTCGAACAAATCCTGCGACCACGCCTCGCGCTCGTCGGCGTCCACCGCCATCGCCCAATGTCCCCAGAGCACCGTGTTGCCCGCAGTCCGCTGGAATCAGATGGCTCGTCGCCAATCGTGGCCAGCACAACGTCGTCGGGATCGCTGTGCTCCTTCAGATACTTCAGTCCGGCATCCGTGTCGCGGCTGATGTAGTAGACGCCGTCGACATTCGCTCGCACCTCTCGTTCAGCACCCGCATGCAGGTAAACCGGCGTGAACGCCAGCAACGGAACGCAGCACCACAGTCGCAGCCACCAGCGCCAGCTTCGCCGTCTTCCCGCTCGCGCACTTCGCCAGCAGCAGGTCGAAGGAAATTGCCGCCAGAATGCACAACGGAATCTGCGCGCCGAAGATCAGCTTGCGCTGGAACCACAGCGGCGCATAGGCCAGCGCCAGCGACAATACGAACCACGCGACCAGTTGCCAGTAGCGCTTCATCCATCGCCCGCGATCGACCGCCAAGCCCGCCGCCCAGACAGCAGCGGCAGTCCAAAGCCCGTCAGATAAACAGCGGCGACGGGCTGTCCATCGCAGCCGTGCGCGCTGTGCTGCACCACCAGCGGCTGCCACACCGAAAGCGCCGCGATGTAGCCGGCGAACGGCGCGAGCGGCAGCACGTAGCGCAGCAAATATCCGCAGTGCGGCCGACGGCCCGACGTTAGCCCAAACGATGGACGAACGTGGGGCACCCGCACCCTGCGCACGACGATCAGCAGCACTGCCAACGCCAGCAGCAGCGGCTGCGAATAGGGATGAATCAGCGCCAGAACTCCCGCCGCCAATCCCGCCAGCCACAGATCGCGCGTCCTCTGCCTCGCGCGTGCCGCGGTCCAGCCAGTAGATCGCCAGCAGCATCAGCGCCAGCGACCAGGGAAACAGCGGGTTCCACAGCAGCGACCAGTAGGTGCTCACCTCCGGCATCCACAGGTCGGCCGAGATGTTGGGCGGCTCATGCCGGCCGAAGAGCATCGCCATCGCGCCGCCAACGCCCGGACGAAATGCCCACCAGCACCGAAGCCACCACCGACTGGAACGCGCTCAGGCGAAGGTAGTCGCTGTAGCGGTAGAACAGCAGGAAGAACAGCACGACGCCGATTTCCTTCGCGACCAAATGCACGACGCCGAGGTTCGCGCCCGAAGATGCGGGTCGCCCATCCGCAGACGAGGAAGAACGGCTGAAACAGGAACGCCTGCTGCGGCAGCGCTGTGAACTTCAGCTTGAACAGCAACGCGCCGTGCGCTGCCTGCTGCGTCCACGCCATGTAGCCGTACGCGTCGTCGCGAAACGGAGGAAGGATCCACGCGTAGCGGGAGCCCGGCGGCCGGGTGAAGAAGCTCCACAAGTAGGGAAGCGACGTCGCGATGACCATCCACGCAGTCCAGATCCGGCGAAAACGGCGCAGGCCGGCGCGACTGACGCCGATGCTTGCCAGCTTCGCCACGGCGCTGGGGCTGTCATCGACGGCTAACGTGGACATGGATCGAGGCAGGGGATTCTCCGGAGTCGGCATCGTGATACGGCAGCGTTCCCGCTACGTGCGAGCCATTGTGCCACAGGGTCGGTGGATCTCGGTCTGGCGCTTCCCGAGCTTGCGTGCAAATCAACCGAACGAAACCTCGCGTTTAGAATGCACACATGCCAATTCTGCGCGTTATTGCGTTTCTCCTCGCCGCCACGCTCGCTATCGTGGCCCAGACTCCTGTGTCGAAGGTTCCCGTCCCATCGGACGTGGCCGCGCCGCCGGCCGACGCCACGAAAACCAAGTCCGGGGTCGCGTCGAAAGTGCTAAAGCCCGGCACCGAGCAAGTTCATCCCGGCAAAGACGACGTCGTCACCATCGACTACAGCGGCTGGACGACGGACGGCAAAATGTTCGACAGCTCGGTTGCGCGTGGCAAGCCGGCCACGCTGCCCCTGAAGCGCATGATTCCCGGCCTCTCCGAAGGCGTCCAGCTCATGGAGGTGGGCGAAACCCGCCGGGTGTGGATTCCCGAGTCGCTCGCCTACAAAGGCCAGCAGGGGAAGCCGCAGGGGATACTGGTTTTCGACGTGACGCTCGTCGGTCTGCCGACGCGCGCACCGGCGAACGTGAAGGCGCCTCCCGCCGACGCGACGCGCACCAAGAGCGGACTGGCCTACCAGGTGCTCGAGCCGGGCACGGGCGCGCGCCATCCCACCAGGTTCGACACCGTCACCGTGCAGTACACCGGCTGGACCACCGACGGCAGGATGTTCGACAGCTCGCTGCCGCGCGGCGCGCCGTCAACATTTCCGCTCGACCACGTCATCCCCGGCTGGACCGAAGGAATGCAACTGATGGTGGAAGGCGAAAAGGCGCGCTTCTGGATTCCCGAGCGGCTGGCGTATCAGGGCAACCAGGCGCCGTTCGGGATGCTGGTGTTCGATATTGAGCTGATTAAGATTCAGTAGTCAGTTGTCAGTTCGCGTTGCAGATTGTCTGACAACTGACAACTGGCGACTGACAACGGTTGTTGGAATTACTGTCCCGGCGCAGCACTTTGGCCGACGATCTGGTATTCGCGCTTCTTGTCTTTAGCGTCGATCACCTCCACCTTGTCCTTCTTCTTGAGCTCGTATCGGACGATTTCGCCCGCCTGCATCTGCGGCTTGGTTTCTTTTTGCCGCGCGATGGAGTAGGTGGTGGTTTCGGTCTGGAGTTGGTAGACGACCCAGTTCTTCGCCTCGTTCTTCTTGGCGGCGTAGGTGGAGTTCTCCCACTTGAGAATCTTGCCCTGGCGGTAGGTGTCAGTCGCGGCGGCGAAGGTGGAAAGCAACAGCAGCAAAGCGAGCGCAGCTCTCTTCATAGAGATGTTATAGCGCAGAACGGGGGCGAAGTGGCGGCTTGTCGCCACTGGAAAGGGGAGATTGCCTTGGTGATAGGGGTCCTTCGACTCCGCGACCGAGCAACTACCCCGCCAAGCGCATAAGGCGCGCTTGTCAGGGTAGTCGCGCAGTCGCTCCGCTCAGGATGACACCACGAGGGAAGCGGCGCCGTTGAAACTGGAAACTCACAACTTGAAACTTGAAACTCGAAACTGCTTGTCCCTAGCCCGCGATGCATGCTGGGCGCAGGCCGTCGCCGGATGAGAGACGGCGGAGGGTGGCGCACGTGGCGTCGGCGCGATGCGTCACGTCGATCTCGCTGATGCGCAGGGCCAGGCACTTGGCCGCACCCCCAGCCTTCAGGAACTCGGTGAGGCGCACTTGCACCACGCGGAAGCATAGCGACTCCAGGCGTAGTTGCAATTCCTTGCTGACCTCGGGGAGCACGATCGTTCGCCCAATGTTGATGGCATTGCAGGCAAAGCGTAGCGCGTCGGTTTGCGAAACCCGGATGCGCTTCTCCTCCGGATAGTGCGCCTCAATGCGGGCCAGCGACGGCGCATCGAAGGCCGCGGCGTGGTACATGACGAAGCCGCCGAACAGCGGGCAGAAGCAGGTATCGAGGTGATAGAAGCGACGGTCCACCAGGCGTAGAGGGACTACGTCGATCTTCCACGTGTCGCGCAACTGACGATGGCTCAACTCGCGCGTGCGGATACCGTGCCCGGCCCACAGGCACGAGCCGTCGGTGGCGAACAGCGCGTCGCCCTCGCCTTCGAAGGGCGTCCCGCGAGGGACGTCGCAAATGCCGAAGCCGGAGTCGTAGAACCACTGGCGAAAGTGCGGCTCCTCGCCCTGGCGCTCGGGATGAAGAAAGCTGCTGAGCGCCACCACGCCGCGGTGCACCAGTCCGGCGTTGGCGGTGAACACCATGTCGGGCGAGCCCGGCTGCGGCTCGACGAATTCGACCTGCGCGATTTCCGACAGCGCGCAATGCAACTCTTCCCATTGCGCCGTGGCCTGCTTGCGGCAGGCGCGCTGTACGTTGCCCTCCATCCAGGGGTTGATCACGTAGCACACGTCGTACTGCTCCGGTGGACACATCAGGAAGGTGGGTTCGCTGATGGTGCGCCACCAGGGGTCTTGCGAGAGCGGGACGGCACTGAGGCCCATAATCGATCTCCGTGGGCCACAGTCTTGTCCGATGCCGGGGCGAGAGTCCAATTGATAATTTCTATTGTTGCTATTGGGTCAAGCGGGTGTGGCTCCGCTGGAAGCGATGTCTCGCCTGCGGTCTATTGGGTGGAGCACCGCTTCAGCGGTGTACTGATGGAGTTGGAAACACCCTGGCTTTAGCCACTGAGGTCATTACCTCAGGCGCTGAAGCGCAATTCGAGGCTGACGCAGGCTGCACGCCTGAAGGCGTGCTCCACCCTCTCCTATGTACACACGGCTAATGGCATTAGCTGCGTCCGCCGCGGAACTGGATGATCCTGCGGCGGTCGCGCTTGGAAGGACGGCTGGGCGGGGCGGGAGCGAAGTCGCGCATGGCTTTACGTTCTTCTGCCGCTTGGGCACGGGCTTCGCGGCTGGCTTCGGTCTCTTCGTATAAGGTGTGAGCCACCGGGGCCGGACCACGAACCTCACTAAGCAACAGCAGCTTAACTTCGAAGTTGCCGCTGTCGGTCGTGATCTGCAACATGTCGCCCACGCGCACCTCGCGCGCCGGCTTCGCAGGCTGTCGATTATATTGCACTCGGCCCAACGCGCAAGCACGTGCCGCCAGCGAGCGCGTCTTGAAGAAGCGCGCCGCCCAAAGCCATTTGTCGATGCGAATGCCGGCCATAGCGTAGTTGGCAATCCTTCGCCCGTCACTGGGGCGAACCTGGGGTACCGTTCCTTCTCATTGGCGAGCTTAATTCGATTGACGGTAGCCTGCCTAGCCGCTATTTTGTTCCCGCCACTGCTCCGAAAGGAAATCCCGCCATGAAGCACAGCCTTCTGCTGCTGGTCCTCCTCGCGTGCGTGATGCTGCTGGGCTTTGCCGCGCAGCCTCACGGACAAGCGCCCTCAGAACCGCCCGAAGCGCTCACCGGGTTCGACAACCTGAGCAACGGCTTCTCCGATGCTGCGCGGCGCACGGCCGATCAGACGAACTTCGAGGAGGTCGAACACATCGCCCCCGACGGCCTCGGCCCCATTTACAACGCGCAGTCGTGCCGCGAGTGTCATCAGACTCCCGTGACGGGCGCTGCCAGCCAGGTGATGGAGGTGCGCGTGGGGCACCTTCTTCATGGGCAGTTTCAGAATCCGGCGATTCCCATCGATGACGGCAAAGAAGTGATCACCGGCCGCACGCTGGTGAACGACCGCGCCATCTGTCCGCAAATCCAGGAGCACGTGCCGGCGTCGGAGACGATTCGCACCACGCGGCTGGCGACGAATGTTCTGGGCGACGGTTATGTCGAGGCCATCGCCGACGCGACCTTGCTGAAGATCCGCCGCGATCAGTGCCAGGCATCGCACGGCAAGATTTGCGGGCAAGCGATCTATGTCCCAGTGCCGCCGAGCGAAGGCGCTCCTCGCATCGGGCGCTTCGGCTGGAAGGACCAACACGCCAGCCTATTATTCTTCGCCGGCGACGCGTACTTGAACGAGATGGGCATCACCAACAGCCTGGAGCCGGATGAAGTCACGACCATCTGCAATCCGCCGGTGACCACGGCGAATCCCAACAACGACCCGACCAAGATCACCGAGCCCAACAGCCTGCCCAGCGCCAGCGACAACAACCTGGAGGACATCGACCACTTCGCCAGCTTCATGCGTTCGCTGAAGGCGCCCGCGCGCGACGACGTCATCGCAGCCACGGCGCAGGCGAAGCAGGGACAAGCGTTGTTTACGAAGATCGGTTGCGCAAGCTGTCACGTGGAGACGATCGTGAGCGGGAAGAGTCCCGCGTCGCCGGGAGGACCGGGACTTCATCCCGATGCGGTGGAAAATCGCACTCTCCATCCTTATAGCGATTTCCTGCTGCACAATGTCGGCACGGGAGATGGCATCACTGTCGCCTTCGTCGAGCATTACGGCAAGCGGACGATGCAGAAGTTCTTCGGCCAGCAGGACGCCGCGGCGGCGGAACAGAGGAAGAAAGCGGCCGTCAACGACGCCGAATGCAGCGTTAGCTTCCAGGACGAGGTCATGGACGGCAAGAAGCCAGCCGACCTGGCGCGCGACATGGCGTGCGCGCGCAACAAGATCAGGACAGCCCCGCTCTGGGGGCTCCGCCTGCGCTCGCGCCTGATGCACGATGGCGTGACCCTGACGGTCGTGGATGCCATCCATCGCCACAAAGGCGAGGCCGAGGAAGTTGAGCGGCGGTTCTCGTGGCTGAAGCCGGCGGACCAGCAGGCGCTGCTAATGTTCTTGCAGTCGCTGTGATCGACGGCACCAGATGGTGGCGACGATTTGCAGAGGAACTTGGAGCAGGCAAGACTTCACCTGTGCGCCCTTTCGCCTCCGATTGCTCAACGCTCGCGCGCCAACGCGCCGGCGGAGCCGGCAAGTACGCGGCTTGCCGCGGGTCAAATTGTGGACGGGCGGTGATCATCTTCTCCATCTCGGTGATGCTCACATGACTGCCCCCAATCTGGAAACCGCAGACCAGGGCATCTTCGCCGACCAGCAGTGGAGAAAACCCCGGATGCTCCTCCAGAAAGCGCGCGAAGGTCTCGAGTTGATGGGGTTGCATGAATTCGCAGTGCTTCATGGCTGCTCCTCCTTATGCTCCGGTTGAGAGCCTGCAGGTTTGGGCCCCGGCGCCTTCAACGCGGGTTCCGAGGGATCCCAACCTTTCGCATAGCGGCACAATGCGCCCGATCGGTCCCGGTCTCAATGCCCTGCGAGTGAGTTGACGATGATTTCCGGATGACCGGGCCCGAGAGATGACATGTCCCTGATTGCTTGGGGCTGGTAAGATGGCGCGTTCGCCCGGGAGGCTTCTTGATTGATCGTCGCCGTTTTCTTACTGCCGGGGCGGGATTTGCCGCCGCGCTTGCCTTTCGCAATGAGCTGTTCGCGCAGCTACAGAATGCGCCCACGTCGCTACCCAATCCCAAAGCCTACGCCGCCGATGACGAGGCGTATTGGGCCGAGCTGCGCAAGCAGTTCCTGATCCCTCCAGACGAAATCTACCTGAACAATGGCACAGTGGGTTCTTCTCCGGCGCCCGTGCTGCGCGCCGTCTTCGACGCCTACAACTCCACCGAGAAGATGGACCAGAGCGATCCCGAGGACTATCCCATCTGGGGCTATGGGCCGTGGAACGAGTTTCGCGATCCCCTGGCGGCCTTTGTCGGCTGCTCGCGTGACGAGATCGCGCTGGTGCGCAACGCCACCGAGGCGAACAGCTATGTGGCCAACGGCCTCGACATGAAACCCGGCGACGAGGTGCTGATGACCGACCAGGAGCATCCCGGCGGCGAGCAGCCGTGGCAGTTGAAGGCCAAACGTTACGGCGTGGTGGTGAAGAAGATCGCGCTGCCCAAGCCGGTGAACGACACGCCGCAGGTGCTGAATCTGTTCAGCGAGGCCATCACGCCACGCACGCGCGTCATCTTCTTCAGCCATATCACTACAGACACCGGGGTGGTGCTGCCGGCGAAAGGGATTTGTGCGCTCGCGCGCTCGAAGGGAATTCTGTCGGCCGTCGACGGCGCGCATGTGCCCGGCATGATGCGGCTCAACCTCCACGACCTCGGCTGCGACATGTACGGCGCAAGCCCGCACAAATGGCTGCAAGCGCCCAAGGGTTCGGGCTTCCTGTATGTTCGCGATGAAGTCATCGACCGCGTGTGGAACACGATCGTCACGGCCGGCTGGAATGAGCCCAAGCTGCGCGCCGAGCGCTTCCAGCGCATCGGCTCGTCGAATGTGCCGTCGCTCTACGGCCTGCGCGCGGCGATTCAGTTGGCGAATGACATTGGTATCGATCGCATCGAGCAGCGCCAGCGCGAGCTGTGCGACTACATCCTCGCCGGGATGATGAAGCGCGGCGCGGAGTCGTGGACCTCGCCGGATCCAAAGCTGCGCTGCGCGATCGCAACGGTCAATGTGCCGCCAATCCAGCGCATGAAGCTGGAAGACTGGATGTGGAAGGCGAAGAAGATTCGCATCCGCGGCGGCGACCCCTCGAAGCTCAGGCTCTCGACGCCGTACTATCTATCGAAACCGGACATCGATCGCTTTCTGGACGCCTTTGACGAGTACAAACGGGAGCAAGGCTAACAAAACCCACGGGGGCACAGCGAAGGACAGCTCCAAACGAGAGCCTGCATCTCGGTGCCTGTGTGGTTAACTGCAAATTTCCATCCGTTCCCGGACTTTCCGTGTAAACTCAGAAACCGCTCACTTGGACTGCGATGCTCGACTTCTTTGAGGACGCCCTGCTGGTTGTCGTCACCGTGGCCGTCGCGCTGCTGTTCATGGCCGGCCTCAACCGCACCTGGCCTGCCCCGAAACGGCGCCTGCATAACGACATCATTGGCTGGCATCTCAATGTCCTGGGCACCACCTACGCTGTCATCCTCGGCTTCATGCTGTATGCGGTTTGGACCAATTTCGGCGCGGCCGACCTGAATCTCGACCAGGAAGCCGGTGCACTGGCGAACTTTCACGCGCTCGTTGGAGGACTACCTGAGCCGCAGCGCGGGCAGTTGAAGGAATTGGCGCGCTCCTACGCTCAGGAGGCGATCAGCAACGATTGGCCCCGCATGACGGCAGGCCAGGCGCCCGAGGCGACGCGAGTCATCAACGAGCAGATGTGGACGACACTGATGGCAGCGAAGCCTCAGTCGTCAACCGAACTGACGGCGCAGGACCAGGCACTTTCGCAGTTGAGTGCCTTGACCGAGCATCGGCGCATTCGCGTGCTACAAAATGCGTCGCAGCTTCCCGGCGTGCTGTGGTGCGTGCTTCTGGCCGGCGCTGCACTCACCGTCATGTCGTGCTGCATGTTTGGCGCGGAAAGCACGCGTGTGCATGGGGTACAGGTATTCGCGTTGTCCCTCCTCATTTCCCTCTGCCTGGCCGCCATTGCCGATATTAACGCACCCTTTCAAGGCGCGGTGCACCTCGACAACTTCGCGTTCGTGCGGGCACAGCAGTCGATGCAACAGCGCTAAGCTGCGGCTCGAACGCGGAAGAAAATGACTCGGGAGCGGCTAGTCCCGAAAGCGATACTTCACCAGGTCATATACCGCCATCACACCGTCGCTCCAACTGATCTTCTTGCCTTCGGCGTAGGTGCGCCCGTGATAGGCGATGGGCACCTCGTAGATGCGCGCCCCCAGCTTGGCCACCTTCACCGTCATCTCTGTCTCCACGCTGAAGCGGTTGGAGTGCAGATGCATGTTGACCAGCAAGTCGCGCGTAAAGACCTTGTAGCAGGCGGTGACGTCGTGCACGGCCAGCCCGGTGAGCATGTTGCACATCGCGGAGAAGATGCGGTTCAGCACGTAGCGCCAGAAGCGCGGCACCTTGTGCGAGCCGAAGTGGAAGCGGTTGCCGAAGACCGCGTCGGCGTGGCCTTCGAGGATAGGCGCGATCAGCGCGGGGTAGTCGCGGGGATCGTATTCCAGGTCGGCATCCTGAATGAGCACCAGCTCGCCGCCGGCGTGCTCCAGGCCGCTGCGCACGCCCGCGCCCTTGCCCATGTTCTTCTCGTGCAGCACCAGCTTCACGGTGTGGGCGCCGCCCGCACCCAGCACGGCTTGCAGGTCGGCGTCCTTCAGGAACTCGCGCGTGCCGTCGGAGGAGCAGTCGTCGACGATGATGAGCTCTTTGTGAAGGCTGAGCGGCTGGCGCGCGACCTCCCGCAGCAGCTTCATCACCGTGCGGCGCTCGTTGTAAACCGGGATGATGACCGAAAGAGTATGAAACTGGGGAAGAATTTCGTCCTGCTCCGGCTCCGGAAGATCTTCTTCGGAGCGGCCTGTGGCGGCGCTGCGTGGGCGGGCTTCGGAGACCAAATAGACTCCCAGGATAATCAGCTGCGGATCAATGGGGTGCCGGTAACGGGGTTCCGGAAAGCAAATATAGTAGACGAGGGGATAGAACGCCAGCAGACTGGCGAACAGGAAGACGCCATGCACGCGCCGCCTCCAGGCCAGCAGCAGTCCCCCCAATCCCACTACCGACAGCAGAAGGAAATGCGAGTTCTTGACCTCGGCAAGCCACTGCTGGCGGGCGAGTCGCGGAATTCCGTTCCAGAAGTAGTACACGCGCTTCAGGGTGATGACGGCGAACTTGTCCGGATGCTCCGCGATCCACTCACGCGCCAGGCGCCCCTGCTCCACGCAGAACGCGTACTCGCCCATGTCCGTGTACCTCAGCAGCATAATCACGTTTTGGCTGGGGTGATAGGAAAGAACATATTCGCCTTCCGCCAAAGGGTTGTTGCCGATGCGCAGTTCGTTGCCGGCATTGTCGCGGATGAAGATGAGATGGCCCATCACTTCATAGTCGCGCACCAGCCAGGGCATGATGGTCATCCAGAAAACGATTGCGCTCAGTGCGGCTGGTGCGAGGAACGACTTGCCACGCCGATGTAGCTGATAGGCAAGCCAGCACCCCGCGAAGGGAAGAAACGCCAGGGCCGCGGGATTGGTCAGCGCCTCAACCCCCCACAACAGTCCGTACCCGAGCCAGGAGGAGATTCGCGCATCGCCTTCCATTTCAACCGTCAGCATGAAAAGCAAGCTGAGCAGGAAGGTTGCGAGGCTGGTCTCCCAGATCCACTTCACCGCCCAGAAAATCGTGTCGGGATAGAGCGCCCAGACCCATGCGGCCCAGATGGCCACGGTGGGAGTGAAGAGGCGGCGCGCGATGCGATAGATGGTCCAGCTGGTGAGCGCGCCGAAGGCGCTGTTGAAGGTAAGCAGCGCGAACGCCGAGGCGCGCGTGTAGCTGCCGAACGCGCGGAATGCCATCGAGACGATCCACGGGTAAACGGGCGCGGTCCAGGCGGAGGGTCCGGTGTTGCCGCCGAAGGGCGAGCTGAAACCCATGCCGTGCGCCAATGAATACGCAATGCGGCCGACCTCCCAGCCGAACCTCCAGTTGTCGTCGTCGGCGCGTATGCGATAGGTGTGTGCGAACGCGATCCACAACACGCGCACGGCAAAGCCAATGAGCACGATGCACCACGGAGAGCGCAACGCGGCGTGCCATCGGGACTGCGGCGCAGTTGCGGATCGTACAGAGGTCGGCGCGAGGTGCGCCGGTGAGGTGGGTGCAGGCATTGAGGGCTGCGAAAATTGTATCGTAATGAGTTCAAGTAGAACGCGCCCAGGTAGAGCTGGCCTTCAGGCCAGCGTCCAGGCAGGCGTTACTATCTCTCGCCGACTTCAGTCGGCGTCATTCCAGCAAGTTCCCGAGCGGCCCCAACGCCAGGTTCAGGTCCTCCGGCTTCAGGCCAAACTGGCCCGCCAGCTCTCGTACCTTTTCTTCCAGCTTCATCAGCGCGAGGCCCATGTCTTCGACCTGCTGATCGGTAAGGGTGCCGCCCTCCATGCGGCGGATGGCCTGCCGCTCCAGCAATTGGCGCAACAATTCAATCAGGCCGAGCACGAGTTTCGCCAGGCCCTGCTCGATGGTCTCCTGGGTGCAGTCGATGTGTTCCACGGGTTGTTGCGCGTTGGATTGCAACTGGCGGCGCAACTCGGTGACGGTCGCTTCCACATCTTTCGGCGTCAGTTGCTTTGGCTTATCCACGCTCGCCTCGCGGGGTGACGAATTCGCTGGGCGGCCAGGGCCCGCTCAGGCGCAGGCGCACGCCTTCGGATCCGCCGGCGGCTCGCAGCGAGGCGATGAAGCGCTCTCGGCAGTCGCGCGGCACCAGCGCGAACCAGCGGTAGTTCTTGCGCTCCTGGCGTCCACGCCACTCGCGGACCGAGTCCGTCGTCACGCTCTTCAACTTGTTCTCAACTGCAGCGGTCCGGCCTGCCGCCTGCTGGCGCCGCTTCAGATACTCGCGCCCGCTCACGGGAGTGGCCGAATCGCTCTGCTGCTCGTCGGGCCATGTGGCCGTGATTTCGTATTGCACCGCGCCGTCCACGCGCGTCAAGGCCTCACGATACAGCTCCTGCTCGGATGCAAGATGCTGCTCCAGGTTGTCACTGCTATCGAGCAGCGTGGGAAAGCGAAAGGGTATGGGCGTCGTGGTGCTCAGAATTTCCCGCAGCACTTGATGAAACTGTACCGCGGCCAGCTTCACCGACTCGGGTTCGCCCAGGCACGCCTGCACGTCTTCCATATTGCTCCAATACAGCCGCACGCCGAGTATCTCCCGCGACTCGACCGGCCCGTTGCAGACGCCGCTTGCGACGTTGACGATCGGGGTTGGATGGGTGATGCAGTAGAGGAGAGCAGGCATTAAGGATCTTTATCAGGTTAGCTCGCGGGCTTACGCCCGCTTCGAAAAGGTGTCGCCGCTCCGCGGCTCCTGCCCTTTTTCGTTCTGACCCGGGGCTTGCGCCCCGGGCTAAATTCATGCCGCCACTTCGCGGCTATTTAGCACGCTAGAGAAGTCAATTCAATCACCCTCCGTGGGCTCCGTGCCTCCGTGGTGAACAAGGAATTCTTCTGGCTTAATGTTGCGCAGCGCGGTTTCCACCGACGTCAGGATCACGTTCAGGCCGACGTAAACCAGATCGACGCCCGCCAGCGAGATCACGATGCTGCCGTGAATCACCACGCCGGAGTTCAGCACGTGGTCGAGGATGTCGAGCAGCGAAATTTCGCCGTTGTCCTCGAGAGCCAGCGCCGCTTGCGACCTCGCCTCAGACATGTTCCCCCACAAACGAATAGGGCGGCCAAGGCCCGCTGCAATCGATGCGACGCGCATCCCGCCACTCCCGAGCATACTTTTGCAGGAGCGACTCGAGCCTGGCGCGATCTTTTCTGCGAACCAGAAACGAGCCGTGCCAGATCAGGCCGGGTTGGCCAGCGCTGGCTTTGCCTCCGGGAGCGTCGGCGACGGACAACTTCTTCAGCGCAGCCGCGAACTCCTGCACCTCCGGATCAACTTTGCGGGGCGAGCGCGGCCGCAATAGTTCGGCTTTGTTCTTCAAATACTCGGCGCCGCTGCTGGCCTGAGGTGCTTGCCGGCGGCGTGGCGCAGCAGTGGCGAAGACCTTCACTCCCCACTCGTCGGCATCGGCCGCGCGCTCGAAGGCGGAGTCAAGGGCGCTGCTGCGCTCAGCGATATGCTTCGCCAGCGAAGCTTCGCTGATGAACACGGTGCCGAAGCGCGCCGGCAAGGCTGGCAATTTCTCGGCAATTTCGGCGACCACGTGCTGATGTCTCAGGCCGGCGGCAGCCAGCCAGTCCAGGTCCTGCATGCGCTCGGTGAGATGGTCGGCGAAATCGCGGCGGCTGACGCGGCTGATCCAGCAAAGATATTTTCCCGCACGGAATGCCTCGACGGGGCCCGCGCCATCGATGCCCTCGCTGGCGATTGCAGGCGCGCGCCGGCTGGGCATGCGCGAGATCGCATAGAGGTAGAGCACGCGCGCGGGGCGCTTCGCGGCTTTCGCCGTCGCTGCGGATTTCACCGCGGGTTTGGTCAGCGCGCGCATTTCTCTAGGAAGCAGGGAAATTGTAACGGATGCTGCTGGGCTTTATCTCATTTGAGCGCATAAGCATCTGTTCGAGCGCGTAAGCATCGGCCTAACCTAGAAGATTGTCATCCCGAGCCCTAGGCGAGGGATCTGCTGTCCCTCCGAGTCACGAAACGCAGATCCCTCAGCTGCGCTCGGGATGACAAATCATGGCCGCTTGGCTCCGGCGGGCTGCCAAAGCTCGCTGCTGAAGCGGTTCAGCCCGGGGCCGCCTGCGATGGCTGAATCGAACTCGCGCGCGACATAAACGGCTGTGCCCCTCAACTCACGCCGGAGCTTCGCCAGCGAGAACGCCTGCCATTCGGCGGCCAGCTTGCATCGCCGGCAGGACTGTTCGTTCTGCGCCAGGACGCGGTTGACAACGATTGCGGACAGTGGCGCTCGTAGCTCCGTCAGCGCTTGTAGCAGGCGCTGCGTTTCGTAGTTGGGCAGCGGCTCGGGGAGGGTGACGATCACGACGCTGCTGCGCTCGGCATCGCGCAGCATGTTGCGCAGCTCGCGAACGTTCTGCTCCAGCGTGGCGACTTCGACCGCGGCGTCGCGCGCCATGGGCAGTTTGCGATAGCGCGACAGCGTCTTCAGCAGCAGGCGCGTCCAGGCCAGCAGACGCGCGGGCGTTTGCAAAACTTCGAGAGCATGTCCGGTCGGCGCCATGTCGATCACCACGCGTCCCCCGCCTTGCAGCAGCTCGAGGATCTGGAAGATGGCAAAGATTTCGTCCACTCCGGGCGGCACAACATCGAGCAAGGCCAGCAGGAATTTGCGGTCCAGGCTGAGGTCGATGTGCACGCCGGATTGCTCGCCGCTCATAGCGTCGGCGAGCCGGGCGCGCAACTGTTCCGCCCATCGCTCAAAGTGGGCGACGGCATCGAACTCGGCGGCGAGCAACTTTCGATCGCGCAGCACTGCCTTCGGCTCGTCGCCAATCTCCTCCTGAAAGACATCGTCGAGCGAAGGCGCAGGATCGATCGAGCAGACGGTCACTGTCTCGCGCTTGGCCGTGCTGCGCTGGTGAACGGCGAAAGCTGCCGAGACCGTCGTCTTGCCGACCCCGCCCTTGCCGAGGGTCAACGTGAGCGGCGTGGTCAGGCGCGGCCAGGTTGCACGCTTTAGTTCCAGAGCGGCGTGCTTCGGCGGGCGCGCGCGGATGGCCGCCGGCAGTTTCTTGGTGGCGAAGACGTGCGCGCCGAAAGCTCGTAAGGCCGCAAGCCCGAGGATGGGGCAGCCGGGGTCCTCGCCGACCGCGACCTTTGCTGCCGCGAATTTCTTGCTCAGAAATCTTCGTGCTGCGCTTGCCTGCGCCGCTTGCCTCCGGCAGCGAGAGCAATTCTCGGCTTTAGGCACGACGCGATTCAGAACGATCTCGCTGATCCGAAGTTTCGAATCGCCAACCCCAAACATAGGAGCCGACCTGACCGCTTCGTTCAACGAGAACGGTTCGGGAGTCGTGACCAGCACCAGCCGCGACTGGTCGCGCGAGAGCGCCTGCTCCACGCGCTCCACCATTTGCGACCACCGATCCAGTGCCGCGGCGCGACCCACGCTGCCGCCGAAGTGCTTCGCCAGGACTTCATCGCGCGATGCCGCTGTTTCCAGCACGGCAAGAAATCGCGCGAAGTGCTCGGGCATCTGGAACAGGCGGATGGCGTGGCCCATGGGCGCAGTGTCCACCACGATCTCGTCGTAGTCGCTGTCGAGCAGCTCATGCACGGCAAGCAGCGCCACGACCTCCGACATGCCGGGCAGACTTGTGTCGAGCAGCGGCTCGAGCTCCTCGCGCGTGAACAGGCTGCCTTTGCTCAACAGCGCGAGCAAGTCCTCGCGCTCGCCCGTGAGGAAGCGCTTGATCTGCCGGTCGGCATCGAGCTGCCGCGCCCACAGCCGGCCCGCGCTGCGCAAGCGCACGGCGCGGTCGCCGACCTTCACCTGCAGGACGTCAGCCAGCGAATGCGCAGGATCGGTTGAGAGCAAGAAAAAGCGGCGGCGAGGTTCTACGGCAGCGCGATGCAGCGCGTAGGCGGATGAGACGGTAGTCTTCCCGACACCGCCCTTACCCACAAAGAAGGTGAAGCGAGCCACGGCTCAATGTGACACAGAAATGACACGGTTCGCCAGTCGCGGCTCATCGCTCGCCGAAACGGTACCCCAGGTTGCTAGTGATAAGGCGATATAACGCCATCTACTGCGCAAACGCAGAACTGAGGGGAGAAGGCCCGGAGCCGCCGTTAGCGCCACTACTACCCCAGCCTCCGACCAGCTCGATCGGTCGACCGTCAATGGACTTTACTCGGTAGCCGTGAAGCCTGTGGGAATAACCCCATAGCTCAAATTTGACGTTGACTACCGGCCGCGCAGCATTGCGCATCTCCGAGCACAAATTCTTGCTGGATTGCACCTCGAAAAAATGGGGGTCCATGACGAAGCGAAATCGCACATACTCGTCGGCCCTGGCATCGTACGAGGGCTTATATTCCTCTGGCGCACACTCCCAAGTCATCGGCTCTGTGACGTACATCGTGCGCTTACAACCAACGAAGATAAGGCACACGAGCAAGGTCGGGGCGATGGTGAATAGCCGCTTCATCGTGAAAAGTGTACAAGAAGGACTACATATCGCCACAGCTGTTGTAATCAGGTCAGCATGACGGCGTACCGTCACAAGCAAGCATGAAAAAAGGTATGGGACCGCGCCTTTCTCTCCAATTACTTGCGGCTTTTTTCAAGGGAGGCGATTTCATAAGTTATGCCGAAACGGCCTGCCGCAGCCGGATTACTTATCAAATGGCGATTTCGAGACAGCTAGTTCTTGCATGGCGGGGTTAAGTCTGCTTGAGATGGCTGATCTAACTTCTGGTCTAATTTCTTCGCCCATGCTGGCGCATCGGCTTTCAGCGCTGGCAGTTGTGCATTGGTGTTAGCCTCCGCGACAAGGCGGCCCGTTTTAACGCTGTAAAGTTTGTATTCGCCTATGTCCGTTCCGTGCGTCGGTCCTGATATTACGCCTACGTACTTGCTGTCGTCGAAAAACATCCATTGCCAGATCATTTGCCCCGGCCAAATCCGTTGGATGATCGATCCAGACCGAAACACCACAAGAGAGAGGGAAATTGCATACGAAGTACAACAGTTGTCGTAATCTTCGAGCCAACCAATCGTTTGCCGATCCTCGGCTAGTTGAGGGTAGGAGATTCCTTCCTGATTCCTTGCACCTTCCTTCTTAGGCGGAAGCGCTTCAACAAATCGGCTTTCATCGCTGTAAGCAATCTGAAGCGGACCAGTTTCGTAACCCGAGTTCGTAGCGGCCTCGGCGACACAGTACTCGACGATGAAAGCTCCCGGTCTGGGCGATTTGCTTTCCTTTGGTTGGAGTTCAGGAGACGTGGCCCCGTTTCTTGTCTGGGCAGTCGATGCCAGGGAGAGCATGGCCGTGCCTACGAGAAGTGTAGCGCAGAGCCTCATCAATTTCATGACACTACGATAACCGTAGGATGCTCCATTTGTCGGTGACATTGAGATGATTGGCGTAATCAGGCGTGGGTGTTGAAAAAGTCCCTTTTTCTGAAATCCGGCTCAAACTGGGTGACCAGAAATGTATCCCCGGTCGGAGAAAATCGCTTATACGGCATCCTAGCGCGTCGATTTCTTAGCGCGACTTCGACCAGGGAGTTTTTCAACAGCCACAGGCATTGTCGTAAACTATCCCGCCAATTCGGAATCCAAACAACGGACCCGGAACCGTTCGCCCGGTTTAGGGCAGGCGCTTGGGCTCCGACCCCGCGCATAGCCAATCTCCAGCCACTCGCGTACCATGGATGCTCATCCAGCCACGCTGCTTATGACCCAGGTCCTCGTTGCAATTTTCGTTGTTCTCCTCCAGGTTTCGACGCTTCTGGCGCAAGAGGCTCCCGGCAAGACCACCCCTCCGCCGATGCGCGCCACCGAGACACTGCCGGCTGGGCCAGACGGGACTCAATCGGCCTCACCCGGCGCGCCGCAATCTGCCGCGGCGCCAAAGGTCAGCGGCAACGCAACGCCCCAAACCACGCAGAAGGACACGCCGCAGGCCGGGCGCGGCGCAGGCGCCCACGCCTCCCGACTACTCGCAGGAAGCCTACGTCGTCGAGCACTACAGCGAGTCGATGCGCTTCGAGAACGATGGCACCGGCGTCATCCAGACCGACGCGCAAATCAAGATCGTCAGCGAGAGCGGCGTGCAGGCGCTGGGCCAGCTCAAAGTCGGCTACAGCGCGCTCAGCGACAAGCTGGAGATCCCCTACGTGCGCGTGCGCAAGCCCGACGGCACCGTGGTCAACGCGCAGGAGTCGGCGATCCAGGACCTGACCTTCCCCGACGCGCCCGGTCTACACCGACTACCACGAGAAGCACATCAGCGTGCCGTCGCTGCGGCCCGGCGATGTGCTGGAGTATCGCTTCGTCCGCACCATCGCCAGCCCGACCTCGCCGGGGCAGTTCTGGACCAGCTTCAACTTCGCGGAGAAGGGCATCGTGCTCGACGAGCAGCTTGGAGATCAACGTGCCCAAAGAGCGGCAGATCAAGCTGAAGACCAAGCCGGGCTACGATCCCAAGATCACCGACGAGGGCGACCGCCGCATCTATCGCTGGACGCACTCCCACCTGAAAGATGACGACCATGACGCCAAGGCGAAGAAAAAGAAACCCAGCAAAGCGGACGACGACATCCCTTCGGTCGCAACTGACCACCTTCAAGAGCTGGGAAGAGCTGGGTGCCTGGTACGGCGCGCTGGAGCGCGAGCGGCGCGTGCCCGACGACACCGTGAAAGCCCAAGCCGCGACGCTGGTCAAAGGCAAGACCGACGACATGGCGAAGGTCAAGGCGCTCTACGATTACGTCTCACGCAATATCCGCTATGTGAGCCTGTCGTTCGGCCTGGGACGCTATTCAGCCGCACGCCGCCAGCGAGGTGCTGGCCAACGGCTACGGCGATTGCAAAGACAAGAACACTCTGCTGGCCGCGCTGCTCGACGCCGAGGGATTTCATTCGACGCTCGGTGCTGATCGGCTCGCACATGAAGCTCGATCCCGACGTGCCGTCGCCCTCGCAGTTCGATCACGTCATCACGCGCGTGCCGGTCGACGGCAAAGAAATCTGGCTGGACAGCACACCGGGCGTCGCGCCGTTCCGCATGCTGTCGTTCACAGCTGCGCGACAAAGCAGGCGCTGGCGATCCCTCCCGACGGCAACGCCGAGCTGGTGCTGGACGCCGGCCGACGCTGCCGTTCCAAGCGTTCGACCGCACCAACCATCGTCAGGCCAGCGTCAACGATACCGGCAAGCTGACCGCGCACATCACCACGAGCGGCGCGCGGCGACTACGGAGATGTTGCTGCGCTACGGCATGCGCCGCATGCCCAGCAATCACTGGAAAGACATCTTCGAGTACGTGCTGCAGCGCGCCAAGCTGCAGCGGCGCCGAGATCACCGAATCTGAAGGCCACCGACCCCAGCGACGACCGACATCCGCTCGACCATCGAGCTTCGACGTCACCGCCAACAACTACTTCGACTGGTCGGCGGCGGAGTCGAAGTTTGCGCTGCCGCTGGCTCCATGGTCGGATTTGCCCAACGAGGATGAAGACGAAGACAGACGACAGCAGCGACAACGCCGCGAACGAGCCCATCAAGCTGGGCGCTATCCGAGACGATCAGGCGGATGCGAAGATCACGTTTCCCGCGAAGTACAAGGTGCACGCGCCGCATCAGCGTCGATCTGAAGCGCGACTATGCGGAGTATCACTCGAATACAAATTCGACGGCGGACAGTTCACCAGCCATCGCACGCTGAAGGTGCCTGACGTCGGAGATTCCGCGAGCCGCGCCGAAGACTACGCCGCCTTCCGGCGCGTGGTGAGGCGCGGACGAAGCGCAGCAGGTCACGCTGGAGAACCAGTCGCCCGGCGGCAGCGCAGGTTGCGCGGCGAACGACAACCAGTCGGCCGACGACCTCTTCGAGCGCCGGCATCCAGGCGCATGCAGAATCAGCATTTCCAGTTGGCGATCGACCTGTTCCAGCGGGTCGCCAAGCTGGATCCCAAGCACAAGGACGTGTGGGTCGATCTGGGCGACGCTTACATGGCTCTCGGCCAGACCGACAAGGCCATCGCTGCCTTCAAGAAGCAGATTGAGAACAATCCTTACGACGGCTTTGCGTACAACTGCTGGGACTGGCCTACGAGCAGCAGTGACGCTATCGACGATGCCATCCAGCAATTCCACAAGCAGATCGAGGTGAATCCGCTCGATCAGTATGCGCACGCCAACCTCGGCCGGCTGTTTCTGAACCAGAAGAAGTTTGCCGACGCCGTGCCGGAGCTGGAGAAGGCGGTCGAGCTCCAGACGAAGAATCCGCTGATCCAGATTGCGCTGGGGCAGGCGTACATCGGCAATAACCAGACCGACAAAGGCATGGCGGCGTTCGACAAGGCGATCAGCCTGTCGCGCCACGCCGCTGGTGTGGAACAACATCGCCTATTCGCTCTCCGAGCAGAACGTGCAGTTGGACCGTGCCAGCCAATATGCGGACACCGCCATCCATGCCATGGAGACGCAGTTGCGCGATGTGAGCCTCGACAATCTGCGCATGGAGAATCTGGGCACGGCGCAGTTGCTGTTTTCGGTGTGGGACACGAAGGGATGGATCGAGTTCAAGCGCGGCAACCCGGATACGGCCGAGAAATTCATCGCGCCGGCGTGGCTGGCCGGCGGCACCGGCGACGAAGCCGAACACCTGGGCGAGATCGCGGAGAAGGGCGGCAAGCGCGACGCCGCGATCCACTACTACGTATTGTCGGCTGCGGCAGAACAAGCGTCGATCGAGGGACGCACGCGTCTCACTGCGCTGGGTGTGAAGGACATTGATGCGAGAGTGGCGAAGGTGCGGCCGGAGCTGACGAGCGAGCGCACTGTCGCTCTCAATAAATCCGACAAGGGCACGGCGGAGTTTTATCTGTTGGTCTCGCCCGGCAAAGTCGAGCAGGTGAAGTTCATCAAGGGCGACGACAATCTGAAGGGCTTCGCCGATCGATCCAGAAGACCGACGTGGGAATGAAGTTTCCGCCCAACGCGCAGGCGCACGTAGTGCGGCGGGCAGTCGTACAATGTGGGACGTCGGCGCCCAGCGCCGTGCACGCTGGAGCTGGTGCCATCGTCGCAGGTGCGCACGCTGGAGTAACGTAGCAGCGTAGTGGGTACTGGGGTAGTGCGGGTCTTTAGGCCCGCGTATGCGCGTGCACTTACTTCTTTGTCATCCCGAGCGGAGTCGAGTCCGTCGCGGAGCTACGCTGCGGTGCTACGCTGCTCGCGGAAACCGCAGATCCCTCCGCTCCCCCTCGACTGCGCTCAGGATCTGGTCGGGATGACAAGTTCTTGAACGAATCGGTTGAGGAAACTGTGATGACCGATTTACGTTATCCCGTCGGAAAATTTGAGTGGACCGCACCAGCTTCGGAGGAGCAAAGCGCGAAAGACCGCGTCGTCTACATCGAGGTGCTGGCGAAGCTGCCGGGCCACATGCGGACCGCAGTGCAAGACCTGCGTCCGGAGCAGCTCGACACGCCTTATCGTCCCGAAGGCTGGACGGTGCGCCAGGTGGTGCATCATGTGCCCGACAGCCACATGAACGCCTATGTCCGTTTCAAGCTCGCGCTCACCGAACACGAGCCGCACATCAAGCCCTATAAAGAAGCGGAATGGGCGAAGCTCGCCGACAACGCCATCACGCCCGTCGAAGTTTCGCTGCATCTTGCTGGCGGCGCTGCATTCGCGCTGGGTTGACCTGCTGCAAGCTATGCAGCCGTCCGATTTCGAACGCACGCTGTACCATCCCGAACACGGCGCGCTCACTCTCGATCGCATGCTGGCCATGTACGCGTGGCATTCGCGCCACCATCTCGCGCACATCACCTCGCTGCGCGAACGCATGGCTGGAACCAGCGCGCCGCGGCGCAACCGTAGCACGTCTTGCTTGGGACGACTGCATATTAGCGCGTGACGGATCGCTTTATTGCCACAGAGATCGCAGCGACACGAGAAGTTTCTTAGCTTTAATACATTCCATGCACTTCAGTGCGCTCCGTTGTGAATCGAATTATCAATCAACTCATCCTATAAGAATGGTGAAAAGGGACAAGCTGCGCTTACTCGCGTATCAGCCGCTCGTCCAAGCCACATCGCGATAAGCTTCGCGGTTGAACTTTGTAGTCGCGTGCGAACGTATACGCGAAGAGGGAACTGACAGTCGCGCTCGTGCGTCGGATGGCAGTTCAGAGTGCAAAACCAATTGGGGCTAAACAGAATGTTTCGCCAGCGGTTTGGCGGCCCAGGCGAGACAAACTTTGGGAGGCGTGGAAGCGTCCCCGTTGCTGTTTAACCCCGGTGTCACATTCTATGCCACGCGCGGGGAAATGCAAGTGTCCCGCCGGCGCGGCTGTAGTCCCCATCACGCGCATGGGCCGCCAGCAACGATCGTCATTAAGGAGATTGAGAATGACTCGTACACTGGCAGGTTTCACCCTCGTTGTCCTGGCCCTCAGCTTGTCAATCGGCGCTTTTGCGGCCTCCAAGTCGCAGACCATCACGCTTTTTCATGACGCGCAAGTGAACGGGAAGACGCTTCACGCCGGCGAGTATGACGTTAAGTGCGACACCAGCGGCTCTACTGCGCAGGTGAAATTCCTGAAAAATGGAAAAGAAGTGGCTTCAGCGACCGGGCAAGTCAAGCAGCTCAGCAACGCGCCCGAGCACAACCAGCTTGTCACCACCGACGGCAATGGCGGCGCCGCCAGCATCAGCGAAATCGACTTCGCGCACAGCAACAGCGGCGTGACCTTCGACTCGTCGGCGATGAGCAGCGCGGGCAGCAACTAAGCGGCAGAATATTCAACACGGAGGCACGGAGAACACGGAGGAATGCTTGTCCAGGTTCCTCTGGTTCTCTTCGCCACGTACCGCAATCGGTTTGATTGTTCGTATAGCCGCTGCGGAAAAGTAGAAGATTGTCATCACGAGCGAAGCGAGGGATCTGCTTTCCTTCCGAGTGACGAAAGGCAGATCCCTCCCTCCGCTCGTGATGACAATCTTCTGATTCCTGCAGTTGACGCGACTCGGCGAGTACCCTACGGCCGGCTCTTCACCACCCGCGCCACCGCCAGCATGCTGATGGCTTCGGCCGAGGGATCCTGCAGCCGCTGGGAGCGCTCTAAGGCCGCGGCCGGATCGACCTGCGCTGCCGCGTCGCTGACCTCCTGCACTACCTCCGGCGCGTTCACGCCGGAGTCGCCGCGATCGGCCCAGACTTCATCCACAGCGGCAAATGCAATGTCGAAGTAATGGTCGGCCGTCTTGCGATCGCCCGAGGTGCCGCTGGCAAAGCCGCTGGCCGCAGCTTCACGCGCGCGCTTCGCCGGCGACATCGCCTGGAGCGACTGCGTGCGATCGCCGGTGTTGCCCATGGCGCCCAGGACGTTGACGGTGTCGTCAGGATTGTCGGGCGGCGGCAGCGACGCGTCGGGCTGCGCGCTGTTGGCAACCTGCTGCAAGCTGACGTCGGAGCGCAGCAGCTCCTGATACGCTTTCGGCCCGAGCACGTCGCTCAATGCCCCGGTGGTCAGGTTGACTGCTACCGAGCGCTGCGCCGAATCGGGCAGCGTGGCCAGCCACAGCAGAAACTTTGTTCCCGCCGTCTTCACCACATCTTTGTCCATCTGCGGCGACAACTGCGAAAACATCGCGGCATAATTCGGCGCTTCCTTGGCCATCGGCGCAGCATCCTGCGGCAACGACGAGAACATGTTGACAAACATCGACTGCGACCACGGCGAGTTCATGCCTTCGCTGTCCATGAGCGCAAGAATGGGGCGGCCGGCCACCACACCCTGCTGCATGGCAGCTTCGAGCTTGCTCTTGGCCGCGTCGTCCACCTGCTTGGGACACGACGTGATGGCGCCGATCAGCGCCTGCTCGGCATCGATGACCGCATTGGGAGGCAGGCTTTGCACGAACGAAGCGGCCGACGCGCAATCCACGTTTCCGCCGGCCAGCATGGAGGCGGCCGGACGTTGCCCTTCGGCCAGCAGCTTGGTTTCAAGCGCCGTACCCTCGCGGGCCAACTGTTGCGCCAGCTTCGGGTCGATAGGCTGCGCGACGTTGACGGCCTCGCTCAGCACGCGCAGGCGGTCCTGCGGATCGGGTTGCGGCAGCGCCACCGCGCTATGCACCACGTCCAACACGAACTTCTGCCGCGCCTGCTCTTTGCTGGTCGGCTTGGTGTCCGCAGGCTGGGATGGACCGGCGACTTTCGCGCCGATGGGAGTCGACTGAGCGACAGCACCGATACTCAGCGCTGAGGAGAGTAGAACGAATTGGAGCAATTTCAAAACGGATAACCTCGGCCCAAATTTCGGCCTGAGTCTATAGTAGTGAAAAAGCAGAGCTGATTACATAAGGCAAAGGCCGGGCGACCACAGAAAGTCGAGGTCCTGATAATGCCAGCCACTGCTGTCGTACGAGGTTTTGAAAATGTAGTTGTTGAAGCACTCCGGGTTACCGGGACTCGCCCTACCTAAGCTGCGGGAGAAGTTCTCACCGTCTGTTCCCGTGCCATATACGTTGCCGGCAGTGTCAATCGTAAGATTGTTCGGGTACTCGAATGGAATGTCATTTCGCGAACAGCCATGGTGGAGGACAGTCTCACTGAAGTCCCCTTGCTTCCCGGCTACGGTGAAATTTCCCAAACCACGCCGAAGCCGTACGTTCCGCCGTTCAGAGTGGTGCCGTAGATATTGCCTTGGGCATCGACCACGGGGCTGGCCACAGGCTGGAGGCCATCATTCGTCGGATAACCGGTGAAGTCGTGCAGATCGGTGTAGGTCCAGCAACAGGTCAGCTTGAATACGTTGCCTAGTCCATTCTGTCCGCCGAAATCCGTTGTGCCGTAAACATTCCCCAGGGCGTCGGTCGACACCCAGGACGAAAGCACATTGGTTGTGAAAGATATCAGCGTCACCGGGTCCCAGCCCGGTGGAGAGAACTGAGAGACGTTCGCGCCTGCCACAAAGCAATTGCGAAAGCTGTCCGTTCCGTACAGATTGCCCGCCTGGTCGGCGGCCAGGCTTGTCGGACCGCCGCTGATCTGATAAGGCCCGAAGCTGTGAAGGACCTGGTAGCCCCCTGCTGTGGTGTATAACGTACCGGTGCGATTGCCGCCACCGAGGCTGGTAAGGCCGTACAAGCCATCAGGGCCGTTGACCGCTCCTCCTATCGGAGTAATGCCGTCGCCGAGGAAGGCGGGAAAAGCGTGCAGGACCTGCAAGCCACTATTCGTGAGCTCATAGAGCGTACCGTAACCATTCTCGCCTCCGGTGTTCGTCGTTCCAAAGATATTGCCTGAGCTGTCGAGCACAAGGCTCCCACCTGGATGCGCACCATCGCTGCCGCCGGTGAAACTGTACAGGAGGGTCTCCATCCAGTTGCTGAAAACACTCGGCGGGATGTGTCCGGGAGGAGATAGATCGTAGAGCGCGCCGCTCTGTTCTCCGCCATAGGTTGTGCCCAAGAGAGTGCCATCGGCGCGGAGGACGAGGGTGCTGTCGGGACCGCCGTTCACGCCGGGGAACGAATAGATGCGATTGAACCGCCAACCGGAAGCGCTGGGGGAAAGTTTGAACGCCGTACCTCCTCCGAGCGGACCGCCGCCGCCGGTCGTCCCGTAGAGATTACCCGCAGCATCGATAACCAAACCGGTTGAGGGACTGCCGCCGTCTCCGCCACCGGTAAAGTTGTAGATCACTCGGTAGCTCTGGGTTGGGGATGGCGGAACGGTGACCGCCTTCGCCGCGGTCGCCGGCTTCTCCTCTTCTGGGGCGATGCAGATGGTCTCACCCAGGACGGTGAATGCCTCCGAAGGAATTGTGCCCACCGAATTCTCCGAGGCCAGCGACGGGCAGCCGGAAGATGTGCATCCGACTCCGCTGTTCTCGTCCCAGTAGAGCGGATCTCCGTTGTTCACAACCGCGTTGTCCAGGTTCACCCAATAGGTGCCGGCTGCCAGGTTCACGCTGGTGGCGAAGTTGCCGGTCTCGGTGCAGATGTTGAAGCCGTACTGGTTGCCCGAGCAGCCGCTCTGGATGAAGTTGACAACCTGATCGGTATAAGTGGTGCCGCCGAACTCAGCCGAGGTGATCTGCACTTCGACCGATCTGGAGCACGTCGCCGGGGAATACCCAGGCGCCAAACGTCAGCCCGTTGACGGCGTTTCCGCCTGCGATGGCGATCGTGTCGCTGACGACAAAGCCGAAGTTAATCGTCCAGGCGTCGGTGGTGCCGTTGATGGGACCGTTGTCGTAGAGGTCGTTGTCCTGCGGCATCCAGCCGCGCCCGGTTCGGGCGAATGCAGCCGCCGGGTTTTTGTAGCTCGCGTGCGGCTGGGCGGGATGAGATATGCGCGATGCCCCGTGAGCCAGCTTCGCAGCGAACTGCGGCTTGGTCGCCGTCTGGCGCGCCGTTGGGGGAACGGAATTCTGTGCGGGCAAGGGAAGCGCCGCCGACGTTATCAGGAACGCGGTGGCTCCCGCCAGAAGAAGGGTGCGAAACCGGGAGATGAGTGGTTGCGGCTGGGCTCGCATCGGCTTGTGCTCCTCGCGGTGGTTGCAGACGTTCGGGGCCCGGAAGAACTCGCGCGATTGGGCACGTGGGAGAGGAAGAGACGTAGACTTCTAGCCGCTTGGGAGCGAAGCGGAGCGGCCAGGAAGAACGCCGAAATCCCCCGCGAGATGCCCGGCAGGATTCTATAGCTGCCAGGCAGCGTTGGCTAGTGATATGTGGAGGTTGAGGCGATCTTGTGTCCGGTCATGCTTTCTGTCTGTAGGGTGATGAAGCGACATTAACGGAAGGCGCAGCTTGCAGCCGAACTCACCGATGACACTTCAACGCTCGATCCGGCTGCCATCACACTCTGAAAGTCAGGCACAAGATCGAATGGCAAGAGATTGCCGACGTGAAATCGCTTTAAACTAACCACCACAACCTCCCCGAAGCTCATTCCCAAAGCGGGAGGGGGCCTGATGTTCGCAGTCCCCGGGTCTCGAACCGCGCGAGACCCGGGGCACCCAGTGCGAAAAGAGAACAGGCTATCCTGTTAACTATGGATCGCGAAGCTGACGAGAAGTTCTCGTTCGACGTGGTGGTCGTGGGCGCAGGACCGACTGGCCTGGCTTGCGGCATCGATGCCAAGCGTGCAGGCCTGAGCGTCACCAACATCGACAAAGGCTGCCTGGTCAATTCGCTGTTCAACTATCCCAGCAACATGACCTTCTTCACCACGCCGGAGCTGCTGGAGATCGGCGACATTCCGTTCTCCAGCCCCAACCAGAAGCCGACGCGGCAGGAGGCGCTGGAGTATTACCGCAAAGTCGCCGAGCACTATCAGCTCGACGTGCGGCAGTACGAGCCGGTGGAGAAGATCGAAGGCAGCGACAACAACTTCGTCGTGCACACCACCAACCTCCACGGGCACAAGCGCGAATATCACGCGCGCAAGCTGATCCTCGCGACCGGCTACTACGACCGCCCGAACTACATGAACGTTCCCGGCGAAGAGCTGCCCAAGGTGATGCACTATTACCGCGAGCCGCATCCGTTCTTCGGGCTGAAGGTGATGGTGATTGGCGGCAAGAACTCGGCCGCGATTGCCGCGCTGGAGCTGTGGCGCCACGGCGCGCAGGTCACGCTGGTGCATCGCGGCCGGGGATCACGCCGTCGGTGAAGTACTGGATCAAGCCCGACATCGAGAACCGCATCAAGGCCGGGCAGGTCAACGCCTACTTCAACAGCGCGTGCGCGAGATCACGCTGGAGCATGTGGTGCTCGACACGCCGGAGGGCGAAGTCACGCTGGCGAACGATTACGTCTTCGCGCTGACCGGCTATCATCCCGACTTCGAGTTCCTGTGCTCGCTGGGCATCAAGCTGAGCGGCGAGGCCGACAAGAAGCCGATCGTCGATCCGCAGACGCTGGAGAGCAATGTGCCGGGAATTTATCTGGCGGGCGTGCTCATCGCGGGGATGAGGACCAGCGAGATCTTCATCGAGAACGGGCGCTTTCACGGACAGTCGATTGCCGCCGATCTGAAGCACAAGTTGCGCGAACAGCAAGTGCCGGTTTAATGGCTTCCCGCCTGGCTCGCCGACCGCACACGCGCGAACTCGTCGCCTTCGCGCCATTGCACCTCGGCTTGCTGGTTCGCCGCTTCCCATCCCAGCGCGATGCCGAAGCGCGCCATAACCGCATCACCGCGGAAATCCATCGTAGGCCGATACTGATCGCTGGGCTGGTGATAGCGATGCGCGACGTAGTCCTC
>CAVTMX010000001.1:0-158297 GCA_963735915.1 uncultured Acidobacteriaceae bacterium | reverse complement strand
TTCGCATGTTGATAGAGCTCGACTTCCCTGCCGGCGAGGACGACCGTCGACAGATCCTGACACGGTTCGGCCATGCTTTGGACCCGATCAGGCGGATGCTGACGGAGCAGAATTTCCGCGTGGACACTGATGTTCACCTCAGGTTCGCCAGCGTCCACCTACTTGCTCGGAGCTCTCTCGGACCTTCTGGCCGGCGGTCACCTCGCTTCGCACTACTACCTACCCCAGGCTCACAGCGTCCTTCGCCCGGTGATCGACTCGTGCGACCTCATGGATCTGTTTGCGGCATGCCCTGAGCAGGCGGCAAAGTGGGTTACCACTGACCGGCCCTGGGTCGACTTCGCGCCTACGACGGTGCGGAAGCTGCTAGGCCGCCAGAAATTGGACCCGGTTCACAGCTACTTCAGCGAGGCGGGCTCTCATCCACGCTTTGAAGGCGCTCGGATCAGCGGCGGACTGGCCGTCAACCCACAAGATCCGACAGACCAGACGGCGCTGTTCCAGATGGGTCCGATATGGCCTGAGCATCCGGCGACCCTGCTCATTTGGCCGTTCGTTTTCTTGTTGACTGCCGAGACTGCGAAGTGTGGCGCACACCTCGTCCCGCTAGTCGATGGCGAGCGGGCGGCCGCGGAATTGTTCTGGCTACGTGCCTTTGTCGACTGCATCAATGCGGGCGCTGATGGGGCCGAGCTGGCACTTACCGAACTCGGGGAACTGCCCGTCGGTTCACCGAGTTGCACGGAAATGCTGGAGCCATACGTAAGCATGCGTGCCGTGGCGGAGAACAGGATCGCCGAACTCGGATCCTGAGGTTCGAGTCGTGCAATCATTGACGCCGTAGGCCTTGAGAGAACTAAGTGCGTACACCAACTCGCGGGATCGTGAGCCGGTCACCCGAGGAGCTGCCCGGCCGCCTTCGTGTTGGGATCATCGGCGAGATACGGCACGACGCGCACGCGCTCGCTCTGGAGTTGGTGTCGCCGGCTAGCCGGTTGTGAGAGCTGGGGGCCAAGGTCAGACGCCGCCGACGGACGGCCTGCCCCCGTCGGATGACCTGGATTTCGAGGGAGCCGTCCGACAGCGGGCGCGGTGGAGTCGAATTCGCGTCCCGCAGACGATCGCTCTTGAAGTTCCGCCCGTGCGCGTTGGCGAGACCGCTTTGGACATCTCGGAGCGGTCCGCGGCCGCGACGCCGGCCGAGCGCTTGGCCCCACGCTAGCGATCGTCCCGGCGCGGACTCGCTTTCATGTTCGAAAGCGCCTCTCCGAGCCGCCAGCCCCGTTCTCGCTTTGCGCGTGTAGGCGGCAGTCACCGCCGAGAGCCCCCGGAGCGCCACCTTGGGCGGCAGGCCGGAGGTGGCGGAGTCGAGGTACACGCCCGTTGGCTGGAACTCGTGGCGTGACACGAGGGTCTGATCGCCGGTGTCGTCGCAGGCCAGCCGCCCGTCGGGCAGGTCGAGGAACTCCGTCGTCCTCGTGGGAGGGGTGTTCACCGTGGTCCCTTTCTGATTGCTCTCGGGTTTAATTACTTCGCGCCCGCCCTCCGCCGCCTGGCTGTGGCTACGAATGGGGGGAGTCGATTAACGCGCGTCGTGCTACGCAGTCAGCGGAGTGACGACCAACTTGTCCGCGACTCGGTCGGCCGCGCGATCCCGGAAGAGGACGCGCAGCGAGGTGAGGTGCATCGCCAGGAGCAACGGCACACCGACGGTGGGGATGATTGCGAGCGGCAGGTGAGCGTTCAGAGTCGCGGCCGGGTTCACGTGGACGATCTGGAGGAAGCCCGTCAGCGCTCCCAGGGTCAGCGCCGAGACGAGGTCTGCGATCCCGAGGAGGGTGAACCAAATCAGCGGGTTGGCCTGCGATCCGTCGCGTACCTTGCGCGCGACCCATAGCGTTGCTATTCCGACGGCAATGTCACCAAACCCGGCGGGCACAGCGAAGAGCGCTGGGAGTTTCCCGAGCAGCATCGCTATCACGAACACGATCCCTGCTGCCCGGAACGAGTGCGGCCACAGCAGCCGCTGTTGAGCACCTGGGGCGATCAGGGCTCGCCTGATCAACGGCACATGGGTCAGCGCGAGCAGCAAGCCGAAGAAGCCGAGCACTGCCAGTGGCAGCCAAGGGACGCCGTGCCCGAGGCGTGAGCGGTAGCTGCCCCCACCTGCGACCAGACTACTTACGGCAAGCCAGCCGCCGAACAGTAGGGCGGCGCCCAACCCCATCCTCGTCGAGACTCGATCGCCGAGACCGGCGGCGCGAGCGCCGCAATATAGCGCGCATGCGGTCGCCGCGGCGATGCCTGCGACTTCAGCGTACGTGAGGGCCCAGAGATATGCAGGTAGATGATTCATGTTGGCCTCGTTTGGCTGTGAATTGACTGTTTGGGAGCGATCGCTCCGCCGATCACCGCGACCAGGAGCACGCGCCACCGGTGCGCGTGAGGAAAGGTGGCGAGGTTGTCCAGCACTTGCCTACTCCCCCTCTCTCTAGCGAGCTCTCTTTTTTTTTTTTTTTTTTTTTTTTTTTTTTTTTTTTTTTTTTTTTTTTTTTTTTTTTTTTTTTTTTTTTTTTTTTTTTTTTTTTTTTTTTTTTTTTTTTTTTTTTTTTTTTTTTTTTTTTTTAAAAAAAAAAAAAAAAAAAAAAAAAAAAAAAAAAAAAAAAAAAAAAAAAAAAAAAAAAAAAAAAAAAAAAAAAAAAAAAAAAAAAAAAAAGTGGGGTCGTCGTAGGGGTCGGAGCCGGTCTTGCGTCCGTGGCTGGGGTCGTCGTAGGGGTCGGAGCCGGTCTTGCGTCCCTGGTGGGGTCGTCGTAGGGGTCGGAGCCGGTCTTGCGTCCGTGGCTGGGTCGTCGTAGGTCGGAGCCGTCTTGCGTCCCTGTGGGGTCGTCGTCGGGGTCGGCGCCGAGCTTGCGTCCCTGGGTGGGGTCGTCGTAGGGGTCAGAGCCGATCTTCCGTCCCTGGGTGGGGTCGAAGGAATGAGCGTCGAGCTCTTCGCGGGTCGTATGGGCCGGATCTCGGTCAAGTCTTGGCCACTCTTCGCTTTCGGTGTGGTCTGGCTTGAGGTCGGGAGTAACGGTGGTCGTCATGGTGTTTTGTCCCCTTGGGGGATTGGGGTTGTTCAACGGTTCGATCTGCTGAGCTGTGAGCGGGGGTGACCGTCTGCACCAGGCCGGTGACGACGTCGTAGACGTGCCCGGAGACGGTGACGCGCGGGGAGATCGCGGGTGCGGAGCGCAGGCGCTCGACGTCGCGGGTGACGGTCGCCGCCGGGTCGAGGACGGCGTGCTCGCGCAGGGCGCTTCGTCGGCGCCGATCCGCTGGGCGTAGCGGCGGCGGAAGGTGTCGTCGGCGAGCGCGCCGGTTCCGCACTGGGTGTGGTGGATCACGGCGACCTCGAACAGCGGGCCGTCGGGCAGTGCGTTCTCGGCGAGCTGGCCGATGAACGCGACATCGTTGATCACCTCCGGGGTGACCCGCCCGCCGACGTTGCGGAGGACCATCGCGTCGCTGAGGCCGAGGCCGAGGAAGTGCGCGGTGTCGACGCGCGGATCGAGGCAGGTGATCACGAACAGGCCAGGTTGGGGAAGACGACGGCGCCCTGGTGGCCGCCGGCGGCGGCGAAGGCGCGGTTGCGCTCCAGCGCGGCCTCGATGTTGGCGGCGCCCGGCTGGCCGGGGCTGGCCAGCTCAAACCCGCTCGCCCGGCCGATCCCGGAGCCGGCGGCGGTCACGCGCGGGGTGAGTTGTTGGGTGCTCATGGTGTTCTGTCTCCTGTCGCTTGGGGGTGGGTGTCAGCTGTGCGCTGCGGCTGTGGCGGGCGTGCCGAGTGCCGGCACCTCTGGCGTGTCGTCGCGGCTGGTCGTCGGTTGGGCGGGCAGCAGCGCCAGCGCCATCACGGCGCCTGCGGCGGCGATGCCCGCGGCGACGTAGTTGGCCGCGTGGAAGCCCTGGAAGAAGGCCGAGTTAGCGGCGTTGTGGATCGCTGACGCGAGCAGCGGATGGCCGGCGTGGGTCAGCTTGCCGCGACTGTGAGCGCGGCACCGACGGATGCGTGCGCGGTCCGCACGACACTGGCAGGCAACCCCCCGGGGAGCGCGCCGGTGAGCCGGCTGGCGTACAGCGACGCGTACACGCTGCCGATCACGGCGACGCCGAGGGTGCCGCCCAAAAGGCGCGTGGCGTCGTTGACCGCCGACCCGACGCCGGCCTTCGCCTTCGGGACGACGCCCATGATCGCCTCGGTCGCGGGCGCGCTGGTGAGGCCCATCCCTGTCCCGAGCACGACCATCTGGGCGGCGATCGTCCCGTAGCCGGTCGTGACTGATGAAGTCGAAACCCACAGGTAGAACGCCGCCATCAAGAACAGCCCGGAGGCAACGATCAGCTTCGTGCCGAACCGGACCGCCAGCTTGGTGCCGAGGATCGAGGAGATCGCGACGAATGAGGCGACCGGCAGCAGGCGCACGCCGGTCGACAGCGGGCCGTAGCCCTTGAGGAACTGGAACATCTGGGTGGCCAGGAAGATGAACCCGGACAGCGCGAAGAACGAGATCGCGACCGAGGCGCTCGCGGCGGTGAACCGCGGGTTGCGGAACAGGCTCACGTCGAGCATCGGCTGCTCCGTGCGCCGCTCCCAGGCCACGAACGCCGCCGCCAGCACTGCGGTCAGCGCGAAGCTGCCGAGCGTCCGGGCGCTGCCCCAACCGTGGTTCGGGGCCTCGATGATCGTGTAGACGAGCAGCCCGATTGTCGCGGTCGACAGCGCGAACCCGGCCCGGTCGGTCCGGGGCGCGTGCGGGTCACGCGAGGTCGGGACATAGCGGGCGGCCAGGACACCGGCGATGGCGGCGATCGGCACCATCGCGAAGAAGATGCTGCGCCAGTCGGAGAGCTCGAGCAGCCAGCCGCCGACGATCGGCCCGAGCGCGATCGCCACGCCCGTGATCGCGCCCCACAAGCCGATCGCCCGGGCGCGCTCGCCCCGCTCGGTGAACACGTTTGTGAGCAGCGACAGCGTCGACGGGAACACCATCGCCGCACCGACGCCCATCACCGAACGCGCGGCGATCAGCGCGCCGGGACTGTCCGTCAGCCCGCCCGCCAGGCTCGCGAGGCCGAACACCGACAGGCCGGCGAGCAGCATCCCCTTGCGCCCGAACCGGTCAGACAGGCTGCCCGCGGCCAGCACCGAGCCGGCGAACAGCAAGTTGAACGCGTCCACGACCCACTGCAGCTGCGAGTCCGACGCGTGCAGCTGGCGCACGAGCGACGGCAACGCGACGTTGACGATCGTCGTGTCGAGATTGATCAAAAACGCCGCCAGCAGCAGCGAGACCAGGATCAGGGGCTTTCGTTTCATGACTCCTCCTCGGGAGCGGATCAATTGGACGGACATCACGGCAGCCCGCCTTCAGCGCACAACATTGCGGGCGAACTGATCGATGAGTCAGCGCTGACGCGTGTCTCCGGCTGGACATCGAGCTGCCGCGCGTAGGCACGCAACAAGTCGGTTACGCCCCCGGTCAGATGGAAGGGATCGGCCACGAGCGAGCCATCGTTCAGCGACAAGGCCGCGCGAAGCTCACCGCCGACCTCAGCGACTACTACGGGCTGAGGCGGAGGCTTGGAGCTATCGAGCGCCGCGAGATGGGTAAGCCGACCGTGATCCTCGGCCGAGTAGCGCCGGAGTGTCACCGCCTGCTCGGCGATAACCCGCTCGGTCGACAGACCGGAGCGCCGATGACCCCGTGTCCTCGCGGACCGGCGCGGCTTCGTGGCTCGTCTGGGCTTCCGCGCCCCGGTGCGCGGCGGCAGCGTCTCGGTAGAGATCCTCTGTGCGAGCTCGGGCGAGCAGCATCTGTAGATACGGATAACTCATGAGCCGAGGATCGGACCACGCGGGGTGAGCTGTCTTCACCCCGATCTGACTCACCCCGGGTGAGCCGCTTCTCGCGCTGAGGTCAGAGCAGGCCGAGCTCGCGGCCGCGCGCGACCGCTTCGCGCCTGCCGGTCGCGCCGAGCTTGCGGTACAGGTTCTTGCTGTGCGTCTTGACCGTGTTGCGCGAGACGCCGAGCTCCTGACCGATTTCCCGCGCCGAGAGACCAGTCGGCAGGAGAGCGAGGACCGCCGCCTCACGGGCGGTCAGCTCCTCGAATGCGACTAGGCGAGACCCCCGTCGTTCGGAGACGAGCCGAAGGCTGCGCTCGACTCTGTCGAGCAAGCGCGGCACGACGGTCCCGGGGTCGGCGAGCGTTAGCGCTCAACTCTCGCGCCTCTCGTACCAGCTCAACGGCGCTGCGACGGTCGCCGAGCTCGCGGCGCGCCTCGGCGACAGTGATGAGCACGTACGCCATCTCGACCACCCCAACCCCGCGCCGCGCCAAGGTGATCGCGCGCGTGAACTCTGTCTGCGCGTCGCTCGGCTTCCTCTGCTTGACCAGCAGCCTGCCCTTCGCGAGGTGCGCGAAGGACCCCATCCAGTACTCCTGGAGCCCCGACTCACCGATCAGGGCGAAGGCCGTCTCGACGTTGACGTCGCATGTACGCCAGTCGTTGTGGTCGCTGGCGATCAGCGCCGAGCTGCCCGTACGCAGCCGCCGCCGTGGCTGGATCGAGCTCGCGACCAAGCTGCCCGGCCCGAGTGAAGAAATCGACGGCCGCGGGGTCATCGCCCAGCCAACGGGCGGTCGCTCCGAGCAGGTCCGCAGCAAGCGCGTGGTCGCGCGAGCTACCGTCGAGCGGCACGACCTGTTCCGCTAACTGTCCACTGAGGCGCACGTCGCCGAGCAACCGGTAGGCCGCGGCCCGCCGCACCGTCGCCCGCAACGCGAACGTCGGCTCGCGCTCGAGCCTGTCGTTCGGAGCCCGCTCGGCGCGATCCAGCCACGGAAGGATCTCATCATGGCGACCGAGCGCCAACCCCAAGCCGGCCCTGCCAACGCACAAGCGAGCATCTGCGACGACGTATTCGGTCGGAAGCGCGTCGAACCATTCAGCGACCGTGAGCGCCCCTAGACACCGCCCTTTTCAGTCGCGAGCGCAGCTCCGTGCGGATGCGATCAAATCGGCAGCCTGGTCAAGGTCCCCGGCGGCGACCATGTGCGGAATCGCCTCCGAGATCATGCCGGCATCCGCGAGCCACCGACCAGCACGGCGACTAAGCTCGGCGGATGCTCCGGGGTCCCTCCGCTCCAGCTCGTGACGCAGCAACTCGGCGAACAGATGGTGGTACCGATACCACTCGCGCCGCGGGTCGAGCGGGATCAGGAAGTAATTCGACCGCTCGACGCGGTCAAGCATCTCCCGCGCGTCGCCGGCTCCGGTGACCGCGTCACACAGCTGTGCGGAGAATCGCTCGAGCACGCTCGTGCGCAGGAGAAAACTCAACACCGCATCCGGCTGCTGGTCGAGCACCTCCCCCGCCAGGTAGTCCACAATCCGGCGATCGCCTCCCGAGAATCCGGCGATCAACTCATCCGCATCCCGACGGTCGCGCAGCGACAGCGCCGCCAGATACAGCCCCGCGGCCCAGCCCTCGGTGCGCTGATGAAGGCGGCTCACTGTCTCGACCGCCAGACCGAGCTGGTGGACTTCGTTCAGCAGGTTCTCCGCCTCGGGCTGGGAGAAGCCCAGCTGCTCTGGATCGATCTCGCTGAGACTTCCACGCGCGCGCAACCTCGCGAGCGGCAGCGGCGGCTCTGATCGCGAGGCGATCACGAAGCGATGATTGCCCGGCATGTGCTCCAAAAGGAAGCCCATGCCCGCATGGATCGCCTCGTGCTGAATCACGTGGTAGTCATCGAGCAAAAGCACCGTCTCGCTCGGCGTCTCGAGAAGCTCGTTGATCAACGCCGGGACAGCCTCTTCCATCAGATCGACACCCGGAGCCCGCAGCAACGACAGCGGCCACTCGCCAAACTCCGGAAGCACCGAACGCAACGCCGCGATCACGTAGCTCCAGAACCTGACGGGCTCGTTGTCACCCTCGTCCAACGAAAGCCACGCCACCTTGCGGTCGCTCAGCGCCGCCAAGCGCCACTGCGCCATCAGCAGCGACTTGCCGCTGCCAGCCGGACCTCGGATCACCGTCAGCGGTCGCACCAGACCAGCCCCCAACGCCTGAACTAGCCCATCCCGCGGAACAAGCTCCCGAGGCACAGGAGGCTCAAACTTCGCCCCCAACAGAAAGAGCCTGGGTTCTGCGGTCGCGACGCTCACAGCCGAATTATCCGGCCGGAACGTCTTTGCGTTATGCAGCCCATCTGATCGAGCTCGCATGACCGAAGTCGCTCGGAGCTCCTCGCCGACCGGCCGCGCGCTACTCAGTCACGCCTATTCGGGTCACGCCCGGCGTGCTGGCCGTTTCGCACCAAGAGCGAGCACGTCGACTCCACCGATCTCGTGACTGCCTTGCGCGCGGAGCAGAGGTCCTTCGTCTGGCTGGTTCCGGGTCGTCACGTATGCGGCGCGGTCACCGGGGCCGGTGTGCGCGCCTGACCAGTACCAAGCTGCTCGCCACGAGCCACGCGAACAGCAGGACCGCCGCTAGCAGCAATATGCCGTAGACAAGCGAGCTGTTGTTTGTCGGTCCGAGCATCGTGGCGGCGCTCGCGACCCCGAGGACGGCGGCGACGATGCTCCGCCAATACAGCCATCCTGGGAGCGTCCGCTCGTGCTGGATCGCGGCCGCGAACGCGCCGGCGGTAAGAGCTAGCGGCACCCCGATCGCTGGGCCGCCGGCGAGGTAGGAGAGAACCGCTAGCGCGTGAGCCAGCGCGGGATCACTCGCCACTGAATGCTCCGCGAGCACCCGGTAGCAGAGCGCGGACAGCGCCAGGAACGCCGCGGCGATGATCCCGCCGGTGAGCGCGAGCGCAGCGACGCGGATGCCAGCGGATCGTCGCCGTGCGTATAGGTATGACGCGAATGCCGCGAGCGCAGCAGCCGCGAGTAGATGGAAGAAGCTGAGCGCCCGTACTTCGGAGACGTTGCGCATGAAGTACTCGCGCAGCTCGGAGGGCGTGGCGTTCCGCGCTGGAAAGTTCGTGGTCGCGAGTAGGTCGCCGAACAGCAGCCCACACGCGAAAAGCGCAACAGCAAATGCCCCGGAGGCCGCCCACACCGCCTCCACTCGTGCTGACATCGCCTCATCTCTCACGTCATTACTCACCGACCCATTCCAGCACGCGCGACGGTCGCCGCTGCCGGTTGCGGCGCCACACTTCCGCTCGCCGCCGAAGGCGGACACGCCGACGGAGGGGACGGCGTCGCTGCGATTGGCGCGGAGGAGCCACGACGGGCGCCGATCCTGGCGACGCTCGTTTCCCCAACCGGATAGACGCAGTCGCCCGAGCGCCGTCAACCTGAATACCCGCGCGAGCACGAACGCAGGTGTCGGAGCGCGTTTCATGAGCGACTGGCTTCGCCAAAAGTGCGTATCTCCATCCCCTCGACGATCGGGCGTCGTGACCGCCACACCGGCTGCCCTCCTTTGCCGCGATTGCGGGAGTCGCCGGTGTCTTGCTGCCGGCCTGATCCGCGACGACCTGCAAGCGCACCTGGCTCTCGCTCGCGTGGGCGAGCAGCGGGGGTACCTCAACGCCGACCTCGCTCCCGGTCCGGACGACCAGCGGGAGCCGGCGCATCGCGGCCGTTGGCTGTTCCAGTCGGCGATTGCAGGAGTAGCGCGTCAAGGGGAGAGCAGGGCCTCTCGCCGCCGTGGTGAGCGGCCCTGAGATTCGCCAATCTCGCGCATCGCCGCGTCGTCGACCCGTCGGTCGACAGGCCGCGTCGGCCCGGAAGGCCCGCTTCCGTCAGCGGCGTGTTCGAGCAGCGGCGTGCGGCGTGACGGATCGACGGCCCCGCTTTCGTGCGGCGAGACGTCTCTCGCCTCAGATCGGACCGGCCCCGCATCTCGCCAGCAGCGAGGCCGGCGTCGTCGTCGGGCTGTCCGTCGTCGTGACCCCGTCAGCCTGGAGTAGCGCGTTTTCACGAAAGCAGGGCGCGCAGTGCTGGACTCCGCCGACCGACCCGGAGACCCGCAATGTTCGAAAGCAGGTCTGCGCGCGTCGCGCGGCCCGGACGCGCTTTGCGCGGAAAGGAGGGTCGGCACCGGCCACGGAATGCGACTTCCCGTGCCTGGCAATGCCTACGCAGCTATGGCTTCAGCGATCGCGAGCGCGACGAGAAGTGCGCGCTCGCTTTCGCGTGGAAGCACGCGCTGGCGACTCACGCGCGAAGGTCGAGAACTCCGTCGCGCACGCCGCTCCCGCTTTCCCAGAAACCAAGCTTCCGGACTTGTCCGCCCCTCACTCTTGGCTCGCTCGTGCCTTCGCCCAAGAGGGATCGTCACGAGCGCCACGACCGGACGAGCGCTTGCCCGCGGAAGGAGGAGCCAAGGTGCTAGCTGGATTCGAGCTAACCCCGACTGCCCCCTTGGACGAACTCCGAAAGCAAGCAGGAGAACAATGTCGCCTCCGCCTCCGGATTGGCGCTGCGGAAGTGGAGGCCAACCAGCCAGGTGCGGTCCTCGCGCGGGCTCCGCCGGTCGCGCTCCCGCTCCGCGATTGGGCCAGCGACCGCCAGTTGCCCGGAGACCGGCGCTACCGCAGGTCGTCCGATCCGGTAACGCGACCAGCGCCAGCGTTGGCGCCCGCTCACTCAGGGAACGCAGAAGTCTCAATCGCGTCCGCTAGCACGTTGGCGGCGAGGCACCGCGTGGTCGCGGAGTCGCGCTCGGCGACTCATCGCGATTGTCGGTCGGCCTAGGCGTCCGGGACCCGAGAGCAGTCCCGGTGGCGAGTGTTCGTTTCGGCCCGAAGCGTTCGTCCACCGCGGCGATCAGAGCCGGTTACGCGCGGAGATTTCGTATCCGGGCGACCCGCCGAACGCGGTTACCACTTGACGAGCACCGACTGGTTGGTGCTGTAGTTCGTCATCAGCGTGCCGCCGACTGTGCACGACGTTGCGACGAAGCCCTCGCCGCGGAGTGTGCGCATCTCCCGCTGAAGCTGCTGCGCTGAAGCGTGGCTGCCGTGCTTCTCAGGACGCGGATTCGCGCTGGCGGCCCCGATGGCCATCGCGGTGGTCGCCGCGACACACGCCGCTGGCGGCAATCCCGACGAGCCGACGGATGCGCGGGTGGCGGCGGGGGGCGGTGACCTGGACATCGTCGATGTTGTGGGCCCCGGTTGGGCGGGCGGGGATGTCCTACGGAGGGGTCAGGATGATGTCGTGGTGCAGGTTCCGATACATGGGATTCCCCTCCGATCGCGGTAGCGAGCTTGGTGCGGCTGCTCTGGCTCTGCGGGGGCCTTGGCTTGTGCGGAGTACTCTTGCGCCGCGGCGTGGTCGCGCCCACGCCGCTTGACGCGGTGGTTCTGCGTCCTTTGACGCAGTGCCCCGGACGGCCGCCATGGCTACATGCCGCCGTCAGCGTGACGGCGCAGCGTCGGTGTGGCGGATAAGCACTCTGCGACGGCCGGTGGCGATGCAGCCGAGTGTGCGCAGCGTTGCCAGCGCCTTGACGGTGACCTCACTAGAGGCGCCGCACCAGCTCGCGAGCTGCTCCTGGGAGAGGGGAAGCTCCACTTCTATCCCGACGCTGGTCTCCTCGCCGAGGCGCTCGCCGAGTTCCTGCAGCCGCCACCCCACCCGCCCGAGCGTGTCCAGCGCGGCGAACTCCAGCCGCTTGCGGTCGGCGTCGCGCAGCCGGGCGGCGAGCATCCGGAGGAGCTCCATCGCGGTGCCGGGGTCGGTGAGCGCGCGCGTGAGCGTGGATCCGGGCGCGACCGTCGCCTTGACCTGGCCGACCGCGAGCGCAGTGGCGGACCGGGGCGCTCCGTCGAGCGCGGACAGATCGCCGATGACGTCGCCGGGTCCGCGCACCCCGAGCACGATCTCGCGCCCTCCCGGCGCAACGCTCGAGATGATCACCCAGCCGCGCTCGATCACGAACACGCGCTCGGCGAGATCGCCCTCCGTGAACAGCGCTTGGCCGCCGCGGAACTGCACACGCCGGCCCTCCTTGCGCAACGCTTCGGCGAGCAGTCCGCCATTCTGCGTCGGCGCGGTCACCGACGCACTGTGGCGAATGCGCGGTGACGCTCGCCAGTGAGTCCTCGGCCCCCGAGGGCGAGGTTCCCGGTGGACGCGCCTCGTGGCGACGAGCGTCGGGGCGTGCCTTTGCAAGACGTCGTTCGCCGACTGGTTGCCAACGGATCTGCGATTCAAGATCATCCACTGCCTATGGTCGGGGCGACCGTGACGATGTTGTTCTCCGATATGGAGGGATCGACGCTGATGCTGCAGCGGCTGGGGGAGCGTTATTCGGACCTCATCAGGGAGCACCATCGTGTGATGAGGCTGGCGATCGAGTCCGCTGGTGGCCGGGTGGTCCGCATCGCGGGGGACTCGTTCTTCGCGGTCTTTGGACGGGCTGCTGAGGCAGTCTTGTGTGCGCAACGGGCACAATGCGAGCTGGCGGCATGTGAGTGGCCGGGCGGCGAGGCGCCGCGGGTGCGGATGGGGATCCATTCGGGTGCGCCCACTATCTCGGATGGGGAGTTTGTGGGGGTCGACGTTCATCGCGCAGCACGCGTGATGTCGGTTGCCTATGGCGGGCAGGTGTTATTGACGGAGGACGCGGTGCGACTACTCGGCTCGGCTGTCCGCGTGCGTGATCTGGGCTATCACCGGTTGAAAGACCTGTCCGCGCCGGAGCACCTGTTCCAGCTGTTAGCAGCGGGTTTGGCGGCGGACTTTCCACCGCTGCGCTCGTTGAATCGTTCCAATCTGCCTACCCCGGCGAATCGGCTCGTGGGACGAGTGGAGGAGTTGGCACTGGCGGTTGAGCTGCTTTCGCGCCAGGACGTTCGGTTGCTGACGCTGCTGGGTCCGGGCGGCGTTGGTAAGACTCGGATGTCGATCGAGCTGGCGGCGGATGCCGTTCTGCGCTACCGCGACGGGGTATGGATCGTCGCGCTCGCTCCGATTCGGGACGAGGCTCTGATTGTGTCCGAGATCGCACGAGTGCTCGAGGTGGCTCCGGTTGCGGGCGAGCCGCTGCGCCAGACGCTGTCCGCGAGACTGGCAGAGCGGGAGCTCCTCCTGGTGCTAGACAACTTCGAGCACCTGCTTGACGCGGCGGGTGTCGTTGCGGAATTGCTGGCAGCCGCGCCGAAGGTCGATGTGCTGTGTACCAGCCGAGAGCCGCTGCGGATCCGCGGCGAGCAACGCCTGGAGGTGGGACCGTTACCGGTGCGGGATGCCAGCGACCTGTTCCTTCAGCGAGCGTTGGCGGCGCGTCCAGAGCTCAGCGTGGATGCGGAGGACCATGCGGCGATTGCCCGAATCTGCGGACGGCTTGATGGGCTGCCGCTAGCGCTCGAGATGGCCGCCTCGAGGGCGGCGATATTCGCTCCGCGCGCGCTCGAGATCCGTCTCGCTGAAGGGCTCGCGCTGGCTGAGGGGCCTCGCGATCTTCCTGAACGACAGCGGACGCTGCACGCAACGATCGACTGGAGCTACCAGTTGCTCGATCCCGACGAGCAGGCTTTGTTCCGGTCGCTGGCGCCATTCGTCGGCGGGGTGCGGATTGACTCGGCTGCGGCGCTGTGGGGTCCACCGTCGGTCCAGGGATTGATCTCGCTGGCCGAGAAGAGCCTGCTAGGCCGTCGCGAGGATCCGGATGGAGAGCCGCGGTTTTGGATGCTTGAGACGGTCAGGGAATTCGCGCTTTCACGCGCCGCCGCCGACGGCTCGGCCGAGAGCATGGCTGCCGCGCACGCCGAGCACTACTGCGAACTGACTGAGCGAGCTGCTCCTGAACTGCTGGGCAAAAACCAGCGCCGCTGGGTCGACACGCTCGAGCAAGAGAACCCGAACCTTCGCGCCGCTCTCGATCGCTTGACGGCACAGGACCCGTCGCGCGCGCTTCGAATGGCCGCAAATCTTGAGTGGTTTTGGGTCGTACGCGGCTATGTCTTCGAGGGCCGCGGCCGGCTGGTCGAAGCGCTCGGCTCAGCCCCGCCGAATGCTCCGCACCGCGGGCGCGCGCTCGCCGCCGCCGGACAGTTGACGTTGGACCTAGGCGAGGCAGCGGAAGCAGAGCCACTTCTCCTTGAGGCGCTCGAGCTCGCCCGGCGAGACGGAGACGCGCGGTTGGCCTCGCACGTACTCAGTCATCTCGGATGGGGCGCCGAAGCCCTGGGTGACCCTGACTCGAGCCCGGGCCTATCACGTCGAGGCAATCGCCGCAGCGCGCGAAGCGCAGGAAGCGTCGGCGCTTGAGCTCGCTCTGAACAACTACGCAGTCATGATCGCAAGGCTCGGAGACGTGCCCGCCGCACGGCCGCTGCTCGAGGAGTCCTTACTCCTAGCTCGTAGTCGAGGCGAGCCGAGCGTCATCGCCCTAACCGCCGGAAACCTCGCGATCATGGCCCTCGATGCCGGTGAGCTCGAGACCGCTGAAGCGCTGGCCCGCGAATCACTGGCCCGAGCACGGGAGGTCGACTTCCGCGGGATGGTTTCCTCGGCGCTCGCCCTGCAGGCCGTCATCCTGCTAGCGCGCGGCAACCTCGATCAAGCGTGTGCAGAGCTAGCCGAGGCTATCGAAGCGGTCAGGGCCATCCGCCACATCGAGACCGTCGCGTCCACGCTTTCCGTGGCCGGCACGATCGCGGCGATGCGCCATCAGCCAATTCAAGCGGCGACTCTCTGGGCTGCTGCGGACCGACACCGCGAACGCGTACACCTCGCTGAGGACCCTAATGTGGAACGTTTCAGGGCCAACTGGCAACTGCGGGCACGTGCGGAAGCCCGCGACACCAACGGCTGGACTGCAGCCCAGGCAGCCGGAGCTGAACTGTCGCTCGACGGAGCGCTTGACCTCGCGACCGACGCAACCAAATTCAAGGAGCGGAACTCCCCCGCCGAGCGCGCCACGATCGCCAACTGACGGCAGCCACCGCTACACCCGCCTCTGGCACATCATTCGCATGTCCGCGGTACATCCATCCGGGAACAGCCGAGGCTATTCGTCCGCTCGTTGCAGAGGAAGCGTTTACCTGCGCTGCGACCCGATGCCTCCCGACTCCACGACCAAGTGGTGCTAGCCGCCGGCGACCTAGCGGACGGGCGCACAGACTTCTGGGTTCCTGAGTGAGCGAGCGCTGACGCGAGGCGCTGGTCGCGTGACCGGATCGGACGACACGCAAGAGCGCCGCGAGCTTCACAGGTGGCTACCGAACGCCCGCGACGATGCGGAAGTCGCGCCGTGCGGGACATCCTTTGTTGCCGGCGGGGGCTCCCGGCCCTGGCATCCGGAGTGGTGGTAAGTGCGGAATTTGGCGACGTCGGTGGCGGGGACGACGTCGACGTTCGCAATATCTGGAGGCATGGTCTCCGATCGACCTTCGCCGGGGTATGACCGCGTGGTCGAACGGCGCCGCGCGGTCGCCCTCGCGCGCCACTACCGCGACCGAGGGTCTGTCGATCGGGCAGATCGCCGCCGGCTGGGGCGCGCGCCGGCGACGGTCAAGGCGTACTTCTAATGCGCCGCGAGGCGCCCTGTTGTATCCCCGGCGCAGCCGGGAGGGACTCGGAGGAGGGTCCTTGGGTCTGATGGCTTACCGCGATCCGAAAGGTGAACGGGACAAGCGCATGCCAGAAAAGCGGCGGTCGAGCCCAGGTGTCAGGGGCGGCGCGTCGCGGGACCCGCGCGATATGGCGAAGGCTGGATTGCCTGATAGCCCAATCCCCAGAAGACGGAAAGGCCAGTCCGCCGGAACGACACCTGAGACCGGCGCCATGCTCTGTGGCGGCATCGTAGAGGGGCCGCTGCAACCTCCGGAGCGTGGGGCGTTGCCCAGTGAAGGTAATCAAGGGGATGAGTGTTGCGCCACGAGGCGCCTTGCTGTATCCCCGGTTCAGCCGGGAGGAATTTGGAGGAACGTTCCTGGATCTGATGCCTAACCCGGAGTCTAAAGACAAAAGGGACAGTAGCCTGGCAGAAAACCAGCGGTCGTGTCCAGGCGTATGGAACGACGCGCTGAGTGATCCGCGTGACATGGTGAAAGCTGGATTGCCTGATAGCCCAGTCTCCAGAAGACGCAACTCCTCGTCCGCCGGAAAGACGTCTGTAACCGGCGCCAACCCTGCGGTGGCATCCTACTCAGGCCGCCGCAACCTCCAGGGTATGGAGCGATGCCCAATGACGGCATTCAAGGAGACGAACGGGACACCTAAATCACGCTATACACGTACGGCAGGGACGAACGTGGGATCGCCTACGGGGCGCGAGCCCCAAGGCGACGGAGTGCCCATAGTAGTCGTGGGAGTCACGCCTCACCAAGGAGGACGGGAAAGCCGTCCGCAGGGCCAAGGGGCACAGGTGACTGGAGATCCGAAGACCTGGAGGTATGCGTAATGCAGAGCGCCGAAAGGGTATTGGATGTCCTCCGTGAACGCGGCAGGCGCGGCCTGCCGTTGAATGAGCTGTACCGGCAGTTGTTCAACCCGCAGCTGTATCTGCTCGCCTACGGGCGCATCTACTCCAACAAGGGGGCGATGACGCCCGGAGCTGACGCGGAAACCGCAGATGGCATGACGCTGGGCAAGATCGAACGGATCATCGACGCGTTGCGTCATGAGCGCTATCGATTCAAGCCCGTCAAGCGTGTCTATATCCCGAAGAAGGATGGGAAGCAGAGGCCGCTTGGTCTGCCGTCGTGGTCGGATAAGCTGGTTGGTGAAGTGATACGTCTGGTGCTTGAGGCGTACTACGAGCCGCAGTTTTCCGATCACTCCCACGGTTACCGGCCTGACCGTGGCTGTCACACCGCACTGTGCGAGGTGGCGCGCCAATGGACGGGAACAACCTGGTTTATCGAAGGTGATATCTCCCAGTGTTTTGACAAGCTCGACCATCAGGTCACGCTCAAGACGCTGGGCGAGAAGATCCACGATAACCGGTTGCTTCGGCTGGTCGGGCAGATGCTGCAGGCCGGGTACTTGGAAGACTGGATCTGGAACACCACGCTCAGCGGCGCGCCGCAGGGTGGAGTGCTCTCCCCGATCCTGTCCAACGTGTATCTGGACCGGTTGGACAAATTCGTCGAGACGGCTTTGCTGCCGGAACACACCCGAGGTGTGCTCAGGAGACGTAATCCCGAGTACAAGAGAGTGGAAAACGCGGCCTTTCGCGCCCGCCAGCGCGGTGATCATGCCGCGGTGCGGGCGCTGCGCAAGCAGCAGCGCAACCTCCCAAGTCAGGATCCGTTGGATCCTGACTTCCGGCGGCTGCGCTACGTCAGGTACGCCGATGACATCCTGCTCGGGTTTGCCGGACCGAAGGCCGAAGCCGAGGAGATCAAGGATCGCCTCGCACAGTTCCTGCAAGAGCATCTCAAGCTGGAGCTGTCTGAGACAAAGACACTGATCACCCACGCCCGCGCGAGCGCGGCGCGGTTTCTCGGCTACGAGATCGAAGTCCAGCACGCCGACCACGTGATCGCAGGCGGCCGCAGAGCGGCCAATGGTGTGATCGGGTTGCGCGTGCCCGACGACGTGATCAAGGCCAAGTGCGCCCGATACACGCAACGGGGAAAGCCCGTGCACCGCTCTGAGCTGATGAACGAGGAGGATCACGCGATCATCAGCCGTTACGGAGCGGAGTACCGGGGCATCGTCCAGTACTACCTGCTGGCCGGGGATGTCTTTCGACTGAGCCGGCTCCACTGGGTCATGAAGACCTCGCTGCTGAAAACGCTGGCCGGCAAGCACGACTCGTCGGTTTCGAAGATGGCCCGCAAGTATGCGGCCACCATCAAGACGCCACACGGGCCGCGCGTATGCCTGCAGGTCAGCGTCGACCGCAGCGAAAGCAGAAAGCCACTGGTCGCGACGTTCGGCGGTATCCCGCTCAAACGGCAGCGGAACGCGGTCCTGATCGACCGCGAACCAGCTCGGAAAACCCCTCGCCAGCGAGAGCTGATCCATCGGCTCAAGGCGGGACGGTGTGAGATGTGTGGGCGGACGGACGAGGTGCAGGTGCACCAGATCCGAAAGCTCGCCGACCTCCAAAAGTCTGAGCAGCCAGAGAGGCCGGAATGGATGCAGATCATGGCAAGACGGCGACGCAAGACCCTCGTGGTCTGCGGAGCCTGCCATGCAAGCATCCATAACAGGCAGCCAACCGCGTCAAACACGGATAGTCACTGGAGAGCCCGGTGACGGGAAACTGTCACGCCGGGTTCGGGAGGGGGGCATCGGAAAAGGACCGCAAGGCACCTCGCCGATGCCCTACCTCAGCGGACGCCTACGTCGTGCTCGGACGTATGACAGGGACGAACGCGGGATCAATCCTCGGGGCGCGAGCCCCAGGGTGACGGAGTGCCCATAGTAGTCGTGGGAGTAACGACCCACCAGGGAGGACGGGAGAGCCGTCCGCAGGGCGAAGGGGCACAGGTGACGGGACATCCGAGAACCGGGAGGTATGCGTAATGCAGAACGCCGAAACGGTATTGAGTGTCCTCCGTGAACGCGGCAGGCGCGGCCTGCCGTTGGATGAGCTGTATCGGCAGTTGTTCAACCCGCAGCTGTACTTGCTGGCCTACGGGCGCATCTACTCCAACAAGGGAGCGATGACCCCCGGACCCGACGCAGAGACCGCGGACGGCATGACGCTGGGCAAGATCGAGCGCATCATCGACGCGTTGCGTCACGAGCGCTACCGCTTCAAGCCCGTCAGGCGCCTCTATATCCCGAAGAAGGATGGGAAGCAGCGGCCGCTTGGTCTGCCTTCATGGTCGGACAAGCTCGTCGGCGAAGTCGTGCGTCTGCTGTTGGAGGCGTACTACGAGCCGCAGTTCTCCGATCATTCCCACGGCTATCGTCCTGGACGTGGCTGCCACACCGCCTTGCGCGACGTGGCCGTCGCTTGGACCGGGACGACTTGGTTTATCGAGGGCGACATCTCCCGCTGTTTCGACCAACTCGACCACTCGGTCATGTTGGCGACGCTCGGGGAGAAGATCCACGATAACCGGCTGCTTCGGCTGGTCGGCCAGATGCTGGCTGCCGGGTACTTGGAGGACTGGGTGTGGAACGCCACGCTCAGCGGCGCGCCGCAGGGCGGGGTTCTCTCCCCGTGCCTGTCCAACATTTACCTGCACAGGTTGGACCGCTTCGTCGAGATGGTTCTGATGCCGGAATACACCCGAGGCGAGCTCAGGAGTTCCAATCCTGAGTACAGCAGGGTCAGAAGCGCGCTTCACCGTGCCCGCAAACGCGGTGATCATGCCGCGATACGAGCGTTGCGCAAGCAACAGCGCAGCCTGCCGACAGGGGATCCACGCGATCCTGGCTATCGGCGGCTGCGTTACGTCAGGTACGCAGATGACATCCTGCTCGGGTTCGCCGGACCGAAGGACGAAGCCGAGGAGATCAAACGTCGCCTCGCTCAGTTCCTGCAAGAGGATCTCAAGCTCGTGAGAACGATGGCTTGCACTGGCCCCGGCACGATGGCTTGAAGTGGCCCCACTCGCGTCGGTTGTTGTTAGCGTTGATGTTCCCTCATTGCCCGGTCGGATTGCAACACTGGCGCCCGGGTCGGCAGTAGTTGAGATGTTCTATCAGCGAGCATGTTCCTCAACCGGAGATCGGAGAGGCCACACGCTGTGCTTCGTCCCTTGACCGGCTGTTGGCGCGGCCTGAGCGGACCCGGCTTTGGGTAACGAGAGCGCTGGGGGGAGAGATCAGGCTGTCGGCGACGAAATCGACGCCGGCCGTCGGGAGATGACGCGTCCTGAGCCCGTTTGCGGCTCTCGCCGGGGAAGCCGCGACCGATCCGTCGGGCTGATTGGCGGGGGGTCATGCTCCTTTCTTGGCTTTGCGTTCGAGTCCGTGGCGGAAGCGCCAGCTCTCGTTGCCGGTGTCGATGATGTGCGCGCGGTGGGTGAGTCGGTCGACGACGGCCTTCGCGAGCCTCGGGTCGGGGAACACTTTCGTCCATTCGCTGAACGCCAGGTTCGTGGTGATGATCAGAGATCCGCGTTCATGTCGCTCGGACAGGACTTGGAAGACGAGCTCAGCGGCGCCGTCGGGCAACGCCAGGTAGCCGAGCTCGTCGCAGACCAACAGCTCGATCCGAGCGTAGCGGGCGACGACGCGGGCGAGCTCGCGGCTGCCTTGCGCTTCTTGGAGCTCGTTTGCGAGGCCGGCGAGTGTCGTGAACCGGACACGACGTCCTTGGTGGCATGCGCAGACGGCGAGAGCTGTCGCCAGCATGGTCTTCCCGGTGCCGGAGTCGCCAACGAGGATCACGCTCTCGCGGTCATCGATCCACGAGCCCTCGGCGAGGGCGGCGATCGTGGCCTGCGGGACGTGCGGGTTATCAGCGAACCGGAAGTCCTCGAGGCGTTTGATCTGCGGGAACCTGGCGTCGTTGAGCCGGCGTTTCTCGCGCCGCTCCGCTCGCTCGGACATCTCGGCGTCCAGCAGCGCGCCTAAGTAGGCGACGGGGGTCTGTTGCTCGCGCAACGCTTCGGCGGCGAGGGCTTTGAAGCGGCGGCGGACGGTCGGGAGTTTCAGCTCGATCGCGTGCGCCTCGATCAGCGCCTCCAGGGCCGCGGTCTGAGCGTTGCGTGCGGGCGTGCTCATCGCTGCGGGCCTCTCTTTCGGGTCCCGTGTTCGGCGCAGTCAGCGACCGCCAGCAGCTCGAACGCGAGCTCGCGCGCCTCGGGGATGGTGAGCTTGCAGACGGCGGTATCGAGCTCGCAGCGCTCGTCGGTCATCGTCACGATCACGAACCGGCGGATCACGTGATCGCCGGTCCAATCGGTCTCAGTCTCGATGCACGCGTTCAGCTCGGAATAGTGATGCCAGGCAGTCATGCTCGGGCCTCCAGGCCACGCAGCTGGTCGTATTCGGTCAGGTCCGGCATCGGGCGGTGATGGGCTTCCAGGCGCGGCTCGAGGCCAGTCAGCGGCACACTCACGGCCCGCTCGGTGTTCTGTGCGCGGCGGGCGAGCAGTGCGACCGCCCGACCATCGATCGCGCCGGCGGTGAGCGCACCACGGACGGCGAGCTCCACCCCGGCGGGGCCGTGCTCGCGGACCAGCAGCACGACATCGACCATCTGCCGCGCCGCGTCCGAGCGTCCGTACCGCTCGACCAACGCGCCCCACAGCTCATCAAAGCAGCCGGGCCACGAGCCGCGGTCGCGTTCCTGGTGAAGCGCGACCGAGTGCTCCATCGCGCCCGGCTTGCGCTGCAGCAGCTCCAAATAGTGGTCGAGCTGCGCGCTCGTTCCGGACTTGCCGTGCAACCGCTCGTGGCGCGCGACCTCACGCCCTGAGTGGTTGATCGTGATCTCCCTGGCACCGACCCGGGCTGAGACCTTCAACCCCGCCAGCGCGACCGGAACCGAGTACCGGTTCTGGCGGATCGTGACCAGCGACTTCGCGTCCACCCTGGGCGCGGCGGTCTCGCCCGCGTCATACGGCTCGGCCGGCAGACCGAGCAGCAACGGCCGCTCCAGCGCCCACGCCTCACCGACCGTCACCGCCCGCCCATCGATCCGCCGAGCGAGATCCGCCTCGCAGCCGGCGAGCAGCAGCCCGTTGAGCTCGGCGAGGTCCGCGACATGCGGAACCGGCACCAAGTGGTTGCGGCGGTGGCGGCCAACCTCGTTTTCCACGCCACCCTTCTCATGTGCCCCTTCGATGCCCGGGGTCGTGAACTGCGAGACGAACAGATAGTGCGAGCGCAACGCGACGAACCGGTCAGACTCGACCCGCCGGCGGCCCTTGAGCACCTTCTTCACCGCCGACCTCAGGTTGTCGAACCTTAAGCTCGGGAACACCCCGCCGAACCACTCGAACGCCTGCACGTGCAGCTCCAAAAACGCCTGCTGAGTCTCGACCAGCGACGCCTGACAGAACGCCGCCCCGGAGAACGACGCGCGCATCACGAACAGATGCACCGTCGTCACGACGCCCGCGAACACCACGTCGGCCTCGCCCCAGTCGACCTCGCCCTCCATCCCAGGCGCGTGAACCTGCGGCACGAACACCTCCCCGACCGCCAACCCCATCGCCCGTTTGCGAGCCCGGACGTACTGCCGGACCGTCGTCTCCGCGACATCCGCACCGTGCTCATCCACGAGCCGCTGACGGATCCGCTTGGCGGTATGCCGCTGCTTACGCGGCGCGGTCCGATCCGCCTCCAACCACCCATCGATCACCGCCCGATACGGTCCCAGCTTCGGCGCCGGACGACCCACCGGCGACCGCTTCACCGGCGGCACCGCCGACGCCAGCGCATCACGGACCGCCCGCCGGTGCACGCCATGCCGGACCGCCAACCCCCGGATCGAGAGCCCCTCCCGATCCCGGTCCCGTCTGATCTGCTCGAACTGTTCCACTCTGGATTCCACTCCTCCGCGCCTTCCGCTCAACGCTCCGATGAGCGCCAAGCGTCAGGTCACGATCGGACGCTCAGGTGGGGCCAGTTCAAGACGTCGCAGTGGGGCCAGTTCAGAGCATCGTTCTCAGTCTGGATCTACGACCACATCTTTGTGGTCACCGGGGAGTCCAATCCCCGGCTCCGTTGAAGCCTGAAGGTCGGCGACGATGACACGGCGTCGGGGACCAGTCACCGGGGAGTCCAATCCCCGGCTCCGTTGAAGGGTCACGAAGGCTTAGGCGCGCGCCACGCCGTCACCGGTCACCGGGGAGTCCAATCCCCGGCTCCGTTGAAGGAATCGCGGCGCCCGTGCCCCGCGTGGCAGCAGGCGAGTCACCGGGGAGTCCAATCCCCGGCTCCGTTGAAGGCAGACGGCTTCGACTGCTCCACGCGACGGCCGGTACGAAGGTCACCGGGGAGTCCAATCCCCGGCTCCGTTGAAGGCTGTCCCCGGATTCACCGACGCGACCTCCGGGTCACCGGGGAGTCCAATCCCCGGCTCCGTTGAAGGCGCGACGTCGGGATGTCAGCGCTGCACAGGCTGCAGGTCACCGGGGAGTCCAATCCCCGGCTCCGTTGAAGGCGGCGACATTCGGCGTCTCGCGCGAGCGCCGTCAGGTCACCGGGGAGTCCAATCCCCGGCTCCGTTGAAGGGTGGAGTGACCTAGTCGACCGCTCGCCGCTGGACCTGGTCACCGGGGAGTCCAATCCCCGGCTCCGTTGAAGCGAGGTAGCACAGCTCCCTCGTCCGGCCGCTGCACCTGGTCACCGGGGAGTCCAATCCCCGGCTCCGTTGAAGCGGCAGAACTCGCGGCCGCGTCGCGATCCACGCGGTCACCGGGGAGTCCAATCCCCGGCTCCGTTGAAGGGGCGAGCGTGCGGCACTCGCTGAGACGCCGGCCGGTGGTCACCGGGGAGTCCAATCCCCGGCTCCGTTGAAGCGGGACTGAAGCGACGGCGTTTTGCGCGTTCGCTCCCGTCACCGGGGAGTCCAATCCCCGGCTCCGTTGAAGGAAGCCGCCGTCGCGCGACGTCGGAGCGGTGAGCCGGTCACCGGGGAGTCCAATCCCCGGCTCCGTTGAAGCGGGTCGACGACTCGGCGATGGCGCTGCCGCATCAGCGGTCACCGGGGTGTCCAATCCCCGGCTCCGTTGAAGCGCGAACTCGGGCGGACCGGCGTCGCGAGGCTGCGGGTCACCGGGGAGTCCAATCCCCGGCTCCGTTGAAGCGATGTACGAGCTCGCCGGCCGCGAGCTGAGGTCCTCGTGGTCACCGGGGAGTCCAATCCCCGGCTCCGTTGAAGCGCTTGCATGTCAGACGTCTCTGACTGTCATCGAGGGTCACCGGGGAGTCCAATCCCCGGCTCCGTTGAAGCAGCGCCAGCATTCCGCGAGTGCGCGCTCGTGCTCCGCTGTCACCGGGGAGTCCAATCCCCGGCTCCGTTGAAGCTCGCGACCCGGCAGAGCGGCGGCGGCAAGTGCCTGTCACCGGGGAGTCCAATCCCCGGCTCCGTTGAAGCGGCGCTCCAGGCCGTAGACCGCCTAGCCTTCGCCTTGGTCACCGGGGAGTCCAATCCCCGGCTCCGTTGAAGCGCTCGTCAAACACCTCGCTGCGGACTGTGACGAGATCGGTCACCGGGGAGTCCAATCCCCGGCTCCGTTGAAGCGCCCGACTGCTGCACGCGGATCTGCTTTCGTGCACTGAAGTCACCGGGGAGTCCAATCCCCGGCTCCGTTGAAGCTGTAGTGCAAGGGCTTGCCGCACGCCTTGCAAGCGTCACCGGGAGTCCAATCCCCGGCTCCGTTGAAGCGCCAAACTCAATGTCAAACTCCGCGATCCGGAAGGGTCACCGGGGAGTTCAATCCCCGGCTCCGTTGAAGCGAGCCGGTCACCGAGTACGACGCGCGGATGGACTTCGGGTCACCGGGGAGTTCAATCCCCGGCTCCGCTGAAGCGGGCGTAAACCGGCTGACTACCTCGATGTGGAACACGTCACCGGGGAGTTCAATCCCCGGCTCCGTTGAAGCTCGAAGTGACGGCGGATCGCGCCCGACACGACGCGCACGTCACCGAGGAGTTCAATCCCCGGCTCCGTTGAAGCGAGATCTACGGGCTGCCGTACAGCCGGGTGACCCTCGTCACCGGGGAGTTCAATCCCCGGCTCCGTTGAAGCGAGCTCGGCACTGACGACGCCACGTTTGCGACGCAGCATTTGAACGGCCGGTATTCGCCGCGGCGGATCAGCTCGGGGAGATCAGGTGGTAGCGGCCGGTGAGCGTGATGTGCTCGTAAGCCAGGGGCGATAGCCGGACGAAGCTCGTGCTGGCCGCGCTCGGATTCTTCGGCGCGTTGCTGTTTGGGGGCGACAGCATGATCACGCGGCGATCTCCGCGCGCTCGTCCGTCCAGGGGCTCAAGGTCGCGCGGCTGTCGCTGGAGCATCTGATCGTCCCGATCAGGCGCTCATCATCGTCGTCTCATTCCTGCTCCAGCACGTCGGCACGACCGCCGTGGGCCGCCTGTGTGATGGGCCTGCTGCGGGCTAGGACCAAGCACCCGGTACGAGACTGTGGCTCCTCCGCCAAGCAACCGTCTCACCGACGCGAGCTCGCAGAGCTTTCGCAGCCAGCGGCTGGATCTCGATCGCGGATCCCGCCAACCGGTCGCCATCGCGTGCGCGAAGACACGGCTGCGGACTGCGATCAGCCTAAGCAGCGAAGCCGCCGTCAATCAGGCAAGCTGGGCGACCGTGGTCGACGTCAGCGATGCCGATACGCGATCATCGCGGCCGCTCAGCCAGCTGCGCCCAGATGAGCGCCTGCGAGTGCGCTGGGATGATGTGGCCATCTGGGAGCTGAGGGCAGTGCGTAGTCGCCGCCCTCAGGCGGGTAGATGTCGTGGTCAAACGGGTGCTTCGTCGACCTCAGCGCGTCGCCGGCGTTTGCGCTCGAAGTCATCCAGCGCCCGGCTGCACTGCTTGGCGCTGGTACCGTGTCCGGGGAATCCGAGCGGCGGCTCGGCGAGCGGGCCCGGACGGTTAGGCCGCGGCGGCCCCAAGCTCGCCGAACAGCGAGTCGGCAGCGGTGCTGGCCCAGATCAGCGATTCGACACCCGGCGTATCCGACCGGACACGGCACGGTTGCCGGCGCATGCATCACGGCGCTGAAGTTCTTCTTCGACGGAAGCCAGAACATCCGGCCGCTGCTCCAGGCCGCAAGAACCGACGTGGTGGTTTCGAGTATCGATGGCATGTCGCTGGCGAAGTATACCGGCGCGGACGCTGGAAACCTGACCATCAACGGCGAGCTGCACAAGCTGGCGCACAACGTCAGCTTCGGACACGGCATCCACGCGGGCATTCACTGGCGCAGCGATACCGATACGTCGATCCTGCTGGGCGAAGCGGTAGCTTTGGCCGTGTTGCAAGACCGGGCGAACACCTACAACGAGAAGTTCACCGTGCAAATCACCAAGCTCGACGGTACCACGGCGACCATCAGCAACATGTAATCTCACTACACACGAAAACGGCAATGGCGGCCAGCCAGCAAGGCTGCAACTTCCAAACATGCGGGTGCCCCGTCCGAGCATCGTTTGCTCGGGGTGGGGCTTTTCGTAAGAAGTGATTTTTCTCGACTGCCGTCACAGACGCCGCCTCTCACACCCCACTATCCTGGCCGCATGCCTTGGGGTCTGAAGCGTTATCCACAAACCCGTAATCTGCACTTCGTGACTTTCAGCTGTTATGGTCGCGAACCGCTGCTCACGTCATCTGGTGCCAAACGTATTTTCGAATTCGTGCTGGAGCAGGCGCGTCGGCAGTATCGCTGCTTTTCATGCAACCGGGACCGAAGGTGTGGTGGAGATCGAATCGGAGCGGACGGGCAGGAAACGTGAGCGTATGGGCATGCCGTTGCGGGTGAAGGTGGTCGGGAGTCCGATCACGTTTGGCACTCGCGACGAAAGACCCCACCCGAGCAACCGAAGCTCGGATGGGGCACCCCCGGCGTCAGCTGATTCGAGAGTTTGACGTCTTAGGTGGGCCACCCGCCGGGCCACCCCCGCCACCCTCGGTATTAGCTGATTCGAGAGCCTGGTGTCGTAGGCTGGGCCACCCGCCGTCACCGATATCGCACCCCTGGAAGCGTTCGTGGCATCAGACGAACGAGCCTGGATCACCGGAGAGCTGATCCGGGCGGCAGCCGGACTTGTTGTAGCCACTTGGGTGCATTGAGCCGACCGCTGTAAACACGGACTACACCATCCGTCCTGCAACTCTCAGTTGCGGATTCTAATCACTGGGATTGGCCCGCAGCAGAACAACCAAATCAGCGAGGAGAGTACGATGCAACTTCAAAGTGACTATTTCACTGCTTATCCCAACCTAAAGTTGACCCGAGATGACAAAGGTGTGCTCGTTGCTGAGTTTCACAACAACGGCGGACCGTTCATTATGTCCGCGCAAGCTCACACGGACCTTGTCGATGCCTTCTACCGGATTTCGCAAGATCGAGCGAACCAGATCGTAATCCTCACCGGTGCAGGTGGGGAGTTCATTACTGATGTCGATTGGTCTTCTTTCGGCGATGTCGCCGATCCCGGGGTCTGGAGCCAGGTTCACGACGAAGGCGTTCAGGCTTTGGAAAACATAGCCAACATACGCGTGCCGGTCATCGCGGCCATCGAGGGACGTGCCCATGTGCACTCAGACTACGCGCTGCTTGCGAGCGTAATTGTGGCGGCGGATGGTGCGACCTTCCAGGATGTTGCCCACTTCTCCGCAGGCGTTGCACCCGGCGACGGAATCTTTACCACCTGGAGTTATCGCGCGGGAGCGGGGCGAGCGGAGGCGTTCCTGCTGAACCCACAACCGCTGCCGGCGCATACTGCACACGAATGGGGAGTGGTAGCCGAAGTTGTGCCGAACGGTAAGGCGCTCACCCGGGCGCGGGAATTGGCCGACCTGTACCTGAAGGCCCCGGAAGTGACGCGCCGCAACACCCGCATCCACTTCATTCAACCGTTGAAGGAGCGCATCGTGCGAGAAGTTGGCTACGGATTGTCGCTTGAGGGAGCGTCGTCGGCCGACCTCGTCAAATCAATGCGAGCCAAGAGTGAATCTGTCGCTCGGAAAGGAAAAGTCGCATGAACCGCATGGAGAGCACGTCAGCCGCTCACCTAGTTAAGATGACGCGGCCGGAAGAGTTCGATCTCATGATTCCGGCCGCGGCACCGGTTCCGCTTCGCCGCGTGGCCGTTTGCTGGAGAACACAACCGGGTCGCCGTACTCGACCGCATACATTGGCGGGTTCCTGCCCCAACGTCGGTGCCCTGCCCCAGCAAAGAACATCATCCAGAGTGCGAAGGTTGCACCCTACTTTTGCCAAAGCAAGGAGTCTGGGGACACTCGCGACGGTTTCTATGCGCGAGAGTAGTGGGCATGTGAGTAGGCCAATGGCGCAGGAATCGGCACCACCGATTCCGATCCACTTGGAACGACTTTTTTCAAGAGCCTAGGTGGAGTATTTCGGCGGCTGTTCCCATTTTGGAACGAACCCCTAGTTACTCCACCTACGTCTTAAGGCGAGCCTAAACATCGGAGGCGCAGACGCTTACACGTCCGCCCGCGAAAATTGTTCTGCGTAGAACAATTTCAGTAACCACCCAACGCCGCGGCCGCCGGGAGCCGTCCTGCCTGACTACTCCTTCTTCCCGGCGTCGGTGTCAAGCACCGACATCAGAGACTTGCCTCCGGGCGTCGGCGTCACCGAGCCGGCGACAACTTCCTTCGGGGTGACTTCCTTGTCGTAGAGGCGCTTGTTGGCGTCATTGTCGGGATCGAGGGTTGCGCCGTTGAGCGACACGCCGGCGAAGGCGCCCGACGTTCTGGAGTAAGTCAGGATGTCAGCTCCGCCGAACGAATTTCCCGCGCTGGCGCCCGGACCCAGTGCAGCGGTGGCGTCGCTGCCCACCTTGATCTTGCCGTTCAGCGCCTTGTCTGCCGCTCCCGACGTCATGAAGAGCAGAATGTAATCGGTAGCCGTGCCGCCGAGCTGCAATCCGGCGCTGGCGCCGCCTATGGTGTAAATGGCGGGCGCAGACCATTTCCCGCTGAATGTTGCCCGTTCGGCAACTCATCGGACCGCGTCCTCCGCTGCCGCCGACGCCCACCGCGAACTTCTTGACGCTGGGCAGAATCACGATGCAATCAGCTTTGGCAATGACGCTATGGGGGACGTCCTTGGTGTGCGTCATTGCCTGTAAGACAGTGACCGCGTTCAACAGCGTTTTTTCGTCGTCCTTCTTGCTGGCGCCCCATACGGGCTGCGCGACAAAGCTCAACAACACGAACACAACCATGTAACCGATTGCATGCCTGGCCGGTGTTTTCATTACTGCCTCCTTGCGCAAATCATTTCGGTGATTGGGGGGAACCAAATTCCCCTCGTTTCTAAGTTGGGTTGGCGTTCGAGACTACTTGGGAAATCCCTAGTAAGCCCTGAGGCCGCCAAGAGTTCGTGTCAAAGTAGCCTAGATGTCCCGAGCGGCACGTCTAGACAGCCCCATTTGCGACATGCGCAACAGGCCGATTCTAAAGATTAAACACGACATGAGAGTAGTTGTCGAGCGAGGTGACGAGCTTCGCCCAAGGCGACTCACGGCCGCGTGTCCGGCACGGTGATGGCGCGAAACATATAGGGCAGCGCCTCGGACACAATCATCGCCAGCACGATCAGCGCGCCGCCCAAGGCTTGCTGCCTCGTCATTGCCTCCTTCAGCCAGAAAACGCTGAGCAGCGCCGCCGTCACCGGCTCGATGCAGAAGAGCACGGCTGCCTCCGCCGGCCCCAGTTGCGTTTGCGCGATGGCCTGTCCCCAGAATGCGAACACAGTGGAGAACATCGCCAGGTAGAGCAGGGAACCGAGCACGACCGGCTGCAACAGCCCTTGCGCCAGGTGCTGATATCCATAGGGCGCGGGCAGAAACGCCGTGACCACTCCGGACACCATGCCCGCGACAATGACCTGCATGCCCGCCAGCAGCCACGCGTCGGTGCGACGCGCGAAGACGCCCATCAGCACGATGTGCACGGCGCACAGCACGGCGCAGACGAGCGTCTCCAGGTCGCCGCGGTTCCAGCCCGCCCACCACGCGCCGCGCAGGTGCACCAGCAGATAAAGCCCGACCGTTGCGATGACCGCACCGACCGCCGACGTGAGCTTGATGCGCTGCCCCGCCGCGGCGGCAATCAACGGCGTGAACAGGACGTACAGCCCGGTGATGAACCCGGACTTTGCGGTGGTGGTGAAGCGCATGCCGTCGGTCTGCGACCAGAAGAGCACAGCCAGAAACAGCCCCAGCCACATGCCATCGAGGACGCCCTGACGGGTCAACCGGACTCGCCGCGCGCGCAGGATGATCAGCATCATCACGCCCGCGAGCAGGAAGCGCACGCTCATCAGCGCGCCGGCCGAGAGCCCGCCTTCGAGCGCGAAGCGCGTTATGGGAAATCCCACGCCCCAGACGGTGGCGACCAGGGCAATGATGACAATAGCGGTCGCGTGCGAGATGGCGGCGGGCTTGTTCACAATTCGAATGAGTGCGGCGCTGATGAATGCGAGTCCTTAATTATTCCATGAGGGTTTTGCGATCCCGCGGCGCTCCAGTCTGCGAGGGAACTGCCGTCCGCCCGGGCATGCAGCCACTGCCGGGCGAACCGCAGATCCCTCGGCTGCGCCGCTCCGCGGCTCCGCTCGGGATGACAAACCAAGAACGGGTCAAAGCTGCTTTGCTATCCTGACCTCGTCCAGCGATGCCCACCAGCCGCACAACCAAGATCGCGTTGTTCGTCACGCTGGGCGTCTGCATCGCGGCGGCGGCGGCTGATACTCAGCACCAGCTGGATCATCCTCAACTGGCGCGAGATCGTACCGCTCATCCTGGGCGTCATCTTCTTCGGCTTCATCATCGCCGGGCGTCATCCTCAACACCATCTTCCTGGTGCGCGAGGTTCGCCGCAACGAGCAGCAGGACAGCTTCCTCAACGCCGTGACCCATGAGCTGAAGACGCCGATCACCTCCATCCGCCTCTACCTGGAGACGCTGCAGAAGCGCGAACGTCGGTGACGATCAGCGGCGCGAGTTCTATCAGGTGATGCTGGAGGACACGCAGCGGCTGATGGGGACGGTGGAAGGTGTGCTGCGCGCGGCGCGCGTCACGCAGAAGAACGCGGTGCTCTCGCGCGCGGAGGTCGCGGTCGCGCCGCTGGTGCAGGAGTGCGATCGAGTGGGCGCGCTCGCGCCATCATCTTTCGTCCGAGGTCGCTGGACTGGGCGCCGGATGGCCAGCCCTGCGACCAACTCAGCGTGATGGGCGATCGCGAAGAGCTGTTCACCGCGATTTCCAACGTGCTCGACAATGCCGTGAAATACTCGCCGAAGCAGCCGAGCATCCGCGTGTCGGTAGTCTACGCCCGATCTGGAGCACGTTGCAATTCGAGTGCGCGATAATGGCGTTGGCATTCCCAGCGGCGAACTGAAGCGGGTCTTCAAGCGCTTCTACCGCGCGCTCACGCCTGGCACAGTCGCAGGTGAAGGGCAGCGGGCTGGGCCTGTTCATCGTGCGCGCCATCGCGCGCCGCCACGGCGGCAATGCGTATGCCGAGAGCGAAGGCGCAGGACGCGGCACCACCGTTACCATTGAGCTGCCGAGGAACTCCCAGTGAACGACATCCTGCTGGTGGAAGACGAAGAGCACCTGGCGCGCGGGCTGAAGTTCAACCTCGAGGCCGAGGGCTATCACACCACAGGTTGCCGGCGACGGCGAGACCGCGCTCGACCTGCTGCTGAAGCAGCGCGGCGAATTCGACCTGCTGGTGCTGGATGTGATGCTGCCCGGCAAAGACGGCTTCGCAGTGGCGACCGAGCTGCGCAAGGCCAGCAACTACATTCCGCTGCTGATGCTGACCGCGCGCGGGCGTCCGGAGGACGTGCTGAAGGGTTTGCGTCGGGCGCCGACGATTACCTGCCCAAGCCATTTGATCTGGCCATTCTGCTGGCGCGCATTCGCAGCCTGTTGCGGCGGCGCGATTGGGGCCGCACGCTGCTGACCGATCCTCCTGCCGAGGTGCGCGTTGCCGAGGCCGAAGGATGCCGACTCGTCTGCGCGAGTTCGATGTCTACGTGTTCGACGGCAAGCAGGTTGACTTCGGAACGCTGGAGCTGCGCGCCAACGACAAGGTCTTTCGCCTGACGCTGATGGAGGCGGAGTTGCTGCGGCATCTCATTCGCAACAGCGGCCGGATCGTCTCGCGCAAGCACATCCTCGAAGAAGTCTGGGGGCTGCACGAGGACACCGACACGCGCGCCATCGACAACTTCATCGTGCGGCTGCGCAGGTACATCGAGAAAGATCCGTCGCATCCGCAACACCTGCTGACGGTGCGAGGAGTGGGATATCGGTTTCTGCCGAATCCGGAAGCGGCAGGGTAGAGGCGAAGCTTGTTCACCACGGAAGCACGGAAGGCACGGAGTTTTATTTAGTCTTTCTAGTTAAGGTTGGGTCCGGTTCGCATGATTACGATGGACAGGCTAGACAAAAGTCAACGTCTATTGCCATGTTCATCCGTGCTTCCGTGCTTCCGTGGTGAAATAACCGCTCACATCCGCCTTTGCCCCACATCACTGAACCGCCTGTGACGCCGGAGTTACTAACTGCTTGTGACAGCTGCCCCACCAATTACGCACTAAGGCGCGCGGGCCCCGGACGCGGCCGAGGTGCGTTATGTTGACTGCCCTTTTCACGTATGCGTTGTTCTGATTCCGCTGTTCTTTATCGGCGCATTTATGCTGACCGGTCTTCCTGTCGCTGCTCAGCTTGCAGAATTATTACGCAACCGCGGGCGTCCAACCGGTCACCTGTCCGGATTCCGGCGCAGCCCGCCGACGTCGACGTCGATCGCAAGTTCGCCTTCTGGGCGGCGCTGCGCGGACAGGAGCACTCGCGGCTGGAGTCATGTTCGCGCTGGCCGGAGAAGGGCGATTGTGGGCAGGAGTGCCTGGCGCAAGTCGAGCCCTCGCCGGAGAATATCGAGCGTCTGCTGACGAAGTGGTACGAGGGCAAGAGCTGCGCCATCTGCGAGCGAGCGCTCACGCCCGCGGATTGGCGCCGTAGCCGCATCTGGCCTGTGCTCAATCAGCAACAGCTGCTTTTCGAGTTGCGCGCAGATGTTCGCTTGAGCGGCTGGCCTCTGAGCTCGGAGAACATGCGTCCCTTGTGCTGGAACTGCCATCAGGAAGAGCGCGAACGGCAGGCATTACCAGTTCGGCCTCTCAAGGGCGAGCGGCGCGTGATAACGGTGGAAGAGTCGGCGTAACGGGTGGAGCACACCCCCCAGGTTACGGAAAAGTTTGGCTTGCTTTGTAACAGGGCACGAGTTTACTCGTGCCGCAAACAGCTCGACTTACTGTTCTAGTCGGCTTTCAGCCGACGTTCTATGGATGTGTCGCCGGCTGAAAGCCGGCTCCCAAGAGCAAAGAGAGACGCGTTCGGCACGAGTAAACTCGTGCCCTGTTACAAAACATTTCTGATTCCGAATTTTTCAGCAGCCTGTTCAGGCGTGCCTTCAAGGCATAAGGCTGTGTTGTTTGTCATCCCGAGCGGAGCCGAGGAGCCTGCCCTGAGCTTGCCGAAGGGATCTGCGGTTTGCTCGCGCTGGTATGGCTGCCCGAGGCGAACCACAGATCCCTCGGCTGCGCTCGGGATGATAACAAAAGAGGGGAGGCGGGTTCCGCTCGGGATGACAAAAAAAGGCTTACGACGGCGCAGGTGAAGCTAAAGCTGCGCCCCTTCAGAGAATCACTTCGCTACGAATCCCTTCACCCTGCGCAGCACCGACTCTGCGGCCTGCACTTCCATTTCAACGTAGCCGTCGCGATAGGCGCGCGATAACACCTGCGCCTTGGCATCGAGCAACGACAAAGCCTTGCCCTCCGACTGCGGCACTCGCAGCCGCGCGCGCTGCACCGGATCTTCGGTGATCTTCTCGTCGATGAGCGCCAGCAAGCGGTCCATGCCGATGCCCTTGGTTGCCGATATATGTACCACATCGTGGGAGTCCAGCAGGCTGTCGCGCTTCCGCTCCGGCAGCAGGTCCAGCTTGTTCATTACGTAAAGCCGCGTCTTGTCCGCAGAATCCAGTTCCCGCAGTACCTCTTCCACCTGCCGTTGCTGCTCGTCGGCAGACGGACTGGTGACGTCGGCGACATGCAGCAGCAGGGAAGCGCGCTGCACCTCTTCGAGAGTGGCACGAAAGGCGGAGACCAAAGTGTGCGGCAAGTTGCGGATGAATCCCACAGTGTCAGACAGTAGCACCTCGCGTTTCGAGGGCAGTGTGATATGCCGCAATGTGGGATCAAGGGTGGCGAACATGCGCGGGCTTTCCAGCACTCCGGCGCGGGTGAGCGTGTTGAACAAGGTCGACTTGCCGGCATTGGTGTAGCCCACGAGCGCGACCGTGGCGATAGGAGCGGACTCGCGCCGTTGCCGCTGCTGCCCGCGAGTGCGGCGCACGTTTTCCAGTTGCTGCTCAAGATGGCGTATGCGGCGATGGATCTTGCGGCGATCGGTCTCAAGCTGGGTCTCGCCGGGGCCGCGCGTGCCGATGCCGCCGCCGAGCTGCGACATCTCGCGGCCGCGTCCGGCCAGCCGCGGCAGCAGGTATTGCAACTGCGCCAGCTCCACCTGAAGCTGGCCTTCGCGCGTGCGCGCGTGCCGGGCAAAGATGTCGAGGATGAGCTGGGTACGGTCAATCACGCGGACGTCGAGTTCGCGCTCCAGGTTGCGCTGCTGCGACGGGGTCAGCTCATGGTCGAAGATGACGAGGTCGGCATGCGTGGCCGCCACTGCCCCTTTCAGTTCCTCAACCTTGCCGCTGCCGATGAGGGTGGCGGAATCGGGCCGCGGACGCCGTTGCATCATCTCGCCGGCAATGCCGGCGCCGCCGCTGGCCGTAAGCTCCCGCAACTCGTCCAGGGAGTCGTCGGGCGAGGAGTGGCCCGGTTGGTTCACCGACTCAGGCGTGGCGCTGCTTGCAGCATGGCGAGCTGCCCGCGCATGCGGTAGAATTTTGCCGACCGGCGTTCGTCGCGGGACAGACGCGGGATCTGCGATATCCGCGGAATCGACGCTGTCCTTCGCCTTGCGATTACCGGCCGCTCGGGAGGAGAACTCGACTCCGACCAGGAATGCGCGCTCTAGCAGGGGTGCAGCGGTGTTGCGGGTCGAGTTCTCTCGTGGCACGCGAGCTATAGAGCTATCCCTCGACAGTGGCGTTCCCGGCGGTGGCCGGCACCAGGCCCTCGGCGTGCGGTCGCGTCTCGTTGTGACGCTCCAGATGCGTGCGCGACATGACCACCGTGGAGATGGCGTGCTTGAAGATCAACTGCTCCTGGTTGTTGGTTTCCAGTACGACGGAATATTTATCGAAGCTGCGAATCCGGCCCGTCAGCTTGACTCCGCTCAGCAGATAGATGGTGATGACGCACTTATCTTTGCGGGCAGTGTTCAGGAACGAATCCTGGATGTTCTGTGCTGGCTTGCTTTCCATGGGTCCCTCCCCGAGAATCTGCAAAAAAGCCAGCCCCACAGTTCGCGGCCCCTCACGAACTAAAGGGTCTGTTGGGATAACCATCGTTGCCGGCGTATCGAAATTCCGATGCCGGACAAGCGCATTATAGCCAATAACCCTAGCAGCGCTCTGTGACGTGGTCAGCGGCATACGGCACAGGCCAGAGTGATGTAGAATTCCGCCCATCCGCCGGGGCGGGGAAGTTGCGCCAAATCGCGCCAGAGTTGCCGGAGAGACGATGCATTTTCACCTGACAGCAACATCGCTGGCTCCCCAGTTCGAGTTCCCCGGCGCCGGCGAAACCGTCCTCATGCTGCTGCGCTGGATCCATTTCATCGCCGGGATCATTTGGGTTGGCCTGCTGTACTTCTTCGTGCTGGTCAACATGCCTTTCCTGCAGGAGCTCGATGCGCAACAGCGCGGCGCCGTGGTGCCCAGGTTAATGCCGAGAGCGTTGTGGTGGTTTCGCTGGAGCTCGGTGGTAACGGTGCTCGCAGGGCTGGCGTATTGGGGGCACATCGTCGGCAGCGACGCGCATGCGGCCGAGGCAGTTGGCGGCACGGCATCCGTGGGGCGGGTGATGGGCAGCTTCTTCGCGATCTGGACGCTGGCGTTCGCGGTCGAGATGGGCATGCTGATGTCTCCGGCCGAAGGGCTGAAGCGCGGCCCGGTACTAGGCGCGATGGTGGCGATCGTGGTCGTCGCGGCTTCCTACGTCTTCCTGGCGGTCAACCAGCAGGGATGGGAGAGCAATCGCCTGCTGGCCATCGGCATCGGCGGCGGACTGGGCTGGATCATGATGCTGAACGTGTGGGGCATCGTCTGGCGCATGCAGAAGCGGATCATACGCTGGACGGAAGAGAGCGCGGCCAAGGGCACGGCCATGCCGGCGGAAGCGGCGGAGATGGCGCGGCTTAGCTTGCTGGCGTCGCGGGTGGGCTTCTGGCTGTCGTTTCCCATGTTGTTCTTCATGGGGGCGGCGAGCCATTACGCCATCTTCACCGCGCGATAAATGACCGAGCCCTGACGCGACTTCTGTCAGCCGAGTAAAATCGAACCTGCTCATGCCCGCGAATCCCACGCACGAATCGGCCGCCATGTCTTCGGTGGCGCTGCACGAACCCGTTCCGATGCTCGACCTCAAGCGCCAGTATGCCGGCATCAAGGATGAGATCGCCGTCGCCGTCGAGCGGGTTTTGGCGTCGCAGCACTTCATCGCCGGCCCTGAGGTTGACGCCTTCGAGCGCGAATCCGCGGAATACTTGGGGGTTCGCGCCTGTGTCGGTTGCGCTTCGGGCACGGACGCGCTGTGGCTTGCGTTGCAGGCCTGCGGCGTCGGGCCCGATACCAGCGTCATCACCACGCCATTCAGTTTTTTCGCGACGGTGAGCGCCATCGTTCGCTGCGGCGCCACCCCCGTCCTCGCCGACGTCGCTCCCGCGACGCTGAACCTCGATCCCGGCAAGGTTGAGGCGGCGCTCCAGCGCAGGCGCAATGTTCGCGCCATCATGCCCGTCCATCTCTACGGCCAATGCGGCGACATGGGCCGCTTCGGCGAGCTCGCGGCGCAGCATAAGACCGTGATCGTGGAAGACGCGGCCCAGGCGTTCGGCGCGGCGTGGCAGGGCAAGAAGGCAGGCGGACTCGGCAAGGCGGGCTGCTTCAGCTTCTATCCCACGAAGAACCTGAGCGCGGCCGGCGACGCCGGATGCGTCACTACGGACGATGAGGAGTTGGCAGCGCATGTTCGGCGCCTGCGCAATCACGGCAGCGAACGCCGCTACTATCACTCGGAGGTCGGCTGGAACAGCCGGCTCGACGCGTTGCAGGCGGCGATCCTGCGGGTGAAGCTCAAGCACATTGACGACTGGAACCAGCGCCGGCGAATGATCGCGTGCCGATATCACGGGCTGTTCACGGCGGCGGGGCTGGTCAATACGCAGGCGCAGGACGTAACGCCGCAGACGCCGATCGCGCTGCTGGCGTCGGTGACCGGCGCTCACCACATCTATCACCAGTTCGTCGTGCGGGCGATGGATCGCGATGGCTTGCGGGCATTTCTGACGGAGCGCGGGATTGGCAGCGAAGTCTACTATCCGGTGCCGCTGCACTTGCAGGAGTGCTTCGCGTATTTGGGATACAGGGCGGGCGACCTGCCGGAATCGGAGCGCGCGGCTAAGGAAGTTCTGGCGCTGCCGATGTTCCCCGAGCTTGAGGAAGAGGAGCAGAAGCGGGTGGTCGCAGCAGTTGCCGAGTTCTATCGCCGGTGAGCCGCTGCAGCCTGCGGCGATAGCGCCCCGCGTCGTGTAACAGCCTGGTCTCTTCGTCGCTCCCGGCGACCGAAGCCGCAGCCATTCTCGACCAACCCAGCCGAAACGTCGCGTAGGCGACTTCGTAAGCGTGAAGCCGCGGCGCGATGTTGTCGCCTGCGGCGCCCAGGTACTGCGAGACCAGGAAATCGCGAGCGGCGGTTTCTAACTCGCACTCCACGATGATGCCGGCCAGGTCCCACGCGATATCGCACGGGCCGGGGAAGAAGTGGTCGTCGCCATGGATGGCCGCGTCGAGCTTCACCAGCCGGTTGTCGCTGAGGAGCCAACACTGCGGCGCCATGCGGTTATCGCAGACTGCGGGACGCTCGACGCGCAGCTCCAGATTTTCCGGCTCCCCGCCGAACTCGCGCGCAAGGTTTGTCCACGCCATATTCGCCAACTCGCCGCCGTTTGCATCGGCGACCGCGAACTCGCGAGCGCGCCAGGCGCAGTACTTGGCCATCATGGTCAGCGTCTCGGACGTAAGGTCATCGCGCCGGAGCAGTCGTCCGGACGGCAGCCAGTGTCGTCCGAAGCCGCTCTCGTGTCCCAAAAAGCGAGCGCCGAATCCTGCTTGCGATAGCGCCTCATTGCGAGCAGAGACCGGTGCGCCGTAGGGTCCGTAGCCTTCAAAGGTCAACAGCTCGCGGCCGGCCGATGACAGGTACTTCAGGCGCTCCATCTGCGGCCAGACTGCGGGCCACACCTCGCCGCCGGCGAGAAAATGGCGTCGCCACTCGCCGCCCCCGGCATAGCGAACGGCGTTCGCGGGCAAGCGTCGCGTCATACCCGTCGCGGCGCAGCGGTAGCGATGCCAACGCTCCGCTGCATTGCGTGCGCAGAGCGCGTTCACATCGGGCTCGTGCGAGCAAACCATCAGGATACGATTCGCCGTGACCCCTTTCCGCTCCAGCGCCTCAGCTACGGACAACAGCGACGACCCGCTGCGCCCCGGGCCCTCGTCGCAGACGATGAACTCGGCGTCCGCAGTGCGCGCCCGGTCGATCGCTTGTTGCTGCGCAGTGTCGAAGCGACATTCGCGCTCGTAGGGATGCCCGGTCGGGCGCACCGTCGTTCGGTGGGCGTCGATGCCAAGCTGCCGGAGTTTTGCGCAGACAACCGCGCTCAGCGTAGTCCCGATGCTGCGAATGCCGACCACGAAGGCGGATCGTCCAGGCAGATCGACGCGCGCGGTCAGGTCGGAATAGTCCAAAGGATGAAGGGTGTAATACGCGAAGCCTTCCGGCGTGCCCAAGCTGACCGGACCGGAATGGCGGATTGTGCCGAGAAGCCGCAGGCCGTCGTGAGTAAGTGAGCAAGGTTTGCGCGCCTCGCACGCGATGGCAGCGCCAGCAACCAGCGATGTCAAGTGACTCGCGGCCGCCGCGTCACTTGCCGATGCCGCATCCGCCAGCGCACATTCCAATTCGCCGGCCAACAATAGAAGATTCAGGATGTCCGCGAGCGGCGTTGCGGACGAGTGTTCAAGCAGCGCAGCGCGGTGGCGTGCGACGAGATCGATGGCGCGCACCTGCCGCTGCGAATCGCGAAAAATGTGAAATTCGGAGTTGGGATTCACCATCCCACAGCCAATCGAAGGCGCCGGCGGACCATGTCAGGCCGCTTTTTTCGAGCCCCGCGAACCGCGCTGCGACCGCGAAATATCGCCTTCCTTGTCAATGAAGTAAAGGTATTGATTGTCGCGGGTCACGGCATTCTCGACCATGACCTGGGAGTCGCCTTCGCCGGACTTGGGCTTGCGGCACACATTGCCGTCACCGTCGATGAAATACAGGTATTTCTTATAATCGCGCTCCAGGTTCAGATTCTTGACCTTCTCTGGCATGCAGTCCACCTCCTCAACTTGGATGGGGGCCGCGGAGCAGCAGTTGTCAGGTGCTGCTCGCAGTTCTGAAGAGCGCTGATTGAGGCCCGGTTTTGAAGGGGACGGAGTTCAGACCGTCCGCAAATTCCCCCCCTTTCGATGGCGGCTTTACAGGCGGCGGGAAAACGGAAGCTTTGTAACAGGTCACGAGTTTGCTCGTGCCGAACGAGTCTTCTTGCTCTTGCGAGCCGGCTTTCAGCCGGCGACACACCCGTATAGCGTCGGCTGAAAGCCGACTAGAACAAAGTTACAAGTCGAGCTGTTTCGGCACGAGTAAACTCGTGCCCTGTTACAAAGCCCTGCTACAAGGCCCAGTTGCAAGTCCAGTTGCAAGGCCCAGTTGCAAATTCCAGTTGCAAGGCCCAGTTGCAAATTCCAGTTGCAAGGCCCAGTTGCAAAGTCCAGTTGCAAAGTCCAGTTGCAAATTCCAGTTGCAAATTCCAGTTGCAAGGCCCCGTTGCAAGGCCCTGTTGCAAAGCCCTGTTGCGAAGCACAGTAATACCGAGTTTTCAGCAGCCTCTTTAGCTGCTGCGGGACTTAAATCGGAGTCCCCACCAAGCGCGACGGCAGGGTCCCGTTCAGGGTTGCGGCACGACCGGCAACTCCAGCCGGTTCACGGCAGAGGGATCGTCGCGACAGGCGAACCGCAGATCCCTCGACTCCGCCCTCCTCCAGCCCAACAAGCGCAAACGCGACGCTTGTTGGGGGCCCCGGCTCCGGGCTCCGCTCGGGATGACAAGCAGGGAGAGGACGAAGCTAGGTGCTCGTTACTTGATATTCAGCGTGATGATCTGCGAGCCGGTGACCACGTAGTCCACCGGGGTGGCGGCTTCGTCTACGGCGCTCTCGCCTACGACGATCATGTCCTGAGTGCCGCGCATGCCATCCATCACGTTCATCACCGAGAGCGGCAGGGTGGGCATGACCTTATCTTCCACCATGGCTTGCGGGTTGTTCTCCAGCAGCGAGACGTAGACCTCGGAGTTGGCGTGCTCTTTGTTGAGCATGGCGATGGTGGAGCCGAGGTCGAGGTGGCGGCTCATGGGGCCGGTGACGCGATGCATCTTGTCGAGCGTGTCGCCGTCGGAGACCAGGATGCGCAGCGTGCCGCGCGGGGTGGAGGTGGGGATCTTGACCGGAATGTTGCGCAGGATGCTCTCGCCGCGATAGGGCTTGAGCAGCGTCTCGATGGTTATCTCGTCGCCGGGGCGGGCTTCGGTGACGTCGGTGCGGGCGGTCTCCAGGCGCGCCGAGCGGCGGTCGGGCACCAGGTTGAAGTTCAGCTCCACGCCTTCGATCTTGGGCGTCTCGTAGGGGTTCTCGAAGATGCGGCTGAAGTGCTCGCCGATGGAGAGCGCGATGTCATACGCTGTGGGAGTGGAGCCGTCGGCGGGCGCGTACATGTTGCGCACCTTGAGCTCGGGATAGCCGAGCACGGAGATGTCGCCCTGGAGACGGTAGGTGGTGTCCTCGCCGTACTCGTTGATGCCCTGGATGGCGTTGAAGACGGTGGCCATCATGGCCGCGGGCGTGAGTTTCGCGTTGTTCAGCACTTCGTAGTGGAACTGCTTGGGATGCGCGACGCCGCTGAAGGTGAGCGTCACGGGGATCATCTGCGGTTGGCGATCGAAGCGGCCCATGATCCCGGCGCGGCGGTCCTGCACAAAGGCGCCGACGGGCTCGGTGCTGTTGACGATCTTGAAGGAGTTCTCGGGCGAAGGCAGCGTGGCCAGCACGGTGGCCTTGGTCATCGGCATGTCGACGTTGCCGGACTGCATGAGCGGATGGCCGCAGGCGAGCAGGTGCGACTCGTCGAGGTAGGTGACGGTGCAGGTGCCGGCGATGTTCATGTCGCCGCGGACGAGGATGGCGCTGACCGCCGAGCCGGGCACGAGTGGCTCAGGCTGCTTGTCGTTGCTGACCGAGCCTGCGCCCATCACGGGCATGACGCCGGCGGAGGCGAAATCTTTTGCGAAGAGGCGCAGCGTGTCGGGGCTGAATCCGGTGAAGACCAGCGGCGTGTCGATCGGCTTCAGCAGGTTCGTGTAAGGAGACTGCGGGGATGGACTGGGCGCGAGGCCGGGGCCGGAGGTCGGGCTGGCGACGTCGTGCTTCTCGTTGCCGTTGGTGCGCGCGAAGTCGCTGGAGACGGACTTCTCCATGCCGTTGATCTCGAGCATCTGCGCGGCGGGGGTGATGCCGCAGATGGGTTCCTTGGAGAACTCGCCGATGCGGTAGGCGATTGCGCCCACCAGTTTGCCGTCAATGTAGACGGGGCTACCGCTCATGCCGGCGACGACGCCGGTGTACTCAACATGCTTGCCGTGCAGGCGCGCGAGGATGACGTCGGCGCGCGGCCCGGCCATGTCGCGCAGCACGCCCAGGATCTCGACATCCATCGCCTCGGGCTGCGTGCCCTCGAAGACGGTGTAGGCGGTGCCGTGCATGCCGGTCTTGACGTCGTCTTCCGGCATGATGGCGGCTTTGGGCTGGGCGGCGAAGGACGTGGCGGCGATGAAACAGACGGCGAGCGAGACGACGGCGCGGCGAAGCATGTTTTGACCCTTCAACTCCGGGCCCGGCCGGAGATCCCAGTTCCGTCTACCAATGTGGATAGACCTGCGTCTAAGCAGCAGGAAACGGTTAGACGGCCCACATCGATTCAGAGAAGCTGAAATTTGGATTTATACTAACAGAACAGTACAGCCCTAGAGGCGCCTGATGTATCGTGACAAACACCTAACGTTCCCCAGTAATTTACCTGTGTTCTGTAGCCGCTTTGGAGCGGCGTTTGCGACGTTAGTCGTATGTGCCTTGCTATGTGTGGTTTCGGCGTTCGCGCAGTCGGATAACGGGACCCCGGCGCAGAGTCAGCAGGGTCAATCGCAGCAGGACCAGGTCCCCGCCGCGGCCGGCGGTCCCACCGGCGAGGGCGGTCCCATCGCCGTACCCAAGAAGAACACGGACGAGACGCCGCCTCCGCCGCCGAAGCCCAAGGCGCCGTCCGACGCTCCCGAATATTCGCTGCACGTCAATGTTCCCGTCGTCACCATCGACGCCCATGTCATGGGCAAGGACGGGCGTCCGCTGGCGCTGCCGCTGGATGTCGTGCAGGAACACTTCAAGGTGTGGGAGGACGGCGTTCCGCAGAAGATCCAGAGCGTCAACATAAGCAAGGCGCCGATCACCGCGGTGCTGCTGGTGGAGTTTGCCGCGACGAATTACAACTTCATGTACGACGCGCTGAACAGCTCGTACGTCTTCGCCAGCAACTTGCAGCCACAGGACTGGGTGGCCGTGGCGTCGTTCGACATCAAGCCGCACATCATCGTGGACTTCACGCAGGACAAGCAGGCCATCTTCGGCGCGCTGAATACGCTGCGCATTCCGGGTTTCCAGGAGACCGACATCTTCGACGCAATGTACGACATGCTGGACCGCCTGGACCGCGTGCCCGGGCACAAGGAACTCGTGGTGGTCGCCAGCGGCCGAGATACCTTCAGCAAGCTGAATCTTGACCAAATCCTGAAGAAGATCAAGGCCACACCGAACGTCACCATTTACACCATCTGCACGGGCGAGGCGTTCGTGGAGACGATGGGCGTAGACGGCATCCAGAGGCTGCAGGACAGAAACCAGATGAATGCGTTTGCCAAAATGACGGGCGGACGGTCCTACGCGCCCCGCTTGCTTGGCGAACTGCCCGACATCTTCCGCGAAGTCGCCGGCGCCATTCGCGACCAGTACACCATCACTTACAAGCCGACCAATACCAAGCAGGACGGCACCTATCGCAAGCTGAAGGTGGAGCTGGTGGGGCCCGATGACAAGCCGCTGATCATCAAGGACCAGAAGAACAAGGACCTGAAATACACCATCCTGGCGCGTGACGGGTACACGGCGAAGCACGAGGTGGAGTAGGGGGCTGAGCTGCAGCGCGGTAAGTTTGATTTCGGTAACGGCAGAAATGAGCCGCGATCCCGGCCAGAATTGTCATCCCGGGCGGAGTCCGCTTTAGCGGGCGCAGCCGAGGGATCTGCGGTTCGCCGCTAATTCCAAAATAATTGCGCCGCCGATCGAAAAGGCCTGCCGTCCCCGAGGGACTCAGGATTCTTTTGCCACGCGTACCCAGCACTCCGCCTTCGGCTCCGTGCTGGGCTATCCTCTTCGCCGTCCCGCGTCGCGGGACTCTGGCGTCTAGCGTCCGTGCAATAATGCCTTCTTCTACTTTGCCGGCGCGGGCGGCTAATTAACTCTTCAGCAACTGCAACGTTTCCTGCATCGTCCACTCCGGAATTGCTCCCGGACGGCTGGCCACCAGTGCCGCTACGGCGTTGGCGAAGGCGGCGCAGCGTGGCATTGTCCAGCCCTGTGACATGCCGTGCACCAGCGCGGCGGCAAAGGCGTCTCCGGCGCCGACCGTGTCGACGACCTCAATTTTGGAAGCCGGCGCTTCGGTGAAAACCCGGTCGTGATAGATGGCGCAGCCGCGCTCGCCCAAGGTCACTGCGACGGTCCGGCATTTGTATTGATCGCACCAGCGTTGGCAGAAGTGCGGGATGGAAACTTCGTCCCCGTCGGTGCCCAGCGACGCGTCGAGAAAATCGGCTTCACTGTCGCTCAGCTTGATCACGTCCGCACGCGAGGCGAGTTTCTCCACGGCCGCGAGCTTCCAGTTGCCTTCCCTTAGGTTCACGTCGTAAATCTTCCTGGCCCCGGGGACCTCGTCCAACAGCTCCAACGTGGAAGCGAGCGCCTGCTCCGTGTAGTGGAACAGCGTGCCGAAATAAATCCACTCCGGCTGGAGCTGTGCGATGCGCTGGCGCAGCTCCGGCGTCAGGCGCACGAAATCGTACGCCGCCGGCCGAACGATGCGGAACATCGGCTTGCCATTGGGATCGAGTTCTACTTCCGCCGTACCGGTGGGCCTGCCGCGAACAACCTGCACGAAGTCGGGCGCGATGCCGAGTCCCTGGATCGCTTCAAAGGCCCGCCTTCCGCGCTCGTCGTCGCCGACGCCGCTGACCAGGGAGAGCTCGTGGCCGAGCTTCCGCGCATGCGCTGCGAAGTTGAGCGGCGCGCCGCCCAGGTACTCGGACGGGCCGATGACGTCCCAAAGAATCTCGCCGATGCTCACAATGCGCACAGAAGCAGTTTCAAGTGTCGGGTTTCAAGTTTCAAGTCGGGTCATGACCCAGGTCGAAACCGAAGTACTCGAAACTTGAAACTTGGAACTCGAAACTCTTCCACTTTTGCGCTATGATGTCGGCCTCTTATGAAGCTGGGTTTCCAACGCCAACGCGCAGCCTCCTCCGCCCCCTCCACCGTGGCCGAATTTCCGGAGTTATCCGGCGCGGATATCGCCGGCATGGTGCAGGGCGAACGCATGGGCGGCGACCTGTATCACTTCCTGCGCGCCAACCGCTGCCGCGTGATTTTCGGGCTGCTGGATGTCGCCGGAAGCCGCGAGGAGAACCTCCACATCGTGAACGCCGCGCGGCAGACGTTTTGCGATCTGGGCAGCCAGAAGTTTGCCGATGAAGAAGTGAACGAGGCCGACGCCATGATGGAGTTCTGCCTCGAATTGAACCTCAGCATCCGGCGTGCCGCCGCGGGCGTGCGCTCCTGCGCGGCCTTCGTCGGCTGCTACAACGAGGAACTCGGTACTATTTGTTACGTCAACGCCGGGCATACGCCGGGACTGCTGCGCGATCCTTCCGGTATCACCGAGCTTCCGGCCACGGGCCTTCCGCTGGGCTTGTTCGCGGCGTCTACCTACGAGGCGCCGACCGCCGCGCTGCGACCTGGGGCTTCGCTGCTGCTGGTTTCGCGTGGAGTGGTGGAAGCAGCGGCGAAGAAAGAAGAGTTCGGCCTGGGACGCGTGAAGCAGCACCTTGAGGCTGCGCCGTCCGAGGATGCTCGCCAGATTGCCAGCTCGATCCTGAATGCAGTCGCGCAGTTCCTGGCCTCGAAGCCCCGGCAGAACGACGTCACGGCGCTGGCGCTGGCGCGGCGGGCGAAGAGCGCGGCGGCCACCAACGGATAGCCAGAGCATCGCGCCTCCTGGCTTGTGCGCTGCAACCATGCCCTTGTGACGTATGCCACAGACTCCATGTACATGCCCTCCGCAGAATCGAAGGTGGAGGGTACCCGTGTTTCCAGATCGTGGAAGCGCGCCCGTTGGCGCGAGGCATCAAGCTATTCGTCATCAAGGCGCCGCGCATCGCGCGCAAGCAGAAGCCGGGCCAGTTCGTCATCGTGCGGCTGGATGACAGCGGCGAGCGCATCCCGCTGACCATCGCCGACGCCGATCCGGAAGCCGGCACCGTCACCATCGTCGTGCAGGCCATCGGCAAGACCACCATGCTGCTCAACATGCTGGAGGCGGGCGACTCCATCCTCGACATGGTCGGTCCGCTGGGCAAGCCGTCGGAGATCGAGAACTTCGGCACCGCCGTGGTCGTCAGCGGCAGCGTGGGAACGGCCATGGCCTATCCCACGGCGCGCGAACTGAAGCGCGCCGGCAACAAGGTCATCTCCATCGTCGGCGCGCGCAGCAAAGAGCTGCTGGTGCTGGAAGACGAAGTCCGCGCGGTCAGCGACGAGACCTACATCGTCACCGACGACGGCAGCTACGGCGACAAGGGCCTGGTCACCGACAAGCTGAAAGAGTTGATGGCCGCCGAGAAGCTGAACTATGTGCTCGCCTGCGGCCCGGTGCCGATGATGCGCGCCGTCGCCAACGATCACCGCGCCCGAGCAGATCAAGACCATGGTCAGCCTCAACTCCATCATGGTGGACGGCACGGGCATGTGCGGCGGCTGCCGCGTGCTGGTCGACAACAAGAGCGAGTTCGCCTGCGTCGATGGCCCGGAGTTCGATGCCAGCCGCGTGAACTTCGACGTGCTGATGCAGCGCAACAACATGTATCGCGAGCAGGAGCGCGAGAGCATCGAGCGCTTGCAGGCCGATCCGCAAGCCGAGCTGGAGAAGGTTGCGCCGCAATGTCACGAAACAGGAGTGCGCGGCCGAGGCCGTGGGGGTGACGAAATGAGTGAGGTCAAGGAAAAGAAACCGAGCAACAATCCGCTGCCCAACAAAGAGCGCATCAAAGCTGCCGCGTCAGCGCGTGCCCGAGCAGGACGCGCAGGTCCGCGCGCACAACTTCCAGGAAGTGAACCTCGGCTTCCCGGCCGAGCAGGCGCACCAGGAATCGCTGCGCTGCATCGAGTGCAACAAGCCGGGCTGCATGGAGAAATGTCCGGTGTCGGTGGATGTGCGCGCGGTCATCGACCTCATCCTCGCGGGCGATTACCTGGGCGCAGCATCGAAGGTGCGCGAAGACAACGCGCTGCCCGCCATCACCGGCCGCGTGTGCCCGGTGGAAGATCAATGCGAGTCCGGCTGCGTGCTGGGCAAGAAGGGCGAGCCCGTCGGCATCGCCTATCTGGAGCGCTTCGTCGCCGATTGGGAGCGCGAGACCGGTCAGTTCGGCATCCCCGATAGCGGCGCCGCAGACCGGAAAGAAAGTCGGCATCGTCGGCAGCGGGCCCGCGGGCCTGGCGTGTGCCGGCGATCTCATTCAGATGGGACATCAGGTGCACGTCTTCGAGGCGCTGCACGAGCTCGGCGGCGTGCTGGTGTATGGCATTCCGGAGTTCCGGCTGCCCAAAGAAATCGTGCGCCACGAGATCGACGTGCTGCGGCGCCGCGGCGTGGAGTTCGAGACCAACGTGGTCGTCGGCAAGACCGTCACCATCGACGAGCTGATGCAGGAAGAAGGCTATGACGCCCTCTTCATCGCGACCGGCGCCGGCCTGCCGCGCTTCCTGAACGTTCCGGGCGAGCACTTCAACGGCGTCTATTCGGCGAACGAGTTCCTGACGCGCGTGAACCTGATGCGCGCCTACCGCTTCCCCGAATACGACGAGCCGATTTATCCCTGCAAAGATCGCGACGTGATCGTGGTCGGCGGCGGCAACACCGCCATGGATGCGGTGCGCAGCGCGCTGCGCCTGGGCGCGAAGAGCGCCAGCATCTACTATCGCCGCACCGAGAAAGAGATGCCCGCCCGTGTCGAAGAAGTCCATCACGCCAAAGACGAGGGCGTGCACTTCGAGATGCTGGTGAATCCGGTTGAGTTCCTCGGCGACGAGAAGGGCAATCTCACCGCCGTGCGCTGCATTCGCCAGGAACTGGGCGAGCCTGACGATTCCGGACGCCGCAGCCCGGTGCCGATCAAAGGCTCGGAGTTCGATACGCCGTGCTCAGTGGCGATCATCGCGGCGGGAACCAGCGCGAACCCGCTGATCCAGTCGACGACGCCGGGACTGGCGACTACGAAGCGGGGCTACATCTCCGCCAACGACGACACGCTGGCGACTTCGAAGCCGGGCGTATTTGCCGGCGGCGACATCGTGACCGGCGGGGCAACGGTGATCCTCGCCATGGGCGCGGGAGCAAAGCGGCCAAGGCGATTGACGAGTATCTGAAACCGGTGGCGGTGGCCAACTAGCGTCGGGCAGTTGGCATTGAAATTGGTTAACAACAGTAGTAGGAATCTCTGCACTGCCAGGGAAATCAAAGGTCCCGCGGTTTCCCGCTGGTTCACCATGCTTTTCTACACCCACAGCGCGGCCGAGCCGCCGACCCACTCCAGGTCCTTGTTGTGATCGACACCCATCATGATGCCGCGGCCCATGCGCACCAGCGGCAGCACCGGCGTTAGCTCGCCGTCTTCCGGCCAGACGAACATCATGCGAACTTCCATCTGTGTCGGCTCGTGCGGTGTTTCGATTACCGGTTCGAAGTGCAGGCGTTCCTGAAGAATGTAGTTGTGCCGCTGGTCCTGCGGGACTGCCTCGATGTCTGACGGTGTGGGAGCAAACTTGATGCCTACCCCGGCGAACGAGTAAAGCGGCTTGAGCAGAAAGTTCTCGTGGTCTTCAGGAAAGGCGGGATGCTGGTCGAGGAACCACGTCCTCGGAACCGATGGGTGGTTGAGATACGGGATGGAGAACTTGCTGATGCGGAAGTACCAGTTGGGATGGCCGGCCCACTCCACGTCCAGCTCGTCGCGGAAATCGAACGGGAGTGTCACGCCCTTGCGCTCCAGTTCGTCGACGATGCAGCGGTTGTAGATGCGCCGCGCTTCGATCTCGCGCCCCTTCTTGCGATAGAACAGCTTGTTTCCGCGCTTGACGAGCGAGCGGATGTCCACGACAGCGATGCCGAGCTCACGCCGGGTGATCAGGAAATCCGGTAGCGTCTTCTGGTGCTCCGGATCGATCTCCATCAGGATGACTTGTTCAGGGTCGTGTCCGGCGACGATGAGCTGGTGCAGCAGGCGCCAGTAGGAGCCGCGATCGAGGCCGGCGAGATAGACGCCCAGGTCAGGCGATAGGCGGTAGGATTCGATGTACTGCTGCGCGACGGTGGGCTGATATCCGTACAGCGAAGGGAACGCTTGCAAGCTCGACCAGCTTGGGCTCGAGCTCTCCGGTCACGATTGCGCACCAGCCCGAAATCCACCGCCACAAACATCGGCAGCGGCGACTCGTTCGGCACATTGTATTTCGCGGGAACCGAGGCGTCCGAGGCACGCCGATACTCGGGATTGCCGGTGAGCTGGAAGACGAGATCGCGGCCATAGTCCGCGAGCTGATCCAGCAGCGGCGCGGCACGAAGCACGGCGTTTCGGAGACGCGGAACTCGATTGCCGCGCCGCAAACGCGGTCCAGTGCGTGCAGGAATTGCCGGTACTTCGCCGGCGTGTAATTGCGGTTGAACTCCTCGCGTAGCGCGGGAACCATCGCTCAGGCCTCGATGAGGAATTGGCCTTTCTCCATGATCTGCTGGCCGTCGACCCAGATGTCGAAGTGCGTGCCCACCACGTCGATGTGTGTAGAGGAATACCACTCCGCGCCGGTGTGAGCGCCGTAGGGATTGCCGAAGGCGATGTGCACGCCGGGAAACTTCTCGTCCTGGAGAATCTGCCCGATGACGTGGTCGAGCTCGATGTTAGTGCCGATGGCGAACTCGCCGACCGCGTCGCTGTTCTCGTCGGTGTGGGTGTAGGCCCAGAACTCCTGCTCGAGCTCCTTGTTGTCGCTGAAGATGCTCGGTGATGCGGTTCTTCTCGATGCGGATGGTCAGCGGCTGGCGCGCCAGGTCCTGATACTTCTCGCACAGGTAATCGCCGACCACGCCGTCGACGACGTAGACGCCGTTCACTTCGCCGGGAGTGGTGAAGACCTCGCCGCCGGGAAGATTGCCCCACTTGTCGGGGCTGATGATGCCGCTGGTCTTGATCCAGCGATAATTCGGGTTCAAGTTCGCGGTGAAATCGCTGCCGGCGGGATTAGTGGCGCGGATCTCCTTGGCGCGGCTGACGATGTCGATGACCTTGCGGCTGAGCGCGTCCACCTGGTTGAAGTCGGCGCGCATGCCTTCCAACATGATCTGCCGGTTGATGTTGACCATGTGGGCGTGGCGCATACGGCGGCGGTTGACGATGTCGGTCATCTCCATGCGCGACTTCAGTTCGTTGCGCTGCACCCGGACCGCGAAGATGCTGACCTGGCTGGTTTCCATGTCCTCGGCGATCTCCGGTGGCAGGTGTGTCAGCGGCCGCGGCGCGAGGTCTTCCAGCACGAACGACTTGAAGGGCGAACCAAGCTCAGCCAATTCGTGGGCGATGCTGGCGGCGATCTCGCGGCTGTCGTTGTCGGTGATGAGCGTGACTTTCTCGCTCGGCTGAATGCGCAGACAGGTGTTGACCGCGTTGTGGGCGCCGGGGGAGAGCTCGGGGTCGAAAGCACTTTCGTGAGATCCGTGGGTGTGTGGGTAAGGTCGGTGACGGATTGGATCAAGGAAGTTCCTTTCTAATATCGCCTCGCGCACCAGCTTTCGTTCCGACAAGACAACTGTCGCGACTCTGGCGAACCGCAGATTCCTCGCTTCGCTCGGAATGACAATTCAAGAATGCAAGCATGGCCGCGGGCCTGAAGGCCCGCTCTACCCTACCGCCGCGCGGCGGTTTGCTCAATCACCCCGACCCGCGTCTCGCTCACCATGTAATCCACTACCTTCTTCAGGTCGCCGGTTTCCTTGTACACCTTCAACTGGCGGTCGGCGCCGGTGCCCATCTTCAGCATCTCGTGGATGTAATTGATCTCCTCGCGCGAGCCAAGTTCGTCCACCACGTCATCGATCAGTTCCAGGTACTCCAGCATGAGATCGCGCATGGGAACTTCCTCGCTCCTTGCCGAAGTCGATCAGCTTGCCGTCGATGCCATAGCGCGAGGCGCGAAACTTGTTCTCCATGATCAGCGCCCGGCTGTAGATGCGGTAGCTCTTGTTGGATGCATGGAGCTTGTACAGCATTGCCATGGTCGCCTGAATTAACGCGGCGATGGCGACGGTCTCATCCAGCCGCATGGGGATGTCGCACACGCGCACTTCCAGGGTGTTGAAGAACGGATGCGGGCGGATGTCCCACCAGATCTTCTTGCCGTTGTCGATGCAGTCGGTTTTGACCAGCAGGTTGACGAAGGTCTCGTAGTCGGACCAGTTGGCGAACACGTCAGGAATGCCGGTGCGGGGAAAGCGTTCGAAACTTTGCATGCGATACGACTTGAAGCCGGTCTGCATGCCCATCCAGAAAGGCGAATTCGTACGACAGCGCGAGGATATGCGGCAGGAAGTACCGCATCGAGTTCATGATGTGGATGGCGGTGTTGCGGTCCTCGATGCCGATGTGAACGTGCAGGCCGAAGACCAGGTTGGCGCGCGCGATGATCTGCATGTCTTCCACGACGCTGGCGATAGCGCTCGTCGGGATAAATCTCCTGCACCTTCCAGTCGGCGAAGGGATGCGTGCTGGCCGCGGCCAGCAACATGCCGTTCTCGCTGGCCAGGGTGATCATCTCGCGGCGCAGCGTCCAGAATATTCTTCGCGCGCCTCCTTGATGTTCTTGCAGACGCCGGTGCCGACCTCGATGACCGACTGGTGCATCTCGGGCTTGACCGCTTCGTGCAGCGCCAGCTTGGCCTTGGGAAGAATCTCCGAGGCGATGTGCGAGCGCAGGTCGCGGGTCTCGGGATCGATGGTCTGGTATTCCTCTTCGATCCCGATGCTCAGGCTTGGCCGGTCCATCGCGATTACCCCTTGCCGCGCGTTTGCGCCATTGTCTGGCTGCGGCTGGTAAGCTTTCCTCGGCCGTCTTTCTTAGCAGCCTCCGATTCCGGGCGCGGCGGATGTCGCCGCTCAGGAACGCGCTCCAGCGATACTCGGCAGGCTTGCCGGTGTGCTCCTTGGCCTTGCGCACGGCCAGTTCGGCGACCGCGTTCACAATCCAGTCGAAGTTGGCCTGGCCCACCGAGTTCACGTCCGCGTCGGGAGCGGGATTCATGAAGTCGATGGCGTAGGGGATACCGTCTTCGCAGGCGAACTCGACCGTGTTGAGGTCGTAGCCCAGCGCGCGGCAGAGCGTGACGCAGTCGCGCTCCACGCGCTCCAGCAGCTCGGGATCGATCGGCGGCGGGTTCTTCACGTAACGCTCGTGGAAGGGCGCCGACGGATCGTAGTGCATGATGTGCACCTTCTCCTGTCCCACCACGTAGCAGCGGAAGTACTCCTTGAACTTCACGCCGCGCTGTAAGGTCATGCAAAGATCGCGCGTCTGGTCGTAGGCGGCGAAGAACTCCTCCGGCGAGTTGACCTTGTAGACGTCCCTCCAGCCGCCGCCGTCGAAGGGCTTCAGGAACGCCGGAAAGCCGACGTAGCTGAAGATGCTGTCCCACGGCATGGGAAATTGCAGGTTGCGCATGGATTGCTCGGTGGTGCCCGGCGGATGCTCCTTGTGCGGCAGCAGCACGGTCGGCGGAATCGCGACGCCCAGCTTGTGGCCGAGCGCGAAGTTGAAGAACTTGTCGTCGGCGCTCCACCAGAAGGGATTGTTGATGACGATGGTGCCGCGAGAGCGCCGCATTCTTCAGGTAGCCGCGATAGAAGGGGATGTCGTGCGAGATGCGGTCGACGATGACGTGGTAGCGGCGAGGGCTCGGCCATGCGCACTTCGCCGACCGTGGCCAGTTCGGCCTGAATGCCCGCCTCGCCCATGGAATTGATTTTGTCGACCAGCGCGGGCGGAAACGTGGTCTCCATGCCGAAGATGATGCCGATCTTCTTCACCGTGACTCCTTGGGAGGGCCGTCTGCATGGCCATGATTGCGCGCGAAGCAATTGCAGAGCAGCGCGCTGATAGTTCCCGATATTGTAGGCGAAAGTAGAAGGGATGAGTAGTTGGCAGCCGTCAGCCGTCGCGCGGTTGAATGCCGCCGGGCATGAGCCGTCCGCCCGCGGCACGTTTTGGATGCCTGTTATAATCGACTTCTCTCCACGGTGGGTGTAGTTCAGTGGTAGAACTCCGGACTGTGGCTCCGGCTGTCGAGGGTTCGAATCCCTCCACCCACCCCATTCTTGGATTCCCGCAAGAACTTCGACTCATCAAGCGATCTGGTGTAGAGTGTTGGCGCTCGCCTTGGCCCGTCAAACGGGCGCTTTGGAGATCTAGCCCCATGGGAATTGCCTCGGTTGACTTGGGTACGACCAGCCGCCCGAGCGAGCCCGGCGATCCAGTTTCCGCGCCGCCCATGCGCACTCTTTCGGGCTATCTGCTGTTCGCCCTGCTTCTAGGGGTGATCGTATTCTTCGGGGTCGTACGCTTCGGCCTGCGCGACATACCGCTCGAACGCGACGAGGGCGAGTTTGCCTACGGCGGCCAGTTGATCTTGCAGGGCGCTCCGCTGTACGACAATCTTTACACCCTGAAGTTGCCGGGCACATATGCGGCTTATGCCGGCATCATGGCCGCACTGGGGCAGACACGGGCGGGCATTCACATCGGCCTTATCTTCGTCAATGCAGCTACCACGCTGCTGGTTTTCCTGCTGACGATCCGCCTGTTCGGACAACTGGCCGGACTTATCGCCGGCATAAGCTATGCTGCTCTTTCCGGCAACCCATCCGTCGCGGGCTTCGCGGGTCATGCAACTCACTTTGTAGTGCTATGCGCCATGGGCGGGCTGTGCCTTCTACTGGAAGCGCTAGACCGTGACCGCAGCTGGCTCCTCTTCTGTTCCGGGTTGCTATTCGGAATGGCGTTCCTGATGAAGCAGCCTGGGATTTTTTTCCTGGTATTTGCAGGGCTGTACCTGGTTTGGCGCAGACTGTGGGGTTCGAGGGATTGGAGGAAACTAGTTCGGGAATTGGTGGTCCTCGGTGCAGCAGCTGTGCTGCCGTTTCTTATCACGTGCCTGCTGACCTGGCACTCCGGTACTTTCCAGAAGTTCTGGTTCTGGACCTTCTCCTATGCGGCCCGCTATGGCACGAATGCGAGCTTGCACGACGGGCTTGCAACTTTAAGACACAACAGTGTCGACGTCATAGGTCCGGCGGCAGGCATTTGGGTAATTGCAGGATTGGGATTGACGGCCTTGCTCTGGAATCGTAAGGCGCGATCCAATAGCTTTCTGCTGATAGCGCTTTCGTTTTTGTCGTTCCTCGCCGTAAGTCCCGGGCTTTTCTATCGACCCCATTACTTCATTCTCATGTTGCCGGCAGTTGCGATCCTGGCAGGAGTGGCAGTAGGCTGCGCGACGGAGATGTTGCTGAATCGCACGGGATCGCGCTTTGTCGCTGCGATACCTGTATTAATGTTCCTGGCCGCGTTTTCACTGACTATTTACCGGCAACGATACTATTTTTTCGTACTCACTCCCAACGAGGGAGCCAGGGCAACTTACGGGCAGAACCCTTTTCCTGAGGCACTGGAAATCGCGAACTATATCGAGAACAATACTTCCCCGGCTTCCACAGTGGCCATCCTGGGCTCAGAGCCTGAAATCTACTTCTACTCGCATCGCCGTGCCGCCACCGGACATGTGTGTACCTATGCGCTGCTGGAACCACAGTACGGTGAGATCCTGCAAAAGCAGATGGAACAGGAAATCGAAAGCGCGCGCCCAGACATTCTGGTCCTGGTTAATGATCCGGCTTCCTGGATCGCGTTCCCCAATACCCTTCCCCTGGACGATCTTCTGAAGTGGGCCAAGGGCTATATCAGGCAGTCCTACACCGTAACCGGAGTAGCGGAGATGGACAAGTACTCGACCGAGTACGTTTGGGGCGAGCGGGCGCGAAGACATCCTCTCGCGATGGCGCGCAATATCGTGGTGCTGAAGCGGAACCCATCGTAAGTAGCTCCGAAGGATGGGATCCGGCCCGAGTCTCGCGGCAACCTTCTGCTCGCAAGCGTTCTGCCTGGACGCTCACGCGTTCTGCCCCGATGCTGATGGCGAGCAACTTCTTCCTCCGGTGTGTTAAATCGAAAGCTGCCGGTTGCCCACCAATGCGATCTCTCGCCGAAATTACATGATGAGGAAGGCGTTTGCCGGAGACATCGGTTGGCCTCCCGCGTGCTTCTAAGAATTCAGCCGCAGGGTTAAATCTCTCCGGGCCGAATCTATGTGGGTCATCGCGCAAATGCGGCTATCAGCTCTGCTTCTGACCGCGCTGGTTGCGGCCCCGATAGTTTCCTACGCGCAGTCCGGAACTCTGAATGTCGAGCAGATTGTTACCCGCATGCAGCGGGCGAGAGCGGCGGAGCGCAACCAGAGTGTCGCGTACACCGTCACACGCGAGTACCAGCTCGCCCGCGCCGGCGCGCCCAAGCCCGCCTCCGATGTGGTGGCGGAGGTCAGCTTCGTTCCTCCTGCCGAGAAGCAGTACACGATCGTGAGGTCAGAAGGTAATGACCGCGGCGCAGGCATTGTGCGCCGGATCCTTGACCATGAAACCATGATGGCCGGCCACTGGCAGCCGCACGATATCAGCCCCGCCAATTACGATTTTGCGCTGCTGGGCCGCGAGAGCATCGACGGCAGCGATTGCTACGTGCTGCAACTCTCGCCCAAGCGCGACGAGGTTGAGCTGGTGCGGGGCAAGGCGTGGGTTGACGCCGCCGATTTCGATATCCGCCGCATCGAAGGCGAAACCGCGAGGAGCCCGTCGATGTGGGTGAAGAAGGTCAATGTGACCATTAACTACGGCAAGGTGAACGGAGTGTGGCTGGAGACCTCAACCCAGGCTGTAGCCGACGTTCGATTCGCCGGCCCGCACGTGCTGACCTCGAAAGAACTGGATGTTCGCACGGGAACCATCAGCGCCAGGGTGAACAAACCGAAAACGACGCACCAGTCGCGAGACCACATCGCTGCTGATGCCGCTGCCTGGATAGCCCACTAGAACCATCGAAGGCCAGGCTATTAACCACTGATTCTCGCCAGCCCCAGCGCGAACCCCACGGCGAAAAGCAATACGAGCGCCAGCCGCCAGCGCCTACCCTCCGGTAAAGGACCTCCTCCTGAAACCCGGGGCGGCACCCAGAACAGCGCGACGACCGCGAGGATCAAAGCGGGCACAAGCAAGAAAGCAAACAGCGCGTATTCGGAGCCGGGCAGGGCGAACAGAATTCCCTTCTGGAAAGCCGGGGCCAGTCTGCTTCCGAAGAACCAAAACAAGGTTGCGCTTCCCAGGCCGGCGATTGCTCCCAGAAGTCGCAGAATGGGCGAAGTCATAGCGGTACTTGGTGCTGCGGCGCCGATGTTTATGCTTTCGATAGCTTAGCAGTCTACCAGCCCTCGGTCAGGGCCGAAAGCGTTCTGCTTGCGCCTGCTCTGGTGGGCAAATTCAGCGGGATTTGCTCAGGAAATCGCGTTGGGACAGAGCGCTGAATTGCGGCACTGACCGGGTCTGTCATATTCCGCCAAGTGGTAAGCCCTCAACCACATCCGGGCAACGTAAGTACATTCTTAGCCTTCTAAGACTAGTTGGGCGCGACCTCTGGCCCGTCATGGTCCGATGCAGACATCTCCTTTCCATGCCGAATTGAATTCGGAACTTAGGCCGCCATCGATCGACAGGGCATTACTTCAACAGCAGGTCCAGCAACTAGGGGACTGGTTTCACAACATCGACCTGTACGGCGTGTCCACCGCGCCGAATCATTTTCTGGGCGACTTTCCCAACGTCAAGTGGCGGCACATCGCGGGAGCGCTGCCGAAGGACCTCTCCGGGGCCGAGGTGCTGGATACGGGCTGCAACGGCGGCTTCTACTCCATCGAGATGAAGCGCCGCGGCGCGAACCGGGTGCTCGGGATCGATGTCGATGACCGCTACCTCAATCAGGCGCGCTTTGCCACGCGCACCCTGGGCTTTGAGGTGGAGTTCGAGAGGCGTTCGGTCTATCAGATCGACCAGATCGCCGGCCAGTTCGACTACGTGCTTTTCATGGGCGTCTTCTATCACCTGCGCTATCCGGTTTACGCGCTGGACCAGGTGGTGCGAAAGATACGGCCCGACGGCCGACTGGTGTTCCAGTCGATGCTCCGCGGCTGCAGCGAGGTAAAGCAGTGGGCGGAGAACTACGGCTTCTGTGAGACCGAGCATTTCCGCAATCCGGCGTATCCGGCGATGTACTTCGTGGAGAACAGCTACGCCAACGACCAGACGAACTGGTGGATCCCCAACCGCGCGGCGGCAGAGGCGGTGCTGCGCAGCTCGGGGCTGGAGATCGTCGACCATCCTGAGTCCGAGACCTGGATTTGTAAGCCGGGCGATGTCATGCGGCGCGGGGAATACGTTCTCCCGCTCGAATTGGACGGAAGGTTATAGCGAATGAGGCACGCCAGCTCATGGTAGAAGCCGTAATGCTTTGGAACGAGCCGAATAATCTTTCCCATTGGGACTTCAAGATCGATCCCGAGTGGAGGATCTTCTGCGACATGGCACGGGCCGCGGCTCGGGCCATTCGGGCCGTCAATCCTGAGCTCAAGATTGCGCTGGGCGGAATCTCGCCCATCGACCCGCACTTTATCGAATTGCTCTCCGCGCAGGGCCTGATCGACGAGATCGACGTGGTGGCTGTGCACGGCTTCCCGCTCGATTGGAACCACTGGAAGGTCGACGAGTGGCCGGCGAAGATTGCCGAAGTCCGTGCGGTAACGCAGAAGCCGGTGTGGGTCTCCGAGGCGGGCGCGTCGTCGTTTGGCGCCGATGAGGTGCAGGTTTTCGGGATGAGGCGCACGGCGGAGTTGCTGCTCGGCGAAGTGGAACGCGTGCATTGGTACAGCCTGCACGATTTGCCGTCCGCATGGACGGCGACCACGCGTCACAAGGAAGCCGAAGGCAGCGCCTACTATCGCCATTACTACATGGGTCTGCTGCGGGAGGACGGCTCGCCCAAGCCCGCCGCCGAACATTTTCCGCATGGTATGGGGATCTGCCAGTGGTTTCATTTTGAGGACCATCGCCTGCATTCGTCAGTCGAATGGCTACGCCGGCTCGGGGTTCGGCATTTGAGAACCGGCATCAGTTGGGCCGACTCGTTTCGCGCCAACGCGGAGCAGTGGTTTGACGAGCAGATGCGCGCGCTGGACGACTTTGCTGTCACCATGACGCTGTGTTTCACCCCGGAGCACCTGGGAATCGAGCGGCACTACGCCAGCCCGCCGCGCAATCCGCAGGATTTCGCCGATTTCGCAGCGTGGGCGGTAGAGCGGTATGCGCCGGCTCGCGATGGTTTTCTCGGCCACCAGGCGCACCCCGATGGTGCCCCGAATTTCGCGCTGCCGTTCATGGATCTCAGCGTGGGGGCGCAATAGATGGGGAAGCGAATCCTGATTACCGGCGGGGCTGGTTTTGTTGGCTCGCACGTAGCCGACGCCCTGCTGCGGCAGGGCCACAAGGTAAGGATTTTCGATAACCTCGACGCCGCAGGTGCATCACGACGGCTGGCCGGAGTACCTGCCCGAAGACGTCGAGCTGATGCGCGGTGACATGCGCGATCCCGACGCGGTTGCGCGCGCCGTGGCAGGCATGGACGTGATCTTTCACTTCGCCGCCGTGGTTGGCGTGGGGCAATCCATGTACGAGATTTCGCACTACATGGGCTCCAACACACAGGGCACCGCCAACCTTCTCCAGGCGCTGCTCGACACCAAGCTGAAGCTGGAAAAGCTGATTGTCGCTTCTTCGATGTCAATTTACGGCGAGGGCAAGTACGAATGCAGTGCATGCAGCGCGGTGGCGCCGGCCCCCCGCAGCCCCAAACAGTTGAAAGCCAAGCGGTGGGAGATGCTTTGCCCCATATGCGGCCGCGCGCTGAAGCCGATCGCGACCGACGAATCAAAGCCGCTGCAATGCACGTCAATTTATGCGCTCAGCAAGAAAGATCAGGAGGAGATGACGCTGCTCTTTGGCCGCACGTACAGTTTGCCGGTGGTGGCGCTCCGTTATTTCAACATTTATGGCACGCGGCAGGCGTTGTCGAATCCCTACACGGGTGTGGCGGCAATCTTCGCATCGCGGCTGCTGAACCGGCGCTCGCCCATGGTGTTTGAAGATGCGCGCCAGATGCGCGACTTCGTCAGCGTGCATGACGTGGTGCAGGCGAACCTGCTGGCCATGGAGCGCAGCGAAGGCGACGGCATGGCGCTCAACATCGGCTCGGGGCATCCGATCACGATTGGCGACGTCGCCCAACAGTTGACGCGCTGCCTCGGCGTGTCGATTCCGGCGGAGATCACGGGCAAGTACCGGGCGGGCGATATACGGCATTGCTTCGCGGACATATCGGCGGCGCGCCGGGCGCTCGGGTACAAGCCACGCTTTCGCTTTGCCGACGGCATTGTGGAGTTGGTGGATTGGCTGCGCTCACAGACCGCAGTCGACCGCGCGGCGCAGATGGTGCACGAACTGACGGCATATGGACTAACGGCGTAAACGCAACGGATCATGCGGGTCTTAATCACAGCGGACACGGTAGGCGGCATCTGGACCTACGCGCGCGAGTTGGTCTCCGGGCTGGTACGCCGCGGCGTAGACGTCACTCTGGTCAGCTTCGGCCACATTCCCGAGCCGCGACAGTTGGCCTGGGTCGAGGGTCTGCGCAATCTCGATTTCCGTCCTACCGCGTTTCGCCTGGAGTGGATGCAGGATTCGGCTGAGGACATCGAGGCCTCATCGGAATACCTGCTCAGCGTAATTCGCGAAACTTCTCCCGACCTGCTGCACCTGAACCAGTTCTGCTACGGCGCATTGAATGTTGACGTTCCGAAGCTGGTAGTGGCGCACAGCGATGTTGTGAGTTGGTGGGCCGCGGTGCATGGCGAGGAGCCTCCCCGGACCGCATGGAGCGAGTGGTATCGCGAGACGGTGCAGCGTGGTCTGGACTGCGCAACCACGGTGATCGCGCCCTCACGCTGGATGCTGGCGCAGGTTGAGGCGTACTACGGCCCGCGGATGCGGTGCGGCGTGATCTACAACGGACGCAGTCCGCAGTGGTTCAATCCGCACGTCGACGAGGACGACATGGTGCTCACGGTCGGGCGGTTGTGGGATTCGGCGAAACAGGTTTCACTGGTGACGCAATACGACTGCGGATGGCCGGTGGTGATCGCCGGCGAAACCCAGCATCCGGATGAAGCCTATCGCGGCGACGGCGCGCGTATCGTGTGCGAAGGCACCCTGGAGCTGAAAGGCAAGCAGAATCCGGAGCAGTTGCGGTCTCTCTTCGCACGTGCGGCGATCTACGCGGCCACCTCGCGCTACGAGCCGTTCGGGCTCGCTCTGGTTGAGGCGGCATTTTCGCGCTGCACCATCGTCGCCAACGACATCCCCAGCTTCCGCGAGCTTTGGGGCGAGACGGCATGCTACTTCCGCGCCAACGACGCCGCCAGCCTGCGCGACACCATCGCGGAGTTGCGTGGCAACAAAGTCTTGCGGCGACAGCATGCCGAGCTCGCCTACCAGCGCGCCAAGCGGCGCTACACCGCCGATCGCATGGTGCAGGAGTATCTCGACGCCTACGCTTACCTGACCGCCGAACGGACGGTGGCGGCATGAGCGGCAAGCTCCAGTTCCGCATCTTCGCGCACTCCTGGCTCTCCGACTGGAACCACGGCAACGCGCACTTCCTGCGCGGGCTGGCGCGCGAGTTGGTCCGCATGGGACATGAGGTCCGCTGCTACGAAGAGCAGCCCTCGTGGTCGCTAACCAACCTGATGCAGGAAGGCTCGATTGCAGAGCGAGCCATCGAGCAGTTTTACCGGGAATTTGCGGAGCTTGACGTGCGCGTGTACCAGCAGGACGAAAGGTTGCGCGACTTCCTGAAGCACGAACTGCACGGCGCGGACATTGTCATCGCGCACGAGTGGAATGCGCCCGCCGTGGTGGACGCAATTGTATCGCTAAAGGAAGAATTCGGATTCGGGGCTCTCTTCCATGACACGCATCATCGCGCGTACACGCAGCCGGGCGAAATCCTGCGCTTCCCGCTTCAGCTCTTCGATGGCGTGCTGGCCTTCGGCGAGCCCATCCGAAGAATCTATCGCGACGGCTTCGGCGTGGCGCGGGTATGGACCTTCCACGAGGCTGCCGATGTTTCGCACTTTCGACCACTGGATGACCCTACCGAGGTCGACCTGTTATGGATCGGGAACTGGGGCGATGAAGAGCGCACACACGAGCTGATGGAGTACTTCATCTCGCCCGTGGCGCGGTCGCGCGACTGCAAGGCTGTCGCCTACGGCGTGCGGTATCCCGAAGAAGGCCGGCGTGCGCTATCAGAAGCTGGAATCGAATATCGCGGATACCTGCCGAGTTTGATGGCGCCGCACGCGTACGCGCGCAGTGCGCTCGCGTTGCATGTGCCGCGCCGTCAATACACCAATGGACTCAGCGGCATTCCAACCATTCGCGTCTTTGAGGCGCTGGCGTGCGGCGCGACCCTGCTGTGTGCGCCCTGGCAAGACGCCGAACAACTATTTCGGCCCGGCGAAGATTACGTGCTGGCAGCCTCAGGCGGTGAGATGAAAGCGAAGCTCGACGAACTGCTGCGCGACCAGAGCGCGCGGCGCCAGATCGGCGCCAGCGGCAGGCAAAGCATTTTGCAGCGCCACACCTGCGCCCATCGGGCCGAGCAACTGCTCGGCATCTGCGAGGAATTGAATCAATGAAGCTCTTCGTGTTTGGCTCCAGCTTGACGTCGTCGTATTGGAATGGAGCAGCCACTTATTATCGCGGCATGTACAGGAACCTGGCAGAGCTGGGATTTCAAATTACATTTGCCGAGCCCGATGCTTATGGGCGCCAGCAACATCGCGATGATGAGGACTTCGGCTACGCCGAGGTGATCGTCTACGATTCGCCACGCGATATTCCGGCGCTGCTCGACAAAGCGTGCGACGCCGACCTCGTCATCAAGCACAGCGGCATCGGTGTTGACGACGCGCTGCTGGAGCACCGCGTGCTCGAGTGCCAGTCGCCTGCGACGGAGGTAGCGTTCTGGGACGTGGACGCGCCCGCCACGCTGGCGAGCGTTGAAGCCAGCGTGCTGAATCCGTTTCGCGCGCTCATCCCGGTATACGACTACGTATTCACGTATGGCGGCGGCCCGCCGGTGGTAGAGCACTACGAAGCCTTGGGAGCTCGCGCCTGCTATCCCATCTACAACGCGCTCGATCCCAGGGCGCACCACGCCGTTGCGCCCGATCCACAGAAAGCGTGTGACCTGTTGTTTGTGGGCAATCGCTTGCCCGACCGCGAGCGCCGAGTGGAAGAGTTCTTTCTGGCGGCGGCGGAGCAGGCGCCGGAATTTCATTTCGCGCTCGGCGGTGAAGGGTGGGGCGACAAGGCGCTGCCCAGCAACGTGCGCTGGATCGGTCATGTTGGCACGGGTGACCACAACGTCGTGAACTGTTCTGCGCGCATTGTTCTCAACTTGAATCGCGAGTCGATGGCGCAGGTTGGCTTTTCGCCGCCGACGCGGGTGTTCGAAGCGGCCGGTGCAGGCGCGTGCGTCATTACCGATGACTGGCAGGGCATCGAGACATTCTTCGAACCGGGGTGCGAAATCCTGGTGGCCAGGAATGCCGGTGACATTGTCGACCTGCTGCGCACGGTCGACGCGAAGCTGGCGCGCGAGATGGGCGAAGCGATGCGGCGTCGGGCGCTCATCGAGCATACGTACGCGCTGCGGGCGCTTCAGGTGCGCGAGATTCTGTCGCAATCGCGCGGCGATGTCTTCGCATGGCGCAACCGCGAGTTGCAGCAGTCGGCGTGAGAAGAAGTGGCCCGTGGTCAGCGGCCAGAGCATGTAGGAGAAAACTGCTGGCGAAGCAAGTTGCAAGTGAGTCGTTGCCGCACCAGTCACATTCGCGATTTCTGGCCACTGGCCACTAGCCACTGGCCACTAGCCACTGGCCACTGCTTTATGAAACTCGTCGTCTTTGGATTATCGGTCACTTCTACCTGGGGCAATGGCCACGGCACCACTTACCGTGCTCTGCTCCAGGCGCTGCATGACCGCGGACACGAGATCGTCTTCTTCGAGAAGGATGTGGAGTGGTACGCCTCCAACCGCGATCTGCCGAAGCCCGGATTTTGTGAAGTGCGCCTGTATGAAGACTGGAGCGACGTGCTGCCCCGTGCCCGCAAGCAGCTCCGGGATGCCGACGTCGCGGTTGTCGGGTCGTACTTCCCCGATGGCATCGCCGCCATCGACGAAATGCTCGACGCCAACCCTCCGGTGAAGGCCTTTTACGACATTGATACGCCCATCACCGCCTCAGCCTTGGGCGAGCGCGGAACCGCCGAATACATCGCGGCGCGGCAAATCCCCGGGCTCGACATTTACTTCAGCTTTACCGGCGGCCCCACGCTGCGTGCGATTGAGCGGCGCTTCGGGGCGGCTCGCGCAGTTCCGTTGTACTGCGCCTTCGATCCGCATCGCTATAGCCGACGAAAGCCGAACCGCGAGTTCGCCTGTGGGTTGAGCTACATGGGCACCTACGCCCCCGACCGCCAGCCGAAGCTGGAACAACTTCTCGTCGGACCGGCGCGGCAATTGCAGGACCACGCCTTCATCGTTGCCGGGCCGCAGTATCCGGAGACGGTGCGTTGGCCGCAGAACGTGCGGCGCATCCCGCACCTGAGCGCGCAATGGCATCCGGAGTTCTACTCCTCCTCGCGCTTCACGCTTAACGTAACGCGGCGCGACATGTCGATAGCAGGCTATTCGCCCTCGGTGCGTCTCTTCGAGGCTGCCGCTTGCGGTGCGGCCATCGTCTCGGACAACTGGCCGGGCCTCGACAGCTTCTTTGTTCCCGGCCGCGAAATCCTGCTGCCCAGCGGGGCCCGTGACATCGTGCACTATCTCACGGAACTCGATGACAAAGAGGTGCGCGATATCGGAGAGATGGCCCAGGCGCGGGTGCTCGGCGAACACACCAGCGCCATCCGTGCGGAGCAGTTCGAGCGCGCCGTCGAAAGCTGTGCCACGATTTCAGAAATCAGCGCTTCCGATTCCCGCCTGCCTTCCCCTGCCCCCGCCGAGGCGAGTTGCGATTAGCGCCGTGACCCTATTAATCCAGCTCTGCGCAGGCAGAATTCGGCGGGCGCGCCGCATCCTACCTTTTTGAGTAAGCTCTCCAACAAACGAGAAAGTCGCCCCACCGTTACTCAACAAAAGGACCTCGCATGAGAGTTGCTCTGGTTTCCCCGCCCTTCCTACCGGTTCCTCCTCCCAAGTACGGCGGGACAGAATTATTCATCGCGCAGTTGGCCGAAGGGCTGAAGGCGTCCGGAATCGATGTAGTGGTTTACACCAATGGCGAATCCACCGTCGCCGTCGAAAGGCGGTGGCTCTATCCCGCGATGCACTGGCCCTTGCGGGGCGAGGTGTTCGACAACATCGAAGACTTCAATCACGCCTCGTGGTCCATTTGCGACGCTGCCACCGATTGCGACATCATTCACCTCAACAACGTATCGGCCCTGATGTTCACCCGCTTCGTCAACGACAGCAGATTCGTTTACACCTTGCATCACGTGCATGAGGAGCAACTCAGCCGGCTGTATCGATATTTTCCCGAAGTCGAATTTGTCGCCATCAGCGACTTTCAGCGCCAGCTCGAAATCATGCCGCGCTTACGTACTATCCATCACGGCATCGACCTGAGCGGGTATCGCCTGCAAACCAGGAAACAGCACTATCTGTCTTTCCTGGGACGCATTGCGCCCATCAAAGGCACTCATATCGCCATCGAGGTCGCCCTGAAGAGCGGTATTCCGCTGAAGATCGCGGGCGAGATCCAGCCCATTTTCCGCGACTACTTCGATAGTCAAATCAAGCCGCACATCGACGGCAAATTTATCGAATACGTTGGCGAGGCCGACCTCGAAGTAAAGAACGAACTACTGGGAAACTCGCTGGCCATGCTCTTCCCCATTCAGTGGAACGAGCCGTTCGGGCTGGTGATGATCGAAGCCATGGCCTGCGGTACGCCGGTATTGGCGCTGCCCGGAGGCGCGGTGGAGGAAGTCGTGCAAGACGGCGTCTCCGGGTTCGTCTGCCAGTCGGTCGACGAGATGGTTGAACAAGCCAAGCGCCTGCGAGGAAACTTCCAGCCCACCGAGATCCGGCAGCATTGTCAGCTTAATTTTTCGGTTGAGCGTATGGTGGCCGACTATCTCTCGCTGTATCGTAAACTCGCCGCCGAGGAGACGCCGGTGGGCAAGGCCCGGGCCGTTATCCCTATGATTGCCTGAGGAGAAAGTTCGCTGCCGGATGAGCCCTTTTACTATCCCTTACGAGGAACTGATCGAAATTCCGTCGCCCCACCTGGAGCCGCGGCTGGCCTTCCACTCGCTGGAGCCACGCAAGGTCGACAACCTCACCCTGATTGACGGCAAGACCTTCAGCGCGACCGCTGTGACCGGAGACATCTATCCGGCAGGGTCGCCCGATGTCGGTTTCTTCCACGATGACACGCGCTTTCTCAGCCATCTGGAGTTGCGTATCGGAGGCCATCGCACCGTGGTACTTTCGTCTACCACGGAAAAAACGTTTTCCTCCCAAATTGAGCTGACCACGGGCAACATCACCCTGCGCGATTCCTTTGACCTTCCGGAGAACACGGTCCACATCCGCCGCGAGCAGTTACTGGCTTCGGAGATCTTTTTCGACCGCATGAGCTTCGAGAACTTCAATCTCACGCCGGTGGACTTCACGGTTGAGCTGCTGATCGATGCGGACTTCGTCGACGTATTCCAGGTGCGCGGGGTGGCGCGCCAACAGCACGGACAGTATTACCGGCCGATTGTCCGTGATCATGCGATCGCCTTCTACTATCGCGGGCTGGACGGCATCATGCGTCAGACGCTGGTGAAGGTGTCGCCCACTCCGAGCGAATTCCAGGAGCGCTGCGCGCGTTGGGAGTTGCGTCTGGAGCCACTGAAGCGCGTTGAACTGGAGCTGTCGGTCACGCCGTATGTGGAGGGTCGCAAGTCGCGCGCGCAGGTGTACGACATGAAACATCACCTGCGGCAGCGGCGGGCCAACTTCGCGCGCTGGGAGGCTGACTCGACCAGCTTCGAGACCGAGAACGCCGTGTTTGACGATCTGCTGAAGACTGCGGATCGGCGACTTCCACGCGCTACAGATTCCCGAAGGCGACCAGCACATCATCGCTGCCGGCATTCCCTGGTTCGCTACCATCTTCGGGCGGGATTCCATCATCGCGGCCTATCAATCTCTTTCGCTCAATCCGCAACTTGCCATCGATACGCTGCGTGTGCTCGCCCGCTATCAAGGCAAAGAGTACGACGACTGGCGCGACGAGGAGCCCGGCAAGATCCTGCACGAGTATCGCGACGGCGAAATGACGCGCGATGGCGAAATGCCTTTCGGGCCGTATTACGGTTCGGTCGACGCGACGCCGCTATTCCTGGTCCTGCTGAGCGAAACGTTTAATTGGACAGCGGACGAGCAACTCGTCGAGGAACTTCTGCCCAACGCCTACGCCGCGCTGGAGTGGATCGACAAGTACGGCGATCTCGACGATGACGGCTTTGTCGAGTACCTGCGGCGCTCGCCCAAGGGACTGATCAACCAGGGCTGGAAGGATTCCTGGGACGCCAACATGCATCGCGACGGCAGCGTGGCCAAGCCGCCCATCGCGCTGTGCGAGGTGCAGGGTTATGTCTACGACGCCAAGACGCGGATGTCCTCCCTGTTGCGCACCTTCGGTGACGTGAAGACCGCAGACCGGCTGAAGCGCGAAGCCACCGAGCTGGCCCGGCGCTTCGATCGCGCCTTCTGGGTGCCGACGCGCGGCTTCTACGCCATGGCGCTGGACGCGGAGAAGAAGCCACTGGAGGTCATCGCCTCCAATCCCGGGCACTTGCTGTTCTCCCGCATCATCAATCGCGATCGCGCGCGCGTTGTCAGCAACCGCATGATGCGCGACGACATGTTCAGCGGCTGGGGCTGGCGCACCATGTCGCAGGACGAGAAGGTCTTCAACCCGCTCAGCTACCACCGCGGCTCGGTGTGGCCGCATGACAACTCCATCATCGCGCACGGTATGGCGCTGAACGATATGCGCGACGGCGCGTTGCGCGTCCTGACGTCGCTGTACCAGGCGGCGACGAAGTTTCGCGACTATCGCCTGCCGGAATTGTTCTGCGGCGTGCAGCGGCGCGAATACGACGAACCGGTGCATTATCCCGTATCGTGCTCGCCGCAGGCGTGGGCGTCGGGAGCGATGTTCCTCATCCTCTCGTCGGTGCTGGGCATTCGTCCCAGCGCGCCACGCAAGGAGCTCAACATCGTCAACCCGCAGCTACCGGAGTGGCTCGATCACGTGCACATTCGCAATCTGCACATCGGCCGCAGCCGCGTGGGGCTGGACTTCAGCCGCCGCGGCGATCGCACCTTCTGCAACGTTGTCGATGTAGAGGGCGACAAGCTGCTGGTGAATGTGGCATTCAAGAAGTAGCGAAATCTTACTCACCACGGAAGCACGGAAGACGCGGAACATTTTATTGAGCTGAATTTTTCCGTGTATTCCGTGCTTCCGTGGCTGATTGCACCCAGCCAGGACACGTAGCTGAAGAGGTTGCGGGTGCCCTTGCGCTTGAGCAGCACCTTGCCCCAGACGAGGGGATTCCAATCAGGCCATCAACAACGATCGCGATCAGGATGCCGTTCTTGGCGATGGCAAGTAATACGTGCACTTCAGAGGGCCAGTAGAGTGATGCCGATGGCGACCAGGATTGCGCCCGCCCAGCGATGCCAATCGACTTTCTCTTGGAGCAGATACTTGGCCATGAGGGTCTCGATGATGAAGCTGCTGGCCGTGGCCGGGACCGCGAAGGCCAGCGAGGTAGTCGAGAGCAGCGCCATCAGCGCGAAGAACGAGAGCGCCATCGCCGGCATTCCCGCCAGGATGTGCCAGTTGCGCGCCACATCCCAGGCGAAACGCCGCAGGCCAGCCGGGCTCCAGTCGGTAAGCTCACCAATGCGCTTCATGCCCGCGCTGTTCAGGACATCGCCGACGGTGCCGGGTAGGACGACCAGCGCAACCAGCAGCCACTTCATATCGGCGGACCCCCGCTCGGCGTCGTTCCCGGACGGGTGAAGACCGTGAATGCAACGCCCAGAGTGATGAGGCCAATGCCTGTCCAGTGCAACGGGCTGACGGTTTCGCGCAGCAGAGCGGCGCCCGCTGCCGCGCTGAGCGCATAAGAAAACGCGGTGACGGGCAGTACGTAGCTAAGATCGGCCCAACTCAGCAGGACAAGGCGCGACACGAGCCACCCGGTAAGCAACACCACCCCCAGCGCCACCCAGGGATGAAACAGCGCTCGGATGTACGGCATGGGCGCCCAACTTGCTCCCACGGTGCCGTCGGGCAGTCCGCGCTTCAGCGCATAGTTGCCGAAGACATTGGTGAGCATGACAAGGGCGCTGAAGACCACGGTCTTGAGAATGAGGTGATGTTTTCGCATGATGTAGGCTGGGTCGCGCACGCCGTCGTCACAAGAAGTTCCCAAGTTTCCCGACAGCGATTGAAACTCGTCAGCGAGGACAGCGTCACATTAGATGTTGTTGGAGAGCAGCGCGCGGGGTGGCCTACGCGCCACTTGTCGCCGTCTTCAGCCAAGGCCCCGACCACAGCACTAAGGCAGCTTCGCCCGATACAGTGTGCAGCTCGACTGTCCCGGAGCACTCACCGTAGCGATGCTTTCAAACAGCGCCTGGTGCTCGCGGACCGCCGCCCCTACCGGATCACCCTTGCAGGCGACGGCGTAAGCAGCGGCGTGCGACGGATCGAGCAGCGCCAATTCCCACTCGGGATGCTCGTTCTCGGAGATCAGGTGGCGCAGAGGAATGCCGGCCATGCGGATCGCGCTGGCGTGCTCGGCGCCATACATCAGGATCGTCGACGATCTCGGCAGATGCGCCAGGGCATTGGCCAGCCCGTATTCCAGCGCCATCCTCCCACGCGAGTTGACCCGAGCTTCGCGCAAGGTAATCGGCGCTTCCGCATAGGCTGAGAGATAGGAAGCCGCCACCAACACCACTAACAGCACAGAGGCCAGGGCGCCGCGCATGAGCCGGCGATCGCTTGTTTCAGCGACAGCACTCGCCAGTATCACCGGAAACACCGCAAACACCGGCAGCAGTTCCAATCCGTAGCGCACGTTGTAGTACGAGAACGGATACCACACCGGAATGTAAATGGGTACGCTGCCGTACGCGATCGACAGGGCATAAAAGGCCAGCGGAATCCAAAGCAGGAGCAGCACTCCGTAGCGGCGGAATCGCCAAAGGGCCGAAGCAGTTCCGAGCAGGGCAACTGCGATGATCATTTTGCCGAAGACTGGCGGACCGAGATTTAGCTGCGCGGCCTTCAGGAAGTAGAGTCCGGCAGTGAAGATGTGGTCCTGGCCGGCGTACGGAGGCGCGCCTTGTGCCGCGCTGCGCAGCGCAATCGCCTTCGCGGAATATGGGCCGTTGGCAAAGTCGAGCGGGTGGCCGGAAACCGCCCAGGTGTAGATGAGCCAGTAAACCGGAACGAGCGCATTGAGCAGCAGCACCTCGGCGAACGATTTCGCCGCCGCGCGACGGAGACGGCCATCGTCGATGTGCCGCCACCAATGCAGGAAAACCGCACACAGAAGCACACCCAGAATCGCCGCTGAAAACCAGCCATCGTAGCGGGTGAGGGCGCCTCCGGCCATGGTGATCCCGCAGTATTCCAGCGCGCGTCGCGGGCGAAGCAGCGCGGGCGCGACACCCGCCGCCGGCGGAGAAGTGGCGCGCAGGAATTCGTCGAAGTACACCAGCGACCAGATGAAGAACGCCAGGAAGATGGGCTCGTTCATCGCCGTGGTTTGCAGATAGAGCAGGTTGGGATTCAGGGCGTAAATCGCGGCGGCGAGATATCCCGCCTTGGCGCCGGCGCGCGCATTTACCAGCCGGAAAATTCCCAGCGCACCGAGCACGAACGCCACCATTCCGGGGACCGCGCCGGCAATTCCGCTGCGCCATAACGCATCGACCCACACGAACGGCAGCATCGCGATGTGCTGCAGGGGCAGCCAGACAGTGCCGAGCTGCCCATAGAATTCGCGCGGATGACGGTTGTCAACCACGCGCCGCGCAATGTTGAGATGGGCGGCGGCATCGCCATAGAGCAGGAGTTCCTGGTGCGCGTAGTGGTAAAGCAGAGCTGCGATGGAGAGCGCAGCTAGCCCGATGGAGAGGCGCGACTCACTGCGTTGTTGGATGAAACGTTGCTCGCGTTGCAATGTTGGCGAGGAGATCAAGGCGATGGGTTACGAACAGTGACCGGCAACATCATAGCCGGTGCGCAGGGGAAACACGGCTATTCCGCTGGAGGTATTGGCGGCCTTCCACTCCGCCCCGCCGTCTTCTGGTCGCTGAACACCTGGCCGTCGCGGATATGAATGACGCGGTCCGCGTACTCGGCGATATCGTGCTCGTGGGTGACAAGGACGATGGTGTTGCCCTGGTCGTGCAAACGGTCGAAGAGCGCCATGATCTCCACGCCCGTCTGCGAGTCGAGGTTGCCGGTAGGCTCGTCGGCCAGAATGATGGAAGGATCGTTCACCAGCGCGCGCGCAATGGCGACGCGCTGCCGCTGTCCGCCGGAGAGCTCATTGGGCTTGTGGTTCATGCGGGATTCCATGCCAACCGAAGTCAGCACCTTCTTCGCCCGCTCGATGCGCTCCTGTGCCGGCATTCCGGCGTAGATCAGGGGAAGCTCAACGTTGTGCAGCGAAGTCGCGCGGGGCAGCAGGTTGAAGGTCTGGAAGACGAAGCCGATTTCCTTGTTGCGAATGCGGGCCAGTTCGTCGTCGTTCAGTTCGCTTACCAACTGCCCGTTCAGCCAGTAATTGCCTTTGCTGGGAGTGTCGAGGCATCCGATCAGGTTCATCAGCGTCGACTTGCCCGAACCCGACGGCCCCATGATGGCGACATATTCGTTGCGTTGAATGCGGACGCTGATGCCACGCAAGGCATGCACGCACTGCTCCGAGCCCATGTCGTAGGTCTTCCACAGGTCGTCGGTGCAGATGATGCAACAGTCGGGCACAGCCGCGTTCAGCGGTCCTGGCAGGTTCACTACTTCCGTCGCCATTGATTTGTCCCCTGTCATTTCGGCGTATGCCTTGCAGTCAGCACTTGGCACTTAGCGGTTGGCACTTGGCCAAAGCGGTTTCCCGCACGAATACCCAACTAAATGCTAAGTGCCATATGCCAAATGCGGCACCTACGATTCGTCCGCCTTCGGCTTCACGGTATTGTCCACCTTCACGCCGGCGTGATTGCGCAGCGTCCGCAGCACTTTGTAGCTTCCGGTAACGATCTCGTCGCCTTCTTTCAAGCCATCGGTTACTTCGATGTCGGTGGTGCCGCTGATGCCGGTGGCCACAGGAACAAAAACCGCATCTTTGCCCCGGAGCACGAACACACCCTGAAGCTCTTCCTTGGAATCGCCGGTTGCCGGCGTCGCGGCTTGCACCGACCCCTTCTTGCTTTTGTCATCCGCTGCGAGATCGGCGCGGGTGCGGATAGTGAGCGCCTGGATCGGGATGGAGAGCACGGCGCTCTTCTTCGCAGTGGTGATGCGAGCTGTGGCGGAGAGCCCGGGATGCAGCTTCGGCGGCGGGTCCTGCAACGCGATTACGACTTTGAAGTCCTTCGCCTCCTGCCCGCTGGAGGTGGTCTGCGCCGTTGAAACACCGGTGGAGCGCAGCACCGCATTGCCGCCAATCTCTGAAACCACGCCTTTGAATTTCTGCTTCGGCATGGCGTCGATGGTGATCTCGGCGGGCTGGCCGAGTTGCACGTTGACGACGTCGCTCTCGTCCACCTTCACCTCTGCGGTTATGAGCGAGGTGTCGGCAACCGTCATCAGCGTGCTGCCGGGGGAATTCTGAATGCCCGGAACGACGGTCTCGCCTTCGCGGACGGGCAGGTTGGTGATGACGCCATCGAACGGCGCGCGATACTCGGTCTTGCTCAGTACATCGCTCATGCGGCGCAGCGTGGCGGCGTTCTGCGTTATGTGGCCCTTGGCAGAATCGACAGTGGCTTTGGCCTGCGCGAGCTTCGCCTGTGCCTGCGCGAGTTGCGCTTTGCCGGTGTCATACGCGGCCTTCTTGGTATCGTAATCGGACTTGGCGACGAGCTGGGCGTCAAACAGGGCCTGGCTGCGGTCGAAATCGAGCTTGGAGCGTTCGTGCTCGGCCTGGGCTTGTCTGAGCTCGGCGGCTGCGGTGTTGACGGCGGCCTGCGCAGCGACTGCATCCGTGCGCGAAGCGTCCAGCATAGACTCGGTGGCAGCCACGTCGGCGGCCGATTGGATATTGTCCAGACTGGCAAGCAACTCGCCCTTCTTGACCCGATCGCCCTCTTTGACGTACAGGCGCACGATCTTTGCCTGCGCCAACGCCCCGATGTTCACATAAAGCTTGGGCTTGATCTCGCCGGAGGCTGTCACAACGGAGGCGAGGTCCTCGCGCTGTACTTTTCCGGTCTGGACAGCGATGATGCCCTTACGGCCTTGCTGGATGGTGAAACCCACAATCGCCAGCAACAGCACGACAATTCCTGCGCCCAATGCGATCTTATGCGACTTCTTCATCAGACCTCGTGTGGACAGGCCGGCACACCTCAACTGTCAGTCAGTACGGAATGAGACGATCGAAGGTTCCTGAGGCGAGCACGTTGCCAACCTCGAACCAGAACACTCAACGGGCAGCCTCAGGCAAGTCCAACCCTGAAATTCTCGAGTACTTCCGATTATATGTCGGTTTGTATGTCGCTGGCGGTATGGTCGAATCGGCTCGGTGTGGAATTTGACAAATCTCCTGCGCGTGACCGCGGCGAGAACGCACCAGCAGCCTTTGTTTCTTGCAACTTAGACCAAACCTTGGGGTTTCTACTGCCAAGGAGGTGTAACTGGGTAACAGTTTGCAGCATTTCGTCCCCAGTCGCCTTGCGTTCACACTTGCGAAACCATACAATTTAACTGCCCAAAGTGTCTCCTGAGGAGTAGTTTGCCACACATGAAGTTGCGCACAGTTTTATGCGTTTTTCCGTTAACGTTCGGCCTGCTCCTGGCGGCTTCATCGGCTTCAGCCCAAAATTCGGCTTCGACCTCTGACAGCAAAACCGCAGCGGGATCGAGTGACGCTACCACTCAGGTGCCTAAAACTGCGGGAGATGCCGCGGCGCAAACTCCCGACCAGTCATCATCCTCCGATCCGCTCAAGCGCCCCCTGACGGAAAAACAGAAGAAGGCCAACTCCAAGGCCCTGAAGCAGGAGTTGAGTGGCACTTATAAGAAATGGCTGAACCAGGATGTGGTCTACATCATCACGCCGGAGGAGAAATCGGCGTTCAAGCAGCTTTCCAACGACGAGGAACGCGACCAGTTCATCGAGCAGTTTTGGCTTCGCCGCGACCCCACACCGGACACCCCGGAGAACGAGTTCAAGGAAGAGCACTATCGCCGCATAGCTTACGCCAATGAACACTTCGCCGCCGGCATTCCCGGCTGGCGGACGGACCGCGGCCGTATCTACATCATCTGGGGTCCGCCCGACCAAATTGAAGCGCATCCCGCCGGCGGCACGTATGACCGCCCCATGGAAGAAGGCGGTGGCACGACCAGCACGTATCCGTTTGAAACCTGGCGTTATCGCTATCTTGAGGGTATCGGCGACGAAGTGATGTTGGAATTCGTGGACCAGTGCGGTTGCGGCGAGTATTTCCTCTCCAGCAATCCCAACGACAAAGACGCTTTGCTGCACACTCCTGGCGGCGCAACGCAGTATGAGCAGATGGGACTATCGAGTAAGTCGCAGCGCCTGGATCCGTTCGCGTCCAACGCCAGCCCGATGCAGGGAATCGAGAGCACGCACGAGTTCGACAAGCTGGAGAGATTGGCCAAGGTGAACGCCCCTCCTCCCGTCAAGTTCAAGGACCTGGAAGAGGTTGTCAGCCACAAGATCAACGTCAACCTGATGCCGTTTGAGGTGCGCACCGACTTCGTCAAAGTCACCGGTGACACGGTACTGGTGCCGGTGACCATCCAGATCAAGAACAAGGACATCACCTACGTTTCAAAAGATGGGATTCAGGTCGGCATCGTCAATATCTTTGGGCGCGTAACCGGTATCACCGGGCGTGTGGCCCAGACCTTCGAGGACACGGTCAAGGTCGCCGTCCCGCCCGAGCTACTGGAACAGACGATGGGCCACTCCTCGCTGTACTGGAAAGCCGTCCCGCTCCGGCCCGGACGTTACCGCATTGACGTCGTAGCGAAAGACGTGAACGGCGATCGCGTCGGCACATGGACCCGCGGAATCTTTGTGCCGGAATATACCGACGACAAGCTGGCCGCATCCTCGCTGATACTGGCCGACCGCATGGAGAAGGTAGCCACCAAGAACGTCGGCTCCGGCAATTTCGTGATCGGCGAAACCAAGCTCGCCTATCCGCATCTTGATGGCGCCGACGGCAAGCCGGCCTCATTCAAGCACGATCAGCGGATGAGCCTGTGGATGCAGGTTTATAATTTACAGCCAGACGACAAGACCAAGAAGACCTCGGCCAAGATCGAGTACGACATTGTGAACCTGGCCAACAACCAGGCGGTGTTGCATTCGTCGGAATCCACCGACACCATGGGCAACGTCGGCGACCAGATCACGCTGGCAAAGACGCTGGCCTTGAACAACTTTCAGCCCGGCATGTACCGGCTGACCGTGAAAGTGGACGACAATGTTTCCAAGCAGCAGATCGCGCCCTCGGTGCGGTTTGCTGTCGAGTAAACCGATGTCTTTGGGACCTGCGGCCCTGGGATGGCGTCGCAGCATTTTGCTCCCCCGGAACCTCGCTGAGGAGGTTGAGTAGATGACCCGATTACTGGCATGTTGCGCGTTGCTGGCCTCGCTCTGCGTCGCGGCATCGGCGGGGGTCAATCCGGGCTCGATCTCGGGGTATGTGAAGAATACCGGCGGCGTCCCGCAGATGGGCGCGACCGTGGAGTTGGTGAGCGCCACCGGGCAACTGCAAACCGCCTACACCGACGTCAAGGGATACTTCACCGTAGCGGGACTGCTTCCCGGCAGCTACGATCTGCATGTTTCCGCGCCTTCCTTCGTGCCCACGCTGCGCGAAGACGTGGTGCTGGCCGCGGGAGCCTCAAAGGTCCTCAACATCACGCTCAACACCTTATTTGAAGCCGTCCGCATGTTGCCGCCCCTGAAGAAGGGCGACGTCGAGGACGACAGTTGGAAGTGGACCCTGCGTTCCACCGCCAACCGTCCTGTCCTGCGCTTTGACGACGACACCGCCGTCATCGTGGAAACGCAGGCCGAGGGACAGCCGCTGAAGGGTACGTTGGCGCTGATGACCGGCGCGGCCAGCCAGGGATACGGCAGCGCCTCTGACCTGGGAACCACATTCAGCGTCGAGCAGTCCATCTTCCACACCGGGACCTTGGGCTTCTCCGGTGATCTCGGCTACGCCTCCGGCACGCCCGATGGCGTGGTCCGCGCCTCGTACACCCGCGACAACAACGAAGGCTACCGTCAGGCGGTTTCGCTGGTGGTCAGGCGCTTTGCCGCTCCGGACACGGTGCCTCACGGAGGGGCCCTCGGTGCGGTGGCGATGTCTTACACCAATGGCTTCTCCATCGGCAATTTTTTGGACCTCCAGATCGGCAGTGAAGGCCAGGCCATCCAGTTCCTGGGGCGCGAAGCCAATGCCTATCGGCCCTCGGCGGTTGCCGACTTCCACCTGGGCGAGAACACCATTCTCGAGTACCGCTACGCCACCAGCGAGCCCAACACCCGGGCGAGCAAGGGTTTCGATTCTGCCCCAGCCGACCTCACCGAGACCGGCCCCCGCATGACCGTGATGAACGGTGTGCCGCTGCTGGAGAATGCTCATCATCACGAGGTGTCTCTCTCGCGGCGTCTCGGCGATAACAAGTTCCAGCTGGCGTACTACAACGATCGCATCAAAGATCCGGCACTGCTGGGCGTCGGTGAAATCACCAGCGAAACTGCCGACGTTCTTCCGGATGTCTACTCCGGGACCTTCAGCTACAACGGCGGCGAACTTCGCGCCCAGGGCCTGCGCTTCGTCTACAAGCGCAAGGTGTCCGACTACATGAACGCGACGCTGGACTACGGCTACGGCGGCGTTCTGGAGCTTCAGCAACCGAACATAAGCTGGACTTCGGTGAGCGACAGCTTGCATCGCGGCTGGCGGCATTCTGCTGCGCTCAAACTCGATGGCACGTTGCCAGGCTGCAAAGCGAAATGGATCGCCTCCTATCGCTGGACCAGCGGCGCGACGCTGGTTCCAGTCGACATGTTCAACGCCTCCGCCGGGCAGACCGATCCGTTCCTGAACTTTTTCATCCGTCAGCCGCTGCCGCACTTCCATGGCATGCCGGGACAGATGGAAGCGTTGATCGACGTACGCAATCTGCTGGCCCAGGGCTACGTACCGGTGATCGGCCCAGATGGCAACACGGTGTATCTGGTGCAGTCGGCCCGCAGCGTGCGCGGCGGCCTGGCGTTTACCTTCTGAAGCCTGACAAGACCTCGTGTAGCCCGCCCTGTTGGCGGGCTTTTTTGTAGTGCGACGGAAATTGCATGTCAAAGTCGATAGCCATGGTTGCCTGTCTTCTGGTGCTCATCGGCGGCACCCTGCTGGGGCAACTGAGCCCCTACTACGGCCGACCAACGCTGACGCCGCAGGACAGTGGCACGAAAAACTCGCTCATCTCAGTGAGCGCGGTGAACGCGCGCGTCGTGTGGGCATGCGGAAGGAAAGGCACGTTCACCCTGACGACAGATGGCGGCAAGACGTGGAGGGCGGGTACAGTCCCCGGAGCGGAAGCGCTCGAACTTCGCGACGTGCAGGCGGTCAGCGACAAAATCGCGTACGTGCTTTCCATCGGCGATCATCCCACCGACTTTCGCATTTACAAGACGACCGACGGCGGCTCGACCTGGACGATGCAGTTCCAGAACGAGCGCGCGAAGGCCTTCTACGATTGCTTCGCTTTCTGGACTCCCACCCGAGGGATCGTTCACAGTGACTCGGTGGACGGCGTCTTCCCCGATCTGCGCACCACCGATGGCAAGACGTGGCACGACATCAGCCCGAGGTTGCCGCAGGCGTTGCCGGGCGAAGGCTCCTTTGCCTCCAGCGGTACTTGCGTCGCCACCCAAGGACCGCAGAATGCCTGGGTTGTCACCGGCGGGGCCTCTGTCGCCCGCCTCCTCGCGACAGGCGATGGAGGCGACACCTGGAGCGCGCACAACACGCCCCTGGCGAGTGCGCCGGGCGCGGGAGCGTTTACCGTCGCCTTCCGCGATGCGCGAAACGGAATTCTAGGCGGCGGCAGCCTCGATCCGAAAGAGACCCGCAATGCCGTTGCTGCTGTCTCTCACGACGGGGGTAAGACTTGGACCATGACGAGCCCGCCTCTAGTCACTGGCGCGATTTACGGCTTAAGTTATGTGAGCGCCGGGAGCGCGCGAGGGGATTTCGTCGGCGCCGTCGTGGTGACCGCCAACCAGGGCGGCGCCGCCTGGACTCCCGACGAGGGCGTCACATGGTTTAAGTTGGCTGACGTGTCCGGCTATTGGGGCGTGGCGTTTGCCGATGCTCAAAACGGTTGGCTGGTGGGAACCGAAGGCCGGATTCTGAACGTTAGCTTCTGAGCTGCAGTTGCGGGTAGGCGTTCGGCAGTTCTGAGCAGCGCACCGACTACGCCGGCGGTCATCGTTGGTATGCGCAACGCCTCGCGATGAAGGCCCGTCGCAGGAGGCCATCCTGTAACTCATTGACCCATAATCGCAATGGCCCTATCATCAGGCATCGCTTCGCCTCCCGAGCATGATTGACACGACAATCTCGCACTACCGCGTCCTCGCCAAGCTGGGCGGCGGTGGCATGGGTGTGGTGTACAAAGCAGAGGACACGCGTCTGCATCGCTTCGTCGGGCTGAAGTTTCTGCCGGAAGCCATCGCGCGCGATCCGCAGGCCCTGGCCCGCTTTGAACGAGAGGCGCAGGCTGCTTCTGCCCTGAACCATCCCAACATCTGCACCATTTACGACATTGGCGAGGAGGACGGCCGCGCGTTCATGGTGATGGAGTTTCTCGACGGCGTCACCTTGAAGCACCGCATACTTGGCAAGCCGCTCGACACCGAGCTGCTGTTGGAGCTGGCGAGCGAGATCGCTGACGCGCTGGACGCGGCGCACGGCGAAGGCATCATCCACCGCGACGTCAAGCCCGCCAACATCTTCGTGACCCGCCGCGGTCATGCCAAGATTCTGGATTTCGGTCTCGCTAAAGTAAGCAGCAAGTCAGCCATGGCCGACCGGCACGATCTGGAAACTCAGATGGCCGACTCCGACGCCCATCATCTGACCAGTCCGGGCGCAATGCTGGGAACGGTGGCGTACATGTCTCCCGAGCAGGTGCGGGCCAAGGACGTCGACGCGCGCACCGACCTCTTCTCCTTCGGAGCGGTGCTGTACGAGATGGCGACCGGCAGAATGCCTTTCGACGGCTCCAGCTCAGGCGAGATTTGCAGCGCCATCTTGCGCGACGAGCCGCCGCTGCCATCGCAAGTCAACCCGCAGCTTCCCGCAGGGCTGGACATGGTCATTGTGAAAGCGTTGGAGAAAGACCGCGACCTGCGATACCAGCACGCCAGCGAGATGCGCGCCGATCTGCAACGGCTAAGGCGAGATACCGAAAGTGGACGTCATTCGGCGCTCAGTTCGAGCGCGATCAGCCGGGTGAACTCGTCGTCGATGCGCTCGGCCATGCCGTCGCGAGTTCGAACAAAATCGTGGGCGACCGCAATTGTCGGAGTCCTGCTGCTTGTGGCAGCGGCCACGGCTTACTTGCTGCACACGAAATCGCAAACGCGAACGACGACTTCCATTGCGGTGCTTCCCTTTGTCAATGCGACGGCCGATCCCAAAAATGAATACCTGAGCGACGGACTGACCGAGAGCCTGATCGGGACGCTTTCGCAATTGCCTGACCTGAAGGTGATGGCGCGCAGCACTGTCTTCCGCTATAAGGCCAACCAGGAGGATCCGCAGAAAATCGGTCAGGCGCTACAGGTGAACGCTCTGTTGATGGGACGCATTACCCAGCGGGGCGATGAAGTCGGCGTCCAGGCTGATCTTGTCAACGCCGCCGACGGCAGCGAAATGTGGGGCTCTCATTATGAACGCAAGCTCGCCGAGATAACGCAGGTACAGAGCGACATCACCCATGACATCGCGAACCGCTTGCGCATTCAGCTTAGCGACGCGCAGCAGCAGCATGTGGGGCGGGCGGGGACCAGCAACCCCGAGGCCTACCGCCTGTATCTTGAAGGCCGCCAGCTTTGGCACGAACGCACCCCCGAAGGACTGAAGAAGAGCATTGACTTGTACCAGCAGGCCATTGCGGCGGACCCGAATTACGCGCTCGCCTACGCCGGTCTGGCCGACACCTATAACGTCGCTGGTTCTTATGGGATCGGCATAACCTCGCGGCAGGCCCGCCAGCTATCCGACGACGCAACCAAGAAAGCGCTGGAGCTGGACGATTCGCTACCCGAGGCGCATGCGGCCCGCGGCATGGCATTGGCCACGCAGCGAAAGTGGAGCGAAGCCGAATCGGAGTTCCATCGCGCCATCGCGCTGAACCCCAACAGCGCCGGCGCTCATTATTTCTACGCCGTGAGCTTGCTGATGCCGGAAAACCGCATGGCCGAAGCGCTGAAGGAGTTTCAGACGGCGCTGTCGCTCGACCCGCTTTCCGCCATCATCGGATCGAATTATGCGCTCGCCTTGAGTATCGAGCGCCGCTATCCTGAGGCACTGGCGCAATTCCAAAAGGTGCTCGACCGCGACCCGAACTTCGCGCCCGCGTACGCCAAGCGCTCAGTGGTCTATGCCGAAACGGGCCGCTTCCCGGAGGCAGTCAGCGACTTAAAGAGGTACTCAGGCGCGACCATCGCTGCAACCCCGGATGCAAGAGGCTACCTGCAGCTCGCTGAGGCATTGCCGGCCGGCATCCGCACCATGCACGTGGCCATGGCATGGGCCGCCGCCGGCGACCGGGACCAGGCATTCAAGTACATGAACGAGGCGTACGAAACGGAGGACAGCGAGCTCATGATGGCGATTCGAACTCCCATGATGGATTCGCTGCGCTCCGATCCCCGCTACACTGACCTGATGCGGAGGATGGGTCTACAGCCATAGCGGCGTCTTCCTAGAGCTCGTGGTGGAACCACGGATGAGTGATCAACTCGGCTGCAACGAGTAGCAGCGTCAGGACCGCCAAACCCAACTGTAGCCAGCGGCGCCGGCGCTGTTTCGCCGTGAGTGGACGGGTGCGCCAGGCGGCCGCGGGATTGCGGCGCAGCTTCTCCTCGTTCCACAGCAACAGCAAGCTGAGCAGAGCACCGACGGCCCCAAGTGTGAGCAGCGGTATGCGCAGGGCCTCGCGATGGAAGCCGCGCGCCGGGCCACTTGCGCCCGCCGCCAGCAGCGACGTTAGGCCGAGGGCCACGCGGACTCCGCTCAATCCGACCGCTGCGACGCAGAGGCTTTCCGCTGCCGCCAGCGCCAGCGATCCCCAGGTGAGCAGCAGCCGTCCGGCACTGCGGCGCCGCGGCTCAGGCTCGTTCGCGCCCGGCGTTGCCAAATCCGTTTCGTTTACTTGTTGCGTATTCATTTCGACGCTCACAATCCTATAACGAGTGGCGGGCGGTTTTGGATGGCATGTAACCTTAGGGGCCGGGACGACTCTAATACGTTTAGGGGGAGAGTGATGCGACAAGGGGTTCTGCGGGTGAGTTTCGCGGCGCTGATGGTGCTGGCGGTGGCCGGCTGCCTGATGCGGAGCAACGTGGCGGCGAGCGAGAAAGCGATGGCGCTGCCCAAGCCCGCGGTCGACGAGGCCCTGGCGAGCGCGCCGGGACAGCAGACTGCGGTGATTGCCGGCGGCTGCTTCTGGGGCATTCAGGCGGTGTTTCAGCACGTGAAGGGCGTGATCAGCGCGACCTCGGGTTATTCCGGCGGCTCATCGAGCACCGCCGAGTACGAGATCGTGAGCACCGGCACGACGGGTCACGCTGAGTCGCAGAAGATCGTCTACGATCCCTCGAAGATTACCTACGGACAGTTGTTGCAGGTGTTCTTCTCCGTCGCGCACGATCCTACGCAGCTCAACCGGCAGGAGCCGGATGAGGGCACGCAGTATCGCTCGGTCATCTTCTACTCCAATGACGAGCAGAGGAAGATTGCCGAGGCGTACATCGCGCAATTGAACGATGCCAAGGTCTTCAAGCATAAGATTGTGACCCAGGTGGTGCCGCTGAAGGCATTCTATCCGGCCGAGGGATATCACCAGAACTACGCGGCCAAGCATCCCGACAACCCGTACATTGCACATTACGATCTGCCCAAAGTGTCGGCGTTGCAGCAGATGTTTCCGCAGTTGTATCGGAACCAATAAAGCAGTGGCCAGTGACTAGAGGTCAGTGGCCAGAGGTCGGCGATCGGCAGTCAGCGGTCAGTAATCAGCCGGCGGTTGTCGGTCGCCAACTTGAGAATGACGACAGAACCAGCCGCAACGCGGCGGGATGAATTTAGGCGGGGGCGCGAGCCCCCGCTGGAAGCACCACAAGTACGAGCCGCGGTAGCGGCGGCAGGGCCCGTTCAGGGGCGGCACATCAGGTAGGCTATGACTAATCGCAGAGATTTTCTTAAGACCAGTTTTCTATCGCTCACAGGAGTTGCTTTCATGGGTCTGCTCAAAAACACCGAGATCGAGGCGGCGAGCACGCCGTCGTATGTCGAAATAATCGAGTTTAAGGACGATGGCGAGAAGATCGGCCCCAAGCGCGTACAGAAAGTGGTGAAGACCGACGCCGAGTGGAAGGCGCAGTTGACGCCCGAGCAGTTCGACGTTGCCCGCCACGCCGGTACGGAGCGCGCCTTCACCGGCCAGTACTGGAACCTGCACGACAAGGGGCTGTTCCGCTGCGTGTGCTGCGGCAACGCGCTGTTCAGTTCGGCAACCAAGTTCGAGTCCGGCACAGGCTGGCCCAGCTTCTGGCAGCCTATCGCCAAGGAGAACGTGAAGACCAGCGGCGACGTGAGCTTGGGGATGATGCGCACCGAGGTGCATTGCGTCGAGTGCGACGCCCACCTGGGACACGTCTTCGACGACGGCCCGCGGCCCACCGGGTTGCGCTACTGCATGAATTCGGCTTCACTGCGGTTCGTGAAGGCCTGATACCCGACGGCGCTATTCTTTCCCCTGCGCGACGGCGTGATTGTTGGCAAGGTATTTGGTGCGGATTTCGCGCAGCTTGTCGACGTGCTGCTCGCTCAGGGTCTGCTGCTTGCCGAGCAGATGGCTGACCAGCGCGATCTTGGCGAAGTGCTCGACCGTTTCCATGTTCATGTAGGCGTTCAGCAAGTCAACCCCGCAGGTCACGACGCCATGGTTCGCCATCAGGACCGCGTCATGGTCTACCACCAGCGGCGCCAGTGCGTCGGCCAGCTCGGGCGTGCCCGGGGTCTCGTAGTTGGCCAGGGGCACGGAGCCCAGCGTTACAATCAGCTCGGCGCACAGCGCGCGATCCAGCGCCATGCCAGCGGCGGCAAAGCCGGTGGCCGTCGGGGGATGCGCGTGCACCACCGCTCCCACATCATGCCGGCGGCGGTAGATCAGCAGGTGCATGGCGATCTCGCTGGAGACGTTGCGCGTGCCATGTAGCTTTTGGCCGTGCTGATCTACGATCACCAGGTCGTCCGGCTCCATCAGGCCCTTACTCATCAGGGTGGGCGTGCACAGGATTCTGCCATCCTCCAGGCGCACCGAGAGGTTACCGTCAGTGGCCGCCACCAGTCCGGTTTGGTGCAGCAGCCTGCCGTAACGGACAATCTCTTCCCGGTGTTTCTGCTCGCTCTTCATATGGTCGTAGTAAGACTCCGCGCAGCGCCCTGTGCTGTAATCGTACCGCAGGTGGTTCGTTCCCCGAAAGCGAAAGATGTAACGGAATTTCGAAAGTTATGTGCCATCCGCAATAATTGATGCCGTGCTGGTTTCCGACTTCGACTACCATCTTCCCGAAGAATTGATTGCCAAGCAGCCGCTGCCGGAGCGGGCATCGGCGAGCATGCTGCACCTCGACCGCGGCCGTGATCTGCTGGAGGACCGCAGCTTTCGCGAATTTCCGGAGCTGCTGCGTGCTGACGATCTGCTCGTCTTCAACAATACCAAGGTTCTGCCCGCGCGATTGTACGGGCACCGCAGCGGCTCGCGCGCGCAGCGGATTTCCGCCGAGAATCCCGCTGCCCGGGAGTTTTTGCGTGGACGTGTGGAGGTGCTGCTCACCAAACAGCTCGCAGCGTCGGGGCTGGATTGGGAGGCCCTGGTGCATCCCGGCCGCAAGCTTGGAGTGGGCGAGCGCTTGTACTTCGGCAAGGATGCCAGCGAAGACTCGCATGAGTTGGTGGCCGAGATCGTGGGCCGCGGTACCTTCGGCGAGCGACATCTGCGGTTCGATCCGGTGGACGACTTCTTCAGCGTGATCGGCCGCATCGGGCACATCCCGCTGCCGCCGTATATCGACCGTCCGGACACGCCGGAAGATCATGAGCAGTATCAGACGGTGTACGCCAAGACGCTGGGCTCGGTTGCCGCGCCCACCGCGGGCCTGCACTTCACGCCGGAAATCCTGAAGCGCATTCGCCAGCGGGGCATCGAGATGGCTGAGCTTACGCTGCATGTCGGGCTGGGGACATTCCAGCCGGTGCGGACGGACATCGTCGAAGAGCACAAGCTGCACACGGAGCGGTTCGAGATCTCGCCGGATGCGGCCGAGCGGATTCAGCGCGCGCGCGATACGGGCCGCAGGGTTGTGGCCGTTGGGACAACGACGGTACGGACGCTGGAGTTCGCGGCCTCCCACCCAAGCAAAGGAAGCTTGGAGCCTGCCCTGAGCTTGCCGAAGGGTGGGGCACCCTCTGGAGCACCACGCATCACGGCGCAACGCGGCGAGGCCGACATCTTCATCTATCCGGGATTCGAATTTCAGGTGGTCGGCGCGATGCTGACCAACTTCCACCTGCCGAAATCAACGCTGCTGATGCTGGTGGCGGCGTTCGCCGGCCGGGAGCGCGTGCTCAGGGCGTATCAACACGCGGTGCGCCGGCGGTACCGTTTTTATTCGTACGGCGATTGCATGTTCGTCGAGTGAGGCTAATCCCGCCCTGAGGGATTGTCTGCCCCAGTCACACAGTTCAACGCGCAATTTCCGGCGGATGTTCCGTAACTCCTGCTTCCGCGTGCGCTACTGGAAGAACTCTGACATGCCGGGCGAGGTGGCTCCATCTCCCGGACAGCTCGTCAGTCCCATCAGATCGCAGATCATGCGCAATTGGCTGCCCTGAAAGTAATGCGTCGTGGATTGGTAATTCTGCTTGACCTGCGGGCCGATCACGACCTGCCAGATGTGTCCGCCGCAGTTGTTCGGGTCGGGACTTCCTCCGCAATGGCTATCGCTAAGCTCGCCCTCGTCGAAGGCTGACAATCAGCACGCCGTCGCCGCCGCGCTGGAATGGAGCGCTCGCGAGTAACTGCGGCAAGAACGTCTGCAGATAGCGATCGGCGAGCTCCAGCGCCTGCCAGTCGCTGATGCCGTCGTGCGCGTCGTGCAGGAGGTCGGGGCTGATCCAGGTGAAATTCGCCAACCGGTTGTTCTGGATGTCCTGGAGCATGTAGGGATCGGCAGGCTCCATGTTGCGCTGCTCCGGCAGCAGGCCAGCCACATCGCTATAGAACGGGAAGGGGTTATGCCGGCGGACATAGTCGGAGTATTGATAGCCCATAAACCCGATCTGCGGCATCATCTGGAAATAACCTCTCCAGGTCAGGTGCTGGGCAATGAAATGGCGCACAAGGTTATCGATGGTGATAGTGCGTGTGCATCCGTCGCCGTTGCAGATGCCGCCATCGCCTTCGCCGCCGTGCGGCGCCAGTCCGGACGTAAGCTCGCCATAGGCCAGCCAGGAGCCATGCGAATCCGAGTACACCTGCAAGCCCTGGGCGTACTGGCCGGCCAGCGACATCAGGTAAGGCATATATTCCTGCGCCAGGTTAATGCTGCGGTTTTCCTCCATGATGACAACTACATGGCTGGAGTGGACCGGCGATAGCTGCGAATCGGAAGCCGTCGTGTCTGCGTTCTGGGCCGGAGCTGTGACTATCAGAGTTGAAAGAAAGAACACTAGCGCAAGAGCTTTATAGAACAAAACGATGCCCTCCTGAGGTCGAGTTGCGGTGCTTCAATGGGCCAGTTGAAAATACTTGTGTGGGGCGCAGCATTAGGAGAGTTAAGACAGAGTAAATTCAACCCTGCCTATTACCAGCGAGACAAAAGCCTTAGGTGGCGGAGCGATTCGCCTTAATTCCTCAGCCGGGTAGTTACGGACTTTTCGCCCGGACACCTGCACCTTTTCCATTTCAGTTGGGTGACAACTGGCGGCGTCGTGAGTTTCAGAACAACCTCCACCTGTTCTGCCGAATCGTAGTTTCAGCAGCACGCGCTTGCTGTCGTCGGAGGGTCCTTCCCATGCTGGCCGCCCAGAAATTCCGCTCGTTCGCCGTATCCCTTTGTTTCCTTGTAGTTATGGTTGTTGGATCGCAGTATGCCGTCGCCACCGGCAACTCATCCAAGAGCTCCCTGCAGGCTCGCGACTACTTTGTGGTCGCGCCCACGATTGCCGCTCCGGGGCAATTTGTTCGCTTCACCTGGCGCGTGAGCCCAGGCCCATCGTTTGTGATTAGCCCCGGCGGTGGAGACGACGGGCCTACATTGCTCCCGGCGGCCTCGAGTTCTATCCAGGTCGCGCCCATGGTCACAACTGTGTTTAGCGGCGAGGCGGTGAACTCCGGCGGCTTGCAAGCAGGTACGCCACTGAACGCTGTTGTTAGTGTTGTTCCCATCGGCCTCGATGCATCAAGCGCGAGCATCGCCGCTGGCCAGCCGGTCACGCTGCACTTCACTGGTCCCAACAATGGCAGCAGTTTCTTCCTGGTGACCCTGCCTGAAAACGCGACGACCCCGCTGCTCCCGGATTCCTGCGATGGAGCAACGTGCTCAGGCAGCTACGTGACGAGCGGGTTAGGCGCAGGCAGGATCTTCATGGTCGGAGCGACAGGACCGTACAAGGGCGAGGCATACTCGCAGCGAGTTGCGGTTGCGGTGCGGGGCGGCATGTCGATCAGTTGCTCGGCCTCGCCTGCGACGCCGGCGCCTGGACAGCCGGTCGCCCTTCGCTGGACAGCAGCCAATGCAGCGTCCGTGCGAATCGACCAGGGCGTCGGCGAAGTCGCGCCCTCTACGACGGGCGAGGTTACGGTGCATCCGACTCAGACGACAACTTACACCTGCACCGGGAGCGATCGTTTCGGAGACCATCTGTCTTCGCGCGCCAAGGTGATTGTCAGCACCGGCGACGTTACGAATCTCAACCACATCGTCTACATGCTCCAGGAAAATCGCTCATTCGATAACTACTTCGGGAACCTCGCTTACTACCGCGTCAATATCGACCAAATCCCAGGGGCGCAGTTAGGCGACGTGAACGACATGCATAATCTGCCGCCCGGTTTTATGCTGATGAACACCGCGGGCCAGAGTTTCCCGCCCTATCACCAGCGCACGGAGTGCATCGACGGCCTGAACGTCAACTGGAATGCAAGCCACAACGACATGGATCTGGTGGGCGACGACTGGCTGCACCTCACCCAGAACTCGCAGTACGTGATGGACGAGTTCCTGCTCACCACGACGCCCAGTCAGTACGATCCGACCAACTCGCGGCCGCTGGGCTACTACGACTGGACAGACCTGCCGTTCTATTACGAGCTGGCGACGCAGTTCAATACCAGCGACACTTGGTACTCGCCGGTGCCCGACACCACCGTCATCAACCGCGCCTATCTTTTCGCGGGAACGTCGTTCGGCGACATTTTCCCGCCGGGGACGAATGACTGGCTGTGGACGCGGCCGACGCTCTTTCGCATCCTGCAAAACGCCGGCATCAGTTGGCGGTATTACTACCAGGACGACAGTGTCTTCCTCGCAAGCTGGGACGACTACAACAACCCGCAGATCCAGGCCAACGTAAGGAACATTCAGGAGTGGTACAACATCCTGGCCAGCCAGAATGCCGACCAGGACCTGCCGCAGGTGGTCTTCATCGAACACGCAGCCGCTACCGGCTACGACGAGCATCCCGGCAACAACGTTCAGAAGGGAGCGGCGCGCGTGCAGCAGATCCTCAGTGCTTTGCTGACCAGCACTGCTTGGCCGGATTCGGCCTTCATCCTGACCTACGACGAGGGCGGCGGATTGTTCGACCAGGAGCCGCCAATTCTGGTGACGCAGCCGGACGACAAACCGCCGGGCCCGAACCAGGCTTCCGTTTATATCAAGGGCCTGTTCAACGTGACCGGATTCCGGGTGCCGGTGATTATCGCCTCGCCGTACTCCAAGCCGCAGACCGTCTTCCATCTGGCGACGGACTACACCAGCATCCTGCGGCTGATCGAGACGCGCTTCAACCTGCCGCCGCTGACGCGCCGCGACCAGAACATCGGCGACCTGACCGATCCGGTGAATGGCCCGTTCGACTTCAGCGCGCCGCATCTGCTGCAAGTGCCGCCGTTGCCCACGCAGCCGACGAACGGCACCTGCGATTACAGCCTGGAGAGCTATCCGGGGCAGTAGCGGCGTTCTGATCTATCAACCTGCTGAGGGGCAGGCGTTCGGCTCGCTCGTATTGCCAGTTAAGATCGCCTGTTCTTCTCGGCACCGGCTGCTTTCAGCTTACCCAAGTTGTCTTCCCTACTCGTGCCGTAGGCACTCCACCGGATCGAGATGCGAGGCGTTGTTGGCCGGGGTGATGCCGAACGCCACACCGACTGTGCAGGAGACAAACAGGGCGATAAACGCCGACATCGCGGAAATCGATAAGTGAATGTTGGTGAAGGTTTCGATCGAAATCGGGATCCCCAGCCCGACGATTGTTCCTACCATTCCGCCCAGCAGCGCAATCAGCACCGCCTCCAGGAGAAATTGCAGCAGAATCGCACGCCGGGTCGCGCCGATGGCCATACGCACCCCAATCTCGTGAATGCGCGAGTGGACCGTTGCCATCATGATGTTCATGATGCCCACGCCGGCGGCAATGAGCGTCACCGCCGCGAACAGCAGCAGCACCGCGGTGAACGCCGCAGCTGTCTTGTTGGCAAGGCGCAGCACCTCGGTCATATCGTTAATGTTGTAGACAGACTCAGGCCGGTGCCGGGAGGCGATTACGTGAGCAATTTCCTGGGCCGCGGTCGGAATCCCGGAGGAATTCGCCATCGAGAAATAAATCTGGTTGACGTACGGAGTCCCCGTCATGGAACGGGCAATCGTGTAGGGGATGAGGACGGTATCGTCCTCAATTTCAGAGTGGCCCATCGTGTCTACGCTCTCGTGGAACGTGCCAATGATGACGTACGGGACTTCCTGAATTTTGATGGTCCTCCCCAGCGCGAGGTCGGGCGCGCCATAGACCCGCTGGGCCAGAGTGTCCGTGATGAGCGCAACTTTGTTCCCGGATTGCGAGTCCTGCTGGTCGAAGAACCTACCCGCGCTCACGGCCATGCGCCGCACCGTCTGGTATTGCGGGTCGACGCCCAGCACGAGGATCTCCTGTTCTTGTCCGGAGCCGACCCCGATCCGCTGGTGCATGTTCAGCACCGGCGAGGCTTCCTTGATGCCGGGAACCTGTTGCTCGGCGGCGATCATATCGTTGACGGTCAGATAATCGGCATTTGCGGCATTTACCCCGGCGGCAGACACGCCGTTGTATTCTGCCCAGATGACGTTGGTGCCCACGGCTTCAATCTGCGCCAGTACGTAGCCCTTGCCGGTTAGAGCCACGGTGACGACAAGGATCAGGGCCGCCGTGCCTACCGCCATGCCCAGCGCGGTCATCGCGGTGCGAAATTTGTCGGCACGCAGCGACTCGAGGCCCATGGCAAGGACCTCGCGAAACACCAGCGTGCGCGAGAGATTCAGCTGCGAGATGGCCGGCGGTGCTGTGATTGCTTGCGCCATATCACTTAGCGATGAGGACCAGGGTAACTCCGATGCAAACTAGCGCGATTCCAATCCAGCGCTGGCGCTCGACCCGCTCGCCCAGGAACAGAATGCCTCCGGCAGCGCCCACCAGATAGCTTAACGCCGTTACCGGAACCACGAAACTGACCTCCTCGAACGACAGCAACAGCAGCAGCGAGAAGAAGGCCAGCGTCATCATAGCGACGCCTATCCAAATCCATTTGACACGCAGCGCGCGCCACAGCAGGCTGGCGGCGGCGCCGGGCCGGAAGCGCTTCAGCTCCCCGGTCTCCTTCATGGCGCGGCCAAGGCAGAGCTCGCCTCCGGTGCCGACGACGATGATCATCACGAACAGTACGAATTCCAACATCAGCCGGGATTTCCCGTCGTGCTGGGATGGGTGTTGCGGATGAAAGCCACGCCGGAGCAGATGACGGCGATGCCCACCCAGCGCAGCGGCGAAACCGTCTCGTGCAGCACGAAGTAGCCCAGCACAGCCACCACGCCATAGCCGAGCGCCGCAGCGGGCTGCACATAGCTGTAGTCGGCCAGAGATAGCGCCAGCATGTAGGCCACAATGAAAGTAATGAGAGAAGCGATGCCGATCCAGATTGTGGGCGAGCCGAAGACGCGAGCGAAGGTGGGCAGCAGCTCCGCAGGCGGCCAAAACTTCACTTGCCCCGCTTGCCGCATCGCCTTTGCAATGAGCAGATTACCCACCGGGCCCGCGACGACCATGATGGCGATGAGGACGTAGGTTTTCAGGTGAAGACGAGTGTGCATTCGTGCGGGGTCAATGCTCTCCGAATTGAACTTCATTCATGGTACACGAGGCTTGCTCTTGGGCGGCAGAGGCGATTCACGCGCTGACGCCGCAAATCAAGCACAAAGATGCGGAGAACGCCCTGGGCATCCCGATTCGGGACGTCTTTCTTGGCTGCGATCTTGATTTTCCTTGGTCCTCAGCCGAGCGCAGCCGGAAAATTGTAGAGGGCTACTCCGCTTCGCCGAAGGGCCGTTCCCACCACCGAAAATCGCACATTCCCCCTGGCGCGGGGGCTTCGCTGCCGCGAACAACCACGGCAGGAACTCGCGCCATTCCGCAGGAGGTGCACCATGCAATGCAGTCATTCTTCCGGGAGTGCATCGCCCGGCCCACGTTCCATCTCAGGCACAGCCAGCGCGATCGGGCTCTCGCTTTTGCTATCGCTGCTGACGATCTTCTTGCTGTGCAGTGCAACGAACGCCGCGGCTACCACCCCCACCACTGCGCCCGCGCTTGTCATCAACCCCGCTTACGCGCCGCCCGGGAGCAATATTTTTCTTTGGGGAAGTGGTTTCGACCCTTACTCCAGCATCGACATCTACTTTGACGCGATACATCTCGCAATCACCACAACCGATGGCGCCGGAGCGTTTGGCGGCGGCTCCATTCAAGGCGGATTCGCCGTGCCGGTGCCAGTTTCCGCCATTCCGGGAAATCACTGGATCGCGGCCACCGAACACTCCGGCCAGAAGATGGCGCGCAAACAATTCCTGGTCCGGACCGACTGGGCACAGTTTCACTTTGATGCCGGCCACTCCGGTCTCAACCCCTACGAGAATGTTCTGGGCCCCGCCAACGTAGCCGGACTTAAGCCTAACTGGAAGTACCACACAGGAGGCTACGGCACTTCGCCGGTAGTGGCCAACGGTGCGGTATATGTTCCGTCCAACAACGGTAATCTTTATGCCCTGAACGCCACCACGGGAGAACTTCTGTGGACATACACGATTGCTGTTGCGGGGCCGGGCGTGGATTATTCACCGGCGGTCGCCAACGGAGTGGTGTATGTCGGTCCGGCTGATGGCTCTCTGTACGCCTTGAACTCTGCTAACGGAGCACTCCTGTGGACGTTCCCCGGCGCTGTCACTCCGCCGACCGTCGCCAATGGCGTGGTGTACTTCGGGTGCGGTTCGTACGTGTGCGCCGTGAATGCCACCACCGGAGCACCCCTCTGGCAGTACACGAACATCGAGGGCATTAGTGACCTCGCGGTGGGCAATGGCTATGTGTACTTCGGTTCTCGAGACCCAGCAACTGGGACCAGGGTACCTTCTACATGCTTGACGCCCGCACCGGAGCTCTGCTGTGGAGCCACGTCATAGGCAGCGGGCCCTACGGTGGTCCCGGCTTCTCTACGCCCGCAGTTGGCAGTGGTGGCCCTGTGTGCGTCAACGTGAGCATTTCGGCAGAGCAACAGGTGTATACCGATTTGTTCTGCATGGGAGAAGGTGTGGAGACTAGTTTTAACGCTTCCGCCTCTGCGCCGGCCGTGGCGCACGGGATGGTCTACGAGGGGGTCTCGGCCTACTCCTACCAGGAAGGCATTTCCCTGCCACCCTGTACGCCATGGGTTTTTGGCAGTACGTGCCGCTCGGCGATAGCATCAGTCCGCAAGCAGTCGCTAATGGGGTGATCTATTTTTCGGACTACTCCATTCTGTATGCCTTGAACGCCAGCACTGGCGCGCTGCTGTGGCAGTCTCATGCGATGGGGCTGGGAATGCCGGTGATAGCCGATGGAGTGGTATACGTCGGCTCCGATGATGGAAACGTCTATGCGTTTAGTCTCACGGGTGGAAGCAGCGCAAAATAATTGCTGTATGCATTTGCTCTGGCGGCCCACGCAGAGGATGTGAGTTGACACATTGCACCTTTGGGCCGGGAGTCGGAGTGCCTTCCGGCCCTTTTCCGCGCATATTGTGGCCTGCCCATGTGATAGTTTAGTTACAGAGGATTTTCGGGGACCCAGGCTAACGAAATCGTGTGCGGGATAGTCGGTTTCACACATAAGAACGGATTCGCCGCGTCCGGAGCGTATCGCCGAGGCGACGGCGACGCTGGTCCATCGCGGACCGGACCAGCAGGGCGCGTTCGAGTCCGCCACCTGCTCGCTGGGCGCTACCCGGCTGAAAATCATCGACCTTGGAATCGGGCGACCAGCCGATTCGCTCGCGACGACGGCGACACCGTCATCGTCTTCAACGGCGAAATCTACAACCACCTGGAACTGCGCGCCGAGCTGGAAAAGCGCGGCCACCGCTTTCATCGCACTGCGACACCGAGACCGTTCTGCACGCCTTTCTGGAGTGGGACACCGACTGCTTTTCCGAGCTGCGCGGCATGTTCGCCATCGCGCTGTGGACGAATTCGCACCCGGCGCCTGGTGCTGGCGCGCGACCGCATGGGCATCAAGCCGCTTTACATCGCGCGGCGCGGCGAAGAGCTGTTACTTCGGCTCGGAGCTGAAGGCCATTCTGATCCATCCCGAGATCGAGCGCCGTCTGAGCCCGCAGGCTCTGATTGCTATCTCTCGCTGAACTACATTCCCGCGCCGTGGACGCTGGTCGAGGGCATCGAGAAGCTCCTGCCGGGAACGTGGCTGGAGTGGCGCAACGGCGAAGTCCGCACCGAAGCCTATTGGACGCTTGCCTGAGCCGCACGCCGAGCCGCGACACGCTGGAGTCGGCCAGCGAAGAGCTCGACGCGCTGCTGCAGCAGTCGGTGCGCGAGCATCTGGTCTCCGACGTGCCGCTGGGCGTCTGGCTGAGCGGCGGCATGGATTCATCGACCATCCTGCACTACGCCGTCGCAGGCTTCGTCTCGCCAAGGTGAAGACCTTCTCCATTTCCTTCCGGGGCCGCAGCTTCGACGAGAGCAGCTATATCCGGAGCATGGTGCAGCAATACGGCACCGACACGAGGAGCTCGACCTGAATCCCGGAGCAGGATCTGGAAGGCGCGATCGAGGAGTTCGCCTACTACTCCGACGAGCCCAGCGCCGATGCCGGAGCGCTGCCGGTGTGGTTTCTTTCCAAGCTGAGCCGCACGCAGACGGAAGTCGCGCTCAGCGGCGAAGGCGCCGACGAACTCTTCGGCGGATATCTCACCTACCGCGCCAACCGCATCGCAGCGCAATCGTGCGGCGGCTGCCTGCGCCGCGTGCTTGCGCCTCGGCCAGCAGGTCATGCGGCTCTGGCCGGTATCGGACGACAAGATCGGCCTGGAATACAAGCTCAAGCGCCTGCTGGAAGGCAGCCTGATGCCTGCCGAGCCGAGCCACGTGTACTGGAACGGAACCTTCTCCGACGCGGAGAAGCGGCGTCTGGTGCCCGATGCGCTTGCCCGGCGCACTGAATCGATGTCCTCGGCGATCTTCGCGCGCAGCTTGGCCGCAACGGCAACGACCTGAACGCCTATCTCTGGTTCGACCAGAAGTATTATCTGGCCGACGATATTCTGGTGAAGTCGGACCGCATGAGCATGGCGCATTCGCTGGAGGTGCGGCCGCCGTTCCTCGACCATCGCATCGTCGAGTTCGCGCAATCGCATTCCCGCGTCGCTGAAGATTCCCGGATCGCATCAGAAGCTGATTCTGCAAGCAGCTGATGAAGGACAAGCTGCCGCCGACGGTCCTGCGGCGGCAGAAGGTCGGCTTTGATATTCCGGCGCACGAGTGGCTGCGCGGGCCGCTGCGCTCGTTGCTGATCGATACACTGCGTTCCGGCGTCGCGGAATATCCCGACCTGTTCCGCGGAGACGTGATCGAGGCCCATCTGCAAGATCATTTGGAAAGGCGAGTCAATATTGGATATCACCTATGGGGATTGATGGTTCTGTTCTTGTGGATGAAAAAGTGGAAGATCAGGGCGCCGACAGCCCGCGCAGCGAACCAGCGGACGTCCGCTCCCGCAATTGGAACTATATCTAGCGCTGCTGCTGATCGCCGCTTCCGTCTATCTGGTCGGCATCATCTCTCCGCCTTCTCTGCATGGACGACGTGGATGCCGTGCAGGCGCAAATTGCCCGCAACATGCTGACGCCGGCGACTATGTCACCGCGCGGCTGGACGGCGTCGCCTATCTGGAAAAGCCGCCGCTGATTTACTGGATGATGGCCGGCTCCTACAAAGTCTTCGGCGTGCACGACTGGGCGGCGCGCATTCCGGTTGCGCTGTTCTGCGTGGGCCTCGCGCTGCTGACCGCCGCGTTTGGCATCTGGGCCTTCGGCAGGCAGGCTGGATTCTATGCCGGCTGGTGATCGGCCACCTGCGTCGGCCTGTTTCTGTTCACGCGCATTCTGATTCCCGACGTCATGCTCACGTTCACCATTGCGCTGGCGATGTGGGCGTTCCTGCGCGCACCGACGATGACGAACCACATCCCGCGCTTTGGGCCTCTGTGCTGGCCGCCAGCATCGGCCCGGGTCTGCTGCTGAAGAGCCTGATCGGCGTCGTCTTTCCCATCGGCGCCGGGCTTATCTACCTGTTCCTTACGCGGCAGCTATTTTCGCGGCAAACCTGGAAGCGGCTGCATCCTTTCAGCGGGCGGCCGTGATCTTGCTGATCGCCGCGCCCTGGCATGTTTTGGCGACGCTTGCGCAATCCGCCTTATTTCTCGCTCTCGCTGCACAGCGGGCCGGGCGAATATCACGGCTTCCTCTGGTTCTTCTTCATCAACGAGCAACTGCTGCGCTTCCTGAACCTGCGCTACCCGCGCGACTACAACACGGTCCCGCTCGTCTACTTCTGGCTGTTTCACCTGTTCTGGCTGTTTCCCTGGAGCGTGTATTTCCCGGCCGTCGCGAAGCTCTCGTTCACGCCCGGTCGATCGCGCCGGCCGCGCGCGCCTGCTGGCGCTGTGCTGGATCGGCTTCGTGCTGGTGTTCTTCACCTTCTCCACGACGCAGGAGTACTACTCGATGCCGTTCTATCCGGCGCTGGCGTTGTTGCTGGGCTGCGCCATGGCGACGGAGGCAAGTGGATCCGGCGCGGCACGCGCGTCCTGACCGCCGTCGCCGCGCTGCGCGGCCGTGGCGTCGTTCGCCATCCTGGTGCTGGACCGCAATGTGCCTACGCCCGGCGACATCTTCGGCGCCCTCACCCCGCATCCGTCAGCGTACACGCTGTCGCTCGGCCACATGGAGGACCTGACGCTGCATTCGTTCGCTTATCTGCGGATGCCGTTGCTGCTGGCGGCAATCGCTTTTGCTGATCGGCGCCGTGGGGACATTTCGCGCCAGAAGCCAAGCGCGCTTTCCTGTCCGCGGCGCTGATGATGGTGCTGTTCTTCCAGGCGGCGCGCATGGCGATGGTGGCCTTCGATCCCTACTTCTCTTCGCGGCCGCTGGCTGAGGCGATCCTGCACTCGCCCCAAGGCAAGTTGATCATCGACCATCACTACTACGCATTCTCATCGGTCTTCTTTTACACCGATCGGACAGCGCTGCTGCTGAACGGCCGCTCTTAAATCTTGAATACGGCGCGTACGCTCCGGGCGCGCCCAACGTATTCATCGACGATGCGCAACTTAAGGAACTTTGGTCGACGCCGGAGCGCTACTATTTAGTGGCCGGTCATGCCGCCCTTCCGCGCCTGGAAGGCTTGCTCGGCCGCGCGAACATGAACGTAGTCGCGGCGAGCGGCGGAAAGTACGTCTTCACGAATCATCCGCTGCCCAGTTCAACACTGCTGCCAGCCAACGCCATGGCAGAAATGCAGGCCGGACAACCGCGATCGCGGCCCGCTCGCAACGGGCCTCTCCGGCGCAGCCCGAGTGGTATCCAACTGATTTCCGGTTCTCGCACCTTGGGTTAGAAAACCTGCATTTGGTCACCAAACCCGGTATATTCTTTAAAGGTACAAAAATATTGGCAGCAAACAGAGCCGACCAGAGCCGTAGTCCCTACCTTGCGCCGATGCTGCAGCGCCATGAGGTCGTGGAACGGCTCTCCGAGCGACCGGCCTCGCCGTACTGCGCGGGAGCCTCGGAGCGTGGCAGTCAGCGTTCCAGGAGCCTCGCTACACTGTCAAGCCCTGAGGAGGATGCATGAGAATTGCCGTGCTGGGGGGAGATGGTTACTGCGGATGGGCAACCGCCTTGTACTTGTCCAAGAAGGGCCACCAGGTTGCCATCGTCGATAACTTCGTCCGCCGGCAGTGGGACCACGATCTCGGCGTGCAGACCCTGACTCCGATCCGCTCGCTGCCGAACGCCTGAAGGTCTGGAAGGACCTCACCGGCAAGACCATCGAATCCTTCGTCGGCGACGTGACCGACTACGATTTCCTGTCGGCCGCACATCCGCGACTTCGAGCCCGACGCCGTCATCCATTTCGCCGAGCAGCGCTCCGCGCCGTATTCGATGATCGACCGCAAGCACGCCGTCTTCACCCAGGTCAACAACGTCGTCGGCACGCTGAATCTGCTGTTCGCCCTGCGCGAATTCCGCCCGACTGCCACCTGGTGAAGCTGGGCACCATGGGCGAGTACGGCACGCCCAACATCGACATCGAAGAGGGCTACATCCACATCGAGCACAACGGCCGCAACGACGTGCTTCCGTTCCCCAAGCAGCCGGGCTCGTTCTATCACCTCTCCAAGGTGCACGACAGCCACAACATCATGTTCTGCTGCAAGGCCTGGGGTCTGCGCGCCACCGACCTGAACCAGGGCGTCGTCTACGGCACCACGACGGACGAGACTGCGCTGGACGAAGCCCTCGATCAACCGCTTCGACTACGACGAGGTGTTCGGCACGGTGCTGAACCGCTTCTGCGTCGAAGCGGCGGCCGGACATCCGCTCACCGTCTACGGCAAGGGCGGACAGACGCGCGGCTTCCTCGACATTCGCGACACCGTGCGCTGCGTTGAAATCGCCTGCCTGAATCCCGCCGATCCCGGCGAGTTCCGGGTCTTCAACCAGTTCACCGAGCAGTTCTCCGTGCTGGAGCTGGCGCAGATGGTGCAGGCGGCAGGCCGAAAGCTGGGCCTGAAGGCCGAAATCGACCACCTGCCCGATCCGCGCGTTGAAGCCGAGAAGCACTATTACAACGCCAAGCACTCCAAGCTGATCGACCTGGGCTTGCAGCCGCACCTGCTTTCGGATTCGCTGCTCGACTCGATGATCGACATCGCGCTGAAGTACAGCGACCGCATCGATACGTCGGTGTTCCTGCCGCACGTGAACTGGCGCAACACGAACAACAACCGCAACGGCACCCGCCTGCGCACCCCGCTGGCAGCCTCGCTGATCTCGTCCGGCGTGTAGGGACAGAACACTTCGATGGCAAACGAAACGCGGACTTCGGTCCGCGTTTTACATTTCTGTCAGAAGCGCCGCTTCAGGCGTCCTGTTGAACGGATTCGCGGCAGCGCGCCGTAAGCTGATGCCAAGCTTCGGCATTAACCGCCATCTTGAAGGGCCGCGCCGTAAACTGGTATGACCCCGGCTTCAGCCGCTGAGGTACTTCGGTTTAATGCAAACCGCGAAGTCCCTCCGAGGCTAAAGCCCATCAAATCTACAGCCCAACGGCGCGGCTGAAGCCGCGCCCCTTCAAAGTAGGACATGTATGCCGACCCAAGCCGAAAAAGCCGCGCTCTTCCGCTCCCTTCATCATCGCGACCACGCCTTCATCATCCCCAATCCCTGGGACATCGGCACCGCTCGCATATTGTCCCATCTCGGCTTTGAGGCGCTGGCGACCACCAGCATGGGCTACGCGTTCTCCATGGGAAAGCGCGACAACACAGTGGATCGCGAACACGTCATCGAACACGTCGCCGCGATCGCCTCTGCGACTGACTTGCCTGTGAGCGCCGATCTCGAAAATGGATTTGGCGGCGAACCAGCAGGCTGCGGCGCAGACCATCAAGCTGGCCGCCGCTGCGGGAGCAGTCGGCGGCTCGATTGAAGACGCAACCGGCCGGGAGGACGATCCGATTTACGATCTGGAATATGCGGCGGAGAGGGTCAGCGCCGCAGTAGAAGCCGCGCGCTCACTGCCTTTCAGCTTTACGCTGACCGCTCGTGCGGAGAACTACCTGCACGGCCGGCCCAACCTCAAAGACACCGTCGCGCGATTGCAGGTCTTCCAGGACGCCGGAGCCGACGTGCTCTACGCTCCCGGGCTGACCAGCAAGGACGACATCGCCGCAGTGGTGAGTTCGGTAGACCGTCCGGTAAATGTAGTGATGGGGCTGCGAGGCGTTCAGTTGAGCCTGGCTGAGCTCTCGGCCATGGGAGTAAAGCGCGTGAGCGTGGGCAGCGCACTCGCGCGCACTGCGTTGGGCGCGTTCCTGCGCGCCGCGCATGAGATGAGCGACCGGGGCACATTTGAATTCGCGAAGGAAGCCGCCGCCACGCAGGAGATCAGCGCAATGCTCGGGTAGAGCTGGCTCCCGGTTTCTTTTTGTTTTGTCATCCCGAGCGGAGCCGCGCAGCGGCGGATTGTTTTGTCATCCCGAGCGGAGCCGAGGGATCTGCGGTTCGTGCGAGTTGGCAGAATGGTCGCGCAAACTGCAGCGGAATGCACATCTGGATGCGCCATCCGATTCAAAACAGAGTGGGCTATCCCGCAGCGCTGCCCGCCGGGTGCTGGGTGCCCCACACAACCCGTCTGTTGGGTTGTGTGGGTGTTTTGAAGGTGCTATTGGGCGGACGTCCCTGCGCTCACGCCTCTCGCGATCCTCTCGCACACCAGTCGCGCGGCCTTCACCGCGCTGACCACCTTGCCGGAGAAGATGTGGATCTCGCCCGGCGCGGTTTCCTGCACATACAGCGTCCGCCGATCCTGCGCGGGATTGTTTTCCACTACGCGAATGGTGAAACGCGATCCGAGATACTCCGCGTCAATCGACGCCGGCACAGCCAGCGCCGCGTCCTTGCGCATGGCCTCGTGCCGCGTCCAGGAGATCGGCTCGAAGCCGCGGCCCGTTCAGCAGCGAGCGATACTGCTCCGGAATGGGCTCGTCGGGATTCGTGGTCGTCCAGTGGTTGCGTGTGCTTCGCCGAGCCCCACATCGACCGCTCGGAGCTGCCGTAGGGATCGAAAGCCGTGAACGGGCCATCGACCACCACCAGCGATATACCGCGCAACTGCGTTGGCAGCCCGATCAGAATCTTCTCCGCGACCTGATACTTCACCGACTTGAACAACCCGCGCGAGGGACCGAGCCCGTAAGTCGCCCAGATGACGAAGTCATAATCGAGCCGCATCGCCGGCGTGAACTCCTGCTGATGAAGGAGAACGCCGAGCGAGTTGATCTGCTTCGCCAGTTCGTCGCGCAGAATCTCAGGATCGTAAATCTGCTCTTCGACCTCGTAGCATTTGTCGATGAAATCGAAATTCATCCACTCCGGCCGGCACGGCCGCAGCGGGACCTTGTGCTCGCGCCATGACCCGCTCGAACAGCTCCGGCGGCGTCTGCGAGCCTTCATGCGGAATGGCGTAATAGTGCCGACTGTTGCGCACGATGGCCGGCGCGAAACTCTGCAGGAACTCCGCGCGCGCGCCCATCGTCTCCTCAATGGTCTCCGGGCTGCGCGGATAGTGATATCCCGAGTGAATGCGGAACTGATTGATGCCCGACGCCGCATTCAGAATCCCGAGCGGATCGAAGAGATGGACCGTGTGGCCCTGCTCCGCGAGACGGATAGCGATAGTGGCGCCATAAATTCCCGCGCCGGCAATGGCAACCTTGGAGCTCTTGTTAGTCATGCAGACTCGCAATTCGAAATTGCTTCACTTTCCCAATGGCGTGCTCGCCGGATTCACTGGCACTAGAATTCCATTGCGGATGTGATAGTCGTACCCACGCCAGCGGATCACGTTGCGCCCGAAGCTAGCGATCCAGATCATGAATGCGACAAGATCCCACAGCGGAATCAGCACCATCTTCGGCCACAGGCCCTTCTGCTTCATGCCGTGAATGCCGATCAGCCAGGTGATGATCACGCGCAGCACGATATAGCTTCCGAGATAACCGATCGCGACCGGCCAGGTTGGATGTACAGCAATCGCGATCAGCGCCCAGATTAATCCCCAGGTGAAGACCAGCCCGCGATGACCTTGCCGGCGGACCAGCCGCATCACCGTCATCCAGCGCACGCGCTTGTAGAACAGGTCCTTCAGCGACTTGAAATCCGCGACCGTTTTGACTACATACGGCAGCAGCTTGACCTCGCAACCCTGCGCCGCGACCATGCGGCCCACGTTGAGGTCATCGGCGGGACGGTTCTCCAGCACTTCATATCCGCCGAAACCCGCGATACGCTGTTTGGTGGTCAGTATGGATTGCCCGAACATGAACTTCACGCCATCAAGCTGCCAGGCCACCAGAATGCCCGCGAAGAAATCCGACGTCATGCCGATGGATTGCAGCTCCTGCACGAAGCTGGTCTCTTCCGTGGAGACGTACAGCGTGGTCGCGCCGCCCACATGCGGATCGCGAAAGGCGTGCGCCACGGCGCGCAGGTAATCCGGCCCAACTCGGATGTCGCCGTCGGTGATGGTCAGCAGGTCGTACTTCGCCTCGCTCACCAGCCGCGTCAGGCGGCCGACTTTGTCGTTGATGGCATTGCGGCCGGAGCCGAAGACGAGGCGAATCTTGCGCTGGGGAAAGTCGGCTACGAGCTTCTCGAGCACCGGCAGCGCGGGATCGTCCCGATCAACGCAAAAGATGATTTCGTGCTCGGGATAATCCTGCCGACAGAAGCTGGCGTAGTTCTCGTAAGCGTCGTCGTCGAGACCGCGAATGGGCTTCAAACAACTGATCGGCGGAAAGAAGTCGTTGTTGGGCGGGTTCTCGCGCCACGCCACGCGAAAGTACCGCGCCGCACTGTAAATCGCCAACAGGTAGTAAATGCCGGGAATGGCGGCGACCGCGAGAACAATGTAGCTGATTATGCCCAAGTCTCGTTCTCTCGACGGGTGGAATAACGCTGACTCACGCGCATGAGTGCTGCGGGCGGAAAACAGCGGGAACTAACTCGCCACGATTGGATTGGAAAGCGAAGATGTAATCTAACACACGGAAAATGTGCGGTCGAGGACACCAGTCTACATGCGCGTGACGGTCACCGGCGGTACGGGTTTTCTGGGCGGCTATCTGATTCGCGACCTGCTCGCCAAAGGCGACAACGTCCGCGTGCTGGCGCGCCCCTCGCCGCGTGCCGAGCGACTCCAGCGAGCCAGCGCCGAGATCGTTCACGGCGACCTCAGGGACGCCGACTCCATTGCGCGCGCACTCGCAGGCACCGAGATCGTCTATCACCTCGCCGCGAAGGTCGGATCAGCGCCGCGCGCAGCTTATTTTGAGACGAATGTCGCCGGCACCGAACGCGTGCTCGCCGCCTGTCTTGAGCAACGAGTCGGCCAACTCGTCTACGCCAGCTCGCTTGCGGTTTACGGGCCAATTAACGATGGCGAGCGCATCGACGAGAACACGCCCTTCGACCGACGGCCGGAGCTGCGCGATCCCTACGCCCAATCGAAGATCGCCGCCGACCAACTGGTCAGCTCGTTCGCGCGTCGCACGGGCCTGCCCACGGTGATTCTGCGCGAAGGCATCCTCTTCGGCCCCGGGCGTCCATTGCCGCTAGGCATGTACGCGTTCCGGCTGGGCAACACCAACGTCGTCTTCGGCAACCCAAAGCACCGCTTCCCGCTGAACTACGTTGAGAACATCGTCGACGCAATGCAGGCCGCGGCGGCGATTGGCAGCGGACTGCGCGAATACAACGTGCTCGACGATGATGACCTCACGCTCGCGCACTACCACGAGGTGAAGAGTGCTGCCGACCATTCCACGACCCGCTTCTTCTCCGGATGGCCGCTGTTCCTCGCTTCACCATTCGCCGAAGCGCTACGCAGCATCGTGCCCATGGGCGACACGCGTCTGTCGCCGCACCAACTGCGACGCGCCCTGCAAAACCGCTGGTACGACACACGCCATATCCGCCAAGAGACCGGCTGGCGCCCGCGTGTGCCGCTGGCAGAAGCAGTTAAGCAGACCCTGAGCACTGATGGCTCTTCCTGATACGTTTGCCGCAGGGCGCCAATTGGCCGGACAGGATTGAACGGACTCTTATCGTCGCGCATAAGGAGGTAAGAATGGGCGATCTCTACGATCTGCAACGCTTCGTTAGCGCCCAAGACCCAGTATTCGACGACGTCTGCTCAGAACTCCGTCGGGGACGGAAAACCAGTCATTGGATGTGGTTCATATTCCCGCAGATCGCGGGGCTGGGGCGCAGCTCGATCGCACAGCGTTATGCGATTTCATCCAGGGCGGAGGCCGAGGCCTACTTAAACCATCCGGTCCTGGGGCCGAGGCTAAGGGGGTGCACACGACTCGTGCTCGACCTCCAGGGCCGCTCGCTCGATTACATTTTTGGAAGTCCGGACGACATGAAGTTTTGCTCCTCGATGACGCTATTCGCGCATGCTACCCGCGACAATCAGCTCTTCCTGGATGCGTTGCAGAAATACTGTTCGGGCCGCTTTGATCCGCTTACCATGGAGCGGCTCCGGTAGGTTGGCTTCCATTTGCGATAATGGCTGCGTGACCGATCGCCTCTACTACACCGACTCCTTCCTGCACGAGTTCGACGCTCGCGTGCAGTCCGTGGCGAATACGTCCGGACGCACAGCCGTCGTGCTCGACTGCTCGGCTTTTTATCCCACCAGCGGTGGCCAGACCTTCGACACCGGCTGGCTCGATTTGGCCGACGGACCCGAAGCGGTTCCTTTGCGCGTGATGGAAGTCGCGGAGGACGAGAAGACTGGCGACGTGTTGCACATCATGGAAGCTGAGGCCGCGGAGTTGCAACCGGGTCTTGCGGTCCGCGGCACGGTCGATGTCGAGCGCCGTCGCGACCACATGCAGCAGCACTCCGGCCAGCACGTGCTGTCGGCCGCCTTCGAGAAGCTCTACGACTTCGCGACCGTCTCGTTTCACATGGGCGACGAGAGCTGCACCATCGATCTCGCCACTGATGTCGATCAACCCGCAGCAGTTGCGCGCGGCCGAGCGGCTGGCCAACGAAATCATCGCCGAAGACCGTGCCGGTCGAGATTCGCTTCGCCACGCCCGACGAAGCGCGCACCATGGGCGTGCGCAAAATTCCTGCCGCCGAGCGCGAGAAGCTGCGCCTCATCGACATCCGCGACTTCGACCTGAACGCCTGCGGCGGGACGCACGTGCGCAGCACCGGGCAGATCGGCTCCATCCTGCTGCGCAAGACCGAGAAGGTGAGGCAGGGTGTGCGGGTGGAGTTCGTCTGCGGCCTGCGCGCGGTCGCGACGGCGCGGCGCGACTTCGAGACGCTGACCGAGGCTGCCGCGGCTGTTCTCCACCCACATCTAGGAAGTTCCGCAGCAGATTCGCAAGTCGCAGGACGAGATGAAGTCCGCGCAGAAAGTCGCAGCATCAGCTGCTGGAGGAAGTCGCCGAGTTGCAGGCCGAACGTTGCTGCAAGCGGCACGAACTTACAGCGGGCGAGAAGCTGGTCGCGCAATACTTTGCCGATCGCGATCTCGGCTTCATCAAGATGCTGGCGCAGAAGCTGGCGCAGACCGGCCAGTGGTCGCGCTGCTGGCTTGCGGAGGCGCGCAGCCGTCGCTGGTCTTCGCGCAGACCCCGGGCTCGCCCACGACATGGGCGCGCTGATGAAGCAGACGGTGCAGTCGCTGGGCACGCGCGGCGGCGGCAACCGCGACATGGCGCAGGGCGGCGCGCCCGATGCCGACCAGCGCAGAACGGGCGCTTGCGGAAGCGGCGAACGCGATAGGATGAAGCAGTGGCTAGTGGCCAGTGGCCGGTTGAGACTCGTACAGCTTGCCGGTGCGTGCCTCGCTCTGGCTGACCGATCTGGCCACTGACCAGCTGGAACTGATTCTTGGACTAGCGTCTCATTCTCGTCACTTTGCTGATCCGCCTCGGCGTGGCTGCGGCGATCAGCAGCGTGCTGGTGCGCGCGCGGCGCTTTCGCGTGCTGCTCTTCCGCGAAGAGCGCACCCTCGGCGAGAAGCTGGAGATCGTCTTCATCGTGGGCACGCCTATCGCGCTGGGCGTGCTGGTGCGCGGCTGGGTGCGCAACTTCTACGCCGCCGACATCGCCTTCGAAGGCGCGATCCTGATGGGCGTCATCGGCGGCCGCCTGGTCGGCGCTGCCGGAGGGCTGCTGGTTGGCTTGCCGTCGCTCCTGCTGGGCAGTGCGCCAGGTTATTCCACCGAATGGCTGGCGCTGCCCATGTACGTTCTTGCCGGCTTCGCCGCCGGCTTGCTGCGCCACATCGCCCCCGAGCGCGAAGCCATCTGGTCGTTCTCGCCGCTGTTCGACCTCAGCATCTATCACTGGATCCGGCGCAGCATTCGCAAGTCGTTCATCGACTGGCAGACCTCGTTCTTCTTCCTGATTCTCGGCCTGGAATTCATCCACATCCAGCTGCACCAGGCGTTGCCGCGCCGCATCTTCGCGCTCGACTCGCCGAACATCTGGGTGAAGCTCGCCATCTATGCGGGCACGGTGATGGCGGTCGCCATCGCGCTCAAGGTGCTGAACAACGTTCGCATCGAGATGAAGCTGGAGCAGCAGGAGCGCCTGCTGCTGCAGGCGCGCATGGAGGCGCTGCAGAGCCAGATCAATCCGCACTTCCTGTTCAACACGCTGAATTCCGTCTCCTCGCTGGTGCGCGCCGATCCCGATTCGGCGCGCGAGATGATCGTGAAGCTGGGCAACATTCTGCGCCGCCTGCTGCGCAAGGGCGACTCGTTCGTGCCGCTGCGCGAGGAGTTCGAATTTCTCGACGACTATCTCGACATCGAAGTCGCGCGCTTTGGCCGCGACAAGCTGCGAGTGGTGAAGGAACTGGAGCCGGCAGTCGCTGGACCTGATGGTGCCCAGCATGATTCTTCAGCCGCTGGTGGAGAACGCCGTCAAGCACGGCTTCGCGTCGAAGATGGAGGGCGGCAGCATTTACTTGCGCAGCCGCAGCGCCGATCAGCGCCTGGTGATTGAGGTGGAGGACGACGGCGTGGGCATGCCGCCGAGCGGCGCAAGCACGTCTCGGGCACCGGCATCGGCATGCTGAATGTCACCGAGCGGCTGCAAGTGGTGTACGGCGATGCCGCCGAGATCAACTGAGCAGCGAGCGCAATCGCGGACGCTGGTGCGGCTGGTGCTGCCAGTGCTGCAAGCCGAAGAGATGGGCGGCTCGGTCGTCGGCGCATCTACGAGGAGCGCCGCAGCCGGGTGGTCAGTTGCTCCACGGAAGCCTAGCGTACGGCTAGTACGCGCTGAATTCCATTGTCATCCGACCGACGGCTTCAGCCGGAGTGGACCGCGTTCGCACGAGGAGTATCACGCCACGCGCAAACAGCGTCCTCGACTCCGCGCCCGCAACGACTCGGAAAGGCAATGCGGCGCTCCGCTCAGGATGACACAGTGAGCAGGAAGTCGGATGCGGCCTAGGCCCGCTCTATCCGGGCTTGCCGTCCACCGATCGCTCTACTTACCCACCGCCGCCTGCGAGCGCTCCAGCACCGCGCGATAATGCCGTTCATACATGGGAATGATTTTGCTGGCGCAGAATCGCGCCTGCGCTCGCGTGCGGGCCTCCTCGCCCATCTGCTTCAGCTGCGCTTCGTCGGACAGGACTTCGATCGCGTACCTCGCCATCGCTTCCACGTCGCCCACGTCCGCCAGAAATCCCGTCTTGCCGTGGTCGATCACCTCCGGCACGCCGCCCGCATTGGTCGCGATGGGCACCACCTCGCAGGCCATCGCCTCCAGCGCCGCCAGTCCGAACGACTCCAGCTCGCTGGGCATCAGCATCACGTCGGCCACCGCCAGCTTCTCGTGGATGCGGTCCTGCTTGCCGAGGAAATCGACCTTGCTTATGGATTCCCTTGTTCACCGCCAGCCACTCGGCGCGCGAGCGCTCCGGCCCGTCGCCGATCATCAGCAGCCGCGCGGGAACTTTCTTCTGCACGCGGTCGAAGATCTCGATCACGTCGGTGACGCGCTTCACCGGACGGAAGTTCGACAGATGCACCAGGATCCTCTCGTCGGGCGTGGCGTATTCCGAGCGCCGCGGCATCACCTCAGGCGTGCGCTCGGTAGAGATCGCAGTTGACGAAGTTGGGGATGACCTCGATCGGCGTCTCCACGTCGAAGACTTCGATGGTGCGCTGCTTCAGGTAATTGGAAATCGACGTGACCCCATCGCTCTGGTTCGATGGAGAAGCGCGTAATCGGCAGATACGACGGATCGGCGCCCACCAGCGTGATGTCGGTGCCGTGCAGGGTGGTCACGTAGGGCAGCTGCGCCGCTGGTTGCGCGTGTGGTCGCAGCCCAGCATCTGCCGCGCCAGCATCGCGCTTACCGAATGCGGAATGGCGTAATGCACGTGCAGCAGGTCGAGCTCGTAGATCTCCGCCACCTCGGCCATGCGCGTGGCCAGCGCCAGATCGTAGGGCGGATATTCGAACAGCGGATACCGCGAGACCTCGACCTCGTGATAGTGGATGTTAGGCAGCGGTTCGGTCAGCCGGATGGGCTGCGAGTAGGAGATGAAGTGGACCTGGTGGCCGCGCTGCGCCAGCTCCAGTCCAAGCTCGGTGGCGACCACGCCGCTGCCGCCGTATGTGGGATAACACGTTATTCCGATCCGCATCCTCACCGCCTGAAACTGGCTGCCGCTCTACATCTGATGAGATAGTTGCTGTCCAGGAAGCAACGTTCTTCTCGCGCCGGCGACTTGGAACTGTCCGCGGTTAACCGTACTGCAACTTTCCCGTTGCGCCGTGCGTCTGAACTTGAGACGTTGGATACTGCCCTATGAAACCGTTACTTGGTCTCGCAATTCTGGCGCTCATCTCATGGGGCGCGAATCGGTCGCTGATTCCGGCGATCGCGCCCGTGCGTGTGCTTCCGGTCGGCGCTCCCATCGCGCCGCAGCAGCAGCAAGGCAATGCCGCCAGTGCGACGAAGGACAACAGCGCCACCAGCGGCGACCAGATCACTAACCCGGCCGGCGCCAAGGACTCTACTCTTATCGGGTGCCTCTCCGGCCCCGACAAAGACGGCAAGTACGCGCTGCGCAGCATGAACCATCGCACCGGGGTTGAGGTGCTCGGCCCGGACAGTTTGAAGAAGGATTCGGGAGCGAAGGTGAAGCTGACCGGGAAGTGGGAAGCGCCAGCGCAGTCGGCGGGGTCAACCGAAATGCGCCGCTTCCAGGTTACCGACGTAGAGGTGATGGCGAAAACGTGCAGCGCCCCCACCGAGACCACGCCGCAGAGCAAGAACAAGAAGCCGAAGCCGACAACCTATAACGCGCCCAGCGACGACAGCTCAAAGTAATCGTCGCACCGCCTTCAGAACAGCTTCTTCGAATCCAGCAGGATCGTGACCGGCCCGCTGTTGATCAGCTCGACCTCCATCATGGCCTGAAAGCGTCCGGTTTCGCAGCGCAAGTCCAGCGCTCGCACGCGCTCCACGAAGTACTCGTACAACTCACGCGCACGCTCCGGACGCGCCGCGGCATCGAAGGACGGCCGCTTGCCACGCCGTACGTCGCCGAACAGCGTGAACTGCGAGACGGCCAGCACCGCGCCTCCCACGTCCGCGACGCTGAGGTTCATCTTGCCGGCGTCATCCTCGAAAATTCGGAGGCCGGCGACCTTCTCAGCTAGATACTCCGCGTCCGGCTCGCCATCGTCTTCCCCGACCCCCAGCAGCACCAGCAGGCCGCGTCCGATCCCGCCGATGATCTCGCTGTCGACTTTCACCGACGCCCGACTGACACGCTGAACCACCGCTCGCATGGCAGCTTTGTATCACAACAATGTTCAATCGTTCGCAATGGTGCCGCTCGGGCTACTTCCTCGCGTTGACCGCCACAAACCTCCCCGTTTAGGATGAATCTGGACTCATATCACCGAGCGCTCTCCCGCTTCTCTGTCCGCATCTGTTCTGGAGACGCTCTGATTCTTTACAGGCCTCCCGGCCTGCAATTAGACTTACAGGTTTGCCTCCCACGTGCGCCGGAAAGCGTGCGCTGGGGATTTCCGGTGCATGCGCTGCGGCGCGACAGGAGAGAAGCCATGGCTTCGGTTGAAGAACGGGTTAAGCAAATCATTGTGGAGCAGTTGGGCGTGGATGAAGCGGAAGTGACGCCCAACGCATCCTTCGTAGACGACCTCGGCGCCGACTCGCTGGACACGGTCGAGCTGGTCATGGCCTTCGAAGAGGCCTTCGAAATCGAAATCCCCGACGAGGACGCGGAGAAGATCCGCACCGTGCAGGATGCGATCACCTACATCGACCAGCATGCGAAGGCCAAGAAGTAGCTGTCAGCTGGACCGCGCGCTGGAATGCGGAAAGCTGAGAGCTGAAGGCTAATAGCTGAAAGCCTCGGGCCGGGAGGCCATCTCTGGAAAGGAACCCGCTATTACATGGCATCCGTTGAGGAACGCGTAAAGCAAATCATCGTGGAGCAGCTCGGGGTCGAGGAGAGCTGAGGTCACGCCCAACGCCTCCTTCGTCGACGACCTCGGCGCCGATTCGCTCGACACCGTCGAGCTGGTCATGGCCTTCGAGGAGGCCTTCGAGATCGAGATCCCCGACGAGGACGCGGAGAAGATCCGCACCGTCAAGGACGCCATCGACTACATCAACGCGCACGCGAAAGGATCGAAGTAGTTTGGACCGTCGCGTCGTCGTCACCGGTATCGGCGTGATCTGCGCCGTCGGCAACAACGCGGAGGACACCTGGCAGGCTTTGCTGGCCGGCAAGAGCGGCGTGGAGCGCATCACCAGCTTCGACGCTTCCGCCTTCGCCTGCCGGATCGCAGCCGAGGTCAAGGGCTTCGACCCGCTGCAATTCCTGGACAAGAAAGAGGCGCGCAAGATGGCGCGCTTCATTCATCTGGCCCTTGCCGCCAGCGATGAAGCGCTGCGCATGGCCAACTACAAGGTCGCGAACGAAGAGCAGGCCGAGCGCACCGGCGTCAATATCGGCTCGGGCATTGGGGGGTTCGACATCATCGAGCGCGAACACTCCAACTTGCTCAATGGCGGCCCGCGCAAGATATCGCCCTTCTTCATTCCCGCGGCCATCGTCAATCTTGCCGCCGGCCAGGTCAGCATTCGCAACAACGCCAAGGGACCGAACGAAGCCACCTGCACCGCCTGCACCACCAGCGCTCACTCGATTGGCGACGCGGCGCGCGTCATCCACTATGGCGATGCCGATGTCATGATCGCGGGCGGAACCGAAGCCGCCATCACGCCCATGGGCGTGGGCGGCTTCGCCGCCATGCGCGCGCTCTCCACGCGCAATGACGACCCGCATCGCGCCAGCCGCCCCTGGGACAAAGACCGCGACGGCTTCGTGATCGGCGAAGGCGCGGGGATTCTGATTCTCGAAGAGCTGGAGTTTGCGAAGAAGCGCGGCGCGCCGATCATCGCTGAGGTTGTCGGCTACGGCATGAGCGCCGACGCCAACCACATCACCCAACCTGCGCCGCAAGGCGAGGGCGGCTATCGCGTGATGCGCAATGCCCTGCGCGATGCCAGGCTTGCGCCCGAGCACGTGGGCTACGTCAACGCGCATGGCACTTCCACGCCGCTGGGCGATGAACTGGAAGCCACCGCCATCAAGCGCGCGTTCGGCGGGCACGCCTACAAGATGCTGGTCAGCTCAACCAAGTCGATGACCGGGCATCTGCTGGGCGGCGCCGGCGGACTGGAAGCCGCGATCACCGTGCTCGCGCTGCGCGACCAGATCGTGCCTCCCACCGCCAACCTCGACAACCCCGACGAAGGCTGCGACCTCGACTTCGTCGCCCACACCCCGCGCAAGGTCAGCATGGAGTACGCCATGTCAAACTCCTTTGGGTTTGGCGGGACGAATGGGTGTCTGGTATTCAAACGATGGACGGAATAGGTCACGCCGAGATGATTAGGGATTGACGCCCAGCCGCTTTAGGCTAGCTATGGCTTTCTCTTCTCCAAGGGCAGCCGCTTTCTGATACCAGGCGACGGCTTGCTGCGAGCTTTTCTGAACTCCGTATCCATTCTCGTACATGTTTCCAAGATTGGTCATCGCCTTTGCGTTGCCAGTCGCGGCGGCCTTACTGTACCAGCCGACCGCCTGGGAGTAATCTCGCGCGACACCTTTACCGTTGGCGTACATGTATCCCAAATCGTACATGCTCATGGGGTCCCCAGCCTCGGCGCCCTTGCGATACCAGGCGACCGCCTGCTCATCATCCTGCGGTACCCCGATCCCCTGGTTGTACATTGCGCCGAGATTCGTCATAGCGTAGCGGTCCCCTGCGTCAGCCGCCTTCTTGTAGAGTTTGAACGCCTGTTGGTAGTCCTTGGGCACTCCCAGGCCCCGCTCGTATAAAACGCCGAGGTTGTAGGTACCATGCGCCGAGCCGGCATCGGCGGCTTTGCGATACCAGTAAGCGCCTTGGGCATCATCTTTGGGCACACCTTTGCCCGCGCGATACGCAAATCCCAACTCGATCATGGCGCCGGTATCGCCCGTCAAGGCGCGATGGTAGACGGCGGCCAGCTTAGGATCCATGCCGGCGGGAAGGGCCTGCGTGGTCGTACGCGGCTTCGTAGGCGTGCCGGCATTGCCTCCGGGCGAGGACTTCGCCGCACTCGTTCCGCCCTTCCCTTTGTCTCCCGCCTTCGGCGCTTCGTTCTCCGCGACTTTGGGCGCCTCCGCAGCAGGAGCCGATGGGGCAGGCGCTTTCTGGTCAGAGGGAGCAGACTGGCTTGGCGTCGGTTCCGGCGGCTTCTGCTCGGGCGTCGTGGTCGTCGCTTCAGGCTGAATCTTGGCAGTTTCGGAAGATGGCTTCGGGCGAAGCAGCACGTATCCCACGATCGCCAAGACCAGCACCGCTGCTACGGCAATGGCGATCTTGGGGCCAGCGGAAGTACCGGAAGGCTTTGCGGCAACCGGCTTTGAGAGCGGAGGCGGCGGTGGTGGCGCCGGGACGTGAGCAGTTGGCTGCACCGAGGCCGGTGGCGCTGGGGCAGGGCGACTCGGCTGCACCGCCGGCGTCGCCTGTGCGCGCTGCAACCGCGCCTTCTCCTCCTCTTGCCGAAACTGTTCCTGGCGCGCCTTTTCCTGCTGTGCCTGAAGTTCACGCTGCGCGGCGGCCTCGCGATTTCGTTCTTCCTCCAGCAGCCGCTGGTGTTCCGCAGCGCGCCGCCTCTCCTGCGCGCGCGCTTGCTCCTCCTGCAATTGGCGTGTCTGTTCCGCCACAACCTGCGGGGCGACGATGGATGGCGGCTCGGCCACACCCGGCGCCGGAGCTGCGGCACCGGGTTGATTTCCGGCCCCATGCTCGCCCGCCGCCGGGGGCTCGGCAGCGTGCGCAGCATCCGCAGGCACCGCGAGGTGATGCTCAACCCCCAGCGTCCTAAGCATGACGCCAAGCCCGCGATCGTAGTCTGTCCTGAAATCGACGTACTGGAACGGACGCAGTTGGAACGGCACCTTGCAGTCGCGATACAGCACCGGAATGATGGTCTTGCGCTCTTCCAGAGCGAAATTCACCTCGTCCTGGACGTTGGTGGAACTCGCCGAAGCGGGAGACAAAATCACCAGCAGGCGCGGCGAGTTGTTCAGCGCCGATTCGACCGAACGCGCCCAGCGTTCGCCGGGAATGATATCCAACTGGTCAATCCAGACACTGGCGCCCGCAGCCTTCAAGTCTTCGGCCAGCCGGAGGGCGAAGGCAGAATCTTCGCGGCTGTAGCTGAAGAAGGCGGTTGGCGCGTCTGAGGACAAACCTGATCTCCGGACCACGGGGCTGCTTGCCGTTCGGGAGCGAGCGAGAAGCTTACTCCAGAATGCCGACATTTTGCCACATTGCCCCGGAAATGCCAGAGAAATGATGCCGTTGGCACTGGCTTGATCAAACTTGGCGCCGATCTGGAGCTACAGCTTGCGCAACGCTTCGAAGATGTCTTCGTTGCTGGGCACCTGGCCGATGGGATAGATGCGGCTGAAGGCCAGCTTGCCCTGCTTGTCGACGACGAAGATAGCGCGCTCGTTGATGCCGGGAATGGGATCGCCTTCGCGCAGGATGCCGAACTTCTTCGCCACCTCGCCGTGGGGTAAAAGTCGCTGGCCAGAGGAAAGCCGAGAATGCCGATTTCCTTCTTCTGCCACGCGGTGTGGCTGGGAATGGAGTCGACGCTAATGCCAACAACTTCCGCATCGTACGCGCCAAAGCGCTCGAGGTCGCTGTTGAGGCCGGGCAGTTGCGAAGCGCACACCGGCGTCCAATCGGCGGGATAGAAGGCCAGCACCACGTTCTTCTTGCCGCGATAGTCGCTCAGCTTGAATTGACTCTTTATGTTCCCGACCACCGCGGGCAGTGCAAAGTCCGGCACTTCATCGCCGATGTTCAAGTTCGCCATCCGCCCCTCCGAATTCACTTCGAGACGTAATCAGCGATTCTAGAGGCGTGAGCGAACGCAGGCAAGTCGAGGGTTACAGGACGATGAAACGCAGCCGCAGCTTACAGCTCCACTTCCTGCAACACCGGCTTGGGCGGCGGGATGGTGTGCAGCGCCTCGACCATGGCGTCGGCGAATTCGCTGGTGCCTGCGGTGCCGCCGACGTCGCGCGTCAGGTGCTTCCTCTCGGTGTAGACCTTCTCCAGCGCCAGGCGAATATGGTTGGCGGCGTTCTCTTCGCCGAGATGGCGCAGCATCAGAATGCCGGAGCGCAACACCGCCGTGGGATTCGCGATGTCCTTGCCCGCGATGTCGGGCGCGGAGCCGTGCACGGCCTCGAAGATGGCGCAACGCTCGCCGTAGTTGGCGCCAGGTACCAGTCCAAGTCCGCCGACGAACGCCGCGCACAAATCCGAAACGATGTCCCCGTACAGGTTCTCCAGCAGCAGCGTGTCGTACTGGTAGGGATTCATGACGAGTTGCATGCAGGTGTTGTCCACGATGTGCTCGCCGTAGGTGATCTCAGGATACTCCTTGGAGATATTGCGCGAGCAGCGGATGAACAGCCCGTCCGACAGCTTCATGATGTTGGCTTTGTGGATGGCGTGGATCTTTTTGCGTCCCACGCGGCGGGCATACTCGAACGCGAACCGGGCGATGCGCGTCGAGGCCTTCTCGGTGATGATCTTCAGGCTCTCCACCACGCCGGGCACGACCTCGTGCTCGATGCCTGAGTACAGCCCTTCGGTGTTCTCGCGGATGACGATGAGATCGACGCCGGGATAGCGCGTCGGCACCGCGGGAAGATTGCGGATGGGGCGGAAGTTCGCGAACAGCTCGAACTTCCTGCGCAGCGCGACGTTGATGCTGGAGAAGCCGCCGCCGATCGGGGTCGTGACCGGCCCCTTCAGCCCGACGCAGGTGCGCTCAATCGATTCGATCAGCTCTTTGGGAATGTACTCGTGATACTTCTCGTAAGCTTCAGCGCCGGCGGCGAAGCTCTCCCATTCGAACTTGACTCCGGTGGCTTCCAGGATGCGAAGGCTGGCACGGACAACTTCGGGGCCGATGCCGTCGCCGGGGATGAGGGTGACTGTGTATGCCATGAACTTGAACGGGCGTGGCTTCCGCTGCGCCGGATCTCCACTTCAAAAAATGTGTCATCCCGACCGAGGGCTTCAGCCCGAGTGGAGGGACCTGCTGTTCGCCGGCATCAGCAGGATGCTCGTTGAGCGCAGGGCTGAAGCCCTGCTGTCCCTCTTGTCGTCCCTACGGGACTCGGGTCTTTGTGTGAAAGCTCCCCAGCGCTGAAGCGCTGGGCTATCTTCTGCCGTGCCTTCGGCACTGTGGGTTCGCCGGTCACGCCAGCTATGCACACGCGCACATTCTTCCGGGGCAACCCAACTTAATCTCCCGACTTCGCCTTGGCGGCCGGGCTTTCCTTCGTGTCAAGCAATTCCTTCAGCTCGGTCATGAACTCGCCCACGTCCTTGAAATCCAGATAAACCGAGGCGAAGCGCACATACGCCACCTTGTCGATACGCCGCAAGCGGTTCATGATGAGCTCGCCGATCTGGCTCGTTGTTCGCTCTCGCTCCGCCGAGTCGATCACCAGGCCTTCAGCGTCGTTGACGATCTGTTCCAGCTTGCCCATGGGCACTGGTCGCTTCTCGCACGCCCGCAGCAGCCCGTTGAGCACCTTCTGCCGCTCGAACTTCTCCCGCCGCCCGTCCTTCTTCACCACCATGTAAGGGATTTCGTCGATGCGCTCGTAGGTGGTGAAGCGCTTTTCGCACTTCAGGCATTCGCGGCGGCGGCGGATCGATTCGCCCTCTTTGGCTTCGCGCGAATCGACTACCTTGTCGTTTTCATGGCCGCAAAACGGGCACTTCATGGATGCGAGCGGGCAGGTAGCCCGAACACCGATTGTAACAGGGTAAAATCGTGCCTCGACGAGACATCCTGATGAAGAAGCCCAATCGCAATGAGCCGTACGCCGACGCGACCCGCTGCATCCACTCCGGCGAAGACCGCCACGGCCAGGCCGCGCCGCTGACCACGCCCATCGTTCAGGCCTCCGTGTTCACCATTCCTGGCGTTGAGGGGCTGCGCCGCTACGCCGCGGGCGACAGCGGCATGTATCTCTACTCGCGATACGGCAATCCGACCGTAACGGCGGTTGAGGAAAAGATTGCCGCGCTGGAAGGCGCCGAAGCTGCGGTCGCAACGTCCAGCGGTATGGCCGCGGAGCTCATAGCGGTGCTCGCCGCGTGCCAGGCAGGCGACGAAATTGTCTCCATGCTCGACGTCTATGGCGGAACGGTGAAGCTGTTCGAGCAGGTGCTGCCACGCTGCGGGATCAAGACTCGATTCATTCCTTATCACGACATCGCGAAAGCCGAGCGCTATTTCAGCCGTAAGACGAGGATGCTCTTCCTGGAATCGCCGACCAACCCAACGCTGCGCTGCGTCGATCTGCGAGCGCTCTGCGAACTCGGCCGCAAACGCAAGACGTGCGTCGTGGTCGACAACACTTTCGCCACACCGGTGCTGCAAAAGCCGCTGGAGCTCGGCGCGGATATCGTATTGCACTCCGCGACCAAGTATCTCGGCGGGCATAGCGACCTGACCGCCGGCGTGGTGGCCGGCCCTCAGAAGTGGATGGATCTTGCGCGCACCATGATGATCTACACCGGCGGCGTGCTCGATCCCGGCTGCGCTCATCTGCTGCTGCGAGGGCTCAAGACGCTCGATGTGCGCGTCGAACGCGCCTGCCGCAATGCAAGGCAAATCGCCGAGGCGCTGGCAAAGCATCCCAAGGTCGCTGACGTTTACTACCCGGGCCTGTCAGGCAGCCAGTCGCACGAAATCGCCCGCCGACAGATGAAGGACTTCGGCATGATGGTCTCCTTCGACCTGCGCGGCGGAGGCCGTGCCGCCGAGCGCTTCATCGACAGCCTGAAGCTCTGGTATCTGGCGGCCAGCCTGGGCGGAGTGGAATCGACCGTCTCCTATCCGGTCCTGACCTCGCACAATGGCTTGAGCGACAAACAGCTAAAGCTGCTCGGCGTCTCGCCCGCGACGGTGCGGCTGTCGGTGGGCATAGAGGATTCCGGCGATCTGCTGGCAGACTTGAAGCAGGCCCTCGTGGCTCTGTGAAGCCCGAATGCTTCAGTCGAACGAATGCGCGACCGCAACATAACTCTTGAAGACCTGAACCAGCTGCGACTTTGGCAGGGTGCCCCAGGTCTCGCGGTGTTCGAGACCTGGGTGAGGCCGCAAGACCCAGGTCTGGAACACCGCCAGACCTGGGGCACCCATGACTATTACTCCGCCCGCAGCGCCCTGGCCGGATCGATGGCCGCGGCCCGTTGCGCGGGAATGATGCTGGCCAGCAGTGCGCTAACTCCCAGCGCGAGTATCGCCCCCGCCAGCACCAGCGGGTCCCATCCCTTCACCTGATACAACTGCGCCGCGATGAGCCGCGCGCATCCGATTGCGATCGGAATCCCAATCAGCAACCCAATCACGACCTGCACGAACGCGCCGCGCAGCACCAGGCGCGTAACACTACCGCGGTCGGCTCCCAGCGCCATGCGCACCCCAATCTCGCTGGTGCGCCGCTCGACCGTGTACGCCGTCACGCCGTACAGCCCAACCGCCGCCAGCAGCAGCGCAAGAATCCCGAACAGTCCGGTCATCTGCGTAACCGCACGCTGCTGATCGAAGCGCGCGTCCACCTGCTCCTGCAGAGGATGAAAATCCACGATGGTCAGGTTAGGGTCGACCTCGCTGAACACCCGGCGCACCTGCGCCTCCAGGCCCTCGACCCTGCCGTGCGTCTCGAGCACGGCGCCCTCAATCTGGTGCGTGGCGTTTTCCACCATCTGCATCATCGGATTGTCGTACTGCACACGCTGCGCCAACGGCACGAAGAACATCGGCCGGGGCGGCTCCCGGTTGGCGGCATCGTTGTACTTCGCTTTGCGCACGATACCGACGATGGTGTACGTGCGGCTGTACATGGGCAGGTCCAGCCCGAAGTGCGAGCCCAAGGGCTCCTCGCCCGGTTTGAAGAACCGCTTCACGAAAGTCTCATCCACCACGGCGACCTTCTCCGAAGTTGCGGTGTCCTGCTCGCCGACGCTGCGCCCGCGCAGCACCTGCTGGCCCAGCGTCTCCAGATATCCAGGGCTGACGTGGTCCCAGGACGAACCAATTTCATCTTCCATGTTCGGCATGCCCTGGCCTTCGCGGATGACGATTTCGCCCCAGTTGTCCTGAAGCGGCGTGTATAACGCCAGCGCGGCGCGCTGTACTCCCGGAATATGCGCGAGGCGGTCCTGAAGCTCGCGATACATGGCGTCCAGCTTCGGCTGCGGATAGGACGAGAATGGCGCCGTCAACCAGATGGCGACCCGGTTTTCGGTTTCGTACCCCAGCGGCTGATGCTGCAAGTTGGTGAGGCTGCGAGTCAGCAGGCCCGCGCCCGCGATGAGCACCACCGAGATGGTCGCCTGCACAATCACCAGCAACTTCTGCGAGAACGAAGAGGTATCTCCTCTGCTGCGATTCGCCCCCCGCAGCGCGTCGGCCGGATCGGCATGCGAGGCAAACCACGCGGGGGCTGTGCCGAAGATCGCAGCCGTGACCAGCGAGAGCGCAAAGGCGAACGCCAGGACCGGCAGCGAGGGCGTGGCGTCGATGGGAACGAAATGCGAGCTGCGGAAGGCCGCTGCCACCATGAACTTTACGCCCGCATAAGCCACGGCCAAGCCCGCCACTCCTCCCAGGATCGACAGCACAATGCTCTCCGTCAGCGACTGCCTGATAAGCCGCCGGCGCGAGGCGCCCAACGCAAGCCGGACCGACGTCTGCGTCCGGCGCGAGGCGCCGCGAGCCAGCAGCAGGTTGGCGATGTTGGCACAGGCAATCAACAGCACCAGGCAGCACACGGTCAGCAGAATACGCAGGCTCGCACCATACTCCTCCTTCATTTCGCCCACCCCGGCGCCGGCAGGCACGACACGAATGAACTGCTTCGCGAGGCCGGCTTTGATGCCCGACATCCATTCCGCCGGCATGCCGCTATCATTCACCAGCCACAGGCGCAACTGGTCGGTGAGCCTCGCGGGCAACGCGTTCACTGAGGCGCCGGGGCGCACGCGGCCGATTACGCGCAGCCAGGCGGTGAACTTGTGCAGGAAGGAATTCTTGCCGCCGAAGAGCGGCTCCTGGTTGATGGGAAGCCAGATGTCGGGCGGATCGCTCCGCAAGGTTTCGCCAAAGAATCCCGGTGGCGTGATGCCGATAATCGTGAACGGATGTGCATTCAGGATGAGTGTCGAGCCAACGATCCGGGGATCGGAGCCGTACTGCTGCTGCCACGCGCGGTAGCTGAGCATGGCCACAGGAGCGGCCGAGACGTCATCGTCGGACGGCAGGATCGTGCGTCCGGTGAAGGCGTTGACGCCTAGGGTTGAGAAGTAGTTGCCGCTCACGTACTCGCTCATCAGCGGCTTGGCCTCGCGATCGCTCTCGCCGCGGCGCACGCTGAAGTTCCATTCACCCGCCTGAAACGCTGCCAGCTCTTCGAACTCCGGCGTGGTCTGCTTCATGCGCTCATAGAACGGGTAGGAGAACATGCCCCAGTCGTCTTGCGGGCTGCCTTCGACGCAGCAATCGTGGCCGTCGCCGATGCGGTAGAGGCTGGCGGGATCGACCACGGGCAGCGACTTCAGCATCACCGTATGAATCAATGAAAAGATGGCGGTGGTTGCGCCGATGCCTAAGGCCAACGTCAGCATGGCCGTGAGGGTGAAGACCGGGGCTTGGCGCATCTGGCGGAGCGCGTAAGCGATGTCTTGCCGCAAAGTCTGCATCGCGACCTCTGGCCGTCATGTACGCGATGAGGGCGCGAGATGTTCCGGGAACTAGAAGCTGTCAGCTGTCTCATGAATCGTCTTGTAACAGGGCACGACTTTCAGTCGTGCCGCAACCGCTCGGAAAGAGTCTCGGGATTCAGCGCCCGCGCCATGGCGTGGGCGCTGAATCCCTGAATTGTGAAATTGCACCCTCTCGGCACGACTGAAAGTCGTGCCCTGTTACAAATCTGATCCATTTATGAGACAAGTTGGTTCCCGGTATGGGCAGACCGCGGCGCGCCGCCAACCGCGACGTATGCGCCGCGCCTCAACGTCGGGTAAACATGCCGGCGACGGCATGGCCCGCCAGCAGCGCGATCAGCGACACGCCCGCCGCAATGGGCCAGAGATGCTGGCGCGCGATGCGACTCGGGTCGAGCCGCTCGCGGACCTTCTCTTCGACGTCAGTCTTCAGCTCGGTCAGCGACGAGCGCAGGTCGCTGACGGAGTTGTGCAGCCGGCGACGCTGTTCGGCGGCGCGCTGCTCCAACACCTCGGCCGGAAAATGGCTGGGAAGTTCTGCGTTCATGGTTGTGTTTTCGCCTCCGTTTGCAGCCAGATGCGGTCCTGCTCCAGAACCCGGATGGTGCGCTCCGGCTTCACGCCGGTGGCGCGGAGCCCACGCCATCCCATATAAGCCGCCGCCCCTCCGACGATAGCGTAGAGCACCGCCACCAGGACGAATGACAGCGCGTAGGCCCACGGGTGCGGCGCGAATGCCTGCGCGATGATCGCGACCAGGAAGCCGGTGAACACCAGCCACGCGGTCAGCAGCAGCAATACGCCGACGAGCAGCGCAGGCGCAGCCATCTTGAAGGCGCTCAGCTTCTCGCTCATCTCCGAGCGCAGCATCTCCACGCGCGTGCTGATGAAATCCTTCAGCTCGTCTTTGAGCTCGGCGATGGCCTCGGGCACGGTCTTGGCATGTCCGTTAATCACGGTTCGACCTCCAAATTCTGAGCGCCACCCCGGCAACGAACGCGGCGGCGGCGCAAGCCCCAATCACATACAAGGGCTGCTCGGACTCCCAGCGCCGAACGACTGCGAGCTGCCGGCGGGCGTCGCGCCGAAGGTAGTCGATTCGCGACTGCATTCGGCGGCGAAATTCTTCCCAATCGAGGTGGGCGGTCTCGGAAACTTCGACTGTGTAATTTTTGACACGGTGTGTCAATTCTGACACGGCGTCCTCGGCCGCGCCTCGCCAGTCCGCGGCGGCCTCTAAGGCGGCCTCTTTGAGGTAGTCCGCTCCGCCGTCCCCGGGCTGCCGTCTTGGGACCACATGAATTCGCGAGCGCAGCCTTTCGAACTGCTGCGGCAGGCGACGGACTCCGGCAACCGCGTTGCCGACACCGCGCCCCACCACTTCGGCAGAACGGTTCAGGGCCGGATTACTGGCGAGGGCCGCCGACTCCGGCAGTTCGGGCAAGTCAAGTCGCGGCTCTACTGCGGCTTCGTTGTTCTCATTTACTGGCGAATACGGCGTGTTGCGCCCAGCGGCATCGGTACGGGAAGCTTCGGCCATCGCGCCTCCTTCCATAAGTATGGGAGCGTTTACTACTACTGAGATGACAACCGTTGCGGCAGCGTTCGCAGGCGGACCAGGAAATCGGGCTTCTCGCGCCCGCAACTCTGGTGCGCTGGAAGTCGGGAAGCAGAACTGGTCCTCGCCGCTCGACAACGGAGCGCCACGTGCTTTGATGCACAACAGCAACGCGCTGCACCAGCGGCGCGCCTCGCGTTATCATCGAAGCCTTGGCCACTACTCTCACATCCTCGCGCATCGAGACCCGGCCGAACTGGGCGGAGGTCTCGCTCTCCGCTCTGCGCCACAACTTTCGCGTGTTGCAGCAGCACCTCGGCCCGCAGGTCACGATCTGCGCCGTCGTCAAGTGCAATGCTTACGGGCACGGCGTCGAGGAATGTGCGCCGGCACTGGAACAAGCCGGTGCGAGCTGGTTCGGCGTGACCTCAACCGACGAAGGCATTGTGCTGCGGGATTGCGGCATTACCGCGCGCATTCTGGTGATGTGCGGGCTCTATCCCGGCGAGGAAGAAGACGCGCTGCGCTACTCGCTGACGCCCGCGGTCTTTCGCCTGGAGCAGGCCGAAGCGCTGGCGCGCGCCGCAACGCGACTGAAGCTTGAGCGCCCCGCGGCGATTCACTTGAAGATCGACACGGGCATGGCGCGTTTGGGCTTGCCGCTGTCGGAATTGACGGCCTTTGCCGAAGGCGTGAAGCGACTGCCGCAGATCGATCTCGAAGGAGCCTTCAGCCATCTCGCCTCGTCCGAGGTGCTGGATGACGAGAACACGGCACAACAGATTCAGCAATACGAACAGGCGTTGCAAGCTCTTGGCGCGCATGGGCTGCATCCGCGTTTGCGCCATCTCGCCAACAGCGGCGCGGTCGAGGCGCGTCCCGGCACCTGGCACAACTTCGTGCGCCCGGGACTGCTGCTTTACGGATACGAATATCCTGTGACCCGGCACGACGGCTCGCCCGCGACTGACGTACGGTCGCTGCCGCTCAAGCAGGTGCTGTCATGGAAGACGCACGTGCTGGGATTGCGCGATGTGCCCGCCGGCCAGGCGCTGGGATATGGCGGCACCTACGTCACGCGTGCGCCCGCGCGCATCGCCGTGGTGTCGGTGGGATACGGCGATGGCCTCTCGCGCAAGGTGTCGACGCACGCCGGCCAGCCCGTCGCGCCCTGCGAAACCGATCCCGCGATCGGGCGCGGTGAAGTGCTGCTGCGCGGCCAGCACGCGCCCATCGTGGGCCGCGTCTCGATGGATCTCACGCTGCTCGACGTGACGCAGATACCCAGCGCGTCAATCGGCGACGAAGTGGTCCTCATCGGCCGCAGCGGCAGCCAGCGCATCAGCGCCTGGGACCTCGCCCGCAGCTCCGACACGGTGGTCTACGAGACGCTGTGCAATCTCTCGAAGCGCGTCCCACGCCGGCATGCGCAGTAGTCAGAAGTCACGGAGTTCCACATGCATGTTCGTTTGTTGTTGCTCGCCGGATGCCTCGCAGTATCGAGCGTGTCCCATTCACAACAGACCCCGGTTGAGGGCCGCCAGACGGGAACGATCGAATATGAGTCGCCTTACGGATTTTGCTTTTCGCTTCCAGAGGATTGGAAAGGGTTTTCCACTATCTACGACCGTTGGCAGGGCTATAACCGACCCGGCGGGACCGCCGTTACAGGAGGCCCGGTGGTGGTCATCCGAAATCCAAAATGGAGTGCGAGCAGTCCTCATCAGGACATTCCGATCATCGTCTTCACACTCCAGCAATGGCAATCCCTAGGAAAAGATTTCGTCGTTACTGCCTCTGGTCTTGCTCCTAACCAACTGGGACGCAACAGCAAATATGTCTTTGCGATCCCTGCCCACTATAACTATGCTTACCCGGAAGGTTGGCAAGAGGTGGATAAGATCATCGCGGGTCATCCGCTACATTCGCCCTGCGGCAAAACACAAGCGACCCTCTAGCTGGTTGCTGAAAAGACGGAAACACACATTCCTCGCGAGCTAAAGCTCGCTCGGAATGACAAAAATAAAGAGCTTATCGGCACGAGTAAACTCGTGCCCTGTTACAAAGCATTGCCATTTCGACTTTTTCAGCAGCCTGTTAGTGCCGCCGGGTGCCGGGTGCCCCACTCGTTCGCGATGTTCGAATGAGTGGGTGAATCAGAGTGGACGGCTGTTCCTTGCCGCGACCCGTTCTCCCACTCATCCGAAAGAGCGGATGAGTGGGGCACCCGAGCACCCGAGCTTTCCAGGCGACCTTCATTTCAGCTAACAGTGATCCAAGAACCGGCAGTTCTGTCAGATGGTGTTAGTTGTGACATATTTGCGTTAGACTTAAGACAGATTTATCAGGAGCTGTCATGACACAGGAAACCCGGCTGCGCGTCAACGAGAATGGGCGGATCGTCATACCTGCGGCGTTCCGCAAAGCGCTGGGCATCGAAATTGGAGATGAGGTCGTGTTGCGCCTGCAAGAGGATGAGTTGAACATCACGACCCAGCAGCGCCGTGTTCAGCAGGCCCAGCAGCGCGCCCGAAAATACTTGAAGCCCGGCACCTCGCTGGTCGACGAACTGCTCCACGAACGTCGTGAGGCCGCCCGCCGTGAGTAGGGTGGTGCTGGATGCTTCGGCGATTCTCGCCGTCGTCAATGCCGAACCGGGGGCCGAGAAGCTGACGCCCGAATTGTTACGCGAAGCCGTCTGTAGCACTGTGAACCTTGCCGAGGTACAAGCCAAACTCGTAACCCGGGGATGGCCGCCCGACGATGCCTGGGAGGACGCGACCAGCCCCATACGCGAGGCGATTCCCTTCAGCGATGAGCAGGCGAAGACCGCGGGAAGCCTCGTGGCCGTCACCCGGCAGCTCGGGCTCGCGCTGGGAGACCGCGCCTGCCTCGCGCTCGGGCTTTCACTGCAAGCGCCCGTCTACACTGCCGAAAAGCTGTGGAGCAAGCTCAAGCTAGGCGTCCGGGTTCACGTCATCCGACCATGAGCGGCAGCAACCCCGGCCCACTCTGCCGCCGTCAAACTCCTCATGCGCCAGCAGTTACTCTGGATTCGGCCCAATTCGTTGACCCTGAATTTCGGCGCGTAGTACCATCTTCGAAAGCCGGTGGAACGCCGAGGCTGTTTTTCGACCGTTGCAGATGACAACATTTCGCCTCATTGTTCCGGCCGCGGTATTGCTCAGCCTGCTGACGGGATGCGAGACCGGCGCACCGAAAAAGCAATCCATTCTTCCCGCTCACGCCCAAGCCCCCGAGATCGCCGTTCCCGTCGCGCAGCAGACCAAGCCTCAGCCGAAGATTCAGGAAGCTCCCCCCAAGCCCAAGCCGCAGGCTGACCCAGCCGCGGCGCTGATTGCCGAGGTGGAAAAGCTCTTCGCCGCCGGGCAAGCGGACTATCAGGCGGGGCATCTGGAAGCCGCTAAAACCGATTTCGACCAAGCGTTCAACAAGCTGCTGTCCAGCAATCTGGATATCCGCAACGACGACCGGTTGGAGGGCGAGTTCGACAAGCTTGTCGATGCGGTGCACGACCTGGAGATGGCCGCCTTGAAGCAGGGCGACGGTTTCACCGAGCCGCGCTCGGAGCCCGCGCCCATCGACGAAGCCAACAGCGTGACCTTCCCCGTCGATCCCAACATCAAGGCGAAGGCCGAGGCCGAGATCAAGGCCACGAAGTCCGACCTGCCGCTGGTGATGAACGACGAGGTCGCCTCTTTTATCAACTACTTCTCCAGCCCGCGCGGTCGCGCCACGCTGGAGCACGCCTGGGCGCGCTCCGGCCGCTATCACGACATGATCGCGCGGACTCTGAAGGAGGAAGGCGTCCCGCAGGACCTGATTTACCTGGCGCAGGCCGAGTCGGGCTTCCAGCCGCTGGCGTTGTCGCGGGCAGGGGCGCGCGGCATGTGGCAATTCATGGCGGGCTCAGGGCAGCTCTATGGCCTGGAGCGGAGCTGGTGGGTCGACGACCGGCAGGATCCCGAGAAGGCGACTCGCGCCGCCGCCCGGCACCTGAAGGACCTCTACAACCAGTTTGGTGACTGGTACCTGGCGATGGCGGCCTACAACTCCGGGGCCAGCACGGTGCAGCATGCGGTCGAGCGCACCGGCTATGCCGATTTCTGGGAGCTCTATCGCCGCGGCGTGCTGCCGCAGGAAACTCGCAACTACGTTCCCATCATCCTGGCTGTGACCATCATGGCCAAGAACCCGGAGCAGTACGGGTTGCAACGCGTGTCGCCCGAGCCTGCGGCCTTCAGCGACCAGGTGACCATCAACTATCCCGTTGACCTGCGGCTGGTGGCCGAGTGCCTCGACACCTCGGTCGACTACCTTCAGGAACTCAATCCCAGCCTGTTGCGGATGACTACGCCCAAGGACCAGCCTTTCGTCCTGCGGCTGCCGGCCGGCTCGCGCGAGAAGTACGAGACAGCCATTGCCGCCATCCCGCAAGACATGCGCACCTGGTGGCGCTACCACCACGTGGAATCCGGCGAGACGCTGCCCGCCATCGCCCGCAAGTATCACGTGCCGGCGGCAGCCATTGCGCAGGCCAACAACCTGGCGGATGACGACGTCAAAGCGGGCACAAAACTGATTATCCCGATCGCGCCCGGGCACGCGACGCTGGCGTTCTCCCACCAGGCGACGCATTACAAAGTGCGCAAAGGCGACACCGTGACCTCGGTCGCGGATGACTTCGAAGTGCCCGTCGACAAGTTGCGGAAATGGAACCACTTGCGCAGCGCGGCCCTGACTCCCGGGCGAATGCTGGTGATCTACAAGCCGGCGTCAGGGGACAGCGCGGAGCCGGAGCCTGCGAGCGCGCCCTCTGATGTACATCGAAGCAAGGCGGCGGCCTCCCACAGCTCGCAAAGCGCCAAATATCACAAAGTTAGGAAGGGCGAAACCCTCAGCAGCATTGCCGAGATCAACCACACCTCGGTCGCGGCGCTGAAGCGCGACAATCCCAAATTGTCGGCGAACCTGCGGGCCGGCGATGTGCTGGTCATCAGGAAATAGCAATCAGCCCTCAGCCATTAGCCGTCAGCTTGAGTCAGCGAGACCGGCGCAGCCGAGGAACGCATACTGGCGTACTCTCGATTGCCTTCTGCTCCTTTCCCTCTTCCCTTCGCGCAAGGCTTCTGTTACAAAGGCCATCTCAGCGATTCATCACCACGCGCCGCGGCGACGCTGTGCTACAATCGCGCGCGGTTGTGCAGTATTTGTCTTTGGTATAAAACCAGATTTTGCTTACGAGCTGCCTCCGTTCAGTCATGCGGAGTCCGGCACCATCAGGAGGACAAGCATATGGCATTCGATGAGACGCTCTACGCTCGTAGAGAAGACGAAATGGACGACTACGGAGACGGTTCTTATAGCGAGTCCCTCGACGACGAGGAGTACGAAGAGGAAGAAGAAGAGGAAGAAGAACCTGAATCCGTGTCGGTGATCGTGGAAGAGGATGTAATCGCCGAGCCAGTGGGGGGCGGAGGCGGTGGTGAATCCGGCGGCGGTGGGGGTGCCAAGAAGGCGCCTGCCAAGAAGGCCCCCGCCAAGAAGGCGGCCAAGAAAGCCCCGGCTAAGAAGGCAGTCAAGAAAGCTCCAGCGAAAAAGGCGCCAGCCAAGAAAGCCGCGAAGAAAGCAGCCAAGAAGGGCGGGGCGAAGAAGGCGGCTAGGAAAGCTCCGGCCAAGAAAGCCGTCAAGAAAGGCGGCGCGAAGAAGAAGAGCGCCAAAAAGGGCGGCCGCCGGCGCTAACATTTCTAGTCTGTTGCGGAGTGAGTCCACATAGCAGGGCCTGGAGTCGCTCGTCAGTGACCGATCCTCGTTTTCAGCGGGTGTTGTCCACCGTCCTCCTCGTTGTACTGGGGATGGCTGTGGGCAGCGCCCGTTTTGCTTTGGCTCAGGAACCGGCAAAACCTGAGAGCGCGCACACCGTGTCGTCCGGCTCAAACCAGTTCGCTTTCGACCTCCTCAGCAAGCTTGCCTCGTCCCGGAAAGACACCAACTTCTTCTTCTCGCCGGTGAGCATCTCCATGGCGCTGGGCATGGTCTATGCAGGTAGCGAAGGCGAAACCAAGGCGCAGATGGCGAAGACGCTGCACTTCGCAGGCTCACAACAGGAAGTTGCTGCGGGGTTCCACGGCATGATGGTCGCGATGAACCAGCCCGCAGACGCTGCCTATCAGCTCAGCGTTGCCAATGCGCTGTGGGCACAGCAGAGCATCCAGCTTGAGCCGCAGTTCGCCTCCCTGATGCAGACCTACTACGCCGGTCAGGTTCGGACTGTGAACTTCGCGCAAGCGCAGCAGAGCGTTGACACCATCAACCGATGGGTGGCGGAGAAAACCGCCAACAAGATACGAGCGTTGCTGCAACCCGGAGATGTCGACCCGCTCACGCGTCTGGTGCTGACCAATGCTGTTTATTTCAAGGGCGATTGGGGCATGCCGTTCGAGGAAGCGATGACGAAGCCGGACACGTTCACGACCGCCGCCGGCACGAAGCAGCAAGTTCCGATGATGCACCAAAGCGAGTTGACCAGCTATGGAGAAACGCCCAGTTTTCAAGCCATCTCTCTGCCCTATCGCGGCGGCGAGCTATCGATGGTCATCCTGTTGCCACGAGAGGCTTCGCGCGAGCCGTGGAAGGGACTGACGTGGGAAAAGGTTCAGAAGCTTCGGTCGGCAATGAGCAGTCACCAAGTCGACGTGTTTCTGCCCAGATTCAAGGTGCAGGCGCGTCTGTCTTTAGTTAAGACACTGGCCGAGATGGGCATGCCGGATGCGTTTTCTCGCCGTGCCAACTTCGCAGGCATGAACAGCAAGGAACGCTGGTACATTTCGGCCGTCGTCCATGAGGCGGTGGTCGATGTGAATGAAAAAGGGACGGAAGCTGCGGCGGCAACAGGTGTGATTGTTAAGCCAGCGGTAATGATGGCGGAACCACCCGCGGTATTCCGCGCGGACCATCCGTTTCTCTACCTGATTGTTCATCAACCCACCAATGCAATTCTCTTCATGGGCGGGCTGGCGGAGCCGCAATAGCAAAGGGTTCGCGCCATTGAACATCGCTCTGCGACCCAGCTCACGTGACTACCCTGCACTGCCGCACATGGCGGCGTGACCGCCGTCGCTGCACGATTCGGTGCTGCCGCATTACGATTCTTCGTGTCACCTGCCGTGCCGGTACGAGGTAACGCTCACCCCCAGTTGCCCCGCAGATGTCCGGCACGGCGTTTTCGTGATTCCAAACAACCTACTTCGGCGACGCCCACACCCGATTCATCAGAATCAGCTTTCCCCGCTACGCGCCAATTGATAACTCCCCGTCTTTTGCATAATCGCCGGCATGTGATCTTCTTCCACCCACACAAAGACGCGCTGCGGTCCATCCCACAGCGCGGCAAACGACGCATCATCATCGAAGATCTTCGGCGGGTCGGGGAACAGAGAGCCGTAGTACATGTCGCCTTCCGTGCGCGTATTCACCACGTGGATCGGCTGGCGCAGGTAGAAGTTCAGGGTTGAGGCGTCTTCGTACGTGCCGTAGGAGACGATGACGTCGCCGGGGCGAAACTCTTGCGCCACCGCGTCGGCCAGCTTCTTCGACGAGAGAATTGGCGAGAACATCACCAGTCCCTGATGCACGGCGAGCAGCACGAACACCATCATGATCGCCAGTGCCCAGTTTCCCGCACCCGGGCGATTGCGCCGCCGATAAACGAAGTTGAACAGCGATCCGAGAAACAGCGCCACGGCGAAGATCGCCAGCGGCACGCGAAACAGGCCCAGAGCGCGCGGCGTCAGATCGAAGATGTGGCCGAAGGAGAGCGCGTACTCGCTAGGATCCTTTCGGAGCAGATCGGCGAGGTCGGAGTCCGCAGGCGTGCTCTTGCTCTGCAATGACAGGAACATGGCCGCCGCAAATACGATCGCGCCGACAATGACCAGCGCAATGGCTCCGATCCGCCCGCTCTTGCCTAACGGCGAATCCACGGGCGCATCGTTCTCCTGTTGCAGCCACGCGCCGATCAGCAATGCCAGCGCGGGAAACGCAGGAACGGCGTAATACTCCTGCCGCGTCGAGAAGGTGAAGAAGAGCAGAATCACCACCGCCCAGATCGCGCACAACAAGAGCGCCCGCTCGCGCCGGTCGAGGGCGCCGCGCCATTCCCGCCAGCGATACGGCACGCGCTTTACAGACTGCACCAGGAACGCCGACCACGGAAACAGCCACACGAACAGCAGTCCCCAGAAGACCACGAGCGGCACGGTGTCGTAGTCGTGGGGCACGCGCCTGCCGAGATAGCGCAGGAAATGCTCGTTGACGAAGTAGAACCACAGGAAGCCGCGCGCCTGCCCCGCCGCGGGATTGTCCAGCGCGGCGGCAATGTGCCAGGGCGCGGCGATGGCCAGGAAGACCACCGTGCTCGAGACCAGCCGCATGCGCAGCAGGTGTTTGAGATTTCCGGTGAGCAGCAAATAAATGCCAATAATCGCCGCCGGAAAGACGACCCCGATCAGCCCTTTCGTAAGCACGTTCAGCGCTGCTGCGGCGGCAAATCCCCAGCAGGAAAGCTTCGACGGCGGGTCTTCGTCCAATGTGCGAAGGAAGAAGTCAAGCCCCCACGTGAGCCACAGGCCGATCAGCATGTCGGGAATCAGGATGCGCGTGAACAGGTACGGGCCGACCGAGAGGGCCAGCACGAGCCCAGCCCAGAATCCGGCTTTCTCGCCGAACGCGCGCCGGCCGAAACTGTAAGTCGCCAACAGCAGCGCCAGCAGTCCGGTAATCAGCGGCAATCTCGCCGCCCAGTCATGCACGCCGAAAACTTTGTAGCTGGCCGCCATTCCCCAATACAGCAGCGGCGCTTTTTCCAGGTAGCGAACGCCATCGATGTAGAGGGTGCTCCATTCATGGCGAGCGAGCATCTCGCGCGCCGCTTCGGCGTGCACCGAGTCGGCATCGTCCAGCAGCGGTGGCGTCCATAGGGCGGGCACGTAAACCACGGCCCACAGCAGCACAATCCATATCCATGTTCGTCGGGAATACGAGTTGGCGCGGGTTGCGCTAAGGTCGGTGCTGATTGCCTCGGAGAATACTGGAGAGCTCATTCCGCTGGCTAGATTATAAGTCGTGGCGGCAGGGTGACTCGCGGGCGCTGAGTCGCACTCGCTTCACATCCTCTTTGGTGGCTGCGGGCCGGGCTCGCGCACTGGAGCGTCCGGCTCCAGCACGGGCTTGTCCGGAGGCTCCTGCACGGGCGGTGGCGGGTCTTCGCCCGGGGGCGTGGGAACGGGGGGATCTTCGTCGCTGCGTAGTGATAACGGCATCGCTTTATCGCGAACGGCTGCTCCGGTTCGGCGCGCGGGAAGAAGACCGCGACCGCGAGCCGGACGATCTGCTGCTTTGTGTGCTTCCTTGGCGACTGGCGCCGCGAGCCGAACCTGACTTCCGGGTTGTCCCTTCGGGGCCTGCTTCCTTGCGGGTCGAGCGTGATGACCCGTTCGAGCCTGAAGCCGGGGCCTTCTTCGCACTCTTCTCAGCGCGTTTGTGCGCAGCACTGCGTCCTTTGCCGCCGACCGCGCTGTGTGCCTCTTCCGCCGTTTTGCGGCTGACGATCTGGTTGAAGTTGCTGTTCTCGCCGCCAGCGGTGTGCTCCTGATACAAGAGTGCGAGTTTGTGCTTGTCGAGTTTGTTGAACCACTCGTCCCAGCCAAGCTCCTCCGTCTGGCCACCGCCGTTGTCGCCGGGGACATCAAGACGGATAATGCCCGCACCGTCATCGCTCTCGCCGCGAATGGCCGCTGCGGGGGTGGCGTCACGCTCTTCGGCCCATCGGCGAATCTCTTCGTGATCAGTCGTGACCTTCGATGTGGTGCTGGGTGGCATGCGTTCTCCTTTGCCCGGGAGCGCCGCGGCGGCGCATGTTTGCAGTGTAGGATGCGGCGGCGCGTCTGCAAGTTTGCGTCAAGCGAACGGCTAGTTCACTACGGAGGCACGGAGGACACGGAGTTCAATCCCCCAGGTTTTCCTGGAGGCCCTGTTTTTCTGCCTGTATCCGATGTGCCAGATGATATCGAGTTCCTCAGTTGAGCTTGTTGAACACGCAGGACCCACAAAACTCCGTGCGTTCCGGGCCTCCGTGTTGAAATCGTTCTTTAATCTGCAAGCACCTCTCCGGCCCGCCCGCCGAAGACCCGCGGCGCCAGCGGCCGGGAGCTCACATCTTTGTCGCCGCCGACCGGCCCGCGCTCGGGATGCTGGTTCAACTCGCGTCCAGCGGACCGGCCCAGAGCGGTAAGAAATGAGCGCGTGACCGCAGTCTCGCTCTCCTTACCGGTGAAGCGGTGCGGGTCGCGACTGCCCGTTCCCGGCAGGAAGCGGTTGGCCACGCCGAGAATGTCGGAAACGGTTCCCGGCGCGATGCCGTGCGCCAGCGCCAGCAGCCTGGCTTGCGGGGTGAGAATGATCTCGGATGTACCGCGCGCCGCAGCATTCACAATTTGGCGCGCCGCTTTATGCGCGTCCATGGCGCTGAGCGGCAGCGTGGCTCCCAGCGCGAACCAACTGTATTCCTTGCGGTGATCGCCCTTGAAGATGGCGTTGGCCTGGGAGCCGGTGCGCATTAGTCCGGGCACGACGGTGGTCACGCTGACGCGGTCCTTGGCCAGCTCGGCGCGTAGCGCTTGGCTGAATCCCACGGCCGCGAACTTGGCGCAACAGTAGGGCGTGAGGTGCGGAATCGCGACCTTGCCGCCAATGGAGGTGATGTTCACGATGCGGCCGCAGCGGCGCTGCACCATCTGGGGCAGCACGGCAAGCGTGGTGTACACCATGCCCCAGAACATGGTGTCCATTGCCGCCTGGAAGTCGGGGAGGGTTTGCGATTCGATGGGTCCAACGGCGATAGTGCCGGCATTGTTGACTAGCACATCCACGCGGCCAAATCGGCCGGTCGCGTCGGCGATGAGCCGCGCCGCCTGCTCCTGGTCTGCGATGTCGCAGGGCACTGCCAGGACCTCACTGCGCGAGCTGCGAAGCCTGGCCTCGGCTTCGCGCAGCACCTCCTGGTCGCGACCGCAGATGACGAGCTTCGCGCCGCGAGCGGCGAACTCCTGCGCCATCGCAAAGCCCAGCCCGCGCGTGCCGCCGGTGACGACCACCACCTGATCGTCGAAGCGCAAGTCGCGGCGCGTGCGCTTCCACAGTTCGCGGCCCAGCACCACCGCGCCCACTCCTGCCGCTGCTCCCGCAATGCCTACTCCCGCCGCCGACGCGATTAGCGCGTTCCTGAGTCGCATACGACCTCCGTTGCTTGCTGGGCCCCCGGCCTGCCCTGAGCGTAGCCGAAGGGTTAGCGTCCAAAGGAACGACGCGAACCCCTTCGACGAACTTAGGGCAGGCCCTGGGGCACCGACCGTCATTGCCCGAACCGCACTGGCCTCTACTATTTCGGGCTCTCGCCTGCCTTCACCTGACCAAAGTTCAAGAGGGTCACGATGAGCACGCCGCCGCCGATGTTTCCCGAGGTGGCCAGCGCGAGCCAGTGTACGTAACGGCTGAAGGGCACGGCCCCGCAGAGTACGGCGGACATGATTTCGCCCGTACTGGCGATGCAGTGGGCGAAATGTCCCACGCCAACCACGAACGTCAGCAGCCAGACGACGGCAATCTGGCCGATCGTCCAATGGCTGGCCGTTACCATCCACGCCACCAGCGCGATCAGCCAGCCGCCAATTACTCCGCTCCAGAAGATCTGGGATGCACTGCCCTGTGCCGCCGCACTGCCCAGTTGTATCAGGGCATCGCGGATCGGCGGGGCGAGGGCTGGCGTGCGCGTGGCGAGAGTGGAAAATCCCATCGCGCCGACGATGTTACAGATGAAGACGACGGCCCACAGCCGCGCCGTGTCGCCGAAATGGCGGTGCTCGTCGAGAATCAGCGCCACCGGATACAGCGTGTTCTCGGTAAACAGTTGCGCGCGCCCGATAATGACCGCGATAAATCCGAGCGGGTACACCATATACGCGATGAACTGGTGCCCTGGAATGTCGCCCAGGGCCGCCGTCGCGGCGGCAACCGCAAGCCCGGTGAGCCCCATGGAGAAGCCGCCCGCCAGGCCGGAGAACGCCAGCGCATGCGGGGACCGCCGCAGCTCGGAGTGGGCGCTGTCCTCAACCTGCTCGAATATCTCGTGCGCCGTGCGCCGCAAACTCTGGTCGGAACTGGTGGCCATTCGGTGTAGCTCGTGGTCCGGCCATTAGATGCAAGCGCGACAGAACGGGTGGGGCGCCGGGAGGCAGCGCAACGCCGGCGAACATCCGCAGCGAAACCGAAACTCCAAACTCCTATAATCGAGTCCTATGCCCTCGTTCCCCGCAGTTGACGAGCAACTCGCCTACCTGCGCAAAGGCGCGGCGGAGATCATCCGCGAGAGCGATCTGCGCGAGCGGCTGGAGCAGTCGCGCCAGTCCGGCAAGCCCATGCGCGTGAAGGCGGGCTTCGATCCCACCGCGCCCGACCTGCATCTCGGCCACACCGTGCTCATGCGCAAGCTGAAACATTTTCAGGACATGGGCCACACCGTCATCTTCCTGATCGGCGATTTCACCGGGCTGATCGGCGACCCCTCGGGCCGCTCCACCACGCGCCCGCCGCTCACCCGCGAGCAGATCGACCAGAACGCCGAGACCTACAAGGCGCAGGTGTTCAAGATTCTCGATCGCGACAAGACCGAAGTCCGCTTCAACAGCGAGTGGCTCGACAAGCTCGGCTACGAAGGCTTCATCCGGCTGGCGGCCAAGTTCACCGTCTCGCAGATGCTGGAGCGCGAAGACTTTCACAAACGCTTCATGGAGGAGAAGCCGATCGCGATGCACGAGCTGCTGTATCCCATCGCGCAGGGCTACGACTCGGTGGCGCTCGAGGCCGACGTCGAACTGGGCGGCACCGACCAGAAGTTCAACCTGCTGATGGGCCGCGAGCTGCAACGCCACTACGGCCAGCCGCCGCAGATCGTGCTCACCACGCCGCTGCTGGAAGGCACCGACGGCGTGCAGAAGATGTCGAAGTCCTACGGCAACTACATCGGGATCACCGAGCCGCCGCAGGAGATGTTCGGCAAGGTTATGTCGATCTCCGACGAGCTGATGTGGCGTTACTACGAGCTGGTCACCGACGTGAGCATGGAAGACATCGCGCGCATGAAGCGCGAGGTGGCCGGCGGCGGGGCGCATCCGATGAAGCTGAAGCAGGAGCTGGGCAAGCGCATCGTGGCCGATTTCCACTCGCCCGTCGCAGCCGAACAGGCGGCGCGAGGACTGGTCGCGTATGTTCCAGAAGGACGAAGCACCCGAGGCCCTGCCGCTGGTGACCGTACCTTTCGCCGAGGTGGCCGCGCCGCACGCCGCGGTCAGCGACGGTCGGGTGCAGATCAAGCTCGACAAACTACTGGCTCGCACCGGGCTGGCAACTTCGGTCACCGACGGCGTGCGCAAACTCAAGCAGAACGCGGTAAGAATTAATGGCGAACTGAAGAATGAAGTTGTCGCTACAGTAGACCGCAACGCCGAGTTCACGCTGCGCGCGGGCAAGAAGATGGTGAGGGTAACCGTTACGGTTTGATCGAAATATAGTTACCAAGCCACGGCATAGTTGGCACTATCGTGCCAGTAAACACCAGTAGCCATTTTCTTGGCTATTACCCGATTATTACTTAAGTACATATTTTAACTACTATCCACTGGTAGTAGCAGCAGCTTCGCCTTACTGTGTCTCATCGTCGTTTTGCGACGACAATATCCCCTTCTGACACGAATGTTTGACCAAATGTACCAGGGACCAGTCTTCCCGCAATCGGTCCGTCCGATTTGTGGAGGTCTGTATTCCAGGTGTGGGCTGGCCAACCATCTTCGCAGACATAAAAGACTGGCGGTTAAGAGAGCCGAAACTACCCCTATGAGCCGGAGGTCTGCAATCTGGTGGGATGGATGGAAAGAGGGCTACACGGCCGTACTGGATGCCGGCAACACTGTAGGTAACAGCTAAAGCAGGCAACGGTAGCTCGGCCAGAGCGCGGTGCCCCCCGAGCGCCAACGCCTGGACTGGTTCGTGCGATGCGGGCAGCCCTGCCTCCCATAACCATCAACCCTCGAAGGCCGATTCCGTGGCGAGTCTTCGAAGAACTTAAAGATCGAGGAGATCAATGACGAAGAAAACAATCCTTATCTTGCTTGCCGCTGCCATTTTGTGCTTGGCGGCTGCCGCATTCGCGCAGGACACGTCTCAAGTCAGTGGGACGGTCATCGCTCCCCCCAGCACGCGCGGCCTGACGCAGTTAAAGGTGCGTACACCGCTTTACATCTTCCATCCGTCCAACATCATTCCCGATTCCACGACCCCGCCCGCCAGTGCGGAGACGCCCGGCTCCATCGCCTGCATTTACGGCGTGACGCCGCATACTTCGGGGTGTCCGCGTTCCGGCTCGCCGGTGGCCAGCGGCGGCGCCAAGGCCATTGCCGTAGTGGACTATGGACATAACAGCACGCTGCAGTCCGACTTCAACGCCTTCAACGCGCAATATGGCCTGCCTGCGCAGACCCTGCAGTTCATCTCCGACTGCCAGTCGCCGCCGAGCAACAACGGCACCGGCTGGGACCTGGAGACCGCGCTGGACACGGAGTACGCTCATGCCATGGCGCCCAATGCCCAGATCATCGTCTCGCAGTTCTGCACCGATCCTTTCCAGGGCGGAATGAGCGCTGCCGAATACCTGGCGGGCCAGGCGGTGGCGGCCCTTGGCGGCGGTGAGGTTTCTAACAGCTTCGGCTACGGCGGCGAGTTCAGCGGTGAGTTGAGTTACGACCAGTACATGCATGTCAGCGGCGTCGTCTATTTCACCTCCGCCGGCGACTCCGGCTTGGGCCCGGATTATCCGAGCGTCTCCCCGAACTCGACCTCGGCCGGCGGCACCACCATCCGGCGCGACAGCAACGGCAACTTTACCGGTGAAGAAGATTGCTGGAACGGCAGCGGCGGCGGCATCAGCACCATGGAGCCGGCGCAGCAATACCAGCTTTTCATCGCCAACAAAACCGGGCCGAAGCGTGGCACGCCTGACTGGGCGGCCGACGCGAACCCGGGTTCAGGCGTTGCCGTGTACAGCACCACGGGCTGCAACGGCTGGTGCCAGGTGGGCGGAACCAGCGTCTCCTCGCCGGTTCTGGCCGGCATCCTTAACTCGACCGGCACCTTCCGCAGTTCAACCTTCCTCGAACTGGCTCGGACCTACCAGTTCTATATACAGCCGGTGAGGTACCACACCGACTTCTATGACGTCACTTCAGGCAGCAACGGCTCACCCGCAGGGCCCGGTTGGGACCAGTGCACCGGTCTCGGTTCGCCGCGGATACCGTCTGACTTCTAGTCGCATCACCTCCGCATGTGTTGGCCTGTACTTTACAGCCCTGCCGAAAGGCAGGGCTTTTTATAGCAAACCGGAAGTGGCTTGAAGCGAACGTAGACTATTGCTCTCCCTGCAAGGCATTGCACAATACAAGTGACTCGCACCAGGCACGCTACGCGATTACCAATGAAACAACGAGGTGCCCCAGAGCCTGCCCTGAGCGTAGCCCTGAGCTTGTCGAACGGGTTCGCGTCCTTCCTTTGGACGCTAACCTGGGCGGAGCGGGTATGGGACCTAGGCTAGCCCGGCCGATGGGCGAACCTGGGGCACCAGATGGATTCGATACGAAAAAGAGTGTACGTCCCATCAATGCCCGATGGCCTGCGCGCCGGGGCGCCTGACCGCCTTCTTGAACAGGAAAACGACCGGGATGCAGGCGAAGCACACCAGCGCCATGTAGCGGAAGTCGTCTACGTAAGACCAGAGCCGGGCCTGTGCCGATAGTTCGCCGCCGATCAACGCATAAGCTTTATGCATCGCCTCCACCGGGCCGTAGCCTTGCGTGTACAAATACTGCTCCAGCGCGTGCAACTGGTTCTGGAAGAGCGGGCTGCTGGGGGTGAGCGAATGCACCAGTTCGTTCTGGTGCAACTGCTCATGGCGCGCGACGATGGTGTTCACGATGGAAATACCAATGCTGCCGCCCACGTTGCGGAACAGGTTGTAAAGTCCGCTGGCGTTCCCAATCTCCTCGTTCGGTAAGGGGGCGACAGTCACCGTCGAAAGCGGCACAAAAATCGCTCCGGAACCAAACCCGCTGAGCACGATGGCCCACAAGAATGACCACTGCGATATCGCCAGGTTCACATCGCCAAACCAAAGACCCGCGATGGCGAACATGAGGAAGCCGGCCGCAATGAGAAATCGATTATCAATTTTGCTGGTCAGGAGACCGATGATCGGCAAGGCGATGATTGCGCCAATGCCGCGCGGCGCCACCGCCCAGCCGGCAGCGTATGCGGTATACCCCAGCAATTCCTGATAGAACAGCGGCAACAAGGTGATCAGCCCATAAAGGGCACCTCCAAAGAGCGCGATCAGGATGCAGCCCAACGCGAAGTTACGGTATCGAAAGACGCGCAGATCGACCAGCGGCTTTTTGGCCGTCAGCTCGCGAATTAGGAAAGCAACAAACCCGACCACAAGAATAAGGGCCGCCCAACGGATCCAGGTCGCGCCGAACCAGTCGTCCTCCTGGCCCTTGTCCAGGATGATCTGCAAGGCGCCCAGCCAAACCGCCAGCAAGCCCAGTCCGATGGCGTCAATTCTTCCCGGCTTCGCATTCTTGATGTAGGGCGGGTCCTCAACGAAGCGCAGGATCATCAGGATGGCGAAAATTCCAATCGGGATGTTGATGTAGAAGGCCCAGCGCCACGAGTAGGTATCGGTGAGATATCCGCCTAGCGTAGGTCCCAGCACCGGCGCGACCACCACGCCCAGAGCAAAAACGGCCAGCGCCGAGCCGCGCTTCTCGGGCGGAAAGCTCTCCAGCAGGATGGACTGCGACAACGGCTGCAACGCGCCGCCGCCCGCGCCCTGCACCGCGCGCGCCAGCAGGATCATCCACAGACTGGTCGCCGCCCCGCAGGCAAACGACGACACAGTGAAAATGCCAATGCAGGTGATGAGGAAGCGCTTGCGTCCGAACCTCAACGAGAACCACGAACTGGCCGGCAGTATGATCGCGTTGGCCACCAGATAGCTGGTGAGCACCCAGGTGGCTTCGTCGTTGGTGGCCGAGAGGCTGCCGGCGATGTACGGCAAGGCCACCGATGCAATGGAGGTGTCCAGCACCTCCATGAACGTGGCCAGCATGACCGAGACCGCGATGAGCCACGGGCTGGAGACCGGGCGGCTTATGCTCATCCCGCCTGCGCCGGCAATGGTCGTGCTTGCCATCAAGCTTCCTTAGTTGCGCTGAACCTGTCGGCAGTGGGCAGTTTCAAATCTCATGACTCGGGTGGAGCACGCCTTTCAGGCGTGCAGTCGAGGCATTCTAACTTGCGGTGCGGCTTCAGCCGCTGAGGGTAAAGGAAAATGTACCTCAGGCGCTAAAGCGCGCCTCGAAAAAGCGACCTGATATGCGCGCCTGAAGGCGTGCTCCACCCGTGTGCTGACCACTGATTTCAACCGACCCACTACCGGCAACCTTGCGTAAGAACGGAATTGGCGAACGGCGAAAGGGTAAGAGATGCCCAGGCCGGGAGGAACGATTCTTCGGCACCGCTGAAGCGCGCGAGAACCAGAAGCGAGTCTTGCCGGAAACCACGTCCAGCAGCTTGGCATCAAATGCGATAAGCGTCCAGCCCCATGATGAAACGCCGGAACCCCGACCTCATTGATACCCTCCGGGCCACCTTGCGAGAGATTGAAGCCAGCGAGAGCCTCTCGCCGAATGACCCCACGTGGCTCCAACTGAAACGGTCAATCCTGCTGGCGATCTCCGATCTTGAGAGGTCCGAGTCAGCGGATCCTGCGGCGGAGTCTAACGCAGCATGATTCTCGCGCTGACTCGTTACCACTGCGTTCATCGCCCTATCGGCTGACTGCGAACTACGCTATGATTCGCACAGCACTGCCCGTGGCGAACAAGTTGGCCGTGCCGCCGCGACCAGCGCACTTGTATTCATGGGTACCCTCCGCCAGGATTTTCGTTATGGACTGCGCATGTTGCGGCGCAGTCCGGGCTTCACGGCCGCGGCCATCATCACCCTGGCGCTCGCCATTGGCGCCAACACGGCGATCTTCTCCGTCGTCTATCCGGTTTTGCTGCGGCCGTTGCCGTTTCGCAATCCCGGCCGGTGAATCACCATCGGCGAGAGTCACCACCAGACCTGCTGCGCCTACACTGCTTCCTACCCCGACTTTCAGGATTGGGCGCGCGACGCCAGGAGCTTCGAGTCGCTGGCCGGCCATGCTCCGGATGCCTTCACCGTCACCGGCAACGGCGAGCCCAAGACGCTGTTCTGCGCCATGGTGACTGTGAACTTCTTCTCGACCTTGGGCGTCACCCCCATTCTCGGCCGCGACTTTCTGCCCGGCGAGGACCTTCCCGAGGGCCCCGGCCCCAACGTCGCCATCCTGAGCTACAACTACTGGAAGAGCGATTTCGGCGGCGATCCGAAGGTCATCGGCCGCGTCCTCCGCATGGACGACAAGCCGGTGACCATCGTCGGCGTCCTGCCGCGCAACTTTGAGTTCTCGCCCGCGGGCGTGAATGCCTTCTGGGTGCCGATGCACCTGAATAACTACGAGGCGACAGCGCGCAATGGGCGCTGGCTCAGCGTCATCGCCCGCTTGCGGCCGCAGACGACGTTGCCCGAGGCGAACGCCGAAATGCAAACCATTATGGCGCGGCTCGATCGGCAATATCCTGTCGACGATGCCGCCATCCTCGTCAGCCTGGCGCCCCTGCGCGATCAGATCGTTGGCAATGTCCGCCCGTTGCTGTGGATCCTGTTTGGGGCGGTCGGCTTCGTCCTGCTCATCGCCTGCGCCAACGTGGCCAATTTGCTGATGAGCCGCTCCATCGATCGTCGCCGCGAATTCGCCGTACGCAGCGCGCTGGGCGCCAACCAGCGCCACCTAATCGTGCAATTGCTGGCGGAAAGCCTGCTGCTGTCCATCTCCGGGGCGGTGATCGGGTTCTTGGCGGCATGGCTCGGGCTGTGGCTGCTGGTGCGCTCGCTTCCCGACGCGCAGCTCTCCGCCATGCCTTATCTGTATGACGTGGGCGTCAGCTTGCCGGTGCTCGGCTTCGTTGCCGCCATCACGCTATTGACCGCGATCCTCTTTGGTGTGGGCCCGGCGCTCTCCGTACCGCAGACTCGGCTCAGCGACATTCTGAAGGATGAATCGCGCGGGGGCACCAGCGGGAGCCACGCGCGGCTGCGCAATGCGATGGTCATCTTTGAGATTGGCATCTCGGTGCTGTTGCTGGTGGCCGGCGGTCTGATGCTGCGCAGCGTTCGCAGTCTGCTGCGCCAGGACCCCGGCTTCGAGCCGGAACACGTGCTGGCCTTCGCGGTGTACCTCCCGGGCGCCTCGTACCCGGTAGAAAAGCAGTGGCCGTTCAGCAACCCGAATGGCCTGCGCTTCAAGAACGAGTTTCTCCAGCGTCTGCGGGCCCTGCCGGGTGTGCAGGGGCGCCTCCGGGACCAGCGCCTTGCCTGCCATCGGAAACCGCACTGACTACCCGTTTCCAGATTGCGGGACACACCGTGGCCCCGGGCGAAGAGGAGTCGGCGCTTTGGCGTCGCGTGGACTGGGACTACTTTTCCGCAATGAAGGTCCCCTTGTTGCGCGGGCGGCTGTTCAACTCCTCCGACGTCCTCGGCCGCCCCTGGGTCGTCATCGTGAACCAGGCGTGGGTGAAGCGCTATCTCGCGCCCGATGAGGATCCGCTGGGCAAGCAACTGCGCACCACGCTGATCCATGACGAGCCCTTCCGCGAGATTGTGGGAGTGGTAGGCGACGTGGCGGAAGACAATCTCGCCTCGCCGCCGTCGCCAACCATCGTATTTCGCGCTCGACCAGGATTCCGGCTACACCGGCTATTTGAATTACGTGGTGCGTACGCAAGGCGACCCGGCGCGTCTGGTAGGCGCGGTGCGCACCACCGTCAACGCCGTCGATCCGGAACTCGCCTTCATGCAGCCGGAGGCGTTGCAGGATTTCGTCGACCGTTCGCCCGCGGTGTTTCTGCGGCGCTATCCCTTCTATCTGATTGGAAGCTTCGCCAGCCTGGCGCTGATTTTGGCCATCGTCGGCTTGTACGGCCTGATTTCCTATTCGGTGGCGCAGCGCACGCGCGAGATTGGCATCCGGATGGCGCTGGGTGCGCAGCCGGAAAACATCTTGAAGCTGGTGATACGCCAGGGCGTGATTGCGACCTTCATGGGCGTTGGCCTGGGCGCCGTGGCTGCGCTCATTCTTGGCATGGTGTTGAGCCGGGCTATGGCGGATGTGCTGTATGGCGTGAGTTCGACCGATTGGCTGACCCTCACGACCGTGTCCCTGGTGTTGCTGGTGGTGGCGCTGGTCGCGTCGTATGTTCCCGCGCGACGGGCGACCCGCGTCGATCCCATGGTCGCGTTGCGCAACGAGTAGAGGCGCCGGTGCTCCACTCATCCGCTCTTTTCGGATGAGTGGGGCTGACGGCTAGAACAGCCCCAGTTTCTTCTTCTTCTTTTCCTTGTTGGCGTTGGTGTCCGCGTTGGCTGCGGTGGTGTAGATCGGCTTGGTTTCATTGGGGCTGGCGCCGGTATCCAGATATCCCGCCTTGATATCGATGTAAGCTTCTTCGCGCAACTTGGTGAGATATTCGCGCAGCGCCGGCTGCATCTTGGTCACGTAAATCTGCTCTTGAATCTGGGTTTCAACATCCTTCAGCGGCGGTACGCCGGCCGTCTGATGTTCGGTCACCTTCAGGATCACGAATCCCTGATTGGTGCGGACGGGCTGAGTGTACTGCCCAGCCTGTAGAGCGAAGACCTGCGACTCCAAATCCTTGGACAATGTACCGCGCTTGAAGTATTCCAGGTCGCCGCCCAGCGTAGCTGTCGGGCCGTTGGAGTACTTCTTGGCCAGGTCATCGAAGTTGCCGCCCTTCTGCAGCATCTCGTAAACCTGATTGGCTTTGGCTTGCGCCTGCGCCACAGCGTCAGCGCTGGGGGGCGCCGGCAGTGCGTCGCCCTTGGCGGTCTTCACCGCGCCGGACGTTTGCGTCGAGATCAAAATCTCGCTGAGCCGCACCTGTTCCGGCCGCTCCATCTCTGCCTTGTGCTGATCGTAATATTGCTGGATCTCCTGATTGGAGACGTTAATGTGTCCGCCGACCTCCTGACCAATCACGCGCTGGGTCAGGATGTTGTTCTTCATGTTCTGTTTGAAATCTTCGAACGAGATTCCCTGTGCCTGCGCCGCCTTCTCCAGATCTTCCATCGAGCTAGGCATTCATCTGCTTGCGCAGCTCGTCCAGCCGCTTCACCAGTTCGGTGTCGGCGCTGATGCCCAGGTCCTGCGCCTTCTGCAACAGCAGTTGCTGATCGATTAGATCGCGCAGCAGATCTTTCTCATGCTCGCGGGCCGTTTGTTCAGCGGCCGTCTTATCCTGCTGCTGCTGTGCCTCGGTGTACAGCTGTTCGCGGGCTTTGCGCAGGTCCGCCCGGGTGATGATGTTGTTGTTGACGCGCGCGATGATCTCTTCCACCACAGTATCGGAAACTGGAGTTTGCGCGGTGAGGAACGGGACTCCGAAGACCAGAAGGAGCAGAACCGGGATAATTCGCTTCATGCAGTACCTGAACGGGCGGACCTCCGCCGGACGAAGACTCACCTGAAATTTGAGGGTCACCTTTTTGCTATTCTACCGTTTCTTGGAGCAGTTCGCGGGGGAAAACTCACGATTTCTTCCGGCGACCCGTATCGGGAGTTGCTCTCCCGAATCAAGACTAACCCGTGGCACTGCGTAGGTTTGCGTTGAATTCGCACGTACTCCGGTGTATGCTCTGCCATCAACATTCCACACGATGCCGGCGGGAAGCCCATGGCTAATGGCGACCTCATAGCCGGCGCTCGATCGCCGTGGATCGGGAAGACCTCAAACTGAGGGATGCGCTGCTCGGGGACCGGCTGTGACCGCTTGGCCTCATGGAGCGCTCCGAATCGTAGGCCCCTGAAGGATGCCGAAGACCACCAGCCCAACGCCCTATTACGAACCCAAAATCCTGCCGGCCCTGCGTCGCATCCAGGAGCAGTTTGGTTATCTGAAGCCTGAAGAGCTGCGCCGCTTTTCCAAGCGCGAAGAAATTCCTCTCTACCGTTTGCAGGAAGTGGCAAGTTTCTTCCCGCACTTCCGCCTGGCAGAAGCGCCTGCGGTAACGGTGCGGGTGTGCCGCGACATGGCGTGCCACATGAACGGCTCCGCGTCGCTTACCCAGGAGCTGGCCGCCCTGGCGAACGAGTTGAATGCGGGCACGGGCCAGAAGATCGCGGTCGAGGGCGTCTCCTGCCTGGGGCGATGCGATCGCCCGGTTGCGGTCTCGGTCTCGGCGGCAAGCAATCGCGGGCGGCACGAAGAGTTCTATTGCCTGGAGCGAGACGCGGCGGAGTTGAAGCGCATCGTCGGCGCTTGTGCCGACGGCACGCTGGTTCCTGACCAGGTCGATTCCGATGCCGGCCGCAGCTATCCCTCCGCTGACTGGCTGGTTGACCCATACAAGAATGGCGAGCGCGATTATGGCGCCCTGCGAAAAGTGGTCGCGATGCGCGACGATGCCCTGCGGCGCGCCGCGGAAGCCTCGCGAAGCACGCCTAAGCAACCCGCCGCGAAAGCCGGAGATGACGCGGCCCGGGGGCCGGGGGACACCAACAGCAGCGGGCCGGACGCCTGGGTAGAAGCCGTGCTGGCCGAAATGGACGCAGCGCACAGTAATCTTCGCGGCATGGGCGGCGCGGGCATCTCGGCGACGCAGAAGTGGCGCGACGTGCGCGTGGCCGTCGCGAAGGCCCGTGGCCGTGGATCCGACGGCCGCGCCTTTGTGGTGGTGAACGGTGACGAGAGCGAGCCCGGCACCTTCAAAGACCGCGAGCTCCTGCTGCATTGTCCTCACCTGGTGATAGAGGCTGTCATCATCGCCGGGCTGATCACCAATGCCACCCAAGGCTTCATTTATATCCGGCACGAGTTCGCCGAGCAGATTGGCGCCTGCCGCGCCGAGATCCAACGCGCCGAGAAGCAGGGCCTCTGCGGCATGGACGCGCGCGGCTCGGGCCGGCCCTTCCCGGTCGCGGTGTTTGTCAGCCCGGGCGGCTACATCTGCGGCGAGCAAAGCGCGTTGATCGAAGCCATGAGCGATCGCCGTGGCGAGCCGCGTAATCTTCCGCCCGGACTCGAGACCAACGGCCTCGATGACCGCCCGACCTTGCTCAGCAACGTCGAGACGTACGCCTGGGTACCGTACATCGTGCTGAACGGCGGGCAAGAGCTATGCGATTTGGGCGTCAACAAGCGCAAGGGCCGGCGGTTCTTCTCGGTTTGCGGTGACGTGAATCGCCCCGGCGTCTACGAAGTGCCCATGGGGATGATGTTGCGGGAACTCATCTGCGGCGAGCGCTATTGCCAGGGCATCTCCGAAGGCCGCAAGCTGAAAGCGTTCGCGCCCTCCGGTCCGTCCGGCGGATTCCTCCCGGCCCGGATTCCGGTTCCCGCCTTTCCGGACAAGCGGTCCAAAGACGAATGGGAGGCGCTGGCCGCGCGTCGAGGTTTGGACCCGGCAGCCAAAGACGTCGACATCCTCGATCTCGAACTGGAGCTTGACCTGTTCCGCGCCATTAGTCCGACGCATGCTTTGGGCGCAGGTCTGGCCGTGTACCATGACGGCCGCAACATGGCGGAGCAGGCGGTCAACGCGCTCGAGTTTTACCGCAACGAGTCCTGCGGCAAGTGCGTGCCCTGCCGAGTGGGCTCGCAAAAGATCGCCAACCTGGGCAGCAACCTGCTGGCCGGCCGGATTGAGGCCAGGGAGTGGAACGAGTCTCTGCTGCCGCTGGTCAACGAGCTGTGCGAGGTGATGAACCTTTCCTCCATCTGCGGCCTGGGACGTTCGGTGCCGATGCCGATTGGCACCCTGATCAATTATTTCGCCGAAGACCTTGATGGTTTCCTGGTTCACGCGCAACAGCAGCGCTCGCATGCTGCGGGCGCCTGAGGATGCAGCACGATGCCTTTCATTCCTGAACTGCCGCTGGGTCCGCGCGATTACGACGAGGGACTGTTCAGCCGCGACATCAACGGGCAGCTCGTGCGCCTGGATGCGCCAGTTGAGGCCGACTACGGGAAGCTCGTCACCATCAAGGTAGACGGGCGCGCCGTCGAAGTTCCGCTGGCCGAGCCGCTGAAAGACGCGCAGGGCAACATTCTCCAGGACGCCAACGGCCGCACCACCCCGCGCTACACCACCATCTACGACGCCATCGTCGAGCTGAATAACCGCTGCGGTCCCGGCGAAAAGGAAATTTCCGTTCCCATCCTGTGCCACCAGCCCCACATGAAGCCCGTGGCCGTTTGCCGGCTGTGCATGGTCCAGATCTACGGATTACGCGAGGGTAAGCGCAGCGCCGAGCGCAAGCTGCTGCCGGCCTGCCAGCATCAGGTGAAGGACGGCATGGAAGTCTTCACCATGAACGACCCCGGCGCAGATGGAGAGCGGGTGAGGCGCTCGGTGAGGGTCGTGACCGAACTGCTGACCGCCGATCACCTGAAGCCGGCGCCCGCACCTGCGCCGGCCGCCGAACTGGCCGAGTACAACGAGCTGCAACAGATGGCCAATCGCCTCGAGTTGGGCCGCTCGCGTTTCGCGGCTCCGGCTCTCGCCTCCGGCCCGACGCCGCTTCCGCCAGTGGCGCCGCCCGCCGGCAGCCGCGGCCTGGACGCTTCCTCGCCCGTGTTTCTCGTCGATCACAGCGCCTGCATTCTCTGCGACCGCTGCTCGCGCGCCTGCAACGATGTGAAGAACAACTTCGTCATCGGCCGCACCGGCAAGGGGCGCAGCGCCGGCATCGGCTTCGACCTGAACAACTACATGTTCGGCTCCAGCTGCGTGCAATGCGGCGAATGCATGGTCTCGTGCCCGACCTCGGCCATCACCTTCCGCCCCATCGGCGAGGTAAAGGCCAAGGTGAACGGCGGCAACGCGGAAGTGATCCCCATCAAGGAGCTGAAGCAGGACCCGTTTTTCGCGGAGATGCCGGCGAAGTTCCTGCTCTGGCAACGGCACCTGGTGCTGCGCCGCCGCTTGCATGCCGGCGAGGTGCTCTGCCGCCAGGGCGAGCCCGGCCACTCCGCCTTTCTCATGCGGCGAGGCCGCCTGGAGGTCAGCGTTTGGCCGCAGGGCAAGCGCATCGACGGCTACGGCCGGCCGGTCGAGCCCCTCGTGCGCCAGGTGCGAACCCCCGAGATTGACGTGATTCTGGGCGAGATGGCATCGCTGAGCGGCATGCCGCGCAGCGCCGACATCTCTGCCATTGACGATGGCGAAGTTTGGGAGGTGCGCCGCAACGTGCTGGACCGCATGATGCGCTCCCCGAAACAGCGTGCGCTGTTCGAGCGCATCTATCGCGATCGCGCCTTGCAGACCGCGCTGGAGACTTCAGACTTGTTCCGCGGCCTCACGACGACCGAAGTCCGCGAGTGCAGCCAGTTCCTTCAGCCGCATCTTCGTTTCGTGCGGGTGAGCCCCGGCCAGGACATCTTTAAGCAGGACGAGTCGGCCGACGGCTTCTACCTGGTCCGCCTCGGGCACGTGCGCGTTGGCGTCAGGAAAAACTCGCACCCCGCTACCATGTTCTTTCAAGGCCCGGGCACCGTGCTGGGCGAGATCGGGATGCTGGCCATCTCGCAGAGCGATCTCCAGCAGCCGGTCGAGGAGGTGTGCCACAGGCTGCTCAGGATTCTCTCCGGCGCGACCCAAGGCCGGCGCGCGGAGGCGATGCCGCCCGGCAGACGCTCGGCAACCTGCACCGCGTTGGACCATGTCGAATTGGCACGGCTCGACCGCGAAACCTGCCTCGAGATGGCAGTGCGCTTCCCCAAGGTGCTGTGCACGCTGGTTGGCATCGCCATGGAGCGCCTGGGCAATCGCAATCGGCCGCTCACCGCTCCCTACATCGAGCAGGGTCTCTATCAGGGGCAGAGCCTGCTGGTGCTCGATCTCGACAGTTGCACCCGCTGCGACGAGTGCGTCAAGGCGTGCGCCCGGCAACACGGCGAGGGGTCGCACGGCTACCCCATCACCCGGCTGCTGCGCGAAGGCATGCGCTTCGGCGACTACCTGGTGGCCACCTCATGCCGCTCCTGCAAGGACGCTTATTGCATGATCGGCTGCCCTGTCGATTCCATCCATCGCGGCAAGCACCTGCAGATCGTCATCGAAGACCACTGCATCGGCTGCGGCCTGTGCGCCCGCAACTGTCCTTACGGCAACATCGCCATGCCGCCGAACGAACGCGAACGAATGGAAGTCGAGGACGTTGAGCATCCGGGACAGACGCATTGGATCGCCCGCCCCAAGGCGGCGGTGTGCGACCTATGCGATGCGGCGGGGCATGAAGATCATCCCAACCCGCGCTGCGTGCGCGAGTGCCCGCACAACGCCGCCCACCGCATGACCGGTGACAGGCTGCTGGAACTGGTGCAGAAACATCGGCCGGAGGCGTAGCTTTCCGTCTCGCTACATCCTGAGCGCGAAGCGCGCCACAAACCTGGCCCACGACGCAACAGGCTGCTGAAAAACTCGGTGTTGCAGCGCTTTGTAACAGGGCACGAGTTTACTCAGGATTATCCCCTTGACTCAAACAGGGGGATGCGCGCACAATCTGAATCATGCTTGACATCGGAATCTCGTCAGCCATCGGCTTCATCACGTTTGTGCTCGCCTACATGGGGGTGCATGTGACGTTGAATCCCCCGCACAAAACTGACAAGGGAGCTTGGAGGGGCGGATTTATTGCGCTCGCCATTGTCGGAGTTGTTCTGATCGTAATACAGGGTTACAGGTCGTACAAGGCTTCCGAGCAGCTACAGGGTCAGTTGGTTAGGATTGAAACCAATACCGAACCACATCCGCAGCCGCAACATACTCATCTTGTGTTCTACCCTGGACATGCGCGTGACCCACAGAAGTGGGCAGAAGGCGTTAAGCCTAAAATCGATATTGGTTATGCCAATGGGGGCGAGTATGCGGTTCAAACGCCAAAAACGTACACAATCCTTGCTATAGTCCCGGTAGAAGCGTCTTCCAAAGCATTCTCTTCCTATCGTGATCAAATTTTAAGCCAAGCGCCACATACTGGCGGGAACCTTCCTGCGCACGCCCCCTTTGGAGAGTACTTGACCTATGAAGGGGAGCCATTCAGCAAGGAAGACGCCGATAAGGTACATAGCGGTAAATACTGGGTCTGCGGTTTTAGCATTGCCTACTGGTCTGACGACTCTGGTGATTATGAGACAGACTTTGCGGGTTGCTCTGAAAAGGCAACGCCAGATGGGAAAAACTGGAACTGGCGCGATTGTGACGATAGCAATAAGGAAACAACCCTGATGAGGAAAAAGTAATGCCTAGGCCGCAATGAGTTTCTTGTATTCAACATGCTTCGCGTCCAGCATAGCGAGCAGTGTGTCGCGGAAAAGATAGGGGTTCTTGCGATTGTCGAAACGAAAGCACATCTCGTCAAGGTAGGCTTGTAGATGCTTGGCGCTGATTTTATGCCACGTACCGATGATGCCCCGCTTCAGCAGAGAGAATGCGGACTCAACCGTATTGGTGTAGATGTCTCCGTCAACATAGATGTGGTCTTTGTGCTTGATCGTCTTGTGCTCGCCGAGCACGCCAGCATCATGCAGCGCCTTCGGGTAGCCGCCGAACTCGTCGGTCATAATCACGTCAACATCGCGGGAGATATTCTCCTTGATGTACTTCGCCAGCGTGCCGCTCTTTACGTCCTGAGCATGAAAGAAGCGAAGCTGTCCGCCGGGGCCGCGCTGCCTGATGCCGATAACAACCTGCTTCGTGCATTCAGGATGTCCGGGCTTGTGCTGATGGCCCTGCTTGCGACCGCCGACAAAGGTTTCGTCTACTTCGATGGTTCCGCCCAGGGCTTGCGGCTGAGCTGTCGGTAGCGGTCATTGCGGCCCGTATCCTGTGGCACAGATACCATGCCGTCTTGTAGCTCTTCTCTCCAAGCATCCGGTAGACCTGACTTGCGGAGATGCCTTTCTTGGATTCGGTCATCAGATACGTAATGAAAAACCACTGAGTCAGTGGCAGGTGGGAGTCATGGAACATGGTTCCCACGGTCACAGAGAATTGGTAATGGCATGAATTGCAGTCATACACCTTGCGCTCGTTTACTGGCGTCACCTTATCGTGACCGCAGCGCAAGCAGGTTATGCCCTTGGGGCCAGCGCAGATGTTCCAGTGCTTCGCGGCACTTCTGGTCTGTTCCAAAGTACTCGACCAGCGTCATCAGATCGACAGAAGCAGGGGTCATAACGTCACCATGCCAAAGAAGATTAAGAAGCACCCAATCGAGATGACCAGCGACGAACTAGCAGCGCATGTGTTCCACCCGAAAGTGTTCAAGCACTTGCGAAAAGTATTGCCGAGCACAACGCGCCGACAACGCCAGCAAAATCAACCCGGAAGCGTGCCAAATGAACCATCTAGCACAGAGTAGCAAAGACTCTCGTTTGAGTCAAGGGGATAATCCTCAGTTTACTCGTGCCGAAAACAGCCCAATTTATTGTTCTAGTCGGTTTCAGCCGACGTTATACGGGTGTATCGCCGGCTGAAAATCGGCTCGCAAGAGCAAAAAAAACTCGTTCGGCACGAGTAAACTCGTGCCCCGTTACAAAACATTTCTGATCCCGAGTTTTTCAGCAGACTGGTAAGTCGTGGGTCAGCGCAACGACCCGCTCCGCGCGGTACAGCGTGATATTGTGGGCTGCTCGCCCGCTATCGGAGGACTGTTCATGTCGGTGCCCATCAAATGCGAGTGCCCCAAATGCCACGCTGACCGGACCATGCTGGACACCAGCTTCGGGCTCCCCGGATACATAGCGCCCGAAGCCCAGCCACCCGAAGGCGAGGCCGTCAACCTCACCTGCGCCATGAAGGTGCGCCTGGTCCTCTGCCCGCGTTGCCACCTGATCGAGCTATACCACGATGTGGGATTGCCCAAGCTCTGCTGACCCCGCGTTGGCCGCCGGCTTTATCCTGCCTGGCAACCCCGCCGCGACTCCCCGCAAACGCATCTTACCTGCTGCACGGAGGTCTGAATGCGACTCTTAATTTGGATTGGTATCGCCGCCTTGCTTCTGGGAATCCTTGCTTTCGTGGTGCCCGTACCGGTCAACCATTCCCACGGTGCGAAAGTCGGAGACGCTTCCATCAGCATCACGACGCATGACCAAGAGAAGCTGTCTCCGGCCGTGGGCGGCGTGCTCTGCGCCGCCGGAGTCGTCCTGCTGATTGTCGGCGCCCGCAAGGCCAGCGCTTAGGCGTTGGTCTGCTGCCGCTCGCCAACACGCGACATCGCGTCCCAGGAATAGGGCACGTGGTGCCCGCAGGAGATGCATATCTGGAAGGTCTCATCCTTGATCGTCATTACGCGGCTAAGCCGCCGATGATGGCACCCAAACAGCCAATCGAACGCACGCATCCATTGCGAGTTCGCAGGCGCGAACTCCGAACGATAAACATTTTCCATGGTGGTAGCCTTCCAGCTCTGCTTATGCAAACAGAGTGCCTTACAAACGTGCGTTAATTTTCAGGCACTTACGTGGTTATACGAGCAGCACGATAGGGCAGAACGGGGTTACGCAGGGAAGTTCTTACACCGTCGGGGTTGGTAATCCGAATACAGGCAAGCCGATCCGTCTTTACATCGACGCGCTCGGCGGCGTTCGATCAGGACGTACGCTTGCCCCCAAGCGCATTGATCGCCGGTCACTGGCCATGTTGCTCAGACCAGTTTGGGCGACGCGGCTACGGTCTTTGCTTGTCGCTTGGCGGGACGCAACTGTTGGCTGGTGAACAGGTGCAGACTCGGGAGGGACAGAAGGCCGCCAAGGAAAGCAAAGACCGAGCGGAATAACAGGATGCCGGCGATCAATGCGCTTGGGGGCTAGCGTACGTCCTGATCGAACGCCGCCGAGCGCGTCGATGTAAAGACGGATCGGCTTGCCTGTATTCGGATTACCAACCCCGACGGTGTAAGAACTTCCGTGCGTACCCCGTTTTGCCCTATGGTGTGCTCGTATAACCGCGTAAGTGCCTGAAAATTAACGCACGTTTGTAAGGCACTCTGTTTGCATAAGCAGAGCTGGAAGGCTACCACCATGGAAAATGTTTATCGTTGGAGTTCGCGCCTGCGAACTCGCAATGGATGCGTGCGTTCGATTGGCTGTTTGGTGCCATGGTCCGCGGCTTAGCCGCGTAATGACGATCAAGGATGAGACCTTTAGATATGCATCTCCTGCGGGCACCACGTGCCCTATTCCTGGGACGCGATGTCGCGTGTTGGCGAACGGCAGCAGACCAACGCCTAAGCGCTGGCCTTGCGGGCGCCGACAATCAGCAGGACGACTCCGGCGGCGCAGAGCACGCCGCCCACGGCCGGAGACAGCTTCTCTTGGTCATGGGTCGTGATGCTGATGGAAGCGTCTCCGACTTTCGCACCGTGGGAATGGTTGACCGGTACGGGCACCACGAAAGCAAGGATTCCCAGAAGCAAGGCGGCGATACCAATCCAAATTAAGAGTCGCGTTCAGACCTCCGTGCAGCAGGTAAGATGCGTTTGCGGGGAGTCGCGGCGGGGTTGCCAGGCGGATAAAGCCGGCGGCCAACGCGGGGTCAGCAGAGCTTGGGCGATCCCACATCGTGGTATAGCTCGATCAGGTGGCAACGCGGGCAGAGGACCAGGCGCACCTTCATGGCGCAGGTGAGGTTGACGGCCTCGCCTTCGGGTGGCTGGGCTTCGGGCGCTATGTTTCCGGGGAGCCCGAAGCTGGTGTCCAGCATGGTCCGGTCAGCGTGGCATTTGGGGCACTCGCATTTGATGGGCACCGACATGAACAGTCCTCCGATAGCGGGCGAGCAGCCCACAATATCACGCTGTACCGCGCGGAGCGGGTCGTTGCGCTGACCCACGACTTACCAGTCTGCTGAAAAACTCGGGATCAGAAATGTTTTGTAACGGGGCACGAGTTTATTCGTGCCGAACGAGTTTTTTTTGCTCTTGCGAGCCGACTTTTCACCGCCGGCGATACACCCGTATAACGTCGGTTGAAACCGACTAGAATAATAAATTGGACTGTTTTCGGCACGAGTAAACTGAGGATTATCCCCTTGACTCAAACGAGAGTCTTTGCTACTTTGTGCTAGATGATTCATTTGGCACGCTTTCGGGTTGATTTTGCTGGCGTTGTCGGCGCGTTGTGCTCGGCAATCCCTTTCGCAATGCCTTGAACACTTCGGGTGGAACACATGCGCCGCTAGTTCGTCGCTGGTCATCTCGATTGGGTGCTTCTTAATCTTCTTTGGCATGGTGACGTTATGACCCCTGCTTCTGTCGATCTGATGACGCTGGTCGAGTACTTTGGAACAGACCAGAAGTGCCGCGAAGCACTGGAACATCTGCGCTGGCCCCAAGGCATAACCTGCTTGCGCTGCGGTCACGATAAGGTGACGCCAGTAAACGAGCGCAAGGTGTTTGACTGTAATTCATGCCATTACCAATTCTCTGTGACCGTGGGAACCATGTTCCATGACTCCCACCTGCCACTGACTAAGTGGTTTTTCATTACGTATCTGATGACCGAATCCAAGAAAGGAATTTCCGCAAGTCAGGTCTACCGGATGCTTGGAGAGAAGAGCTACAAGACGGCATGGTATCTGTGCCACCGGATTCGTGCCGCATGCCGCTGCCAGCACTCAGCCGCAAGCCCATGGGTGGAACCATCGAAGTAGACGAAACCTTTGTCGGCGGACGCAAGCAGGCCATCAGCACAAGCCCGGACGTCCTGAATGCACGAAAGCAGGTTGTTATTGGCATCCGTCAGCGCGGCCCCGGCGGCACTTCGCTTCTTTCATGCTCAGGATGTAAAGAGCGGCACGCTGGCGAAGTACATCAAGGAGAATATCTCCCGCGATGTTGACGTGATTATGACCGACGAGTTCGGCGGCTATCCGAAGGCCTGCGTGATGCTGGCGGCTCGGAGAGCACAAGACGATCAAGCACAAAGCGACATCTATGTTGACGGAGACATCTACACCAATACGGTTGAGTCCGCATTCTCTCTGCTGAAGCGGGGCATCATCGGTACGTGGCATAAAATCAGCGCCAAGCATCTACAAGCCTACCTTGACGAAATGTGCTTTCGTTTCGACAATCGCAAGAACCCCTATCTTTTCCGCGACACGCTGCTCGCTATGCTGGACGCGAACATATTGAATACAAGAAACTCATTGCGGCCTAGGCATTACTTTTTCCTCATCAGGGTTGTTTCCTTATTGCTATCGTCACAATCGCGCCAGTTCCAGTTTTTCCCATCTGGCGTTGCCTTTCAGAGCAACCCGCAAAGTCTGTCTCATAATCACCAGAGTCGTCAGACCAGTAGGCAATGCTAAAACCGCAGACCCAGTATTTACCGCTATGTACCTTATCGGCGTCTTCCTTGCTGAATGGCTCCCCTTCATAGGTCAAGTACTCTCCAAAGGGGGCGTGGCAGGAAGGTTCCCGCCAGTATGTGGCGCTTCACTTAAAATTTGATCACGATAGGAAGAGAATGCTTTGGAAGACGCTTCTACCGGGACTATAGCAAGGATTGTGTACGTTTTTGGCGTTTGAACCGCAAGTCGCCCCCATTGGCATAACCAATATCGATTTTAGGCTTAACGCCTTCTGCCCACTTCTGTGGGTCACGCGCATGTCCCAGGTAGACGCAAGATGAGTATGTTGCGGCTTCGGATGTGGTTCGGTATTGGTTTCAATCCTGACCAACTGACCCTGTAGCTGTTTGGAAGAGCTGTACGACCTGTAACCCTGTATTACGATCAGAACAACTCCGATAGTGGCGAGCGCAATAAATCCCCCCCTCCAAGCTCCCTTGTCAGTTTTGTGCGGAGGGGTCAACATAGCATGCACCCCCATGTAGGCACGAGCACAAACGTAATGAAACCAATCAGCTTGACAAAATTCCGATGTCAAGCATGATTCAGATTGTGCGCGCATCCCCCTGTTTGAGTCAAGGGGATAATCCTGAGTAAACTCGTGCCCTGTTACAAAGGCGCTGCAACACCGAGTTTTTCAGCAGCCTGTTGCGTCGTGGGCCAGGTTTGTGGCGCGCTTCGCGCTCGGGATAGAGCGAGACGGAAAGCTACGCCTCCGGCCGATGTTTCTGCACCAGTTCCAGCAGCCTGTCACCGGTCATGCGGTGGGCGGCGTTGTGCGCCCATCGCGCACGCAGCGCGGGTTGGGATAGTATGTTCATGCCCCGCCGCCGCGCGTAGGTTTAACACCCTCTCATGGGGGCGGGCGATCCAATGCGTCTGCTCCCGGATGCTCAACGTCCTCGACTTCCATTGGTTCGCGTTCGTTCGGCGGGATGAAGATGCTGCCGTAAGGACAGTTCTCGGCGCACAGGCCGCAACCGATGCAGTGGTCCTCGATGACGATCTGCAGGTGCTTGCCGCGATGGATGGAATCGACCGGGCAGCCGGTCATGCAATGGGGCGTCTCGCAGGAGCGGCACGACGTGGCGACCATGTAATTGCCGAAACGCCTTCCGTCGCGGAGCATCCGGGTGATCGGCACGCCATGGGACTCCGTTCCGTGGCGCTGGATGCAGCCCCGGGTGCATTCGTCGCAGCGGGTGCAGCAATCGAGGTCGAGGACGAGCACGCTCCGCGCCTCGTAGAGACCCTGCTCGACGAGGCGCGGTGGGGCCGATCGCGCTTGCCCAGGCGGTCGATGGCGATGCAGCCAGCGGCGAGGACGTTGGGGAAGCGGATCATCTCCAGGAAGTCGCGCGGTCGAGCCGCGCCATTTCGAGGTGGTCCAAGGCGGTGCAGGTTGCCGTGGCGGTCCGCGGGCAGGGCGCCGGTCAGATCGCCGCCCGTCGCGATCGGAACAAGTCCTGGAGATAACGGTCGGCTCCCTCCTCGGATCGATTCTGGCGATCGCTCTGGGAGAGGCCGAGCAGGCTGATTTCGCCGAGCAGTCGCGCCCGGACCACGCGAGATGACGATGGGCGGCTTCATGTCCGTAGCGGGCAACGCTGACCCGGATGTGGCCCATGCGGATCAGGTAGAAATTGTCGGCCGGCTCGCCCTGGCGGAAATGGTCTGGCCCGGGTTGGCCCGGGCGAAGGTGATTCGCTGGCGGAGGAAATCGACGATTTTCTGTATTCGTCCTGCGGGATGTCCGCGGAACAAATCTGGTCGAGCGCGGTCAAGCAGGGCGCGCTGGCGGTACTTCGATTCAATCTCGCTCGCTGGCTGGGGAGCGCATGAGGCGGTCCAGCACGTTGCGGCGCAATTCCCAAACTTCGCCGTCTTCCAGGGCGACGACGTCGGCCGAGCGGGGCAGGCGCGCTCAGGCAGGCCATTTCGCCGAAGATGAGGTTGGCCGGGGTCAGCTCGACCTGCAGGACGGGCTTAGGGCCGATGGGCCGGAAGAAAGGCGCCGAGCAGCGATGCCCTTGGCGGGGGAGCGGGAGGGTGAACTTTGACCTGGAGCCTGCCGCCCTTGATGAGGAAGGCGGTGTTCCCGGGGTCGCCCTGGCGGCACAGGACTTCTCCGGCGCGAAACCGGCGGCGGACCACCAGGCCTGTTGCCAGAGCAGGAACTTGGGCGGGATGCCGGTGAAGATCGGGTCGGCGTCAGTTCGGCAGGCGGGATGACTTCGGCTTGATGAGCTCAACGTGTGGCCTTGACCTTCGCCGACGGGCTTGAAGGTGATCGCCGATGGTCGGGCAGGAGACCATGCACTCGCCGCACTGGACGCAACCCGAATCGCCCATGGGGTCGCTGAGATCGAACCCGATCCCGGCGCTGGCGCCCTTGCCGGTGCGGCCGATGATGTGGTTTTGCTTCACCTCGTCGCAGGCGCGAGATGCAGCGGTCGCACAGAATGCAGGCGCTGTGATCCACCAGAAAGACCGGCGAAGACTCGTCCAGCCGCGGCTGCCCGCGAGCGGCGCCACGGCGGAGCGGAGGCGGGTCGGAGAGCAGAGTCGAGCTTGAACGCGGGCGGCTCGGCCTCGCAGCGTTGGACATCATGCCGAGCTCGTTGTACGGCGCCAGTTCCGGCGGCGAGGGCGGTGCGGGCTTGAGATGATCGGCCGCCAGCAACTCCGTCAGGGTTCCTGACCGCGCCGCACGCGCTCGCCGTCGGGGCCCGGCGTCGTTCATGGTGAAGACTTCCATGCCGTCCTTGACCTGATGCTGGCACGCGGGCAGGAGCTTGCGCTCGGCCGCGCGCTTGCCCCGCTTCTGGCCGTAGATCTGCACGATGCAGAGCCGGCACACCGCCACCGGCTTCATGTGCGGCTGGTGGCACAGGATGGGATCGGGATTTTCGCTTCTCGCCGGGTTCCGTCACGTCATGAGCTCAACGCGGCGTCGTAAATCGTTGTATAGCGCGGAGTGGTCCGGTCCGTCAAAGTCGAGCACGAGGTTGCCCGTGCGCGTCGGTGAGCGGCCGGCCAGCGGCACCTGGACGGCTGGCCGTCGACCTGGAGGGTGACGATTTTGCCGTAGTCCCATTCGTCGGATCGTCCAGCCGGACGAGGTGCCCGTCGCTGTCGCGGCTGAACAGTCCCTCGTCGTCGTCGCGGACGAAAAGCCCGGCTGCGGGTTCGGGGATGAGGGGCGTCGTGCTGGAGCGGCTTAGTGCGCTCGGCTGGTGAAACTGGCGTTGCGCGCGCGCCAGGGAGCCAGATGCCAGGTCTTCGCGTCGAAATACTTGACGACGGCGCGAAGCGGCACCGGCACCGAACGGCCCAGGCCGCAGATCGACGCAGCGCTCGATCGCCTTGCCCATGTCGCTGCATCAGCGGGAGAGTTCGCTCTTCCAGCCGTCCGGCCTGATTTCGCCGTTGAGCAGGTGGGCGCCCAGGGAAGCCATCTTTTGCGAGCCGATGCGGCAGGGGACGCATTTGCCGCACGATTCGTTGCGGTAGAACTCCATCGCGTTGACCGCCTGGTCAACCATGTCGCGGCCTTCGGCATAAACGACCAGCCCTGCGCCCAGCGCCTGCGTCGGGCTCAAGGCGCGGAACAGATTGAGCTCCAGTTCCAGGTCGAGGATGTCGAGTTCGGTGGCGGCGGGTCGAAGCCGCGGCGCTTCGGCGAGTTCGATCCAGGCTTTGTTTGTTGGACTGCTTGTCCCGGGCAGCCCGGCGCGGGCGGTCAACCTGGCGGGGAGAAATCCGCCCGACGGGCCGGAGGGCGCGAATGCCTTGAGCTTCCGGCCCTCGACGATGCCCTGGCAATAGTCGCTCGCCGTGATCAGTTCGCGCAGCGTCATGCCCATCGGCACTTCGTAGACGCCCGGCCGCTTGACGTCGCCCGAGACGGAAAAGAACCGCCGGCCCTTGCCACTTGTTGACGCCAGGTCCGCGTAGGTCTTGCCGCCCTTGACCCAGATATAGGGAACCCAGGCGTAGGTTTCGACGTTGCTGACAATGGTCGGCAGATCCTCCAGCCCGTTGGTTTCGAGCTTGGGCGGAAGATTGCGCGGCTCGCCGCGCCGGTCGTTCATGGCCTCGATCAGCGCGCTTTGTTCGCCGCAGATGTAACCGCCGGGGCTGACGAAGACCGAGACCGGAAAGGACCGGCCCGAGCGCGCAGCGCGTCCCCGCCGCAAACGCCCAGTTTCTCGGCCCGGCGGATCTCGGCGCGGCAGGCCCGATCTGTTCGGGGTATTCGTGGCGGATGTAGATGAATCCCTGCGTCGCCTCGGTGATCAGCCCGGCGATGATCACGCCTCACGATCAGGTGCGGCATGCAGCAGCAGCTCGCGGTCCTTGAACGTGCCGGGCTCGCTCTCGTCGCCGTTGACGACGATGAAGCCGCGGTTGTCGGTCCGGCGGCCGCGGGCCTTCGGATGGCGTCGCGCACGTCGCGCCATTTCTGGATCGCGGGATGCCCGCGCCGCCCATGCCGCGAAGATTACTGTGCGCTGCGTCCATTTCGGCCAGCACGGCTTCTACCCAGGCGTCCGGCCCGCTGCTGTTGGTGTCCCCCGGCCCCCGGGCCGCGTCATCTCCGGCTTTCGCGGCGGGTTGCTTAGGCGTGCTTCGCGAGGCTTCCGCGGCGCGCCGCAGGGCATCGTCGCGCATCGCGACCACTTTTCGCAGGGCGCCATAATCGCGCTCGCCATTCTTGTATGGGTCAACCAGCCAGTCAGCGGAGGGATAGCTGCGGCCGGCATCGGAATCGACCTGGTCAGGAACCAGCGTGCCGTCGGCACAAGCGCCGACGATGCGCTTCAACTCCGCCGCGTCTCGCTCCAGGCAATAGAACTCTTCGTGCCGCCCGCGATTGCTTGCCGCCGAGACCGAGACCGCAACCGGGCGATCGCATCGCCCCAGGCAGGAGACGCCCTCGACCGCGATCTTCTGGCCCGTGCCCGCATTCAACTCGTTCGCCAGGGCGGCCAGCTCCTGGGTAAGCGACGCGGAGCCGTTCATGTGGCACGCCATGTCGCGGCACACCCGCACCGTTACCGCAGGCGCTTCTGCCAGGCGGAAGTGCGGGAAGAAACTTGCCACTTCCTGCAAACGGTAGAGAGGAATTTCTTCGCGCTTGGAAAAGCGGCGCAGCTCTTCAGGCTTCAGATAACCAAACTGCTCCTGGATGCGACGCAGGGCCGGCAGGATTTTGGGTTCGTAATAGGGCGTTGGGCTGGTGGTCTTCGGCATCCTTCAGGGGCCTACGATTCGGAGCGCTCCATGAGGCCAAGCGGTCACAGCCGGTCCCCGAGCAGCGCATCCCTCAGTTTGAGGTCTTCCCGATCCACGGCGATCGAGCGCCGGCTATGAGGTCGCCATTAGCCATGGGCTTCCCGCCGGCATCGTGTGGAATGTTGATGGCAGAGCATACACCGGAGTACGTGCGAATTCAACGCAAACCTACGCAGTGCCACGGGTTAGTCTTGATTCGGGAGAGCAACTCCCGATACGGGTCGCCGGAAGAAATCGTGAGTTTTCCCCCCGCGAACTGCTCCAAGAAACGGTAGAATAGCAAAAAGGTGACCCTCAAATTTCAGGTGAGTCTTCGTCCGGCGGAGGTCCGCCCGTTCAGGTACTGCATGAAGCGAATTATCCCGGTTCTGCTCCTTCTGGTCTTCGGAGTCCCGTTCCTCACCGCGCAAACTCCAGTTTCCGATACTGTGGTGGAAGAAATCGTTGCGCGCGTGAACAACAGCATCATCACCCGCGCTGATGTGCGCAAATCTCGCGAGCAACTGTTCGCCGAAGCGCGCCAGCAGCCGGACAGCGCCGCCGCCG